>CAMYMU010000070.1 GCA_947259575.1 uncultured Ectothiorhodospiraceae bacterium | reverse complement strand
TTAATTCGCTGATACCCTTTAGTTGATCCGACTAAAATCCAATTTGATGCGCGATAAATGATGCCTTGATATCTATCCGGATCAACAAAGGTTTCTAGCCTGACTTTACCCGTAACATGTTGACATAACCCATTGTTCAATAAGAACTAAATGCCAATTCTAAATTTCACATGCGTGGCTACATGTCTACAGCTAGCAATTCCAGGATCTTTTTCTGCTCCTCTGTTGGTGTGCTGTTTTGAAAAAACGTGGCACCGCTAACGCTCACCTTGTTACGTGTAATCTGCGCCAAACAATCGATCACACCGCGAAATGTCCAGCGCCTGTTTTCGCCTTCGCCATCTTCGGCAAAAAGTGGCGCCAGACGCTCTTCCATATGCCACTGTAGGTAATAGGCCAGCATACATAGGAAGATGTGGGCGCGAATGCGATCGTCGGCTTTATGGTAAACAGGCCGCACTTCCAGCTGAACGGTTTTAAGATTGCGAAAAGCGCGCTCTACAAAGGTTAGGCTCTTATAGGCACCAACCACTTCCGTTGCATTCATTTGCGTTTTGTTGACATCCGTTCTGATGATGTAGCAGCCATCAAAACGTTTTTCATGAGCGACTTTTTCTGTCTTGACAGACCAGATTAATCGATGTTGTTGAGATGTTATATTGCATTCATCGGCCTCAATCGACCAGTCAATAAATTTGCCCATTTTGTATTTGGCTAACATCTTGCCAACACGCGCACCTAATTTTTCAGGGGTAGTCTTTCGTTTGTATGCCGCAATCTCCCCTAAACCTGCCTCTGTCAGCGCCAAAAGTCGTTCTCGAGTCTTACCTTCTCGCTGCGCAGTTGCTGGGTTGCGGCATAAACAATAACGTTGCATGGGATTCGATGGGTCGATCACTTCATTGATTTTCTGTTCGTCAAACAAGTCTAGCTCAATCACTTTCTCTTTGAGCAGCTTGATCATCTCGCCATGCGTTAAGGCACCAATCATCTGCAAGCCTTCTTCGTCTTTAAGCGCATTGATATTGTTTTGCGTCACCATACCGCGATCACCCACAAAGATGATCTTCTCTATGCCATATTGCTTTTTGATCTCTTGGATTTTATCTAAGACCGTGGTCTCATCTTTGGTGTTGCCTGAATAGACCTCCACACCAACAGGGCAGCCTTGCTCATTGCAAATTAACCCGACCACAACCTGCTCAACCCCCTTTTTACGGTCTCGATTGTAACCAAATCTCACAAGCTCGCTGTCTTTGTACTCCCCCTCAAAATAGATGCTGGTAATATCATAAAGCACTAAGTGGCCCGATTTTAAATGCTGTTGGGCCAGTTTTTTCTGGATCGCGCTTTGGCGCTTAAGCAGCTTATCCATTGGCTCGTAGCAGTGGGTATCGACATCGGGCTTGCCCTCAATACCGCAAATCTCCCACAGTGCCGTGTTGGCATGATGATTACACAGCGAAAGCTTACTGCCTGCGTAAACAAGGCGCCCAACGATCATCGCCAGCAAACTGCTCACCCAAGCCTCAGGTCGTGAGTAGAGCACCTTATCCAGTCCAAGTTGTTTTGCAATCGTCAGGATTGCGTAGCTGGCACCATACTCCCTGCTGTTGAGTATCTGAAAGGCTTGAGGATCATCGGCAGGAAGTACTTGTTCACGAAAAGCGAGCTGAAGTAGTTTGAGTTGTTCGACCGAGCAGCCTGTGATTCGACCATGCTGGGTATGTTGCATTTTGCCATTTCTGCGAAAGGTGGTGCGAAGAATACCCACGGGACTTTTACGTGAGGTTTGTATTTCGAGATGTAGACTGCCATGAATCGTGTGCATGGCTAAGTATAGGCGCATATATACATTAATACAAGCTATTATTATTCATATTGCATGGCTACACTATGAAAATAAAAAATATCAGAAAATCTAACCTTTACTTGGGCTTATCGTTGAAAATGGGAGATTTTCGGGGAGTAAAGTCAGTTTAGTTGGCTGGTTACGTTAGGCGTTATTGAGACGTTAAGTTGCTAATTTCTACTGTTGTAATTAAAAGGAGGAAATATACAACCATAGTGTAGTGTCACTTGTCTCCACACTGAGGGTGCGTCACTGGCAACGGTGGGGTGCTAAGCACTCAGTAAAACATAACGAATTGAGTAGCACAATGAGTTATGTGTGGGGAATGACTGGTATGGATAAACGTAACCGTTCACAGCATAAACCAGAATTTGCAATTTAATCAAATAGCTGCTATTTTTTACAGATGAAAAATTAGCGTAAGGATACGCCGGTGATTAGTAAGCAAGAAGCAGAAGCAATTTACGAAGCAGGCAAAGAAGCTACTGTAGAAGTATTGTGTCGCTTACATTCCAGAATAGAAGAGTTAGAAAAGCAACATCAGACGCTGAGCGAAGCGATTGCCAAATTATCTAAAGACTCATCTACGTCCCACAAACCGCCTTCCTCAGATATTACAAAGAAACCACCAAAAACGACCGACAAAACAACGACAGAAAAGAAAAACATAGGCGGTCAACCTGGGCATACCAAGCATGAAAGACGACCTTTTCCTCCTGATGAAGTGAATCATCGACAGGGGTACGGATTGGTTGACTGCCCGCATTGTGCAAGTTCTGATATTTTTTTATTGCCAGATGCGCCTCGTGTATTGCAACAAATAAAATTAAAGCCCATACATTTTGAAGTTACGGAATACCAGGCCCACCCTTTTTATTGCTGCCATTGTGAGGAAGTTCATTATGCCAGGATTCCTAATGAAGAGATCAAGGGTGGTTTATTTGATGAAGAACTTACCGCATTGGTAGCCTATATGAAACATGTTTGTCACGCGTCTTTTTCCACGCTACGTAAGTTTTTGCGTGATATTATTGGCATTCCGGTAAGTCGAGGTTATTTGGCAAAATGCATCCAAAAAGTTAGTATTTCACTCGATCAACCCTATACGCAGCTGCTCGATCACCTACCATTAGAAACAAAATTGAATGTGGATGAGACCGGTCACAAATGCAATGGTCAACGATTTTGGACCTGGGTGTTTCGTGCTGAGTTATATGTATTATTTCGCATTGATAAATCCCGTGGCTCACAAGTACTCATTGATGTACTGGGTAAAGAATTTAATGGTGTATTGGGTTGTGATTATTTCTCTGCCTATCGCAAATACATGAAAGATTTTGATGTGACCGTGCAATTTTGTTTGGCTCATTTGATACGTGATATACGTTATCTTACCACATTACCCGATCAGGATACGAAGGCTTACGGAGAACGTGTACTTGAAGGGATTCGCCAAATGTTTAAGGTATTCCACGAGAAAGACACGCTAAGCGCTGACACGTTTAAATCAGAATTAGACAAGGCAAAAACCAACCTTTCTGTCATCATATTAGAGACTGCTCCCAGTGAAATAGATGCTCTGGGAAAAGAGTGTAAAACCAAAGCTCAAAATATGGCGCAACGTTTTCGAGACCATGGAAAAGCGTATTTTGAATTCATAACAACACCCGGAATTGATCCGACAAATAATCTAGCAGAACAAGCGATTCGTTTTATTGTGATCGATCGTTATATTACGCAAGGTACACGAAGTGATCGTGGACGTACCGCCAGCGAACGGATTTGGACAGTCATTGCAACGTGTGCGATGCAAGGAAGATCAGCCTTTGACTTTATTCGCCAAGCTCTCCATGCCCATTGGCATAATAAGCTGCCGCCTTTCTTGGTACCTGAAACTGGGTAAGGCAATGCCGAAAACCACTCCATTTAAAATATTTATCTAAGTCATTTGCATAGAATGCACATTTAAGAAATACTGTGAACGGTTACATGAATTGCTCCCTCGATATTGGGAAGTCGACTCCTAGAACACCCGGGATTCATGACTATAGCATTAACGCTGTGTGCGCCAGTCGTTGTGATCATTACTATTATCCTTTAGTGAGATCATAACAAGTATAAATAGCTATTGCTTACAACAATATATATCAAATATTTTAGATATACTGAATAACCATCCTTTTTATAGAATAATAACCACCATCTAGTCGTGAGATATTTAAAAGCCTCACAAGATATTGAGAGAGATATACAATATCATAATGATCTCGTATCTACTGTGAACTAGATGACACCTTCAATACTAAACTTTTTACTATTTATTATTTGTAGGTTAAATTATATTGTAAATGTCTATTTAAGTTTATTTTACTTTGTGTTTTACGCAAAAAAAAGACTCGAACAATGTTCGAGTCAGCTGATTAGAGAAATTTTTTTAAATATTAATATTGTTGTGGTTTACATTGCAGATTGATAGGCTTGACGTATTGCAGAGCAAGTACCTATTGGCGGTAATGAATTGATGATGA
>CAMYMU010000069.1 GCA_947259575.1 uncultured Ectothiorhodospiraceae bacterium | reverse complement strand
ATTAATACCGCACCGCCTGAAGTTTTACGTGTCATTGTGGAAGGTCTCAGTGATACAGATGCAGAAGAGCTGGCAAAAGATTTAGCAGAGAACCCTTTGAAGGACCCTGACGATTTATTGAGTAATGCCCTGGTTAAAGGCAATAAAATAGATGTGAATGGCCTAAGTGCTGAAAGTAGTTATTTTTTACTTGAATCGATGGCGACAGTTAGTCGTGCCAAGGCAAAAATGCATAGTATTATTTACCGTCAGGATGCCAAAAATCTCAATGTTGTAATGCGTTCCCAAGGAGGACTTTAATGCCGCGCACGATTCTATTGCGCATTGACCCGACCGCAACCGAAGCCAGCTGGCAACGGGTGGAGAACGGTCAACTTGCAGGCTCATTCCACCAGGGGAAACTCGGGGATGCCTCTCGGCATTGTCGTGGTGCGCACGTTATTGTAATGGTGCCTAGCGAAGAAGTTTTTATCACTAATGTTGCCTTGCCTGGAAAAAATCGCAAGAAATTGATCAAAGCGGTTCCATATGCGGTAGAAGATCAGATTGTTGATGACATCGAAACACTCCACTTTGCATTGAGTCCTGCCCCGGCTGATGGTCAGTACGTGGTAGCCGCAGTTGAAGAACGCATGATGGAGTATTGGGACAAGTCTTTAAAGGCTGCAGGTATCTACGCCGAGACCTTAATCCCCGATGTGCTGGCCTTACAGGATGCCAAAGAATCATGGACTGTATTACTTGAAGCAGATAGGGCACTGGTACGCTCACCGAGCGGGATGTTCAGCAGTGACATTGACAACCTGCCGTTCATGTTGAATAACCTGCATCAACAGGCGGGTGATGAAAAACCGGATGAAGTCGTTATTTATGACTGCAGTAAAGCCAGTCATATGACAACCCTAACGGCCTTGTGTTCAGAAATTGAATTTAATGTGATGGAATGCGCGGATGGCCCTTTTGGTGTCTTAGCCCGTCATTATGAACCACGTTCCAGTGTTAATTTACTGCAAGGTGAATACAATCGACAACAGGGGCTGGGTCGCCATATCAAACCCTGGATACCTGCTGCAGCTTTATTTGCTGTGTGGATTGGTTGGCAGTTGGTTGTCAATATTACTGCGCTGATTGATTTAGGTAATAAGAGTGATGTATTAACTGAACAGATGCGCAGTGTTTATAAAAGTGCATTTGCTGGCGCTAAACTACCTGCCGCAGGTTATGAGCGTAGTAGTATGGAAGCAAAGCTCAATTTGATTCTGGAGAAACAAGGACAGTCACAAGGTAGTTTACAAGAGATGCTGGTTCAAACTGCGCCGATACTCAAAAATGTGAGTGGAGTGAAAATTGATGGTATGCGCTATACCAATGGTAAATTAGACATCGATTTAACCGTAAAACTCTCCAGTGATGTCGAGCCTTTAAAAGAAAAAATAGAAAATCAGACGGGCTGGGAAGTTAAGTCGAACGCAAGTACATCCAAGGGTGTAACTAAAGTACGTTTGACTATCAAAAGTAGCAGTTAGTATAGGAATTGATTTTAAGTCATGAAAGATAAGATAAAAGCGCAATTGGAACAACTAAATGATCGTGAGCGATTCATGGTCTATGCGGCTGCGCTTACCCTGGCTGTATTTATACCTTACCAGTTTTTATGGGCACCATTGATGAACACGGTTGAGGATCGACGCTTAAAAATTGAGAAGCAAGAGAATGATCTCGCCTGGATGCAGTCCCACCTTGCCGAAGTGAAAAGCTTATCGGCCGCTTCTAGAACTGCTACTACAGGGCAGCCTTTGTATGGTGTCGTTGAAAAAACTGCACGCGAAAAATTTGGTGGTGATATCCGTGTCCAACAGGAAGGAAAAAAAGGAATACGAATCCAGATTAAAAACTCTGGCTTCGATGAGATTATGATCTGGCTAGATGATTTACAGTTCCGGCATAAGATCTATGTGAAGGACTTTAAAATAGATAGTGAGAAAGCCGTTGGTCGAGTACGGGCTAGTATATTGGTGGAAAGTTAATGGTCGGGATTAAAATTACAAAACAGGGAAAACGCCTTATAATTCTTGGGCTGTCTTGTTATATCGTTTTTCTTTTTATCTCACTCCCGGCAAGTTTTCTAACACGTTATATCTTACCGTCGGTACAGGCCGCGCGCTCGATTAAGCTGCAAAGCGTTCACGGTAGTATCTGGAATGGTCAAGCGAGTAATGCCAGGGTTGGGGCATTCAATCTAGGAAGGCTTGACTGGGATTTAAGTGCTTGGGGGTTGTTAATAGGAGATGTTGACCTTAAGCTGAATTTCCGGAACGAAGATACCCGTGGAAACGGTAAAGTGTCATTAGGTTTTGGTGGCGCAACACAAGCGAGTGATGTTGAAGTCGCCTTTCCTGCGGAAGTTTTGCAACCACTTATCTATGGCTTCCCCGTCAGTATCTCAGGGAATTTTCGCGGCACCTTGGATGAAATTACTTTTGAGCAGCAACAGACACTGAATGCAGATGGCCGGATAGTTTGGCAAGCAGCAGCACTACGCGCACCACAAAATATTGAACTTGGTGATTTCCTGATTACATTGGCACCGCATAACACAGGCACCAAAATTAAGATCACTGATGAGAATCAGGGTCCTGTTCAAGCTGAGATAAACATTAAACTCGACGGTAAAGGCAAATATACCCTCAACGGTTGGTTAAAGGCCCGCGATCAAAACCAGCAGCATATTACCGAAGCACTTCGTATCATTGGTAAAGCTGATAGTACCGGAAGGTATTGGGTTTCTTATAATGGGAATTTTGGTAATCAAAGAGGGAGAAGAAGGCGGTAGGATTGATTTTTTTCGCTCTTTGGGCTTTTTCGTTAGTTTTATTTTTTTCGCGGTATTCTTCTATAAATTTTAATATACTATGTTTCGCTTCGCTGCAGCGAGTCCCTTTCTTTTTGCTTGTCCAAAAATGAATGTGTTTTTTCGCTCTCGCCGAGAGCGACCTACTTTCTTGTATCGACAAGAAAGTAGGCAAAGAAGCTCTTCCCCTGCGCTCGCCAAACATTCGAGTCTTATTGGCTTACTCAGCGAAACTTTGTGATTCGCCCTCCCTGGCTCATCACAAAGGCTCGGCTTCCCTGCCTCGCCCCATTCGGGTTTCACTTGCGCTTAGCCAAACGTCTCTCATGGCTGCGCAAGGGGATTGTCCACTGAGCAGGCACAGTACGGATTACCAGGAATTCATCTCTACTATAGTTGTGAGCAGAAAGCCCCCATGTGCGGGTGTGTGAGTTTTTGTGATTTTTTGAGACTTAATAAAGAGCGAGCCAGGGAAGGCGAGCCCGGTTTTGCTGAGCATGGAAGCGAATCAAAACCGGACAGGGCAAAAAACGAGAAAACTTACAGGTTACACCCGCAACGGGGGTGTCGTTTCTTTTGGATACTTTTCTTTGGACAAGCAAAGAAAAGTATCTCGCTGCAGCGAAGCGAAAAAGGAGTAAATAGGAAAGAAAGAATAGATCCCCTTGGACAGGGAATGACAAAAACTCTCAGATGGACGAAAAAAAACCTATCACTCAATCCCTAATTTCTTAATCCTATATCGCAATTGCCTAAACGTAATACCCAATAATTTTGCTGCGGCTGTTTTGTTGTAGCGAGTCTTTTCCAAGGCCTGGGTGATAGCTTCGCGTTGAGTGTTATCAAGCGCAGGGTCGAGTGAGAATGATTCGTCGACGCTGAGTGATGGGTCGTCGATGTTGATGTCGCGAGTGATTTCGGTTATTTCATCGAGTTCAGTTGCAACATTGTCATCAGGTAGGCTTAAATCTTCACCTGAAATATCACTATTCTCACATAGGGTCATGGCGCGTTCGAGTATATTTTCCAGTTCGCGAACATTGCCTGGGAATGAATAATTCATTAATAACTGCATGGCTTGTTCGTTTAGTGTTGGAATATCGACCTGCCACTCTGTCGCAATTAGTTTTAAGAAGTGATTGACTAGTACGGGCACATCTTCTGTGCGCTCACGTAAACTGGGCACTTTTAATTCGATGACATTAATTCTATAAAACAAGTCCTGTCTAAACTGGTTTGCGGTAACCAGGTTTGCCAAATCTTTATGTGTCGCACTTAGAATGCGTACGTTGATTGGGATTTCATCATTACCACCAATTGGGCGAATGGCTTTTTCCTGAATTGCTCGGAGTAGTTTTACCTGCATCTGCAGAGGCAAGTCAGCGACTTCATCGAGAAACAGAGTGCCACTATCGGCAGCCTGAAACAGACCTTGCTTGTCATTGACTGCGCCTGTAAAGCTACCTTTTTTGTGTCCGAAAAACTCACTTTCCATCAATTCGTTTGGAATCGCGCCGCAGTTGACAGGGATAAAAGGTTTGTCCATGCGCGGACCTTTGTTATGGATAAGGCGAGCAACGAGCTCTTTACCAACGCCGGACTCGCCACTTATGTAGACCGGGGCCTGACTGCGGGCAAGTTTTGCGATCTTGTTGCGTGTTTCTTGCATCGCAGCGGAATCGCCCAGCAACTCTAGCTCATCGCTGGATGATTCGTCTGGAATATGATGGGGTAGTTTTAATGCAGTATCGATTAGATGGCGTAGCGTTTTTAAGTCTACCGGTTTAGAAATAAAATCAAATGCGCCTGCCTTGAGGGCTTCAATCGCCGATTCCATATTGCCATGCGCGGTAATCATGGCAACCGGTAAGTCAGGGTATTTAATACTAATCTGTTTAACCAGATCGATACCGTTACCATCAGGTAATTTCATATCGGTTAAACACAGGTCAACGTCATGTTCCGCTAACATGTTTGTAGCCGTCGTAATGTTCTCTGCGCTAATTGTTTCTTTACCCATACGCGACAAAGTGATTTCTAATAGTTCACGAATATCAGGTTCGTCATCGACGATGAGGATTAGTTGTGACTTATTTGGCATGGTTAATCAATCTGACGTCTTGGATCCTGAAATGTTATCCGAAAACAGCCCTTGCCGTCATTATCTTTAATGTAGTTCAGGTGGGCCTGGTTACCTTCAGCAAGTTCGCGCGATAAATATAGTCCCAATCCAGTCCCAGTCGATTCTGTCGTAAAAAAAGGTTCAAAGATTTGTTCTCTAACATCGTCTGGGATGCCTGGTCCTTTATCAAAAATATCAATGTAGGGTCTTGCATCACCTTCTGTTCTTCCACCAGTGATAATCACACGCGGCAGTACTTTAACTTGACTACTATGATGTAAGGCATTTTGACATAGGTTATTTAAAATTTGATTTAGGTGACCAGTATCAAATCGCACCATCGTATTAGCCGGTTTGATATTAACTGAAAATAGCTCGCTCTCAACTCTTTGTCCAATGGTATAGTCCTGGATGAATTGTTCTACGTAATCTTTCAGATTAAAGAGTTCAACCTGCGAAGGCTTACGACGGCTCACACTCATCACATTTTCAACAATAGTGTTTAGCCGCCTTGAATGATCAGAGATGATTTGGGTAAGGCGTTCATCATTGTTATCCAGGTTTTCCGACTCGGCGAGTAATTGCCCGGCATGACTAATCGCACCGAGGGGATTGCGAATTTCATGGGCGATACTGGCACTGAGACGACCAAGCGAGGCAAGCTGAAGTTGCTGAGCCTGTTGCGCCATTGCTGCCATGTCCTGAAGAAATATCACGGCACCGGCGTCAGGGTCATCACCGATGCGAGAAAAGCGCGGCGAAATATCAATAGGATTGTCTTGCATCTGTATAGCTTCGGCAATTCGCTCCGGATTCTTTACCCATGCATGCCATTGCTCTGCGAGTTCAGGTGCTAAAAGCTCAATATTGGCATTGTGATGTTGTTCATCAATATGCAGCATTTGTGCAGCAGATTCATTCAGTAATCGGATATCACCTTTTTGATCAAGCACCATCACACCTGTCTGCATTCGCTGAATAATGTGCTGGGTAAGTTGTGCCAGGTTAGCCAGGTCAATCCCACGTCGTGTTGCCAGTGCTTCACTCTCTCTGACTCGCCGTGCAACATACATAAATAGGATGGCTGAGGCAAAGTAGGTAGTCCCTAGCAAGCCGGCAAATGGATAGCTGTTACCCTTCGGATAGTCAAAGCTGATATAGAATTGCTCGAGAAGAATAGATAAGGTGGCAATCGCTGCAAGTCCCAGCGCCTTGCGACCGCCCAATATCACACTGGTTGTTGCCAGCGTAATTACCAGCAACACGCCTAAACCACTTTGAATGCCACCACTGAAATGCATTAACAGGGTGAGCATGATGATGTCTGTCAGTGCACTGATCCACACTTTAAATTCAAAAGGTATAGTGGCTGTTTTAACCACCAGCCAGATACTGATTCCAAAGGCGAGATAGAGCAGACTGAGGCTAAAAAATGCATCCGGGTTGTAGCTACCCAGTGGTGTGATCAGATTATTGGTGATATAGAGTAGACAGAATGATAAAGAGATAAAAATACGAAACACGCCCAGCAACTGGAGCGGGCGTCGCTGATCGTAACTTAAAGGTGGGGGAGTTCTTGTCGGGTTTTCAGATTTAAGAAAATAGGTTTCCATCGCAACTAAGCATTATCATCCATCTGCAAATGTGCCTTGCTACAATAGTAGCGCCCTTTGTGTTCGATTGCCTCTTGTTTGGGGATGTGAACCGAGCATTTCTCACATTTAACCACTTTCTCAACCTCTTTAGGTTTCTGTTTTTCTCGCTTCTGCCTTTGCTCTATTTTATTTTTGATATAGCGTTTGTATAAAGCATAGAGCAACCATGCAATAAACAGGATGGTGAGTAAACGAACGAATCCCATGTTATATCTGCCCAAGGCATCTGCCAGTTAGCGAAACAATCTGTACAGTAGCACATGTAGAAAGTGGACAAAATGTTCTTCTCCTGGACTAACACTGGCGATGGGGAAACAGGAATTTTTGCTTTCAAATGCGCTTTCCGACAAAATAGCCCGCCTTAGGGTGAGCAACAATTGACAATATCGGTAATAAAACAATATGAATATCCATGAATTTCAAGCCAAAGCACTTTTCCGCGAATACGGGATTCCAGTCCCTGATGGAGAAGTAGCCCGCACTGTCGATGGGATTGTGCGCATTGCCAAAGATCTGGGTGGCAGCCGGTGGGTGGTCAAGGCCCAGGTCCACGCCGGTGGTCGCGGTAAAGCCGGTGGTGTGCAGGTGGTGGATTCGCTTGAACAGGTTGAACAGGTTGCTGAGACTCTGCTGGGTAGCCAACTGGTGACCGGGCAAAGCGGACCAGAAGGCCAGCCCGTGGATCAGCTATTGGTGGAAATGCCAACAGATATCGATCGTGAGCTATATCTGGGCTTACTTGTGGATCGCGCTCGTGAGCGGGTCGTGGTGATGGCTTCTGCTGCTGGCGGCATGGATATCGAGGAAGTTGCCCGCGAACATCCCGAAAAACTTTATACCTTATATATAGACCCTGTGGTTGGCCTGCAGGCCTACCAGTGTCGCCAGGTCATTTTTGCCCTGGGCCTGGCCGAACACGCCAAGGCCATGACCAATATTATGCAGGGCCTGTACCGGTTGTTTATCGACAAGGATATTAGCCTGGTCGAGATTAATCCATTAGTGGTCAACACCGCGGGCATGATGGCGATCGATGCAAAAATAAACTTTGATGAAAACGCTTTGTATCGACACAAGCATAAATCGTCGCTGCGCGATATTCGCCAGGAAGATGAAAAAGAGGCTCAGGCCCATGCCCATGGTCTGAACTATGTCAGCCTTGATGGGGACATTGCCTGCATGGTGAATGGTGCGGGTCTGGCGATGGCGACCATGGATATGATTAAGCACTTTGGCGCTGAACCGGCAAACTTCTTGGATGTAGGTGGAGGTACCACAGCAGAGAAAGTGGCCGAGGCCTTTAAGATTATTTTGTCGGACGGCAAAGTGAAAGCCATTCTGGTGAACATCTTTGGTGGTATCGTGCGTTGTGATCTGATTGCCGAGGGAATCATCAAAGCTGTCAAAGAAGTCTCAGTCTCTATACCTGTGGTCGTGCGTCTCGAGGGCACAAATGTCGAGCAAGGTCGTAAACTACTGGCAGAGAGTGATCTTGATGTTATCTCTGCCGTCGATCTCGATGATGCCGCGCGCAAAGCGGTTGCTGCAGCGAGAGGGGAATAGGTATGTCTGTACTCATCGACAAGAATACAAAAGTTATTTGCCAGGGCTTTACTGGTAAGCAAGGTAGTTTCCATTCACAGCAGGCAATTGACTACGGCACACAACTGGTCGGAGGTGTGACACCCGGGAAGGGTGGCCAGACACATCTGGATCGACCTGTGTTTAATACCGTTCAAGATGCCGTTGCTGACACCGGTGCGAATGCGACCATGATCTATGTACCCGCTGCTTTTGCGGGCGATGCGATTTTAGAAGCGGCCGATGCAGGTATTGAGGTTATCGTATGCATTACCGAAGGCATTCCGATCCTCGACATGCTCAAAGTCAAAGCAGTACTTAAAAATACATCGTCTAAACTGGTCGGGCCGAATTGCCCAGGTGTGATTACACCAGGTGAATGTAAGATTGGCATTATGCCTGGTGCGATTCACCAGCCAGGTGGTATCGGCATTGTGTCTCGTTCCGGCACCTTGACCTATGAAGCGGTTTTTCAAACGACTCAGAATCAACTTGGTCAAAGCACTTGCATCGGCATCGGTGGCGATCCTATCCATGGCCTGGATTTTATTGATTGCCTATCTATGTTTGAAAACGATCCAAAAACCAAAGGTATTATTATGGTTGGCGAGATCGGTGGCAGTGCTGAAGAGGAAGCAGCTGAATATATCGATCAACACGTCACCAAGCCGGTCGTAGCCTATATAGCAGGACAAACAGCGCCTGCTGGAAAACGCATGGGACACGCGGGCGCTATTATTACCGGTGGTAAAGGCACTGCGAGTGGCAAAATGAAGGCACTGCGTGAAGCCGGAGTGACTGTCAGTGAATCACCTGCATTGTTGGGTAAATACATGCAACAATCTATGCAACAAAAAGAGACTGCATGAGCACAGTGGAACTCGTTTCGGTAAAACTGGTGATGGCTCAGCTCGACTTTTTAGTCGGCGACATTGAAGGTAATAGCAATAAAATCATTTCCGCCTGCCAACAGGCAAGCGAACAACAGGCTAACGTGATTGTTTTTCCTGAGCTGGCCCTAACCGGTTATCCACCCGAAGATCTATTATTGAGACCCGAACTGTATCAACGCTGTGATCTTGCCTTGCAGAACATTATCGCATCGGTTGATAACATCGATGTTGTGCTTGGCTATCCGAAAAAAACGGAAGCTGGATTATTCAATGTGGCTGGCGTCATTCAAGCGGGTAAGCTTGTCCATGAATACGCTAAACAGACCTTACCAAATTATAAAGTCTTTGATGAAAAGCGTTACTTTGTTGCAGGTGATGAAGCCTGTGTCGCGACGATTGCTGGCATCCCAATGGGTATTACCATTTGTGAAGATGTCTGGGTTGATGAGCCAGTAGCACAAGCAGCACAAGCTGGCGCAAAATGTATTATCAATATTAATGCTTCACCCTATCACATCCATAAATCGCAACAGCGTAAGCATGTAATCGAGCAGCATGCAAAAGTGAATAAGATCCCGGTGGTTTATACCAACATGGTCGGTGGTCAAGATGAACTCGTCTTTGATGGCGAATCATTTGTGGTAAATGCAGAAGGTGAGGTTTTGCAACGTGCCCCTGCATTTAAAGAGGATTTGTTTGCCGTATCTTTAGAGTGGGACGGACAAGTCGTCACTGTAGCGCAACATGAGTGTGCCCAGTTTCTAGATGAAAATGAAAGTATCTATAGTGCACTGGTCATGGGGGTGCGTGATTATGTCCAGAAGAACGGATTCAAAGGTGCTGTGGTTGGTTTATCGGGCGGTATTGATTCAGCTCTAACTCTGGCGATTGCAGTCGATGCACTAGGTGCGGAGCATGTCGAGGCCGTATCCATGCCTTCGAGATATACCGCTGATATGAGTATCGAAGATGCCAAACAAGAGTGCCAGCAGCTCGGTATCGAATGTGAAGTTGTCCCAATAGAGTCGCCCTTTAATGCCTTTCTTGATTTACTTAATCCGCTATTCAAGGATTTACCAGTCGATACAACTGAAGAAAACATTCAGGCCCGTTGTCGAGGCATCTTACTGATGGCAATTTCGAATAAAAAGCGCAAAATGGTTTTGACCACGGGTAACAAAAGTGAAATGGCGGTGGGGTATGCCACCTTGTATGGTGATATGGCCGGTGGTTTTGCGGTGCTGAAGGATGTTTCAAAAACGCGTGTCTATGCACTCTCAAACTGGCGCAATCAACTGTCATTGGTGATTCCGCAACGAGTCATTGATCGGCCACCGTCGGCCGAATTAGCCCCGGATCAAAAGGACAGCGATAGCCTGCCAGACTATGCCATCCTTGATCCTATCCTGGAGCGTTATATCGAACTCGATCAGGGCGCGGCTGAGATTATCGCTGCGGGATTTGATGAGCAAATAGTAAGCAAAGTTATGCAGATGGTGGATGTCACCGAGTACAAGCGCCGACAGGCTGCCCCGGGTGTACGAATCACGGAACGTGCTTTTGGTCGGGACCGGCGCTACCCGATCACTTCAGGCTTTCGATATGGCCGATAGTCAGAGAAACAGGTGAGTAGAGACAATTTTGGCTAAATTTGGGCTAGTGTTGGCTCGCAATTCCCGATATCTTACGTAATTCGACAGTCAGCCAATAGTAATGCTAGACAGATTGATTGACGTACTGGTGGGTGGAAAATTCCTAATAATTAGAGAAAATACAAAGGAAAACCAAAATGAAGAAAATTGAAGCAATCATCAAACCCTTCAAATTGGATGATGTGCGCGAGGCCTTATCCGAGATAGGCATTGCCGGTATGACGGCAGTAGAAGTGAAAGGCTTTGGCCGACAAAAGGGGCATACCGAGTTATACCGTGGCGCAGAATATGTCATCGATTTTTTGCCTAAGGTCAAACTGGAAGTAGTCGTAAGAAGCGATCAGGCAGAAACCTGTATTGAAGCCATTACCAATGCCGCGCGTACTGGCAAAATCGGTGATGGCAAAATCTTTGTCAGTACTGTTGAACGCGTTGTTAGAATTCGCACTGGAGAGGAAGGCGACGACGCGATTTAGAGAAACTTGTTGAAAAGGTTTCCAGCTTTGGAAATCTTTTCAACTAGCTGTTTTTAGTTATTTATTCCTGTGCTTTAAGTTCTACTTCTTAAGCGATTTATGATCAGGATGATTCATCTCTAGAACACGTTTCGTATCATTGGCAAGATCCGCCATCCCCAGTTTTGTATAAGCATCGGTCATAATTGCAAGGGCATCCGCTACCGCAGGTGTACGCTGATAGTTCGCGACCACATACTTGCCACGATTGGCTGCGGCCAGGTAAGCACCACGACGCATATAATACTTGGCCACATGCACCTCATATTGTGCGAGATTATTTCTGATCAAGGTCATACGTTGCAGGGCATCTTTGCTATAGCGGCTTTTCGGATACTTCTTCAATAGCTGTGCAAAGTATTCAAAGGCACGCCGCGCTGATTTCGGATCGTGCTGAGAGGGGTCCACATCAAACAGGCTTTGCATGAATGACTCACTCAGATCATAGCTGGCGAGGCCACGTAGATAATACATATAGTCAATATTGTCGTGGTTGGGATGTAGCTTGATAAATCGATCGGCGGCAACAATGGCCGACTCTGGTTCAGAGTCCTTGTAATAGGCATAGGCAATTTCCATTTGTGCTCGCTCAGCATATTTACCATAGGGGAAGCGTGACTCAAGTCGCTCATACAGCAGTATCGCTCCTTCATAATCGCCACTTTTGAGCATATTGCTGGCTTCTTCGTAGATCTCGGCGACCGCCATACCTTCGGTTGGGTCTTCATCGTTTGTTGATGCACAACCGGCACCGATTAGTACTATTAAGCCTATAACACCAAGTCTGATTACACGTTCAATCACGTTAAATTTGTCCCATCAAGCTGACCTTGGGGTAGTATACCTCCTTTATATACAGAAGCACACGGCACAGACGCACATGCCCAGGCAACTATTTAGCCAGCATGTGAGGACGAATTTAAACGCATGACCGCAGATATTACAGATTCAGAGCAAGCCTTAGAGAATGGCGATGATGAGTCCATCCTCAATGCTGAGATACCTGAGGAACTTGATGCGTCCAGGTTGGATCAAGCACTTGCGCGTCTGTTTCCCCAGTATTCCCGGAGCCGCTTACAGCAGTGGGTGAAGGGTGGGTTTGTCAGTGTCGATAACAAGCAACTGCGTGGCAAAGATAAAGTGCATACTGGTCAGAAACTGATCGTTGAAGTGCAGGAAACTGTGCAGGGTGATTGGCAACCCGAAGCGATCCCTCTGGATATTCTTTATGAAGACGATCAACTCATCGTGATTAATAAGCCGGTAGGTCTGGTGGTTCACCCAGCCGCGGGCAATCAGTCCGGGACCTTACTCAATGCGTTACTACATCATGCCCCGGAGTTGGAAAAAGTCCCCCGCGCTGGCATTGTACATCGTCTCGATAAAGACACGAGTGGTGTGCTGGTGGTCGCGAGAGATGTGTCGGCGCATAAATACCTGGTTGAACAATTACAGGCGCGGGCCTTTGAGCGTGAGTATGCGGCTGTCGTCAATGGTGTTTTAACCGCAGGCGGCACGGTCGAGACCCGCATTGGTCGCCATCCACTACAACGCAAACGCATGGCTGTGGTCCCCTCTGGCGGCAAACCAGCGATTACCCACTATCGCGTAGAGCAGCGCTTTCGAGCACACACATTAATCAAAGTGAATCTGGAAACGGGCCGCACTCACCAGATTCGCGTGCACATGAGCCATATCCATCATCCGCTGATCGGAGACCAGGTCTATGGTGGGCGACTAAAATTGCCTGCGGGTTGCAGTGAGGAATTGACCCACGTGTTAAGAAAATTCAAACGACAGGCCTTACATGCTCGCCTACTGGGTCTCGAGCACCCAAAAACAGGTGAGTCAATGCGCTGGCAGGCCCCCATGCCAGATGACATGCAAGAGTTAATCACTGTGTTAGCCGATGACCTAAGCCGCAATGGGTGAGGGCTAATCTCTTGGATAGACATAGCTGGATAGCTGCACAATGGCCTGCCCCTGCTAATGTGAATGCGGGTATCACCACTCGATTGGGTGGGGTGAGCCAGCCGCCTTTTGACAGTTTGAATCTGGCCACGCATGTCGATGATGAACTGTCAGATGTGTTGGCCAATCGTAAGCTGCTCAATGACTATCTTGGACTTCCAGAAGAACCACACTGGCTGAATCAGGTGCATGGCTGTCGAGTATCAATGGATAGCTCCACTCAGAGTGAAGCCGATGCCTGTATGACCCAAACAACCGGACGGGTATGTGCAGTGATGACTGCGGATTGCTTGCCTGTGCTCATCACTGACAAACAAGGTAGCTGTGTCGCCGCTGTGCATGCAGGTTGGAAGGGGCTGGAACAGCAAGTGATCGCACGAGCAATCGAAGTCATGCCCGCTAAAGTGAGCGACTTATTGGTCTGGTTGGGACCCGCGATTGGACCGCAGGCATTTGAGGTAGGCGAAGAAGTGCGCGACCTGTTTTTAGAACAGGGCAGGTCATTCGCCGATGCTTTTGTTACCGGAGATGGAGCTGCTGAGGGAAAATGGTTAATGGACATCTACAATGTCGCCAGCCAGCAATTAGCGGAGCTTAACGTTAGTGGCGTCTATGGCGGTGGCTTTTGTACTTACCAGGATGCCGAACGTTTTTATTCATTCCGCCGCGATAAAATTACTGGACGCATGGCAAGCCTGATCTGGATGAGTTAGCGAGATTCAAACAGCTCACGCACAGAATCTGGTAAATGCAGCGGTTTAGGGTATGATGTGCCAACTCTTTTAACTGGACTCTATATTATATGTCGCCTCCCATTGAATCGTTATTAGGCTGGATTATTGTATTTAGCTTGATAGGCGGTATTTTCAGCGCCATCGCCGCGGCGGTGTTTTTGCTTTTTCCAGACCGAATCCGTACTGCCATGCTGCCGCACTTTGTGAGCTTTGCCATTGGTGCTTTATTGGGAGCTGCCTTTCTTGCCTTGATCCCGCACACCTTGAGTACCGGTTCTGGCATAGAGTTTCATCAGCTGGGTTTAACCTTATTAATTGGAATACTGGGCTTCTTTCTCATGGAGAAACTGGTGCTTTGGCGTCATTGCCATGAGCACGCCTGTGAGGGACATACCCTGACTGAGCAACAACACTCGCACGCGGCAGGAACCCTGGTGTTAATTGGCGATGGTATTCACAATCTTGTCGATGGTGTTTTGATTGCCGCGGCATTTATGACTGATTTTCATCTCGGCGTGATTACGACCTTAGCCGTAGCCGCACACGAAATTCCACAAGAGGTGGGTGACTTCGCGATTTTGCTGAGCAGTGGCTACTCTAAACGTAAGGCGTTCCTGTTTAATGTTCTTGCTAGTGTGACTACAGTCATCGGTGCGGTTGTGGCTTATTTCAGTCTTCGTCATGCGCAGGAAGCGGTGCCGTACATCCTGGCGATAGCGGCCTCGAGTTTTATTTACATTGCGGTCGCTGATTTGATCCCTGGTTTGCACAAGCATGTAGCCTTTCGTGAAACACTACGTCAAATTGCCTTGATCATAGCGGGCATTGTCGTGATTTATTTCGCGCACGCAACACTGCATTAATTACTACCAGAAATAATAAAAGTTCAATGGAGGTGTTTCATGTCTAACTGGTATATGTTGACGCTGGTTGGTCGTGATCGACCGGGTATTGTTGCAGAAGTCAGCAACATTCTATTTGCTGCGGGCTGCCAGCTGGGTGAGGCATCGATGATGCGCCTGGGGGGAAACTTTACCGTGATGCTAATGGTGCAAAGCGAGCAACCACAAAATGATCTCGAACAACTACTCAATGAAAAGTTAGCCGCCTTAGCCTTAAAAATTCATATCGATTTAATTGAAGGTCACCTACATGAACATATCATTCCTGATGTATGTGTGAGTGTGTATGGTGCTGATCGCCCTGGCATTGTCGCTGATATTACCCAGGTTCTACAGCAGCAGAATTTTCATATCCTCGATTTAGAATCGGATGTCGGGGGGAGTGAAGAGAGTCCTATCTACATCATGCACATCGAGGGCAAATCGCAAACCGATATATCGGCGCTCGAAAAAGAATTAGCACCACTTCGCAAACAAGGCATTGATGTAAAAGTTACTCCTATCGATACACTCGTTGGTTAAATTAAATGGCGTTGCTTTCTATCCTGACTTACCCGGATGAACGGTTAAAGCAAGTCTCTGAAGACGTAGAGCTTGTTGACGATGAGCTACGTGCTTTCATTATTGATCTAGAAGAGACCATGCGCAGTGGGCCTGGTGGGGTCGGAATTGCGGCCCCTCAGGTCGGTAAGTTTATTCGGGTCGCCATAGTCGATGTTTCAGCAAAGCCGAAGATTGAGCAACATGGTCGCCTGGTCCTGATTAATCCGGAAATTACAAAATGGGATGGGATGAAGGTCGGCCGGGAAGGTTGCATGTCGGTACCTGATTTTACCGGGAATGTGATTCGCGCGGAGCAGATCAAACTCAACTATCTTGATGAACAGGGTGAATCTCAGTCTCTTGAGTCCAGTGGCTATGAGGCAAGGGCGATTCAGCATGAGCTCGATCACCTCGATGGTATGTTATTTCTTGATCGCCTTGTCAGTCGTCGTAATGACCTTTTTAAACGTAAGGTCTACAAATAACCTTCTGTACGTTCTCATACCGCTTGAAAGTTAAGTAATTGCTCACTGAGGCCGACAATGTCTTTGTAAATAAACGACATATATGATGCCGATGGAAAATATTGCTGACTGGATTGTGATTGGAATAGCGGTAGTGGCCGCGATTATTCTTTTCGTCATTATCGTCATGTACATCCAGGATGTCTCACAGACCTCCCATGCTATCCGGCGTAACTACCCCGTTATTGGCCGTTTGCGCTATCGTTTTGAATCCCTGGGCGAATATTTTCGTCAATATTTTTTCGCTCATGACCGCCAGGAACAGCCCTTTAATCGTGCCTCACGTGCCTGGGTGTATCGAACAGCTAAAGGTCTGGGGGGGCTGGTTGGATTTGGTTCGACTAATAACATTCAAGATGGTGGCTCGGTTATTTTTGTAAATTCCTCGTTCCCGTTACTGGAAGAAGAGAAGACCGAACCGCCGCCAAAGGTCATAGGTCCTCACTGTCGCTATCCGTTCGAGGCCAAGAATAGATTTAACCTTTCAGGTATGAGCTTTGGCGCCATCTCCAAGCCTGCAGTCAGGGCACTATCAAAAGGGGCGGCTGAAGCCGGCATCTGGATGAATACCGGAGAGGGTGGAATATCGCCATACCACGAAGAATTTGGTGCAGACATTATCTTCCAGATTGGTACTGCTAAATACGGCGTACGTGATCAGGACGGAAATCTGGATCCGGAAAAGTTAAAAGCAGTAGGAAAACGAGTTAAAGCTTTTGAGATCAAACTATCCCAGGGTGCAAAGCCTGGACGGGGTGGTGTGTTGCCAGCAAAAAAAGTGACAGCAGAAATCGCTGCTATTCGCGGTATTAAGCAGGGCGAAATCTCATCAAGTCCTAACCGACACCGGGACATCAATAACTGTGATGATTTATTAATAATGATTCACACCATTCGCGAGTTAACGGGCAGGCCGGTAGGTTTCAAGTCAGTGTTTGGATCTGAACAATTTCCTCAGGAGTTATGCGAGGCTATTCATCGAAAAGGAATGGAGTTTGCGCCAGATTTCATTACCGTCGATGGAGGCGAAGGGGGTACCGGTGCCGCACCACAGGTATTGATCGATCATGTTGGGTTATCACTGAAAGAGTCTTTACCCATCGTTGTTGATACCTTGTGTAAATATAATTTACGTGATCGTATTCGTGTCATAGCATCAGGCAAGCTAGTGACATCTGGCAATGTTGCCTGGGCATTGTGCATGGGGGCTGATTTTGCAGTGAGTGCCCGTGGTTTCATGTTTTCGCTAGGCTGTATACAGTCACTACAATGCCATCTCGACACCTGCCCAACCGGGATTACGACACACAACAAGCGGTTCCAGAAGGGACTGGTCGTTCATGACAAAGCCGAGCGCGTTGCAAAGTATGCTCATTGGGTAAATCATGAAATCAATGTGATCGCACATTCGTGTGGCCTGAAAAATGCGGGTGAATTTACTCGCAAACATGTACGTATTCTGCAAAAGCCCGGTCACAGCATCTCGCTAGAGCAACTCTACCCTGAAGTCACAGCCAGTCCATTAAGCAAAGAATCAAAAAAACGAAGTGCATAAGCTACACTTAAGCTAAAGAGGCAATTTGGTAAAAATTGACCTGGATCAGTATTCAAATTGCTTGAAAGACTGATATTTATCCCCATAAATTAGAACAAAGTTAATGAGATAATATTGTGAGGAAAAATTCTCATGCGAATGGATAAATTAACCAGTAAGTTTCAATTGGCACTGCAAGATGCGCAGAGTCTGGCGCTTGGACGTGACCACCAAATCGTAGAGCCACTCCACGTTCTAATTGCGATGCTCGATCAAGAAGGCGGCACGGTACGCCACCTGCTACAAATGGCCGGTACCAATGTAAATTTGCTGCGCTCACAGTTGGGCGAGGCGCTCGAGCACTTACCATCTGTTGAGGGTTCGGCAGGTGACCTACATATCTCAAATGATCTGGCCCGTGTTCTTAATCAGACTGACAAGCTTGCCCAGCAACGCAAGGATCAGTTTGTTTCTAGTGAATTATTTGTGCTTGCCCTGATTGATGATAAGCATGCTGTCGGGGAAATCTTGCGCAAAACAGGCGCGACCAAAGCTGCGGTTGAAGAGTCGATTGAAAAAGTGCGCGGCGGCCAGAATGTTGATGACCCCAACGCAGAAGAACATCGTCAGGCCCTGGAAAAATATACTATTGATCTAACCGAGCGTGCCGAACAGGGCAAGCTTGATCCCGTTATCGGTCGTGATGATGAAATCCGACGCGCTGTTCAGGTCTTACAACGACGTACCAAAAATAATCCAGTCTTAATTGGTGAGCCTGGTGTGGGTAAAACCGCTATCGTGGAAGGACTCGCACAACGCATTGTTGATGGTGAAGTACCAGAAGGTATTAAGGGCAAACGTGTCCTGTCACTGGATATGGGTTCATTGATCGCCGGTGCTAAATTTCGCGGTGAATTTGAGGAACGTTTAAAAGCAGTACTCAATGACCTTGCCAAACAGGAAGGTCAGGTTATTTTATTTATCGATGAAATTCATACCATGGTGGGTGCGGGTAAAGCCGAAGGCGCCATGGATGCGGGTAACATGTTAAAGCCGGCTCTGGCACGTGGTGAATTACACTGTGTGGGAGCAACTACGCTGGATGAGTATCGTAAGTACATTGAAAAAGATGCGGCGCTGGAAAGACGCTTTCAGAAAGTGCTGGTTGACGAGCCGAGTGTTGAAGATACAGTTGCAATATTACGCGGTTTAAAAGAAAAGTATGAAGTCCATCATGGTGTGGATATCACTGATCCTGCGATTGTCGCCGCTGCCACTTTATCAACTCGTTATATTACCGATCGACAATTGCCTGATAAGGCCATCGATCTAATTGACGAAGCAGCCAGTCGTATTCGTATGGAGATCGATTCCAAACCCGAGACCATGGACCGCCTAGAACGTAAGTTAATTCAACTTAAGATTGAACGTGAGGCGTTGAATAAAGAAACAGACGATGCTTCCAAGAAACGCCTGGAAAATTTACAGGAAGAGATCGATAAGGCTGAACGCGAATACGGAGACCTTGAAGAGATCTGGAAAGCTGAGAAGGCTTCCTTACAAGGTGCGCAACATATTAAAGAAGAATTGGATCGTGCTCGCATCGAATTAGAAACAGCACGACGTGCAAGTGATCTGGCGCGTATGTCGGAACTGCAATATGGACGCATCCCTGAGTTGGAACAACAACTCGACATGGCCGCACAGGCAGAGATGCAGGAAACCAAACTATTGCGCAACAATGTTACTGATGAAGAGATTGCCGAAGTAGTTTCAAAGTGGACTGGTATTCCGGTTTCAAAAATGCTCGAAGGTGAACGTGACAAATTACTACGTATGGAAGATGCCTTGCATCAGCGTGTGATTGGTCAGGATGAAGCGGTACGATCTGTTTCTGATGCGATACGTCGTTCACGTGCAGGCTTATCTGATCCTAACCGTCCGAATGGTTCCTTCCTGTTTTTGGGACCGACCGGTGTTGGTAAGACCGAGCTAACCAAATCACTGGCAACCTTTCTGTTTGATACTGAAGAATCTATGGTCCGTATCGATATGTCAGAGTTTATGGAGAAACACTCCGTTGCTCGCTTAATCGGTGCGCCCCCAGGTTATGTTGGTTATGAAGAGGGAGGTTATCTTACCGAGGCGGTAAGACGTAAACCTTATTCAGTTGTACTTCTAGATGAAGTCGAGAAGGCACACCCAGATGTATTCAATGTTTTACTACAAGTGCTTGATGATGGTCGTCTCACCGATGGCCAGGGACGCACGGTTGATTTTCGGAATACGGTTATCGTGATGACATCCAACATCGGTTCTCAACATATTCAGGAACTAACTGGTGAAGAAAACTATGATGCGATGAAATCAGCGGTGATGGAGAGCGTTGGACAACATTTCCGCCCCGAGTTTATCAATCGTATTGATGAGGTTGTGGTATTCCATCCACTGGCCAAAGATCAAATTCGTTCGATTGCCAATATTCAGATCGACTATCTACGTAATCGACTCAAAGATCGCGAGATGGGACTGGATATTAGTGAAGCGGCACTGGATAAATTGGGCGAGGCTGGCTTTGACCCTGTTTATGGTGCTCGTCCACTTAAGCGCGCGATTCAGCAACAATTAGAGAACAGTCTGGCACAAGATATACTTGCGGGTAAATTCCTGCCGGGTGATGTGATCGAAATTGATGTTGATGCTGATCAGATAACTTTTCGCAAGAGCAGTAAAAAAGCCGCGGCAGCCTGATAGGGTAATTTGTTAAGCGCGCATGTTGGGAATGCGTCGGGACGCGGCGACATAGTCGCGTTCTGAAATGATATTTTCGTTTCGTAGTCGGCGCAGTTTAGTGATCTCATTGATCAACATTCGGTGTTTATCGATTCTTACCGATTGACTGGATGCCAGTATCCGCTGTTTTAATTCTTCCACAAACTTGTTGAATTGCTCTTTGCCAGGGTTGGCATAGAGCAAGCCGACCAATACACATCCACAGTAACGACTTCTGAATTCAGTGACATTGGGCGAGCGGTATAAAAACATCAGTAGAGAGCCAAGTAGCAATAGAATAAAAATAACAAAGAAAGGAATTAGTCGACTCAACATCTCACTGCTCGGGTTGTTGAACAGATAGGCAATGTAGGCGAGGGCAGCGAGTCCGAAGTAGGCCATGCTCAATAACCAGCGCCATGAGAATTCACGGTTACGCACTGGCCACGGTTCCAGCATGCAAAGATTTAACTGATAATTTTTCTGACCAAACAGGTTATCGATGGTGACATCCAGAAACTTCTCATCATAAATCTGAAAAGTGCGTGTTTCACCTTTGGCTTTACTGACCTGTACCAGCGTTCTGTTGATAGAGCGTTGTTCAGACATCTTTTTATCATTATCTCGGTATCGAGAACCGATTCTACCGCAAAATTGGGTCGGCTTCTAATACCGCCTGTCAGCGAAATTTCCATTCGTGATACTTTCTTGAACATTTCGGCTGAACTTTGCGCTACGGTTATACTCATTCTAAGTGTACAAATGATATCTACCTGGCTGGAGCCGATATGCTAATAAAACGCCCTACCGATATACCTTCATCAGAGATTACTGATAAAGAGACTTACCTCAACCGTCGCCACTTTATGCAATCTGCGCTGGGATTGGCGATGCTGCCCTTATTCAATGAAGCCCAGGCGGGCTATGGCAATACCCCGCTCAAACACGAAAAAGCGGAGCGTTTTCGGATCGATGAGGAATTAACCCCATATAAGGATATCAGCAGCTACAACAACTTCTATGAGTTTGGCACGGATAAATACTCACCAGCCAAACAGGCTCAGCAACTCACTACTGATCCCTGGTCGATCACTATTGCCGGTCATGTCGAAAAACCCGGGACCTATAGTCTTGAAGACATCATGAAGCCCCACGCCCTGGAAGAACGGATTTACCGCTTACGCTGCGTGGAGCGCTGGTCAATGGTGATACCCTGGATTGGCTTTTCCCTGGCCGACATGATTAAACGCTTCCAGCCGACTTCTAGTGCCAAGTACGTTAAATTCACTACACTGGAGAGGAAAAGCGAGATGCCAGGTCTGCGCCGACGTGTGTTGGACTGGCCGTATGTGGAAGGTCTACGTATTGATGAGGCCATGAATCCTCTGGCCTTGATGGCGGTTGGACTCTATGGCGAGGCCTTACCCAAACAGAACGGTGCCCCGATTCGACTGGTCGTGCCCTGGAAATACGGCTTCAAGAGCATCAAGAGTGTCGTCAAGATTGAGTTCGTCGACCGTCAACCGGTCTCCAGCTGGGAACAGGCAGCGCCTAGAGAATATGGTTTTTACTCAAACGTTAATCCACAGGTCGATCACCCGCGCTGGAGCCAGAAGCGAGAGCGTCGTATTGGTGAGTTTCTTAAACGAAAGACCCTAATGTTCAATGGCTATGAGGAACAGGTGGCGTACCTCTACAAGGGCATGGATCTACGCAAAAATTACTAATCCCCCCACAGCGCATGTGATTGTTGAGCACAGGGACGTGCACAATGTTATCTTCAGTTACAAGAATTTAATCTAATCTTGCCTTTAACTAGCCCAATTTAAACTGGTTCCCATGTCGAAACGACAACTATTAGTTCTCAAAGCCATAATCTTTATCTTATGCCTGTTACCCCTAAGCTGGTTTATCTACGGGGTTTTTACCGACCAGCTGGGGGCCAACCCCATAGAAGTGGTCACCCGTGGCCTAGGGGAGTGGGGCTTACAGTTTCTGCTTGCGACCCTGTGTATGACGCCGCTTAAAGACTTGCTCAAGCAGCCCTGGCCTATACAGCTTCGTCGAATGCTAGGCTTGTTCAGCTTCTTTTACCTGGTTTTGCACCTTTTCAGTTACCTGTGGCTGGATCAATTTTTTGACTGGGCTGAGATCTGGATTGATATCAAGAAGCGCCCATTTATCACCGTTGGTGTCCTGTCATTGCTGAGTCTGGTTCCCCTGGCGCTGACCTCTAACAAATGGAGCCAACGCAGGCTGGGCAGAAAGTGGCGTCGCCTGCATTTCCTTATCTATCCCATCGCGATACTCGCCGTTGTGCACTTTTTTATGTTGATCAAACTGGATTTGCTGCGTCCCAGCATTTTCGCGGCCTGCCTGGCGCTACTGCTGGGATATCGCCTTTTCAAGGCGAGGTTTTGGCAAAAGAAGTAAATTTACTGAAATTCGCACAAATTGCCCCTTTTTAACTGCATTTTGCAAAATACCAGCAAAAACAACCTGAAATATTTTAAAAATGACTGTGCCACCGGCCTGGATAATGTACTAATATAAGCCCGGTTTTGTGTAGCCATGTTAAAAATGGTTTTAATTCATGGCATAATCCACAAAACAAAATAAGATAAGAATTTAGTTTGTGTGCCAGGAAGGCGTGCAGTCTTTTTAAAACCAACTCTTTAGCCAAGTTATCAGGAGGAGATTAATGTCTCTTAACCGTCGTGAATTTGTGCAACTTATGGGTATCGCCGCTGCTGCGGGTTTAGTACCAGGTTGCGATAACAAACAAGATTCAGCAAAAGGTACTGCCACAAGCGGTGCAGCTGCGGCACGAAAGCCGGAAGACCTTTACAACGTTCCTAAGTTCGGTAACGTTTCCATCATGCATATGACTGATTGCCATGCACAGCTTAACCCGGTTTATTTCCGTGAGCCCAATGTGAACATAGGTATTGGTGGTAACTTCGGTCAGCCTCCTCATATTGTTGGTGAAAAGTTATTGAAACATTTTGGTATTGCGCCAAATAGCATCGAAGCACATGCCTTTACCTATCTTAACTTCGTAGAAGCAGCCAAGATGTACGGTAAAGTGGGCGGTTTCGCACACTTGCGCACGCTGGTGAAAAAGCTGCGTGCAGACCATGGCGCAAATCGCACACTGCTGGTTGACGGCGGTGATACCTGGCAAGGTTCAGGTACAGCGTATTGGACACGTGGTAAGGACATGGTAGGAGCCTGTAACCGATTAGGTGTCGATGTCATGACCGGTCACTGGGAATTCACCTATCTTGATGAAGAAGTGATTTCAAACGTTAAAGACTTCCAGGGCGATTTTGTTTGCCAGAACGTCTTCGTAAAAGACGAGTCTTCTTTCGATTATGAGTTTGAGGGTTTTGAAGGCTTTGATGAGAATACTTCGCGTGCCTTCAAACCTTACACAATCAAAGACATGGGCGGTGTTCGTGTTGCGGTGATTGGACAGGCATTCCCATACACCCCGATTGCTAACCCAGGTCGTTTCATTCCTCACTGGACCTTCGGTATCCGTGATCAGGAAATGCAAAAGATTGTCGATGTTGTTCGTGAAACTGAGAAGCCCGATGCGGTTATCGTTATTTCACACAACGGTATGGACGTAGATTTGAAGATGGCCTCTGTTGTTAGCGGTATCGACGCTATCTTTGGCGGTCATACTCACGATGGTGTACCTGCACCATCTATCGTTAAGAACAAAGGCGGTCAGACGCTGGTAACTAACGCTGGTTCAAACGGTAAGTTCTTAGGCTTTATGCAACTTGATGTACGTAATGGTAAGGTTCAGGACTTCCGCTATCGTCTGTTGCCTGTCTTCTCTAACCTGCTGGAAGCAGACAAAGAGATGACCAGTTATATCTCTGACGTTCGTAAACCTTATCAAGAGAAACTGACAGAGGAACTGGCTGTTGCCGATCCAGATGGTGGTGAACTCTACCGTCGTGGTAACTTCAACGGCACATTTGACCAGGTTATCTGTGATGCCTTGAATAAGGTGAACGATAGTCAGATTTCGCTATCACCAGGTTTCCGTTGGGGTACATCAGTATTGCCAGGACAAGCGATCACCATGGACAATGTCATGGATCAAACCTGTATCACTTACCCCGAGACTTATGCGCGCGACATGAAGGGATCTGATATCAAACTGATTCTGGAAGACGTTGCCGACAATCTCTTTAATAGCGACCCCTACAAACAGCAGGGTGGTGACATGGTACGTGTCGGTGGCCTGGATTACACCATAGATATTAATTCAAGCATTGGTAACCGTATTAAGGATATGCGTCTTGATGACGGTACTCAGATTGACCTCACCAAGAACTATCGTGTATCTGGTTGGGCGACGGTCGGTAGCCAGGCACCTGGTGAACCGATTTGGGAAACCGTGGCAGATTATCTACGTGATGAAAAGGTGGTTAAGATTAAGAAGCTTAACGTGCCTAAGATTATCGGCGGTAAAGGTAACCCAGGTATCACTGCGTACAAGGGTGAAAATTCCTAATCGGTTATTTAAATGTTCTAAAGCAAAGGGAAGCGTTAGCTTCCCTTTTTTTATTTCTTCAGTATTTAGTCTAGATTATCTATCGTTTAATACTCACCGATAGCTTCGGCATTAGCCGCTCTACTTTCTACATCTACGCTTTGGGTGTCGGGATCGGTTTCCGGCCATCCCTTCGTTTCTTGTTTTATCAATGCGAGTAATAAATCGATGTGTGCCGGACTATCGTTTAAGGCGGGAATATAATGGAATGACTCTCCACCATTTTGCTTGAACAACTCTGCGTTTTGCATGGCCAATTCTTCCAGCGTCTCCAAACAATCGGCGGCAAACCCAGGGGCAATGATCTGAACGGACTTGATGCCTTGTTCAGGCATGACCTCGAGAGTTTTATCCAGATAAGGTTGGAGCCAGGGCTCACGACCAAAACGAGATTGAAAACAAAGCATCCAGTCATCGGTAGCGAAGTTCAGTGATTCACTCACCAGGCGAGCTGTCTTCTGACACTGGCAATAATAGGGATCCCCGGCTTTATGATAGCGCTGTGGAATGCCGTGAAAGGACATTATGAATTTATCCGGCTTACCCTGTTTCTCAAAACTAGCTTTGATTTGATCTGCGATGGCCTGAATGTAAAGGGGGTGATCATGATATTGCATGAGCATCCGAAATTGCGGTAGCCAGCGCCAGCGCTGTAGCTGATTACTGACTTCGTCATAGACAGCAGCAGTGGTGGTTGCTGAATATTGAGGATACATGGGTACAATCAGTAAGCGTTCAGCATGTTTCTCACGCAATTGTTGCAGCCCCCTGGCAATAGAAGGTTGGCCATAGCGCATAGCCAGAACCACATGGACAGGGCCGGGTAATGCTTGATCAAGCTTTGCTTGCAACTTAGTTGCGATCGCCTGTGATTCCACCATCAGGGGAGAGCCTTGATCGGTCCAGATCTTTGCGTAATTCCGGGCAACCGGGCGTGGGCGAATTCTTAATATAACGCCGTGTAGAATCATTCGCCAAACAAGTCGCGGTATTTCAACTACGCGGGGATCGGCTAGAAATTCCGCGAAATATTTGCGCACTGCGGCAGGCGTGGGGGCCTCAGGGGTACCGAGATTGACCAACAATATCCCGGTACTTGGCTGTGTATTATGCTTAAATTGTGTCTGACCTGAATATTTCATTGCCTGTCATGTTATCAGATAACTTATCAGATGGAACGGGCAAATTTACAGGAGTATGTGGTGGGTGAAACTGAGGGAACAATCATATGAAAGCTGCCTTTCTCGATTGGGATAGTCTTAATGGTGCCAGCCTGAATGGTCAGGGCCTGGATGCAAGTTGTCTCGATCAGTTGCCTGTAGAGTGGCAATATTTTGCAAAGATATCGCCTCAGGAACTGTTGGAGGTAATCAGGCAAGTGGATATTATTGTCAGTAACAAGATCCTGCTCAACACTGGTTTACTCGAACAGGCTACACAACTGAAGCTTATCTGTGTTGCGGCTACCGGCACCAACAATATTAATCTTCAATCAGCAGCTAAAAACAATATACCTGTGTGTAACGTGCGAGCTTATGCATCTGAATCAGTGGTGCAACATGTGTTTATGTTGATGCTTAATCTTGCGCGACGCTTTGGGTTTTATCAACAGGCGGTTCGTGATGGCGAGTGGCAAAATAGTGATCACTTTTGTCTTCTAACGTATCCAATCGAATCCTTAACCGGCAAGACACTGGGTATTATAGGCTATGGTGAGTTAGGTCGGGCCGTGGCCAGGATGGCAAAGCAGTTTGGTATGAAGGTTCTTGTTGCACAGAGTCTGGCTGGCGCATCGCAAACTGGGCAAACAACTAGTGAAGAGGCGAGGGTTAGTTTAGAAACAGTGTTGAGTGAGTCAGATTTTGTGAGCCTGCATTGTCCGTTAACAGAGCAGACAAATAACTTAATAGATACAAAACAACTAGCGTTAATGAAAAAATCTGCCATGTTGATTAATACCGCAAGGGGTGGCATTGTCAATGAAGCGGCGTTATTGCATGCGCTTGAAACGAATCAAATCGCAGGTGCAGCCACTGACGTATTAATAGAAGAACCTCCGGTAAACGGTAACCCACTGCTTGAGAGTCATTTACAAAACTTAATCATTACACCCCATATTGCCTGGGGCGCACGCCAGGCAAGGCAGCAGTTACTAGATAAAATTGCGCAGAATATTAGTGCCTGGTTAAACGGTGCCCTCATAAATCAGGTAAACCAGGTAAATGAAACATGAACCTCTGCAAGGCAATGTCTCTGTTGGACGCAATTTTGATTTCAAAGGGTTATAGCTTTGAGCAGTCAGATCCTGATGCGAGGTACGTGAGTAAAAAAAGCCATGATTTGCTCGATTCAGTGGGTAAGGAAGGGTTGTACTGTAAACACTGTCAGCAACTTATTACTCATCCATCTTCTGCCATAGAAGTGAATGGTACTCATCATCATGTCTTCGCAAATCCGGAGGGAATTAGTTTTGAAATTGGTGTCTACGATCAAGCTGAATGTCTGATTGTGAGTCCAGCCATGCTTGAACATACCTGGTTTGCAGGCTATACATGGCAGATAGTGATTTGTGGTGGATGCCATTTGCATCTGGGTTGGAAGTACAGCAAGCCAGGCAGCCCTGCTTTTTATGGGCTTATCGTTGACAGGTTAGTGAACAAGTAAGCCGATATCTGCCCTAAAGATGATGATTCGCCCCACTCTGTGAATACGTTCACAGATATGTGATCTATATTTTGTTGTTCTACAAATAACCAGTAAGTTCTCTAGTTACTCAAACCTATAAAAACATGGAGTGAAACACTAATGAAACTAATTCCTTATCTTATTGCATTATTCGCATGCACCCTGGGATTTTCTATCTCAGCTGTTGCAGCAGATGCTAGTCAGGAAGGTACAAGCCCAGCCGCCGCCACTGCGACTACCGATACCACAACCGCAGCACCAGCGTCGACTGATACAAGCACAACGACGACAACCACTACCATCGAGCCAGCTACTACTAGCAGCGAAGTTGCAGAACAAGCAGGGTTCTCTCGGGGTAGTGTGATTCGCTCTATTTTTACAAGCTCGATTCAGGATCGTGAGCCAATCGATAAACTGGAAAAGTCTGCTGAGGCGGATCGCGTTTTCTATTTTACAGAGCTACGTGATATGTCTGGACAAACAGCGATTCATCGCTGGGAATATGACGGTAAAGTCATGGCCGAAGTGAAGTTTGATGTACGCGGTCCACGCTGGCGTGTTTGGTCCAGTAAAAGTTTCGTGCCTGGCTGGTCTGGTGACTGGAAAGTATCAGTGTTAAATGGTGCAGGTGAGACTATTTCTGAAGAGATGATTAGTCTGTC
>CAMYMU010000068.1 GCA_947259575.1 uncultured Ectothiorhodospiraceae bacterium | reverse complement strand
TTTGAGTTTCTCTGGTATCCATAACGGTGGAGCCTTTTTCTGTCGTTTCACTACTTTCTGCCAGGGGATCAGAAGCAACATCAGCGGTGTCGGTCTCAGGAGGTATCTGTGCAACTGTCTCTGGTGTTGATTTTTCCTGTGTTGTTACAATTTCTTCGTCTGTTTGACCTTGGCGGTCTGCCACTGGTTTCGGGGTGTCAGGTTTCTCATTAACACGAGCGGTTCGGATAGGTGTGTCTGAGTCATCGCTCAGGAACCAGAACAGTCCTGCAAAAGAACTGACAAATAATAAAATCAGGAAGACCATTGGAAGAAAACTCGATGAATCATCGTCATAAAGCGGTGACGTGTATTCAGTCTTGTTTTGGGTTTTGCCTAACGCGCTATCACTGCTCGCTTTACTCTTTTGTGTAGGCGATGTGCTCTTATTTGATGAGAATGGACTTGTATTATTACCTGCAGCATGAACAGTTTGTCTAGTAAATGATGCTTGCTGTGAGTGACTTTCCTGCTTCTGTATAGCCGAGTGCTGTTTGCTCGTTATAGCTGAGGAGAGAGACATGGATGCTGTAGTTGATGCAGGCGGTCTCTTACTCGGTGTAACCGATGACGCTTTTGATTCGGCTTGTTGAGATTTGTCTGGCGAGTTTGATTGAGGTTGCGAACTATTCGTGGCGATCTTTTCACTGCTCAGGTTAGTTTGCCTTGTACTTGATATGTTTGGTACGGGTTCACTCTCTTTAGGTTTAGCTGTTGCTGAGGACGCGATCTGCTTTTCTATATTTGGTAGTGTAGTCAATGGCGTTTGTGTTTTATTGCTACTATCAAATTTTGATTTACTTTTACTCGGCCATTCGTTGCCAGCAGTATTGTTACTGGACGGCTCGTTTTCTTGTTCATCTTTTACTTTGTCAGAAGATGTTCTTTTTGATGAGGCCGCGACTGTTTCAGGTCGAGCTGATGATGTTGATGAGCCAATTAATGTTGAACGACTGACCGTGTTGTTGCTAGCAGGTTTTGAGGTTGCTTTCTTTTTTTCTTCTTCAAGCAAAAGCTGTTCGATATAGACACGTAAGTAACCACTGGTAGGAATCTTTAACAGTTGTTGAAACTCTGCATATAAGTAAATCCTGTCATTGAGTATCAGGGTTCGACTGAAGATTCCTTTGGGTAAGTGGGCCGGTACTGAGCCCCAGCCACTACTTGGAAAGCTGATGACATCGATAATTTCATCGACCCAAAATCCGACCGGGCTAGGTTCGACTTCGACTACAACTGTTCTACCTGGTTTGCTTCGATGTTCCTCGTCGACACCAAACTTATAACGAAGATCGAAACTTTTGACTACATGCCCCGAGTACATGAATATGCCTGGGTTTGCTTCATCTGTGCCGGGTGGCCTAGTGAGCGAAGGAGGTTGGATGATACTCTCAACCGCTAATGATGGGGCACAGCACAATACCGGGCCGACCCGGTAAAGTAACAGGGAACTGTTGTCGATTGCTGTGGCCATCCTGCGCCTGTCCTTGCCAATTTATCCACACACCTGATCCAATAGGAAGACGATCAGGAGAGATACTTATATATAAGAGTTATCGTCTTAATCAGGAGATAATTAATAGCAGCTGTTAGGGAAAATTTCCTAGTTAGAACAGTGAGTTACTTAGGGTTAGGAGCTGTCGCTTCGGCCAGGCGGATAAATGCAGCCAAATCCAGCGTCTCTGGGCGGGCGCTGGGGTCAATATTAAGACTTTCTAGTTGCTCTACGCTAAACCAGTTTTTCAGGCAATTCCTAATCGTCTTACGTCGTTGCGAGAAGGCCTGTTTTACAACCTGGGCCAGTTGTTCTTCATTGATCTTAAGGCGCGCTGGGTTGGGTACGAGCTGGACAATAGCCGACTCAACTTTTGGTGGTGGGTTGAATGCGTGCCGACTGACACTAAAGAGTTGTTGGGCGTCACAGTAGAATTGGGTCATGACGCTTAGTCGGCCATAGGTCTTGGAGCCGGGTTGCGCGACCATGCGTTCCACAACTTCTTTCTGCAACATAAAATGCATGTCCTTGATGCAAGCCAAATGTTTAAACAGGTGGAAGAGCAGGGGCGTTGATATGTTGTAGGGCAAGTTGCCGATGATACGCAGATCTTTGTTATTTTTTAATGTACACAGATTGACTTCAAGTGCATCAACCGCATGTATGGTTAACTTGTTGATATTTTTATCTTGCCACCATGCAATTAAATCGCGGTCGATCTCAATTACATCAAGCTGTTCTACGACATCCAGGATTGGGAAGGTCAGTGCGCCACGTCCTGGACCAATCTCGATCATGGCGTCTTGTGGTTTAGGTGCAATCGCACTTACGATTTTATTAATAATATTCTGGTCGTGTAAAAAATTTTGACCAAAGCGTTTACGTGGTGTTTTAAATTCAGACATCAGCCTTGGCCATGTTGGCGATCAGTTCCTGTGCGGACTGTAATGCGAGTTGCAGACTGGAGCCATCGGCTTTGCCGGTGCCGGCTAACTCGAGCGCTGTTCCATGATCGACGGAAGTACGAATAAATGGCAGGCCCAGAGTGATATTCACTGCTTCACCAAATCCAACATGCTTTAACACCGTCAGTCCTTGATCGTGATACATCGCTAGATATGCATCTGTTTGTTTCATCTTATCAGGTGTAAAGGCGGTATCGGCAGGTAAGGGACCGACTAACTGCATACCTTGTTGTTTTAGTTGTTCAATCACAGGTTCAATGATATTAATTTCTTCATCACCGAGGTGGCCTGATTCACCTGCATGGGGGTTTAATCCACAAACCGTTATATGTGGATTATTGATTCCAAACTTATTGACCAGGTCCTGATGTAAAATAGAAAGGACTTTGGTTAGTAGCGGTTGGGTAATTTGTTCGCTGACTTTACTTAGCGGAAGATGAGTCGTTGCCAGTGCAACACGCAGACCATTGGTTGCTAACATCATCACGGGAAGCTCAATACCTGCCAGTTCGGCGAGATATTCAGTGTGGCCACTAAAAGTGATACCGGCATCATTAATGATACCTTTGTGGACTGGACCAGTAACGAGCGCACTTTTAATGCGATCAGGATTTTCCTGGCACAATGCCACAGCGACATCTAGACAACGTAACACGTAAGGTGCGTTGATATTATTCAACATGCCTGGTTGTACGGGCGCTGCGAGGGGAACATGTTTAACGCAAAGCGTGTTTGCTAATTTTCCGTTGTCTTCAGCGTTAGGGGAATACTCACTGATACTTATCTCGATACCAAGTAACCTGGCACGTCCTTCGAGCATGAATTTATCAGCGACAATAACTAGTTGTATAGGGGAAGAATGTTGGGCATGTTGCAATACCAGATCAGGTCCAATTCCCGCTGGTTCTCCCGGTGTGACAATCAGCCTGGTTGGTTGCTGCATTGTAGTTAAATAATTATCTAGTACGATTATTCATTAAGCCTGTATTCAACATAGGCTTCATCACGTATACGTCGCAGCCAGATACTGGTTTGCTCAGTTGACTTACGTTTATGTATAAGTTTTCTCGCCTGTGCTTTTAAAAAAGCATCGGTGTCGTCGTGTTGGCGCCGTGATAATACCTGGACGATATGCCAGCCATAACGTGATCGGAACGGTTGACTGATTTCGCCAGGCTTTAACTTATTCAACACTTCTTCAAACTCAGTAACCATTCTGCCTGGGCTGCTCCAGCCGAGATCGCCACCGAGCCTGGCCGAACCGGTATCATCAGAAGTCGCTTTGGCCAGGGTAGCGAAGTCATCGCCAGCAATTATGCGCTGTCTTATTTGGATAAGCTTTTTCTCGGCTTCTTTATTGGATACAACTTCATTAGGGGTAATAAGGATGTGTCTTGCGTGAGTTTGATTCACGACATGTTTGGTTTCACCGCTACGTTTTTCAATCAGTTTTAAAATATGAAAACCACTGTTGCTGCGTATTGGGTCAGATATCTCACCCGCTTCCATGGCGACAACAATATCTGTGGCAACGGTTGGGATCTGCCCCTTTTTCATCCAACCAAGATCTCCACCCTGTAGTGCTTGCTGACCGGCAGAGACACTGATCGCCACCTCGGAGAAGTCTTTAGCACCGAGTTTAAGTTGGCCAACAATGGCTTCGGCTTTTTGTCTTGCCGTAGCAATTTCATCGGGGTTGGATGACTCAGGTACCGCAATCAGAATGTGGGCAAGATGATATTCGTCGTTCAGGCCTTGTCGGTTTTCCTGACTTTCGAGCTCAGCATCGACTTCCTGGTCCGTAACAAATATTTTGTTTCCTACCTGACGTTGACGCAGTTGTTTGATGATGACGTCATTGCGTATTTCTTCACGGAAGGCAGAGAAATTGTAACCCTGGTTTTTCAACTCCTGGCGGAAGGCATCCATACTCAGGCCGTTGTCCGCTGCAATTTGTGCAATGATTGTGTTGAGTTGTTCATCACTGACTCTGATACCACTATCAAAAGCAAGTTGCAGCTGGATTTGCAGCACGATCATCTGGTCAAGAATCTGCTTTCGTAATACTGATTCTGGTGGTAGCCGGGTTTGCTTGGCATTGAGCTGCTTGACAACGATGTCCTGGCGGCGCATTAGTTCACCAGCGGTAATCACGTCTTTATTGACGATAGCTACAATACTGTCTAACTCTATGATTTCAGGGCGTTTTGCCTCTGCAATCAGCGAAAATTGGCTCAACAACAGGAGGCAATAGATAAATTGGCGGGTCACTTTCTTCACAACTGGGTCTCGTACTATTCAGAGTAGCCAAGGATACCATTTTCTATCAAAGTATCGATCTCTTTTCGTGCCCCCAGGCTGGATAAACCCTTTAATTCCAGCTCGAGGTAGATGGCATTATCGAAGAACAATTCGGTGCCTTCCAGGCGGTCGAACTTTTCCAGGCCCACTAGACGCACTGCCCAGCAGCAGCTGTCGTAGCGGATTCCAAAAAAGTTCTCCAGGCGGTGGTCGTTTTCAAAATCGTATTGATGGCCACCGATAATCTGCCAGGCTGGGCTAAACCGCCAGGCGTAGGACAGTCCCTGGCTACGGATGGAATTACGCGTAAACCGGTAGTCGTAATTTATGACCTTACCTTTGCCGGCTTGATATGAAATTCGTGAGTTGGCGAATTCGGTGTGTTCGGTTTCAGGGTCCCACTGAATGTCACCCGATATTTTCATGCGTGGATTGGGAGCAAAACGCACTGACCCCAGATAACTTGAGCGATCGCTGGTTTCAACCTGGCCCCCTGGAACGGTAACAAAGCGGTCTCGGAAGTAGATAATTTGACCCAGAGTAGCGCTAAATAGTTCAGCACCACTATCTTGCCGGTAAAATCGTGTCGTCACAGCTGTAGTGAGTTGATTGGCATCACCGACTCGATCATTACCACTGAAGCGGTTCTCAGAAAAAAGCAATGACTCACTAAACGTCGTCAGTGCCGTATCAAACACTGGCAGGTTGTCCTGCGACTTGTTGGGTGCATACAAATAAAACAAACGTGGCTCAAGTGTGTGCAGTAAATCTTTACCAATCAAACGTGTGTCACGCTCAAGAAATACCCCCATGTCGAGACTGAATACCGGGACGGTAACACTGGGAGCATTATCATCGGTGGGCGAGGCCAGATCGTCTAAGTTATATTGAAGATGGTGAAGAGAAAGTTTTGGGATAAAAAAGCCAGGCTCAGATTGGTAGGGATAACTTATGTAAGGTGTCAGTTTAAGACGTTGTCCAGTGATTCTTGCATCGTCTTTGTGTTCAAAGTGTACTATTTCGGATTTGATGTCATAGTTTAATTTATTGTCCTGGTTGGTCCAGCGTGTATCAAAACTTATTTGCGGTAGACGCTGGTAAGGCTCTTCACCTGAAATGTTTTGATAGTCCTGTGCCATGATGGAGAACAAATATTTTTCATGGTTATAGTCGATACGACCAACGCGATTTAAATGGGTTAAACTTGCATTGCCCAGATTCGGTGAAAAATCATCAAGGTATTGTGTATCACCGACATGCTTAAAATCGACAGAGGTTGACCAGCCCGAAGCTGGAGTGCCCTTGTGGAACCATGAAACTAACTCACGGCTATCACCAAAGCGTTTGTCATCAGGTAAATAGTTCACGCCAAAAATACCTGAATTATTCTCTGTTAAGTAACGAAACTCGGTTTCCAGCATCACACCACGTTTAGTCATATTGTGAGGTGTGATAGTGGCGTCCATATTGGGCGCTATGTTCCAGTAATAAGGCAGTGATATCTCGGTGCCATGCTGATTCGAAATTCCAAAGCCCGGGTACAAAAAGCCAGACATGCGAATGTCGCCAATCGGGAAACGAATATAAGGTAAGTACAGGACGGGGATATCAGCTATTTCAAGCACAACGTTATCTGCTGTACCCTGACGTGATTCGTTATCAAGATTAATGGTGTTTGCACGTAAGGCCCAGGCCTCATCTTCCGGCGGGCATGTGGTAAAGCTGGCTTCTTCCAGTTCCACTTCTGTTTTGCTATGAATTTTTATTTGTTCAGCAATACCTCGGCCATTCACTGAACCTGTAAAATATTGCGCGTTGTCAATGGTGCCTTTAGCCGTTCCCAGGTTAAGATGAATTGAATCACCAGTGATTTTAATTTGTTCGGTTGAAAATACGATATTACCCTGGGCATCCAGGTTTTCATTGCTGCGATCGTATCTGACACTATCTGCCTCGAGAATACGATCTGCCTGCTTTGCCTTTACGCTACCCTCGAAAAATGTGACGGATTCAGAATCCACCTTGGCTGAGTCCGATGATATATAAATGCGCTTGTCTGATGTGTCGCCAGCAATAGGTTTTGGCTGGTTAGCGATAAAACCAGGGGGGCATAATTGTGAGTTATCTTCGGCTGCGAGAGACTGGCCGCTTATTGCCCCAAATATAAATAGGGAGCAAACTAAATACAAGAAACGAACTGTTATCGAGTTATCCAAACTCAACACACCTGAATGCATATGTAGGGGGCTATATTATAGAGTGAATCGGGGGGGATTGATAACTGAAAATCGGTCGCTCTGCTACTTCTGTAACCAGGCAGCCAGATAGAAAAGGGCATAAAATAGCGGCTGATGCAGCATGTAAATAATCAAAGAATGAACCCCGGCAAATCTGAGCAGAGCCGGTAGCTTTGATTTAACCTGCCAGTTGCTGAATAGAGGAGCACCACCGTTAGTAATTGCCCAACGCGCGAAAAACATCCCAATCAAGACTACCCCAAACCAGGGCACTAGTGGCTCGTAATCATCGGTAGCCGGCTTATATGTCATAAAACCGATCCACTGCAGGTAAATATTGTTGAATACAGGGTTCTGGTAGAGCAGATTAAGCAGAATAATGCCGCTACCAATGACTAAGTTGCTCCAGTAAAGCTTAACGAAGAGGAGGGCGAGTAAGCTTGCCAGGAAGATAAAGTGGAGGATCCCGAAATAAATAAAACGTTCGCTATTAACAATATAAGTAGAAATAGTAATGAGTCCGGCACACACGCCCAAAAGTGCCAGTCGTTTAAAATATCTGCGCCAATTTATTTGTCCCCTGTTGGCGAGATGGAAGCTCATTCCCATCACGAAGGTGAAGATACTGACAATCAGAATTTGAAAGTTAATCCAGAACCGTGAATTGTAAAAATCAAAATCTGCATAACCGAAGGTCGATAGATCAAAGCAAAAATGAAACACGATCATCATGATGATCGCGCTGCCACGCAACACATCAATCAGCGGGTAACGTCCTGATTTAGTCGCTGATTTGATCTCGATCCCTGTATTCATGTCTTATATCCAGGCGGGTGCTCATAATTTTTAAACATTGTGAATCTAAAGCAGCAAAACCTCAAGCAGTTCAAGTATAATCAAGTCTGACTTCTATACAGTATTACAAGCGACCTATTACAAGTACTCTAATGCAAGTATTGGGGGCAAGGTTTGGTAAAAATGACGAATGACAAGTCTACAAAGGATCTACGATTTCAAGCCTTGCATGCCTGGGTCGGGGAACTTTTTGCATCTAAGCAGCTGGATATTCAATCCGCATCAGCTGATGCAAGCTTCCGTCGCTACTTTCGCGTCAAGCACGATGGCCAAACGTTCATTATTATGGATGCGCCACCAGACAAAGAAGATAGCGAACCGTTTGTTCGGGTCGCAGGTTATCTAACAGAGATGAATCTTAATGCCCCGAGGATCATAGAAAGTGACATCGATAAGGGTTTTTATTTAATCACTGACCTGGGGCAGCGAGCTTACCTCGATCACTTAACGGATGACACGGCTGATCAACTCTACGGTGATGCAATGCAGGCGCTCTCGGTTATGCATCAGGCAGGTCATCAATACAAAGATGTAATAGCTGCCTATGATCGGGAACTGCTACACACGGAAATGGAATTATTCAGCGATTGGTATCTAGGTCGTCATCATCAAATCAAATTAAATGCTGAACAGAGTTTAGTCCTTGAAGCTAGTTATGACTTTCTTTCGGCAACAGCACTTGAGCAACCGAGCGTCTTTGTCCATCGTGATTATCATTCACGCAACCTGATGTTAGTCGATTCGGATAACCCAGGGATTATTGATTTTCAAGATGCGGTATGGGGACCTATCAGCTACGACCTTGTTTCTCTGCTTCGAGATTGTTACATAAACTGGCCAAAGCAAAGAGTGCGGGCGTGGGTTAAGCAATACTATTCGCTTTTGTCAGGTACTTCATTATTAGAAGAAGTCAGCGAGATACAATTCCAACGTTGGTTTGACCTGATAGGTATTCAGCGACACTTAAAGGCAACCGGAATTTTTGCACGACTGAATTATCGTGATGGTAAGCCGGGTTACTTAAACGATATTCCTCGTACGATGAACTATGTGTTTTCAGTTGCCAGTGATTATGAAGAGCTCAAACCTTTTATGTTATTACTCGAAGAGTTAGCTATCCCGGAAAAACTTAAGCAGGTTTCGACAGGCGGTCGGATATGAAGGCCATGATTCTTGCCGCCGGTCGTGGTGAGCGTATGCGACCACTTACCGATACAACACCAAAGCCACTATTGAAAGTTGCGGGTAAAATGCTGATCGAATACCACCTGGAAAATCTTGCCCGTGCTGGTATAACCGAAGTGGTGATTAATCATGCCTGGTTGGGCAAACAACTACCGGTGGCACTGGGTGATGGACATGCCTACGGTATAAACATTGTCTATTCTGATGAGGGTGATACGGCTCTGGAGACAGCTGGTGGCATTGTGAATGCCTTAGACTTGCTTGGAGATGATCCTTTTATTGTTGTAAATGGTGATATCTGGACAGATTATGATTTCGGCCAGCTAAACAACAGACTAGATAGCCAACCTATGCACCTGGTTTTAGTTGATAATCCGGCCCATCATCCCCAAGGTGACTTTTGCTTGAATAGCGATGGTCTTTTGATTGAACAGAATGAGGCCACAGCACTGACTTATTCGGGTATTGGTATCTATTCACCTGAATTATTTACTAAACTTAAGACAGACGTGTTGCCACTGGCTCCTCTGATACATGAAGCGATCAGTCGGCAGCAGGTGAGTGGTGAACATTATCAGGGGCAGTGGTGGGACATCGGTACACCTGCTCGCCTGGACGAGTTGGACAAGGCATTACGGGATAAAAACTAGATCACTATGGGCGACGAGATAAAACACAGTCACTTTCTCCCGGAAGATTTCAATCGATTTAAATCAGAACTGACACGCGAAACCGGTCAGCTTAAAGATATTTTTCAGGACAATAGTTTTATTAGCGAACACCCCGTCTCAGGGTTTGAGATTGAGGCCTGGTTAACTGATCACAATTTTCATCCGGCACCGATTAATGAAGCCTTTCTTAAGGCCTTCGATAATCCATTGGCATCACCAGAGTTGGCTAGCTTTAATATCGAAGTTAATACAGAGCCAAGAACGATAACGGGGCATGTATTTTCTGCAATGCACCAGGCGTTAAACGATACCTGGGAGCGTTGTAAGCAGACAGCAGATAGTCTTAATTCGAAAGTTATTATGTGTGGCATTTTGCCCACTTTGCAAAATGAAGACTTAAGCATGGCCAACATGTCGAAAATGAAGCGTTACCGTGCTTTAAACCGTGAAGTCATTCACCGGCGTAAAGGTAAACCTTTAACTCTCGATATCAATGGTCATGAACACTTGAAAGTCACTCACCGCGATGTAATGTTGGAATCAGCAGCCACTTCTTTTCAAATTCATATCCAGGTTGATCAGGAACAGGCGGCACGCTTCTATAACGCGAGTGTTTTGTTATCAGGGCCGTTACTTGCTTTGACGGCGAACTCACCTTATTTGTTTGGTAAAGATCTATGGGACGAAACACGCATACCGCTTTTTGAACAGGCTGTTGCAGTGGGCGGCTATGATGGTGCAGCGTTTGGACCGATAACACGCGTAACATTCGGTTCCGGGTATGTTCGTGAATCCATGCTGGAGTGCTTTACTGAAAATCTGGAACACTATCCAGTCTTATTACCGGTGGAGCTAGATGGAAATTCTGGCCTGTTACCTCACTTGCGTTTGCATAATGGTACTATCTGGCGCTGGAACCGACCGCTGATCGGTTTCGATGAAAATGGTAAACCACATTTAAGAATAGAACAGCGAGTTGTTCCCGCTGGTCCGAGTACTATCGATGCCATTGCAAATGCGGTCTTCTATTATGGTGTCGTAATGGGCCTGGCGACGATGGAGACTGCGCCAGAACAAAAAATTGATTTTACTACTGCGAAAGATAATTTTTATCTTGCGGCCCACCTTGGTTTACGCTCGCAGTTAAAATGGCTGGATGGACATCACCATGCGGCAATAGATTTACTGCGTAATGAGTTATTACCACTCGCCTATAAAGGTCTACAGCAGTTGGACATTGCAAGCTCTGACATAAAAGAATATCTTGGCGTCATTAGTGACAGGCTCGAAAATAAAACCAATGGTGCTGTCTGGCAACGCGCTTTTGTTAAAAAACATGGCCCCGACATGTATGCTTTGACCGAGAGTTATTACGCTCACCAGAACAGTGGTACCCCCGTACACGAATGGCAGGTTTAGTATGTTAACAGTATATGGTTCAATTCCCGACGGCTTACTTGACTGCGAAGCAACCGAGTTACATTCAATTTTACCAGGACCAAGTTTAATTCACTTACCGGGAAAACACCCCGATCCTCTATTTGTCTCTGTGTTACTACATGGAAATGAAACCACAGGCTGGTTAGCCGTGCGAGAGGTGTTGAGGCACTACCAGGAAAAAACATTACCCCGCGCGCTGAGTTTGTTCATTGGTAATATTCATGCGGCTAAACAAGCGGCACGACATCTTGAGGGACAACCGGATTATAACCGGATCTGGAAAGCCGATAGCGATCTCGATGAAGACGATATGGTGCGTGAGATTTTGGAACAAATGGAGCAGCGAAATGTGTTTGCCAGTATCGACATTCATAACAACTCTGGACACAATCCTCACTATGCATGCATCAATCGTCTGGCGACCCCCTTTTTCGAATTAGCGACGATGTTTTCAAATACCGTGGTGTACTTTTTAAAACCAGATAGTGTGCAGTCTTTAGCATTTGCCAACTTGTGTCCTGCGGTGACGGTCGAATGCGGCAAGCCCAATGAAAAAAGTGGAATTACGCATGCGTCTGATTTCATTTTATCTGCATTGAGTCTGGGGGAGTTTGAGGAGCATAGCCGAGATATTCATAACCTGAATATTTTCCATACGGTTGTCATCGTGAAATTGAAAGAAGGCCTGAGTATTGGGATGGATGGTGAGGATTGCGCACTACAATTGCTGCCCGAGGTGGATTATCTGAATTTCAACGAGCTGGAACCCGGCAAGGCCCTGGCCCGGGTGCGTGAGCCGGATTACATGCCGGTGATGGCACTGAATGAATTTGGCAAGGATGTGGCCGATAAATACTTTGAGATCAGGGACGGGATGCTCTGCATCACGACGGAGGTGATGCCGTCAATGCTTACATTAGATATGGATATTATTCGCCAGGACTGCTTGTGTTACCTGATGGAGCGCCTTGACCTGAGCACTACATTGTCGACCTAGGCCCTTGTGGCACCTCTCTAAGTTGATATAATCATTGCAGTTTTTCTCTAACGGGCTATAGTAATTAACAGGTAAAGCCGCGGGCTATCTTATATGTCGTTACGTTCTGTTCTCTTTTGCGCAATATTTTGTTCTATTATCCCGTCATCGCTAGCTTTTGATCTATCTGCATTACAGACTCGTATTGAGCAAGGCACGAACCAAAATCAAGCCACACAGATCCTGTCTGAGTTAAATGCTCACCTGAGCCAAGCGCCGAATGATTACGCAGCCCTATTTTTGAAGGCCCGTGTGTTAGTGCAAATAAATCAAATTCCAGAAGCTGAGAAGACCTACCGTACTTTAATCGATCTTGATCCGACGCAGCCAGAGGCTTACAACAACCTGGCAAAAATACTGGTCACCAAAGGCGATCTGGAAGGCGCACAAACTCTACTCGAAAAGGCTATGCAGACCCACCCAAGTTATGCTGCTGTGTATGACAACCTGAGTCATATCTATGTCGCCAAGGCGAGGGACTCCTATGGCAAAGCCCTACGCCTGGAATCGGGAAAGAGCCAGCTTGAACTCACCGAGTTAGCGGCGCTACAGATGCAACCCCAAACTCAATCCCAGACTCAATCCAGACTAGCCCCCAGGACTCAATCAAATACAGCTATACAGTCGAGCCAAGCTAAAGCCAGTATGGGTGTAGAACTAACACTTTCAGATCAGGATGCAGCCACAGCTACTACGATCAGCGATAATTCCATCCCGGCTTTTAACGAGAACGAAATTATCACCACTCTGCAAGGTTGGGCCGCCGCCTGGTCAGAGCAGAGCGCCGATGTGTATTTTGTATTTTATGCGGATGATTATCATCCCCCCGGTAAATCAAGGCATAGATGGCAACAAGACCGTAGAAAACGACTGAAAAAGCCTAGCTGGATTCAGATCGGGCTCAAGGAGATCGAGGTTAAGCCGATCAATAATAAAGAGGCGCAGGTTGATCTTATTCAGATTTACCGGGCTAGCAATTATCAGGATCGGACCAAAAAACAGATTAAACTGCGTCAGACCCCGGATGGTTGGCGTATTATTGCGGAGCGGAGTGTTTCAAACTAGGGTGAAGTGTTTTTAAAGTAAATTAATATGGCTGTGTTGTACCGAAAATCATTTATTTTTATTTGCATCGCAATTCTGATGCTGCTTGCTGTGGTTAGCCAAAGCCAGACACAAGTTGAAACCCCGTCACTTTCTGAATCAAAAGCTACACAAAATAGAGCCGTGAAGGTTGCCTTAGCTAAGCCAGCAAGTAGTTTAACTTCGGAGAGAGTTCAAAAAACGGCTGCGCATACAGATGATGTTACGGCTCTTGGCTTGAATGACGAGGAGTTACAGGCATTACGTAACCGACTAAATCAACGTCTGTTAGCCGATCAGGAAGACTATGAAGCAAGCTTATTAAATAGCATGGTGACTTTTCAACTAGGTGACACAGAGTCTGCGATTGATGAATTAACACTGTTATCACAGCGTGCACCCGCGTTTCATTTGGCCCATCTGGTAAGAGCTGACTTCCTCGCCGCACAACTAGGCTCAACAACTGATATCGGCCACTCAAAACTGCTGGTAGAAACGAAAGCAGTGGATGAAAAATTAGAAGCGCTTCGACATGAGGCACAAATGCGAATTCTTGCCAATGTCGAGCCACATGCTGAAGACAAGGTGCCGCTGCAATTGCTGAACCTTAGCAACAAAATACAAACGGCGTTAGTGGTTGATAAATCTCGGCATCGTATTTATGTGTTCCAGCGAGAAAGCACTAATGCTCCTGCAAAGTTGCTACGCGATTTTTATGTAAGTACCGGGCGAAAGCAAGGCAATAAAAAAGTTGAAGGTGATCTGAGAACCCCAGAAGGTGTTTATTTTATTACCTCAGAGATACCCGATAACGAGTTGCCAGAAAAATACGGTATTGGTGCCTTTCCAACCAATTACCCTAATGCCCTGGATCGTAAACTGGGCAAGACCGGGGATGGCATTTGGTTACACGGTACAGACAGAATTTATTATAGTCGTCCTCCCCTTGATAGCGAAGGCTGTGTCGTTCTTTCTAATATTGATCTACAGAAAATCAGACATCTGATTAATCCTGGGCAAACACCGATGATCATTACCGACAAAATAGAGTGGGTGGATGAGAAGCAATGGAACCAGGTTAGATCACAGGTGTTGAAATCGATCGAACGTTGGCGTCTGGATTGGGAGAGCCTTGATGTCGATCGTTACCTAAGTCACTATGCTGACGACTTCTGGAGTGGCAATCATGACATTCACAGCTGGCGTCAGTACAAGTCGCGCGTAGCCAAACAAAAAACCTATCAGAAAATTGGCTTAGGCGAGCTTTCGCTATTTTACTATCCTGAACAAGCCAGTTCAGGCAAGCCCATGGTCGTGGCTCGTTTTGTTCAGAAGTACCAGTCAAATAATTACAAAGGTGAAGTCAGGAAGCGTATTTATCTTGGTAAAGAAAAAGATAGTAGCTGGCGCATTCTTTACGAGGGTCGATAAATTCAGCGCTGTTTCAGGAAGAAACTAAGCTCATTATCCGTTTCAGGAACTTAATAAAAGCGAAGGTTGTACCAGAGTCTCCCCACCCACTCATGCAATGCCCTAGCACTATTTGATAATGCACTCGCAGTAGGTAGAATATCGAAATAAATAGGGCGCGTGGATGGTGTAGTGAATCCCATTGGTGCAGGTGTTACATTAAAACCCGCTCTTTCAAATGCCTCCACTGAGCGTGACATGTGAAAAGCATGAGTGACTAACACGATGTCTTTTATATTCTCGTCCTCCAACATATTGTAGCTATAAGTAGAGTTTTCATAGGTTGTTCGACTTTCACCTTCTACCCAGTGCACCACGGATATGAATGACTCCTCTAAAACCTGTTTCATTAATTCGCCTTCAGAGACTCTATCGCCATACACAGAGCCGCCTGTTACAAGAATAGGTAGTTTTGTTTTGCGTTGAAGGTAAGCACCATAACGGCAACGTTCCATGGTCCAGCGGGAAACGGTGTCTTTGTTATATTCTGGGGCATCCGCATAGCGTCCTCCCCCGAGTACAACAATGGCTTTTGCATTCAGGTTTTGAATATTTTCTTCAGTGAGTGCAGGATAGTTTTGTGTAGCGCTAAGCAGACTGTTGCCTACAATGGGTAAACTGAGCAGGATGAGAAGACCAATACCTGCGTAAATAAAGGATTGCCCCGTGCGATAAAAACGTAGTCGTAACAGGGCGCCTGTTACGATCATCGAAATCATCAGACCAGGAGGTAGAATCAATGTCGAGATGATCTTGCCGATGAGGACTTCCATGTATATCTCCTGGTCTATCTATTTATTAACGTCTTTGGCCTGAATGTCTGCGTGATAAGATGAACGTACCATGGGACCACTCGCGACATTCTTGAATCCAAGTGCATAGCCATAGTCTTCGAGTTGTTTAAATTCATCCGGTGTAATATAGCGTTCGACCGCGAGGTGATGTTGACTGGGTTGTAGGTATTGACCAAGAGTCAACATATCACAGCCATGTTTGTGTAAGTCGCGCATGACTTCTTTAACCTCATCCAGTTCTTCTCCTAGGCCGAGCATAAGTCCTGACTTTGTTGGAACCTGTGGATTTTCTGCTTTGAAGTTTTTGATCAGATCGAGTGACCATTGATAGTCAGACCCCGGGCGGGCTTTTTTATACAACCTTGGGATGGTCTCCAGGTTATGGTTGAATACGTCAGGTAATTCACGTGTGATAATAGGTAATGCCTTTTCCATGCGACCACGAAAATCGGGTGTCAGGATTTCAATCTTTGTATTTGGGCAAGCTTGTCTAATTGCCGCGATACATTGGGCAAAGTGTTCTGCGCCACCATCACGCAAGTCATCACGATCGACTGATGTGATCACAACATAACCTAAGTTCATGGCGGCAATGGTGGTCGCAAGATTAGCCGGTTCATTGGTATCGAGTGGATCGGGACGACCATGGGCAACATCACAAAAAGGACAGCGGCGTGTGCAGACACTTCCCATGATCATGAAGGTAGCGGTACCGTGCTCAAAACACTCACCGATGTTGGGGCAGGCTGCTTCTTCACAGACAGTATGTAGTTTGTGCTCGCGCAAAATGGATTTCAGGTTGGCGACAGCGGGTGAATTAGGTGCCCTGGCGCGAATCCAGTTTGGTTTTTTAAGTGGTTGATCCTTAGGGACAACTTTAATCGGGATGCGCGCTGTTTTGCTCTCGCCTTTTAAAGGATTGGCGGGTTGGGGCAGGACTTCATTGTCGTTCGGGGTGTCTTTCATGGTAATGCCAGATTAGTGCCAGGAAGCTACTTGAATGATTTAGGTCGCATTGTAGCCTAATTGGCGACATAAATGGGTATGTAATGCCGATTTAACTTCCTCCTGAGTTGGGCACTTTGCTCCCAAAAGATCAGTGAGTTGCGTGACAGGCATACCCGCGTAGCCGCAGGGGTTGATATCGTTGAAGGGGGATAGATCCATGTCTACATTTAGCGATAGTCCATGATAAGTACGACCTTTTTTAACCCGTAAGCCAAGCGCGGCTATCTTGGCGCCATCAATATATATGCCGGGTGCACCGGGTATACGCTCAGCCAGTAAATTAAAATCAGCAAGGTAATCAATAATCGCCTGTTCAATTCCGGAGACTAGCTCTTTTACTCCAATATTAATTCGGTCGATGTCGATCAGCAGGTAAGCGATGAGTTGGCCTGGCCCATGATAGGTAATCTGTCCGCCTCTATCGACGGGTACAATTGGAATATCTGTCTGCTGGAGCAGGTGATGGCGTTTACCGTTCAAGCCAAGCGTATAAACAGGTTCATGTTGTAAATACCAGATTTGATCGGCGCTATTGCTGCCACGATCTTGAGTATAGTCACGCATCTCATCCCAGACCGGCTGGTAACTACGCAAACCAAGATCGCGCGTCACTAGTGAAGGTAAATCGGTAGTGGTTTGAGTGGACTTACTGATGGGCATATAGTGAACCCCGTCTACAATGCCATGATGACATGTTCACTGGCGGTAAGGTCCATGTAGATAGCATCCAGTTGCTCACGGCTGGTTGCAGTGATGGTTACTGTTAATGCCGCATAATTACTTTTTGCACTTTCACGACGTGTGATTGCCGAGTCAGCTAAATCAGAAATGTGCTTGCGAATGATCTGCGCAACTTCCTTTTCGAAGTTTTCACTAGCCTTACCCATAATTTTTATTGGAAAATCACAGGGAAATTCGAAAAGTGCGTCGTCGTTGTCTTTCATCATAATCTTAGCTACAGGTTTTTGAGATACTCAAAGCTGAGTCATTTTGGTTCAATCAAGGTCGCGTTTGAGTTCGGCCTTATAGTCCTGAAATATTTGATACATTTGACGGGTAATAGTTCCCGGTTTGCCATCGCCAACAATTTCATCATTGAGTTTCACGATAGGCATGACTTCTTTCATCGAACTGCTCATCCAGATCTCATCGGCTGCTTCGAGTTCTGTGCGAGAGAAGTTGGCTTCGATGCATTGTATACCATTGTTTTTCGCTAGCTCGACAATCAGATCACGGGTTACACCCGGCAGCAGGCGAGAGCTCTTGGGTGGTGTCTTAATCACCCCATCAATAACAATAAAGATATTACTTGCTGAGCCCTCTGTTACTTCACCCCCACGCACCAGGATCGCCTCTTGAGCACCTTCATCGATGGCTGTCTGGCGGAGTAATATATTTGGTAATAGAGTGATGGCTTTGATATTGCAATATTGCCAACGAATGTCATCTAGTGTTATGACGGCAATACCTTTATCGAACATTTCTTGGCTAGTGACAACCAGCGGGTTAGACATCATGAACACGGTCGGAGTGATCTTTTCTGGAAAAGCATGATCGCGTTTCGCGACACCACGAGTAACCTGTAAATAAATAGATTGGTCCTCGGCATCGTTTTTCATGACAATCTGGCTAAGGATTTTTTTCCACTCTGACTCAGGATAAGGGTTAGGAATACGCGTGGCATCGAGGCTGTTATTTAGTCTGTCCAGGTGTTCATCGAGTCGGAATAGACGCTTACCATATGCCGGGATTACCTCATAAATGCCATCGCCGAAAATAAAACCACGGTCAAGTACCGGCACTTTGGCATCGGCTAGGGGCATGAATTCCCCATTTAAGTAAACAATTGGATCTGACATAGTGTGTTGCTTGTTGATCGTTATTGAAACAAGAGTCGTATGTTATCGACAGTTCGAGTCCAGATCCCACCTTCAGGCACGTCTTCAAGTGCAACCAGTGGACGTTCAGCGATAACTTCTTCTCCCAGTTTCACTTCGACCTTGCCATATTCCTGGCCTTTTTGAATCGGTGCCACTATCGTCGCATCGACATTCATATGTGCCTTAATCTTGTTTCGTTTACCACGCGGAGTGGTGATGTAGAGACTGCCTGTCAGGCCGAGTGGTACAGTTTCCTTTTCTCCTTTCCATATGCGCATATCGGTAAGCGGCGCATTGGCTGCATGAAGTTTAAAGGTTTCAAAAAATCGAAAGCCATAGTTGAGTAATTTACGACTTTCTGTCTCACGTGCGCGTTCTGACTTTGTGCCAACGACTACAGAGATTAAACGCATTTCATTTTTCGTCGCTGATGAGATCAGACAGTAGCCTGCAGAATCAGTGTGTCCGGTTTTTACTCCATCTACGCGTTCATCGATCCAGAGCAAGCGATTGCGGTTAAATTGCGGGATGTCGTTATAGGTATACTTTTTTATTTTATAGAGTGCGTAGTGTTCGGGAAATTCCTGGATCATCGCGCGTGTCAAAATAGCGAGATCAGACACGGTCGTATAGTGTTCTTTATCAGGCCAGCCGGTACTATTCACAAAGTGAGTACCGCTCATGCCGAGGCGCTCAGCATGCTTATTCATCAGTGTTGCAAAACTATCTTCGCTTCCTGCTGTGTGCTCTGCCAGAGCAACGCTGGCATCATTGCCAGATTGAATAATCGTACCAAGTAATAATTCTTTTACGCTTACCTTTGAGTTAACCTCAATGAACATGCGCGAACCTTTCATGCGCCAGGCTTTTTCACTAATCGTCACTTCATCTTCCATCTTGATACCGCCATCTTCAATTTCGTGCATCACTACGTAGGCGGTCATGAGTTTGGTCAAACTCGCAGGCTCGACGCGATCAGACAGATTGCTTTGGGCGAGGATATGACCACTATGGTAGTCAATTAACATATAGGACTTTGCTTTTATCTTGGGGGCGGTAGGAATCAAACTCGCCTGGGCAACATGGGCCAGGGAGAGCAGGCTAATAACAAGAGAAATAAAGACCTTTTTATTCAAAAATAGCGTGCTGAACATGGTGACCTCGCTTAAATTCATTACCGGCTATTGTAACGTGACTGGCACAATTACGCATGCGCCAGGGACCACAAATCGACCCTATTGTCAGAATTCGTCAGATTTGCTGTCGGTGCATCCAGGTGCTTTTATTCGAGGATCACGTGGGGTGTGGGGTAACCGTTATCACTGATAATTTGCGCAACGCGATCGGCTTCGTCGACCGTGGAGATAGGACCCACACGGACGCGAAATAACCGGTCCTGATTATTTTGGGCCAGTTGGACATTCTGTTCAGGGAACAGGTCATTTAACTGCCGTTGCAGCTTGCTGGCATTATGTTGGCTGGTGAAGGCGCCAGCCTGGATGTAGAGGGCGTCAAAACTATCAGCAGGTAACTTGCTGGCCTTAGGTGGTTGTAATTTCTCCTTTTGCCAGGTTCGGGGGTTAATACTACGTACTTCAACAAAGCCTGTTCCCGTGCCAGTGATCCCCAGCTTTTTGGCTGCGACATAGGAAAGGTCAATGATTCTGCTTGAGTGGAATGGACCTCGGTCATTGACGCGTACGATTATTTTCTTACCATTCTTGAGGTTGGTAACCTGGACATAAGTGGGAATCGGTAATGACTTGTGGGCTGCAGTCATCTTGTACATGTCATAAATCTCGCCATTCGAGGTTTTGTTGCCGTGAAATTTTGTGCCGTACCAGGAGGCGATTCCTCGCTCGACGTAGTTGTTGGCACTGGCCATGACATAGTAAGTTTTACCAAAGACAGAATAGGATGAGGGATTGCCACCGCGACTACGAGGTTCAACTCTGGGTTTCGCATCGGGAATCTTGGCGACATTAACATGTCGTTTCGGTGCGCTGTCTTTCTTAGTGAACGAACAGGCTGACAGACTGAGTAGGCCAAGCAGGCCGAAGGACACCAGCAAAACTCGGGCAAAGCTGTTTGTGATGTTCTGCCTGGTTTTGGCTTGTAGTAAGTGATCGTACTTCAGCATCGCTAACGACCTCATAAATTAGATCTAATTTTGGAGCTATCGTGACTCTAGTATATCCTGACTCAATTGGAATACGGCCATTGAGTACAGCGCACTATGATTATAGCGGCTAATCACATAAAAGTTTTTCCAAACTACCCAATGCTCGGGGCCATCGCCGCTATCAAGTTCGATCAGCGTACCTTTAATATCGGTTGGAATATCATTCGGCAAGGTAACACCTGCCAACATTAATTCGTCCTGTGTATATTTGGGTTTCAGCGATTTAGATAGTAGTTCTTTGTATTTTATACCGTGTACTTCAACTTTATGTGCAACCGGAATGCCTGCTACCCAACCATGGCGTTTGAAATAGTTTCCGACACTGGCGAGAGCATCACCGGTGTTGCTCCATAGATCACGTTTACCGTCATCATCAAAATCGACTGCATAATTGCGGAAGCTGCTGGAGATAAACTGTGGCATACCCATTGCGCCGGCGTAAGAGCCTTTTTGTTCCAGTGGGTCGAGGTCTTCTTCGCGTGTCATTAACAGGTAGTGTTTAAGTTCACTTCGAAAGAATTTTGCGCGGGGTGGATAGGCAAAGGCTAGCGTAGATAATGAATCAAGCACCGGATAGCTACCTTTATGTTTACCATAACGGGTTTCAACACCGATAATAGCGACTACGATTTCTGGGCGAACCTGATATTTCTCGGCAACTTTTTTGATCGTTTCTTCATGTTCATTCCAGAACAGGACACCCCCACGTACACGTTCGCGCGTGACGAATATCTTACGATATTGATACCAGGGTTTGCTCTCAGCCGGGCGAGAGATGGCGTCAATAATGCTTTGGTGCAAACGTGCTTTTTCAAACAACGAGGTAAGAATTTTCTTATCGTATTTATATTCAGCCACCATTTCGTCAACAAAGGCTTTGATTAGCGACTTGTCTTCGAAAGGGGCTGGTTCTGCAGCATGCGTGCCCGTAACCGGGATAACCAGTAGTGATGTAAATAATAAAATAATCGAACTTCTCACCATAAACTCCATGTTTTCGTATAACTCAGTTTCGTATTAACTTGCGATCAACTTCCGGTGTGTCTGTATAGACATAAGGATACCGAATCCTGCCAGCAGGGTCACCATTGATGTTCCGCCATAGCTGACTAATGGCAGAGGTATACCAACCACCGGCAATAACCCACTTACCATGCCGATATTGATGAATACATATATAAAGAATGTCAGGGTGATACTGCCGGCCAGCAAGCGCGTGAACGTGTCCTGGGCCTGTGCGGCAATGACCAGCCCCCGAGCGACAATCGCGGCATAAATGGTTAGCAGAATAATTGCGCCAATTAAGCCAAATTCTTCACTGAAGACTGGGAATATAAAGTCGGTTTTACGCTCGGGTAAAAAATCCAGATGTGACTGGGTACCGTTCAGCCAGCCTTTTCCATAAGTTCCCCCCGAACCAATCGCAATAGAGGACTGATTAATGTGGTAACCCGAACCTCTTAGGTCACTGTCGGGATTGATAAACGTTAATACTCGGCTGCGCTGGTAATCATGCATGCCATAGAACCACAATAATAAGGAAGTAGGGATCAGCATGAGCATGCTAATAATAATGTATAACCAGCGTAAGCCTGCAAGAAATAATACGAAAATACCTGAGCTGGCTAATAGTAGAGAAGTACCCAGATCCGGCTGCTTGGCAACCATGTATATCGGGATCAACATCATGACAACGGCGACCATGATATGTTTGAATTTCGGCGGCAGGATGGCTTCTGACAAATACCAGGCGAGTAACATCGGTAGTGCCAGTTTCATAAGCTCGGACGGTTGGAAAGTGAAAAAGCCTAGGTTCAGCCAACGCTGCGCGCCTTTACCCACTTCACCCAGAACCAATACCGCTATCAACATAATGAGCCCGACACCGAACAACCATGGGCTCCAGTAGCGCAATGTATCAGGTGAGATTTGAGCAACCGCAAACATGACGGTAAAGGCGATGCCTAAACGAATTAATTGTTTGGATACCAGTCCGGCATCTTGTTCACTGGCGCTATACAAGACCAGAAGACCAACAGCCACCAGCACAATTAAACCGAGCAGTAAGGGCAGGTCAACATGAAATCGATGCAAGACACGACGCCCGGCATGGATCCGGGTAGTATCTGTGAATTCTGATTTTGAAAATCCAGGCATCAGTTATCCTTCAACAAATAGGCATCCATGACCTTACGTGCGATGGGAGCTGCAACTGCTCCACCACTACCGCCATTCTCTACTATGACAGCAACCGCGATTCTCGGTTCATCAGCAGGGGCAAACGAAATAAACAAGGCATGGTCTCGCAATTTCTTGGCAATCTTCTCCTCATCATACTCTTCGTCTTCTTTGATCCCAAATACCTGCGCCGTACCCGTTTTCCCTGCGACTTTATACTCAAGGTTGCGATTAATGCCTCGTGCGGTTCCACGCAGGCCATGTACGACTTGTTTCATTGCCTTGATAATAATGTTCCAGTTCTCCGGATTATCCTTTTGCACCACGCCGACGTGACGAGGTTTTTGCAAAGTGATCTCTTCAACTCCCGGCTCACCAATCGCATGAATGATACGGGGTTTGTAGCGCTGGCCACCATTTCCCAGGATCGCTGTAATATTGGCGAGTTGTAACGGCGTGGTCAGAGTAAATCCCTGGCCGATGCCGGTAATCAGGGTTTCGCCAGGGAACCAGGGTAGCCGGTGCGTTTTTTGTTTCCACTGTTTCGAAGGTAACAAGCCTGGCGCTTCACCACGAATATCGATTCCGGTGGGCTGGCCAACGCCAAATCGTGCCAGGTAGCTTTCCATACGGTCGATCTTCAGCGCGAGTGATAGATCGTAGAAGTAGACATCACACGATTCCACAAGAGCCTTGGTGAGGTTGGTTTCACCATGCCCTTCTTTTTTCCAGTCACGATATTTACGGTCATCATTTTTCAACATGTAATAACCCGGGCACTTTAACGACTCATCACTACTTATCAGGTTGGCCTCCAACCCAGCTAGCCCAATGAATGGTTTTAATGTTGATCCTGGCGGGTACTGCCCCTGCAATGCACGATTTAGTAGTGGATGATCACTAGAAGTGCTGAGCGCTTTATAGGTCTTGGTATCTACACGGTGCACGAAAATGTGCGGGTCGAAGGTAGGAATACTAACTAAAGCAATAACTTCGCCATTCCTGGGATCAATAGCTACCAACGCTCCGTTATCGTCACCAAAGGACTTTTCGGCGACCTCTTGAACTTTTATGTCGAGAGTCAGATAGAGATCCTTACCGGGTTCTGGGTCAAGCTCAGTTTCACTGCGCATGACTCGGCCCTGTGAGTTTCTTTCAACTAGAACTGTACCGACTTCACCATGCAAGATGTCTTCGTAAGAACGCTCAACGCCGACCTTACCGATATATTCTGTTGCGCTATAACGTGGCGCATTTAGATTTTGGAGTTCTCGTTCATTAATGCGGCCAACATAACCGATTGCATGTGATGCCAAACTACCTAACGGATAATCACGTGCCAGTTGTGCTTCAATCTTTACACCAGGTAGTCGGTCCTGGTTGACGGCAATTTTAGCACGCTCTACATCGTTAAGCCTGAATCGCAATGGGATACCTTCAAAACGACGTTTTTCTTTTAATACTTTGTAAAACTGTTTAATTTCATCATCCGATATTACAACCAGTTTTTTTAACTCCTCGATGGTTTTTTTCAGATCCTTGGAATGTTCTGGAACAATTTGAAGAGTGAAACTTGGTAAGTTTTGTGCAAGCAGTACACCATTGCGGTCATAGATTAATCCTCTGATTGGGGCAATGGGCAGAATGTCTAACCTGTTTTTCTCCGACAGGGTTGTGAAATGATCATGGCTTAATACCTGGAGGAAAACCAGGCGGGCGATTAGTACTGCGAGTAATATAATAGTGATGATAGCCGTTATCAGCAGGCGCTGCTGAAACAGGTGTGTTTCACGGAAGTGATCCTTAAATGTAATTGAAGCACGTTGTACCATGAGCTAGCTAACGCGATAAAAGCGACGCGCGTGACGAAGGATAATGAATGCAAGGGGCCACACTATCGCGGTTGTAAAACTGGGGATGACAATTAACCAGACGCTCGGGGCAGTGCCGGTAATGCCCTTTATCCACAAGACTATCAGGCTATAGATAACACAAAACACAAAAATGACGATGGCCTGCTGAGATTGGGGAAAAACTCTGAGTCTTTGATGTAGGTGTGCGGTTAAAAATACAATTATTGCAAGTGCCAGGGCATGCTGTCCAAGTACTGCATCATTGACGACATCAAGTAGTAAGCCCATGATCCAGGCCGTACCGACGTTCACTCTCTGTGGCAGTGCCATAGCCCAGTAAATTAAAACCATAACAACCCACTGTGGACGAATTTCTTCTGCCCAATCTGGTAGAGGCATAACGGTAAGCATCAATGCGATCACAAAGCTCATGAGGATAATTGCCGTACCATGTCTGTTTGCAATGCCCATTTATCTTTGCCCTATCTCTTCTTCTTGCGGACCTTTGCAGTCTGCTTGTTTGTTGCCACCAAAGCTTGGCCAAACCAGAAGGGCTTCACGATCGCGATCTAAATGGGCAGTGGGTTGCACGGTTATTTTTGCGAAAGGAAGGCTTGGGTTTGTCACAATATCAACCACTCGTCCGACTGGATAACCATCAGGAAAGGTACAACCGAGTCCTGAAGTAACCAGCAGGTCGTCGACCAAAATGTCTGCATTGTTTGGCTGATGTAATAGTTCGAGCTGATTATTCTGAGGTACACCAACGGCAATGGCACGCACCCCGTTTCGATTGATCTGAACAGGCAAGGAATGGCTGGCATCAGTAATAACAAGTACAGTGCTCGATAATGGGCCGACGTTAACCACTTTACCGATTACACCCTGGGCACCAATGATGGGCTGACCTTTATAGATGTCGTGGCTGGTTCCTTTGTTTATAACAAACTTGCGACGGAAGGGGTCGAGATCTACAGATAAAATTTCGGTTACCAAAACGCGCTCAAGTATTTCTTCATGCTGTTCCGCAGACTTGAGTAATGCCTTGAGATTGGCATTTTCAGCTTTGAGCTCAGCGTATTTTTGTAATTTGGATTTGAGCAATCGATTCTGTGTTTTCAGCGTCTCGTTTTCTTCTTCCAGAGTGGAATGGGACGCAAATGAACCCGAAGCCCAGTCGATCACATCCGAGGGTAGGTTCACGACATAACGGATAGGATCAACAACGATAGTTAACGCTGAGCGAAAAGTGTCGATTGCATGAAAACGGTGATCCAGAACCATCAGGATCACTGAGAGCAAGCTAAGACTTACGAGGCGTATGCCGAGTGAAGGGCCTTGTTTGAACAGGAGTTTAACGTTAGCTCTCCTTACTCAACGGTAAATAAGTCCCCACCGTATTCATCAATCATCTCGAGTGCGCGGCCACCACCACGGGCAACACAGGTGAGAGGTTCTTCCGCGATGATAACCGGTAGGCCGGTTTCTTCCATGAGCAGACGATCCAGGTCACTCAGTAGGGCGCCACCACCGGTCAGGACCATGCCGCGTTCTGCAATATCGGCGGCCAGTTCTGGGGGTGTTTGTTCTAATGCTGTTTTTACTGCACTGACGATACCCGAAAGGGGCTCCTGCAGAGCTTCAAGAATTTCATTGCTGTTGAGGGTAAAGCTACGGGGCACACCTTCGGCAAGGTTTCGGCCGCGGACTTCCATTTCTCGGACTTCGTTGCCAGGATAGGCCGAGCCAATTTCCTGCTTGATGCGCTCCGCCGTTGATTCACCGATTAGCGAGCCATAGTTACGGCGTACATAGTTAATAATCGACTCATCAAAGCGGTCTCCACCGATCCGGACGGATGCCGAATAGACGATACCACTCAGAGAGATAACCGCGACTTCGGTGGTACCACCACCGATATCCAGCACCATCGAACCACTGGCCTCGGAGATAGGCATACCTGCGCCGATCGCGGCTGCCATCGGCTCTTCAATCAAAAAGACTTCGCGGGCACCTGCGCCAGCAGCCGATTCACGGATGGCACGGCGTTCTACCTGGGTTGAGCCGCAGGGAACACAGATCAGGACGCGAGGGCTGGGGCGGAAAAAGCGGGCTTCGTGCACCTTGCGGATGAAATGCTGGAGCATTTTCTCGGTGACGGTAAAGTCAGCAATTACGCCATCTTTCATGGGGCGAATTGCGACAATATTGCCTGGAGTACGGCCCAGCATGCGTTTGGCGTCTCGGCCGAACAATCCCCTTTCCGCGGACGTAGATGAGGGTGTTGGCGGTGCCCAGATCAATGGACACATCGTTGGAGAACATACCCCTGAAACTTTCGAACATATGATATCTACTTTCTGATTAGAGTTAATCCAGCACTAGTTATTATATAGTGTAATAAATAGTAATAATGGCCTACTTTAATCAACCACGCGAAATTGAGCAAGCAGGACGTTGAAATTACTTGAATTTTGTACGGTGGTTCACAAATCGAATTTGGGCCCAATTGGACTGAAAAAGCACGAGGACAGCATGTCATTAGATAGCGACGACGTAAAAAAAATTGCCAATCTGGCCAGGCTTCAGATCGATGAAGCGGACATTCCAGATTATGCGAAGAACCTTTCCAACATCCTGGACCTGGTCGAGCAGATGGACGCAGCAGATACTGACAAGGTTAGCCCTATGGCGCATCCGTTAGATGCAGTTCAACGCCTGCGGCCAGATGCGGTTACCGAAGAAAATCAACGCGAACACTTTCAGGAACATGCACCTAAGGTCGAAGATGGTTTATACCTCGTTCCCCAGGTTATTGAATAAGAAATTAGGCTATCGAATAATAAATTGAAATTAATTAATAAAGTTTTTATATCACTATGAGTTTACATACTAAAAATTTAGCAGAGTTGTCTGACAAATTAAAAAATAAAAACATCAGCAGCGTTGAATTAACCCAATATTTTTTAGATCGCATCGAAAAGTTCGATGGCGACCTGAATAGTTTCGTTACCGTGGCAAAGGATCACGCACTTACGCAAGCAAGAAAAGCGGATGAAGTGATCGCCAGTGGTAAGGCGGGACCGTTAACCGGGATTCCGATTGCTCAAAAAGATATTTTTTGCACGCAAGGGATTAAAACTAGTTGTGGTTCAAAGATGTTAGATAACTTTATCTCACCCTATGACGCAACAGTGGTTGAAAAGTTTAATGATGCGGGTGCAGTCATGCTTGGTAAACTCAATATGGATGAGTTTGCAATGGGGTCATCCAATGAAACCAGTTTTTATGGACCGGTTAGCAATCCATGGAACACTAAATGTGTCCCGGGTGGATCATCGGGTGGTTCTGCTGCGTCAGTTGCCGCGCGATTAACACCAGCATCAACAGGTACGGACACTGGTGGTTCAATTCGTCAACCCGCTTCACTGTGTGGCATTACAGGCTTGAAACCAACTTACGGTCGTGTATCACGTTACGGCATGATCGCCTTTGCATCGAGTCTCGATCAGGCCGGGCCTATTGCTCAGACTGCACAGGATGCAGGTTTGATGTTAAATGCAATGGCAGGTTTTGATCCGAAAGATTCAACCAGTGTTGATAAAGAGGTGCCAGATTACACTGCTGACTTAGGTGAGAACCTTAAAGGTTTAAAAATAGGTCTGCCAAAAGAATATTTTGGTGAAGGTCTGGATAGTGTTGTTGGCGATATTATCAATAGTGCGGTTGAGCAGTATAAGCAACTTGGCGCAGAGGTTATCGATATCGAGTTGCCCAATAGTGGTTTGTCAGTGCCAGCCTATTATGTTGTTGCACCGGCGGAGTGTTCATCAAACCTGTCACGTTTTGATGGAGTCCGTTTTGGTTATCGCTGTGAGAATCCAAAGGATCTCGAAGATTTATACAAACGCTCACGTGGCGAAGGCTTTGGTCCGGAGGTAAAACGTCGTATCATGATTGGTGCCTACGCATTATCGGCTGGGTATTACGACGCCTATTATCTAAAAGCCCAAAAGGTGCGTCATTTAATTAGCGATGACTTCAAACAGGCCTTTAAAAAAGTGGATGTGATTATGGGGCCCACTTCGCCTAATGTAGCCTTTAACATAGGTGAACGTAGCGATGACCCAATTGCGATGTACTTGTCGGACATCTACACGATTGCGACTAACCTGGCAGGATTACCAGGTATGTCTGTGCCAGCGGGTTTCGCAAACGATATGCCTGTAGGTCTACAGATAATTGGTAATTATTTTGCTGAGTCACGCTTATTGAATGTTGCGCATCAGTATCAATTGAACACAGACTGGCATAAGCAAATGCCAGAGAACTATAGATAAGAGTAGCGAATATGGAATGGGAAACAGTTATTGGCCTGGAAATACACACCCAGTTGGCCACCAAGAGCAAAATCTTCTCCGGTGCATCTACTGCCTATGGTGCAGTGCCTAATACTCAGGCCTGTGCCGTTGACTTAGGTCTACCGGGAGTTCTTCCTGTCTTAAATAAAGAAGTGGTGACCATGGCGATCAAGTTTGGTTTAGCGATTGGTGCCGAGGTTGCACACCGTTCGGTTTTCGCACGTAAAAACTATTTCTATCCTGATTTACCCAAGGGCTACCAGATTAGCCAGATGGATCTCCCGATTGTGGGTAAAGGTTCAGTAGAGATCGAGATAGAAGATGGTAAGACAAAAATCGTGGGGGTAACGCGTGCTCATCTGGAAGAAGATGCAGGTAAATCATTGCACGAAGATTATCATGGTATGACCGGTATCGATTTAAACCGTGCGGGCACCCCATTGCTTGAAATTGTTTCAGAGCCCGATATGCGCTCGGCCAAAGAAGCTGTAGCCTACATGAAAAAGATTCACTCATTGGTACGTTATCTCGAGATCAGTGATGGCAATATGCAGGAAGGTTCATTCCGCTGTGATGCAAACGTCTCTGTGCGTCCAAAAGGACAAAAAGAATTTGGGACGCGCACTGAATTGAAAAACATCAACTCCTTCAAGTTTGTGGAAAAGGCGATCAACATCGAGGTGGAGCGTCAAATCGACATTATCGAGTCCGGTGGTAAAATTGTGCAAGAGACACGCCTCTACGATGCCGATAAAAACGAAACCCGTTCAATGCGTTCAAAGGAAGAAGCAATGGACTATCGTTACTTCCCGGATCCAGATTTGTTGCCTGTCGAAATTACCGAAGATGATATTAGATCCATTGAGAAAGATTTACCCGAGCTACCTGCAGTCAAGCAGGCTCGTTTTGAAAAAGACATGGGGCTGAGTAATTACGATGCAGCGATCCTGACATCGGATAAAGATCTTGCCGCTTTCTTTGAAGAAGCCGCAAATAAGTCGGGTCAGGCCAAATTAGCAGCGAACTGGGTGATAGGTGATTTATCCGGCCGCTTAAATAAAGAAGACAAGAGTATTACCGATTCACCAATTACTGCTGAGATGTTGGCAGGTATGATCAAACGTCTTGCCGAGAATGCGATTACTTCGAAGATGGCTAAAGAAGTGTTTGATGCGATGTGGAATGGTGAAGGTGATGCGGATCAGATCATTGAAAAGCGTGGACTAAAACCAGCGGATTCAGGTGAAGTAGAAAAGATCATTGATGAGATCATTGCCAACAATCCTGACCAGGTAGAGCAATTCAAGGCAGGTAAGGGTAAGGTTATGGGTTTCTTTGTCGGTCAGGTCATGAAGGCCTCAAAAGGCAAGGCCGATCCTGCGCAGGTCAATAAAATCTTGAGTGAAAAACTAAAATAAATTAGTGAAGTAACAGATGCGATAAATAGCTTTTAAAGTCGGATAGTTGTTAGATATACGATATATAATGCATCAGGTTCGAACTTTATACACTGAGACGTGGTTTAACGAGTTGCTGATGAACAACAAAAAGAAGTTTTATTCAGGCCTACTGTTCCTGCTAATTATTTTACAATCAGGTTGTGCTAGCCTGATTGCTGGCAATATGGCGACTAGCCTTTCATCCGCGATACTCAATCAGGATGATCCCAAAACCGTACGTGATGGTGCACCTGCTTATTTGATCATGATTGATGGCATGATCAATGACAACCCGGCAGATGCGAATATTCTGCTTGCGGGTTCTAAACTCTATAGTGCATACGCCACTATTTTCGTAGAGGATCAGCAACGTGCACAGCGGCTTGCCAACAAATCGTTTAACTATGCCAGGCGTGCGCTCTGCGAGCAAACAATCCCCGTATGTAAAAGCTATGCGCAATCTTTTGATGTGTTCTCTCGCAGCTTAGAGGATATCGACAACAGTGATGTTGCTTATTTATATGGATTCGGTAGCGCCTGGGCAGGAAAGGTTCAGGTCAGTGGTGGGGACTGGCATGCAGTAGCCGACCTACCTAAAATAACATCGCTGATGGAAAAGATAGTCGTCTTGCAGGAGGACTATGATCATGGTGGTGCTCATACTTATCTTGGTGTGTTGTTATCACTACGCCCTCCTAGTCTTGGCGGTAAGCCGGAAGAGGGGCGCAAGCATTTTGAAAAGGCAATTAGTTTGTCCGGCGGAAAAAATCTTATGAACAAAGTTTTGTTTGCACGTCACTATGCACGCCTGGTGTATAATCGTGAACTGCATGATAGACTGCTCAATGAAGTAATCAGTGCTGAGGCAGATATGCCAGGCTTCACTCTTATTAATACACTGGCAAAACAGGAAGCGAAAGAATTACTCCAATCAGCTGGTGAATACTTCTAAACGGGAAGTGAGGAGAACTTAGATGGTTAAAATCTCAATAACCATATTCAGCTTGCTCAGCATTCTGATTCTTTCCCCTGTAGCCGAAGCGCGCACCTTCAAAATTGCAACTATTGCTCCTGATGGGACCACCTGGATGAAAAAAATCCGTGAGGGTGCCAATCTTATAAAAGAAAAAACCCAAGGTCGTGTGAAGTTCAAGTTTTACACTGGTGGAGTGATGGGCTCCGATAAAAGCATGTTAAAGAAAATGCGTATCGGCCAGTTACACGGCGGTGCATTCACCGGTGGCGGTCTAGCTGAGATTTACCCTGACATTCAAATATACAGCCTGCCTTTCATCTTTCAGACCATAGATGAAGTCGACTATGTGCGTAACAAGATGGATAAAATGATAAGTGCAGGACTGCTGAATAAAGGTATTAAAGTGCTGGGCATTAGTGAAGGTGGCTTTGCTTACTTTATGTCTAGGACGCCGGTCAGAAGAGTAGAAGAACTTTCCACTCTGAAGAATTGGTTACCGGAAGGTGATTCTATCAGCCAAACTATATATGAGACCGTAGGAATTTCACCCGTCCAGTTACCCTTATCAGATGTCTATACGGGCTTACAAACAGGGTTGATTGATACAATTGGTAGCAACACGACGGGTGCCATCGCCTTTCAATGGCATACTAAAGTAAAATTTGTAACAGATATCCCACTTGTATTTCTGGTAGGAGCATTTGTTCTTGATGAAAAAGCTTTTAATAAAATTAATGCCAAAGATAAAAAAATTGTAACCGATACAATGGCCAAGGTATTTAAAGAGCTAGATGCTATCAATCGCGAAGATAATGAAAATGCGCGTGAAGCACTCAAACAACAGGGTATAGAATTTTTAAGTTTAACCAAACAAGAAGAAATTCGCTGGGGTAAGCTGGCTGATAAGACAATCCAGTCAATGAAGCAGAAGGGGCTCTATACTGAAGAAATGTATAATGTCCTGACATCTATGCTGCAAGAATATCGGCAAAAAAACAAACTGAAAAATGCCAAATAGTCCATCTTTGTTGAAGGCTCAGTTGAAGGGGCTGCTCCACAAGATTCACTGCATCGAAGACAGTATACTTGCCTTATTGTTATTCGGCATGATCGTGTTATCGACCTCGCAAATTTTTCTACGTAATCTTTTTGACTCTGGACTTATCTGGGCTGATCCACTCTTACGGGTAATGGTTCTCTGGATTGGTCTTTTGGGCGCGCTGGCAGCTACGCGAGAAAATAAACATATCACCATAGATTTGCTGACCCGTTTCCTTTCAGACTCAAAACGAGATTTTGCTAAAGCATTTACGAATATTTTTTCCTGTGGCATTTCAGCAATACTGGCCTATCATTCCATACGCTTTGTCATTATGGAATATGAAGCAGAATCAAAGGCTTTCTCAGGTATATCTGCCTGGATTCTAGAATCGATTCTACCTATCGCCTTTACTCTCATTGCGCTGCGTTTTTTTCTCCATTTCATTATTAATGTGCGTGATATCCTGGCAAGGAAGAGCAAACCATGATTACCAAGCTTATGCTGCTTGTGATTGCGTTGCTTGGTGCGCCATTATTTATTGTCATTGCGACAGGTGCGATTGCAGGGTTTAGCCAGGAAGAGATCGATCTGGCTGTCATACCGATTGAGATATACCGTCTGGCTGAGACGCCGATTCTAATTGCGATCCCGTTATTTACATTTGCGGGTTATCTACTTGGTGAAAGCAAGGCACCCTCAAGACTCGTTAATTTATCTAATGCACTGTTAGGTTGGTTACCCGGTGGCCTTGCTATCATGGCATTAGTGACCTGTGCGATCTTTACCGCATTTACCGGAGCCTCTGGGGTAACGATTGTCGCATTAGGGGCCCTGCTTTTCCCTGCTCTAAAAGAAGCTGGTTACAGTGAACGCTTTAACCTCGGTTTAATTACAAGCTCAGGCAGCCTGGGCGTATTGCTCGCACCTTCTTTACCGTTGATCTTGTACGGTGTGGTTGTGCAATCTTTGGGTACGGATCAATCTATAGCGATTGATGACTTATTTATCGCAGGTTTGTTGCCAAGTTTACTAATGATTATTCTACTTTCAGTTTGGAGTATGCTACATACACGGCAACCGATTCACACAGAAAAAAAATACAATCGCGAAGATGTAATAAACGCACTACGAGAGTCCATCTGGGAATTACCCTTGCCCTTTGTTGTTCTTGGTGGAATCTATACAGGATTTTTTGCTGTCTCAGAGGCCGCAGCAATCACCGCATTGTATGTTCTAATTGTTGAAGTATTTATATTAAAGGAAATTCATATCCGTAATTTGCCGCGCATTATGCGCGAGTCGATGGTCATGGTGGGGGGGATATTAATTATTCTCGGTGTCTCATTGGCATTGACGAACTACATGATTGATACAGAAGTACCGACACGGTTGTTTGATACAATTAAGTCATATGTGGATAGTAAATATACTTTCCTTATTTTGCTTAATATATTTTTACTAATACTCGGCTTGATGTTAGACATATTTGCCGCGTTGGTCATTATAGTCCCGATTATTTTTCCGATCGCCATGAGTTATGGTATTAACCCAATACACCTGGGTATTATTTTCCTGGCCAATATGCAGATTGGTTATTTCACACCACCGGTCGGAATGAACTTATTTATTGCCAGTTATCGGTTTAATCGCCCGGTCATGGAGTTGTATCGCGCTACGATCCCTTATTTCTTTATATTACTAATCGCGCTTCTCATCATTACATATTGGCCAGATCTATCGTTGTTTTTGCTAAACTAGTAACTAACGATTCCAAAAAGTATTACAGGAAAATTCATGTCCGACAACGATACACTCCAGCGTTTTATGTTTGAAAAGACACCGATCCGCGGTGAAGTAGTGCATCTCGACGCGACCTGGCAAGCCATTCTTGAAAAACATGAATACCCACCTTTAGTTCGCGATATGTTGGGCGAAATGATGGCAGCTGCAGTATTACTGGCGGCAACCTTGAAACTCAATGGCCGTTTAGTTATTCAATTGCAGGGAAAAGGACCGATTACATTGATGGTGGTGGAGTGCAGTAATGCCCGTGAATTACGTGGCCTGGCACATTGGCAGGATTTACCTGATCAAGGTGATTTAATGAGTCTTGCTGGTGAGGGACAATTGACAATTACACTTGAACCGACCGATGAGCAGGAACGCTATCAAAGTATCGTTGAGCTAAAAGGTGAAAATCTCTCCGATGCATTGATGAATTATCTGCAACAGTCTGAGCAATTAGATACGCATCTATGGCTGGCAGCAGACGGACAACGCGCAGCTGGCCTGTTGCTACAAAAGCTCCCAGATGATGGTAAAAATGAGGTCATCGAAGAAGAAGATGCCGATGCCTGGAATCGGATTATTCAACTTTCTAGCACCGTTCAGAAAGAAGAGTTGCTCAAGGTTGAAGAATTAAATTTATTATACCGACTCTATCACGAAGAAACAGTCAGGGTATTTGAACCACTACCTGTCTGTTTTCGTTGTTCCTGCTCACGAGAGCGAGTGACTAATATGTTGCGATCGATCGGTATCACTGAATTAACTTCAATTATTGAAGAACAAGGAAATGTCGGTGTTGCCTGTGAATTTTGCAACCAGAAATATGAGTTTGATAGTGTGGATGTGGAAGGTCTATTTGCTAGCACGGTATCAAACTCACCCTCTGAAACACGCCACTAATCAATAACTTAGATATTAGCCACATTTTTCTCCCCCACAGACGATTCTTATTATATATACACGGTTTCAAGATCCAGGTTTTGGTGCCGATATATTTTCAATGAGTTAGCTAAACAGAAGTCCCATATGCGATTTACAGTTCTCCTAGGTTTCGGTGTCGTCATTGTCTTGATGGTATTGGCAGGAGCCATTGGCCTGCATCAAATCAGCACGGCAAACGACAGTGTCACGACGCTCGTCGAGGTTAACAACGCAAAAGTAGAGTTGGCCAATACTATGCGCGAATCTATCCGTTTGCGTCAAATCAGTATGCACTCAATGCTAGCCATGGATGATCCTTTTAAGCTCGATGATGAACTGATGCATTTCTATGATTATGCGGGTCCTTATCGTGTTGCGCGTCGGCAGTTGCTGGACCTACCAACAGATGAACGTGAGAAAGATATTCACGAGCGTCTTACCCAGCAAGTGCGAATTGCGCAACCATTGAATCAACGAGCTGCTGCGTTGTTAGCTGAGAGACGGCCCCGCCATGAGATTATCTCGGCAGTCGAATTAGCACACCAGGAACAGACCAAATTGCTTGCCTTACTTGATGAGCTCGTAGAGTTACAGCGTGATTATGCGCAACAAGCTGTGAAAACCGGCCAGGGTGAGTTAGAGGAAACTCTTTTGTTGGTTGTCACTAGTAGTGTGATTGTTGTCTTTTTGATTCTTGCTATTGGCATCTTGGTAGCACGTGAAGTGACACGCAAGAATGAAGAGCTAGTTCAGGCTGCAGCAGCAACCCGCAGCAAGTCAGCATTCCTCGCCAACATGAGCCACGAAATACGTACCCCACTAACGGCCATTATTGGTTTTGCTGAAACATCTCTCTACAGCAATCAGTCTATGGAAGACCGCCATCGGGCAATTTCGACTATTATCCGCAGCGGTAAGCACCTGCTACAGATCATCAATGATATTCTCGATTTATCAAAAATCGAAGCAAACAAGCTAGATATTGAACGAGCATCACTGTCACCATTCCACTTACTTGCAGAGATCGATCCCTTTGTCCGACCGAAAGCAGAAGAGAAAGGGGTAGTGTACGGGGTGAACTACCAGTTCCCTTTACCAGAGCAGATCCAAAGTGATCCATTACGACTCAAGCAGATCTTGCTGAACATTTGCAGTAATGCTGTGAAATTCACTGACAAGGGTCACGTTCACATCAATCTAAGTGTTGATAACCAAGCTGATCAGATGACCTTTGAGGTTGTTGATTCCGGCATTGGTATGAACGAGAAGCAAATAGAAAAAGTCTTCGAACCTTTTAAACAGGCGGATTCATCCACAACCGGAAAGTACGGCGGCACCGGACTCGGCCTATCGTTATCCAAACAGCTTGCAAGTGCCCTAGGTGGTTCGCTAATTGCTGAAAGTGAACCAGGGCATGGTAGCCACTTCAAACTGACTGTTGCAACGGGCCCATTAGCAGATGTTGAAATGGTTTATGATAAGGAACACATTCCTGCTCCTGAGCAGGCCACTATCGAACCATTACCAAGTGAAATATTGTCAGGGACGGTATTGCTCGCAGAGGATAACCAGGACAACCAGCAATTGCTATCAATGTTGTTGCATCGTTTAGGCGCTGATGTAACGTTGGCAGATAATGGCCGTATTGCCGTAGACAAAGCAGAAGCGGGCGACTTTGATCTTATTATGATGGATATGCAAATGCCTGAAATGGATGGGCTGCAGGCGACGCGCCTTCTGCGCGAACGGGGATATGATAAGCCTATCGTCGCCCTCACGGCTAATGCGATGAATGAGGACAAGAACCGGTGTCTTGAAGCTGGATGCAATGATTTCCTCACCAAACCCATAGAGAAGGAACAGTTTCACGAAGTTGTATCCTATTACTTGAGGTTCAGGGATGAGGCTGACTCTCAGGTGGAGCCAATTAAGTCTGTGCTGCTTGAGGACGATCCTGAAATTATTGAGTTAGTTCATAACTACATTAAAAATTTACCAGAGGTGCTAAAGCATGTTGAAGAGGCACTCAAGCAGAAAAATTGGGAACGACTCAAAGATCTTGCCCACCAGATAAAGGGTACTGGTGGTAACTTTGGTTTTGTCGAATTAAGCAATCTAGCTGGAACCATCGAGTTCCAGGCGATGAATATGAACATGGACGAACTGGGTGGCTTATTCGAGAAGTTGTCACACGTCTGTGAACGTATTATCGCTGGTGTAGAGACAAGTGAATCAGAAGACGCTTCGTCCGCTTTTCTGAAAGGTGTTTAGTAAGGGATGATTCCAGCTTAGGTAGAAATACAAACCTAAGACTCAGATAAAGTTCAAACTGCAATGCCAAGAGCGTTTAAAGAGTCTTGAACCAAGACTAATAACAGATTAAGTTTAGTATAATAGTATATGTTAGGACTTAGTCATTGAAATTCCTCAAACTACATTCTTTTCGTGTTTTATTTATATCTGTTTGCCTGATCCTGGCAAGCGGCTGCACCTCATTACCCACTGAAATTAACAAGACCGAGTCATTCTCATTTCAAGATACTGAGACAACACATCTGGGGAAAGTCTCTACAGCATTAATAAATAAACAGGTACCGACTTCAAGTGAAGCCGGTGTTCTACCATTAGCGAGCGGAATCGATGCTTTCACCGCGCGTTATATCCTTGCCAAACATGCAGAACGTAGTATCGATGTTCAGTATTATATTTGGCATAACGACACAACCGGAAAGCTCTTGATGCATGCCTTGCTCTCAGCCGCAAATCGAGGCGTGAGAGTGCGACTACTTTTAGATGATATTCATACCACGGAGATCGATGCACCATTGTTGGCGTTAGATAATCATAAAAACATTGAAGTGAGGTTGTTCAATCCCTTTCCAAATCGTGGTTTTCGACTGTTTGATTTTATTACCGATTTCTTTCGGGTTAATCGGCGCATGCATAACAAGTCCTTCACTATTGATAATCAAGTCACCATCGTCGGGGGGCGAAATATCGGTGATGAATATTTTGAAGCCAATCCATCTCTGGATTTTCATGACTTTGACATAATGGCGATTGGAAAAGTCGTTAATGATGTGTCTCAGCAATTTGACGAGTACTGGAATCATGATAAGGCAATACCCATCAATGTGTTGAACATCCACCAGGAAAAGATTACTCCGCAAGCTTTGAAACGCAACCTAGAGGATTTTTTTATAAAATCTTATAAGACACCCTACATTAGCGCAGTAAAAAAATCTGATTTTATAAATAAATTACAAAATAAAAAACTAAGTCTGCATTGGAGTAAGGCCAAGGTTATCTATGATCCACCCAACAAGGTGCAGCCAGAGGACCATGATACAACAAAATTCCTGCTGCCAAAATTAACACCCTACATTGACGCTACAAACAAAGAATTAATTTTAGTCTCACCTTATTTTATTCCTGGCTGGCGAGGCATGAACCGTATAAAAGCACTGAGAAAACGAGACGTATCAGTGAAGGTGTTGACTAATTCGCTTGCCTCTACTGATGTACCTATTGTGTATTCAGCCTATGCACCATATAGAGTCCAGTTGCTAGAAAATAAAGTCGATCTTTATGAGATAAAAATTACAGCTCAGGTAAATTACGGTGATGCAAAAGATAAGAAGCAGAGCAAGAAAAAGAGATCGATAACCAGCTCTTCACGGGCAAGTTTACATTCAAAAATATATGTTCTTGATCGAAAAAATGTATTTATTGGCTCGTTTAATCTGGATCCTCGTTCATCAAAACTAAACACGGAAATGGGTATTATGCTGTTTGATAGCGATCTAGCAGGCAAAATTGGTGATTGGTGGGACAACCAGATAAATAAAGTCGCATATAAACTGGGGGTGACGAGTGCTGAGGATGAGTATGAAGAAGAATATTATATTCATTGGGATGACCTGACGACCAACCCTTCGACGCGATACCATGAGCCACCAAAAACCAATCTATTACAAATGTTCAGTAGTGACATATTTTCGTTTTTGCCAATCGAAGATCATTTATAAGAAACACGTGAGCTAGCTAGCAACATTATTCTAAAAACATGAGAATAGGGTGGATTATGTCTTTTACGTTTGAATTTATACAAATATTTGGCAATTGGCATTGCATTTGTTGGGTTATTATTAACAGGGATTGTCGTTGCGATTGGCCTGGAAGCGGCCACTATCGCCTTTAAACAGATACATTCAGTGCCCCTGATACAAAATCTGTAATAAAATCATTAAGTAATAAGTGCATAACAGCCGTGTGCTACATGGACTTTATTAACGCTATAGGGCACCATTATATCTATAAGCACGATATGGTTAGTCCTGAAGGAGGAAAACGTATGTTACGTACAATGCTGATTATTGCCGCATTATTCACAGCGTCTGGCGTGTTTGCTTCCAATTATAATTTCTTGCATGATGCGGCCCCGATTGCGGACTTCAAAGATTCCGATATAGAAATGCTTCAAACGGCTATTCAAAAAGCACTAAATGAAAAGAAGGATGGTGAAAAGCTCGCCTGGAAAAATGAGAAAACAGGAAACTCCGGACTAGTCAATCCAATCTTAACTTTGGACGATGATCTAGTGAATTGTAGAAATGTACGCATTATCAATAAATCAAAAAAGAATATTGCTGAGAGCAGGTTTAAATTTTGTGAACAAGATGGCAGGTGGGTCGCTATCGAAATGTTGAAAAAGTAGAAATCCTATGGCAAATAAAATTGTTGTTAGTACCTTATTATTGACTTGTATTTTTTCTGGCTATACAAATGCCGAGACGGCTTATACTGGTGCAGTGAGAAAAGTTGACTTACCACTGGTTGCAGAGACCCAGTTCAACCCGAAACAGGCTCTTAAGAAAAGTTTTGAAGCTAGCGATCTTAAAGGATGGTTGAGTGCAGACAGTGACTGGTTCATAGAGGGAACAGTCACTCATCAGCGCCTACGCTGTGCCTCATATGAGTTAGGTATTCAGCTCGGAAAAGTTAGCCCTGCTTGTTTGAATGTAGAGTGGTTAACCGATGTTCAGTATGGCACACGAAAGAAGCATTGTAATAGTGCTACATTGGTGCATGTTGGGGGCGGCGAGATGCCAGAGTTACGCAATATTCTAAAAGATGCGACTTGCGTGAAAGTAGTAACACGCTGCACAGGGACTTGCGATCGGGCAGAACAATAACTTTAACTTTACTCCTGCGAACAATTACGACTGTTATATAAATTTTCAGATCACTGACAGAGTTATGAATGGCTTAAAAGAAACATTTTTATCCCGATTCTTTAAGATGGAATCAGCTAGTGGCATTCTGCTCATGTTTTCCGCTGTCCTTGCCGTTGTATTGGCGAATACGCCTTTAGAAACTTATTATGATTTGTTGATCGATACACCGGTTGAAATTCGGATAGGTACGTTTGAAATTGCAAAACCATTATTGTTGTGGATTAATGATGGGTTGATGGCGATTTTCTTTTTTCTCGTTGGCCTTGAACTAAAACGTGAGTTAATTGAAGGCGAACTTTCTGATAAGAAAAATATTATTTTACCTGCCGTGGGTGCGACTGGTGGGATGCTTATTCCAGCTTTAATTTATGTGTATTTTAATATTGATAATGAATTAGCCTTGAATGGCTGGGCTATTCCAGCTGCGACTGATATTGCATTTGCCCTTGGTATTTTAACCCTCCTGGGTTCGCGGGTACCGATTAGTATAAAAATATTTCTTACTTCATTGGCGATATTCGATGATGTTGGCGCAATTATCATAATAGCAATCTTTTACACAGATAATATTTCCCTTACAGCCTTAATCATTGTGGCTGCGATATGCGTCCCAATCTTATTTATTCTAAACAAGCGAAATAATGAGTCGAAGAGTCTCTACATGCTAATAGGTTTAGTCATGTGGGTGGCAATGCTCAAGTCGGGTGTTCATGCCACTCTGGCTGGGGTTATTCTGGCGATCTTTATACCATTAAAGTCAAAAAGAAAGGAAAACCACTCGCCATTAAAAAGCATGGAAAGTGATCTACATACCGTGGTGGCCTTTTTTGTTCTTCCAATATTTGCCTTCGCAAATGCAGGTATTAGCTTTTCGGGTTTGAGCAGCGAACAGCTTCTTCACTCTGTTCCGTTAGGTATTGCGCTGGGTCTGTTTATTGGTAAGCAGATTGGTGTATTTGGCTTTTGTTGGATTGCTATCAAGTTAAATATGACCAGTATTCCCAAAGGTATGTCCTGGACAACTTTATATGGAACGGCGGCACTATGTGGTGTGGGCTTCACTATGAGTCTGTTTATAGGCTCACTGGCGTTCGAAGAGTCTAACATTAACATGTTTTTTGATGAGCGCCTGGGTATTATTATTGGCTCACTTGCATCGGGTATTGTTGGTTATCTGATTTTGCGTGCAAGTCTACCAGCAGGAAGTAAAGAGAACTAGATTTTAACTGCAAACGCTACAGGCAGGATCTTTTTTTAGTTTAAGAGTTCTAATCTCCATACTTAGCGCATCAATGAGCATAAGTTTTCCAGCAAGGGGCTCACCAATATTTAATAAGACTTTTATAGCTTCTATAGCTTGAATCGAGCCTATCATTCCCACTAGTGGTGCCAGCACACCGTTTTCACTGCAAGTTTGTTCTTCTTCACCTTCATCTTTATATAAGCATTGATAGCAAGGTAAATCTTTTCCAGTGTTGGGGAAGACACTAACTTGGCCCTCAAAGCGTATGGCCGCACCAGACACCAGAGGCTTATGATGTTTTACACAGGCATGATTAACCGCAAAGCGAGTCGCAAAGTTATCGCAGCCATCAATGACAATATCAACCTGCGGAACCAAGTCATTTAAGTTGTCAGTATCAAGTTGTTGTGTAAAACGCGTGACGGTGATTTCTGGGTTGATCTGTTGCAAGGTTTCAAAGGCTGAATCGACCTTGAGCTTGCCAATGTCGTCAGTGCCGTGAATGATTTGACGTTGCAGGTTAGTTAAGTCGACCTTATCAAAATCAGCCAGGATCAAATGGCCGACACCCGCGGCAGCCAGGTACATTGCAATCGGTGAACCCAAGCCACCCATACCCACAATCAAGGCTGTTGAGTCGAGTAATTTTTGCTGACCCAAGGCATCGACTTGCGGGAGCATAATCTGTCTGCTGTATCTTAGTAGTTGATCATCGTTCATTTGTCGGTATCTCGCTGTCCGTAAGTGGCCCGGGTATGACCATTCAAATCCAGACCTTGCTGAATAGTATGATAGCCCTGTTCGGTAAATATTGTTTTAACCGCATCACCTTGATCAAAGCCATGTTCTACCATTAACCAGCCAAATTTGTTTAAGCGTTGTTTGCCGGTTGCGACAATTTGGCGAATATCATCAAGGCCCTCGGGCCCGGAGCTCAAGGCTGTGATGGGCTCAAACTGTACATCGCCTTGTGTCAGGTGTGGATCGCGTTCTGCGACATAGGGTGGATTGGAAATAATAAGATCAAAGGATAAGTCGGAATCAATATTGTTAAACCAGTCACTTTCGCTTAATTCAATATTATTAAGCTGATACTTCTCAATATTTTTACGCGCAATGTTTAATGCCTCTGTTGATTTATCGCAGGCAAGTACTCGCCAGTTTGGACGTGACTTGGCAATGGCGATAGCGATGGCACCGGTACCTGTGCCCAGGTCAATGACTGTAATAGGTTTATTGCCTGGAAAGATGGCAAGGGCAAATTCAACAAGTAATTCAGTTTCCGGTCTGGGGATCAGGGTGTGCTCATTGACGATTAACTCCAGATCCCAAAAACCTTTTGAGCCGGTAATGTACGACACCGGGCAACCGGCCTTACGCTTATTGATTAGGCTTTGAATCTGCTCAAATTCAACATCACTAACCGGTGTTTCGGCCTGGGTGATAAAACGGGTGCGCGGTATATTCAGAGCAAAGGATAAAATTATATCTGCATCCAGCCGGGCTGAATCTGAACAGGATTTAAGTTGCTCGATTGCATCCTGGTGAACTGAGCCCAGTGTCTTATTCATCACCCATACTTGCTAGCAAATCAGCCTGGTGCTCGTTGATAAGGGGATTGATGACTTCGTCAAGATTACCTTCCATTACCTCATCAAGTTTGTATAAGGTTAAGTTTATTCTATGATCGCTGATACGACCTTGTGGGTAGTTGTAGGTACGAATACGTTGAGATCGATCACCACTACCAACCAGTAATTTTCTGGTTTCGGCTTGCTCTGCATGTTGTTTGTCCTGCTCCTGCGTCAACAAACGAGCCTGAAGCAGCGACATTGCACGGGCGCGGTTTTTATGTTGTGAACGTTCATCCTGACATTCAACAACAATGCCCGTTGGTAAGTGAGTAAGACGGATGGCCGAGTCAGTCTTATTAACGTGTTGTCCACCAGCACCCGAGGCACGAAAGGTATCGACTTTTAAGTCGTTACTATTAATTTCATACTCATCGATTGAATCGACCTCTGGCATAACTGCAACGGTACATGCAGAAGTATGTACCCGTCCTTGCGATTCGGTTTCTGGTACACGTTGCACGCGGTGACCGCCGGACTCAAACTTGAGACGCGAGTAGGCGCCTTGTCCTTCAATACGTGCAATGATTTCTTTATAACCGCCATGTTCACCCTCGTGTTCACTCATGACCTCAAGTTTCCAACGCTGTTTTTCGGCATAACGTGCATACATGCGATAAAGATCACCGGCAAATATGGCCGCCTCATCACCGCCGGCACCGGCGCGAATTTCCAGAAAGATATTTTTGTCATCATTGGGATCTTTGGGCAGCATTAGCAATTGAAGTTCTTGCGCTAAAGTATCCTGGCGTTTCTCTGCTGTTTTGAGTTCATCCTGGGCCATCTCTCGCATGTCTGGGTCATCTTCTTCGAGCATCGCTTTGGCATCTTCGATGGCATTGAGGGTACTTTCATAATCGCTATAACAGGAAACAATAGGACCAAGTTGTGCATGCTCCTGGGACAGACCGCGAAACTTATTTTGATCCGCGATAACATCCGGATCGGAGAGTAAATAATTTATTTCTTCCAAACGCTCAGACAAACTCTGCAACTTTGTACGCAAAGAGGCTTTCATAAAATTCCTTTAACTAGAGGGAGTCAGGCTTAACGCCTAACAATCGACATGCACTTTCTAATAATTTTTGATCGCCATGATAGGCAGCGTGTTTCATTTGTACACTCGGTTCATGGAGTAGTTTGTTGGTTAAGACCCGTGCCAACTCTTCGACGACTTCTTGTGGATCCTTACCTGCGAGTAACTGACGCTTAGCTGCAGCCAGCGCTTCATCCCGGGTGTGATGCGATTTATCACGATAGGCTCGAATCACGTCTACCGAGTCCAGTGAACGTAACCAACCCATGAAGTGTTCAACCTGGGTATCGATGATGTCTTCAGCCTGGTGGGCGGCTTCCTGACGGGATTTACGATTTTCTTCGATGACTTCCTGTAGATCATCGACGGTATACAAATAGACATCGTCCAGCTCGCCGACCTCAGGTTCAATATCGCGAGGCACTGCAATGTCGACCATGAAGACTGGGCGGTGTTTGCGTTGCTTGATGACGCTTTCCATCATGCCTTTGCCGATAAATGGCAAGGGGCTTGCGGTTGAACTGATGACAATATCGACCTCTGGCAGGCGCTCTGGAATTTGGGGGATGGCAATGGCCTCTGCATCGAATGTCTTTGCCAATTCGTTGGCGCGCTCAACAGTGCGATTGGCGACGATAATCTGGCTCACCTGGTTTTCTTTCAGGTGGCGAGCGACTAACTCAATCGTTTCGCCGGCACCAATGAGCATGACCTTATGTTCGCTCAGATCGGAGAAGATCTGCTTGGCCAGGCTGACCGCAGCAAAGGCAACTGAGACAGGGCTGGCGCCAATGGCGGTATCGGTGCGCACCTGTTTTGCCACGGCAAAGGTGTGCTGGAACAGGCGGTTAAGCTGAGAGCCAATCACGCCAGCATGATTGGCGGTCATATAGGCCTCTTTGATTTGCCCCAGAATCTGCGGTTCACCCAACACCATAGAGTCCAGGCCGCTGGCAACGCGCAGAATGTGCTGGACCGCGTCGCTACCCAGGTGGGCATATATATAGGGTGAGATAGCCTCAAGCGGGAGCTGGTGATAATCGCTCAACCACTGTAGGACAGCATCATTTGCCGAGTCATCTAAGCCACAATAGACCTCAGTACGATTACAGGTAGAGAGTATGACGGCCTCGTGCACGGCATCCTGATTGACCAGATTCTGAAGCGCTTCATGGACTTTTTCAGGCGAAAATGCGACCTTTTCCCGTATGTCTACAGGAGCGGTTTTATGGTTGATGCCGAAAGCGACTAAGGTCATGAGGTCTACCGGTAAACTAAAATACTGCAAATTGGCCTGATTCGTGCAATATTCTACTAAGCTTTATTGATTAAAAAATATTTAACTATATATATAAACTAAATACACGTTTCGATTTCTAAATTATACAAGGAAATCTGCCGAAAAGTTGTATTATAGTAATAGATAGTAGATGGATACGTTTATGCAGAAAACAAGCTCTAAATCCTCATTAATTACATGGTTATTAGCAGCCCTATTTGTTACTGCCTGCTCAACTCAACCGAAACAGGCAACTCCCGCTGCTGAAAATCAGACACCCGCCGCCGAGGCCAAACAAGCTGCCCAGGATGAAACAGGGGTAGGGTCTGAACAAACCCAAAAAAAACAAGAAGTTAGTGTAGTTGAAGAGGAAGAGGTTGAATCCAACCTAAGCCCCGAATTGTTATTCCGCCTGATGTTAGCCGAGATTTCCGGGCAACGCGGGCACATTAATGTCGCCGTTAAACAATATCTCGAGGCAGCCAAGCTCTCGCGTGATCCAAAAGTTATTGAGCGTGCAGCCCGAATCGCGGTCTATGCCCGCGATGATGAGAGTGCCATGGAAGCGGCTAAATTATGGTCAGAAATAACCCCAAATAGTATCGAAGCCAATCAAGTTGCTGCAGCCATGAATTTGCGCACTGGCAATATCAAGCAGGCTCATTTCCATCTTGAGAAAGTCATTGATTTAAGTGCGGAAAAAGGTAAAAGAAATACCTTCATGTTAATCACTTCACTGCTAGGTAAAGAGCGTGATAAGCAGGCCGCCCTGGACGTGATGGAACAACTGGTTGCCACACGTCAGGACAATCCCGATGCCCTTTATGCCTATAGCCAGCTGGCACTATTAGTCGGTGATCTGGATAAGGCCAAAAGCGCTGCACTGAAGGTTATAAAACTGAAGCCGGACTGGGCCGACGCATACATACTGTATAGCAACACACTCTACCGGGAAGGCAAGAAAGCCAAGGCACTAACAGAATTACAATTTGCCCTTGAAAAGGTACCGGGCAATATTGCATTGCGTGATTATTATGCGCGTCGCTTAGTCGATGAAAAACGTTATGGCGAAGCGCGCGAACAATTCAAGATTATTCTCGAGAGTGCGCCGGGTAATGCCGATGCAAAATATGCACTGGCACTTTTATCTCTGCAGACGAATGAGCTGGATGAGGCAAATGATCATTTCCAGGATCTGGTTAAGTCAGGTAAGCGTGTTCATGAATCAAGCTATTACCTCGGTCAAATTGCCGAACAGCAAAATGATACCCAGCTGGCGGTGCAGTGGTATCAGATTATAGGTTCAGGCCAGTATAAGCTTGATGCACAAATTCGTATCGCCATGATTGATGCGAAAGCGGGCAATGTCAAAAAGGCTCGTGAGCGCTTGAATGCGATTGAGGCTGACTCACTTGAAACAGAACAGCGCCTGTTGCTTGCAGAAGGTGAGATTTTACGTGAAGTAAAAAAATATCAGGAAGCCTTCGATATCTATAGTGAAGGTCTGGCCAGAATGCCAGACAATGTGAATATTTTATACGCTCGGGCTCTGACCGCAGAGAAAATTGAGCGCATCGATGTTACTTTTTCTGATCTCGAAAAGATCGTTAAGTTAGATCCAGAGAATACCCAGGCATTAAATGCCTTAGGTTATACTCTGGTTGATCGGACTGATCGAATCAAAGAGGGACTGGCCTACATTCAAAAGGCGTATAAATCTAATCCAGATGATCCCGCTATTCTAGACAGCCTCGGTTGGGCCAACTATCGACTTGGCAATTATCAAGAAGCGTTGAAGTATTTACGATTGGCATTTGAAGGTCTTAAAGATGCTGAAATTGCAGCGCACCTGGGCGAGGTCTTATGGGTTATCGGTGAACAAGGTAGTGCACGTGATGTTTGGGATGAAGCACTACAGCAAACACCGACACATAAATTATTAAATGATGTTATCAAACGCTTTACCCAATAGTTTATTCCTTCGTTATATCGTTGTCTTAGTTGCAGCCGTTCTCGTAACGGGTTGTACTACGCTCGATCTCGTCGATGATGATGTTGACACTTCTGTCGATACTACCAGTGCACTTGAACAAGTCTGGAATGAAAGGCAAACCGAGCTATCCTCGATTAAATACTGGCATCTGACCGGTAGGTTGGCGGTTAACAACGGTGATGATGCCTGGAACCTGAATCTAGATTGGCAACAGAAGGGCGATGATTATCAGATCCAGATTAACGGCGCCTTCGGAGCAGGTAAGGTTAAAATGATAGGCAATGCACATGGCGTATTACTCAAAGATTCAGACGATCAAACCTTTTATGCCGATACCCCGGAAATGCTTCTCTATGAACAAACCGGTGTTTTTGTTCCTGTCGAGGGCCTGCGCTATTGGGTAATGGGCTTAACCAGTCCAACCCAACAGGATAAACCTCAACTGGATAAAAAAGGGCGGCTTGCCTACCTTGAAGATGCAAACTGGAAAGTGAAATTTAAGCGCTATACGCAGATTAGCGGCATCGATTTACCAAGAAAAGTTTTTTTACTAAAAAATGATAAAGAGCTTGATGTACGTTTGGTTGTCGATAAATGGAAGCTTGGTGCATTTTAAAAGCCATTCTGACTACCTGATCATTTCTATACCGATTTGCAAACTAGTATTGACCTTCAGAGATAAATGACTGACGTTGAGATTACAAAAGAACCTGTTGAACTTTATAAAATTTTAAAGTTTGAAGGGATGGTCGCAAGTGGCGGCGAAGCAAAGACTGTGATCGAGAATGGACTGGTCCTGGTAAATGGTGAAGTAGAAACCAGAAAGCGCAAAAAGATCGTTTCTGGCGACATCATTGAGTTTGGTGAAGAAAAGATGCACATTCACCTTAAGCGATAAAGTAGGGATCTCGTATTAACTTGCTACGGCTTTTTTAATTAATGGGATCAATGGTTCTGGAAGAGTGATCTTACCTGCCAGTGCAAACTGCTGACCTTGTTCCGACATTTTTCGCCAGGTCTTGCGAATAATGTTGAGCCACTTTTCCTCATCATATTCGGGATGCCTTTGTGCAAAATCGAGCATGTAATGCTCAATGAAGACCAGATTCGCTATATCTTCCAGTAATTGAGTGTCAGGGTTACTTTTAATTCCACGTTTACCGACCATTAGTTTGACTCGTTCGATGTCCTCTTCGGGATAACCAACTTCTTCAAGTATTTTAGCGACGGTATTTGCATGAAATGTATAGAGTTCTGTCCGCCATTTGAAATATCCCTCACGCGTTTTTGGATAGGCATCGCGCGGGGATTTCCAACGCTGAATATGTTGCGCATGAATAGCCAGTTTGATCGCGTCATCAGTATTTGGTTTAAAGCGCTCAAGCATATCGGACATCCGGCGTGAATATAGAAGCTCTTTTGGCCATTCTTGGTCATTTTCAATGTCGATATTCGGGTCTTCGCTATTTGCTGCATCGATCATTGCTATCGCTTTTTCAAGTGATGATTGTGTCATTTGTACTCCAACAAAATGTTGTGTTGCCTGTTTGCTGTTGTGATTCGCAACGACTAGAATCGAGGCATCTTAATTACGCCGATGCCCATGAATTCTCAAACTACAAAGGTATGGCCTGCCCCGGCCAAACTCAATCTGTTTTTACATATTACCGGGCAGCGCGAGGATGGTTATCATCTGCTACAAACCGTTTTTATATTCCTCGAGCAGGCTGATCGCCTTTCCTTTGAGGTTAACCAGACGGGTGGAATTACCCGCCGTTACCAGATTGAGGGTGTTGAGGAACAAGACGATATTATTTACCGGGCTGCGAGAGCCCTACAGGCTCAGTGTAGTGTAGAACACGGTGTGGATATACAGCTCGATAAGGTCCTGCCCATGGGCGGTGGCCTTGGCGGTGGCAGCTCAGATGCGGCGACCACATTGCTGGCATTAAACCAGCTCTGGGATTGCGGGCTATCGTTGCCCACTTTGATGGAAATTGGGCTCTCTCTGGGGGCAGATGTACCGGTGTTTATACAGGGGCAGGCAGCTTGGGCTGAGGGGGTTGGCGAGCAAATTACCCCCGTCGAGCTACCCGAGTCATGGTTTGTGGTACTGATCCCCAAAATAAGTGTCTCAACAGCCAAAGTTTTTGCCAACCCGCAATTGATACGGGATTGCCCAGCCATTACAATACGCGACTTTCTGGCAGGGCAGGGGCACAATGTATGTGAGCCCATTGTCACTGAGATGTACCCGGAAGTCCGAAAAGCGATGGATGCGCTAGGACACTTCGCTGAAGCCAGAATGACCGGGACCGGCGCATGTGTATTTGCCGCATTTGGTTCTGAAGACGAGGCAAGGCAAGCGTGGTCTGAACTATCAGACCAGTGGGATGGTTTCGTAGCCAGAGGTTTGAACCGTTCGCCAGTACTCGACGTAGAGTAACTGATTGTTTAGTATAGATTTATTGGGGTGTAACCGTAGCGCAGCGTAGGAAATACTGCATGAAACCCAGAGGGTTTCAAAGCAGTGCGCCAAGCAGCAAGACGGTATGCGCCCAGCACAGGTTTTATGGGTGAAATCTGTTTGAAAGTATTGAACCTGTGAATTTCCAGGCAGACGTGAAAGTTTTAAATTGGGGTGTCGCCAAGCGGTAAGGCACTGGATTTTGATTCCAGCATTCCCAGGTTCGAATCCTGGCACCCCAGCCATATATATAGAGCGCTGGAAACTCAGACTCTAAAATGAGTTGTACTGGTTAAGCCAGGGTGAGAACCGAGGAATTGGTTCGACGATTTCGCCGGGAGCGAAATCGAACTGCAAGCAAAGCGAGCAGGCCATAGGGTGGAGGGCAGGATGCCCGGAATAATCCTGGCACCCCAGCCATATATATAGAGCGCCGATGATTCGGGTTCTAGCGATTTTTTAACGAGAGTGGAGAGTTCTCGTGACTGACGGCAGTTTGATGGTGTTTTCGGGTAATGCAAACCTGAAACTCGCCAATGATATAGCAAGTAGATTACAGATCCCGCTTGGGAAAGCTGTCGTTGGCAAATTCAGCGATGGTGAAGTCCAGGTCGAGATTATGGAAAATGTCCGCGGTAGGGATGTTTTCATTGTGCAGCCAACCTGTGCACCGACCAACGAAAACCTGATGGAATTGCTGGTGATGGTCGATGCGGTACGTCGTTCATCTGCTGCTCGAGTTACTGCCGTTTTGCCTTACTTTGGTTATGCACGACAAGATCGCCGACCACGTTCGGCACGCGTACCGATTACGGCCAAGGTTGTGGCAGATATGGTCGCCACAGTAGGGACTGATCGTGTGCTTACTGTCGATTTGCACGCGGATCAGATACAGGGATTTTTTAATATCCCGGTGGATAATGTCTACGCATCACCTGTTTTATTAGGCGATGTATGGAGACAAAAGTATCCAAACCTGATGGTGGTGTCTCCCGATGTGGGAGGTGTAGTACGTGCTAGAGCTTTGGCCAAGCGACTGGATGATGCGGATCTGGCAATTATTGATAAACGTCGTCCCAAGGCTAATGTAGCCAAGGTGATGAATATTATCGGTGATGTCGAAGGGCGTAGCTGTATCCTTATCGACGACCTGGTGGACACCGCGGGTACCTTATGTCGTGCAGCAGGTGCATTGAAAGAACATGGTGCAGCAAAAGTTGTCGCCTATTGTACTCACCCAGTATTGTCGGGACCGGCGGTAGAGAATATTAGTAATTCTGAGCTGGATGAGTTGGTAGTGACCGATACGATTCCCTTGAGTGAGGCAGCAATGAACTGTGGTCGTATTCGCCAATTGAGCATTGCGGAACTTCTGGCTGAGACAATTCGCCGGATTAGTAATGAGGAGTCAGTTAGCTCCTTATATATAGACTGATAAACTTAATGCGTTTGTTTTATTTGTAAATCAGACGCATCAAGTTTGTCATTTAATGGCAAGAAGGCACCCTGGTCGCAAGGGAGTCTAGCAACAAGCCTTAGGCTTGTTTTATTAAACGCAGATAACTATCTGCAAAACTGGAGTAAGTAACATGGCTAATGATTTCGTATTAAATGCTGAACTCCGTACTGACTTAGGGAAGGGTGCGAGCCGCCGCCTACGTCATACCGGTAAAGTTCCAGCTGTTATGTATGGTGCGGGTGAAGACCCAGTATCATTAACGTTGCAACATAACGAACTGGCTCACCAGATCGAGAATGAAGCTTTCTTTTCACATATTCTTAAAGTGAAAGTCGATGGCAAAGATCAACAAGCGATTGTTAAAGATCTGCAGCGTCATCCAAGTCGCCCAATCATCATGCATATGGATCTGCAACGTGTCAGCGCGAAAGAGAAGATTCGCGTCCAGGTTCCAATCCACTTCATTAACGAAGAACAGTCACCAGGTGTTCGCGAAGGTGGTTTGATCAACCATATGATGACAGAAGTAGAAGTTGCCTGTTTACCAGCGGATCTGCCTGAATACATTGAGGCTGATCTGAGTGAACTAGAATTGAATGCAATATTCCACATGTCTGATCTTAAGTTGGCGAAAGGTATTGAACTGGTTGAACTGTCTCATGGTGAAAGTCATGACCAGGCTGTCGCTAGTGTGCATGTACCTCGTGCAGCGAAGGAAGAAGAAGAGACGACAACTGAAGAAGGTGGTGAAGCAGCTGAAGGTGGTGAAGCAGCTGAGCCAGCCGCAGAATAAGCTTTTCTTCACATTGAATACCGGAGCCGGCTGTGCCCGCGCATGTTGACATCATAGTAGGGTTAGGAAACCCAGGAACTGAGTATGCCAACACGCGGCACAATGCCGGCTTTTGGTTTGTGGATGAGGTTGTGCGCAAATTTGGTGGCAACTTCAAGCAAGAGAAAAAGTTTCAGGGTGAAGTCGCTCGCTCTACTATTCATGGCCAACAAGTCTGGCTGCTAAAACCTGATACCTTCATGAACTTAAGTGGTCAGTCAGTACTGGCGCTTATGCAGTTTTATAAAATCAAACTGGCCAATGTTTTAGTTGTTCACGACGATCTTGATTTAGAAGTGGGGGATGTCCGCTTAAAAGAAGGAGGCGGGCACGGCGGCCACAATGGACTACGTGACATCATCAGTCGCTGCGGTGGAAATGGTTTTCAACGTATTCGCCTCGGTATTGGCCACCCAGGAAATAAATCAAAGGTTACTGGCCACGTATTAAAGAAAGCAGCGACCGATGACCAAATTGCGATAGAAAATGCGATCGACAAGGCGATTAGTGAGCTTGATCGTATCGTCAATGGTGAGACCGCCAAAGCTATGCAAAGTTTGCATACCAAATAACTAACGGGGTACAGAAAATGGGTTTTAAATGCGGCATCGTCGGTTTACCGAATGTAGGTAAATCAACGCTATTTAATGCATTAACCAAGGCTGAGATTCAGGCTGAGAATTATCCATTTTGTACGATTGAGCCCAATGTCGGGATCGTACCTATTCCTGATCCGCGTCTGGATAAACTGGCAGAGATTGTCCATCCAGAAAAAGTAATCCCCACTACCATGGAGTTTGTTGATATAGCCGGGTTGGTTGAAGGCGCATCAAAGGGTGAAGGATTAGGAAATCAGTTTTTGGCAAATATACGTGAGACAGATGCGATAGCACACGTCGTTCGTTGTTTTGAAAATGATGACATCGTACACGTTGCAGGCAAGGTCGATCCAATCAGTGATATTGATATTATCAATACCGAACTGGCTCTAGCAGATATGGACTCAGTTGAAAAAAGTATTCTGCGTACCAGTAAGATCGCCAAGTCAGGCGACAAAGACGCTAAAGCAAAAATGGTTGTGCTTGAAAAAGTTAAAGCCCAGTTAGATGAAGGCAAACCTGTTCGTGCGCTTGAGTTGGAAAAAGAAGAGAAACTCCAGATTCGAGATCTGTTTTTGCTGACTAGCAAGCCAACAATGTATATTGCCAACGTCGATGAGAATGGTTTTGAAAACAATCCTCGTTTGGATGCTGTAAAAAAACTTGCAGAGCAAGAGGGGGCACCGGTAGTGCCTGTCTGCGCATCTATTGAAGCGGAGATGGTTGAACTCGACGATGAAGAAAAGCGGGAATTTCTGGATGAAATGGGCCTTGATGAGCCTGGACTTAATCGAGTTATTCGTGCAGGACATACTCTTCTGGGCTTACAAACTTATTTTACCGCCGGTGTAAAAGAAGTACGTGGCTGGACTGTTAAGGTTGGCGCCACTGCCCCACAGGCAGCAGGTGTGATTCATACCGATTTTGAAAAAGGTTTTATCCGCGCAGAAGTCACCAGCTATGATGACTTCATTGCACACAACGGAGAAAGTGGTGCGAAGGAAGCGGGTAAATTACGCCTAGAGGGAAAAGATTACATCGTTAAAGATGGTGATGTAATGCACTTTCGTTTTAATGTCTGAGGAATCCCTGATTCATTCCTTAAGCGGCGCTGGCTACGTTAAAAAGTACCTCGAACTGCTCATTTACTAACGTGTAAACTCCGCATTCTCATTCCTTTTTGCCTTGCCATCATCCACTTAAGGAATGATTCAGTGGTTCCCTCGTTTGTTTATTCAAATGTTGCGGATTGTCGATATGGATCCCATTGCGATCCATTCTGATCACCCCTGCACGTTTTAACTTACCAATTATATTTGAGACGGTCTGTCGACAGACACCAATCATATCGGCCATATCTTGATGTGTTGTCGGTATGTCGATATACATACCTTCTTTAGTTTGTTCACCATAATTCTTCGACAAATACTGCAGTAATTTTATAAAGCGTGTGTTTGCATCATCGCTGGCCATATACAAAATCATATCGCCCAGGGTATGAATTCGAGATGATAGCTTATCAATTACCAGTAAACTGATGCGTGGCTCTTCTAGCATTAGCTGATTAAACGCATGTTTATTGACGCGCAATACAACACAGTCAGACAGCGCTTTTGCATAGATACTATTCGTGATGTTGTTTTCACCTGATATGCCAAAAATATCACCAGACATGCAAAACCACTGAATGAGCTCCTGCCCTAGTTGAGAGATCCGTGAGATTTTTACTTTGCCACTTATAACTATATAGACTGATTGGTCGGACTGATCGGCTTGAAAGATATGCTCACCTTTTCGAAAGCGATATTCATGCGCAATCGACTCAATGTTTCTAATTTCAGATGGTTTGAGCTGATCGGCAAAGCTATAAGGTAAAAAATTTGCAGCGTGTTCCATTTACGCCCCCATTTTAGTAAATAATTTTATTGTTATTTAGTTAATAACTATTTTTGTGCAACTGTCGTCTATACGACAGACTAATCCTTGCGTCTGGATAGAATACCAGTTCGGTTTGTAAAGTCCATAAATAGAAGTAAATGTTTAATATGGATATAAGTAGCTGATTTACAGATTAGTTTTTACGGAATGACACAATCGTGAGGAGGTTATGTGACTGCTTTTAAGCGTATTGGAAGTGAATACCTCCTTTTTGAAAGCCTGCATAATATTTACGGTAGTAAATTATCTATTTCCATAATGGTCTGGAGCTTTGTGTTACCCAGACGAATTCTTTTGAGGCAGACAACTCTGCCAACTCGTATTAGTAGTTTGTAAGGTAAATAAAAGACCGTTCCTTAAATTTAAGGCCGGATAAAACATAATAGTAGACGTTTAAAAATTATCTAAAACAAGGAGAAGTGACGATGAGAAAAATATTTAAACTAGGACTTGGCCTGTTGATGGCCATAATGACTGTTAGTGTCAGTGCAGCGGATTACCCGAGTCGCCCCATTACTTTCATGACCATGACCCAGCCAGGTGCCCAGATCGACCGCCTGACACGTGGCCTCGCCCAGCGGATGAGCAAGATTCTAGGTCAGCCCATTAACGTTAAGAACGTGACCGGATCACACGGTACCGTGATGGCAACCGAGCTCAGCAAAGCCAAAGGTGACGGTTACACCATCGGCGTTACCTCATTGACCGCGTATACCTACGCACCACATCACGCCAAGTTGATCTATAAGCCAGAAGACTTTGACTACCTGACTCTGGTAGCGCTGAACTCTAGCGGTTTTATTTCCAAAGCCGACAAGCCCTGGAAAACGCTGAAAGAAGCCTTTGCATGGCATAAGAAAAACAACAAGGCCATGGTTGCCATGTTCCACGGTGCCGATGATCGCGACGCGATTACACGTATTGCCAAGAAAGAAGGTGTGAAGCTGTCACTGATCCCTTCCAAAGGTGGTCCTTCAGTGATTAAAGCGGTAACTGGTGGTCACGCTGACGTTGGTTATGTGGGCGCTATTCTTTACAAACATGTAGAAGCCGGCTCTATCAAATTAATCGCCGCAGCCTTAGGTAACCGTCTACCGCCGATTCCTGATGTGCCTACTTTGCGCGAACAGGGTTACGATGAACAGGTAGAAATGATCGTTGCACTGGTTGCTCCAAAAGGTCTGGATAAGAAAGCAAAAGCTAAACTTCTTGCTGCAGCTAATAATTTAGCGAATGACAAAGAAACCCAGAACTTCATCACGGCTAATCTACTCATGCGACCCGTGTCATGGGGTGAAACACACGCCGACAAGACAGCGAAAGACTTGTTTGTAGCCTTCGGTAAGCAAGCAAAAAATAAATAAGCTTTATTGATTAGTTGATTGTCACCGGCCTGGAGTCCTATCCAGTCCGGTGGCATCGCTCCCCAAATATTTCCAAAACAAGACTGTGGGAGAGAGGAAAAACAAGTGACAAGAATAACAAGAGACATGATCGCCTACCTGCTGATCATCGTATTTAGCATAGTGCTTTTTACCTGGGCCATTCCCACCTATACACCCGCCTATCCCGGATACGGCGCCTCGCCGGCACTGGTTCCGAATGTGGCAGTTGGCGTTATGCTGTTTATGGCGATCCTTTCTATGGTAACCGTCGCTATTTCTCTATTTACGAAAAAAACTTTACCAAAAGAGGAAAGTGAATTTTCTGAAGATCTGGAAGACGGTGATGGTTTTACCCAGGTAGGTCGGGTCAATTTATACCATCTTGCGCGCATCATGATTCCGTGCGTGCTTCTGGTCGTGGCGATTGAATACATAGGTTATATGCTGGCATCTTTCGCATTCCTGATGGTCCTGCAATATTTCATTGGTAGTCGCAAGTGGCTGCAGTCGATCCTTGTGTCGATCACCCTGACGGCGGTGCTCTATATCATCATGCGCTACGGATTTGGTGTACCAGTGCCGGGCCCTCAAATTTTTGAATAATTGATCTTCGAATAATAAAACCAAGCAGCGGAAAATAAAAAAACTATGGAAATGATCATCGCGGGGCTTATGGACTCCATTTCAATTAACAGCCTGATGTTCCTACTTCTGGGCGTTACTATCGGGGTGATGATTGGAGCTATCCCTGGGATCAATGGTCCTATGGCCATTGCGCTTTTTATCCCGATTACTTATTACATGACACCACTCGCTGCGATTGGCTTCCTGGTGGGATTGAACAAGGGCGCTTTTTTCGGTGGTGCGGTGTCGGCTGTACTTTTACGCACGCCAGGCACACCCGAGGCGGCGGCGACCTCCTGGGATGGTTATCCGCTCACCCAGCAGGGGAAGGGTGAAAAGGCACTTCGCATGGCCTTGTATAGTTCAGTGGCCGGCGACTTTATCTCAACGGTGGTGTTAATTTTAATTGCCGCTCCTCTTGCCGCGGTTGCCTTGTTCATGGGCCCGTCGGAAATCTTTGCATTGATTTCGCTAGCGCTGACAGTTATCGCCGGTATAGGTACCACTTCCATCTCTCGTGGTTTGATGGCCGCCGGGTTCGGAATTCTTTTGGGCTTGATTGGTACTGAGCCGGTAACCGCCTTGCCCAGGCTTACTTTCGATGTCTATCAGTTCGGCAGTGGTTTGTCGTTGATTCCGGTGGCGATTGGTCTTCTAGCGTTCTCGGAAATCCTGCTGCAACTGGAAAAGTTAGTGGGCAAGGGTGCTGGCGAACACGCAGCCACTAAATTCTCATCGAAGCTTGAAGATCGATTGCTGTCGTTCAAGGAATTCTTTGCCAACATCAAAACACTATTGCGGGGTAGTCTGATCGGTATTGGTGTGGGAGCGATGCCAGGCTTGGGTGCACCCGTGGCGTCGTTCATGTCTTATGACCAGGCGATGAAGCGATCCAAGCACAAAGAAGAATTTGGTAAGGGGCGCCTCGAAGGCATTGCTGCGTCCGAGTCGGCCAATAGCTCAGTGGTAGCATCCAGCCTGATTCCACTGTTCGTTCTGGGCATACCCGGTAACCTGGCTGCCGCTATGTTGATGGGCGCGTTCATGATCCACGGTATGCAACCGGGTCCACTACTGTTTAAGGAAAATGCTCAACTCATGTATGGCATTTACGGTAGCCTGATACTTGCCAGTCTGTTTTTATTGTTGATTGGACGCTTTGGACTGCGCTTTTTTTGCAAGGCTGTGAATATCCCGGCATTAATCCTGTATCCGATCGTAATCTTCACCTGCATTATGGGTGCCTACCTGGGCAAGTCGTCGATGTTCGATGTGGGTATCATGCTCGCATTCGGTTTCATCGGTTATTTCATGCGTAAGTTCGACTACTCCTACGTGGCATTCCTGATTGGTTTTATCCTGGCTCCAGAGTGGGAGCGTGCCCTGCAACAGGTGGTCATCATTTCCGAGCATGATACTTTCATGTTCTTCCAACGACCCGTAGCCATGGGGCTGATGGTGCTTACTCTCTTTGTAATTGCGCGTACTTTCTGGACGAGCATCAATGCTGGACGCAAGAGACGAGTGGAAGCTGCGGCAGCAGCAGCGGGGCAGCACAAAGCCGACTGAAAGAAATCCTGGACTTAAAGCAATCAAAGAATAAAAGTTAAAGAGGTAACATTATGAAAAAAATGACTGACGCAGAGTTGAAAGAAAAACTAGGCGATTCATATACTGCACCGGTGGGGTTATATGCAAAGACCAAAGACATGCCATTTCTTGGCTCGGTTAGCTGTAACACCGAAGAGATGATTGCCGGCTCATGGCATGAAGTCATTATTGTGTACACCCTCGGTCAATCTGGTATGGCTGATGGCTCATGGTTCAAGGCAACCTTCCGTTTTTATTCAGACTGGGAGTTATTTCAGACCACTGATCCAAAAGCTGCGAACTATGTCTCTGCTGAATATCATGCGGCGCCAACGGTAGAAGGACAAAGTCCTGCTTCTGTACAAAAGCTTTCAGTTCGGTTTGATCAAAAAGGACACGAAAGACCATTCCAAAAAGCCGTTATCGTCGATACATACGATGGTTACCTGAAAGCGGGTGATAAAATTGTTATACGTATGGGCGATCGTCGCTTTGGCGGACCCGGTACCCGCGTGCAAACTTTCACGGAAGAATTCTTTAAGTTCCGTTGTTATGCAGATCCCTTAGGTACTTCACGCTTTGCTGCAGTTGAGCCTGATCTGACTATCAATATCAAACCGGGAGTACCTGCACTATTGCAATGGGCGGGTTCGCGTTTGGTTAAGCAGGGAGAAAAAATTCCTTTGCGTATTCGTGCTGAAGATGAATGGGGTAACACCTGTTGGTCACGTGCGGATAAAGTGTATATAACCGCTACCCTGGATGGCAAGGAGTGTTATAAAAAAGACATTACCTTGCCTAAAGAAGGCTGGTCCGTGCAACTACTGGAAGACATGCCGACCGATAAACCCGGTGAGCTAGTCGTCAGTGCAACCATGCCTGATCACCCCGCGGTCAAACCACATACCTTTTATGTGACGATCGATAAAGAATTAGATTTCCCTCGGATCTTTTATACCGACCTGCATGTGCATTCAGAAGATACCGTCGGCACCAACTCGACGAGTTATAACTTGAACTATGGTCGTGATGTCACAGGCCTGGATGTACTGGCCTTTGCGCACAATGATTTTAATATCACCACCGAGCGTTGGAAAAAGACAGTTGAACTGATTCGTGAGATCACTAAAGATGGTGAGTTCGTCGCCTATCCGGGAACGGAATGGTGTGGTAGCTCCTGTGCCGGTGGTGACCATAACGTTATCTTCCTGCATGATGATGAGCCGGAGTTCCCGTTCCTGAAAGATGGAACGCACGTACGATCGGTTGACTGGAACGAAGACTCAGGTACGACCGAAGCCATTCCCGGCGCCTGGCCATTAGAAGAACTATGGGCCGCTTATGCCCATGACCCAGAAGGTCATTTGTTAACGCCTCACGTCGGCGGTCGTCGTTGTCTTATGGACTGGCATCATCCTGAGCTGGAAAAATTAGTCGAGATCGGTTCTGCCTGGGGCCACTTTGGTTGGTTATATCAGGATGCAATGGAACGTGGTTATAAAATCGGTGCGAGTATGGCCGGTGACGAACACCGTGGTCGTTGTGGTGGTGGTGTACCAGGTACCGCGGTCTTCGGAACCAAAGGGGGCATCTCTGGTGTCATCTCACCCGAGTTATCACGCAAGGCGATTGGTGTAGCATTGCGCGAACGTCATACCTTTGCTTCAACCGGTGAGCGGACCTTTGGTTTGATAAGTTGCGGCAAGCACATCATGGGTGACGAATTCGAACATAAGGGTGCGGCACAGGTAAATTATCGTTTCCTTGGCGATGCCGGCTGGGATGAGCTAGTGGCATACGATCAGGACGGCGAGTTCTGGCGGCGTGACCTGCAGGAAGAACTAGGTTATTCAGAACGCAAGATTCGTTTCCGCTGGGGTGGTGCGCGTATTAAGGATCGTTATCGCTGGGCAGTATGGAAAGGCAAGATCACCATTATCGATGCCGTCATCAATGAATTTGAAGGCCTGGGTTTTGAACACAAGGAAGAAACCTGCTGGCGCGAAACAGCAACCACGATTGGTTTCAAGAGTGACACCTACGGTGACGTAGATGCGATTGAAATGGATGTTTCACACTTGGCGACAGCCAAAATAAAGATCGAAGGTACCATCGACGGTTATGTCAAGGTCGGTGATCCATTAAAAGGTAATCCTTTTGTTCACTGTCCAACCTTTACCTGGGAGTTTACCGGTGCAGAGTTACTCGAGGCTGCACGCTTGAAGAAAGACTTACCCGGTGTAGAAATGTTCCTGGCGATGGAGCGAATGAGCGATTCTGCTGCGCCGCGTGAAGTGACCGGTAACTTTGAAGTCGCGCCTAAGAACGGACCACACGGTCATCGCCCTGTTTATGTTGTGGCGCGTCAGGTCGATGATGCAAAAATCTGGACATCGGCACTTTTTATGACATTCAAAAAATAATTATAGATTTCCTCGTTCTCTTCCGTTACATGCCACCTTCGGGTGGCGTTTTTTTTCGGTTATTTAATTGGTCGCTGCAGCCCATGTTCTATGTATAGTTCTATTACCTCGTCGCTGAACATGAAGTCATGAAATTGCTGTCCCCACCTGCCACCGTCACCGAGCAGGCCTATATGATAAGTATTTGTCACACTCGTATCATCATTACCAAGTGGAATGAACTCAAAGTGCTCCGGGAAGATGCGGGTATAGCGCAAGGCAAGATGATGATAAATAATCGCTACATCAGCTTTGTCATCAAATAAGCATTGCGGCGCCTCACGGTGGTGAATACGCTTACCGTTGATCAGACGATCAGAAGGTTTGTTGAGCAAATCCTTTATTGCCGCTTCGCTAATCTTTTGTTCTATGCTCTGATTCAATAGTGCTTGTTCATAGACTTCATAACTAGCTCTTTCAGTGACAGGATTGGAAATGAATAAGCGGACATCCTCTCGCAGCAGATCAGCCACCGATTGAATATTCTTTGGGTTACTTTTGCGAACGAGTAATGCATTGCCCTTACTCTGCATAAAAGCACGGTGTGAGGCGAGGTAACCGTCTGCCTGCAACTTATCCAGAATATCTGGGGGGCTAATAAAGACATTAGGTAGCCGCGAAAGGCTCAAATTGCCCAGCACTAACTGGCCATTTTTTAACAGATTAACAATGACACCCGGTGGGGTAGTGGCATAGAAGATATCCACTACTTCTGGGTGCTGCTTAACAAAGCGCTTTACGCTGGCCTCTAGCGCCATGTGGTGGTTTCCATCTGAGAACACCACCAGGCCGGCTGTAACCGGGTCACCATGAAAATCCAGACAGATATTAGATTCAGGCTGCAGCCAACGTTGGCTGAGCTCAGAACGTAGGGCCGCTTCCTGCGGCCAATCAAGTGAATTAGTCATCCCCCAGCATAGGCAAAAACAGCAAAATTTTCAATACGAACAAGCACTTATATGTCTGCCTGGCATTTGAGATGGGATTGGAACACAGCCTAAAAACTTGACAAAACCGGGCCTAAAACCGAGAATGCGCGGCTTCCCCGAACATACAACGGGGTAGCTTATGGCGAGGTAGCTCAGCTGGTTAGAGCGCAGCATTCATAATGCTGAGGTCGGGAGTTCAAGTCTCCCCCTCGCTACCATCTTAAAACCCTATATCATCATTCTATTTCTAAGCTATAAACTTGCCCGACCTCACTGATTTAATGCTTCGGTCGAGTTGATGGCGCACTTCCGTGTGCGCCACCCTGCGGGCAGCTTCGCTGTCCCATTTTGCTCCATGCAAAATGGTCAAGTCTCCCCCTCGCTACCATCTTAAACTCTAGTTTGTCATTCTGTCTCCAAGTTCTCAATTTGCTCTCTATTTTCCCGGATACACTTTTTCCATCGGCGTGTAGAGACCCTCATAGGGTTTGCGGGCATAAGGGCTATACTGGTGAACCAGTTCTGTGACGTTAATAATTTCAATAATGGCGTCGCGGCTATATTTTTCCAGTAACTTACCGCGAAGACCCAGTTGAATTGCGCGGCGGATACATTTACCACCAGAGGGCGCATGATCCGGATCCCATTGTAATCTCACCTCTGATTTTCGAACCGCGCGTTTCCACTCTTCCGCTGTTTTATATAAGTTGTTATCAAAACTGGAAGGAACCGCAAGTGACAACACTTCATCAAAAAATGATCGATGTAGTCTTATCGCTAACACCACTTCCTGTCCCTGAGTGCGAGCCCAGTCGCTTCGGTACATCATCCATAAAAAATTTGGTTTGATCCAGCTCATACGATTTAGTCTAAACTCACCACCAAAATACTGATGCTCAGCAGCATATAAACCGATCGCAGGTCGATATGCCTGATAGACAATAACGGAGTCATCATCATATTGTGCAAGTATATGCCGACCCTCCTTGGGCCAGGTCTGTTTCTGGTCAGGATAATGTGCAAGTTGTATTGATTGATACTGCATACTCTAACTCGCTAACCTCGCTTGTTGTGTTTCTCTTCCTGAAATGGTTATGCTTGCCGGTTGCACCATGGATAATTTATTTTGTGCAACGCTAAAGATAGCACGCATACCCCAGTTAAAGGATAAGTAGTCGGCTTCGATACCATCCCCAAAAATAACTCCCCCCTCATTCAGTTCTGAACGAATCTCTAACGACTGTCCCTTAACGATCAACCCAGAAGTGAGACTGGTGCCAGTGGCAATGCTGGGGAAGGCTTCGCGCACATAAAATGCCAGCTTTTCATCTTCAGGGGAGGGCAACTGCAACTTATCATGCCGTTCACGATGAATCGATCGCGCCCAACCCGTTGCACCCGTGCCGGTCGCTATAATAACCCCTGACGATGAATGATGTTCCTTACTACCTTCAGTGCTAATTGAATAACGTGCAGACTGGTGACTATGGTGACCAATGAACAATTCATTCAGTGCAAATAAGCTCTGACCATCATCAAGATCCACCTGCGCCATAGTTCGGTATTGAACATCAATATCGTTATACATGGCCGCAACCATGATGGCACTGGCCTCATCACTTGAGAATGGCACCAGAATGCCATCGTATAAGTCTTTGTCGGGATTAACCCCAATCACGTTTTGACCATTCAGGTACTTGGCTGTATTCGCGACTAAACCATCCTGACCAACGGCGATCACCAGGTCTTCGGGCTCAAACAAAAACCGATCAAGTTCTTGCCGTTTAACCTGGTTACGCCGCCAGTCAGTTGGGATAGCCGCGATAACCTTTTGCAACGCCGCTTGATGATGTTTATGGCGTTGTTCTACCTGCTCGATCGACTGACCACGTTCGCGCAAAAAGAATTCAGCCTGGCCACGGGTTGCGTGGCGTGCGAGTAACAACTCGTATTCGGTCTCGCGTGTGATCACAACAACCCGTGGGATTAAGGTATTCATCATTCACCTCCCAGGCTCTGAATCTTTTGCGCACCAGCTGCAAACAAGTCGGCAAGATTAGTACTTAACACATCCGGTGTAATGTTTAAGTGTTCAATCTTATCCAGCTTACCTGCAAACTCCTGCAAGGCTAACGCAAATACAACATTGGCAGGCAATGTCTCATAGACCGACATACGCTCTTTCTCGCCCGCAGCTTCTGCCAGACCAATCGCTTCCACTTTCTCCGCCTCGGCGTTACCTTCCAGGCGTATTGTTTCGGCTTCCGCTGCACCCAGTGTGCGACGGTTTTGTGCCGAGGTATCCGCGGCAAGACGCTGAGCTTCACTATCAGATTGTGAAATAATGCGTTGACGTTCACTTTCAGATTCAGCCTCCAGCTTGGCTTGTAGTGCGATAGCCTCAGACTGGATGCGTTCACGTTCAATGCGTGCTTTAACCGACGTTTCTTCAGCGGTCGCCTCTTCTTCAACACGGCGTCGTTCATTCTTACCTTGTTGTGAGATAAGGTTTTCTTCGCGGGTTGCCAGCTCGATCTGGCTCTGCAACTCATTCTCTGCGATGGCCCGTTCTTTTTCGACCGCCAGTGCACGTCGCTGAAAAGTCGCCTCATCTGCATTTTGCTGGATGCTTTCCCTTGTCGGGATCTGTAGCGCTTTTTCCAACTCAGCAACCGGGCTAATCTCATTGATACCAAGACTGACAATTTCCAGCCCCATCTCGGCAAACACATTCTCAGCGGCAAAACCCTGTTCAATCGCATTGAGGATATTTTCCGGTCCATCAACAATGAGCTGTCTTATATCCTTGCTCGCAATGTAACGGGTTGCATGCTTTTGTACAGTGTTGGTAAATAAAGATGCAAGCTGCTCCAATGGTGCGTTACGGTGTAAACCCGAGTTAAGATCAATCGAGAAGTCGATACGATCGGCCAGGCAATCCGGATCGGTGACCCGATAAATAAGTTCACCCTGGATAGTCGCTTCCTGAAAATCGCGTGACCGACCTTGAAATATAAACTGCAACTCACGATCATCTGTTGGCACTTCCGCGATACTGGTACCCATAGGTATAAACCAGAAGGCGAGTCCCTTGCCGGATTTAACCAGGCGGCCTTTTCGGAAGCGGCGAATGTGCATATTCGATTCGCTGCGCAGGTGTTTCAAAAATAATGTTCTTTTTATATCTGTCATGATAATTCTCCTACTGAGCATCAAGCTCATATTTGTTTAATAAAGTTATGTCGGTTTCATGTTGGCGTACCTCCTTTCGTTGCTTTAATTAAATCAGGCCGCTGTTTTTTCCATTTGTTGTTTACTGAATTCAAGCATCCTTTCAATCGGTGCCTTGGCCTTTTCAATAATGTCATCATCTAAATAATCTATTTCAAAACCTTCGCCTTGCTTTGCACGCTTAACCAGATCAACCGTGTTACGTTTCATGTAAGGGCAGGCGTTACACTGGCAGCCACTATAAATCGGTGCCTGTTGTAAATTCAGCTCAGGCCGCAATGTACGCATGTTGTGCAACAAGCCTTCTTCAGTAGCGATATAAATGGTAGAGCGAATATCACCATTAAATTTATTTACCCAATCCAGCATTTGTTTGGTCGAACCCACCACGTCGGCCCGTTTTAATACCGGTAACGGTGATTCGGGGTGCGCGAGTAAATACACATCACCATCCGCTTTCGCATGCTCGATCATGTATTGGATTTGTTCGTCCTTGAATTTATCGTGTACTTCACATACGGCGTCCCACACCGGCATGTTGTAACCATATTGATAATTCAAATAGGCACCCATGTTGCGGTCCGGCGAAAAGATCACCTGCTTACCTTCGGCATAAATACTCGCAATAATGTCATCGACATTGCGCGAGGTTACTATCCAGTCCGATAAAGTCTTATGTACAGCGCTGGAGTTGATATAGCTCACGTGTACATGGTCGTGATATTTTTCGCGCCACTGTTTCAGTGCCTCGATATCGGTTTGTGTCACCAACGAACAGGTAGCCCTTTCATCTGGCAAAATCACCTGTGCCGCAGGATTCAACATCTTGGTGGTCTCCGCCATGAACTGAACACCGGCAAAGACAATGCGATCCGTCTGTTCACGCTGGGCGATCAATGCTAGCTCAAGACTGTCTCCCACATAATCGGCCATCGCCTGTACATCCGGCGTGGTGTAGTAGTGTGCTAATGTCAGTGTATTCATCGCGACCTCCTTACTTAATGATCTCAACCTTGCCGGGGTGGATAACCCGATAAAGTTTGGCGGGGCGGTGTGCCCCCTCACGTCGTTCTTCACCGGTCTCTTCAATCTGTTCCAGTGCCAGCACCCACTTGCGAAAATTACGGCGGTCCATCTCTTCACGCAGAATAATTTCATACACATCCTGCAATTCACTTAAGGTGAATTCTTCCGGCATAAACTGAAAGGCAATCGTCGAGTAATCAAGCTTCGCCACTAAACGTTCATGGGCCATGTCGACGATCCCCTGGTGATCAAACGCCAGCTCGGGCAACTCATCCAGGCTGAACCAGCCCACCGCCTCGGCATCAGTGGCGGCCTGCAGCACAATCTTGTCGGAGGGGATCAGGGCATAGTAGGCCACTGTAATCACCCGCTCGCGGGGATCCCGATCGACAGCGCCAAAGGTATAAAGCTGCTCCAGGTACACACCGGCAATTCCGGTTTCCTCCGCCAGCTCCCGGCGTGCACCGGCCTCCAGATCCTCATCCTGCTGCACAAAGCCACCTGGCAAGGCCCATTTACCCTTATAGGGCTCACCAGCACGCATAATCAGCAACAATTTCAATTGCTTATCACGAATCGTGAAAATCACGACGTCCGTGGTGAGCGCTGGATGTGGGTGTTCATATTGATACATAGCCTTTCCTCTACTTTGCGTCTTGATTACACTAACAACTTAGTGTAGTATTTACACAAAGTCAAGGCAAATTTAGCTATAAGACCAAAACTTATGGTTTGAACCAAAAGTAAACCATGTTACAAAAGAGGAGTGCTGTTATGAGCCAACAAACACAACCATCTATGCACCTCACTGAAGTGCGCGATCTGGCAAAACAGTTTGATACAAATGAGATTGCGCAGTGCATGGAGCTGGCACTACAGAATAAGCAAAACCCCTGTTACACGACGGGTAAGTTGGAAGAGGTCATGAATGTGCTGGCCAAGGCGAGTTTTGTAAAAGCACAAACCCAGCTAGGCCGGTCGATTGCAGAGGCGATGCGTGAACTGGGCAAACGGGTCAGATCTCTACAAGGAGAAGTGTGATGTCGGCGGAGACCATTACCCTTTATCGCCCAACAGGCCCTAGTGAATTAGCCTTAGTGAAGGCTAATGATTATAAAGCCTGGCCACCACGATTGACTGAGCAACCCATTTTTTATCCAGTCACGAATGAAGCATGTGCCAAAGTAATTGCTATGAACTGGAATACCAAACACAGTGGTATTGGCTATGTTACGTGCTTTGAAGTAAAAAAAGTCTTCATGGATAAATATGAAGCACAATAGGTTGGTGCATCACATCACACCGAGTGGTGTGTGCCAGCGGAAGAATTAGAGGAATTGAATAAAAGTATCGTGGGTAAGATCAAAGTAATTGGCGAATATCAAAAGAATGGAGAATAAAACGCATAAAAAAGCGCGCCACTTTGGACATCATACCGCTTCGCTTTTTAGCGGCCACTTGTTTCAAACGTTATGCCTACTAAACTATGCAAGCGAATCCCCCACCCGACGATAAAATAATGAAAGGCAACAATATCAAGTGGAGTTTCTATTTTTTCTTTGCCATTCATATGCTCGGATTTGGCGGAATCACTGTTTCTATTACATATTTCCCTGAAGAATGGACACCCACCCCCACGTATGGCAATACGCTTATTTTCGGTGGTTTTGCCCTGTTTATATACTCAGTTTTTTATGTCGTAACTTTCAAGCTTGAAGACCTCATGTCATATGTTCGGGATTCTTTGCTTGGGCTATATGGTGTCTTATCTACAATATCTTTGCTCTTATCCTTTTTTGAACGGTCTTTTTGGGATTACCCACTGTATTACCATATCTTGCCTACTGTTTATTATATTATGTATACCTTTCTTTTTTACCAAGCACTATTAGACATTATGCGGGCGCGTGACAATGAACAAAAAAGAAAGCATGCCACTAAGGTATTCACGTACGGTTCATTAATAATTTATACCATTTTATTTTTATGGTCGGTTTTCCGAGTAAATCTCTGATGTGCAGCCTATGACTTAGCTCCATCAAGTTCAAGAATGGAACAATTATACTTCAGTAAAAAGGGTGTAATTTATAATTTGCTGCTAATTGTTGTCTTGCTGACTGCAAATGCAAGATTTTGGCTAGAAAATATAGCACTAAGAATTAGCGCTTCCGTCATTGTAACAATAGTACTTATAATAGAGTTCCGTGGAACTTCACATGCTCTTGAAGGAGGCGGTAAATAAAATATAATAAGTCCATTACTATAAAATTATTTATTTATATACAAATTGAATTAAGTTTTTTTTAGTTAGGTGCTCTGTTTTGGCCCATGTGTTGAAATAGGTTTTTATTGAAAATAACAGTTCGTGTATGGATGTAAAATCGCTTTGAACATCCTTAATAAAAACTGATACTCGCCTAATTAAAAATACGAGGCGCCAGTAATTTGAAGGTAGGCTCAATTTTTCTTGTAATTGTCACTACTTAGAAATTCCTCTACCAGCCGAGTTCTTCGAACGGTTTTACGCCATATTGGGCAGACGCAAGTGCGATTTCGTCTCATTTAGAGCAAAAATGACACAGATCGTATTGATTGAAAACATTAGTTCTAGTACAAGTAAGATAATAATCAACACTAATAATGTGTCACGCAGTAACTTTTTGCTTTATTTATATTTAGGGGGATTTCATCATGGTCAATTCATTGCGCGCATATCAGGGAAAGGGATTAGCGATCTTTCTCGTCATTCTTATTTTGGCAGGTGTCGCTGGCGGTGTGGGTTACTTTTATTTTACTTCTCCAGACTATATTGCAAAACAAAACATCAAAAAGGCCGACCAACTCGTTGCTAATAAGCAATATGGGGAGGCAGCGGAACTCTATTTAGAAGTTGCTAAGGACTTCTCATCATTAAAAGAAGAGGCTAGAAGCAAAATAATAAAGCTAGCCAAGCCTGAAATACTTAACCAGGCATCAGCGTCGTCGTCGGCAAAACTGATAATCGCTATCGCCTTCTTATCCAGTGAAGCAAAAATTGACACTTTTGCATCAGGTTTGGGCTTAATTGAAAAGCACAAAGCATCAGATCCATTGAGTGCAAAGGTTATCTACGATGCAATAAAAGATTTACGCAAGCCTAATAAGCAGTTATCAGCTCTTAGACTGGAACTATTAGAAGCTGTCGCAAAAAAACACCCTGATAATGTAACGAATGCAATAGAGTTGGCGCAGGAGTATGAGGCACTGCGTCGATGGAATGAGATTGAGGCAGTTTTAGTACCTGTGAAGGATAAGTTAGCGGATAGTGAGGGTGCGCGAATTTTAGGCCAGCTTTACACCAACCAAGGTAAAATTGATGAGGCCTATCAATTACTCCAACCGTATACAGCAAAACGCCTGCAAACATATTTGTTCGCGGAAAAACAATATAACGATAAATTAAACAAAATTTACGACCAGGCAATAGAAGATTTAAATAAAGGTCTTGCCCCTCCGACATTTTATACTAAGTACGATAAAGCAGATAAAGAGACACAAAACACAATGGTGCAGAGTTTTGTGCGCGATCGACTTGATTCAGATTTGATGTTTAAAGCGGTTTCACAAGCCTATCAGGAAGCCACGTATATAGTGCCGGTTGCGCTTGATTTAGGCATAGTTATGTTGCGTAAAGCACAAAATGAACAGGATGTAGCTAAACGTAATGCCCAGCTTGAAAATGCCGAAGAAACATTCCTTTCAATTAAAGGTGCAGTCGGTGATACAGATGAGTACAAACTCTATTTAGGTCAGGTGTATTACTGGCTGGGTAAATTTGCTGAAGGTGAGCAACAATTCGATTCCCTGTTAGCCGCCAATAAACGTAGTTTTTCAATTCTGATGGCTGTCGCTAGCAGCTTGCGTGAAGTTGGTGAAACAACCAAAGCTCGTAATATGGCTGAAGAGGCCTATAAGAAAACGGGCGTCGCTGCTGAGAAGCACGTGGCAGCACGATTGCGTTCACTAGTATCGATTGATGTTGACGAGCAAATTAAGTGGTTGGGTCGCTCAGACCAGACCGATCCATATGTGCAAGCCACGCTTTACTCAAGCAAAGGTGAAAGGGCTGAAACTAAGTATCAGTACAAAAAAGCCGAGCAATTTTACCGAAAATCAATCGCTGCTTTTTTAAAGCAACCGGAAACCTCCTCATCATTAAACAACACGGCACTTGTATACTTATCACTTTATAGAGTAACGCAGGATAAAAAAGCCCTTAAAAGTGGTTTGGACATGTTTGATAAGGCGGTTGCCTTGAATCCGGGCGATGGTATTACATTATGGAATGCAGCTAGTTATATGATTAGCACAGGGCTTGCGGATGTAGTCCAGGATAAGATTAACTTAAAATTGCTCTCTACGAGCGGTAGTGTCAGTTATCTTTCATACTGCTATAGCGATGAAAAAGAGAAGGCAGTTTACATTAAACAGGTTGCGCAACACCCAAGCATTAAGCGTGGAATGGAGTATATGCAGCGCGTCATGTTATTAATGCCAAAGCAGTCTTACGGTTATGAATCTACCTATAATGTATTGAGGTTTACTAAAGATTATGATGCGTTAACACAGATTGTCGATAAGCTTAAAAATGTTGAACTTGACCTAAAAACTGCTACAGATGAGGCAGAAAGATACTACAGCGGAAAAGATGATAAAAAGTATTACGACAGAATAAATAAAAGCATTAAAAACAGTGTAAGTTTGCTCAAGAAGATTAATGCAGGAAAAGACCCGGTTACCTATGCCGTCGTCATGACGCGATATATTGATAGTTACTTGTCGTTAGCAAGAATGGGTAAACGTATTGATAGCAATAAGTTGTTAAATTATGCGACAAAACTCTATAGTGCTTCGCCATCATCAAGTACTCGTGGAACATTGTTAGAAGTACTATTTTTAAAAGCGAGCACGCAACTAGCAAAACAGAATAAGGCCTATCAAGCCATGCTTAAGCGCTCTGGGCGTGCCTTAAGCCATAAAACGCTAATTACTATCGCGCTCGATAATAAAATATTAGGTGCGGACAATGTTTTAAATAATAAGCATTTCAATCGAGCGCAAGCGCTAATGATGGTGTCAGATAAGAAGTTTCCTAACACACCGAGTGTCGGTGACTGGGCCTTATTGAGGCATACTGCAGCTGCCTATGCTGAAAATCAAAAAAAGGAACTATTAGCAAGCAAAAGTCGTAAGCTCGATGATGCCTTTGTCGAAAAATTAAATACTGCATCGCTATCCACAGCCTATTTGTTGGCCTGGTCGAGCCAGGTAGAAGGCGACACTGAAAAGGCGAAAAAATACCTGGTCCAGGCTCAACAGGATGGGTTGAAATTGGCAGTACCTGTACAGGCTGTGAATTAGCATTTACCAGCCATCAAGATTAGGAAGTAGAGTCTAATGACAAACCCTGTAGAGCATTTTGCTCTGCGGGTGTTTATATATGTGGTTTTCATACGGATGTATCAAAAATTCTTGCCATTTTTAAAAACATCTCACGTTTACCATTATCTAAACCAGAAAATATCTCCATGACTTCACGCATATCTTCTGGGAAAGCGGCACACACCGGATCTGATTCCACGTGTTGTTCATCTAGCCAGCCTAAGGATTTTTTTGCAAACTTCTCACACTTGCGGGCAGTGCGATCAGGGATAGTCTGAAAGGGGTTGTTGATGTGTTCATCGACTTTCTTGCGTGACAGGCCAATGCCCTTCAAGAACTTTGTAATGCCTCCTCGATGTGCTTTTGTATTTTCGAAGATATAAACAAAATTTTGATGGCGAATGGCCTGGATATCACGACCAGTGGCGCGGATGGGTCCCAGGCCAAACATGATCCAGCAGGGGGATGAGTCGGTGACCTTTGATATGATTTTGACATCATCTGGGGAGGGTACAGAGATGCCTGCTTCATAGTTTCCAAGTCGACCTGTTCCCCACTCGGGGATTCGTGCTAATAATTGCGCTGCGGTATCAAAGCCTGCCATTTTACGGGCTTGCTTTATGCGCTGTCCTATCTGCACAGCGGTGGGGTTCTTTCTGTCTGCCATGGCAGTGGCTCCTGAAATATTTATTTAGAGGTTTCTTAACCTAATTGCTGCCCTTCATTCGTTGAAGTATTAGCGTTAGTTAATGATACAAGAAACTTGAAAATATTTCTTGCTTTCTTGAAATATTAAATTATACTTTGCGCAAATTATTGGAGACATAAATGCAAGCAACACAACACACAATTAGTTATTTACCAGAGCAACCCGGTCTGCGCGGGAACGGCGGCATCTGTCCGTCTATCTATATGCGCACAATTGAGATCAGATTGTCGGTGAATGCTGATGTGCAGCATTTATCAATAACCAATGAACAGAATAAATCATATGCGAGTGAACTCGGTATGACCTAGCTTTTCGTAACAATATATTGCGGAAGGCTGATGAATATTGATGCCTTCCGCGGGAACCACAGGAACCCCGTTAGGCATTAGCTTAACGGGGTTTTTTTATGCAAACCATGACGGTTTACTACCTCGATGTTTTTGCCCACCAGCAATGTTCTGGTAGTGGCGTGCTCTTTAACAATTTGGGAAGTGTTTAATTGCGTAATACAGATGTGTATTACGTGTGAGGGATAGATCTGCCTATAAAGCTTTAGGCAGAGCCCTCAAAATGCGGGTGTGGTGTAACGATAGCATGCGAGGCCTCCAACCTCTTGGTCAGAGTTTGAATCTCTGTACCCGCTCCAATTTATGTTGCTGATGTAGCTTAATTAGTAAAGCTGTCGCCTTGTAAGCGACAAGATGCAGGTGCAAGTCCATGCCATCAGCTCCAACTTTATTTGTTATACGAAAGTGTGACAGCACTTGGTTGGGCTTTTAGCCTGTTGTGGTGTTAATCAAATCTGTCTAACAGCACAAGGGTAAGTAAAGAAAAGTCACGGGGGAAACCTCTCGGGTGCTGGTTGTGGGAAGCCAGCTCGTATAACAAATAAGTACAACGGTAGCTCAAATAGTAGAGCGGTTGATTGAAGCTCAGCGCGTTGGTGGTGCAATTCCATCCCGTTGTACCAATTTTTATTCCAGATGCACCATGGGTAGGTGGTCTCCCTGTTAAGGAGCTGTATGTTGGTTCGAGTCCAACCCTGGGAGCCAATTTTGGATTGCGCGGTGCGATAGGCTGGCACCACCTGACTGTAAACCAGGAGTCTCAGACATATCTAGGTTCGAGTCCTAGGCAATCCACCAAAATTTAACGGGGCTGTAACTCAACTAGTAGAGTGCCTGTGTTGCAAGCAGGAAATTGGAAGTGCAAATCTTCTCAGCTCCACCAATTCTTAAACGAAGGAGAAGTGAAATGGCAAATAGTAATCATAAGTCTAACGCGCGTAACCCTTTTCATAACCATCCATTGATGCGAAAGGGTGGTGTACATGAAAAGAACAATAAGGCAAAGCGCAAAGGCGAGAAACAGAAGCTGAAAAAAGAGTGGTGTTCTTTAATGACATTGATTCAGTGTTATTTAAAAACACCATTCAACGGTGCTGGTAGCTTAATGATAAAGCACTTGACTGTCGATCAAGGGAATGAGGGTTTGAATCCCTTCCAGCGCGCCAAAATATGAACCGGTATACAAATTGGCCAAAGTAACTAGCCCTTCAAGTTAGTCTGTGCGGGTTGCCACAGGCCATCCATGGCCTGTGCCCTTCGGGCGCGCAATGCGCGGCCAATTTTGCTCCCGACAAAATTGTCGAGTCCGATGTACAGGGATGTACGAATGTCGCGAGAGGGCAGGAAGCCCGGAGCGACCGGAACGGTTCACCAATGCCTTGATAGTTTAATTTGGTAAAACGTGCGACCGATAATCGCAAGTTTCTAGTTCAAATCTAGATCGAGGTACCAACTTAACTGGGTGTAGCTCAGCCTGGCCAGAGTACTCCGCCTGGAACGGAGATGTCATAGGTTCAAATCCTATCACCCAGACCAATTTAATATTTATTCAATGGTGGCCTTAGCTTAATTGGTAAAGCCCATGCCTGTGAAGCATGAAGATGCGGGTTCAAATCCGGCCGGTCGCCCCAAACACAAAAGGAGTTCGTTATGAATAACATCGAAATAAACCGATTCAGACGGCTCATTGATCAGCTGAATGTGCCTGCGAATAGAACCGTACCCACGCAACCAAACTTAAGGTGGTTGCTTGCCAATGCATGGATTGACAACCGTAACAACCCCAAGCTTCAAGATTTACTGCGGTTGATTCGACCCTATGCGTGAAGCATTCACTGTCGCCTAGTTTAACGGTAGAACACCTGTGTTACATACAGGATGTGTCAGTTCGATTCTGACGGTGACGACCAAATACGGAGAGGTAAGCCTAAAGATTCTGGGTAGCGGCGACTGTCTTGAAAACAGAGGGCCTGCAGCGCAGGTGTCTGAGTTCGAATCTCTGTCTCTCCGCCAAAATATTCTGCGCTTGTAGCTTAATTGGAAAAGCATCTGTCTTCGAAACAGAGTGATGCAAGTTCGAGTCTTGCTGAGCGCACCAATTTACTTGTCAATGCGCCTGTAGCTTAACTGGAAAAGCATTTTGCTTCTAACCAAATAGATGTGGTTCGAATCCTACTGGGTGCGCTAACAAAAAGGAGGTGTTCCATGAAACTCAGCATGAAGCAACGCATTTTGTTGCGACGTATTCGAAAGGAAAAAGAGAAACGAGAAAAACAGAAAGAAAAACTGGTCGCTGGTGTAATGGTAGCACACCTGACTTTTAATCAGGCAGGTGAAGGTTCGAATCCTTCGCGACCGACCAATTTAGTGCCTGTAGCTTAATTGCAAGAGCACCACCGTGCGAAGGTGGGAGGTTGAGGTTGAACTCCTCACAGGCGCGCCAATTTATTGCGCCCCTGGCGGAACTGGCATACGCCGCTGGCTTAGACCCAGTGTTTTCTCGGTTCGACTCCGAGGGGGCGCACCAATTTTTATACTAGGGGATTGGTGTAACTGGTAGCACACGAGCCTTTGAAGTTCGTAGTTCTGGTTCGATCCCAGGATCCCCTGCCAACGAAAGGAGAGATAGCATGTTAACGCTTAAAGAAATGGTATCGAACGATAAGAAAGTCAGGTTTGTATTTTATCGTGACAGTGCATTGCACTATGAGACGGAAGATGGGTTTAACTTTCCTGTGCCGATTGACGATGCGAGTTCTGCCACTTTTGGTGCCGAAGAAAAGGCAATGCTGATGATGCGCTATATCCGTAAACAGATAAAAGCCCTGCATATGGCAAAGCAAACTCAAAACATTATGTAACTTCGGTGGCGCATTGTGCGCCACCTACTTTATGCCGTAGTAGCTTAATTGGTAAAGCACATGCCTCCAAATCATGGGGATGTTTGTTCGAATCGAACCTGCGGTACCAAACACGTGATCTAGCTTAAGTGGAAAAGCACAAGACTCATAATCTTGAAGATTCTGGTTCAAATCCAGGGGTCACGACCAATAAAGCGCCCGTGGTGTAATTGGCAAACGCACCAAACTTAAAATTTGGCTCCTTTAAGGAATGTCAGTTCGAATCTGACCGGGCGCACCAAGTACAGGAGAGATGGCTGAGTGGTTTAAAGAATCTTCCTCAATATTAAACACTTCCCAAATTAGTAAAGAGCCAAAATTTTAACCAAGTTATAAATGATAGGAGAAGGTGGATGACACCATTGATTTTACAGTTGAGTCAAGGTGGCCAGGCGGTTAGTTGGATCCATTGGCGGGATGCCGTGTTGTATTACGCCAAGGATCAGGTTGCATGGACATTGGGTGACCAGACATTGCGTTTTTACGGCGGTGTTAACCGTGTGAGTAATGCACGCTCATATATGGACATTCACCCGATTATCGCTGTGCAGGGTGACCAGGGTCGTTCGGTATTTGGAACAGTACCTACGCTAAACAACCGCGAGTTGTTCCAACGTGATGGTCATACCTGTATGTATTGTTTAACTAGTTTAGGCGATCGTCACTTAACACGTGACCACGTTGTACCGATTTCACGTGGTGGTCGAAATATTTGGACAAATGTTGTTACGGCATGTCGTGCGTGTAACCAGCGTAAAGCGGACCAGCTATTAAGCGAAACGAATATGCGCCTTCATGCTGTGCCTTATACACCAAACCATGCGGAATGGTTGATTTTACGAAACCGTCACATTAGTGCGGATCAGATGGCGTTCTTGAAGGCCCAATGCCCGAAGTACAGGGACGTACAAGTGTCGTGAGAGCACATGGATGTGCGTAACGACCGAAGGAACGACGTGACAATTTGTTCAGTAGTTAGAGGAGGTGGTCCTGGTATCTCGTGTGGCCAGCCTGGTTATTTTCAGTTGGCTGGTCGCACGTTAAATCACCATAAAGAATTGTGATTGCGTGTTGAGATAACACGTGATTCAGAAGCGCTTGGTTACATGTATTTGTTTAGCGGTTCAGGTTCGGAATGCCTGACCTGTGCACTGAAGCTAACCGGAAGGGATCGCAAGGTGTATACAAAACGATAGATGCCCAAATGCACCAGTGAAGATAGCTCAATGGGTAGAGCAACTGTCTGATAAACAGTGTGTTTCGGGTTCAAGTCCCGTTCTTCTCGCAGCCTTTAACGCTGATGATGGAAAAGGCGAAAGCCTCGCGGTTCGAATCCGCATTTACGGTGGGTAAAACCACACAACGGGAAATGCTCCCGTGGGTTGGAAACAAATTATAAGTCTTGATCTTCGGATTGTGGCGAATCAGGCGTATTCGATGCTACAGCATGCTAATTGCCCGCGGCATAACTAAGTGCTGTTGCTAGTTGCAGGTAACAAACAGGTATGAGCAATCATGGAGCGTGTCGGCATATGGATACGCGAAGGGTTGTGACAATTTGGGAGTAACCTTTGACCCGCAACAGAACAGCGTTTTACCCCGCAATGAGCGTGTGGAGCATTTCTCAATATTTACATAAAAGGAGTAGTAATGATGTTCGGAATAAAACGTATTGTGATTGCACAGCATGAACGTGGTGTGTACTTGAAAGATCGCAGCATCGTCAAGATTCTTGAACCGGGCATCTACCGTGTATTTGACCTATTGGGTCGTGTGGCGGTTGAGGTTCATAACTTGACAGTGTCAGAGTTTGATCATCCATACGTCGATGTATTGGTGAAAGAAAACTGTGAAATGGTAGATAAGTACTTCCAGTTTATTGAACTAGGTGAGTATGAAGTTGGCCTGGTATACAAAAATGGCAAGTTGAGCGGTGTACTGAAACCTGGAACTCGTCAGCTGTACTGGAAAGGTCTAGTGGATGTAAAAGTTGAAGCACTGAACATTGAACAGGACTTTGCAGTACCAAAAGCGAAAGTAGGCTTGATCGCGAATGCGCGTATGGATTCCATGCCGCGAGAAGTTGTCAACTACGTGTACATCGCTGAAGTTGCTGACAACCATGTTGGTCTGTTGATTGTTGATGGTGAGATGGTGCAAATCCTGAAACCAGGATTGTACGCTTACTGGAAGTTCAACCGTAACGTAAAAGTAGAACAGGTTGAGCTACGTATGCAAGTGATGGAAGTACAGGGTCAGGAAATCCTGACTAAAGACAAAGTTAGCTTGCGTGTGAACTTGTCAGCGCAGTACCAGATCACTGATCCGGTGGCTGCACGTAGCAAGTTGGTCAACGTTGCAGACTACGTCTACCGAGAAGTGCAGTTTGCGCTGCGCCAGGCGGTTGGGACACGTACTTTGGATACCCTGTTGGGTAACAAGGATGAGTTGGATAAAGTGATTTTTTCTGAAGTGAAAGAAAAGGTCTCAGAGTTCGGAATCGAAGTACGTAGTGTTGGTGTTAAAGATGTCATTTTGCCGGGTGACATGAAAGATATCCTGAACCAGGTTGTTGAGGCTGAAAAAGTGGCACAGGCAAATGTCATCAAACGTCGTGAAGAAACTGCGGCTACACGGTCACTGTTGAACACAGCACGTTTAATGGATGACAACCCGACTTTGATGCGTTTGAAGGAACTGGAAGTTCTGGAAAAAGTGACTGAAAAAGTCGACAAGTTGACTGTATTCGGTGGTCTGGATGGTGTTTTAAACGATACCGTTCGCATCAAGGTGAATGCAGACTAACAGGGATGTGCAAGGGGTGCGCCTGATATTCAGGCGCACATTTTTAAACCAATAGAGATGATGAGAATAATGGACAAGAACTTAGTAAAAGAAATCATTGATTGCCTGCCAAAGGAGCGAACACTGTTTCGTTACTTTAAGGACCGGTATGCGTTGATTTTGCTGAATCATTTCATTGGTGATGAGATGGATATCAAGCAAATTAAAGGCTCGCGTATGGCTGGGCTTTTACAAAAGCCTGTGATACGTGAATTTTTAGCTAGCATTGGTAGTGGCAAGCTAACAAAGGCGGATCTGAAAGATGTTTGGCTCAATGATATGTACAGCTTTGTATTAACTTTAGATAAGTGGGGTGGTGAAAATCCAGCCTGGAACCAGACTTCACGAAAGGGTTATAACATCGTATTGCAGTTGAATTTCTCAAACCAGCATGATGGTGCTTATAACAGCTTGGTCAAGCCTCAGGTGAAGCGAGCTTTAAACTTTTATGGACACCCTGTATTCGAAAATGATGGTGCAGGTTATGTTCGGGAGACACTGGCCTGGGCACGTATCGATCTGGACTTTTCTACTAATGAAGCCTTGATCGAAGAGATTCAGAGTGACTGGGTTCGTGAAGGTTCTTCACTGTTACGTGATGCAAAGCTATACCGTCAACGTGGCTATGACCGTATGTATTACTGGGATGTAAATGGCGACATTGATGGTGTTGTAGAATACTGCGAAAAAGTACTGAAGCCTTATCAAGTGATGTGGAGTGAGGCGATGCTGGCTGCGACGATTGATTTTATCAAGGCCGAATTAGGTATCAAGACTATCTACTATCACACCGATACAACAGGTTATCGTGTCAAGAGAATTGATTGCGATAAGCCACCTAAGTCTTTGTATCAGAAACTGCCTAAGCAGTTTTGTTTTGATAAGGTAGGAAATGCACCTGAGTTTTTAAGCCAGGACAAGTACTTCCGTCGTATCTACAAGAAGGTCGAGAACCCAACGTGGTTCCGCATGCAGTTGTAAAATAATATCCCGGATCAGCTTAACCTGATCTGGGATAATTTAAATAGAGTATAGAACAATGCCAATTATCAAGAAAATTACAAAAGGTAAGGTGCCGGTCAAGATTTTTACTGACGATATCGAGCACGAAGCCTACCAGCAGCTGCTGAATATTTCACAGTTGCCCTTTATCCATAGTCATGTAGCGGCGATGCCAGACGTGCATTATGGCAAGGGTGCAACAGTGGGATCGGTGATTCCATCTAAAGGTGCGATCATTCCGGCGGCGGTAGGGGTTGATATCGGCTGTGGTATGAATGCGCTACGTCTATCAATCAAGGCCGATGAACTGCCTGATAACCTGCGTGGTGTGCGTACTGCGATCGAAGCTGCGATTCCGGTTGGTTTTGATCTACACAAGTCTGATAAAGCAAAGGCCTCAACGATTCGGGCCTTGTCTGTTGGTCTGGATAAGATCCTGGATCGTCATCCTAAGGTGTTAAAGATGCAGAAGAAGCCATACCAGACCTGGGTACGCCAGTTGGGTACTTTGGGTGGCGGTAATCACTTCATCGAACTATGTATCGATCAGAACGATGATGTCTGGATTATGCTGCACTCGGGTAGCCGTGGTGTAGGTAATGTGATTGGTCAGTACTTCATTCGTCTGGCACAGAAGGATATGGAACGTCATATCCATAGCCTGCCGGATAAAGACCTGGCTTACTTTACCGAGGGTGCCGAGCACTTCGATGACTATGTAGAAGCGGTCCATTGGGGGCAGGATTACGCGATGGAAAACCGTCGTGAAATGATGCGTCTGATCGTGGAGGCATTGAAGAAGAAGCTACCCAAGTTTGGTATTACCAAGGAAGCGATCAACTGTCACCACAACTATGTGTCCATGGAAAATCACTTCGGTGAGAATGTCTATGTGACCCGTAAGGGTGCGATTCGCGCCGGTGAAGATGAACTGGGAATTATTCCAGGAAGTATGGGTGCCAATAGCTACATTGTTCGAGGCAAGGGAAACCCCGAATCTTTTTGCTCATGTTCGCATGGTGCGGGACGGAAGATGAGTCGTGGTAAGGCCAAGCGTCACTTCAGCGAAATCGATTTGGAGGCACAGACCGTAGGAATTGAATGCCGTAAGGATAAGGGCGTAATCGATGAAATTCCAGGTGCTTACAAGGACATTGATGTTGTGATGCAAAACCAGCATGACCTGGTTGAAGTTGTGCACACTTTACGCCAGGTCGTTTGTGTAAAAGGTTAGCGAAGTATGCTAATAGAACCGATAAGCTTCCTTGCTTATCGGTTTTTTTATGCAGCTGTTTTTACTTGGTTACGACCCTTATTTTTTGCCTCATACATAGCCTGATCTGCTCGGGCGAGCATTTGATCGAGTGTTTCATCTTGTGGGCTGATGGCGGCAACACCAAAGCTGGCAGTGATGGTTAGTTCCAGGTCTTGATATTTTATAGGCGTAACTTCTAGTCCCAGGCGCATGCGTTCGGCAACGTATTCTGCATTAGTCATGGGGGTATCAGGCAACAATAACACAAACTCTTCACCACCAATGCGCGCAAGTACATCAGAGTCTCTCAAACCATCCCCGAGTATGCGTCCAACATTTGTCAGGACGTGATCTCCGGCGGCATGCCCATATTGATCGTTGATTGATTTAAAGTGATCGACATCAATCATGATTAACGATAATGGGCGGCTGTATCGGTTAGAACGACTGAATTCTTTGTTTGCTCTGCCAGTAAAAGCCTGGCGGTTAGGCAAACCGGTGAGGGCATCTGTGCTAGCCAGGATCTCAAGGCGCGCTTGCAACATTTTATGTTCAGTTAAGTCGCGTTCAATTGCGGCAAAGTAGGCGAGTTGGCCTTGTTCGTTAAAGATCGGGACAATATTGATATCCATCCACAGTGGGTGTCCATCTTTTGTGTAGTTAAGTATTTGGGTACGGATACGCTCACCACTGGCCATGGCTTCACGAATATTTTCGCGAGTCGTGTCATCGGTATCGGGTCCTTGCAGAACCTTCGGATTTTGTCCCACAACTTCATCTGTTGTATAACCTAGCAAGCGTTCAAATGCGGGGTTCACGTAGACGATAAAAGGCCCCCCTTCCTCCAGTGGAGTAGAGTCCATCACCATGATCACATCATTGGTGTTATCGACTAAGCTTTTGAAGACATTTTCAAAGATCATTATTCCGTTACCACTAACTTACTTTCTCTATGTTACTAAATCGGCATTATCCGTTTGAAATTAAGCAGTTAGTCACGAAAATACGAGGTAGGTCACAACATTAATAACGTAAATTAGAGGCCAAAAGCCGAAAGTGTGACGAATTTGACAAAGGTTGTTCTGCGGGCATTAAAAAACCCCAAAACAGCAATGCTGTTCTGGGGGTTACATACCTAGCTTGTGGTCCGTATTTAAGCTTGTGCAGCAGATGGACCTTGGTAGGTTGAGCTGCCTAGACCGATAATAACTTGGAAGATTGGAAGTCCAAGGAAGATCGTAAAGAGAAACATAAAGACCCCAAAAGCAGCACTTTTACCAAAACTTTTTGCCAAATCAAGACAGAGGATAAGGATAATAATAATGTTAACAAATGGAATTAACATCAGAATGATCCACCATATTGGTCTGCCAACAACTTCAAGGAAAACGATAAAGTTGTAAATAGGGATTAAGCATGCCCAACCAGGCTTGCCAGCCTTGGTAAAAATTTTCCAAACTGATACGATATACAGGAGTAGTATCGCAATTAAAATTATGAAAGTGATTAATCCGCCAGCAGCAGCACCCCCATTAGCAATATCAGCTTCGTTCATAGATATTCTCCTCGTAAGACTTTATTTATGGTTTTGGATACAAAAGGTTAAGACCTGGTTGTTCCCCCAAGCTTGAATTCATTGTAGCTAAATTGTTGGAATTGAACAGTAATTTTTAGGATTACTGTTAAATTAATAATTACTAATAAGCTAACGTATGCAATCTACAAATTTGCGGCAAAGAAGTGAAAAGCTTCACGGAAAAGTAGTTGCCAAGACAAGTCCATAGTTGTTTTACGCTTATCTGATCAGTTAAGTTTCAATAAAAGGGAAAGTGATGACAAATTCAGCGCCAGGAGACTGATTGATGACATCAATCTCACCATTCAACGCTCGTGCTAGTTGATGTACCAGGGCTAAACCAATCCCTGTACCAACCGTCTTACGGGTAAGCTCATTTTCTGTGCGGTAGAAGAGGGTGAAAATTTTCTTTAACTGACTTTTTTCAATTCCGGGTCCATAGTCACGTATGTGAAAACTAACTTTGTCTGTACCCTGCAGACTGCAGCGTATATCAATCTGTTTTTTCTCCGCATCGGTAGAGAACTTAATAGCATTGTCGACTAGGTTAATAATGATCTGGCTAAAGTAGTCGGTATCAATTTCCAGTTTCTTAGCAAGAATGGCTTCGTCACAATCTAACACGAGCTGGAAACCACTCCTCTCAACCTGTGAGGATACCTTGGAACGAATCGTATCGATTAGTTCTGAGATACTAAGCGTGGCGAGTTCGAGATTAAGTTCATTACGTGTCATGCGAGCAAGTTGCAGGATGTTCTGAATCAGCCTGGACAGACGCTCACTCTCGTAATAAATAAAGTCGTAATAGGAACGCTTCTTTTCTTCTGGCGCCCAGCCTTCACGCAACATTTCACCATACATCCGAATTGAGGTAAGTGGTGTTTTGAGTTCGTGACTCACTGCTGAGACAAAGTCACGTTGTTGTCTAATAAGACTGAGTTGGCGCGCACCCATGCGATACATTAATAGAAATCCACTACACAGAACGATAAACAGGATTATCGCAGTCCAGGTAACAATACGTCCACCTGGGCCAACTGGTAGGTCGTGGGTACTGAAAATAATTTCGACGTCATTAAAAGGTGGTGACAGTCGTGTGCGGTAGAGTAGTTCTCCCTCAACTTGCGCCCAACTAACATCAGTACGGCTCGCTAAATAGTTCGAACTGCGACGGCCGCTGATAACTGAGAGGATATCGCCGTTGTATGCAATAGAGAGATCATTCACCTGCGCTAGTGTGGCATCCTGGAATATAGGGTTAATAATATCTTGTAGGAAGTTTTTTGACTCAACTAATATACCTTGAATGTAACGGTGATCGTTGCGCCATGCTTTACGGTACAGAACAAATTGGCCACTTTGCAATAAGTTAAATTCAAATGGATCAACTTCACTTTCGAAAATTTCTATCTTGGGCGAAGACTTGCTTTCTCGACCTGCATCTTTATCGGTCTTACCTTTTTGTTGGCGTATGCGTTGTTCAGGCAGTGCGGTGCGCTCCTTACGCTTACCTGCTCTTTTTTTTCGAGCCTGTTCTTCGCGTTGTTTGTTATATTTTTCTTTTTGTTTACTGCGAGCATCTTCGGCGTATTGTTTTTCAAGCTTCAAATCTTCAACTTTTCCGAGAGAATAGGGAGCATTAGCGGTTTCCTTTTCTTCTACGGGCCGGTCCAATGATGATTTGCTGCGGGCGAGTTGATCAAATCCCGATTGCGATAAGACTTCATCTGTCCTGCTATAATCAGGCTCAGGTTTAACTTCAGCTTCAGGCTTGGCTGTCGACTTTTCCTCAATTGAATCAACAGCATCACTCTCACCTACACTAGCTTCAAGCCGTGCCTGACCGCTACCACTAAAGTCATCCGAATAAGCCCCTGTCGGTTTTGTCGTGACAGGCTCAGGTGTTGAAAGAGTTGCCGTCCTTACATCAGTGACCCCGACTCGGGCTGCACGATCAGGTTTGATTAATTGATTTTTACCAAGAATATCCAATACTCGTTGTTGTTGTTGCGCTCGTTCGGCATATTCTGTTTTAGAGATACCATAACTGGAAATATCATCACCTGTATCGGGTAACAGAGGAGAACTAAACTGTCCCTGGTTATCGATTTGGAAATAGCCAATAATACCCGCAAGTTCAGATTGTTGCGCAAGATTGGATAGTGGTGATCGTTGCAGGAAACTGGCGGATGGATCGCCAGCGACATTTAAAAAACTATAGTCGGCGAAAGCTCGAGCCTCTTCTTTAATAATCAAATTAACAAATTGATTATCAATTCGACTAGCTAGCTCTTCGGCTAGTTGGCGCTGTTGATGATAGGCCTCCCATTTGAATTGATCATAGGTTTTATATATCAATACGCTGGTTGGAATGAAAAGGGCTAAAAAGAACACCACAAGAATAAGCCTGAGGTGTTTTTTTTCGAACTGTCGGAATAGACGCTTTTTCATATAAATATATTGGGCTAGCTTAATTTAAGCACTGGCTTGAGTCATCAACCGGTAACCCGCGCCACGCACGGTCACAAGAAAGTTTGGACTTGATGATTCGTGTTCGATCTTGCGTCTTAGTTTAGCAATATGAATATCCACGGTACGGGTTTCAATGTCGAGGTCCTTGGCATAGCCCCAGATCTTGGTGAGCAGCTCTTCACGTGGAACTGGCCGCTCTTCATGGGTCTTAAGATATTGCAGGATTTCTATTTCGCGACGGGTAAAGGACAGCTCAGTATTTTTACGTTTACCAGACAGGTTTCTGGTGTCGACGAAGGTGTCATTATCAAGCTGTATTTGGTTTTCCTGTTCAGCGGCAACCTTAGCACGTCGTAACACGGCCTGGATGCGTAACACGAGTTGTGCAACTGAAAAGGGTTTTGCCACATAATCATCCGCGCCCAGCGACAGGCCCTGGATAATATCTTCATCGCTGGTTTTCGCGGTTAACATGATAATGGGTTGTTCACGGTCATTCTCACGAACTCGATTACAAATCTCAAAGCCATCCATACCGGGCAGCATGACATCCAATAGGATCAGATCATATTGCCCTGACTGCGCCTTTTTGAGACCATCAATGCCTTCCTCAGAAAAATCAGTATCGTAGCCATGGTAGACAAGCACATCTATCAAGCCTGTTCGAATTGCGGCTTCGTCCTCTACAACTAGAATGCGTAATTTTCTATTCATAATAGTCTCACTTAATATTACATATAGAATAACAGTAATTGACGATTTGGCATGTAAAACTTTTGTAAATACCGGCTATAAGCTTTTACGCTCAACTGTCTAAAATTTCCCCGTCGCCACGCCTAAACTCCTTTTCAGACAATAAATTTTGCTGAGAATATTCTGAAAAAGGAGATACAAAAATGGCACTAATTAACCGGTTTTCCAGGCTCTTCAGGGCTGATTTGCATGCGGTTCTCGATCGCATAGAAGAACCTACCATCTTGCTTAAGCAGGCGGTACGTGAAATGGAAGATGACGTTGTTCAGGATGAGCGCAATTTGAAAATTCTTGCACATGAATTGGAGCAGATCCCGATTCTAGAAGAGGAAATCGAGAAGACTCTCAATGAACTGCAAAAGGAAATCGAGCTGTGTCTTGATTCCGATAATGAAAAGCTGGCTCGTTCTGTGATTAAACGTAAGCTCGAATGTCAGCAACGTGCCAAACGCCTACGAGTGAAGTCAGATACACTGGAAAAAGAAGTGGCTGGTCTGGCTGGACGCCTCGAAAACAATCGAGGACGTTTAAGTGCAATGCAGCAAAAGCTGGAGATCCTCGAAGAGGACAAAAGCAATAGCATGCAACAGGCAAGTGTTTGTGATGTGGACGTGACTATTTCTGATGATGACATTGAAGTTGCACTGTTAAAAGAAAAACAGGCGAGGACATCATCATGAAACGACCTACATTCTCCGAAGGCATTATCGTTGCGGTGTTGGCCAGTCTGGTAGTGACGATTGCTTTCACAGTGTTATCTACCTTTTTTCCCACACGCTGGTTGCTGCATATCATGATCGCAGGAGTCAGTTTTGCTTACGTCTGTTACTTGTTAGTCCGCAGTCAGGAAAAGACGGGCAGGCTGATTGTTCTTGCCGTCTGGAGTATCGTGACTATTGCAACTGGATTGTTTTCACCAAGCACCCTTATTACCTTATTTATACATGTTGGATTGATCTGGCTGGTTCGCGCGCTTTATTACTATACAAGTCTGACCATCGCACTTATAGATCTGGGACTGAGTCTTTTCGCTATCGCCGCGGCTATTTGGACCTTGATGTATACCAATAGTTTGTTTTTGAGCGTCTGGTGTTTCTTCCTGGTACAAGCGCTATTTGTTGTATTGCCTGTAGATCTTAAATCTGCATTGCAAAAGTCTGGTAAGCAAGCAGGTACTGATAAGCCGTTAACGGATGACACTTTTGAAAATGCATATCACTCGGCAAAAGTAGCACTTCGCCAATTAACAACCCAACGCTAAGAATTTAACAGGAGGAGTTTCCCATGTCAGCACGTCATTCAATGAAATCAAAAGTACTAGCGATATCACTTTTTGTAGTGACCGCGGGTGTTATTGCACTTTATCCTATTTATCAAAAAGGTAACGCGATAACAGGGGGGACACCTCCGATCCAGATTGATCCAGGTCAGTCCGACCCTATTAAGCAAAGCCAGGCAAAAAAGATCGAACTGGTCTTCGCACTGGATACGACCGGTAGTATGGGTGGCCTAATCCATGCAGCAAAGGAAAAAATTTGGTCGATTGCAACTAACATGGCACAGGCCGATCAGGCACCGGAAATTAGAATTGGTTTAGTTGCCTTTCGTGATCGAGGTGATGAGTACATCACTAAAGTGATTGATCTATCCAGTGACCTGGATAGTGTTTATGCACAATTAATGGATTTTAGCGCCAATGGTGGTGGCGATGGTCCTGAGAGCGTTAACCAGGCATTACATGACGCGGTGCATAAAATATCCTGGAGTCAGGATAACGATGCATTCCAGGTCATCTTCCTGGTCGGGGATGCACCGCCACATATGGATTATCAGGATGATGTTAAATACCCGGTATCCATTCAAGCCGCGGTTGATAAAGGCATACTGGTGAACACCATCCAGTGTGGTAATGATCGTAGCACCTTATCGAAATGGCAGACCATGGCATCGTTAGGTCATGGGCGCTTTTTTAATGTTGCACAGGATGGCAATGCCGTTGCGGTGAGCACACCTTATGATGAAGAGTTAGCAACATTGTCATCGGAAATGGATCGTACTCGTATGTATTATGGTAGTGAGGCTAAAAGAAAGGAAAAAAAGAGGAAACAGGAGGCGACGGATAAACTTCATGAGAGTGCTTCGGTTGAGTCGCGTGCACGACGCGGTATGTTCAATGCATCTAAGAGTGGCAAGAAAAATCAGATTGGAGACGGTGATTTGGTAGAGGACGTAGCCTCAGGGCGGGCGGATTTAGCAACAGTACCGACAGAAAATCTGCCTGAAGCCATACGCGAGATGCCCGTGGTCGAACAGCAAAGATTAATTGAGGCTACCGCGAAGAAACGCGCCGAACTGGAAGCTAAAATGAAGGAGACAGCCAAGAAACGCTCAGCTTATATTCGTCAGCAGATGGAGGAGCGGGAAAGCACTGCAGACTCTCTTGATGATCAATTAGTGGGTGCGCTTCGCGATCAGGCAAAGGATAAAGGTCTGAATTATACGGGTGAGTCTATAACGTATTAAACGAGTGAATACACACCTACTCTAGAGCCTGCACTACTTAACATGGTGCGGGCTTTTTTAATTTTAAAGCTAAGGTTATTGACTCAATAATTGAGGGAATTGCTTAGTTATTATTTTCATGGTTATTACTTAGGCAAACATAGTTAGTATCAATTTCATTGTTTATACTTAAGCCATAATAAAATATGTAGGAGGGAGACTGTGAATACTCATACTGAGCATGAATCGGGGAATGGAACTGAGAACCCGGACAACCACGAACCTCTTAATCCTAATGAGCTCCCTTTTGTTGCGCCCTGCAAGATACTCGATACCTTTGCTGCATTTAACTGGTTAAAACTGGGTTGGCAGGATATTAAACGCGCCCCTAAGCAAAGCTTAACTTATGGCGCGGTGATGTTCGCTATTAGTTACCTGATTAGCATTATTAGTTATCAGATAGGGGATGTTTACCTGCTTGCTGCAATGTTATCAGGTTTTATTCTGATGGGGCCTGTGTTGGCGATTGGCCTCTATTCTATTAGCTGTCAGCTGCAGAATAATCTTCCGCCGCGTCTGGGATATTGCCTGCGTGAGGGGACTCGTCACTTAAGTAATGAAATGATCTTTGCTGCAATTTTACTTGTAGTTTTTCTTATCTGGGCCAGGGCGGCCGCGATGTTACATGTATTCTTTCCCGTTGAAGCACAGCCAAAATGGGAGGACATGGTGGTCTTCCTCGGCATTGGTTCGGCAGTGGGTGCAATTTTCGCAACTATCATCTTCAGTGCGGCGGCCTTTTCATTGCCAATGATCATGGATAAGAAAGTAGATATGATCACAGCGATTATAACCAGTGTAAATGCGGTGTTACGCAACAAGAAGGCGATGTTGGTGTGGGCCATCATTATTCTATCGTGCGTTATCATTGGCATATTGACGGCATTCATTGGGCTCATTGTCTTGCTGCCTTTGATCGGACATGCCACCTGGCATGCCTATCAGGAAACCGTTGAGGCCGTTGCCTGGCCGGAACACGATTAGTTTCTTTATTTACACAAATTTAGTTGTCTAGTCGTAGTCTTCGTTGAGTGCCTTGAGAAAGGCGACAAGTGGCAAGACGTCATCTCCGGTAATATTGATTGAGTGTAACGCTGGGTCGGCATTGCGCAATTGCCCCTGCTTTGCAAGAGCGCTGCTGGTAACATAAAAGGCAACTGTCTCATTTAATGTATTAAACTGGCCGGCATGCATATAAGGATTAGAGTGCCCCAGATCGCGTAGTACCGGTGTTTTGAATGCAGCAAGCGTCATGGGAAGTAAGTTAGATGCGGAACAAGTTTTGTTGGCAGCTTGTTCACAAAGAATCTTGCTTAGCTTGGCCTGAGGCGCCGGCATGTCAGGGTTAGCAAAGACATTCCATAAACCTAAATCAACGTAGCCAGGTTTATCCAGGTTGACGAGTGAACGAAACGGACCCGTGGCTTTCGGGTGTTTTGCTGTCGCGGGTAAATATTGATTATAGTTTTCGCTGCGAGTTTTTAAATCGGGAATTTTCAGTTTTGCAAATTCACCCGTACCATGTAGCTCATCATAGCGAATTTGTGACAAGCCGGTATTGTGGAAGCTAAAGTCTGAAAAATGCGGTGCAGCATGACAGCTCACACAATTTCCACCGCGAACATTATGGTTACTGTCACCTTTATTTCCAGGAGTCAAAAACAACTTTAATCCTTTCAGCTCCTGATCACCGAAGGTAAAAGCTTGTTTGTGGTATTTAAATTCCCCATCTTTGGCTGTAACAAACTTTGGAGATTCAAGTTTATTTACTGCGGTTAATAAACGTTGGGCATAGTTTTTTGGCGACTCATCTTTTATAGCTTGTTGAGGTAGGTCATTGAGTGCTAAAAAAGCATCATAGGGGCTACCGATGTAGTTACCGTTTTCGTCTGTCGCAAAATTAAGATCATTCACATAGGCTGTAATGAGGTTCGCTACAGCATCAAAGATCTGTTGGTCGCTAGCCTTGGCAACATCCAGACGATACTCTTCTGGCAGACGAAATTCTGCGGGAATATCTTTTGCGCTGCCAGTTAAAACGCGTTGGTAGCTACCACCAAATTCTTTGCCTAAGTCATTGTTACCCTCATCGCTGCGAATGATATTGGCGATATGCTTAATCGCCTGCTCGGATTCATCGGCCAGCCAGCCATAGTTTCGGCCACTTAAGGTGGCTCTTACCAGGTCTTCCATGCTGTTGAATTGACCATCAAAGTGAAACAGTATGCCATGCTTGCTGGCAACGCTGATGTTAACCAACGACATTGAGTTGCGTGGAGTGAGGTGATTACCGTCTTTGCGATCAGGGACGAGGCTGTTGTGAGTGAAATCGGCATAGGTGCGCATGCCTGTCTCTTCCAGGTGTTCATCCACCATGTGGCAGGCGCGGCAGTTCATGGTCTTGCCTGCAAAGGGTCCGCGCAGTGGTTGGTCCATAGTTGGGGTAAAGCGCAGGGCGGGATCTTCCTGACCGGGATTGGCGTAGTAGGCCTGAGCAAACCTGGTCTCTAGAAAAAGGCGCTCACCAATAGCGATCTCTGCTGAGTCGGCATCTGTTACATCGGCTTTTTCATTTGTATCCACAGTGCAGGAAACATTACTAACTAATCCAAGGATAATGGCAATGCCCATTAGGTGAGACGTTATTTTCATAAGTGTTCCTTAAAAGCTTAATTAATTCTGGTTATTTTTTTCTGCGTTTAAACCAAATTGTAAAACCAGTAATGGCGAGCAGCAAAAGCGCGACACCTGCCAGATCCACTAGAAGTGTACCTGCTCGGGTAGCAATACGACCGCTATGCAAATCCAGTAATAGCCGCTCCCAGCTAATACTATGACCTTCTGCAAATAATAGCTCTGTCAGCTCTTTTGGTACATATGCCTGTTTTGACCAATTGATACTGTCGGCTTCAACTGGTTGCCAGGCTATCAAGTCATTGTCTGCCTTGAACACGCCTTGCTCGGTATTAATGGTGACATTATTGTCTTGAGTACCAATTGATATAATATCACCGAGTTTTTCTCCTGGTGCACTGAGTTTTTCAATTATTTCACCATCAATAGTGAGTAACCAAATTTCCTCGGAGGTTGCTAGTGCATAAAAGTGAGCAGTAATAACAGCACCACGTAATGGCTGCATACTGTTGGCAATAACCTGATCGTTAAAATAAATTACATCATTCCAGTGCGACAACCAATTATTTTCGATTTTATAACCCGGTAGTTGCTCAGGTAGTTTAATGTCGTACAAGTTCAAAACGGTTGAGATGTTGATATAAGCCTTGTCCAGGCCTATGTCACTCGTGTGGTTTAATAAAATCCCGGTGATGGATAAATGAATTGCGACTATAGCCACAGTCAAACCAATATGACGATGCCACCATAAAAGAAAGCGCATGGGTATTTTTTTTGGTTTAGTTGCCATCAGATTTAACGACTATTGAATGCAAATATAATGCTAAATGCGACAAACGAGTTACTGCCTTAACTGATAGTGTTGCGCCGGATATGCCATCAATACGTTTAGATAAATTTCCTTCACTAGTTAAGGTGGCATTAGTAAATTGTTGCGTGAACTCGTTTCGTTTTATTTCCCAGCCACGACTTTCTCTAAAAATGAGTACTTTTACTTTTTCTATTTGGTTGTCGTTGATCACAATACCGGTCGTAATGAACTTCTCCTTGCCTATTTCCTCAAGTATCCAGGCGCTACGTTTTCCTTTTGACCAGTAACGCGTGCGAAGACTAGCTGGTTTATGTTTGAGAATGGAGGTTGCTTTTTTACCAGTTTCACCTGTGAACCAGACGAATTTAGGTTTGGGAACCTCACCGTTAAATACATCATCCAAAAAAGCATCGGGGTGTTGATAAACACCCCGTGCCTGTAGAACTGATGTACTTGATAATAAAATTAATACAAATATATATTTAAACATCTTTGTTATTAAAATTGATAACCTACAGCTAAGTTAATTCCATCGTACTCATTCTCAGTGCCAGGTGCATCCTGGTCCTGGTAATCGAATTTCAGGACGACGTCTTCATGTGGCCAGTAGTTAAAGCCTACATCGACTTGGGAGAACTCGGAGTCAGTGGCATCACCGGCTTGATTATCCCATTGATTGTAGCGTGCAAACAAACCCCATTTTTCATTAATACGGAAGCTGGGCTCAACATACCAACCAGTTTGCTCATCGGCGCCAACAGCTGCAGGTCCAGAACCGTCCAGATCCCAGGTCGCATATAAGGCACGCAGGTTAAATGGACCTTTTTGCCATACGGCATGTGCCTCAATCAAGTTAGCTGAGCCAGCGGTGGCATCGGTGCTTTGGGTGATATTAGCCTGGTGCTGCAGGGTAGCCGCAAGTTCCAAGCCTGGTACACCTGTATATTTAAGGCGCGCAGTATAAGCCAGATCTTTAGCGACAGCCTTGGCAACTTTCTGGCGACCACTGCGGGGGGCATAGTTGCTAGCACTGCTCGTGTTTAGACCCGAGTGTGCGGCAATATCCAGGCTTAATGCATTTGCAAAGCGGTGTGTGTAGGCTGCACCGGCTTCCCACCAGGTGGCAGGAATGATCTTGTTTTCTATCGGATTACGTTCAGTACCATAAAAGGTAGGTGGTTCATGGGTTTCATTGATGATACCGACAGGTACTAAGAACAAACCAGCTTTGGCTGACTGGTTGTCGCTTAGATCAAATTCGATGTAGGCCTGTTCCAGTTCGTATTCACCCTTGCCTGAATCGTCGGCCAACGCATGTTCCAGTTCGACTTCAGAATGAAAGCGAATCGTATCGCTAAAGTCATAGCCAAAGAACAGGACAAAACGATGAAAATCAATTTCGTCTTTATCGCTGCCACTGGCGGCAGCGTTTTCCTGACTCAGGTTGTTGTAATGCAGTTCACCATAACCACCTATGTGGACGGCAGATTTACCGGCACCACCTTTGTTGTCCTCAAGCATGCTGATGGTGGCGTCGAGTTGTTGCTTAACTTCAATATATTGCTTTTTTACCTGCTCAATATCCTTATGAAGATGTTCTACATCTTCGCTGGAATGAGCGTAGCCAGTGAGACCCAGACAAAGGGCGATGATGGTAGTGCGATTGATCACGATGACCTCCAGTTTTAGTAAATACTTAAATACTTATGCGATGGCTAAGCACTATACTCAAATAAGAATCTAAATGCAAATCATTCTCATTCGCAATAAGCTAAAAGTATGTAGGCCAATAAGGAATTGAAAAATATGGAAATTTCAGAGAGTGAGGACTAACTATTTAGCTGGCTATAGCTTATTGAGGGCGCAAAACTGCCAGGAAAATGATGGCAATCAGGATCAAAACGGGGAATTCGTTGAACCAACGATAAAACACGTGGCTACGGGTATTACGGTCGTGCTTGAAATCTTTGACCAGCTTTCCACAGTAGAGGTGGTAGACGACAAGTACCGCGATTAAGGCCAACTTGATGTGAACCCAGAGTTCGGCCATATAATCGCGTGTGAATAACATCCAGATACCAAAGATAAGGGTCAGCATCATGCCCGGGGTCATAATGCCAAAGAACAGTTTACGTTCCATGACTTTGAAGCGTTCGAGGCTGGTTTGATCCTCCGACATAGCGTGGTAGACAAACAGGCGTGGTAAATAAAATAAGCCAGCGAACCAGGTGACCATGAAAATGAGGTGCAGGGCCTTGAGCCAGAGCATTATGATTGCTTCTCGGCAGATTTCAGCCCAGCAGATTTCAGCATAGTTACGATCTGGGCATGCAACAATTTCATATCCATCTCACCGATTTTCTGTCTCACGATCTGTCCTTTGGGACTGATCAAAAAGGTGGTTGGGGTCAGGCGAATACCGCCAAAGGCACGTGAGGCCTCGTCGATTCCATCATAAACGAGAGGATAGGGAATCTTCTTTCGTTTTTGCATTTCCAGGATGTGGTCAGGGCGATCATAAGACATAGCAACCCCAATAATCTCCAACCCTTTCGGCGCCAGCTCTTCATAGAGTTCGATCAAATGAGGCATTTCCTTGATACAGCCCTGGCAGGATGTGGCCCAAAAGGTCACGAGTACTGGGCGACCTTTTAGTGCCTTGAGATCAATGGTCTGTTCGGAGTTAAATACCGACACTTGTAAGTCAGGGGCAGGCTGGACACCGGCAGGGCTGAACCAGATATAGGCCATGCTGATTAATAAGACACCGACAAAGCCGGCAATGATCCAATCACGTATTGATAGTTTCTTCATGTCTATTCTAATCCTGACAGTTGTTTAATTATTTAGTCGCTTTCTGCTTTGATTCATCTAGCTCGCCCTGGTTCACTATTGCGCCGATATAAGCCTCGGCCATGGCCTGATATATAGGTTTCGGGCAGATCCAGCGGGAAATCCCCTTGGCGATGAGCGCGGTTGCCATCAATGGCAATAGCATCGATGAATTGTCCGTCATTTCCATCACAATAATCAAAGCGGTCAATGGTGTCTGTGCGACGCCAGTAAAATACCCAACCATGCCCAACATGGCCAGTACTGCGAGCGGAATATAGGGGAAAAACTCCGAAATGCTAGCCCCTAGACCGGCACCAATGGACAAGGACGGGGCAAAGATACCACCTGGGATGCCGCTCAGGTAGGAGGCAATCGTCGCGATATACTTATATATAGGGAACATTACATCGGGTTGAGCATCACCGGTAATCAGATCTTTCGCCTCGTGGTAACCCGTGCCAAAGGTTTGGCCGCCGGAGAGGAAACCCAACAGGCTAATGGCCAGGCCACAGGCAAAAGCGAGGCTGAAGGGGTGTTTCTTCGCAAAATTGGTAATGAGTTTCGTAAGTAGCAATAGCAGGCTACTAAATGTCCCGCCAAAGAAGCCGCCCAGGACACCGCAGATTAAAATAGCGGGCCAGGCTTCTTTGATCGTCGTTGTTGCATCGGAGATGCCGAAATAGGTGTAATTGCCCAGGATAGTCAGGGCGGTAATACCGGCCAGAATAACGGCAATCAATAGAATGCCACTGGTGCGCTCATGGAAGGACCGGCTCATCTCCTCGACGGCAAACATAATTCCGGCAAGTGGGGTGTTAAAGGCAGCGGAGATCCCAGCTGCACCGCCAGCCAGAATCAGGCCGCGGGTAATGTCTTTACCCCTAAACGGGGCAATGCGTCGTAGCGAGTACATAATCGCCGCACCGATATGCACGGTGGGTCCTTCGCGGCCAATGGAAGCGCCACTGAGTAGGCCGCCACAGGTCAACAGCATCTTACCAATCACAATTCTGGGCGACAGGATAAGGGATCGGGCGTGGCTGCTGTGCATGCTCAGGCTCGCAATCGCCTGTGGAATCCCGCTGCCTTCCGAACCCTTGAAGACATAGCGAGTCAGGATGGCTATTAGTACCAGCCCCGCCGGTGGAATGAGAAGTGAGAGCAACGGATATGAACGATAAAAGTTTCTGAATAATTCATCTGACTCGTAGCTTGCCAGGGCAAATATGGCTGCTACCGCACCAATCGTGATGGCGCCGCCCCAGAACATCATGCGCAGCTTCCACTTGCGGGTGGACATTACATAGCGCCTGACGTTGTGGATGTGTTTCTTATGCATTAGCACATTGTATTGCCTGCCGAGCTGTATTGCAGTCTCTCATCCGTGATATGTGAGGCTTCTCTTTTACATAACATCAAGTTCTCAAGTATCATGCACCATCAAAAGGCATTATATGGACAGAAAGCAGGATGAGTAAGAAGATCAAAGTCGGAATTGTTGGCGGCACAGGTTATACCGGTGTGGAGTTATTGCGTCTGTTGGCGTTGCATCCGGAGGCGGAGATAACCGCCATCACCTCACGCTCAGAGGAGGGTGTACCCGTTGCGCAGATGTTCCCAAACCTGCGTGGTCACCTCGACCTGGCTTTTAGTCAACCGGATCCGAAAATACTTTCACAGTGTGATGTGGTCTTTTTTGCGACCCCCAATGGCACCGCGATGAAGCTGGTGCCTGAATTGCTTGCGGCAGGAACACGCGTTATCGACCTCGCGGCTGATTTTCGTTTGCACGACAAAGATGAGTGGCTGCAGTGGTATGGCATGGAGCATGCCTGTCCTGATCTTCTAACAGAAGCGGTTTATGGTTTGCCTGAAATAAATCGGGACCAGATCAAATCGGCAAAGCTAGTGGCAAATCCAGGCTGTTATCCGACTGCGGTGCAACTTGGCTTTATGCCTCTACTCGAAGCGAACCTGGTTGAGCCGAACCAGTTGATTGCAGATACCAAGTCAGGCGTGAGTGGTGCCGGTCGGGGTGCGAATGTGGGTACCTTGTTGGCAGAAGCAAGTGAGAGTATGAAGGCCTATAATGTAGCAGGTCATCGTCACTGGCCTGAGATTCGTCAGGGCCTGAATGGTATGAGTCAGGAGCAGGTTGGTTTGACCTTTGTACCACACTTAACACCGATGATAAGAGGAATCCATGCCACGCTCTACGCGAAATTGAACGACAAAGAGACTGATTTGCAGCAGCTGTTTGAACAACGCTATCAGTCAGAGCCGTTTGTCGATGTGATGCCAGCGGGTAGCCATCCAGAGACGCGTAGTGTGAAGGGTGCCAATCATTGTCGCGTTGCCGTGCATGTACCTCCAAGCGGGGACACGGTGGTGGTCTTATCGGTGATTGATAACCTGGTAAAAGGTGCGGCAGGGCAGGCCGTGCAAAATATGAATATTATGCTTGGAATCAATGAAACCGCTGGCCTTGAAGTAATTGGATTGGTGCCATAGATGTCGTTAGTTGTAAAAGCTCATCAGCCCTGGAAGATGCGAATTATATTCGGATTGGTGATTTTCGCATTTATCACGATCGGCTATGCATTGTATGAATACGGTCGCTTTAGTGCCGGCTTTGATAGCATTGAAGCGGACGACGATCATGCCGTTTTACTGGATCATGTGAGTGAGCTGGAAGAAAAGATCGATCAACTCGATGAGCAAAAGGCTGTGCTTGAACGCGCCGCCCAAATCGAACGTAAGGCCTACGATGAACTGGATACTACGCTGAAAGTTCTGCAGGCAGAGATCCTGGAATTAAAAGGCGAGTTGGCTTTTTACCGAGGCATTGTCTCACCCAAGGATGCGGCTCATGGATTGTACTTACAGCGCTTTCGGGTGGAGGCAAATGGCAAGCCAAATGGCTATCAATTTAAAGTGATCCTGACACAAGTTTTAAAGAATGACCGCTCCGCAACCGGTATTATTCGTATTAAAATAGTAGGCACGCAGGGTGATAAGCCGAAGGTGCTCAATTTAAGTCAGGTAACTGAGAAGGCGGTCAAAGAGCTGAAGTACCGTTTTCGTTATTTTCAAAGCCTGGAAGGTGAGCTGACCTTGCCTTCAGGATTTACGCCACAACGTGTTACTGTCTCAGTGGTTCCGAAGGATCAACGTCGCAAGGAACCCTTTGAGAAGACATTTGATTGGCCAACATAGGAGAAGGAACCCATGTGGGGTAATAGTAAGAAACCAAAACAAACAGCACAGATCGATTCCTTAATTGGACAAAACAGCGAGATCCACGGTGATGTAATCTTCAGTGGGGGCTTGCATGTCGATGGTAAGGTGGTCGGCAATGTGATCGCTGCAGAAGGTGATGATTCAGTCTTGACCTTGAGCGAGCGCGGCACCATCGAGGGTGAGGTGAAGGTACCCAATGTGGTGGTGAATGGAACCGTGATTGGTGACGTACATGCGCTGGCCCATGTGGAACTGGCGGCTCAGGCGCGTGTGCATGGCAACGTGTATTACAGTTTGATTGAAATGGCGATGGGTGCTGAGGTCAATGGCAATCTGGTCCATCAGGCCGATAATTCAGTCGTGGCTATGCCGACTAAGGTCGCGAGCGGTGATTCTAAAGGGACAGAATAGACTTGATTTCGGGGCATTGACCCCTACATCTGGGATATTGAAGTTTTAGATAAAGCCACATAAAGTATGTGGTATATGGCCCAGAACTATTAAAAGTGGATGTTGATATGAGTGAAGCAGCACAAGAGTCCTTACTGGTTTTTACTGACAATGCAGCGAATAAAGTGAAGCAATTGATTGCAGAAGAAGGCAATGATGAGCTGAAATTACGCGTGTTCATTACCGGTGGTGGCTGTTCCGGTTTCCAATACGGTTTTACCTTTGATGAAAACCAGCAAGATGGCGATACCATCGTTGAGAATAGCGGTGTGACTCTGTTAGTCGATCCAATGAGCTTTCAGTATTTAGTCGGCGCAGAAGTGGATTACAAGGAAGACTTATCCGGTGCCCAGTTCACTATTAATAACCCGAATGCAACGACAACCTGCGGTTGTGGTTCTTCCTTCTCTGTTTAGCCGATAGGCCTGGCAGATTAGTTTTTAGGCCTAACTGGCTGAATTTCAAACACGTTTTTTGTACTGGATAGCTGCCGCATAGTGGTGGTGTGCTATCCTTTAGCTTGTCAAATTATCCCACCGAAGACCCCATTAACTGTTTGGTGATGGTATGGCGGTTTTCTGGTTCCAATCTCGATTTTTAGGGAGAGAGAAATGAGTGAGTACCTACCGGGCCTTGCTGGTGTACCGGCGACCCAGTCCAATATTTCGGATATCGATGGCGAGAAAGGCATTCTTGCCTACCGCGGTTATCCCATCGAGCAGCTTGCCGAGAAAAGTACCTTCGAAGAAACAACCTTGCTAATGCTGGATGGCAAACTGCCGACGGCTCAAGAGTTGGAAGACTTTGATCAACGTATTCGTGCCAGCCGACGGACTCAGTACCACATTCGTGACTTAATGAAGACCTTTCCTCCCAGCGGCCACCCGATGGAAATGTTGCAGACAGCGGTAGCTAGCTTAGGCATGTTCTACCCGGGTAATGAGTGCCTGACTGATGCCGACGCCTGCGAGGACCTGAATTATATCCACAATATGACGGTAGAGATTATTGCCCGCATGGCCACCATTGTTGCTATGTGGGAACACCTGCGTCGTGGTTATGAACCACCCGAACCACGCAGTGATTTGAGTTATGCAGAAAACTTTTTATATATGTTTACTGGCACCGAGCCTGATCCGCTGCTGGCAAAAATCATGGATGTCTGTTTGATCTTGCATGCCGAACATACCATCAACGCCTCGACCTTTTCAGTCCTGGTAACGGCCTCTACTCTGGCCAGTCCATACAGTGTGATTGCAGCAGCCATTGGCACATTATCCGGACCCCTGCATGGTGGGGCGAATCAGAAAGTACTGGAGATGTTGGCTGAGATCGGTAGTCCAGCTAAGGTTGAGAAGTATATCGATAATAAGCTTGCCAATAAGGAGATCATCTGGGGAATGGGCCACCGTGAATATAAAACCAAAGACCCACGCGCCAAGTTCCTGGAAAAGCTGGTTGATAAATTACTGGAATCAAGAGGCGGTAACGTCAACCCGTTACTTGAGACAGCCAAAGAAGTCGAACGTATTTCAGAGGATCGCCTTGCCCATAAAGGTGTGTATGCCAATGTCGATTTTTACTCCGGTATTCTTTACCACGAAATGGGCATACCTGCCGATCAGTTTACTGCTATTTTCGCGGTAGCGCGTTCAGCTGGCTGGTTGGCTCATTGGCGTGAGCAGCTAGGTGATAATCGTATCTTCAGGCCTACCCAGGTCTATACTGGTGAGCCTTCACGCGATTATGTGCCAATCGAGCTTCGCAACTAGCCAATAAATAAAGGAATTTTATCCCTTATCGTCCCCACTCAGGCTAAGCATTTTGGCCTATCTGCCGAGATCTATATGGATAGTTGATTTTGCTTGGGGATAGCTCGCCTGATGAGTCTGAAAGATAGAATAAAATTGTATAAAAACAATGTGTTAAGGCGTTATTTGCTCAGTATCGCCTTGCCCCTGTTAATTTTGTTACCAGTTCCAGCGCCAGTGCTGGCAGAGCAAGATCCCCTGATCATGGGTGTTTTACCACGAAGAAGCGCCAAACTGACTTTCGAAATGTTCACCCCATTGGTAAAGCATCTCTCTACTGTACTCGGTCGCCCAGTCACCCTAGAGACTTCGGCAAACTTCAAGGACTTTTGGGATGGTGTTAGCACACTTCGCTATGACATCGTTCATTACAATCAATATCACTATATTCGCTCTCATAAAAAACTTGGTTACGATGTGATCGCCATGAATGAAGAATTTGGTAAGGCTGCGATTTCGGGGACTATTATTGTGAGAAAAGATTCCATGATAAAAAACTTGCAGGCCCTCAAAGGTGAGAAGATAGTTTTTGGTGGGGGCCCGAAGGCAATGATGAGCTATATCATACCTACCTACTTACTTCGAAGAGCAGGTTTGAAAGCAGGAGACTACCAGGAAGATTTTTCAAAGACACCGCCGAACTCCATTCTTTCTACTTATTTCAAACGAAGTAAAGCTGCAGGAATGGGCGACGTTGGTTTAGAGTTGCCGAGTGTGAAATCAAAGTGTGATACAACGCAAATGAAGTATCTTGCGGTTAGTGACCCTGTTGCTCATTTGCCCTGGGCTGTGAATGGAGATATGCCGACTGAGCTAAGATCCAAAATTCAGTCGGTTCTAGTTAATCTTCATAAATCTGCTGGTGGTAAAAATATTCTAGAAAAAGCCAAGTTAACAGGCATTAACATCGCAACGGATGGTGATTATAACCGACACCGAGAGATTACCTTTGAAGTCCTCGGGGAGCAGTATTGAGTAACATGAGTAAGTTTAAAGGCGAAAACACTCTTATCGACCTAATGTGGCGCAATAGCCTGGCCGGAAAATTTGTGACGTTGACCGTGGTGGTTGTATTTGTGCTTATGGGTGCGAGTGCAGTTATTAACTATCAATCGCAACGAAGCGAACTCCTTTCAAGCATCGAAACACAAACAGAAATGTTAGGCAATTTTGTTGTCAGTATTTCACCAGAAGCACTTCTGTCCTATGATTTTGATGCACTTGATAATTACATGGAAGAGATCAATAAAGGTGAAGACATTGTCTATGCTGTTATTATCTCTTCTGAGGGAGATGCGCTAACCTCCTATCTTGATCGCAGAAATAGTTATGTCGCAGGCGAATTGAAAAATCAGAAAACGATGAATGTTAAGGCTATCGTGAATAACATCAAGCAGAATGAAAATATTATTCATCGTAGTTTCCCAATCTTTTTTCAGAAAAACATGCTTGGCCACTTCCATGTTGGTGTGGACAAAAATCGCGTTGAACTAGCATCGCAAAAGAAGCTGATTAACCAGGCAGTAGTTAGCACTGTACTGACTCTTTTACTTGGCATGGGTATTTATGTGGTTTTCAAGACCTATGCAATGAGACCGATTTTGCAGCTGGTTCAGGCCGCACGCAGAATTTCCAAGGGTATGTTAGATAAGGCCGTTGATATACAGAGTGCAGATGAACTAGGACATCTCGGCCGTGTCTTTAATCAAATGATGGATAAGCTGCAAAGCTCAATAAGTGAGAAGGATGAAGCGCTAAAGACAGTCCAGGAGCTGAACCAATACCTTGAAGAGCGAGTGGTGCAACGCACCCAAGAGCTAGAGGCTCTAAATGAACGCTTAGAGGAATTGGCTTTACATGATTCTTTGACCGGTTTACCCAATCGTTTTTCTATACAGGACCACTTAAACACAACCTTAGCTGAATCTAAACGTGATAGCGCATGTTTTACCGTGATTATGATGGACCTGGACAGGTTTAAGGAGATCAACGATACCCTTGGGCACGATTGTGGTGATCAATTGCTGGTTGAAGTAGGTCTACGTTTGCGTGATTCACTAAGACCTTCTGATTTTATTGGGCGCCTTGGCGGTGACGAGTTTGCGATCATACTACCAGAGACAGATGAGCTTGGCGCAAAACTTGTGGCTAAGAAAATTCAGAAAATACTGGAGCCATCTTTTAACGTTGGTGAAATGGGTTTCTCCATTGCTGCCAGCTTTGGTATCGCGACTTTCCCTAAACACGGCACCACAACATCAGCTATTCTGAAATCGGCTGACGTTGCGATGTATACAGCCAAGAATAAAAAGACGGGTTACGATGTTTATAATCCTGGTGCGGATAGTAATACCCCGGATCGCCTTAGCTTAATGGGTGAGTTACGCCAGGCCATTTATGACGATCAACTGGAACTGTATTATCAACCAAAGGTTGATTTGAAATCCTCAAGGATTACTGGAGTTGAGGCATTGATACGTTGGAATCACCCTGAACGTGGTTTTATTCCTCCTGATGAGTTCATTCCAATGGCTGAGCAGTCAACACTGATTCGACCTCTTTCATATTGGGTAATCAAATCGGCAATCGCTCAACATGAACAGTGGTATAATGCGGGGATAGAAATCGTTGTTGCGATCAATCTTTCCATGCATAACCTGCATGATTCTGATTTTATTCTTGAGTTAGAGCGACTGCTGGATGAAACAGAAGTTCCAAACACGGCCTTTGAGTTCGAAGTCACTGAGAGCGCTATTATGAGTGATCCTGACTATGTGGTTAAAGTCCTTGATAAACTGGGTGCCTTGAATGTCAGTGTTGCGATTGATGATTTTGGAACAGGTTATTCATCACTAAGTCTTCTGAAAAAATTACCGGTGCATGCACTAAAAATTGATAAGTCATTCGTTATGGATATGGCGACTGATTCAGACGATAGAGCGATAGTTCAATCTATAATTGATATGTCACATACCCTGGGTCTAGATGTAATCGCTGAAGGTGTTGAAAATGGAACGGTAACTCAGCAATTAGCAGAGTTAGGTTGCGATAATATTCAGGGCTATTATATTAGTCGTCCGGTCCCCGCAGAAATGGTTACACCGATACTTGAAAATATAAAGTGGATCGAAAATCCCGACCCAACTACTAATATTCACAAACTTAGGTAAGTAAACTTACTCTTGGTAAATCGCACCAAGTAAGACTAGTTTGCTGGCACCGGTAACGCTTGGAATATTTGCTGGACGTTTTGTGAGTCGCTGTTGAGCTAACCATCCGAAGGCAGAAGCCTCAACCCAATCAGGATCCAGGCCAAGCGCAGTTGTAGTTGCCAGAGAGATTTCCCCGAGCTGGGCCTGCAATAATTCTAATAAAAACTGATTATGCGCACCACCACCACAGACAAAAACCTGTTGAGTGCCTGGTGCATGTTCTGCAATGGCGCGGGCAATCGTAATGGCGGACAGCGAAGCCAGGGTCGATTGCACATCTTGTGCGGGAATAGCGGTTAGGTCGATGTCTTTTTGCTTACATTTTTCTCGTAGCCAACTCAGATGGAAATACTCGCGGCCTGTACTCTTAGGTGGCTTTTTAGAAAAATAATTATCGTCTAGTAAAGCTTCCAGGAGATGTTTATTTAACTGTCCCTGGCTTGCCCAGGCGCCATGTTTATCAAAGGCCTGGTCTTTCTCTAATTGGATCCATTCATCGAGCAGACAATTTCCTGGCCCTGTATCAAACCCTGTTATGGCTTGTGTGTTATCAGCGGGCAGAATAGTCAGGTTCGCAATGCCACCTATATTAAGTATGGCGATGTTTTTCGATTTAGTTTGAGTGTTATTCTGGAATAAAAACTGATGGAATGCCGGTACCAGCGGGGCACCCTGACCGCCAACGGCCATATCCATGCGGCGAAAATCTGCGACTACTGTAATACCTGTTTTAGCAACCAATACGTTTGCATCGCCTAACTGCAAGGAGTTGGGGTGGTCACCATCCGGCTGGTGAAAAATAGTTTGACCATGGTAGCCAATGGCCGTGATCTTACTGGGAGCAACGCGAGTATCTTTTAGTAAGGCGTTAACCGCATTTGCATTGAGTATGGCCAGTTCGTTATCAAGTTTGGCTTGATCCGCGAGGGCGCTTTGTTTGCCCTGGATGATATTGCTGAGGGTTTGCTTTATTGAATTGGGGTAAGCTTGATACAGTGTTCCGATTAATTTGAATTGTTGTTTAGACAGGTCAATCAGAGCGGCATCGACACCATCGATACTGGTGCCAGACATAAGTCCTATGTAGAGATCGTCCATGAGAATTGATCATTGATGATTAAGAGCGATATTGGTTTCTTTGAACATCTCAATCTGGCTAATCAATGTATTGGCATGCACCTGAAATGCCTGCTTATATTTTTTATTGATCGGTTTTGCGCTGGGTAATTTTACCGTTAGTGGGTTGCGGTGTGCGCCGTTAACCCTGAATTCATAATGTAGGTGAGGTCCGGTTGCACGACCAGAACTACCGACGTAGCCGATTATTTGACCTTGTTTGACACGTTTACCGACATACATTCCGTTTCGATATGAGTTCATATGTGCATAGAGTGTACTGTAGCGACCACCATGTTGAATGATGATGGCGCGCCCATAACCACCCTTACGGCCTTTATGTACAATTTTACCATCACCTGCTGCACGAATAGGTGTACCACGAGGTGCAGCGTAGTCGACGCCTTTATGCATGCGCAACCGGTTTAAAATGGGATGTTTGCGTTTACCAAAACGTGAACTGATTCGACGGAAATCAACCGGTGTACGTAAAAAGGCCTTGCGCATTGATAGACCTTTTGGTGAATAGTAATCGCTGCGATTACTTGCATCGGTGTAACGAATTGCCTTATAGGATTTACCCTGGTTTACGAATTCTGCGGCGAGTACAGCGCCGTTACTAATTTTTTCACCATTTAGGAAGTGCTCTTCATAGATCACAGTAAAGTGATCACCCTGACGAATGTCGAGGGCAAAGTCGATATCCCAACCGAATATATTAGCAAGCTCCATGGTCAGGCTGTCGGACAGACCTGCCTCACGTCCTGCTTCGAATAAAGAACTGATGACCATCGCTGAAGCGTGATTAGTGCGCTTCTCAACATCTTTGTGATGATAAGATGCTACAAAGCTGTCGCCATCGCGTTGGATTGCCAACGTCTCAAGTTGGTTCACTTCATAATGTAGTTTTTGTAAACTACCGTCTTCATCAACTTGAAAACGGAATGTTTGTCCGGGTTGGACATTGCGCAGGCGTCGGGTTTCTTTACCGAGCTTCATGATCGCGTGTAGTTCACTGGCTTCTAAAGCATTGCGTTTGAAAATAGCGGCAAGCGAGTCACCTCTTTTCACTGTGGCTGTTTGCCACTGTTGTTGTTCTTGTGTAGTTCTAGTGAGTTCGGTTCTCTGTTCGGTAGACGGGATGTCTATCGGTAAAACCAACTGGCTTTCCGGATCGTTGTTAATTGTTGAAACATGTTTTTTTGCTTTGGCATCAAGTGAGACTACCGAAATCAACGTGCCAATTACGGCTACTAAGGCGAGGAGTACGAGCATGTGCAGGCGTTTGAACCGAACAGGATTCTGGCTCAATTCAGGATGAGCAATACTCTTAAAATCTCTTGTTAAGATTGACTTGTAATTCACGGAAAACCCTAGCTTTTTCTGTTTTTTTAAAAGATAACCCTAAATAGCTCTTCGGTCAAATTTCCCCCAGCTTTAGCGTTTCTTTTTGTCCAATATGGGCCCAGTGTACCCAAAACCATTAGATATTGTATAGATTCATAAACAATGCCGGGCTGTGCTAACCTAGCCGGCTTTTACGGCAGAGAAAAGACAAAACTATGGTCGATAAGATCAAAGCGAAGATTGATGAGAATTTAGCCATTATTAAGCGGGGCTGTGATGAGCTGCTGCTCGAGGCCGAGCTTATCGAGAAGCTTAAAAAGGATAAGCCACTGAGAATAAAGGCTGGTTTTGATCCAACCGCGCCAGATCTTCATCTCGGTCATACGGTACTTATCAATAAGCTGCGCCAGTTTCAGGACCTGGGACATGAAGTACTATTTTTAATAGGTGACTTCACCGGCATGATTGGTGACCCAACCGGAAAGAGTGCGACTCGTCCACCCTTAACCCGCGACGACGTCATCGAAAATGCCAGGACCTATGAGCAGCAAATTTTCAAAATCCTGGATCCTGAAAAGACCCTGGTGATGTTCAACTCAAGCTGGATGAATGAGATGGATGTCTCCGATCTCATTCAGCTGGCGGCAAAACACACGGTTGCTCGCATGCTGGAGCGTGACGATTTTGATAAGCGTTATAAATCAGGGCAACCGATTGCGATCCACGAATTCCTATACCCGTTAATTCAGGGCTATGACTCAGTAGCGATGAAGGCTGATGTTGAGCTCGGTGGTACGGATCAAAAATTCAATCTCCTGGTTGGACGTGAATTACAGAAGCATTATGGCCAGGAGCAGCAAATTGTTTTGACCATGCCCATACTTGAAGGACTGGATGGCGTGCAGAAGATGTCCAAGTCGCTTAATAACTATATAGGTATCCACGAATCACCTGATGAGATGTTTGGCAAGATTATGTCGATCTCCGATGATTTGATGTGGCGCTATTTTGAATTGTTGAGTTTTAAATCAGAGGCTGAGATAAAGACTTTCCAAACCGAAATTGCAGACGGTAAGAATCCCCGTGACGTCAAATTTGCATTGGCCGAAGAAATCATCGAGCGTTTTCATGATCAAACCGCTGCTACTAAGGCCAGGGAAACTTTTATTGCTCGTTTCCAGAAAGGCGCGATGCCAGATGAGATAGAGGAAGTAACCTTGAAAGCGGCAGACGGACAAATCGCAATTGCGAATCTTTTAAAAGAAGCAAAACTGGTTAATAGTACCTCTGATGCCATGCGTATGATCAAGCAAGGTGCGGTAAAAATCGATGGCGAAAAAGTTGAAGATAGCAAACTTCTAATCAAAACGGGCACGAGCCATGTTTATCAAGTCGGTAAGCGACGTTTTGCAAAAGTGACTGTTGAGTAATCATTTTTTTAAGAAAATAAAAAGCCTAAATGAAAGTCTGTTTTCCAATCTAGCTAGCGCGACGATTTAAATATTAATTATCAGCTATAGTTTTAGTGAAGAAACATTAACTGAAGACAGACTAAATGAAGAAACAAGCTTATAGCATCCTATTCTTATGGATACTGGCCAGCCAGCTGGTTCATGCAAGTCAAACCCTGGTAATCAATACTACAGGCGAAAGCCCTCTTAACACACCGGAACAGACTGGTTTCTTAGACCTTGTTGCAGCTGAAGCATTTCGTCGTAGTGGTCTTAAATTAGAAACAGTAATGCTACCTGCCGAACGTGGTCTAATAAATGTCAATCTAGGTATCGAAGATGGTGAGATGAGTCGGATTGCCGGTCTGGAAAAAATCTATCCTAATTTAATCAGAGTACCGGAATCAATTATGGACTGGGAATTTTATGCCTTCAGCGAACTAAAAATAAATTTAAATGGTGGCTGGCCAGATCTTACTAATTATTCCGTAGCATTTATTAATGGCTGGAAGATTCTTGAGAGAAATGTTCCAGCCGAGACTGAAATTACTAAAGTAAAAAATCCCGAGCAGCTTTTTTACCTACTGGCTCGAAAACGAACTCAAGTGGTTATTTATGAACGCTGGGCCGGCCTTCGGCAAATCCAACAAACTCAATTGAAAAAAGTCAGGCTGATACAACCTGCCTTGTCAAAGCGAGAAATGTATATGTACCTGCATAAAAAACACAGAGTGCTGGCTATAAAAATTGCAGAGGCGTTAGTAAGCATGAAACGTGATGGCAGCTATGACAAATTGGAAGAACAGATTCTAGAACCGCTTAAATAATGGGTAAGTATAAATCGACACATAAACGAATAGCCCGCCGCCTGATTATCGCGGTAGTCCTGTTTAGTGGTTTTATTACATTATTTACCAGTGCCTATCAGTTATATGGATATTATGATCGTGACCTCAATGCGATTGAAGCGCATCTTGAACAGATAGAAACTGTTTACCTTTCAAATATTGCGACTCAAACCTGGGTCGCAGATGAAGATGAAATGCGCACTCATCTTCATGGATTGCTTAATCTGCAAGATATTGTTTATCTGGGAGTTAGAGAGCAAGGCCGATCCTGGGTTACGGCTGGTGTGATGCAAAAAGAAAATAAGATCGAAAAAACGTACCCAATTTATTATATCCATCGTGGTGAGAGGCATCATATAGCAGATTTATATGTGCAGGCTTCTCTTAATGAGGTTTATCAAAATCTGATCAACGAAGTATGGAATATTCTCATCAGTAATGGGATTAAAACATTTTTAGTTACTGGCTTCATATTTTTAATTTTTCAGTACCTTGTCACTCGACACTTACATCACATAGCCAATTTTGCCGACCAGCTTACCTTAACTAACCTGGACTCAACACTATATCTAGATCGTAAAAAGCGAAGCAACTACGATGATGAGTTAGATGTTGTAGTTAGTGCATTACAAAAAATGCAAGTCAACCTGAAAGAATCTATAAGTCATATAAAAGAAAAAGAAACGCGTCTGTCTATGTATGAAAAAATTATGTCTACAACTTCAGATCAAATGGCATTCGTTGACAAGCAGTATACTTACCTTGCTGTGAATCAGGCCTATTGTGCAATGTTTGATAAGGAATATGAAGAAATTGTCAACCATACTGTTTCTGACTTATTAGGCCCTGAGTATTTTACGAGTGTGGTTAAACAACGTATGGATCAAGTATTCCAGGGTAAACACTTTGTGTTTGAATCTGTAGTGGAACGTCCTGATAGAACTGTTCCGGTAGAAATTACTTACACACCATATTATGGCGAGAGTGATGAGGTGCAGGGCGCTATTGTTAATGTACGAAATATTAGTGAGCGTATACGTCATCATAACGTTTATCGTGCTCTAGCCCGGGCACCTGCAATAGATTTTTCTTTGTTCTTAAAAGATAGTTTGCAATTGTTAGTAGATGTGTTCGATGCCAGGTATGCAATGGTTGGCAGGTTAGATAAAGATAAGAACCAGGTTGTATCTGAAGCCTTATATATGAATAATCAAATCGTGGACAATATTACTTATAACCTTGAAGGTACTCCATGTAACGAAGTTATTAATTCGGGTTCGAAAATTATCATCAATAATGTTAGAGAAAGATTTCCTGATGATGACATGTTAATTGAGTTTGGAATCAGATCGTATTTTGGTTCACCATTAGTGAATACACAAGGTGAAAAGACTGGACTTGTTTTAGTTATGGATGACAAACCACACACTGAGACAGACTGGTATGAAGATACACTCAGTGTTGTTGCTGCACGTATTTCGATGGAAATGGAGCGTGCAGATGCACTCAGTGCCTTAGATGAACATCGTAAGAATTTGGAAATAGAAGTTGGGCTTCGAACTGCGGATCTACAACAAGCAAATAACGAACTCGAAAGTTTTGCTTATTCCGTGTCACATGATTTAAGAACTCCCTTGCGCGCTATAAATGGTTTTACCCATATACTCGGTGAAGATAAAGCAGATTTACTTGATGAAGAAGGACATCAACTGCTTAACAAAATTAGTTCGGCGAGTAAGAAAATGGGAGCTTTAATTGACAGCCTGCTCTCGCTCTCTCGAATCCGGCGTCATGAACTAGATGTGCAAACAGTTAATATTACCAAGTTGTGCCAAACAATTATTGACGATCTGGTGGATGGGCCTGATTTGGATAAAGCTCATTTTGAGATACAGGAGAATATCAAAGTAGAAGGTGATGCCATGTTGCTAAAGATTGCATTAGAAAATCTACTCATGAATGCTTTGAAATTCTCTATTGATAAAGAAAAAGCAGAGATCAAAATCGGGGCAGAAAAACATAACAAGACATCTGTGGTATACGTTAAAGACAATGGGGTTGGTTTTGATATGTCGTTTAAAGATAAACTATTCAAGCCCTTTCAAAGGCTACACAAAGAAGAAGAGTTTAGTGGTTATGGAATTGGTCTTGCTACCGTTTTTAGAATTATCGAACGACATGGTGGTCGCATCTGGGCCGATTCAGTCTTACACAAAGGAACAACAGTCTATTTCGAACTACCTGACAAGGCCTGACTTAATTAACGGGTGGTGGAGTATTCGTCGTTAGCCAGTATTCACCAAGTGCTTTTAGCGTATTACAGAATTCTGTGTAATCTACAGGCTTGCATACATAACTGTTCACCAGGTTTGAGTAGCATTTTTGTATATCACTCTTCTCATCAGAAGTTGTTAGCATCACTACTGGGATGTAATGAGTAATGTCTGATTTACGAATCTCATGAAGGACGCTAATCCCATTGATTTTGGGCAGGTTGATGTCTAATAGAATGAGTTGTGGAAGTTCTTTGATATTTCTAGATGAATATTTCTCTTTTGCAAATAGAAAGTCCAGGGCCTCTTGACCATCACGGCAGACAATTATATCGAAGTTTACGTCTAGTCGTTGAATCGCCCTAAATGTGAGTTCGATATCACTGCTATTATCTTCAACTAATAAGACAATCGGGGTTTCATGATCAGGTAGAGATTCTTGGTCATGTAGCTTATGTAACTGGACAGTTATTTTTTGAAAACCAATATCACGGCACCACATCAAAGCAGTGTCGGAGGTTTTAAATATTCTTGGTTTGCCGCGCTTTAAGGTAAGGACTTGAAGTTCTCTTGTTTCTGCTTCCTGTAGTTCAACTAACCAACCTTCTTCTTTCGGAGCATACTTAACGACTGCGCCACTCCAGTGATTGGCGTTGAATAAAAGTCTTACATCCCGCTCGTTCATTTTGGCACTAGCCTGTTTTATCTGATCGGTTAGTAGTCTTTTAAATATACCCAAATTGTTAATAACGGGAAAGGATAAATCGTACCCAGGTAATTGAACTGGATAAAGTAACTAAGACTCATCCCATCGGTGGAAGACGTAACGCTTGGATGTGCTCGTGGTCTAATTAGACTTTAACTTCAACTTGATGAAAACCAATACGCGCACAGCAGCGTAAAGCGGCATCAGAGGTTTTGAATAGTCTTGGATCGTTTGATCGTTTTGAGACAAGAAACTGACTGTTATCGTTTTTATCAACGAAGTTAATTGTCCAGCCTGGTTTATCATTGCTAGCGCTAATAATGACGTTGCTTAGATCATTTGACTCAAAGAGTAATCTGGCTTCCCGTTCCTGCATTATTGGGTTCCCTAAAACAGTTAAGTGGGTTACTAGAAATATAATCGAATCTCAGGAAAATGGAAGCAAATATTGAGAATTGACCATAATTTTTATGTAAACACTATTTGAAGCTGCTCTATATCTGAGAGGGTAGGTTGAATTGTAGCCAGAGTGACCGTCCCCATTGTAAAAGATCGTTTCTGACTCCGTATCTGACACAACTTGCAAAACATTTAGCGTGACAGGCTGGGTTTGCTTTACCACACTTAGTATCCATAGCTTTCAAGTAAGGACTCAAGGATGAAACACGCAACAAAAAAATCATCAGATATAGACAACCAGGCGCCTACACCTGCAGCAACGACATTAGCCAAGCGGGTCTACCTGGTGGAAAAGAATAGTGATGATATTACTCTGGCGCGTAGAGCTATTTTACAGGCGGGCTATGCCGTTCATTTAGAGGCCTTGCAGACGGCCGACGCGTTGATTCAGGAGTTCAGCCAGCCCAACCAATCTCTGGCTCAGCCAGTCCCAGATTTAATCTTAATTGATACTAATCTGCCTGATGCTAGCGCCTACAAGCTGGTGCATTGGATTCGCAGCAATACCATCATTCAACATGCTCCGGTAGTGATGATTAGTAACAGTGACAAACAAGACGATATCTTTAATAGCTATAAGCATGGCGCCAGCAGCGTGATACAAAAGCCGGTTGCCTTCACTGAATATGCCCATGTTCTTAAGGATGCCTGTAGTTATTGGCTGAATATTAGTGTTATGCCACACAACAGGCACATCAAGAAAGCAAATAAGTTGCTCACGTCTTCCCAGTAAAGGCCTTTTTCCACACACTTGTTATAGGTATACAGGGTAAAATTGGGCGTAATATTGAGCATAATCCTTGTGTATCTGGCTTTGGCCAGCGCCTCAGACAAATAATCTTAGAAATAGGAACTGTTGTTGTGTTGTTGGGCTTAAAAAGCAGCTTATGCTGTAATATGCGCCACACTAGCTTTGGTTACTAACTTATTGTTTTTAATGGGAATTAATATTTTGCGCAGATTTGGCTCAGCGGGATTATTTGTTAATTTTTAGGCAGGCAAAAAAGATTTCATTTACATGACATATTAGGGTTGACGTGTATCCCGGGGTGCGTATAATGCGCGCCTTCGCATGACGTTGACCTCTTCGGAAACACAGGAAGAGGGGCCCATAAGCCCTTGAAAAGCTTGGTGGGATTCAAATTTAGGCTAATTCAGCCAGTCTGCGCCGGGAGGTCCTTTGGCCACCGGTTTTTGCTCTTTAACAATTAGATCAGATAATTTGTGTGGGTGCTTGCATTGTTTGAAGAGGCTTTGTATGCCAATGAAAATCGATGTAAGTAACCTAACG
>CAMYMU010000067.1 GCA_947259575.1 uncultured Ectothiorhodospiraceae bacterium | reverse complement strand
ACGCAAGGTGCATTGGTGATGCTTAGCTTTGGTTTGGGAACCTTGCCAAACTTGTTAGCTATGGGGCTAATGGCTGCGAGTTTACAGAAGTTTTTACGACACGTTGTTGTTAAAGTTATAGCGGGTGTGACAGTTATAGCCGCCGGCGTATATTTGATTGCACAAGTGTGGATGCCGATGGATATGGGAGATGCTAATTTTGATACGGATAATACTGGCACTAAGCAAGAGCAACAGCGTCCAATGAAATGTGGACCAGGTAAGTGCGGAGCAGGCAAATAGAATTAAAAATCCCCGCTCTTGGCGGGGATTAGTGGTTAAGCAACTTGTTGTTCTTTGTTTATAAAATTATCAAGCGGTTGATTGAGTGTTTCCATCAACATGTTGAGATCGGCGAGTTGAACATTCAGTGCCTCGGCAGAGCGTTCCAGCTCGGCGACACGGGATTGAAGGGTGTCGCGTGATTCGTTGATCTTACGCAGGCTTTCCAGTCGTTTTTCCATCTGGTCTTTATGCTCTTTGATGCGGGAGACCAGTGGTGCCATCGCTGCTTTACCCCAGGACTCAGCTTCCTGATGTGCATTGAAAAATGTATTACGTGCATGCGAGACCATGGAGATAAAGAATTTCTTTATCACAAAGCTTTGTTCGGTCATTGCGGTGACAGGACTCTTACGATAAGCATCTGCTTCATGATAGAGGCGTTCCATATGACGCTTATACTTGCTCATGGTGAATAATTTTGGCTTGGTGTCACCAAGTCCATGTTCGGCATTGAATTTTCTATAAATGCCTTGCATCAACATATTAGTTTTGTCGGTGCGTGACGATGCTTCTTTGATGGTGTTATTAATTACTTCAAAGAATTCCTTCATTGAGTTTTTAAGACCGACTGTGGTCCAGGTATCGGCCATAGTCTTACGTGTCTTGGACATGAGCTGATCAAGTTCATTCAGGCTAAGGATACCCAGCAACCCTGTGTGGGCTTCACTAAACAACTTTCTATTCGCCTGGAAGCTTTCTACACTCTTGTAGTAGATGGCCTGTTCTGAACGCGTTTTCTTTAGCAGGTGCGAGATGACGTCTTCGTTCTTATTGCTCAGGCTTTGAAGTTCTTTGAGTTGTTTGTTAGCGTCGGCCAGGCGTGAGGCAATCAGATCACGTGATTGTTTGACCATGCTGCCGATTTCACCGACGACACTGTCGCGAACGATTTCCTGTTTCTTGGGCAGGATATCGGTAGAGAGAATGGTTTCCAGGGACAGGATGTTACTTTTTTCTAACAGGTCCTGGTCATGGCGTATTTTGGCTAACAGACCTTTTTGTGCTGAAACCGGAAAAACGGACTTGGTTTCTATGTCGAGCATCTTGGCTGCCGTATTACACTGTGCCTGGATAGTATTGTTAACACTGCTCTCGTCTTTTAGTTCATCCCAAAGCGTATCGATCTTGTTCAGGACCACCAGGCGGGCATGACGGGTATCTGCATTTAATGCCTTGACGTGGTGCGTCCACATCTCCATATCCGACTTTGTCACACCGGTATCAGCAGCTAATACAAATACCACGGCCTGTGCATTCGGCAGCATGTTCAATGTTAGCTCTGGCTCTGATCCCATCGCATTTAGGCCCGGGGTGTCGAGGATGCTCAAACCTTCTTTCAATAAGGGGTGTGGAAAACTAATGAGAGCATGGCGCCACATAGGCACATCAACGGTACCATCTTTGTTTATGTGGCCCTGGTCGTGTTCAGGATTGAACAGCCCCAGCTTTTGGGCCACCTCTGGTGGTACGGCTTTTTTGCGTACCACTTCGCGGAAGGCCTCGGCCATTTCTTCAGATGAGCTGGTGTTCAGCTCAATGGTTGTCCAGTTGATTGGGTTGCGTTTGTGTTCGGAGATGCTGGTATCTTCAAGACGTGTCTCGATTGGCAGTAAACGGATATAACTCTGGTTTTCTGCGGAGTCATAAAATAACTCAGTCGGGCACATGGTAGTGCGACCTGCCTCTGATGGCAGTAGACGGCGATCATATTCAGAGAAAAAGATGCCGTTGATTAATTCGGTTTTACCGCGAGCGAATTCTGCAACAAATGCGATCGTCAATGAGTCAGATCGCAACTGATCCAGCAATTCAAAAATGCGCAATTCCATTTCGGCTTCGGACATTTTGTTTTGCTCGAGCCAGCTCTGGTATTTCAATATTGCCTCTACGAGTGTGGACTTCCACTTTCCGTAGGCCTGCATTTGGTCTGTAAAACGATCGGCTGCCATAAATGGTCTCAGTTTATTCCGGTAACATGCTAATCAATATAGCTTTTTTTTGAGTGAAATTACACTCAAGAAACAACCGGATTGGATAATTTGCCCCAAAATGAGCTCAATAGTGTTAACGGCATCACATGCAGGAAGTTTAGCAAGCCCCTATTTATAAAATGCTTTATGTGATCCAGTCGATTATTTTGCGTTTAACGCGCGAAGAAACTGGGTAATTTTTGTTCTGCAAGTTGAATTCTGAGGGTTTTGGTTCTAGCGACCTGGCCTGATTCTATCTTGATCAGTGATTTTTTAACCTCAAATTTTCGCCAAATATGCGCAAAGATATTTATTGGCTATGCTATCTGCTGGCGGGCCTTAATCCTGATTTTTAGTGCGTCATCATGAATCTCTGCAATTTCATTACAACAACTACCCGGTTGTACCTGTACTTTGATGAGTAATCGCTATTACCAACGCAACCAGTTAGACCTATGGTGCTCGAGGCCCATCAGCCAGTAACGCGTCTATTGGTTAGAAACGTGGGTGGCCAGGCAAATCAATAAGTGGAGCGGCAACCAGGAACATGACTGCATAGATAATAATCAATGCGAGAATAGGCGAAAAATCGATGCCAGCCATGGGCGGTAAGATCTTTCTACAGGGGCGCATAACCGGGTTGGTGATCTGTACCGCGATCTGAACCAGGGGATGTTGGTAAGCGCTTGGATTTATCCAGCTCATGATGATCGTGATGAATATACAGATCAGATACAGCCATGCCGCATGGTTGATCAGTGTGCCAATGGCCTCAAGAATGAATAGAACGGGGTTATGTAAATTAATACCGCCGATCGACTGCATTCCGCTAATCGTATGGGTAAGCACAAGCTCAATGCATTGCAGGATGATCAGTAGCACAATGGCAGCCATATCCAGGCCAAATACTCCGGGGACAACCTTGCGCAGAGGCCGCAACATAGGGTTGGTGATCTTAACGAACATCTGGCTTATCGGGTTGTAAAAATCTGCGCGTACCAGCTGGAGGATAAAGCGGGCCATCACAAAAAAGATCAGTAGTCCGAAGATAATCTGGACGACCAAGTTGCTAAACCCTAGAAAATAACTCACTTGCCTTTCCCCTTTTAAATTGTGCGGCTGATTATTATATGTCTGTGGCCGATGCTCATTTATTCAAGCACCGATTTAATCCAAAGCCATTTTGAGCTAAGGCCATTTTAGCCAAGCTCTTTGGCGAGTTCTTCGGAGCGCTGTTTGGCTTCCAGGACAGCCTGTTTAATTATATTCAGTCCATTTTCTGATTGCATATGGTTAATTGCTGCTTCTGTCGTGCCGCCTGGTGATGTCACACGTTTACGAAGCTGGGCAGGGCTTTCGGTAGCAGATTGCGCAAGCTTGGCGGCACCCAGTGCCGTTTGCAAAGTGAGCTTATGTACCAGATCATCGTTAAGCCCCATTTCTTTGCCGGCTTGTTCCATGGCTTCCATCATGTAGAAAAAATAGGCAGGGCCACTGCCTGAAAGTGCAGTTACCGCATCGAGTTGCGATTCTTTCTCCACCCAAAGGGCGATTCCAATGGCGGCCATAATATCTTCTGCAATTTGTTGTTGCTCTTGCGTTACGGCCTGATTCGCATATAAACCGGTCGCCCCGGTTTGCACCAGGGCTGGTGTGTTGGGCATAGCTCGGACCAGGGCAACGTCCTGCCCAAACCAGTTACGTAGATGATCAGTAGGGATCCCGGCGGCAATGCTCAGATATAAACGTTTGCTATTACCAATTTCTAGCTCGCTGATTACCTCATGCATGGCCTGGGGTTTGACCGCGAGCACTACAACCTGACACTCATCGATGAGCGTCTGATTGGAAGCACATGTGTTAATCTGGAAAGTGTTGGACAAAGGCAACATTTTATTTTCGTCCCGGTCAGAGACATAAAGTCGTTCACCGGCGAAGCCGCTTTTACATAGACCACCAATGAGTGCCGTGGCCATGTTGCCAGCGCCGATAAAGCCGATGTTGATATTTTCCATATTGCTTTGTCCCGGATTTTGTGAAGTCCCTGGGTGTCTTAACTTAACAGGCAGTTTCTAATAAGTCACTTTCCAGCTAGGTTCTAGCCCCAAAGATAGCGGTGCCGATGCGTACAATGGTAGCTCCTTCCATGATCGCGGCTTCCAGGTCATTACTCATACCCATCGACAAGGTGTCCAGTTCGTAGCCTTTTTCGTTCAATGCATCAAATAGCTGTTTCATGAGCCGAAAAGGTGTTCTTTGTTGTCCAAAGTCAGCTGAGGCTGCAGGGATAGTCATCAGCCCTCGTAGCCTGATCCCGGGTAAGCAAGCTACTGCGCTGGCCAGTTCTTCCAATTGTTCTGGGGCAATACCTGACTTGCTTTGCTCGCCACTGGTATTGATTTGCAGGCAAATATTTAAGCGTTCATTTTGGCTATCCGGGCTGCTTTGACGTTGATCGCTCAGTCTTTGTGCTATTTTTAATCTATCGACACTGTGTACCCAGTCAAAATGTTGGGCGAGGGCTGCGGTTTTATTGCTCTGGCAAGGGCCGATAAAGTGCCACTCGCAGGCTTGATTTGAAAGCGCAGCTATTTTCTCGAGGGCCTCCTGGAGATAGTTTTCTCCAAAGCGAGTTTGCCCTGCTTCGATGGCTTCTAGCAGATCTTCAGCAGGACGGGTTTTACTGACTGCCAGCAGTTGAATGTCATCAGCATTCCGACCTGCTTTGGTTGCTGCAGTTGCGATACGTTGTCGTACAGTGTCTAGTTGTTGAGCAATATTGGCCATAGAGTGTGCGCTATTCACGAATTTGCATTAAAGTAAGGGTTTAGAATAACACTTGAAAACCGATATACACTAACGTGATAAACAGGAATTAATAGCGGGATCCAAATGGATATTACAGAACTACTCGCCTTCAGCGTTAAAAACAAAGCTTCAGATTTACACTTATCAGCTGGCCTGCCACCGATGATTCGGGTGGATGGTGATGTGCGCCGTATCAACGTTCCGCCTTTGGAGCACAAAACTGTGCATGCGTTGATATATGACATCATGAATGATAAGCAGCGTAAGGATTTTGAAGAATACTTCGAAACCGATTTTTCATTTGAGATTCCAGAAATTGCTCGCTTCCGTGTAAATGCCTTTAATCACAATCGCGGAGCGGGCGCAGTATTTAGAACCATTCCATCGAAAATCCTCACTCTGGAAGAGTTGGGTTGCCCGGCGGTGTTCAAAGATATCTCCGACCAACCGCGTGGCATCGTGTTAGTGACCGGGCCAACCGGTTCAGGTAAATCCACGACACTAGCAGCGATGGTTGATTATAAAAATGAGAGCGAACACGGCCACATCCTTACTATCGAAGACCCTATCGAATTTGTTCACGAGAGTAAAAAATGTCTGGTTAACCAGCGTGAGGTACACCGTGACACACTTGGATTTAGCGAGGCGCTTCGCTCGGCACTACGTGAAGACCCGGATATCGTACTGGTCGGTGAGATGCGTGACCTTGAGACGATTCGACTTGCCTTAAGTGCAGCGGAAACGGGACACTTAGTATTTGGTACTTTACATACCAGTTCTGCAGCCAAGACCATTGACCGTATTATCGACGTGTTCCCTGCAGCAGAAAAAGGTATGGTGCGTTCAATGCTATCTGAGTCGTTGCGAGCGGTAATTGCGCAAACACTCTTGAAGCGCATTGGTGGCGGTCGTGTTGCGGCACATGAAATCATGATCGGTACCCCGGCGATTCGAAACCTGATTCGTGAAGATAAGGTTGCGCAGATGTATTCAGCGATCCAGACGGGCCAACAGTTTGGTATGCAGACACTTGATCAGTGTTTGCAAGATCTATTACAACGTGGCGTGATCAGTAAGCAAGATGCCAAGATGCGTGCGGCGAATAAAGACGATTTCGAATAAGCCGATAGTTGTACAACGAAATAAACAGGTAGATATATGGACTTTAATTCACTGCTTAAATTAATGGTGCACAAGAAGGCGTCAGATTTATTTATTACAGCCGGTGTTGCGCCTAGCTTAAAAGTGAACGGTAAGGTCAATCCTGTTACCCAGGCGACGCTTACGCCTTCACAGGCACGTGAAATCGTTTACTCGATCATGTCGCCCGAGCAACGCCAGGAATTTGATAGTTCGCGTGAGTGTAATTTCGCGATTTCAGCATCCGGCATTGGTCGTTTCCGTGTCAGTGCCTTTCAACAACGAAACCATGCCGGCATGGTGCTGCGTAAAATTGAAACCAAGATTCCAACGATAGAAGAATTATCACTGCCACCGATCCTGCGCGACCTGGCCATGACCAAACGTGGTCTGGTGTTATTTGTAGGCGCGACGGGTTCAGGTAAATCGACTTCGCTTGCCTCGATGATTGGTTATCGAAATAAAAACAGTACGGGTCATATTATTTCTATCGAAGACCCAATTGAATATATCCACCAACATGAAGGTTGTATCGTTACTCAACGTGAAGTGGGTCTGGATACTGAAACCTTTGAAATTGCCTTGAAGAATACTTTGCGACAGGCGCCAGATGTGATCCTGATTGGTGAGATTCGATCTCGCGATACCATGGATCATGCGATTGCCTTTGCGGAAACCGGTCACCTGTGCCTGGCGACCTTGCACGCGAATAATGCTAACCAGGCAATGGACCGGATTATTAACTTCTTCCCTGATGATCGTCGTAACCAGTTGTTGATGGACTTGTCGCTAAACTTGAAGGCGATTGTTGCACAGCAATTAATACCTGCACCTGATGGTCAGAGTCGTGTCCTTTGCGCTGAAATTCTGATTAACACCCCACTCGCATCAGACATGATTAAAAAAGGTGAAGTTCATACCTTGAAAGAACTCATGTCCAAGTCACGCCAAAATGGTATGCAGACTTTTGACCAGGCCCTTTACGAATTATACCGTGACGGTAAGATCACCTATGAAGATGCAATCAATCATGCTGACTCTGCAAATGAACTACGTTTGATGATCAAACTCGGTGAATCAAAAGGTGATGCCGATGCCATTTCTTCAGGCTTAGATGGGATTACTATTCAGGAAACGGATTAAGGTTTTTTCTTTTTTTATTTCTATTTCGCTTCACTGAAGCGAGTCCCTTTCTTTTTGCCTGTCCAAAAAGAAAGAGACGAAAGAAAAAAGACACTCCGCGCTAGGCTAATCGCTCGAATAAATTGGCAGTACTCAGTAAGGCTGCGCGATTCGGCCTCCTGCCTCAGCACGCAGGCTCGCCTTCCCTAGCTCGCCCCTGCGGGCCTTACTTGCGTTGCAGCCAATTTTTTCTCGTAGCCAGCGCATGGAGCATTTTTACTCACATCAAGGTTAGAGTTACAGACCTAGAATTATTTCTCAGTGCCTGCTCAGGGGATAATCCCCTTGCGCGGCCGTGAGAGGCGTTTGGCTAAACGCAGGTGAAACCCGAATGGGGTGAGGCAGGACGCCGAGCCTTTGTGATGAGCCAAGGAGGGCGAATCACAAAGTTTCACTGAGTAAGCCAATAAGCCGCGAACGTTTGGCTGGCGCTGGGGAGGAGTTTCTTTGCCTACTTTCTTGTCGATACAAGAAAGTAGGTCGCTCTCGGCGAGAGCGAAAAAACGCAAATTTAGAAACAATGAAAAGGGACTCGTCCCAGTGGGATGAAAAAGAAATAAAACTAGAATACTGAATAAGCATCAAACACCGGCCCATCAACGCACACGCGCTTCATTGCAGGGCCATTTTCTGTTTTAACTTCAACTACACAACCGGCACAACCACCGACGGCACATGCCATGTGCTCTTCTAGTGATACCTGGCAAGGTAGTTCATATTCTTTTGCAAGTTTGGCGACGGCCTCCAACATGACAGTAGGGCCGCAGCTGAAAATCTCGACTTCCTGTCGTTGTTCATCATTCAGTGCATCAAGATAGTGTTTAGCCAAATCTGTAACGTAACCATCGAAGCAACCTGGGTAGCCTTGTTTTGATGTTAGTCGTGAAGCGATGCCCCAATCTTCGAGCAGGGGCATGCAGCCGATGACCCCATCAGGTTGGCCTGGGACAATGACGGTCGATGGTTTGCTTTTAAACGGGAACGGCACTTCCGAACCCATGATCACAAACGGTGTGTATTGCTTTTGTGTCTTGAGCTCGTCGGCGACAAAGATCATGGGCGGAATGCCTACACCACCACCTATGAGTAATGGTCTTGTTTTATTCTCGTGAATTACAAACGGCACGCCAATGGGGCCAAACAGATCCAGTTGTTCACCAACTTGTCGTTTGGCTAATAGCGCGGTGCCATGGCCGAAGACTTTATATAATAGTTCTACCCAACCGGCTTTGGCATCAACGCGCATAATCGAAATAGGTCTGCGCATGGGCAACGATGGATCGCATTGAATATGTACAAAGCTACCTGCTAGAGCGCGTCTGGCTATTTCAGGTGCCTGGATGCGTAAAATATATTGCTCCCCTTCAAAGGCATCATGGCAAAGAATTTCTGCCTGTTCGCAAACGATAGTATCGCGGTGTGGTTTTGTAGCTGTTTGGTTCATAGTTTTAAATTAGTGTTCGTTAGAATAGACGACCTGGCCATTACAAATTGTTTTGTAAACTGAACCTTGAAGTTCCCAGTTGGTAAAAGGCGTATTACGTCCTTCACTCAACATGTTCTGTGGTTTCAGCACCCAATGCTTATCGGGATCAAAGATGGTGATATCGGCCTTGGCATCAACACTTAAGTGGCCGGCATTGAGACCAAGTATTTCTGCCGGTGTCGTTGATAGTCGATCGATCAAGCCGGGCATATCTAAAAGTCCATCTTTGACTAATCGTAAGCTTAACGGCAATAAAGTCTCGAGTGCAGAGATACCAGGTTCAGTAGCTGGGAAGGGTGCAAGCTTGGCATCAATATCATGTGGTTGGTGATCGGAACAAATAGCCTCAATTTGTGAGTTGACCACGGCCTGACGTAGTGCATCCCGATCACGTTGTGTGCGTAGTGGTGGTTGTACATGACATTGACTATTAAAGTAACCGATGTCCATTTCTGTAAGATGTAACTGATGTGCCGCGACATCTGCGGTGAGATCAAAGCCATCATACTTTGCGCGGCTGATCATCTGTATCGCCCGCGAGGTGGTTAATCGACAGAAGTGAATACGAGCGCCGGTCTGTTCTACCAGCATCAGAAAGTTTGCCACTGCCTGTGTCTCGGCCGCTTCAGGAATGCCTGCTAAGCCTAAACGAGTACTTACGGCCCCTTCGTGTGCACAACCATTGTTGGCAAGACCCGAGTCTTGTGCGTGTAGGAAGACCGTCATGTCGACACTGGCCGCATATTCCATTGCACGTCTTAAGACTTGAGGGTTATTAATGCAATTCATCACGTTGCTCACGCCGACACAGCCAGCATCTTTTAAGTGTGCCATCTCGGTGAGATGTTCGCCGGCAAGCCCCATCGTTAATGCGCCCATGGTATAGATGCGACAAAAGCCGGCCTCTTCATTGCGCTGGTGAATAAGTTCGATAACGGCAGGTGTATCAATCACCGGGTTAGTGTCCGGTGGCATGCACAGGCTGGTGATGCCACTCGCCGCTGCGGCACGTGTCTCTGAAAGAATCGTGCCCTTGTGTTCCTGGCCAGGTTCACGCAAACGCGCACACAGATCGACAAAGCCAGCTAAGCCATTGGTAACTTGTTCGAGGATGACGGATTGCGGACCATCAGCTACTTCTGATTCAATTTCGACTCCACGGTTAATCGGACCGGGGTGCATCACAATCGCATCTGGTTTAGCCAGGCTAAGTTTTTCTTCGGTTAAGCCATACTGTGAGAAATACTCGGCTTCACTAGGTAACATCGCACCCTGCATGCGTTCTTTTTGCAGCCGGAGCATAATCACCACATCGACGTCCTTAATACCTTCACGCAGGTTGTGGTAGACATGTACACCAAGTGAGCTGGCCGTGCGTGGTATTAGCGTGTGTGGACCGACAACACGTACTTCCGGTACACCGAGTCGATTCAAAGCATGAATCTGGGAACGGGCTACGCGCGAATGCATGATGTCACCAACAATGGCGACACGTAAATTTTGAAATTCCTGCTTGTGACGACGAATCGTGAACATATCCAGCATGCCCTGGGTTGGATGAGCATGGCTACCATCACCCGCATTAATCACACTGATGTGTGGGGCGACGTGTTCCGCGATAAAATGCGCCGCACCGCTTTCACCATGCCGCACAACAAACATATCGGTATGCATTGCCTCCAGGTTGCGCAGCATGTCGAGCAAGCTTTCGCCCTTACTGGTTGAGGAGGTATTGATATTAATGTTGAGCACATCAGCAGACAGGCGTTTGGCGGCGAGCTCAAAGGTAGTGCGGGTTCGGGTGCTGCCTTCGAAGAATAAATTAACGATGGTCTTGCCACGTAGTAACGGGACTTTTTTGGCCTGTTGGGTGCCGACGGTAGAAAAGTTTTCAGCGGTATCGAGAATGTCTATCAGGGTCTGACGGGGAAGATCTTCAATAGTAAGGAAGTGGCGGAGCTTGCCGGTGTTATCAAATTGAATATCTTGCTGCTTCACGAAGTCTCCTGTACTTCTAAACTAAGTGGCTCAGGCCCGTTTAATTTGATTTGTTCATTAGGGCCGAGTGCCAATTGTACACCAGTTACGTCGGCATTGATCGGTAATTCTCGCCCACTGCGGTCGACCAGTGTCACCAGGATGACTGAGGCCGGGCGTCCATAGTCAAAAATCTCATTGAGTGCGGCGCGAATGGTGCGGCCGGTGTGTAACACGTCATCGACCAGGATGATGTGCTGATCCTCGACTTCAAATTCTAGACTGGAAGGAGTGACCTGTGGGTGCATGCCAATTCGTGTGAAGTCATCGCGGTAAAAGGTAATGTTTAATGTACCCAATGCAGAGTCGATGGCCAGCTCTTTATGTAGCTTTTCGGCCAGCCAGACACCACCTGTATGAATACCGATCATGCAAGCATTCTTGATGTCGCGCTCCTTTAATAAAGTCTTGAGCTCGGCAACCATGTTGGGAATCAGTTCACTGGGAGAAGGGCATGTCGTCATAAGTTCGTGTTTAAATAAGACTGCAAAATCAGCTGGGCGGCCAGTTTATCGATTTGCGCTTTATCTTGCTTCCTTTTTTTTGATTGTGGGCCGCCAGACAATTGCTGTTCGGCCTCTACAGAACTGAGTTTTTCATCAATCCACTCAACGGGTAGATTGTAACGCTCAGCGAGCTTATTCCCAAAGTCTTTCACTTCGTCATGCAGCTTATGCGGTCGGTCATCCATGTTGGAGGGCATGCCGACCACGATGAGTTGTGGTTGCCATTCTTTGACCAGCTTGTCGATGGCAGCCCAATCGGGTCCTTCTGGTGTGGTGTTTAGCGTGGCTAAGCCCTTGGCGGTCGAGGTGATCTCCTGACCGACGGCAATACCAATACGTTTACGGCCATAGTCAAAGCCTAAAAGGGTGCGACCTGTCATAGGGCTAGGATTTTACGCGTGACCCACGTCGCTGGAAAGGTTATTGAGCTCAACGCCAAGATGTTTGGCCGCTGCGTTCCAGCGTTGTTCTACTGGTAGTTCGAAAATAATGGCAGGATCAGCCGGACCATTCAGCCAGGCATTAGCCGCTAGCTCCTCCTCGAGTTGACCTGAACCCCAACCTGCGTAGCCGAGAGTAATCAGGTAATTTTTCGGCCCCTCATCATGGGCAATGGCCTCAATAATATCCTGTGACATGGTCAGTGCAATATCATCGCTTACTTGAATCGAAGCCTCCCATTGGCCAATGTCGCGATGCAAGACAAACCCCCGTTCCGTCTGTACAGGTCCACCCTGGTAAATCGGAATATATCCCTGACCGCGACGAGTATCATTAATTTCAAGGTGTGTTAACAACGCCTCAATATCCAGATCCAGCGGCCGGTTAATAACCAGACCCATCGCACCATCCTCATTGTGATCGCACATGTATGTCACGGTTTGAGAAAAATTAGGGTCAGCCAGCGAAGGCATCGCAATAAGGAACTGATTCGCCAACTGATTAGCGGTTTGGCTAGATGTAGGTGTGGAGCCAGACATAAAACTAAGTATCGGTGAGAAGTATGGGATCTACAAGGTTGAATTAGGGGGATATTGGGTCATTGTTTTTGATTTTTTATATATTCCTTTTTCGCTCTCAGCGAGAGCGAAAAAACTCATACAACAAGCAAAGAAAAGTACCTCGGCCCAGTGGGACGAAAAAAATACTATTGAGATGAAGTAGTTAACCCACTGACCCTGAAATTCCAGACAAGCGGGATGTGCAATATGTCGGTGTCTCTGAGTATTTCTTTGCTAAGAGGTGGGTAGGGCGCTGCCATGTTGACGATATCTTTGGCGGCTTTGTCGAGTAGGGGTTTACCTGATGATCGGAGTACTTTTATCTCAGAGACACTACCATCTGGATTGATGGCGACATCTAGTAACAAGTCTCCACTGACGTTGTTGCGCACGGCGGCTTCTGGATAGTTTAGATTGCCTATGTTCTCTACCTTGTCTCGCCACGCGACGATGTAGCTGGCATAACGATTCTGTTTAGCATTGGTGCCGGTGACATAGGTGTGATGTGGCGTACGTTGGGTGGCACGTTTTAGTTGCTGGATCTCTGCACGTAATTGCGCAAACTGTCGGCTGCGTTCGTAAAGTTGTGCTGCCTTGGTACTTTTACTTTCCATCGGAATGTCGCGTTTAAAATCTTCAGTCTGTTCGGCAAATGGCGATTTTTCCGCGGTGATGATCTCTTGTTGTTGCTCTTCTTTGGTGAGTGGCGGCGGTGAAAAATCCAGTTGGCTATTCGGTGCGATGCCATCCTCAGTTGTCGGAACGGGGTTCGAAAACGGGCTGGTGGGCCGGACGATTTCTTCAACATTACCACCACCTTTCTGGTTTGCCTGTGCCAGGTAGTCGGCTTCTTCTGGTGCATCTTTTGACGATGAATGGACCAGGGTCACTTCCATAGTTGCCATTTGTTTTTGGGGTAGCATTTCTTCGAAGTCAAAGCTGATACCAAGAATCAAAATGGCATGAAAGGCGAGGGCAATAAAGATAGTCAGTCCGACGCGATCAAACTGATGCTGGTTGTATTGTTGGTGTACTACGTTTTGCATTTGGTTTTACAGTTTACTATGGAACTGATCGCTTAGATATAAATATCAAGGATATATACTTCGACAAATTATAGCGCTGAAGTTTCACTAAAGTGGTATTCAGTTTGCAAAAAGAACCCTATGGGGTGTTAACGATATTCACCTCAAGATCGGGTTTTTCGAATTTAACCCGATCGGCGAGTGCGCGGGTGATATGGATTTTGCCTTGCCTGTCTACCAACATGGCTTGCTGGATATTCATGGATTTGGCGATAGCCAACCACTCTTCTGGGCCTGCAACAAATAGCGCAGTTGCCGCAGCATCGGCAAGTGTGGCATCAGAATGAATGACAGTGACACTCTGGGACTTTCTGGCCGGTTGGCCAGTGCGTGGATCCAGAATGTGATGATAGCGCTTACCTTCCAGTTTGAAAAAACGCTCATAATCACCGGAGGTGAAGGCTGCTTCATTGCCTTGCATCTCCAGGCTGGCGATTACGCCTTCTCCCCTTGGGTCTCGAATACCTATGTGCCAGGGCTTATCACCACGCTGTCCGAGAACCTTTAGGTCGCCGCCGGTATTGATGCTGGCATGTTCAACACCCATTTGCTGGATGTGCTCCAGGACAACATCGATAGCATAGCCTTTTGCTATTCCGCCGAAGTCTAATTTATTGTGCGGGTTAGTATTTTTTATACGTACCCCGTTGATGCTCATGGCATGCATAGAGGGTTTATTATCGAGTAGCTGTTGAATATCTTCTTTAGCTGGTATCGGGCCCTCTTCAGGCGGAAACTCATCGTGATAGCCCCAAAGTTTTATGAGATGGCCGATGGCTGGGTTAAACAGTCCCTTACTTTGTTTTTCATATAGCTTTGATTTTTTAAGCAGCGGGACTAAGGATGGATTGGTGGTGAACTCGCCAGTGGCGGCCAATAGTTGATTAGTGCGCCCGGTTGGCCCAGGTTGCCAGGGATGAAAAGCAAAGTGGTAGTAACCAAACTCTTCTTCTATTTTTTCGATTATGAGTTCTCGATCGGCAGGCTCAAGATTGATTAAAGTGATTTCAATAAAAGTGCCAAACGCTAGTACTGAATCTTTGTATTCAACAAGCGTCGGTTTTTGCTGACAACTGGCCAGCAGGGTACTTGCTAGCAATAGTGCTGCTATATGTGTGAATGTATGGATACGCATACTATGGTATTGATTTTTCGATTGAATCCAACAAAGTGGCACTGATATTGAGGTTATAGATTGTATCAAGTTCACGGATGCATGTTGGGCTCGTTACGTTGATCTCCGTCAAATATTCACCAATAACATCTAAGCCAACAAATAGTAGGCCCAGCTCTTTTAGACGTGGCCCGACTTGTTGGCAAATCCAGCGGTCACGTTCACTCAGTTCTACACCTTCAGCGCGACCACCTACTGCCAGGTTGCCACGTGTTTCACCTTTACTGGGTATACGGGCTAGTGCGTAGGGAATAGGTTCACCGTCGATGAGAAGGATTCTCTTGTCACCCTCTGTGATTTCAGGGATAAAATCCTGAGCCATAATAAGGCGTTTGCCCTTGTTGGTGAGTGTTTCAATGATGACATTTAAATTTGCATCATCTTTTTTTACTCTAAAGATAGATTCACCACCCATACCATCGAGTGGTTTCAAAATAGTGTCTTCGTGTTCTTCTATGAATGTTTTTAGCAGTGCAGCAGAACTTGTGACTCTTGTTGGAGGAATACAGTTTGGAAATTGGAGGGCGAAGAGTTTTTCGTTGCAGTCACGTAGTGAGCTGGGCTTGTTGACGACCATTAGCCCTTCCTGTTCAGCCGCTTCGAGCACATAAGTCGAATAGATATAGTCCATGTTAAATGGAGGATCCTTTCGCATTAAGATCACATCTAACTCAGCAAGTGCTATGTCCTTTGGAGCAGTAAGCTCGAACCAGTTATTCGGATTATCATCGACTTTAAGTTCATGCACCTGGGCGCGGGCTTGCTGGCCGTTGAGGTACATGGCTGGTTGTTCAATGTAGAAGAGTCCATAACCACGTTGCTGAGCCTCTAGCAACATGGCAAAGGTGCTGTCTTTTTTGATGTTAATGGATCCTATGGGATCCATGACTACACCCAGTTTAATCATCGGCAAGCTCTTGTTATGAGATTATGTTTTAATTTTTAGACTTCGCATATTCGCGTGCAGCGGCGAGCAATGCAAGGCGACCGATGACGCCATAGGCATAAAACCGGTTTGGATTGGCATCTGGTGCCTTACTGGCGTCCGGTGCATTACAGGGTTCAACAAAGGCCAGTGGTTGGAAATGCATCCCCGGGGCATTGAGGTTTTCGTTGGTACCACGCTCGGTATGTACACGGTAGAAGCCTCCGACCACAAAGTGATCAATCATATAGACTACCGGTTCAGCAGCGGATTGCTGATCACCCCATTTCTCGAAGGTATAGACACCTTCTTGCATGATGACTTTGCTGACAGATTTACCGCTCTTAGTTGCGGACATCTTAGTGCGTTGTTTGCGATTTAATTCAAGCAGCTCGTCGGCGCTGTGTACGGTCATAATGCCCATCCCGTAGGTGCCAGCATCAGCCTTGGCAATCACAAACGGTTTTTCTTTGATCCCGTACTCGTCATATTTCGCCTGGATACCATCGAGTAGCTTAGTGACATTCTTACGTAGGCAATCTTCACCCTCGCGCTTCATAAAATTGATTTCACCACAATTTCGGGCAAGGGGATTAATCAACCAGGGGTCGATATCAATGAGCTGGGCAAATTCTTCGGCGACCTCCTTGTACTCGGCAAAATGCTCAGATTTCAGCCTTGCTGCCCAACTGAGGTCCAGTGGGGGCACAATTTTTTGCTCAACACCTTCAAATAAATCAGGGACACCCGAAGATAAATCATTGTTTAATAAGACAATACAAGGTTCGAAGTCGGTGAGTACTAACTTATCCCCCTTTCTTTGCAAAGGCGACATGGTAATTTGCCGACCTGATGGCAGCATAAATTGTGCGTTTTCTTTAAGATCTGGGATTAATGAGCCGATACGTACATCGAAACCAGCTTTGCTAATGATATTCTGCAAAGTGGCGATATTCTCTAGGTAGAACAAATTTCTGGTGTGGTTCTCAGGGACCAGAATGATCCTGGCAGCATCTGGGCAGATACGCTCCATGGCTGACTGGATAGCCTGAATGCATAGAGGCATAAAGGCAGGATTTAGATTGTTAAAGCCTGCAGGAAAGAGGTTTGTATCTACAGGAGCCAGCTTGAAGCCCGAGTTACGTAGGTCTACTGAGGCGTAAAAAGGGGCTGGTGTTTTCAGCCATTGAGTTCGTAACCAGGTCTCGATCTCAGATTGATGCTGGAGTAAATGCGACTCTAAGTGGCGAAGTGGACCAGAGAGAGCGGTCGTTAAATGCGGGACGGCATGCAGGTGTTCAACGGACATATGTTGGGTACTTTTTATTTGCTTGACTAGTATTAGTTTACACCATGATGTGGGCGAAATACCGTGGCCACAAGGTGCAGGAATTGCTTAATAAACGAGCAGAAGGACTTATTTGTAGGGATTGCTTGACAGGCTGCCAATAGCAAATATCCTATATAATATGGATACTTATGGATTGTTCTTCAAATCTATGTTAAATATTGAGGTATAACTACTTAATAATGGCTACGTTTTCTATAAAAAAATGGCCTGACGAAATTAATCAAGCGAAAGCTCTTAATTTTCACATTACTAAGGATAACGACGAGTGTTAGCAGAGAAGGCTATGGATGATGAATTTCAAGGCCTAAAAGTGATGGTCATCGATGACTCGAAGACAATCCGGCGAACCGCAGAGACCTTGCTCAAGAAAGTAGGCTGTGACGTTATCACGGCAACTGATGGGTTTGAGGCACTTGCAAAGATCGCTGATCACAGGCCACATATTATATTTGTAGACATCATGATGCCGCGTCTGGATGGCTACCAAACTACTGCACTAATCAAGAACAATAAAGTATTTAAGAAAACTCCGGTCATTATGCTGTCCAGTAAGGATGGCTTATTCGATCGAGCGCGGGGTCGTATTGTGGGCTCAGAACAGTATCTGACTAAGCCCTTTACCAAAGAAGAATTACTTGGTGCCATTAAGAAACATGTGGCGAAGTCGTAACAAATAGAAGTTAGTAAACAAAGTTTAAGGAGCAACAAGCATGGCAAATGTGTTGATTGTCGATGATTCGCCAACTGAGGTTCACGTACTCAAAGGCATACTCGAACAAGGCGGTCACTCTGTTAGTTCTGCTGATAACGCTGAAGACGGAATCAAGCAAGCAAAGGCGACTAAACCAAATGTAATCTTGATGGACGTTGTGATGCCTGGCATGAATGGTTTTCAAGCCACCAGGGCGTTAACAAAAGACCCAGAAACGCAGCATATTCCCATCCTGATCGTAACAACCAAGGATCAGGAGACAGATCGCGTTTGGGGTTTGCGCCAGGGTGCGAAAGATTACATCACCAAACCGGTGGATGCGAACGACCTACTAGCAAAAGTTACTGCGGTACTCTAAGGAACAGAATGGCAGTAGAGAGCACAACGCCCTATGCACTCATCAAGGAGATCGAGGCTAGAAGTAGAAGTCGTGCGCTAGGTCTGCCTCAGCAGGTTGAGGTTCGCCGTACCTGGTCTGGAATCGGTTTTAGAGTTGGTGAGTTATTGCTTGTATCGTCGCTCGGTGAAGTCGGGGAAATTCTGGTTTATCCAGCACAGACGAGATTACCGCACGCTAAACGATGGGTAAAAGGTGTCACCAATATGCGCGGGTCTTTATTACCGATAATTGACTTGCACGATTTTATCGAAGGTGTACCGACTGAAATGGACCGGAGAACGCGTGTATTGATGGTCCAGCATGAAAATATATCAGTAGGTTTAATGGTGGACGAAGCCATGGGATTGCGACACTTTTTTGATGAAGAGAGAGTAGGCGGATTATCGACTTTGCCTGACGCGTATCGTGAATTCGTTGTAGGTGGCTATAAGCAGGGAAACACACAATGGGGCGTTTTTAAAATGGAAAAGCTACTTGGCCATAAGCGTTTTATGGATGTCGCAGCAAGGTTGTAACAAGGTGCATTACAGGTAGTGTTCTACCTGTAATGTTTAATAAAACAAGTTTTATAAAATTATTATCGATGTACTCAGTACGCTAGGAGTTAACAATGAGAACAACAACGAGTGACGGACGCGCCTTTAGCATGGGTGGTATCATGCTGATAGTAATTGTCCTCTTGGTGGGTTCGCTGTTGGGCATGGGCTACTTCTTCCTGCGAAGTGGGCAGTTAGCCAGTGATGACCAAATATACATTCAACGTCTTGGTGAGCAACGAGTCTTATCTCAAGAGATTGCTAAGCTTGCCTCACAAGCAGCCCGAGGTCGACTGGACGCCTTCCCAGCATTACAAATCGCCTATAACAAGTTTGATGAAATTCTGAAATATCAAATGGCTGTAACCGGTGAAATTGACGCGGTACAGATGCTGAATAAGGACTGGAGTGGGTACGGCCAGAATATTGATACCATCTTGCAACGTCGAGAAGTTGTAACTTCAATGCGTTCTTACATTAACGGTATTAACGAACAAATTCCTACCCTGCTGGCTTTGTCTGATGAAGTGGTTGCGACCATGACCCGCCAGGGTGCACCAGCGGACCAGGTTTACATCGCGACACGACAATTAATGTTGACACAACGTATCTCGAGTAACGTTTCACTGGTACTGGAAGGTGGTGAAAACGCGGTAACGGCGGCTGACCGGTTCGGTCGAGATGCAGCATTATTTGGTTCAGTTATCCAATCGATGCTACGTGGTAATCCAGCCAAACGAATTCAGAAAATCACTAACCCTAATGAGCGTTCCAAACTACAACTGGTACAAAAGCAGTTTAACCAAATCCGTAATCAAGTAGGTGCGATTCTGGATCGTTCACCAGAGATGTTCCAGGTGTCAGGCGCGGCGGAAGAAGTACTTACCGCATCTTCAACTGTACTAAAACACATTGAAAGTACCGGTGCTGCTTATCAGGAATATACTAAAGGTCGTCTTGAACCTATCATGGCCTATGTCCTGGGTCTGGTTGCCTTAGTTTTCGTTGTACTACTTGGCTTCCTGTATATGCGTGACTCACGTAAGACCCTGATGTATACAGAGTCGCAGCGTCGTTCGACAGAAGAAACCAACAAGCGAAACCAGGAAGCTATTTTACGACTGCTAGATGAAATGGGTGACCTGGCGGATGGTGACTTAACCGTACACGCAACGGTAACCGAGGACATCACGGGCGCGATCGCGGACTCTATCAACTACGCGATCGACGCGTTGCGTAACTTGGTCCATGCGATTAACGAAACAACCCAACAGGTGTCCTCAGCAGCGCAGCAGTCACAGGCGACCGCGATGCACCTTGCTGAAGCATCAGATCATCAGGCGCAACAAATTACCGGTGCCTCTTCTGCAATTAATGAGATGGCAGTGTCAATTGAAGCAGTATCATCCCACGCGGGTGAACTGGCGGACGAAGCGAATCGCTCGGTTGATATTGCTGTTCGTGGTAACGAGGCGGTGCAACGTACGATTCATGGTATGGATAGTATTCGTGAACAAATCCAGGAGACATCAAAACGGATCAAACGTCTTGGTGAATCTTCTCAGGAAATTGGTGATATCGTTGAATTGATTAACGATATTGCGGAACAAACCAACATTCTGGCGTTGAACGCAGCGATTCAGGCGGCGATGGCCGGTGAAGCAGGTCGAGGCTTCGCGGTTGTTGCGGACGAAGTACAACGACTGGCTGAACGCTCAGGTGATGCGACCAAACAGATTGAAGCCCTGGTGAAAGGTATTCAGTCCGATACTAAGGAAGCGGTATCTTCTATGGAATCCAGTACCGCGGGTGTTGTGAAGGGTGCTCAACTTGCGCAAAACGCGGGTGAGTCTCTGGAACAAATCGAAAACGTATCCAAGCACCTTGCAGAACTGATTACTAACATTTCCGATTCTGCCAAGCAGCAAGCGAGTGCGGCGAATAACATTTCAGATACTATGAACGTTATTCAAGAAATCACCACTCAGACATCTGCTGGTACTAACGAAACAGCTGCATCGATTGGTAACCTCGCAGAACTTGCGAACGAACTACGACGCTCAGTCGCAGGCTTTAAACTACCGGTCTAACGGTAGTTAGGTGATCAGTCTTGGTGGCGATACCAGAACAAGCGCAAATGCAAGCGCCCTGGGAATATACAGAGACTCCTCCTATGGACGATCTGTTATTCCAGCAGTGGGTGGAATTGCTAGAGAAAAGGACGGGTATTTTATTACCCGAGTCACGCAAAACCTTTTTGATTACTAATCTTATTTCTCGTATGCGCGAAGTAAAGAGTCCTGACTATCAGGCTTACCTTCATCTCGTTACTAATGGTTCGAGTGGGCAAGTCGAGTGGGAGACACTGGTTGATCGATTAACGGTACATGAGACTCGTTTTTACCGCGACAACAATGCACTCAATCTGATTCATGACAACTACTTGAAAGAAATCATAGATGGCAAAGAGAAACCCTATACCGTTCATGCCTGGAGTGTTGGTTGTGCAACGGGTGAAGAACCCTATTCATTAGCCATGTTAATGGACTACACATTCTTAAATCATAATGAATTGTATTATGGTGTAACTGCTTCCGATGTTAGTCGTGCGGCACTTCAAACCGGCCGTGATGCTATTTATCACAAACGTCGAATTAAGAATGTACCTGAACACATTGCGAAAACTTACCTTGAACCAGTTGATGAAGAGCATGTTCAGGTGAGATCGACATTGAAACAAAAGGTCTGTTTCACACAAATTAATTTACTTGATCTTGCCCAGCAACCAACTGGCATGATGGATATTATTCTTTGCCAAAATGTATTGATTTATTTTAAGCGTGAATTAAGAAACCTGATCCTTGATCACCTTACTACCCGTTTGAAACCAGGTGGCATATTAGTACTAGGTGCCGGTGAAGTGTTTGGTTGGACTCATCCTGAGTTAGATCTCATCAACTATGAATCAACACTGGCGTTTAAGCGTCGTGCTGAGAATGATGAGGTTAATAAATAATGTCACAGGCGAACCGCATCGACGGGCACACATTAAGTTGGGTTAAGTCAGAAATTGATTCAACCATGGATAATGCACGACATGCATTAGAGGCCTATGTCGAAGCACCAGATGATGAGTCACAGCTACGCTTTTGTTTGAACTATTTGCATCAGGTATACGGTACTTTGCAAATGGTCGAACTGTATGGCGCAGGTATGCTGGCCCAGGAATTAGAAGTTCTTGCTCAGGCATTGATCGAAAATCAAGTTAAAAACCCTAATGATGCCTACGAAGTAATGATGCGCGGCATGATGCAGTTACCAGACTATCTGGAAAAACTGCAATCTGGCCAGTCCGATTATCCCATTATCCTTTTACCTCTATTAAACGATCTACGTGCTGCGCGCAGTGCCGCACTTTTATCAGAAAGTGCGTTGTTTTCACCAGACCTGGGGGTTGATGCTCCACCAACAGCGGAAGATACTCATGAGTCTATTGATGATCTCGCGCGTAATTTGCGTCATGCCTATCACGTAGGACTTCTTGACTGGTTTCGCGACAGTGATGTTAAGAAGGGTATCAGAAGAATCAGTGCTGTTATCGAGAAACTTAGACCTGCCGCGAATGACCCAGATACTGGTCGCGTATTATGGGCTGCCAGTGGTGTTGCCGAAGCACTAAAAGATAAAGGAATTGAATCTTCAGTCGCGATAAAACTGCTAATGGGGCAGGTTGATCGACAGTTTAAGAAGATAATTGATAATGGTGAGTTTGCCTTATCAACTGAGCCACCTAAAGAGTTACTGAAAAACCTGCTGTATTACGTTGCCAGTTCTCGCTCAGAAGGAAATCTTGTTCGAGAACTAAAAGATGCATTTCATCTATCTGAACTAATTCCAGATACAGAGACACTTGAGCGTGCAAGGGCTGATCTATCAGCGCCGAATGCTGCACTGATGAAGACGGTTTCCTCTGTATTGCTTGAAGATCTTACCCAGGTTAAAGACAGCCTGGATGTATTTGTGCGCTCTGAAAATCGTGATCCTCAAATGCTAATCGATCTTTCTGAGAAGCTTGTTCAAATGGGCGATACATTGGACATGCTTGGTTTTGGTGATCAACGTATGGTCTTGCAAGATCAGATCGGCATCATAAAAGAGATGGGAAGTGGCGAGAAGCCGATTGAAGATAATGTACTGATGGATGTGGCTGGTGCTCTACTTGGTATTGAAAGCGCGCTAAGTGAACCAACTTCAACATATGTTGAAGACCAACCTACTGAAGGTGTTCCTTCAGATGAATCGATTATTAAGCAGTTTGCCGATCCTGATCAACGCAGATTAGTTAAACGTGTAGTTGATGAGGTCAAAGTTGATCTCAGCAAAATCAAAGAATCGTTCAACGATTACACGCGCATGCCAAAGAACATAGACGTACTTCAGGAAGTTCCTGGTTTGCTTGACCGTATTCGCGGTTCGCTCTCAATGTTAACGCTGAATAGAGCCGCGGATGTGCTCAATAGTGCCTCTAATTACGTGCAAATAAGCATTTTGAATAATTCAACACGCCCTGAGGCGCGTACCTTGGATCTGCTTGCGGATGCGATTAGTAGTGTTGAATATTATCTAGAGTCATTAACAGAAAGCTGGGGTCATCCATCAGCAATATTGGATGTGGCCGAGAACAGCCTCGCAGAGTTGGGTATTACTATCGGTGAAGAGGAACCAGCAGAGGTAGCACAAGATAGTAGTCAGCCTGTTGGTGAAGACGATCAGACCGTGGTTGATATAGTTGCACCAGATTTTGAGACAGAAGACGAAGATAAAACACTTGTTGATATCGCTGCCCCGGACGATGTCGAGGCTGAGAGTGGGCTTGAAGCTGGGCTTGACCTCAGAGCAGAAGATACCGAACCTGAAATAGACATTTCTTCAATTCAGGATGAGTCTGAATTATCTGGTGAGTTTAGTCTTGAGGGCTATGATGAGGCAGCCGAGGCTATCTCGCCTGACGCAGTGAGTGATGACGTTCAGGAACTCTATGACGCAGAGGCACCCAATACTGAAGGTACGATTTCACAGGAATTTAATTTACCTGCGGTTGAAAATGTCGAGCCTGAGGTTGTGACGGAGCCAGAACCAGAACTGACGGCCCCACCCGAACCACCAGTACCAGAACCAGAAGCACCAGCACCAGAAGCATCAGCACCTGTAGTATCACCGCAGACGGGTACGATTGCTGATGAACTTGATGATGAAATTGTAGAGATTTTTTTAGAAGAAGCAGAAGAAGAACATGGCAATATTTCCCGCTTGTTGCCTAAATGGCAGAACAATCAGGATGATGAAGAGACACTCAAAGATTTACGCCGCTCATTCCACACCTTAAAAGGAAGTGGGCGTCTTGTAGGGGCAGTCGATGTTGGAGAATTTGCCTGGTCCTATGAACAAATGCTCAACAGACTCATCGACAAAACGATAGATGCTTCCCCTGAAATGTTTGCGCTATTAGATAAGGCACGGGATACCCTGCCGGGTATGCTTGAGTTATTCAAAACCGGAGCAAAACCCGGTCAGGAAGTTTTTGCACTCATGGCAAGCGCCGAGGCTTTAAGCAAGGGTGAGTCTGTCAAACTCGATGATATTCCTGAGACTTCTGTGGCCGAAGAACCGGCGATTGATGTTCAAGATGAAGTCGAAATCGATACCGCAGAAATCGAATTAGAAGCACCAGAATCTGGTGAAGTAGAGCAGGATATAGCGGCGGAAGGTGATGATGCGATTGAACTTGGTGGAATCGATCTTGATGCCAGTGGAATTGAACTAGAAGAGGCCGACAGTCTCTCTGAGATTAGTTCGATTGACCTGGGTGCGGATGACGTAAGCGATGTTGACCTGCATCAGGTTGATATACCGGAAGAACAAGCCCCGCGTGAAGTTGCCACTCCAGTCGAAATCGAAGGTATCGAGCTTGAGGTTGATGAAGATGCTTTATCACTAGATGACTTATCTGACGAGTTAGCGCTTGCCGACGAAACAGTAATTGCTGCAGTCGAGGAAACACCTGATTCGTCACCAACTATAGATCCAGTATTACTTGGTATTTACCGAAAAGAGATAGCAACTCACCTGACCGCCTTGCGTGAGTATATCGATAACTGGAAGGCGGGTGGCGATCAATCTTCAAACCAGAATTTAATCCGGGCGTTTCATACTTTGAAGGGAAGTTCACGCACTGCCAGCGTACCGCAAGTTGCAGAGTTGTGTGGTTTCCTTGAAGAGCATACTAAATATTTAAATACTAATGAGATCGAAGTTGATGGGGATCTCATTGACCTGTTTGAAGAAACAGGCGCATTCGTTGCTGAAACTGTTGAAAACCTTGATGACGAGAGTGAGCAATTACCCGATAACATAGAATTAATAAAACGTACCCGCGAACTGCTCGACAAAGCTCGCTATGAATCACCTACCATGCAAATTCAGATGCCTGATCTTGAAGAAGGCGGTGTTGATGAGATAGCCCAGCCGATTACCGAGTCAGTGGAAGAACCACTAGAAGAGCGGGTAGAAGCATCGACAGATATTATTGGTGAGGAGCCTTCTGTCGATGAGTCTGAAGCTATGAGCGCTGCACTTGCCGAAGCGATGGCTGAGTCAGACTATGACGAAGAACTGCTTGAAATTTTCCTTGAAGAAGGTGTCGAGATACTTGACGAGAGTGATCACACCTTGCATGACTGGATTGAAACCCCTAGTGAGACTGATCACGTTAAAGCACTTCAACGCCAATTGCATACACTAAAAGGTGGTGCACGCATGGCGGGTGTTATCGAAGTGGGTGATCTTAGTCATAGTATCGAGACAATGTTGACCGCTATAGTTGATGATCATCTGGAAGTTGCAGACGATATGTTCAAGGCACTGTTAAAGGCTCAGGACAGTTTGGTTGCGATGCTCGAAACAGTGCGCAGTAAGGGACACCCAAAACCTGCCAATGAACTAATTGATGTTATAAATGCGATGGCAAAGTCTGAAAGTTATGACTTGTCAAAGATTGATTCTGGTGCCAGCGAGGCCGATAGTAGTGAAGCTATTAGTGAGGCGCCCAGCGAAATTTCAAGCGAAGCTATTGAAGTCAGCGAAGATAATTTCTCTGTACCGGATGAGTCGGCCGATGATCTTAGTGCTGTAGAGGAACCAATCTCGTTCGAGACTGAAGATGATACAGGTGCTATGGACTTGCCTGATATCCTTGGTATGGAAGAAGAGCCATCAGTTCCAACAGAGCCTGCTGTAGAAGAGATCACCGCTGACAATGTTGTGCCATTAGATGCCGGACAACAAATAGCTGAAGTCGAAGAAACATCACCAGTAGAGATCGCGACTGAACAACAAAAGCAGGCACAGCAACGTGCACGTGGCGACATGGTTCGAGTGCGCTCTGGCTTACTGGATAACCTGGTTAACTTTGCGGGTGAAGTTAGTATTTATCGTTCGCGCATGGAACAACAAACCAATGCCTTCAGATATAACCTCACGGAACTGGATGATACCGTTGAACGTTTCCGTGAACAGTTAAGAAACTTCGAAATTGAAGCCGAGGCCCAGATTCAATTTAGAATTGAAGAAAGTGGCAGTACCCACCAGGACTTTGATCCACTTGAGTTTGACCGTTTCACACAAATGCAGACTCTATCACGTGGTATGTTGGAGTCACTTAACGATCTAAACTCGCTGCGTGGAATTCTATCTAACCTGACGCGTGAGTCAGAAACCTTATTGTTGCAACAGTCGCGCGTCAATACGGACCTGCAAGAAGGCTTAATGCGTACACGTATGGTGCCGATTGCCGGACAAGTACCTCGTATGCGTCGTATTGTTAGACAAACGTCTGAAGAACTTGGCAAAAATGTCGAACTCACTATTGATGGTGCAGATAACGAGCTAGATAGAAACGTTCTTGAACGGATTATGTCGCCAATTGAACACATGTTACGTAATGCGATAGCCCATGGTCTTGAAATGCCAGAGCAGCGAGCTGCCGCGGGTAAAGACGAGACAGGTAACATTTCCCTGACATTTGCAAGAGAAGGCTCTGATGTTGTTATCACTGTCGCGGATGATGGTGCCGGTATCGATCTTGAAGCAATCCGGACTAAAGCTGTAGAGAGAGGCATTATCAAGCCTGACGCGAAAGTACGTACCGACGATTTGCTCGACATCATACTGGAATCAGGCTTCAGTACTGCTGATGAAGTGACTCAAATTGCGGGTCGCGGTGTTGGTATGGACGTGGTTAACAATGAAATTAAGCAGCTTGGTGGTTTGCTTAATATCAGTACGGAAAGCGGTAAGGGTACGAAGTTCAGCATTAACATGCCGCTTAGCTTGTCGGTCACTCGTGCCTTAATGATCAATATTAGCGAAGAGACCTATGCAATTCCGTTGCTCGGTGTCGAGACGGTTGAACGTGTATCTCGCGAAGAGATTGCGCGAATGCAATCAGAGAAGGACGCCACGTATCACTGGTTAGAAAATGATTATCAATATATTCACCTCGGTGCGACAATCGGTTTAACCGAAATGACAATGCCACCGGAAGATGTGACCAAGTTACCTATTCTACTTGTGCGTTCGGGTGATTTCAGGGCTGCGATCCATGTAGATGGTCTTATAGGCAGTCGCGAAATTGTTGTTAAACCAGTCGGGCCACAACTTAGCACTTTGCGTGGTATTTCCGGTGCAACGGTTATGGGTGATGGTAGTGTCGTTTTAATTCTGGATATGGGTGTCCTGATTAGACTTGCAAACATTGTTCACGAAACTGAAGCCGGTGAAATTAAAGCAGTCGCTATACCAGAAGAAAAACGTGTTCCATTGATTATGGTTGTTGATGACTCAATCACTGTGCGTAAAGTGACAACACGTTTACTCGAAAGAAACAATTTCAAGACAGTTTCAGCGAAAGATGGTGTTGATGCACTGGCGCAATTACAGGAATATAAACCTGATGTCATGTTACTTGATGTTGAGATGCCACGGATGGATGGTTTTGAACTGGCAACCAACATTCGTAACGATGATATTTTAAAAGATTTACCGATCATTATGATTACGTCACGTACCGGACAGAAACACCGTGATCGAGCAATGAATATCGGTGTTAACATTTATATGGGTAAACCATATAGTGAAGGCGAACTTCTTGAAAACATAGACACGATGCTTGGTGACAAGGACTAGCTATCGTGATTGAGACAGAAACAGATCTGTCACTGGCTGAACCGAAACAAAAAAATTCGGACCTGCGAATAGAGAATTATTCTATGTCTCAACCGGCATTGAATCACGTGGCAATAGCCATTGCATCAGATTCACTACAACATCGCACTAATTTGCGAAAAGTTTTAGAACAATCTGGTTTAAATGTTGTTCTGAGTGAACCACTTACGCGATTATTTCTACGCAAGCTGGATAAGGCACAAGCTGATGTTTTATTACTCGATTTACATGATGATATTGATCATGATGAGGAGTTATTACACGAGGTGCTTGATCAAGTAGAGATACCTATTATCTTTAACGATGTTACTGCTCTAACATTAAATGAAGATGCAGCAGACTCAAAATGGCACCTTAGCTTGATGCAGAAAATTGCCGAGTCAAAAGGTATTGATGACTGGCACTCAGTGCAGAGCGAACAAGCAGAATTTGAAGAGGCGTTTGCATTAGTTAATAAACCAATCTCGCGTCCAGGACAAGAACAGAATATTGCCTCCCAGGTTTGGGTATTGGGTGCATCTTTAGGTGGACCTGAAGCAGTAAAGCGATTTTTAAAAGCATTGCCAGCAGATATCCCTGCAGCTTTTATTATTGCACAACACCTTGGGGCGAACTTTGTAAGTTTATTGGCAGAACAATTAAACCGAAGTACACGGTTGAATGTAATGGCACCTAGCGAAGGACATGTTTTTCTTAAGCAAGATGTTTTAATAGCACCGGTTGAGGAGCGAATTACCATCAATCCAATTGGGAATATAGAACTTGAAGGTATTCGTGAAGAGGCAAATTACAGTCCATCGATTGATATGGTTATTAGTGATATGGCTGAGCGCTATGGATCAAGGGCCGGCGCGATAATCTTTAGTGGTATGGGTGATGATGGCAAACTAGGCTGTGCTAAACTTTTGGAGAAAGGCGGCCAGGTATGGCTGCAATCAAGCGAAAGCTGTGTAATTAGTAGCATGCCGGATAATGTGAAGCGTCATTGCGATGTTCACTTTGTTGGTAACCCAGAGCAATTGGCAAAACAATTATCGAAACATATGCAGACCAGTGAGGTGGTATAGATGTCAGATGTAACCGACATGACAAAATCTGGCAATACAGGAATGACTGCGGCTCAACGCAAACACTTTGAGACCGTGCATAGCCTGCTGTTACCTATTAATAAGGAAATCTTGCTTTTACCTAATGCTTCCGTTGCGGAAGTGGTAGCCTATTCTGAACCAGAAAAGATAAATGATGCACCTGAGTGGTTGTTGGGCATGCTGAACTGGCGTGATCGTAGAATACCACTGATTGCATTCGAGGTTATTAGTGAAGGCGAGCCAGGCTCGATCCATAAAAATTGTCGTGTAGCGGTCCTCAATACACTCAATGGAAATAGTAAAGTTCCCTATGTAGCTGTGCTTATGCAAGGTCTGCCTAGTCTGCAAGTTGTTAGGCCAAGCTCAATACAGTTTACTGATAAGCCTTCAAACCCACGTCAATCTATCAAAGCTTATGTCAACCTAAATGGTGTTGCGGCAGTTATACCAGATATTGACGATCTGGAAACTCGAATCCAGAATATTCATTAAGAGCGATCAAGCGTAGTCCCCCCATAACGTTTGCAAAGCGCTACTGGCGCTTACAACGGCCGTTTCGGTTCTTAAAATTCTTGGTCCAAGTTTTACTGAGTGGAAGTCATACGTTTTTGCATGGCTTACTTCAGTTTCAGACAAGCCACCTTCGGGACCGATCAAAATACTAACTTTATCCGCTCTGGTAAGTTGTGAAAGTCTCTGTTCCGACTCTGTATCAAATACAATTTTGCATGGTGCATCATGAGGAAGCCATTTTTCTAGAGTTACTACAGGATTTAATTTTGGCAAATAAGAACGGCCGCACTGTTCACAGGCGCTGAGAATAATACCCTGCCAGTGATTTAGCTTTTTTTCTTTTCTCTTGTCGTCAAGTCGTACTACCGTTCTTTCAGTTATCAACGGCGTAATCGAGTGAACACCAAGCTCGACCGCCTTTTGAATCGCGTAGTCCATTCGATCACCTTTGCTTATACCTAAGCCAAGCTCGATTTTTAAGGGCGATTCAGTTTGCTCAGAGATTTCGCTGATAATTTCAGCGGTAGCTGCTTTTACTGAACTGTTTGTTAAAATGGCATGTACACTATTTCCCCGGCCATTGAATAATCTCAACTCAGCATTGTTGGTTAGGCGTAGAACTTTACATACGTGTTGTGAAGCATTGCGATCCAGCTCTATAGTTTGGCCTAGACTTAAATCTCCATTATGGTAAATTCGTGGTACGCGCATAGACTCAACTATCCTGGGTTGCGAGTTGGATGCCATCTATAGCAACTTTTGCCATCAGCTCAATTTCTTCTTCTGTGATTACATAGGGGGGCATGAAATAAGTCACATTGCCTAATGGTCTTAACAGCACACCGTTAGCGAGTCCATGTTGATAAACTTTTAGTCCACGACGCTCTTGCCAGGGATAAACTTCACGCGTGGCTTTGTTTTTTATCATCTCAATTGCCAGGATCATCCCAGTTTGCCTTATTTCAGCAACATGTGCGTGATCTTCTAGTGTGGCGACTGACTCGTAGAGCTTCTTACTCAGCTTTTTATTCGAATTAATAATGTCATTGTTGTCAAATAGCTCGAAGGTGGCCAATGCTGCTGAACAGGCAAGTGCATTTCCTGTATAACTATGCGAGTGTAAAAAAGCGTTCAGATTTGTATAGTCATCGTAAAAGGCCTGGTAAATTTCATCAGTGGTGACCGCGACAGACAATGGTAAATATCCACCAGTAATACCTTTTGACAGACACATAATATCAGGGCTTATGGATGCTTGTTCGCAAGCAAACATACTGCCTGTACGACCAAAACCAACAGCAATTTCATCTGCAATCAAGTGGACATTAAATTCATCACAGGCCTTGCGCAATAGTTCAAGATAGACCGGGTCATACATCCTCATATTACCGGCGCATTGAACCAGGGGTTCTACAAAAACTGCACATGTTTCTCCTGCATGTTGCTCGAGTGCGTCACGCATATGTGCAAACATTTTCTCACTATGTTCCTTGCAGCTACTACCAGGTTCTCGCTCATAACAATCCGGAGAGGGTACCGTAATGGTCTGCATTAATAGTGGTGCATAAGTTTCTTTGTAAAGCGCGACATCTCCAATTGCGAGGGCTCCCAGTGTTTCGCCATGGTAGCTGTTACCGAGCGTGATAAATTTAGTTTTGTTAGTTTGCCCCTTATTACGCCAATAGTGGTAACTCATTTTAAGTGCAGCTTCGATCGCAGATGAGCCGTTATCAGCATAAAAACATTTTTCAAGGCCGGGCGGTGTTATTTGTGCCAGACGTTCGGATAGCTCAATAATAGGTTCATGCGTAAAACCGGCGAGGATGACATGCTCGAGTGAGTCGAGCTGGGCCTTAATTTTACTGTTTATATATGGATTAGAATGCCCAAACAGGTTAACCCACCAGGACGAGATAGCATCAAGATAACGTTTACCCTCGAAATCTTCCAGCCAGACACCCTTGCCAGATTTAATGGGGACAACTGGAAGCCACTCGTGGTCCTTCATTTGGGTACAAGGATGCCACAGGTGCGCAAGGTCACGATCGAAAAGGGTCTTGTTTAGAGACATATATTGATTCTATACCAGTAGAGCAATAACTGGTAACTAGAAAATAATTGATTGGCTCATCAAAGCCCGAGGTTTTTCCAGATAGCCATGGTCGCATTAGCCTGATTCAAAGTATAAAAGTGCAGACCCGGTGCACCTGCTTCCAGTAGGTGGTGACACAGTTCAGTAATTACATCTTCACCGAAAGCACGAATAGAGTCTTTGTCGTCGCCGAATGCCTCAAGACGTTTTTTGATCCAGCGTGGTATTTCTGCACCACACATGTCAGAGAAACGAGCTAGTTGCACGTAATTCGTAATCGGCATAATGCCGGGCACGATTGGAATATTTACATTCCGTTTTTCGCACTCGTCTATAAAGCGGAAGTAGGCGTCGGGATTAAAAAAGTATTGCGTCAATGCACTATCCGCACCTGCTTCAACTTTTCGTTTAAAGTTGTCGAGGTCGGCAGTTGGGCTAGTAGCCTGTGGGTGAAACTCAGGATAAGCTGCGACTTCGATAAAGAAATGATCATTGTATTGATCTTTAATATACGCGACGAGTTCATTGGCATAATTAAAATCGCCGCCGCTAATATTACCTGCTCCAGAGGGTAGATCGCCACGTAACGTAACCAGGTGTTTGATGCCATTGTTTTTATAAGTATCAAGCAAGTTGCTGATGGTTGCTTTGTCGGTTCCTATACAGGAGATATGAGGTGCAGCAGAGAATCCGCTTTGCTGAATGTCTAAAACAGCATCTAGTGTACCTTGTTGAGTACTACCACCCGCACCGAAAGTGACAGAAAAATATTTTGGTTTTAATGTACCAAGCTTTTCCATCACGACCTTGAGTTTTTCTTTGCCCTCATCAGTCTTGGCGGGGAAAAATTCAAAGCTGAAAGTTGGGGTAAACTGTTTTTGAGATTCCATTTTCGGATTCCATTTTAGATCTGCGTGACAAAATATAAGAAAAGGGCACGAAGCAGAATGGCTCCGTGCCCAGTGTCATTAATAACGCCAAAAACTAGTATCGATAGTGTTCAGGCTTATACGGGCCTTCAACCGCTACACCGATGTAGTCGGCCTGTTCCTGGCTAAGCTCAGTCAGGTGGACACCGATCTTCTTCAGGTGCAGACGTGCAACCTTCTCATCTAGCACTTTCGGTAGAATGTAAACCTTGTTGTCATACTTGTCAGCGTTTTTAAAGAATTCAATCTGCGCCATTACCTGGTTGGTAAAAGAAGCTGACATTACGAAACTTGGGTGTCCAGTTGCGCAACCCAGGTTTACCAGACGACCCTTGGCAAGGACGATGATTTTCTTGCCATCAGGGAATATGACATGGTCAACCTGTGGTTTGATCTCTTCCCACTCATATTTTTCAAGTGAGGCAATATCGATTTCTGAGTCGAAGTGACCGATGTTACAAACAATCGCTTCATTCTTCATAGCCAGCATGTGGTCATGATTAATAACGTTGACGTTGCCCGTCGTTGTTACAAAGATGTCACCCATTTTGCAGGCTTCATCCATATCAACAACACGGTAACCTTCCATTGCTGCTTGCAGGGCACAGATAGGATCAATTTCAGTTACCCACACAGTTGCACCCATTCCACGGTAGGCCTGAGCACAACCCTTACCCACATCACCATAACCTAAAACAACACAGATTTTGCCTGCGATCATCACATCAGTGGCACGCTTGATACTATCAATCAAAGATTCACGACAGCCATACAGGTTATCGAATTTAGATTTGGTGGCTGAATCATTAACGTTCATGGCCGGGAATAACAATTCATCGTTTTCCATCATCTGGTATAAACGATGTACACCTGTTGTGGTTTCTTCAGTTACACCTTTTATGCTCTCGGCGATTCTCTGCCATTTGCTTTTATCTTTAAAGTTACGACGCACGACGTCTAGTATTGCAACGTACTCTTCATTGTCGCCAGCTTTAGCATCTGGGACAGCACCGGCCTTTTCGAATTCAACACCCTTATGTACTAGCAGGGTTGCATCGCCGCCATCATCCAGGATCATGTTCGGCTCTTTGCCATCAGGCCAGGTCAATGCCTGCTCCGTGCACCACCAGTATTCTTCAATGGTCTCACCTTTCCAGGCATAAACAGGAATACCTTGCGCAGCAATGGCAGCAGCAGCATGGTCTTGTGTAGAAAAAATGTTACAGGAAACCCAACGAACTTCAGCACCCAATGCAACCAGTGTCTCGATCAACACAGCAGTCTGGATGGTCATATGCAGGCTACCCATAATGCGGGCGCCTTTAAGCGGTTGTTCCTTGCCGTATTCTTCGCGTAATGCCATTAAGCCGGGCATTTCAGTTTCGGCAATAGCAATTTCCTTGCGACCCCAGTCGGCAAGGTTAATATCAGCAACTTTATAATCAGAGAATGAGTCGATCACCGCATTCATGTTTATTACTCCATGGTTCGGTGAGCGCCGTTGTTCAGATGGAGTCGATTTGAGCCTGACGGGATTGACCGGTGCAACGCTCCTCAATTCGACGGTGTGTAGTTTAGTAAAAAATATTCAATTAGTGAAGGTAGAAAGGGGTCAAACCGAAAAGTTTGACCCCAAAAAAGTGTGACAAAGCGTAAATTATGCGACCTTTAGGCCTGCAGCATCTCGCAGAGCATCAGCCTTGTCTGTTTTCTCCCAGGAGAAATCAGCTTCTTCACGACCAAAGTGACCATAGGCAGCAGTATTGCGGTAGATGGGACGTAGCAGATCCAGCATCTTGACCAGACCGCCTGCGCGCAAATCAAAATGCTCACGAATCAGTTCAACAATACGGGCATCATCAACTTTACCCGTACCAAATGTTTCAACACTTATAGAAGTAGGCTCAGAAACTCCGATGGCATAGGAGACCTGAATCTCACAGCGATCAGCTAGACCCGCAGCGACAATATTCTTGGCAACGTAACGACCAGCATAGGCTGCAGAACGATCCACTTTTGAAGGGTCCTTACCAGAGAAGGCACCACCACCGTGACGAGCCATACCACCGTATGTATCAACAATAATTTTACGGCCAGTTAGACCACAGTCACCCACAGGACCACCAATAACGAAGCGGCCAGTTGGATTCACAAAATATTTAGTATCTTTGCTAAGCCATTCTGCAGGCAGGACTGGTTTTATGATTTCGTCCATAACAGCTTCAACCAGGGCACCTTGCTCAATTTCTGGGTTGTGCTGAGTTGAGAGTACGACAGCATCAATACCAACGGGTTTGTTGCCTTCGTATTTGAAGGTGACCTGGCTTTTCGCGTCGGGACGTAACCAGGGCAGGGTGCCATTTTTACGTACTTCGGCCTGGCGTTTTACCAGACGATGAGCATAGGTAATCGGGGCGGGCATTAATACGTCGGTTTCATGGCTGGCATAACCAAACATTAGACCCTGGTCACCGGCGCCTTGCTCATGATCGCTGGTCTCATCAACACCGACAGCAATATCAGCAGACTGCTTGTCGATTGAGGTCAGGACCGCACATGATTCCCAGTCAAAACCCATTTCCGAGCTGTTATACCCGATTTCTTTGACTGTTTTGCGCACCACTTCCTGCATATCAACCCAGGCGCTGGTGGTGATTTCACCTGAGAGCACGACCATACCGGTGTTGACCATGGTTTCACAGGCGACGCGCGCCTTGTTGTCTTGCTCGAAGATGGCATCCAAAACGGCATCAGAAATTTGATCCGCGACTTTGTCTGGGTGTCCCTCAGAAACAGATTCAGAAGTAAATAAATGCGTTTTTGCCATCCTGCTTAATCCCTCAGATTATTTAAATTTAGTTGAAGGCGAAGATTCTAGCTGCTTTTAGGGCTGATTTACAGGTTTGCGGCTTATATACGACTTCAATCTTGGCCGAACTATCCCTACAATGGACAGCCCATCCACCCAGCTCAGAAAGGAATTGTCATATGGTCAGTACAGAAACCCCGGTTTGTGACTTTGGTGCCCCAGCTATTGATTTCAGCCTACCCGGTGTGGATGGCAAGACCTGGACATTGGATGATTGCCGTGGTGAAAAAGGCCTGTTGGTAATGTTCATCTGTAATCACTGCCCCTATGTGAAAGCCATTCGTAGCCGAATCGTGCGTGATACCCGTGAGCTAATTCAATACGGTATTAATAGTGTGGCAATTATGTCTAATGATCCCACACAGTATGAAGAAGACTCCCTGGAGAATATGCAGCGTATTGCGGCAGAATTTGATTTCCCTTTCCCCTATTTAATGGATGAGACCCAGGCGGTAGCCAAGGCCTACGGAGCCGTCTGTACACCAGATTTCTTTGGCTACAATGCGGATTTACAGCTTCAGTATCGGGGCCGACTGGACGAGAGCCGCAAGGAGACCGCAGCTGAGTCGGTGCGACGTGATTTATATGAATCCATGTTACTCGTGGCCAGAACCGGTCAGGGACCGGCAGACCAAATTCCCAGCATGGGGTGCTCGATAAAATGGAAAGAAGAGGCCTCTTTAGGCTAGCGAGATCAAAATAGAGCTAGTTAGCCCAGAAAACAGGTTATTTTTTCACCAAATCGTGCCTGGTTTCACTTTCTAACCCTAACCATAAGCCCCCTTTATCCCCGGAATATAAGTTTTATCAGTCATTTACATTGGGCTATTGCCGCAGGGGGGGTAAAAATGGGAAAATCGCCGGCTCATTTTGTGAGGTACCCAAGAAGTACCAGCACAATTCGAACCTTCTATGACGGGCAGAGCCTGTAGGCATAGATAGCAGGGTGTGAGGTGCCAGCCAGACAGCGACTGGCACACTTCGGGGAAATTCCCGGTAACAGAATTTATTACCGCACTATTTTGGTGACACAGCCGAATAGTGCGGACGGTTTCTTTTTTTAACTTTATGGGGCTGAAGCCTTAAGGCGACAGCAACACAGCACAGGAGAAAACTATGTCTTCTCGTAGAGAACTTGCCAACGCAGTACGTGCCTTGAGTATGGACGCGGTCCAGAAAGCCAACTCAGGCCACCCCGGTGCACCGATGGGTATGGCGGATATCGCCGAAGTTTTATGGAACGACCATCTTAGGCACAACCCAACCAATCCAAACTGGTATGACCGTGATCGCTTTGTATTATCAAACGGCCATGGCTCTATGCTTATCTATTCATTATTGCACCTGACCGGTTACGAGTTGTCGATGGACGATCTGAAAAACTTCCGTCAGTTGCATTCAAAGACCCCAGGTCACCCTGAATACGGTTATGCGCCAGGCATAGAAACCACAACAGGTCCATTAGGCCAGGGCATCACCAACGCGGTAGGTATGGCGATTGCTGAAAAAGCGATGGCGGGTCAATTCAATCAGAAAGGTCACGACATCGTTGACCACCACACCTACGTATTCCTGGGTGATGGTTGTTTGATGGAAGGTATTTCTCACGAGTCTTGTTCGCTAGCCGGCACCTTAGGCCTGGGTAAACTGATTGCTTTCTGGGATGACAACGGTATCTCGATTGATGGTCACGTAGAAGGCTGGTTTACTGATAACACGCCTGCTCGTTTCGAAGCCTATGGCTGGCACGTGATTCCAGACGTGGACGGTCACGATCCTGAAGCAGTCCAAAAAGCGATTGAAATGGCAAAGGCCATGACTGACAAGCCCACCATGATTTGTTGCAAGACAACCATCGGTTTTGGTTCGCCAAATAAAGCCGGTAGCCACGCCTGTCACGGTGCTCCTTTAGGTGAAGAAGAAATCAATCTGACTAAGGCTGCAATTGGCTGGGATCATGGTCCTTTTGAAGTTCCTGCTGATGTTTATCATGGCTGGGATGCAAAAGAATCAGGTGCCGCGGCTGAGAAAGCATGGAATGAAAAGTTTGATGCTTACAAAAAAGCTTACCCTGAATTAGCTGCAGAATTCGAACGACGTATGGCCGGTGACTTACCTGCTGAATGGGCGAAGAAATCTGCTGACTTTATTGCCAGCGTTAATGCAGAAGCAAAGAGTCCTGCGACTCGTCAAGCTTCACTTGCTGCTATTGAAGCTTACTCACCAGCAGCCCCTGAACTTTTTGGTGGTTCTGCTGACCTCGGTTGTTCGAACTTGACCGAATGGTCAGGTTACAAGCCAATGATCAATAACGTCGAAGCCAACTACGTAAACTATGGTGTGCGTGAGTTTGGTATGTCGGCGATCATGAATGGTATTGCTCTGCACGGTGGTCTGATTCCATTTGGTGCGACCTTCTTGATGTTCTCTGAATACGCACGTAATGCGCTGCGTATGGCGGCATTGATGAAGATCCAAAGCATCTTTGTATTTACTCACGACTCAATTGGTCTGGGTGAAGACGGTCCTACTCACCAACCTGTAGAACAGATTCCTACCTTGCGTATGATTCCAAACATGGCGGTATGGCGTCCGTGTGATGCAGTTGAATCCGCTGTATGTTGGGCGCAGGCCGTTGAGCGTAAAGATGGACCAAGCTGTTTAATCTTCTCTCGTCAGGGTTTGCCACATCAGGAACGTACCGATGCGCAAATCGCTAACATCTCAAAAGGTGGATACATCCTTAAAGATTGCGACGGCGAACCAGATGCAGTCATCATCGCGACCGGTTCAGAAGTTGCGTTGGCAGTCGGTGCAGCAGAAGCCATGAGCGACAAGAAAATTCGTGTCGTGTCTATGCCTTCAGTCGATGCCTTCGAAGCACAAGACGACGACTACCAACAAGCCGTATTAGCAAATGTTCCGACTGTTGCGGTTGAAGCAGCAGTGACAGCTGGCTGGTACAAATATGCAGACGTGGTAGTCGGTATCGATCACTTCGGTGAATCAGCACCAGCGGGCGAACTGTTTAAAGAATTTGGCTTCACTGTAGAGAACGTTGTTGAAGCAGTAAACTTTGTTTTATAAATTTTTAGGTTTTGTAAGACTTTTTGTTTAATACAATAATTTAGGAGAAATATTAGATGGCTATTAAAGTCGGTATTAATGGTTTTGGTCGTATTGGCCGCATGGTATTCCGTGCCGTTTATAACGAGTTCAAGGATATTGAAATCGTAGGTATTAACGACCTGTTAGACGCAGACTACCTTGCATACATGCTGAAGTATGACTCAGTACACGGTCGTTTCGGCGGTGAAGTTTCATATAAAGAAGGCGCAATGATCGTTGACGGTAAAGAAATCCGTTTAACAGCAGAACGTGACCCAGCTGACCTTAAGTGGGGCGACGTTAAAGCAGACATCGTTATCGACTGTACTGGTTTCTTCTTAACACAAGAAACCTGTCAGAAGCACATCGATGCAGGTGCAGGTAAAGTTGTTCAATCTGCACCTTGTAAAGATGGTGGCCCAATGTTCGTATATGGTG
>CAMYMU010000066.1 GCA_947259575.1 uncultured Ectothiorhodospiraceae bacterium | reverse complement strand
GCTCGGGCTTCCTTCAGACATCTCCTCACGGGTACGCCCTTGCCGTCGGCTAGTAGTATCAATCCACTTTGGTATACTCACTATCATGGATTTGGGTTCTCCTACAGGGGACTTGCACCCCATAAGTTCATGCCCATGCTGGGCGTACACAAATCACTCAAGCCGAAAAAATGGGCTTCGCCCATTTTTCAACTTAGCTCCCCGTTAGGCCGCCGAGCTACCCATGAAAAGTAGACACACTCAAATCAGTTTTATTTTGGGGTATGACATGTCAGCGAAGACGTTTAGTAATGATGCAGCTCAAACAGTATCCCCTCGCCAGTGGATCAGATTAGTTGTGGTGTATCTCCTTATCCCGGTGATTTTATTGATATGCGGTGGGGACCTCGGTTGGTGGCAAGCGTGGCTATATTCCATGCTTATCATGGCCGCTGGTATTGTTGGGCGCATGTGGGCGGAACAACGACATCCCGGATTAACAGCCGAACGACAAAATATTGAAAATATCCAAAACGCAGAAGCCTGGGACAAAGTGCTTGCTCCACTTATGGCGGTGAGTATCAGTTTCCCTATGGTCATTGTGGCAGGATTGGACCACCGCTATAACTGGTCCCCCGAATTTCCGCTATGGCTCATCGTGATTGGCTTCCTTTTTATCTCGCTCGGATACGCTTTCGCTGCATGGGCATTGGCGGAGAACCGCTTTTTCTCCAGCGTGGTGCGCATTCATGATACCTGCGGCGGTGGCAACAATCATTACGGTAATTAGAACCGTACTTGAAGACCAGACTTTACAGGAAGAGTTGCCGGGCTATCGAGACTATGCACAACGTGTGCGTTATCGGTTGATTCCTGGGATATACTGAGAAACCTGAGTAGTGGGTGTCCCAGATCAGAGATTAAGGTCCAACCGAGAGAGTTGCGCGCTGCCAAACAATGGCGTTCAAGTGGGTCCAATGCCGCGTCGCTTGCGCTCCTTGCATTGGATCCACTTACCGCCAACGTTATGTGTCTTATAGGTTTAATTAAAATGAACAAATATAATACATTATATGTTTTTTTAATCGCATTAATGTTTTCTTTAAATTCTGTTGCTGAGAATACAGAAAATAATACCTTATCAAAACAAATTCAATTCGCTATTAATGGGCTTAATTTAAACAAACCTTTACTTGGTTACTCCACAAAAAATGTACTCGCCACACTAGGCCTTCCAGAAAAGATTGAAATTCATAAATCAGATTCTTATTGGGATATTGATATTGAAGAAACACCAGCCGAATGGAAATTCCAAGGACTTTCACTAACAACGCAATATTATCGTGAAGGTCTAACAAAACAAGGGTCGAAATATTTAGTGCCTGGACCCTATTATGGGGGAAACACAATTTCTAAAATTAAAGTGTTTGATAGAGATGTAAAATTAAAACATGGCTTACTTATTGGTGATGACAAAGAAAAATTATTAAGAATGTTTGGTAAGTTAGCCACGTGCAACAAATATTATATCCTGTGCTATGTAGCTAAAGAGAAGAAAAAAACAAAAAGAGATATTAATGTTTCATTTAAATTAGATGAAAATGATAAAATTGAAGAAATTATATGGTCATTTGAACCATGGCACTAAATACAACACATAACAATGCACTCAGTTGACCCCACAAAAACGGCGCTCCTGTCGTCGCGCAGCTTTTGGGGTCAACTGAGTGCAGGCGTTAGGCCTATTAAAAAACCGTGAGTATCAAAAATTGGCGAACATATTTATCGAGCTGGAATTCTCAAATTCTTGCTAATGAAAAATACGTGAAAAATTATAATATTTTTGATGCTTTCCCGGACATTCTTTCCCGGACATTCAATCAACGAAAGGCCTGAGAAAAGGTTCTTCTGAGAAGGATATTGAGGCACTTGAAAAGAGATTGAAAATTTCACTACCGGATTCATATAAAAACTTTCTTATGGCATCTAATGGGTGGTCACATATCACCATGGGAGTGAATTTTTTGAGCACGAATAACATAGAGTGGTTTTATCAAACGGATAAGCAGTGGATAGATGACTGGATTGATTCAGCACCTGATGATGAGATATCTGATGCTGAATACTATTGTTATGGAGAAAAACAAGAACCTACAAATATCAGAAATAATTACTTGAAGAGTTTGTTAAAAATTAGTGAAGACCAAGACGGTTATGTCTTTCTATTAAATCCGGACGTCAAAACAAATGATGGCGAATGGGAGGCCTGGGCATTTGGAACAAAACTGCCAGGTGCGTATCGATACCGATCATTTGAAAAAATGATGCGCGTAGAAAAGAAACAAGCCTTGACAGAGATAGAAGAAGAGTCAAATTTTTTATCTCAATCGAAACTGAAGCTTACAAAAATAATGCTTTTCATATTACTTTCACCGCTAATATTGGTTAATTCTGTATTTGTTTACACATTTAGACTATTTTCATGGATTGGTTCCTTATTCAAGCCAAAGGCCTAAGAATGTATAACGAGACAGGGGGTCTCGTTAATTAAACTGTTATGTGTCAAAAATATCAATTAAATAAGGATGTAATATGATAAAGATTTCTGTAAGCATTGACGTCTCAAACTTACAACAAGCTGAGACCTTTTATATTGAAGCACTAGGTTGTAAAAAGCTGAGAGACCAAGGCTCTGATATGTCAGTTCTTTCTACAGAGAATTGCGATATATACTTACAGGAAAAAGAAACTGGATCTAAACCACTTTCATCTCGTGAAGTCATCCGCGAATATAAACGCCATTGGACACCTGTTCATTTAGACTTCCTTACAGAAAGCGTTGATGAAGTTGTCGAAAAAATACTCCAGTTAGGCGGTTTACATGAAGGCGGCGATAGTGGTGATTGGGGCTCAATTGCATATTGTGCAGACCCATTCGGAAACGGATTTTGTGTAATCAATGAATAAAACACATAACGTTAGGCATTAAATATATCGACAGCATTAGATATTTTATACATTTTATATATGGTTATTGAAGACCTTGATCATCCAGTTTATGGAATATGGAGTATAAACCGAGTGCCATTAGAGAAGTTGGTAAAAAGATTTGTCAAGGTAGCATAATGCTCATGCTTAAAAACACAGCATCATGGTTAACTTTCTTCTATTAATACTCGGCGTTGGCTTGCTCACCGTTGGCGGTGAAGCATTGATTCGAGGATCATTGGCTGCCGCTAGGCGGCTCGGGGTATCACCACTGCTTAGCGGTCTCGTTATCGTAGGTTTCGGAACTTCGGCACCCGAGTTAGTGGTCTCTGTAGACGCAGCATTAAATCAGCGGCCGGATATTGCTATCGGTAATGTCGTGGGTAGCAATATTGGCAATATTTTGCTGATTCTAGGGACATGCGCGCTTATCACACCACTGGCAGTAAAACCATTGGCGCTACGCCGGGACGCTGTCACGGTCGTGGTGGCGAGCATATTATTTCTTGTTTTGGTCGGCGGCAGAGCGCTGGGACCAACGGACTCAGTGATTTTTTTATTGAGCTTAGTGGCTTACTTGGTATGGGCTTATTGGAGCGAACGCTTTCACTCTGCACCTTCTGCGGAACTTCATAAAGCCGAAGCTGAAGAACTAACCGCTCTGCCTAAGTCAGTCGTATGGACTGTCACGACAGTGATTATTGGTCTGCTGCTGTTAATTGCTGGCTCACAGGTGCTACTTATGGGAGCTGTCGGGATTGCAGAACACTTTAGGGTTTCTGAGGCAGTTATCGGCTTGACCTTGGTAGCAGTTGGCACATCTCTCCCGGAGCTTACAATTTCAGTTATTGCAGCACTGCGCCGGCACGCAGATGTGGCCGTTGGAAATATACTTGGCAGTAATATCTTCAATTTGCTTGGAATTCTAGGTGTATCCGCTCTACTTCAACCACTTCCAGTCCACGCAAGAATTCTGCAATTCGACCAATGGGTAATGCTCGGAACGTCCCTATTGCTGCTGTTTTTTTTGTATACGGGACGCCGTCTAAGCAGGCTGGAAGGTGGAGTACTCCTGGCTGGTTACGGAGTTTATGTCGGCCTGACCTTTATAACGTACGGTGGTTAAAATCAGATGAATGCATGCAGGCAACCAATGTACATTGAACGGCCTAATCGTTGATATGACTTTCCGCTGTCAATAGACAAGCCAATCTCTTTCCAATAAACATTGGACCGCTTTTACCGACGTATGATTGAGTGTGAGCACGGCACCGGTAAAATGACGGTTGTCATGCTGATATGCGCGGGTTGGTTACCGCCTTACTTATGTACGCCGCGAAGAGACCTCTCTCTAGGTTCGTGCATCATTGTTTTGCGGTGATCGCTCAACAAGACACCTAACGTTTCCGAGGGTGCTTCTCACCGTGGTGGCGTGCTCACACGCAATCGCACATCGGTATTGTGGGGTTTTGTCGTCTTCCTTTCTCCTTCTGATGATGGGGGCGTTTTAGTCATTCATCTTAGCGCGGGTACGTGACTTGGTTCGCGATGGCCCACATAAACCCAACAAGTTCACGCACCAGCGCCACGACCGTGACATTGTGGGGCTTGCCTTTGCGTTGCAGGTGTTGATAACGCTGCGTTAACCGTAATTGGGCCCGCCAGGCGATGTCGCGTATCGGTAGTGGTAGGGCTTCTTGGCGTTGTTGGATTTGTGGGCTCACTTTGGCCGGGTAACGGTAACATCAGGCCGCCTCGATCAGGATGCGCCGTACATGCCCGTTGCCGGTCTTGGTGATGCGGCCCCGTGATTGACGCTCACCGCTGGAATATTCTGACGGCGTTAAACCTAAAAAGCTCATCAGTTGTTTGGGGGTGTCAAAGCGGCTTAAGTCGCCCAGTTCCGAGACCACGGTCACCGCCACAATCATTTGTACACCACGCAGACTCATGAGGGCTTCGACCACGGGATATAATCGCCACTGTTTCACGAAGTGGCCGATTTGTGCATTAAGGCGTTGCAGCCGATGCTGGGTTTCGGTGACGGCATTCACGTATTCCTGGAATACGATCCGTTGCGCCGGGGAAGCGCAACGCACTTCATCAGCGAGCCAGCGTAGGGGCGCCTCGGTCCAGGAGGTTTTGCCTTGATAACGGATGTCGTGGCGTAACAAAAAGGATTTCAGACGTTAACGGGCGGCCTTTTGCACCAGCATGGTATCTTCGCGGGCACGGGCGTCAGCTCCCCGGCGCGAAACAGCCGCGCCAGTTGCACCGCATCACGTTTATCGGTTTTGACCTTGTCACTGGCTCTTTTCGGGATCAGCGAGGGGGCCACCACCCAACGATCATGACCCTCTGAGACCAGATGGCGATACAATTCGTAACCACAGGGGCCCGCCTCATAGCAAAAATGCAGAGACTTGCCCAGGGACACCAATTTACGCAGGGTTCTGCGCACGGCATCCCGCGTGCCGCCGATGTTGCCATAGCGGCGCACCTCCTGGGTGGCGCCCTCTGCGATGGCGATTTCGATGCTCTCTTTATGTACATCCATTCCGATAAATAGTATGTTCGAGGTTGTCATGTCGACCTCCGATCCTGTTTATTGATGGCGATGTCCTCAATCATTATGGCTCTGACGCACAGCGTTAATCCACGCTTAGGACGGAGGTCGGCACCTTCTGCGGAAAGCCATTATGTCTATGCATCCGGAAAACATATGAAAAAGATATTTTTACTACTTTGCATATTCTTGCTCTCAAGTACCTCGTATGCCTCAAAAATTGGTCGAATTACCTTAGAAGACATGGAGACTAAAGCAGAGTACATCATTCTAGGGAAGGTCATTGATGTAGAGCGAGACTTAGATAGAGATAAAGTTACTATAGAAGTACGAAAGTTGCTAAAAGGGAATAAGCTACCTAATGAAATAGTTAGCTTTTGGCTTACTTCTAGGGGTGGCTTAAAAGATTTTGATCCTGAGGTTCAGGTTGGAAACTCAATTGTAGCATTTCTGGTAGGGGAAAATGGCAAATTCAAAAAGGCTTATTGGGGTAGTATTGCCATATTTACAAAACCAAATTATTTGTAGGCGTTAAGACTAATGCATAACAATGAACTTTCAGTTGGACGCTCCGCTTTGCTGCGCGCCTCTGAGCATAGGCATTATGCCCTACATACACCATTGAGTTAAGCTGAATAATTGAGAATTGTGTAAATATAAATGATAAATAGTAGATTGGTCGTATGGTGCGTTTTACGGCATTAATACTAGCCTACTTTTTCTTAGTCCTGGCAATAGTGGGTATGTTTTTCCCTGGTTTGCCAACGGTTCCTTTTTTGCTTTTAACAGCATGGTTTGCAGCAAGAGGATCTGGCCGTTTACATAGCTGGTTATATGCTCATCCACATTTAGGTAAATTGCTTATTGATTGGGAGCGACAGGGAGCGGTATCACGTACAAGTAAAGTAACAGCAGTGTTAATGCTAATTGCTAGCTGGATTGTCATGTATCTTCGCTTAGATAATGCTTGGTGGGTGGCTGGTGTTGCCGTACTATTTGTTGCAATAGCTACGTTCTTAGTAATATATAATATTGTGGCATAACAAGTCGTTTAAATCGCTGTGAAAAAACCCCCACAGCTCGGACGAGTAAAAAAGCGGCTCGCCGTTTAACTCAGCGTTAGGCGAAAGAGACTTAACTAATCGATGACGATACAAAAAAGCAATCTATTCATTTCATACGCTCGATCAGATCACGACCTTGTAGCATCGGTTGTTGAAGCGATTGAGAAAGAAATTAAAGCTCGGGATGTGCCAATTAAGCTGTGGATGGATGTCTCAAACCTCCAGCCTGGAGAAAATTGGAACTCCGTGCTTGTAGATGCACTTGAGGCATCAGTTGGATTCCTTTTTTTTGTTTCTCCAAGGTCACTCAAGTCGGACTGGATACGGCACGAACTTCAAATTGCGGCCACATCTACGGGCAAACTAATTATTCCGATCATTCTGCATGAAGTGGATATTCATGATATGCCGCACCATCTAAAAGTGCGGCAATGGCTCGATTTATCGGGCGAGCTCACTCAGGAGAAATTATATAAAGGTGCTAAGAGCATTGCTGAGGCAGTTGAAAGATTCTTAGAATTAACGCCTGCTCCAAGCCCCGTGTTGGAGCGAGACGAAGCTCCCTCAATCGCCGAAAATATAGCTAGAGAATTAAGAGCTTCAAGTGAACCTGAGGAGGAAGGAGATCAATCGATTCAGTCCGTTTTTGTGGTCCACGGTCATAGTGACAACGCCCTTCTAGAGCTAGAGCATTTCCTTAAATCTATCGACGTCAAGCCGGTGGTTTTATCACGCCATGAAGAATTGGCTCAGTCATTATTTCAAAAATTTATGGCTGTAGCATCAAAAGCAAAATTTGCCGTTATTCTATTGGGGTCGGATGACTATGGCGCTTCTAGGCGACAATATGAATCGGTTGGAGTTAAAGATCGAGCACTACAATTCCGCGCACGCCAAAATGTCATTCTCGAGCTGGGATTCTTCTATGGCCGTCTTGGCTGGGAAAATGTTTTCGTGGTTTACGAAGAACCGGAAAAAGTCTTTCCGAACTTCGAGCGCCCATCAGACTTGGACGGTGTTATTTTCGATAACATGAAGGATCCAAAGTGGAAGACTAAGCTCCAAACAAAGCTTGCTAATTCTGGGTTCAACGTTGCAGAGACCGCCTAACAAAAGCTTGCACTGGACAAATTGCCCGCTACGCGGTCAATTCGCCAGTGAAGACAGGCGTTATGTTCCCGAGCTACCCATGAAGAGTAGACACACTCATCAATTATCTAACGAGAGGTGTCAAAATGGCAATCAAAAGAACGAAAGCATACCCAGAGTCATTCCTCCGTGAGGCAGTCAGATTAGCAGATTTGCCTGATAGGACAGCAGTCGATGTCGCTAAAGAACTAGGGACTCATCCGCTGAGGAAATTTTGGGCGGCCTCCCTTACAACGGTTATCCTTCTCCTATATACAGCGCCAGGGCTTTCTTCAGAAGGAGAGGCAGCGCTCTGGAATGCACTGCGCTCGGGGGTACACATTGCGCTATTGCGTCATGCGATCGCCCCCGGCATGGGAGATCCAGCGGATTTCACGCTTGGCGACTGCGGTACACAAAGGAACCTCTCTGACGAGGACCGCGATCAGGCTGCGCGGATCGGTATGCGCTTCCGTGCAAACGGGATTAAGACGGCACGCGTGTTGTCGCTGCCTCGAAACGGCGAGATTGCTGAAGCTCGGACCGATTCAAGCGTTATCCGCTCTCAAATCCTTTTTTGAAGACTTCGAGCGCCAGAAGCCGCAAACTCAAATGCTTCAGGAGTGGCTTGCCGGGCAAGATCTCGATCAGCTACTGGTGTGGTCACACATCAAGTGAACATCACGGCCCTAGCTGATGTCTATCCCAGTTCTGGCGAACTGGTGATCATTCACCGATCCAAAACCGGTGAAATTTCAGTTGTCGGCACCATTGAAACACATTAAGCCTTGCTTAAGGCATAATAATGAAACATATCACTCCGTAGGAAAGAGAATATTAATTTGTTTGGTGCAGGACGCTACTACTGCTATTGCGCCATACTACATCCAATAAACAACAAATAGACAGGGGAACCGATGGCGGTAAAAAAAGTAAGCATATCGCTCGACATGGTAATCGTTATTGCCGTTGTTTTTATCATTTCATTTGGATACAACCTGTATCAGAAGTATCAATATCAGGATTTGTTGCAAGAGCATGTTGATGTTATGTGGCACGACCAGAACATGGAGATCAACTGGAAGTATGTCAAAGGTCTGCTAGAAAAGTGTGAAGGAAAGAATAAGGAAGACATCAAGGATAAGTCTTGATGAAGGTTATTTTTTTACTGGCTACCCCCTTTGCAGGCACGATGAATGAGTTTTTTTAGTTAGACCTGAACTAATTATTCAGGAGCGTTCAAGATGCCAAAACCGGGACCAAGAACGACGTATAAGTACAGTGAGGAATTCAAGGCAACAGCTGTCAAGCTGAGTGAATTACCGGGTGTAGCGAGTGTTTAAAAGTAGCGCATCATATTTGGGTTGGTTCAAAAGCAGTTTGGGATGAAATTGATGATTCTGGAGTACAGCATCTGGAATCTTTTAAGGGGTAACATGAGCATTACAGTAATGCACAACAACCGCTGACGCTAATCGTTATGTTTCACAAAGGATTTGCTAATGTCTAAATTTCAATTGGCACAGCTAAACATTGCAAAAATGAAATATTTACTGAATTCACCGGAAATGTCTGACTTTGTTGGCAATCTTGACCGGATAAATGCCCTTGCTGAAGATGCACCTGGATTTATTTGGAGATCACAATCTGATGATGGTAATGCTGTAGTTGTTAAGTTATTTGGTTCTAACATGTTAGTAAATATGAGTGTGTGGTCAGATATTGAGCTATTACATAATTATGTATATCGCTCAGAACATTCTAAAGTGATGAGTAAGCGTAAAGAGTGGTTTGAGCGAATAGAGTATGCATATTCAGTGCTATGGTGGGTGCCAGAAAATACGAAACCTACTTTTGTAGAAGCAAAAGAAAAGCTATTCGTGTTAAAGAATAGTGGGCCAACTAATGAAGCATTTACATTTAAAAATGCTTTTCCAGCGCCAAACGCGCATTTTAATCAATCCGTTGGTGATATTGATGATCAGCGCCAATAGACATAACACATCGCTCAAAGCCCGGGACGCGCTGAGGCGCGCCCCTTATGCTAATCTACATGGACTCCCCCTGTGTCAAGCGCAGATGTTGAACGACGTAAAGGCATAAGACTGCAGCTCTACATTCGGCCTTTTTAATTGAGTCGCTTTGACTCTGGCCATGATGACTATTCGCTGGGGGATTTGCCTCATTCGTTAGACGGCGTTGAACGCCATTAAGCTAAACAGGCTCGTCTCCCCTCGGTCTGACCGTTATCGTCATACAACGCCTTCGCAGGACTCGGCAGGGTTACTCCTTCAAATAGGTGTCAGAACAAAACTATCGCAAGTGTTCTGTCATGCAGGCATGACACGATACTCTTCTTGTTTGATCATCAACGTCCAGATCAATCGGGCATTGCGTGCCGCCAAGGCCACGATGGCGCGCTTGTAGCCACGGCGTGTAATCAGCGTACGTAGCCAACAACTGGTCTTATCCTGCTTGTCACGCAGATTCGCAATCACCGCGCGAGCACCGTGGATCAGGCACATGCGCAAATATTTGTCCCCCTGTTTAGTGATGCGCCCGAGACGTATGTGTCCGCCGGTGGTGTATTGCCGTGGTGCCAGCCCCAGCCAGGCGGCCAATGGGCGCCCGTTGGTGAACTGCCGGGGATCAATCGCCGCGACGATGGCCGTCGAGACCTGTTCACCCACACCCGGGATCGTCATCAACCGTCGGGCTTGGGCGCTTTGCCGGGCCAGCGCCGAGAGCCTGCGATCCGCCTCGAGGACCTGCTTGCACGTGCTCTGGTAGCGCCCCTTGGGGATGATCAGACCGAACTCGGTTAACAGGCCCCGTAGCTGATTGACCAGACCGGTGCGTTGACGAATCAGGCCCTGGCGGACGCGATGTAATGAGAGTACTGCCTGTTGTTCGGTTGACTTGATAGGCACGAAACGCATATCCGGGCGAGCAACGGCCTCACAAATAGCGGCGGCATCATTGTTGTCGTTCTTGCCGCCCTTGCGGTAAGGTAGGACGAACTTGGGCGCCATAATACGGGCATCGTGGCCGAGATTGCCGATCTCACGCGCCCAGTAATGCGCGCCAGAGCAGGCTTCCATGCCAATCAGGCAGGGTGGCAAATTGGCCAGTGTTGACAGCAATTTCTTACGCGAGACGGTTTTACGCAGACAGACTTGCCCATGCTGATCGACACCGTGAAGACTGAAGGTGGTTTTGGCTAAATCAATTCCAAGGGTAGTCATATTCATGGTCAGGACTCCTCTTGTTTTTGCTCAACGGTTTGGTCACCGAGACTGTCGCACATTTACAGCGACAGGAGCAGGGGGAGTCCATATCATTCGTTAGAAGTGCAGAATAAATAATGAAAGAAACATTAACACTATCAATAAGAATTGCGGGTTTAGCGCTTGTGATTTATACACTTTCACAAACACCTGTGCATTCAATGGCATATACAATCCGCCCTCAATACGGGTTAATGTCGTATTTGTTGCCTTCGATAGTACCGATATTAGCTGGAATAATTATGTTTATGTTTCCTAATACAATAGGCAATAGACTAGCAAAAGCATCCCCTGAAATATTATCAGTAGAAAATCCGAAGCGGCTTGTTCAAATAGGATGCATAGTGCTTGGCATGATATTTTTATTTTTCAGCATCTCTGACATTGCTTACCATCTAACTACTGCAATAGTTCTATGGTCATCTGATAAATATGAATTAGACATACTAACATTTGACTTTCCTGGTTTCATAGCTACTTTAATAGAGTTACTTTTCTCCTTGTTTTTAATATTTAAATCAAAATTACTGGTATCTAAAATAAATGTTTAACAATAATCGCACTTCTAACAAGGCCTTCAAACGGACAAACAAGACATCGCTCCTATCGTCGCGATGCATACTTGTTCGTTAAGGTGACGTTATGTGTAAAAGAAAAAGATATGGAATACCTGGATAGTGCTGGCCTAGTAGATACACCTAGGAAGATCCTGAAGGTCAATCATGCAGGTGAATTTGGTGCTATAAATATTTATCGGGCGCAAATTCTTGTATCAAAGCAATTTGGTCGAGATTATGTACCACAGTTGGAGGGATTCCTAAAGGATGAGGAGAGGCACCTAGGGATCTTCTGGAATGAGATTCAAAGACGAAATGGAATTAAATGTAAAAGTTATTGGTTGTGCGGTGTTGGCGGCTGGGTAATGGGGTTCATCTCTGCCTTGCTCGGAAAGAAAGGCATAATGGCTTGTACCTTGGCTGTTGAATCAGTTGTAACAGAACACCTCAAGAATCAATTGTTATATTTGAAACAAAAAGATGATCAGGCGGCCTATGATGCTGTTAACGCTATTCTCAGTGATGAAGAGCACCATCGCGACACAGGGCTAGATCAAGGAGGAAACAATGCATTGTATGCTCCATTTCGCTTCTGCGTTAGTTTGTTTACCGAAGGGGTTATTCGATTTGGCATGCGCTGAAAAACACATAACAAGCGACTGTGATCCCAAGTCAACCTTTTAGGCTAAATGTTCTTGCCATCTTTTCCCATCTCTGACCATCGCATTCAATCAACTTCGCGCACGAACAACGCGCGCCGGACGCCGCAAAGCGGCGCCGGTTATTTTGATCGTTATGCCTAGTAGTGCGGCGTATACACCATATGATACAGGAACTGATTCAATAATGTCCGGCAGGAGCACAAACGTTTTCGTTTCTTATAGCCATGATGATGCAT
>CAMYMU010000065.1 GCA_947259575.1 uncultured Ectothiorhodospiraceae bacterium | reverse complement strand
ATTGTTTCTCGGCTAAGACCAAAATCACTATTACCCTCTTTTGCTAGCCAATCCCATTGAACAAATGTTCCACCTGGAACTAGGAGCGACTTTAACAAGGTTAATGTTTTTTCATATTCAGGTAAAAAACTACAAACTGAAGATGCCACAATAAGATCGAATTTTTCAGAGAACAATTTATTTTCTCTAATTAAGTTCTTAGATAATTTCTCTGACACCGTAGTTACATTATGCAATTTTTTTTCGAGCAGGATAGAAGTCATCTTTTCAGAAGGATCTAAAGCTACTACAACATTCACTACCGGTGAAATTTTCTCCGTCAAAAGTCCAGTCCCACAACCAAAATCCAATACTCTCAGGCCATTAAGATTTACTGCATCTAATAAGGATTTAAACGCATTTTCGGAATATGCAATGACATCTTCATTACTATCCCAACCCTCAGCATATTCATCCCATTCTCCACTCACAATACCGTCTCTTTTCCTTATTTATCTAAATGCCTAACAATGGAAAACGGCTCCAAATGGAGCCGTCTTTTTCCATTTTCAGTGTTATTTAATTTAACGTTTTAACAATTTGGCTAGTTGTTCTAGTACCATCTGTTACTGTCAATGTAAGCGTATAAGGTGGTTTACTGAACGTATAAAAAAAGCCAAGAGTCGATCCTTCTACTACTTTTGTAGCACCCGTGCTAAGGCTCCAAGTGTATGTCAATGAACTGCCTGGCGGAAAACCGGTTGTTGTTGCGCTAGCATAAATATTATACCCCAATTGAGGAAGAATTCCGAAAAATCGGTTATATACTTGCTTGATGGTATAAGAAAAATCAGCTGAAACAGGTACTAAAATAGGTTCAATATAGTGTAAATCAAATATATCACATAAATTCGAGTTAGTATTTGTGCTTGTAATTACATAATTATCAGGTACCGGCGACACATCACACATTTGCATCCTCGAACCCGTGACTTGGTTAATTCTGTATATTGAATAAAAATTGGTACAAATATTATCATTACGCTGTATATATGTGGCGACATACTCTTCTGGCACAGGGCTAACATTTCCGTTTGGCCCACGGGGAACAGAACAAATATCTTCATTGTCTCTGAGTTGCTCGATCCTATACTGTAAATAGAAATTGGTGCAAACATTTTCATTACGCCTTGCATAGGTGACACCATATCCAGCGGGCAATGGGCTAGCAGAACAGATATCCAAGTTATCTCTAATCGTCACGATTCTATATAATGTATAAAAATTGGTGCAAATACTGTCATTGCGTCTTGCATGAGTGACACCGTATCCGTAACCGGTCAAACAAGAGCGTTATTGACACGATCGACAACTGACCGTAAGGGACTTTTCCCGTATTTTTCTTTCCACAGCCGAGGCGTTAACTCATCGACCGCTGAAGCCGGATGCGTGTCAACACGCTCAATCACATCCGTAAGATAATCGGCAGGATTAATTTTGTGCATACGGCAGGTCGCGATAAGGCTCTGGATAATGCCTGTGTACTGTGCGCCCACTTCGGTCCAACTAAACAGCCAATTGCGCCTACCCAGCGCGATGGGGCGTAAGCCGCGTTCGACCGCCCCCGTATCGGCAGGCACCCTGGGATCACTTAAAAAGATCTTGAGTTTGTCTTCATGATTGGCGCTATATTGCAAGGCTTTGGTAAAATCCGATTTTGGATTTAGGTCCGCTCGTTGGCGTTGGGCTTGGACCCAGTCAAAAAAGGTTTCCACCACCGGCTTGCAATAGTCTGTGCGATAGTTCAGTGCAGCGACATCATCCAACTGTTTGTCTTTGATCATCGTCTCATGCGCATAGAGCAAACCGATCATCTCTAAGGCGTGCGCCACCGCTTTAGGTTCCTCTTTTTCAGCTTCGACATAGCCGCGGCGATTGTGCATCCAGCATTGCGCGTGGGTGACCGATTGATTATCTTTAACATACGCACTGTAGACAGGATAACCGTCGGTGACCAATGTGCCGGTAAAGTCTTTGAGTAATTCATCGACAACTTTACGGGCACGCGTGGGCGAAAAATGAAACGCGATTTCATTCATCTCTCCCAGCAATGGCCAATACCAGGCTTGCTGCATTTTGCCTTTGTGTTTACGTCCGGCTTTGGTCGGCGTTTCATCCATGGCCAGTACTTTACTGCGTAAAATATTGCGCAGCATCGCATCATAAATGAGTTCGAGCAATTGTATGGTACGATGCACGTAGTTGGTTAAGGTGGTGCGGCTCAAGGTAATGCCATTAATGAGTAACCGTTGGTGTTGCCGGTACAAGGGTTGGTGATAGAGAAATTTGTCGATCAATAAACCGGTTAAGAAGCTCACATCCGCTAGGCTTTTCTCAAACACGGGTGTGGGCGCTGATTTGGTGGTGAGCTGGCCGCTTTGTTTATGTTTGATGACCGCTTGGATGTATTTAAGTACGACATAACTGGAGCGGCGTTGGGCCAGGCGATAGGTGATACGCTCATCAATCACCGTGTAGTGCTCAGCATCCGCACCTTCTAATTCGGGGACGGCAATGCGTATTTCTTGGACTTCAACACTATCATCGAAGCGCAAGCCGCTATCGGTCACCGCTTCATCACGGCACTTGCGGGCCTTTGCGCGTTCATAGGTGATCTTGTCTGTGGGGATGTTCTCTATCGGTGTGGGTGCAAGTGCGCTAAATAATTGGCCTTGCCCCGGAGCCGTGTCGATAAGGCGTTTCTCGGAGGTTTGCCCGAACAGTTGGCGCTTAAACCAGTCAAGCTGTTTTTGCAGCGACTTGACTTGGGTTTCTAACTCACTGTTTGAATGACGTAGTTTATCATTGGTCTGTAACAACAAAGCGACATCTTGCAGTGAGAGATGACGGGTTTGGTCTTCGATGCTCATGCGCGCTAGCATAGCGCATGTCGGGCATGATTAAAAGGCGCGGCTATAGCGCAAGCGTTGTTTGATGATTTTGACGTCGATACCTTCTAATAGGCACTTGAGTTTGGCCCAACTCATTGGTTCAGACTTCTGTGCACTACGCGGTGCGGCAAACGTGCCTTGTTCCAAGCGTTTCGCCCAAATACAGTAACCACCGTGTTCAAAATACAACGCTTTCATGTGAGTGCGCTTGCGATTGATGAATACAAATAAGTCACCGCTCAGCGGGTTCTGATGCAGGTGATTTTTCACCAATGCACTCAATCCATTGTAGGAGCGGCGCATATCGGTGGGCGTGGTGCACAACCAAATACGCGCGTTGGGGATCGTCGCCAACATAGTGCTTAGTTTTGCTTTAGCCGTAGCACAACGCCACCACCGAGATCCAGTTCAATGCACCAGGTGTTACTCCCGGTCGATGACAACGCAGGCAGGGGAATGAATGAGACGGGGGTGGCATCATTCTTTTGCTTGAGCAAGCTACGCCATTTGGCAAAGGAACTATAGGCCAAGTCCTTTTGTAAGCAAAACTCATGTACACCCAGTTCACTTTGTGCGAATTCGTCCATGATGACTTGCCATTGGGCACGGGTTCTGCGAATCTTTAGTTTTGTTGATACTTGTTTTTCCATGAGAGCCTCCTGGTTTATGCAAAGGAGGCTAAATTAGGTGATTGGCAGCCTTTTGGCCAGTACGTCTTAGAATGACCGGTTACCAACAACCCATGTACCCTCTGTGTCAACAAATTGGTTTAGACAGAACATCTGCACCACAATGCAATTCCCCTGTTTAGTGCCTTTAGATGGGCGGCATAGCCCAATAGACAATTTGTCTCCCATGCTGGAAGGCGCACTGGGGATAAATGCTTAAAATTAACGATTAATTAAAACGTTATGATTTGGCAAACTGAAGAGCATCTTCCCAATATTGAAAAAGCGCGTAGGTTCCTGAATTTTCTAAAATACGTATACTATGATTCGGGAGTAATTTTTTAAATTTATTTTGCATTCCAATTGATGCATGTGTGTCAAATTCACCATAGTAAAGATCTATTTTTTTAGTTATATCTTCCAATGGAAACCCCCAAGGTCTTACTAATCTAAATCCTTCGTTATATAGTCCATAAATTGTACTCTTGCCTTGCTCATGTACCGCTGTTGCCAATGCAACTATTAATTTTGGGTGTTTTCGCATTAGTGCCTGATCATATGCGCTAAATCGTGATGTTAGTGTATTCATCAATTTAAAGGGTTCATTTTGTAAGCCACGAGCATGTAGTTTGATAAATTGATATAAGAGTGATGGCGTGTAGTAGGCGAGTCCCAGCATCAAGCGATAAAATGGAGCAAGCTCAAGTATTTCGCTAAATGAATCAATAGGACTAAAACCACCAAATAACATGATTTTATTCAAATACTGAGGTTGATTATAGGCACAGGCTAATGCAAAAGGAGAACTTGAAATTAATGACATTATACTGCAATTATTTATTTTTAAATGTTCATTGAGTTCGACAAAATCATCAGACCAATTTAAGTAGGTGTAATCATTTTTTTTATCGGATAATCCAAACCCAGGTCTATCTGGTACGATGAGGCGAACATTGTATTTGGCAGTAATATCATGGTATGGATAGCGTTGGTATCGGCAGCCAAAACTGGAATGAAATAAATACACAGGGTACCCGTCTATATCGCCATATTCAGCGTATGCCAACTGGCGGCCATCTTGTAGAGTTAAACTGCCTTCCCGAAAATGCGAATCTTTTTCTGGTATGCGCATCGTCCAATCTGCCTTAGCCGATACTTTGTTGATGGACCACGCTGCGGGACTGGTTAACAAGGTATAGACTAAACTGTTCTGGCTTCTGGTTTTGGTTTTTTGAAATATACTTTTTAATTGACTGCGAACAGTGTCAATTTTGACGTTAGATTGTTTCGCTATTTCTTTTGTAGAAAGACCAACTGCAATTTTTTTGGCAATTTCCGATTCTTTTGGTGTTAGTTTATATATTTGTTGTAATTGTTTTGAGGAAAGATGTAATTGGGTGTCTTGGGTCGTTAGGTACAATATGAGTAAATCCTGATAGTTTTC
>CAMYMU010000064.1 GCA_947259575.1 uncultured Ectothiorhodospiraceae bacterium | reverse complement strand
CAACACGTTGAACACCGACACACAAAAGCGGTGCTTCGCATCTTTTTTGCTCGCGGGTTAACGCGAACGTTAAGTGCATAATCACCATCAACCTTAGAGGTAATCATGAGTCCGAAAGCTGAATTAAAGTCTTTGGTACTAAATCCTGATGATGGTCGTTCTTACCGCATGGGCCGAATGTCTGCGTTCTTCAAAGCAGATCTTGAAGAAACAAATTCGACTCTATCCGTATCTGAGTGGTGGCTAGAACCAAATACAGAAGGACCGCATATTCACAAACATCCAGAAACTCATCTTTTCTATGTAATTGAAGGAAATCTGGCGGTTTATCTCCAAGGCAAAAATTGGTTTGAGGCGGAGAAAGGCTCGTACATTTATATCCCTGGTGGAACAGAACATGGTTTTGAAAATCGAAGTGATAGCGCCGTCGGTTTTATGTCTATCAACACACCAGGTGGATTTGAAGAAAGTATTCCCCATATTGTGCATTATTTCGAAGAGAATCCACTTGGCGATGCAAAAACGAGCACTTAGCAAACGGGTCAACTTGACGACAAAAGCAGTGTGAAGCGAAGCGGAACACTGCTTTTGTCGTCAAGTTACCGTAGTCATTAGGCTCAAACCAGAAGGGGCTATCAATACAAATGAAGCAGATCAGCGTCATCAATTTTATAGAAGCGCCTGAGGGGATGGGCACAATAGCTACGTCGATTATTTCCGAAGGCAAAGTTGCTTTGTAAGTTCTGCGTTTTACAAATCGGTAGAAAAAGATCAAAAAAAACTTATGTAAACATAGTGGTATGGAACTCGATCGAGGGTTTTAATAAAGTTGTCAATTCTGGATTCAAAAATGACCAAGGAATAAATACAAATAGCATGAAGGTGCTTGGAAAGCGGTTTCCTGAACCAATATTAGTGTCGCCTGGCCGATATGAAATTATCAGCAACTAATGAGCCTATCAACGCCATCAGCTCAGACTACCCACAAAAGCTGACGTTTTTGCGGTTGGCTAATCCTTAACGTTAGAAACCGTAATAACATAGGAGCTGAAATTGAAGTATTACATTTTCTTACTGACTGCTTATTTAGGCTTAGTAGGTTGTAGTGAAGAGCCAACAACTGCTCAGCTAGCAATTGTTGACCAATTAATACAAAAACAGATAGATATTCCATATGAAGATCCAAACTGGGGGCTTGCGGAAGATTACTTATTAAAGAATGGCGAGACCGTTAATGACGCAGCTAAGAGGAACAAAAGGTTATATACTGATGTTCATGAGTTTCTCATTAAATTAAAAGATAAACCGTATGAGGATAAAGAGATTTGGGCTATCAACATGCTAGAAGCACAAATAGAAGGCTTGGAACAGAATCTAAACAATAATGATAATCCCGATAAAGAATTAGTTTTGCTCATTAAGAAGTAGAAAAAACGGTTAACTACTCTAAAAGAATAAGGTTTCTAGCAAGTCAATCAACTTCGCGCCTTTGGCGCCAGACACAGCAGCGCTGTGCCGGTTATGTAGGCGTTATACATCTAAAGGAAATGGATTATGAGTAATCCCATTGTCGCAGGTAACAAGCCCGTTAAAGTGAGTTTGTCAAAGGGTGAGGAATATCATTTTTGCGCATGTGGACGATCTAAAAGTCAGCCATTTTGTGATGGTTCACATATTGGAACAACATTTACACCAAAAGTGATTGTTGCAGAAGAAAATGGCGATGCGTATTTATGTGCATGCAAACATAGTGGCAACCGGCCTTATTGTGATGGAACACATCAGAAATTTTCTGATGCGCAGGTTGGAAAAGAAGGGCCTGGATTAGGGTCGCAGAGTTCAGAGATTCCCGTTGCGGTTATAACAAATGAAGAACCTACTGTTGAATTTATTCATCAGTTGGCCAAAGAAGGACTGACGATGATGGGCCATCATGGGCCAATGACCTCAATGGGTGTGCCCCGTGTTGAATTACCACATTGGGATGATTTACAGCTCATGGTTGCACAAATGGCTACTAAACCTTTAATGGAAGATCATCCTGTCGCCACTGAGCTTGTAATAGGACCAGAAGCCAAGAGACCTTTGACCTTGGGGATACCCTTGTTTGTATCAGACATGAGTTTTGGTGCATTATCTGAAGAAGCAAAAATAGCCTTAGCCAGGGGCGCAGAGCTATCAGATACGGGCATATGTTCAGGCGAAGGCGGTATGTTGCCTGAGGAGCAAGCAGAAAATTCACGTTATTTTTACGAATTAGCCAGCGCGAAATTCGGTTATAAAGAAGAGCTATTGAATAAGGTTCAGGCTTTTCACTTTAAGGGGGGGCAGGGTGCGAAAACGGGTACCGGGGGGCATCTTCCTGGCATTAAAAACAAGGGAAAAATTTCCACCGTGAGAGGGATACCCGAAGGTCAACCCGCTATCTCGCCGCCAACTTTCAAAGATCTTTCTACAGTGCAGGAGTATAAAAATTTTGCTGATAGAGTTAGAGAGATATCTGGCGGTATTCCCATTGGCTTCAAGCTGAGTGCGAATCATATTGAAAAAGATATACAGTTTGCTCTTGACGCTAGTGCGGATTACATAATATTAGATGGTCGAGGTGGTGGCACAGGTGCAGCACCAGAAATGTTTAGAAACCATATTAGCGTCCCGACGATACCCGCTCTTGCACGAGCTCGTCGCTATCTTGACAAACAAGGAGCAACTGGCCGTGTTACGCTAATCATTACCGGCGGGTTACGCGTCCCGATTGATTTTATTAAGGCCTTGGCCTTGGGCGCAGATGGAGTCGCTGTCTCGAATAGTGCGATGCAAGCGATTGGCTGTGTCGCTGCGAGAATGTGTAATACAAACAACTGTCCTGCTGGTATCGCCACTCAGAAAGAGGAGCTGCGTAAGAAAATAAATATTGATCATTCCGCAGCAAAGTTACAAAACTTTTTTATCGCTTCCGTAGAGCTCATGCAAGTTATGGCGCGTGCTTGTGGTCACGATGCACTAACCCAATTTAATAAGGGTGATCTTGCGACCTGGCATCGCGAAATGGCATTACTATCAGGAGTAAGATATTCTGGTTTTGTCAATTCATTAAGCGAAGTATAAGAATGCACTCCAGCCGACGCCTAAAAGCGGTGCGGCTGAGTTTAAATGTTAGCCATAAATGATCATGGAAGATACATTTCGACAATTTGAAAGACATTTGAGCCCTATTCAGGCTATAGAGGATGAACTTCTTCCACCAGCTACCCCCGAGGAGTTGGATGTTGCTGAACAAAAGCTTGGAATTAAGTTTCCTGAGGAGTTCCGGCAACTTTATATGTGGCGCAACGGGAATAAAGGAGATTTATTTCTGTTTGGTTCATATCGCATTTCGCCATTGATCGAAATCCTAGAACTGTATAAATCTGCTCGTACGTCTATGGAAAAGACTGGTATCAAGTAACAGACGATTCCGGTCTATTTAAAAATTCTATAGCCAATACTAAATGGATTCAATTTGCTGATAATGGAGGCAATACGATTGCTTTCCTGGATATGGATCCAGCTAATCAAGGCACTGCGGGACAAATTCTTGAATCCTGCGACGGCGAAATCGAATGCCATTTTAGTGTCATAAAGGAATTTATATCAGATATTAATGACAGTATTTCGAAAGGTGAGTTAGCATGGGATGATGAGGCTGGATCATTCTGGGAGACTGATGAAGAATCTGTAGCAGGACAAGAACGCTTTGTTAAAAAAGTTCAACATGTGGATGGCTTCCCAACTTTTAATGAGTTACAACTACTTCATGCTGGTGATAATGCAACTTTGTTGGGAGCTATCCAACCTAACCATAAAACTCAAAAGCACCAACTATTTATTAAAGGTGGCTCAATATGGGTGTATGGTGAGATTGGGGAAATATATACTGCATTGGCGGGTAGCCACCCGCTTGTAGAGATTAAAGTCTTAGTTGGAAAGAAATCTCTTTGCGGTATGGAATTTGCGGGCAATGCGTCCAGGAAAACGCTTAAGAGACACAAGATAACACCGCGTGTTAACCGATTGGGCCATTGTGCCGATAACGGCCATATGGAGTCATATTTCCATAGCCTTAAAGCGGACCAGATTAGAGGCACATAATTTAACTCAATGCGTGAATTAAGGTCTACTTTGAACAGGCGCATCAATTACTTTTATAACAAGAAGCGATCGCATTCAGGAATTGGTTATTATTCACCCCTGGAATATGAGAAAATAGCCGCATGAATTTACCGGCGTTGATTTTTTTCGAGAGAAGATCACTAGTCAATACGCCGCTTCGCTGCACTATGTATTGCCGGTCAGCTGAATTCAAGCGTTAGCGAGCTTTGGGGCAGCAATGAATTGGCGGATGATGATCCTCAGCAAAGTAGGGCTAAATCACGGAAATATCAATGGTCGACTTAAGCAACAAGGTATGTATGGTGACCGGCGCCACCAGTGGTATCGGGCTGGTCGCTGCAAAGGCACTCGCTGAAATGGGCGCTGAGTTGTTTTTGGTGTGCCGCAATCGCGACAGGGGTGAGCGCACCGTAGCGGATATTGTTGACCACACAGGCAATGATAGAGTCACGTTATTGCTCTGCGATCTATCGTCATTGACCGAGGTGCGAGATATTGCGCAATCATTTCTCAACTATAAGAGACCCCTGCATGCATTGTTGAACAATGCCGGCGTATTCAATTTTAATCGGGAAATTACCGTAGGCAATCACGAGGAAATGTTTGCGGTCAATCACCTTGCTCACTTTTTGCTAACTAATTTATTGCTTGATCGCATCATGGCCAGCACACCGGCACGCATCGTAAACGTAGCCTCTGAAGCACATTGGTTTTGCAAAGGCATGAACTTTGAGGATTTGACTTTCAAGGAAAGGTTCAAAGCGCTAAAAGTCTATGGTCATTCAAAACTAGCAAATATACTATTTACTAGGGAATTGGCGAAGCGTATGGAGGGCAGTGGTGTGACAGTTAATGCGGTCCACCCAGGTGGTTTTGGTATTAGGACAGGGTTGGGTTCACAAAATGGCGGGAAAGCTAAAATTCTTAGCTTGTTATTGAAAGCATTTCTGAACTCTCCGGAAGAAGGTGCAAGAACATCGATTTACGCTTGCACGTCTCCCGAACTAGACGGTGTGACAGGCCGTTATTTAAAAAAATGTCGCGAAAAGCAGCCTAAGCCTTGGGCCAAGGACGATGTAGCTGCGCAAAGATTGTGGGAAGTCAGCGCAAAACTTACAGATTTGCCTGTTTCGTAGATTGTGGCATGATCGAGAAAGGTTCAATGAGTCAGTCAATCTCGTTAACAAGTAATTCCACCGGACAAAATACTCGCTACGCTTATATTTTGAAGCAATAATTGAGGAAGTAATGCAAAAAAGACACAGAATCCAATTTCCAAAACCCGAATCATCCAGTCTTAATCAAGACCAAACTTATTTCTACCTTCAGGGATCTGGGGGCCAGCGTAAAATAAGATTTCACGACTACGATGAAATATACCAAGTTCAGGGTCTGTATGAACAGATATTTTATGATCGTTTAAAGTGCTCATCCCCTGTCAAAGTAGCAACCATTCTTGAATCTGCCGTAAGGCAATCTCAAGATAATTTTTCAGAGCTACGCGTGTTAGATCTGGGTGCAGGTAACGGTATGATGGGCGAGGAGTTAAAAAAACACGGATTGTCTCGCTTGATAGGCGTGGATATTATTCCAGAAGCATATGATGCGACCATCCGAGATAGGCCTGGTTTGTATGATGCCTATTACGTAGAGGATTTCACTCAATTAAGTGAAGAAAAGAAAGAAGATATTGCGTCATGGCAGTGTGATTGTATGGTTACAGTCGCAGCTTTAGGGTTTGGTGATATTCCAACAAAAGCATTTATTGAGGCATTTAATATCATTAAGGCAGAAGGATGGGTTGCATTTAATATAAAAGAATCCTTTTTTGATAATACCGATGATTCAGGGTTTTCCAAGATGATTCGAGAATTAATTTTCTCGGAATATCTTGATATCTATTATATTGAGCGATATCGACATAGGTTATCTATTGAAGGTGAGCCACTTTATTATTTCGCAATTGCTGGCAGAAAAAATGCTGATGTGCCTGTAGAATTTCTTTCATCAAAAAATATTGGGGCCTAACAACAAGTTTAACAAGAATTTATATTTCATCGACCAAAAAACGGTCGATGAAATATAAGCCGGTTAAATAAGCGTTACGCGTAAAAAATATGGAAACAGAAACAATCACTCTAATCCGCGGATGATTTGAAAAATACGCCGACGATGGATTTAAAAAAGATTTATAATAAGCAAATATTGTCGCGAGGGATTTTGCTCACACATTTGTGCAGAACGCATTACCAGATAAGATTACATATCAGGGCGCACTAAAATACTGATTATTTGTGGTAGTTTAGATTTGATCTGGTACTGTTTGTACGGTCAGGTCCTGGCTATTACGCTGAATCAGAGGTTCCCCAGCCGTTAGTCCTCCGTCGCCTTGGGTTTCCATTGTTTCGCCAGTTCCTGCTGCAGGTTGGCGGGGGTTGGCTGGTAATGACTGAATGCCAATGTGAATGCGCCATGGCCGCCAGTCAGTGATTTGAGTTTGCCGGCGTAATCATTGAGTTCTGCCAATGGCGCTGTAGCCTGTATAGCGAGCCGGCCATCGGGTAGCGATTCGCTACCCAGCACCTGGCCACGGCGTGAACTCAGGTCGCCGGTGACAGCGCCCATGGTGTCGTTCGGTATGCTCAGTTCCAGGCTAATAATGGGTTCCAGTAACTGTGGTTTGGCTTTGCGTGCCGCATCGAGAAAGGCTTTCTTACCTGCCGCAACAAACGCCACTTCCTTGGAATCTACCGAGTGGTGTTTGCCTTCATAGACAGTCACTTCAATGTCCTGCATGGGATAGCCGGCCACGGCCCCTGTTGATAATGCCTGGCGCACGCCCTTTTCCACCGCTGGAATGAATTGACCGGGGATGGTGGCGCCTTTCACTTCGTCCACGAAGCGGAAACCGGCACCCCTTTTGAGGGGCGCGATACGCAGGAAGACCTCGCCGAATTGTCCGGCACCGCCGGTCTGTTTCTTATGGCGATAATGGCCTTCGGCGGGCGCGCTGATGGTTTCGCGATAGGGCACACGTGGCGGGCGGGTTTTGGCCTCGACCTTGAAACGGTGTTTCATCTGTTCCAGGGTGATGCGCAGGTGCAGCTCACCAAGACCGCGCAGCACCAATTCGTTTTGCTGGGCGTCGTGTTCCAGGTCCAGACAGGGATCTTCCTCTACCAGCCGTCCCAGTGCACTGGAGAGGCGTTGCTCATCGCCACGACTGGGTGCGTCTACGGCCAGGCCAAACACCGGCACGGGGAAGGGTAACGGGCTGAGATGCAGGTAATCCTCTTCGTGTGAATCGTGGAGCACAGCGTCGAAATACAACTCTTCGATCTTTGCGACTGCGCAGATATCGCCAGGAATTCCGGCATCCACCTCTAGCTGCCCGTTGCCTTGTAGCTTAAAGAGATGACCTACCTTGAAGGGCTTGCGGCCATCACCGATAAATAACTGGCTGTCTTTGGTAATGGTGCCCTGGTGGATGCGGAATACCCCAAGCTTGCCCACGTATGGGTCGGCCATGATCTTGAAGACGTGCGCTACCACGTGCATGCCTGGATCGGGTTTCGCGACGAAGGCCTGGGCTGACGCGCCTTCGCCCTTTAGAAAAGGGCGCGGATTACCCTCCATGGGATTGGGCATCAGCTTCTCAAGGATCTCCAACAGTTCCGAAACACCGGCGCCGCTGGTTGCCGAGGTAAAACAGACGGGTATCAGGTGTCCCTCGCGCAGTGCCTGTTCGAAGGGCGCGTGGAGTTGCTCGGGAGCAAGTTCCTGGCCCTGTTCCAGATACAGTTCCATGAGCGCCTCGTCCACCTCAACCACCTGGTCGATGATGCGCCCGTGGGCCTCTGACACAGATGAAAAATCTGAATCGCCATCGGGATTGAAAAAACAGTCCACTACCCGCGCGCTATTGTCTGCCGGCAGGTTGATGGGCAGACACTCGGGACCGAACTCCTCGCGAATCGATGTCATCACTGCAGCAGGTTTGGCGCCTTTGGCATCGATGCGGCTGATGATGATCATGCGACACAGTTTGTTTGTCGCTGCCCACTCCAGCATACGGCGGGTGACCGGTTCGATCCCGGCAACGGCGTCGATGACCACTGCCACAGTTTCCACGGCAGGGAAGGCGGCAATCGAATGACCGATGAAGTCTGGCATCCCGGGGGTGTCGATGATATTTACGTGAATGGCGTCGTGGTCGAGGCTCACCACGCTGGAGGAAAGAGAGTGGCAGTATTCCTTCTCCAATGGGTCGAAGTCACAAACCGTGCTGCCTTTCTCTACGTTACCGGGGGTGCCGATAACGCCGGCCTTATGTAGCAGCGCCTCGATCAAACTGGTCTTGCCGCTGCCATTCTGGCCCACCAGCGCGATATTACGGATGCCGTCGGAGGTATAACGGGGCATGGTCATTTCCCTTGTTGTTATTGGACACTTAACTCTAGCCGGGTGGTGTTGCTTAGAGACACATCTCCCGCCTCAGGAATAGCGTAACCCGCGCTCCCGAATGGTAATTGATCATAGTCATTTATAGACGCAAAAAGGCCTGTGTGCGGGTCCAAACCGGGTTCAGACGATAAATCAAGGGCTACATCGGCTTGGGGGTATCGGCAGATGCGCAGCGTAGACAATAGCGTGATGTTGCCATTATAGCTGATCGAAATTACGGCTTGGACTATTGTAGCAGGCTGACTGATTCACTATGACCATAGCAGTTAACGAAAATCATTGCGCAGTCTCTCTACCCGCTTCCTGTTTTGTCCGAGATCGGAGTGACCTACGCGTGAAGCGGAACGGATATGTATAAGCTTGTTGTTTTCATCCAGGCTTAGCTCGAGATCATCGATAAAGCGAAATAAAGTCGACGTGAATGTCGCGTGTAGATAATCTTCTTTATCCTCGACAAGCTTGCCTCCCTGAGCCTGTATTACCTGCTTCAATTTTTGCCACGCCACGTGCTGCTCGCTGCTGTAGGAAAGTGGCTCGATGAAATGCGCCTCATCGTCATGTGTGCTGCATACGCAGTTCGGTTTGTCGGGGCAGGGCAGCAGACGTCCATTGGCTGTGCCGAGTTTGGGTTCGTTTCTTGAGATCAATGACAGGACCGCGAAGTAGATACAGATGATTAGTACAAGAATCAGGGCAGCATAAAGTGTTTTCAGTATCACGTGAGTCACTCTCGTCTATCGGTTTGCCGTTGTTAGA
>CAMYMU010000063.1 GCA_947259575.1 uncultured Ectothiorhodospiraceae bacterium | reverse complement strand
GCGGCCATCACGCTGCGGGGGCTTAACAGACCTGCGCCTACCGCTACTGCGACCGCGCCTCCTGCTAAACTGCCCTGTAAAAATGTTCTACGTTGCATAGTAACTCTCTCCCGTATTTTTATAATGTGTACACCCATTCGGTAAGAGCTTTGATTTCCTTATCAGAAAGGGCATCGTGCTTACCAAATGGAGGCATTATTGAATTAGGGTTTGCTTTGCTCGCATCCCAAATTTGATCGTAAAGCTTCTGCTTGTCAGGGTAGCGAGCTTTCATGGCAACTAAAGGTGGACCAATATTGCCAGGCATTGTTGCGCCTTCATAGGCGTGGCAACCAAAACAGTTACCTTTCTTACGGTTTTCGGCAATTTTCTTGCCATCAGCTACATCGTCAGCGAGAGCGCTTTGGGTCGGTATAAAAGTCATAGTACCAAGCAGTACTGCAACAGCACTCGCAGTGGCGATCATTCTGGCGGATTTCCGCATGATCTCCTCCTCGTCAAAGGTTTTTTTATAAAAAAAGTGACTTACGTAAAAAGTAAGTTTCCATTATTTTGTAATTACAACATATGCTGCAATCGACACAGCATACATGAACTATCAATGCGTGCAAGTGATCTTAGATAGATTAGTTAATTAGTAAAATCTAATAAAAGAAACCACTTTCTAGTTTGTGGTTGTGGGGATTTCTTCTTTAATGTGACGCAGTTTTGCTTCTAATCTTGCCGTTGTATAGAAATCGTTCTTTACGGCTTTTAAAGCGATATTTATTTGTTCAACGGCCTGATGAAATTGTCCGCGTTGATAATAATATTCTGATAAAGCTTCGTGTGATTCAGCGGTTTGGTTTAACGCGGCTTTTGTTTGCGCCATATATTTATAAAACACAGGGTTTTTTGGCTGTGTTTTTAACAACAAGTCTAATTCTACTTTTGCATCCTTAAAATTTTTCTGCTCTATCAGAAGCTCAAGATAGTCGAGCAGAATCGACTCGTTTCCTGGATAAATATTCAGCGCACGTCGATAGATTTTTATTGCAGCTGCTGTTTTTTTACTCTTCGCTAATACCTCGGCCTTGGCCAATATGAATGCAATGCTATGCGGATGTTGCTTTAGCAGACTATCGATCTGTTGATCAGCCTGTTTATATTGTTCCAGCTTGATGAGTGTGAGGACATAGCCATATTGTGTGGCGACCAGTTTTAAGCCTTTTTCTATTTTAAGTGCCTGCTGGTAGGATTTAAGTGTTCCCTTATGATCTTGACTGGATAGCGCAATGATCCGTTGGCGCATCAATTCATAGGCTAAAGAATCATCAACAGGTTTTTTAGGTAAATGTTGTGCGCGTGCTCTGGCATCGGCGATGCGCGAAATGCTGACTGGATGGGTGCGTAAAAATTCAGGGACATCGATACCGTATAAGCGCGATTCGCGTTCCATTTTGTCAAAAAAGCTGGCCATCATTTGAGCATCAAAACCGGATTCTGACAAAATTTGTATGCCTATTCGATCCGCTTCTTGTTCATTATGACGGGTAAAGTTTATTTGGCTTCGTGCTGATGCAGCAGCAGCAGTAGCGAGTGCTGCTTCTCCAATCTCGCTACCCTGGCTACCTAACACGATGGCTGCAATGATGGCGGCAAGGACGGGGAGATTGGATTGCGAACCAACATCATACGCTCTGGCGTAGTGTCGTTGGGTCACATGGGCAATTTCGTGCGCAAACACAGAGGCAAGTTCACTTTCGGATTCGGTTTTAGAAAAAAGGCCGTAATTTATCCCAATAAATCCGCCGGGTAGGGCAAAGGCGTTAATCGAACGATCATTGACCAGGAAAAAAGTGAATTGGTTTGCTGATTCATAATTATGATGAGCCAGTAATTGATAACCCAGCTGGTTTAGATAGTCAGTCAACAGGGGATCATCGACAATCAGACCGGCATGGCGCAGATTCCTGACGACCGTTGCGCCGGTGCGATACTCATCGGCTGGGGTAACCGCCGCACCCCCTACCGTCCCAAGGTCCGGTAGGTTGTCAGTCTGGCCGATGCTGGGAGAATTCAGACTAAATAGTGTTAGCGACAAAACTACAATTTTGATCAAGCTTTTCATTTTAACGATTATAAACAGATTACCCTGAATGGAATTTAAACGAGCTCAAATACATTAACTCATTGATAATAAAAATAATTATATTACTCACAATCAAAACGTGATAGTTAGGTAGACAACTAAAGCTGGCCATAGATTCAATATATGGTAATATATCTTAATATTAATGTGGCCTGTTACCCGACTGGAAGTATCATCATCTGAATCGTGTAATCAGGCAACTGGAATTTCAATCTAGCTTGATTTTGGAGATGTTAGATCAACTTTGAGCTAGACTTGGCTGGTTATCTAAATCTTCACAAATTAAGGAGCTATAAGAATGGCTGATTTCGATCAAGAACTTGATGCAACTGGTTTAAACTGCCCACTTCCTATTTTACGTGCGAAGAAAGCACTGGGTGGCATGAGCGCAGGCCAAGTTCTGCACATTATCGCAACTGACCCAGGTTCAGTTAAAGATTTTGAAGCCTTTGCCAAGCAAACCGGCAATGAGCTAATGGAATCTAAAGAAGAAGGTGGTAAGTTCCTCTTCTTAATCAAAAAAGTATAATTATCTGTAAAAAGCCTGAGCAATCAGGCTTTTTTTTGGTCATATAATAATATACACAGCATGACTAACGGAGGTGTGAGATGTCTGACAAGAAACTGGCCATCATAGCGACCAAGGGTACGCTGGATTGGGCCTATCCACCTTTTATCCTTTCCTCGACTGCTGCTGCACTGGGTTATGAAGTACAGATTTTCTTTACCTTCTATGGTTTGCAGCTACTCAAAAAGAAATTAGCACTTCAGGTAAGCCCACTAGGCAACCCTGGTATGCCGATGCCAATGGCAATGGATAAATGGTTTCCAGTATTAGGTACGGCTATCCCTGGTATGCAAAGCATCATGACGATGATGATGAAAAACAAAATGAAAGCGAAGGGTGTAGCCAGTGTAGGCGAGCTCAGAGATTTATGTCATGAAGCAGAGGTACGGATGATAGCTTGCCAAATGACAGTCGACTTATTTGATCTCAACCCCAAAGAATTTATTGATGGTATCGAATTTGGTGGTGCGGCAACCTTTTTTGAATTTGCTGGCGAGGCGGATATAACACTATACGTTTAGAAGAAATTAAATCTATATAGCAATAAAAAAGCCCCTTTACGGGGCTTTTTTTATAAGCTGCACTGATGCTTAAAACTTCAGAGCTACGCTCACGCCAATCAGACTTACATCTGATTCATAGGTTCCGTTATAGGCCGTTGTACCATTGGCATCACCACCAGCAAATGCAGTTGCCGAGTTTACGTTTCTATCGTCTACATCGACATACATGTACGCGTATTCAATTTTCCAATCATTGATTTGATGGCTAGCACCTATACTAAATAACTGTCTATCTGCATCGGGTACCCGCGCTGAAAATGTCGCATCGGGTTGGGGCGTGTTGTCATAGGAATAACCTAAAATCAATTTAGTGCCAGAGTTAATTTTCCAGTTGAAGCCGAATCGGTAGGCCCAAACATTTTTCCAGTTATTCGAACTTATGCTACCGAGTGTGTTGCCAGTGGAGTCGATAACTTTAATCTCATCAAAGCTACTCCAACCGGTTCGGTCCGCGTTAAACTCAATTCCAATGTTGTCTGTTGGTTTGTAATGCACACCAAGTTGCAGAATGTCTGGAAACTCCAGATCGGCTTTAGCTGAGATTACTGAGGAACCGATTCCCCGTGCATCAAAATGGCCATTAATGGTAGTTGAGACACTCGAGCGATAGGTAAGTCCGAAACTCAAGTTGCCTACTCTTTGCAGAACGCCGAAGTTCATCCCGATACCACTACCGGTACCTCTCACGGGAATAGCCTGTGTGTTTAAGTTGAGATCGACAATGTCATAGAAGTCTATACCAAACGCTACACTGCTATCCTTATCAATTTTATATGAGACATTAGGATTAATATTAATCATCTTGATGCGGCTGAGTTGTGGTTCTAAAGGATCAGCGGCACCTGCAAATTGTGGAAAGGTTTCATCAGGCCATCGAGTCTCAAGTCCAAAAGGAGAGTTAACTAAAAGCGCAAAACCAAGATTGTTATCACCTGTGGTGCTAACCAGGAGATTAGGAATTAAAAAATTATTTTCACCATTACCTTCAGTGTATGTTCCGCCTGTAGGAGTGACGGCTGTATCGTAACTAATACTGTTTAGCCCAGCCATTACGTGACGGCCTTCATGAAAACTAATCGCTGCAGGATTGTAGGCGATTGATCCTAACTCATCAGTTGTGGCAACCAATGCATTAGATGCTGCGGTACCCGCGACGCTAACTTCCGGGACTCTAAATCCACTTGCATTCGCTAATGAAATGGGTGCTGAGCAAGCAATAATGGTGACCAGTAGTTTTTTATTCCATGAATGGAGGTGACGCATGATGACTCCCCTTATTATTCTGATTTCCTTGAACGTATTATGCGCTAGACATCGACATAATTTCACCCATTTTTCGATAGAGCACAATGATTATTTTAAAATTTTTAATTACTTGACATAAATTATTATCGGGTGTCTTATTAGCAACAGAGTTCGCTGGGAGGCGAATCGGTTAAATATAATCAAACTATAATATTGCATAAGGCATGGAAGAAAAATAATTCACGCCTCTCGTTTGTTAAAACAAAAAGCGCGTAGGAGAAGTCATTATGATTGGCAAGCCCATTCGATACAGTTTACTCATCACACTTGGCCTTTTTATAAGTTCATCAGCGTTCGCTACGAATGGTTATTTTGGTCATGGTTACGGTGCAAAAAATAAAGGCCTGAGTGGTGGTGGGGTTGCTTTACCTCAAGACGTGATGATTACTGCGACGAATCCTGCAGGTTTGGTATTTGTTGATGAGCGTATTGAACTGGGTGTCACACTGTTCAGCCCTGTTCGAAATTATTCAGCAACTGCTGACGCAAACAATACACCTGACACAACAGACTGTGGTGTGCTTCCCGGCAATGGCTGTCCATTTACCATTGGTGGTAACCAAACTGCACAGTCAATCGATAGCGATAATGAATTATTTTTGATCCCACATTTTGCGATGAACTGGCTACTAAGCTCAAAAGCATCAGCAGGTATTAGTGTTTACGGTAATGGCGGAATGAATACTGAATACGTTGGTGGTCAGGCGCAACATGATGATGGTTCAAATGCGCCTGCGGAAGGTGATCTGATCACTACACCAGGTACATTTGGTGCAGGTACTGCGGGTGTAAACCTTGAACAACTCTTTATAAATGCAACCTATGCTCGAAAGATGTCAGCGAATACTTCATTCGGTATCAGTGCCATTGCTGCCTATCAGCGCTTTGAAGCAAAGGGCCTGGCAACCTTTGGTGGTTTTTCTACTGATGCAGCGAACCTGAGTAACCGAGGTACGGATGATTCCTATGGTTTTGGTTACAAGTTAGGTTTGCAGGGTGAGTTAGTAAAAGGACTAACTTGGGGTGCCTCTTATCAATCCGAAATTGATATGACCAAATTTGATAAATACCGTGGCCTGTTTGCTGAGCAGGGTGATTTTAATATTCCATCGACCTGGACC
>CAMYMU010000062.1 GCA_947259575.1 uncultured Ectothiorhodospiraceae bacterium | reverse complement strand
GGGATAAAAAAAGGGTTACTTTCGTAACCCTTTGTATTTACTTTAATAAATTGGCGTCCCCAAGGGGAGTCGAACCCCTGTTACCGCCGTGAAAGGGCGTGACAACTTAGTGAACTATATTAACCTTTTCTCAGAGTGTGCTTAAAATGTGCTAACTACATTTCAAATTTTTTCCTATTCCCAAAAAATGATGAAATACAGTAAAACACCAGTCTGATTATTATGATTCCTTGAATCGAACTCTCAGAAGAAAAAAACCAGTTCCGCCTTCAGATAGTCATCTTGCTGAAAACTAAAAAATGGATCTGTCTCCTGCAAGTTGGAAAATATCATGCCCTCCAGGTTCAGTTTTAGATGGTTTGTTATACGGCGTTTCAGCTCAAGGCGATAGATTCTAGCTTCACTTGAACGATCTGCAATGACCGCAAACAGCAGTTCGGTTGGATCCACGTCAGTCGTGGTCATTCTGATGCCCAGCATCACGTCATCATCAAACGGACTTGTCGCATCGGGACCACGATCATCATACAGATACTCGGCCAGGACGCTGATATCAATACCAGAATCTATCGGGTTGACGAACGTATATTCAAGGCCCGCTGTAGAAGCGAAATAATCCGTTGTTCGTGTATCCCGGTAAATGGCTTCCATTTTCCATAACAAGGCACCCTCTGCCCCCTGTATATCCAGTCCACTCTGCTGCATCAGTTCATAAAATGGAAGCAATACGGGTTCACCTTCACTGTTTATAGTAGGTACCAGTAAGGGCTCACGATTGGTTCCATTAAAATAGGAAAGACCTATATCCCAGCTTTGCAAGGTATTCGACCAACGCAAGGCCAAGTCAATATGTTTGTTACGTTTTGAATCTTCATACAAGGCCGCCTCCTCGGTATCAACCCGTGGTATGGTTCGCAGCCTGCCATGCTTACCAGGAAAAGTCCGCTCACGAAAATACGGCAATACATACAATTCCACGTTCCCCCAGTCTGTTAACACTAAACTGGCAAGCATTGGCTGCCCCAGCTTATCCTCACCATCCGGGTTTTCGACCAGGTCAGTTTGATTAATCACATCAACAAGATGTTGTGACTCGGTTGTCCCCCAAAACACCTTGCGCAGGCCAACGGAGAATTCATAACTGTCGGCAATGTATAGCCAGTAAAGCTCTCGCATATCGGCATGCGAACGTTGTTCGTCATACTCATCCCATCGATAAAAAGGTGATATGGTCAGTGAATGACGGTTATTATCCCAGGCATGGTAAAACTCTGGATTAATCACAGCCGATAGATAATTGTCATATTGACGACTATCTAACTTGTCTTGCAGATACTGACGAAACTCAAGTGCAAACAAACCACGCCACTCAGCGGCAGGTGTACTCAGCGAAACAAGGCTAGTGCCAATAATGAGCAGTAATTGCAAAAGTCTGTTTATCTGTAGCGCTATATTATTATCCAGCATATCTGTCTTTTTATAAGCTTGAGAGTCAATATGAATGCGTTTAATTTTTATCTACACGCTCTGCTGAGGATATAAGATCGGGGGTTTTTCCTGGATTAAGCATTTTCAGTACGGCTGGAAGCACAAATAAATCGAAAAACAATGCGGTCACGATGGCAATGCTGATAAAAATACCGAAGTGGGAACTGGGAAGGAAACTGGAACTGGCCAATGTTATAAACCCACCCGTAATAATGACGGTCGTTTTAATTATGCTTTGCCCAACCGTCAGCATGGCGTTATCAATCGCCTCATCCCAATCCATTTTATTTTTTAAATTCAGCTGTACACGATAAATAAAATGCAGGGTATCATCGACTACCACCCCTAATGACACACCCCCTATCAAAGCAGTGGCAAGATTGATCTTTATATCGAACCAGCCCATGGTACCGAGTGTAATCGCCAATGGTAAAAAATTGGCGATCACCGTTATCACACCCAGTTTTATCGAACGAAACACGGTGATAAGAAATATAATCAGGAATAATCCAACTCCCAGGATAGATGTCAGTTGTGTCTGACTGACATTTTCATCCATGTTTGCCCATAATACCGTGGTACCTGTCATTCGCACTTTAACGGATGGTGGAAAAAACTGCGCACGCAGTGCCTGTACTTTTTTATTGAACTGTGCGAGTTCCTTTGAACTCATGTACGGTGTCAGGGCAACAATTTGAGTCTTGCGTTTATTCTGACTAAGAAAATCCTTAATATCATCATTACCACTGAGTTCACCCAGTAGTAACAGCTGATTTATTTGTTGCCTGTTATAGCCCAGAAACTTTTGCTCTGATGTATGCTCTGCATTAAAAGCGCGGTCAATCTGTCGAACCAGCTCCGTTGTCGACATGATCTTGATGACTCCAGCAAGAGAATTTATCGCTTGTTCGAATTGCACAATACCGGAAAAAGTTTGCTCTGAACCAAACTCAGAATTTTCAGGATATTCCACAGAGATAATCAATGGGTTCTGTGCAAAACCGGCCCTAGCTATAGCATCATAAGATTGACTAACGTCCATTTTACTATCAAAGAATTTGGTATAGTTCGTATCCGTTTCCAGGTTGCCTAACCCGTAAAGTGGTAATAAAAGCAGTACAAACAACAACAGTGAAATGCCTCGCCCACGACGAGCCATATCAATGACACGAAGACTGAGCCCTCGCTTCGCTGAACTGATTTTTTGCTCTGCGTTCTGCCACAACATGACCAGCAGTACCGGGGCAACAAACACGGTATTCAACCAAGCAAGAAAAATACCGATGGCTGCAAACAGGCCTAACTGAAAGACTGGATTGACCGTACTGAGTGTCAGAGATGAGAAAGCGACTATCGTTGTCAGGGCAGTCCACAAAGCCGGCTTCCATAGTTGCTGTATGGTGGTTTGTGCCGCCTGTAATGGGCGTTGTTTAACACGTAACATATGGAATTCGCTAATTACATGCACCACACCGGCTACCGACAATGAAATCAGGATCGTTGGCATCATAATCGTTACCATATTGTAAGCAATATCCAATAATGCCAGCAGCCCCATCGCGGGTAACATACTTCCGAGCACTACAGAAAACAGCACAACAATATCCCGGATACTTCTTAATGAAACCAGGGCAAAGATCGCCAAAAAAACCGTAATCAATATATAAAATAAAATAGCGTCATCTCTTGCCGCCCTGTTGAGTTCTGCGTTGACAACGGTTGTCCCTGCCAATGCATAGCGCTTGATGGAGTCAAACAAAACAACCTGTTGCTTAATTCTATCAACCAGTTCTATACGGTATGGCTGTTGTTCATAGATCAAGTTGTCATTTTGAATAAGTACCACGGTATACTGTCGGCTATCACGGCGGAAAAGATTTTTATCAAATAATTCATTCGCCATTAATCGTTGTTTAAAGGTCGTGAGTTGTGACTGGCTGGCCAGTTCACCGTATTTAACCCTGTATATCGGCAAATAATCCAGCACACCATCGGGGCTAAGCTTATTATCACGCACATTGGTCAGCGAAGTGACTTTCTTGATGTGAGGAATTTTTTTTAGTTGTTCGGTCAGTGTTTGTAGATCCCTCAGGAAAACCGGGCTGTAGATATCATCGGTCTCCAGCAGCAACAGGCTCCATTCCTTTTCGCCAAAGTCTCTGTTGTATTGCTCATAAAAAGTTCGTAATGGATCGTCCTGTAAAAACCAAACCCCAACAGAATTATCAATAACAGGTACAGGCGATAGCAATCTGTGTCCAATGACGGCTAGAAACCCTCCGACTATCATGATCCAGGCAGCGAGCAACCAGTAGCGGTGTTTATAGAGGCTGGCGATGTTGATCACATTCGTACCTAGCGTGATCTTTTTAATGCCATAACAGTAAAGTCTCGCTGACTTAAACCGTTTTTCATCTTTATATTTTGCCATTGCATAATCGTTTGTCGATTATCCCTGTGATTCACCATATGCAAACTATCCGGCCGCCAGTATTTTCCCAAATATTGTTTGTAACCATTCGCAGTTAATGTTTTAAAAAGCGCATTTTGATGGTCAAAAAAATCGACTTTTAGAATCCGGTAGTACTGTTTATCAAGATAGACAATCTGCCTGCTATAACCTGAGTTTTCATAACTGGGGGTGAACTGCACCTTGAAACAGGACTGGCCTTGTATCTCTTCGTCACCCAGATACAGGTAATGATATTTCGGTACTTCGATAGAAACCAGATCTTCATAGGCGAATTCGCTACCCACAAAGGGCGTGGTTTTATTGGCAGATGATATACGCTTAACCCGTTTAAATGCCGGCAAAAATATCCATTGATCGTCATCACCCTTGATATGGGAATAATTCAGCACGGCAGTACCCTTGATGTCTGCTGGATGCCGAAAAACAAACAGGCGCTTTTCGCCATCATCGTTGAGTTCCAGCGCAGAAAACTTCAACTCTCGTTGTTGTTGACTGCCATCCTGTTTTATGATCATGGTGATATTCGCCGTAAGATCAGCAAAGCCCTGATCGCGCCGATCAGCCTCCCTGGCAATTTCTAGCCCGATGCGTGCCGCATCATTAGCAAAACTCTGTGTCGAAACAAATAGCAAGCTCACAAGTAAGCATGCTAGAAAATATTTCATAAATAAATTATTGCCTTTCATTTATTGTTTCCTGTAAATAATTTGCTATGGCATCCAGACTGCGCAACTCGGTAACAAACATTTCTGCTGGTATTTCAACAGAATAATGTTGATCAATAATAGCCTGTATATACACCATGCCAGAAGAATCAATGATGCCGGCCTCAAAAATATCGGCATCAGCATATTGTTCAAGTTCGCTAACGCTACTGACATCATTTTCGTGGCACAAGCTGATTAACTCTTTCAGCATACCTTGCTTAGATGACATGTTTATCTCCCTATAACCCTGCAGCGTACTGTTCGAAAATAGCTGCGCTGTTAGCTAATCTGGTTGTTCAGATAGGCTCAGCCAGGTGCAACCGCTCAAATTCGTAAATAAACTTTATCTTGTGAGTAGGTGTACGTTGTAACGACCTGGGTAATATATAAATGACTTTCTTACTTAACTCTGGCGTGATATTGGCTATAGATTGAGCATAATCGATAGCACTCTCAAACCTATGTCGAAGCGCAGCATTTTCGCTCACCCCTGTTTCAATTTCTTTGTTCCACTGAGGATCTTTGTGTATGCGTTTATAATCTGGATAAACATAAACACTTAAATAATCATCTTCAGGATTTAAGCGGGTTACCAGAGCATCTTTAACAAAAATGCTACGCACCATCAGATTAGACAAGTGTTGTGGATCAATATAAGTGCCATCCTTCCAGCGCATTAATTCTTTCTCACGTCCGACGATATGCAAGAAACCATCATCGTCTTCCCAGCACAGGTCCCCGGTTGAATAATAGCCATCGTTATCAAGTACCGCATTCCGTTCCATTCCTTTATAAGAATGCATGATAGTCGGACCTTTTACTTCGAGTATCCCTACTTCCTTTTCAATTCCCGGAATACGACGTTGATCTGCAAACTGGTAGTCCAGCATACCGATAATCCTGCCACAGGACCCTGGCTTGAGATCATTTAGACGGTTGCGTGAAATGATTCCGCAACATTCCGTCGCACCGTAAATATCAATCACCGTGATGCCCAGCTTGCCAAAAATCTCGACCAGTGCCCCATCTAGTTTCATGGAGGATGAAATTCCGTAACTGAAATAACCACCAAGTTTATTACGCAACAATATGCGCATAGCAGTAAGCTTTGCTTTGTCCAGACTGCCGATATCATATAACTTGCCGTTCTTCTCGATACTGACAAGATATTCATATAGGTTGCGCAAGGTGTGCTTGTTTTTCATTTCCTCCAGAAGTTCTTTTAGCAAATAAATCCAAAATTTGGGCACCGCCATCAATACTTTGATGCGCACACCAAGCTTTTTTAGTTTTTTGATTTCATCTTCCAGCACATCATCGTCATCCGGTTCGCGCGTGAAGTAAGTGACCGAAAAACCGCGGGTCTTGGTAACCAAGAACTCGACCAGTGTGGCAATATGCGTATAGGGACCAATATTCAATAGTTCTTCGTTGGCGCGCAGATTAATAACGTCCACTGCCTCATTGACTTCTGCAACAATATTTCCATGAGTGATCTGCACAATTTTTGGCAAACTGGTCGTGCCCGAAGTGGGATAGTGGCCCAGAATGGTTTCTGGATCATTCAACAGCGGGCTGGGCAATATGTTCAGATCCGGATCATAGTCTTGCATCACCTGGCGCAGGCTGATTTCATTTGCATTCAATGCAATGGGATCGACATCCTGATCTTCAAACACCTCGATAATATCTGCCACCAACACAATGGACGCAAGCTGATGCTTAGCAAGCAACTCCCTGAGCCGAGGTAATTGTGCCCTGGAAACCAACACGTAATCCGGCGGGTTGATTGATAAAACATGATTAAGCTCATCATCATTCAGCTTGGTATCCAGTGGAAATATGATATTGGCGGTATAAAAGGCCCCCAATGCCGTCATATCCCATTCAATCCTGTTTTTACAGAACGTGGCCACAACTTTTGCTTCAGCACCTTCGCGTGAAAAAAACTGAATCATGGCCAGTAAATATTTTTGATACTCGGCAAAGCTGATAGAACGGTAGGTTACCCCGGTATCATAACGAATCGCAGACCGGTCACCGTAAGCGGTGATATGGCTTTCGACAATATCAGTAACACTGTTGATAGAGTTAAATGCCTTGAAAACCTGTTTTTGCTTTTCAGTCGTAAAATTAAACATGCCCGTGTCCTTCCTTGCCGTTAGTTTTTTAATCGTGAATATCTGTCCGGCTACAGCCGTAAATTCAGGATTTGCTATTCATGCAGTATCTGCTCGCCCAGTTTCAAACTACCCAGTTCAAAACCATGGGTTTGCGCCATTTCCATCATTTGGTAAACCTGATCGAGGGTGACCGCGCCCTTGCTGTAGGAATGGTTTTGCCCGTCAAAACCCAGTAAAAATGTTTCCGCCAGACAACCATATGCAAGTGCCCCGCCCGGCATGCCAACAAAGTCTACTCGTGAATCATCCGGCAACATTGCCAGCCCACCATCAAACGCCAGGCAATCTTTTTTATTATTATCAAAGTCATGACTCAGGTTAGAGGGCACCGAAGTGCAACAAACAATGGCACCGGGCTTAAGGTTTGCTGGTTTTATCAGTTCTGCATCATGAGAATTTGTGGAAACGATGACGACATCACAGCCGGTTAAATCTCCCAGTCCTGCGTTTAACTCCACCCAGGGAATGTCATCCGCAAATAACTGGCAAAGTGCATCATCCATTAAGCGGCCAAGTTGCGTTGGCAATTCTTCCTGATTGAGTGCGGCGGCAACGGGATGCAGGGGATGGCTATCTTCTTTTGCTTGTTCGAGCAGTTCGAAAACAGCCAGACCGATACCCGTCAGTTGCGTATCGCTGGCCGATAATCCACTTAGTTTGTCATTATGAATGTGCTTTAACAGTTCTTGCCAACAACTTTGGCGAACATGTTTCAATCGTTGTACGGACTGATCACCTGGGCGTCCAATGAGCTGCAGTTTACCGACATTTTGCGCGAGCAATTGTGCTAACACCATTCCGATATTACCGGCCGCGCCCACCACAGCCACCGTCGCCTGAGTCAGATCCACCGATTTTCGCCGTGCCGCTTCAATGATACCCAAGACTGTCAGCCCGATGGTAAACGTGTTGCCAGTGGTAACCGGCACTTCAAAGTCATTAATCAACTGTGCATTCTGAGTAACAATAGAGGTATAGGCACCAAGCCCGACAATGGATACCGGAATATTATCATCACCCAGTTCTTTCGCGACCGTAACCGCATCCTGTACCTTATCCTGTACTTCCCTTCGCAAATAAGGCAGCGACAGGTCGTTTAACATTTCCGGCAAATAGGGCACGAAGACCATATTATTTTCCAACACGAAGTCATTGGCTGATACATAGGTACTTTTGACATGAACAGGTTCAAGGAAACGACTAATTCGATTCCACCAGTCCGTGACACCTTTAGTATCCCAGTCATAGGCAAGAAATGAGGGAAAATAATATTCAACCAGATTGTCCAGCGTGGTTGGATGCACCACAAAACCGGTACGCGCATCAATATGTTTTTCTTGTTCCGTAACCGGCCAGCTGACTTTAAAAAATTGTGCGTTCTCACGCAACGACTTGGGAACGGGTGAACCTGTTAGATGACCGATCAGACAATACTCATTGTTATTTTCAATAATTTGTAAGACTTCATCAAAGCCCGTGATAAAACGATCTATTTCCTCCGTGCCCACTAGTGCCGATGGTTGTACCCTGAGGATGGACTGACGAGTTTTTCCTGGATTCCCTTTGAGCATCGTGCTTAAAGGTGCAAGCAAACGAATGTTATGGTATTCCAGCAAGTAACTGGCGATGAGTAACGACAAAACACCTTGCCGCCCACTGGCACGAAAGAATGGCGAACGCTCTTTGAGCGGGGTAAATTCCACACCCAGCATTAACCCCTTGCCACGCACGTCCTTGATGATTTGCGGAAACTTTTCCTGCAGGCCTTTTAGTTTCTGCAATAAATATTCACCTTGATTAATCACACCCTGCAGTAGCGATCGATCATTGCGCGTCAAAATATCAAGCGCGCACAACCCTACCCGCGCTGACAACTCATCTTCTGCAAAAGTGGAAGTATGTAGAATCCCGAAATCGTGATCATAAATATCTTTACGAATCAACGTGGCACCAATTTTCGCAACCCCGCCACCCAGGGCCTTGCTGAGCACAATATAGTCTGGCTGAATATTCCGTAAAGGCGTTTGTGCATGCGCGTATATTTCACCGATACGCCCACAACCGGTTTGGACCTCATCGATAATATAAGGGACTTGCCACTGAGCATGAAACTCTGCCATGTGCGCCAGGGTTTTATCCGGTACCGGTTTAATACCTCCCTCGCCTAAAACAACTTCAAATACCATTGCAATCACTCGGGGCAGTGACACCGGACGCAATTCCACCTGATTCCCTTTAATCACAGGATAGTAAAACGTACTCACCTGCTCATTTAAGATTTCCGGTATACGATGCGAATCGTTGATGTCGATATAAACGGGACGTAAAGCCGACAGACCTTCAAATGCTTCGCGATAAGATTTGTTAAACGTCACCTTCAAAGCTGAAGCTGTTTTTCCATGGAACGATCCTTTGAATGCAATGATGACCGGGTTGTTCTGAAATGCCTCAAACTGGGACAAATTATATTCATCCAGGTCGTCTCTAAAATCGATCAGATCTTTATTTTTGCCAGGCAGCTCAAGCTCAAGACCCTCTCTTTCGACCTTGTAGTAAAAATCATTCAGGACCCGAGTTAATCTTTCATATTCACGCCGGACCTTATCAAACTGTACTTTGTAGGCATGCTTGATGGCGGCCTCAACACTTTCTGCGCCGCTATTACTGAAGTTAACGTAATAACCTCCACCGTGTGGTGTCAGTTCATTTAAACGTTGTGCAAGATGTGCTGCACCATCGCGAATTGAACCTTGCGCATGAATGGGCTTGCTCTCTTGTAACGATTCAACGACAGTCCGAACTATCTCAGGATGATTATGCCCAAGCACAGTCGAACCAAAGCCACCAATAAAATCCAGAATTTCCCGGCCATCATCCGTGAACAGGTAATCGCCTTGCGCCTTAGTAAAATGGGAGTCCAGCTTCAACGCCGTCAGAAGCTCGGCTAACTTCGGTTTACAAAAGTCCTTATATTGCTGTAGAGACATATTCCATCTCCAGGTTATCAATTTGATTGTTAACGAAACGATCGCGAATTATTTTTCTTCTTTTCTTGCCACTGGAGGTTTTTTCCATTGTCCCCTTCGCGCAAATTATTATTTTATTTAACAATAAGTCATGCTCCTGGTAGACCCGCTTTTGAATTTTCACCCTGTTTGCCAGCATTTCTTCTGTTGAGCGCAAGGCATGGTTCTCTACCAACAAAACCAACTCGGTCACGCCTTTAGCACTATTTTCAATCCCTAACAGGAAGCTACCCCCCACTCTTACAAAACTGAGTTTTTCTTCTACCGTAAACTCGACATCTTCGGGAATAATATTTCGGCCACCGATCACCAACATGTCATCACGGCGCGAATAAAAATACAATTCACCCTGGTAGAAGAATCCCAGATCGCCCGTGCGTAACCGGCCACCTTCTAATGAACGTTGTGTTGCAGCGGGGTTATTGTAGTAGCCAGGACTGACACAGGGGCTTTCGATATTAATTTCACCCAAGCGCAACTCTGGCAGGATATTGTTAAAATGATCACGAATCGTAATGACATGATTTTTATCCGGCGGCCCGATGGCCACCAGTTCAATCGCATGGGGGTGATGACTCTTTACCACACTGACCTGACCATTCTCTTCAAATACAAACTGGTTGATATTTATATAATGACTTTTGGTACAGGCACACCCCAGGGAATTTTCCGCCATTCCATAGCCAATATGGACCTGGCTTTTATCCATACCGAGCGGGCAAAGTACTTCATAACATTTTCGAATAATGACCGGGCTGACTTTTTCAGCCGCTACATACATATGAAGCTGTTCTAGATTAACCTCATCTGTACCCTGCAAGCGGCTTACGTTGTTTAAGGTTGAGGCTAAAACACTATTGGTACTGAACGTGAAATCAACGTTATAGTCAGAAAGCAACTTAAACCATCGTTTTGGATTTCGCATATAAAACGATGGCGGAGCCAGTAAATTGTCACAACCAGTATGCACGGGTGATAACACGCCGATAAACAAACCCATGTCGTGATTGATGGGTAACCATGAGGCTGAAGAAGCTACCGTCTCACCTCCACGGGAAATAGCATGGTTTTCCCTGATATTGTCCAGTTGCGCCATCATCATGCCATGGGTCACCATGACACCTTTCGGTTTTCCTGTACTGCCGGAAGAGAATTGCAACAGAGCAAGGTCATCTGCTGCTACAGCAACATTTTTCGGGAGTTGACTATCGGTTGATCGGTAAGCATGAAAGTAATCGACGCAAACCGCACGTTTGTTCCGCTGCTGACAGAAATCCAGAGTTTCCTGATCGAAGCCTGACGCATGGATCGCCAGTGACAAATCGCACACGTCATCATAGTTTTGCAGGTGCTTACGGTAACTGAGCTGCACGTTTCCGCGTGGACGTAATGGAACAGCAACGGCACCTATGCGCCAGATCGCCAGTAGCAATACCACCAGGTCCAGACCGTTATCCAGAATCGTGGCAACGCGTTGCCCCCTTTGCACACCTAGCTCTCGAAGAGCCAACGCATATTGATGCGACAGATGGCCAAGCTGTACTAGATCGACTTCCTGATTCTCAGCCGGAAAGCGCCAGACTGAGTTGTGCCCAGCACTGTGCTCTTCTAGCTTATTTATGATTGTTACCATGCATCCCCCAAAAGAATACCAAACGTCTAATTTATGGTATCGATTGTAAATCACCATGCATGACATTAAAGATAATTATGCCCAATAAAATTGTGAAATAATTACATTGTAAGAAAAATGTAATTTATTATGTTTTTCCTATTAAAGTTTATTCACAATCGTTAATTATGATTTACATTTAAGACATTGGTTGCAGTTTAAATTTTTATACGAGCATAACTGAACAACGTTTGACGAAACATGCCGCATAGGCAATGTCGCTTTCTATGACATAGATTGCATCCCACTACCTAGTTACCGTCAAGGTCGCCATTACAAACAGTATTTCCGGTAACCAACATCAATTATAATTTTCTCGCTAGCAGTTTGATATTTCGTGTCATGATATTTTGGTAAAATTGAATGAGAAAGAAATAATTTCTGAAAGCACATTTTTCATGCTGTGAAAATAAAAAAGGGTTGCGAATGCAACCCTTTGATAGATGGCGTCCCCAAGGGGAGTCGAACCCCTGTTACCGCCGTGAAAGGGCGGTGTCCTAGGCCTCTAGACGATGGGGACGTGTAAAGATTTTTGCCTAGGTAGTACAAAAAACTATTCTGATTCGTCTTTGTTGCTCTGGTTGGGTGCTGACAATTGTGTCATCACTGTACCGGTTAACAGTAAAACAAATCCAATCGGTACGAGACCGATAAAAATCTTTGCCAGATTGTCGCTGTCCATAAACATGGCAGTAAAACCGACAATCATACCGATGACTATCAGGGCGATACCAATATATATAGTAACTCTACCGACCTGATGCATGTGTCATCTCTCATTTCCAGGGCTGCCACCTTCATTTACCAGGCTAGCCCCTCTGGGGATACCAAGTATAAAAATTCTGGTGGAGCTAGGCGGGATCGAACCGCCGACCTCTTGCATGCCATGCAAGCGCTCTCCCAGCTGAGCTATAGCCCCAAATGGAAGTCGCGCACTATATTGAAGTCCCGGCCTCATGTCAACAATTCTTATGCCGCAATCAGGACTTTTTTTACCATTAATCAATAAGTTAGCGATTATTTGGTCAGCTTGGCCCAGGTATCTCTCAAAGTCACGGTTCGGTTGAATATCGGCTCTGATTTCGGGCTATATTTGTCCAAACAGAAGTAGCCTTCCCGCTCGAATTGCACCGCCACACCCGGCTCTGCATCGGCCAGATTCTTCTCTAAATAGCATTTTTCCAGCTCAACCAGGGACTCAGGATTGAGGAAATCATGATAATCCTGGCCATCTTTGCTGGAATCGGGGTTAGGCTCCGTGAAGAGTCGGTCATAGAGCCTGACTTTGGCCTCAATTGCATGGGGAGCCGAGACCCAGTGGATTACGCCCTTCACTTTTCGACCCTCGGGGTTCTTGCCCAGGGTCGCGGGATCGTAACTGCACTTCAGTTCTATGATCTCACCACTAGCGTCTTTGATAATTTCTTCACACTTGATGACATAACTGCCGCGCAGGCGGACTTCACCTTCAAGAATTAAACGTTTGAATTTTGGTGGTGGGATTTCGGCAAAGTCATTTTGATCAATATAAAGCTCACGACTAAATGGAATAGTGCGTCTGCCGAGCTCTTCTTTTTGCGGGTGATTCGCTGCACTCAGTTCTTCTACCTGCCCTTCTGGATAATTAGTCAACGTGACTTTTAATGGGCGTAGCACGGCCATGCGGCGCAGGGCATTTTCATTTAAGTCGGTACGAATACAATCTTCTAGCACACCCATTTCAATCACGTTATCAACTTTGGTTACCCCGATACGATTAGTGAATTCACGTATCGATGCAGGAGTAAAACCACGACGTCGTAATCCGGCAATTGAAGGCATGCGTGGATCATCCCAGCCATCAACATGCTTTTGATTAACCAGTTCAGTTAATTTACGTTTACTCATTACCGTGTACTCGAGGTTCAAACGTGAAAATTCTATTTGTTGTGGGTGACAAGGGACATCCAGTTGATCCAGGAACCAGTCGTACAAGGGCCGGTGGTCTTCAAATTCGAGCGTGCATAGGGAGTGAGTAATATTCTCCAGGGCATCTGAAACACAATGGGTGTAATCATACATAGGATACACTGACCACTCATCACCGGTTTGATGGTGATGTACACCTTTACGAATACGATAAATCGTCGGGTCACGTAAATTAATATTCGGTGATGCCATATCAATTTTTGCACGCAGTACATGACTACCGTCTTCGAATTCACCATTTCTCATACGTTCGAACAAATCTAAATTTTCTTCGATGCTACGATCGTGATGTGGGCTATTCTTGCCGGGTTCTTTCAAGGTGCCGCGATACTCACGAATTTCTTCCGCGGATAGATCGTCGACATAGGCCTTGTCCTGTTTAATCAGGTCAACCGCATAATCATATAACTTCTGAAAATAATCAGATGCATAGTGGAGCTCGTTCCAGTTATAACCTAACCACTGCACATCGTCTTTAATTGCGTCAACAAATTCAATGTCTTCCTTGCTTGGGTTGGTATCATCAAAGCGTAAGTTACAGGTGCCTTTATAGGCATCGGCAATACCAAAATTCAGACAAATTGATTTGGCATGGCCAATATGTAAATAACCGTTCGGCTCAGGTGGAAAACGGGTGACGACCTTGCCCTCATTTTTTCCGGCAGCGAGATCTTTATCGATAATATGTCGAATAAAATTGCTAGGTGTTGTATTTTCTTTTTTTTGGTTCACGCTATATTTTCCGTGTTTCAGTGATATTTGCCAGGTATATTACTCTGCGTCATGACTCGCGATAAAATCAAGCGCTTTTTCAATGCGTCGCATAGCGCGCTCTTTACCTAGCAGATATATAATAGTATCAATTGATGGTGAGGGCTGTCCGCCTGTCATCGCAATACGCAGTGGCATACCGACCTTGCCCATCTTAAGTTCTAGCTCTTCCGCAACTCCATGCACAATGTCATGGATCGCTTGCTGATTCCAGTCATCAAGGCTAGTTAATCTTTCTTTTGTTAATTTCAGTGGTGCTGCTGCGGGCTGTTTGAGTTGCTTGCTTGCCACTTTTTCATCGTATTCTTCAAAGTCTTGATAAAAGAAGACACATATTTCAGCAAGATCCTTTAGTGTCTGTGCCCTTTCTCGTTGTGCTTCAACGACGTCTGCCAGTGCTGGCCATTCTGCTGGATCGATACCGAGCTCGCCCATGTGCACACTCAATAAATGCGCAACACGCTCAGCCGTATCATTCTTTATGTAATGCTGGTTCAACCAAAGCAGTTTATCTGAATTGAAAGTCGAAGCGGCCTTATTAACCTTTTCAATATCAAATAACTCGATCATCTCATCGAGTGAAAATATTTCCTGATCGCCATGTGACCAGCCCAGTCGAACCAGGTAATTCAACAAAGACTCTGGTAGGTAACCCATATCACGATAGCTCATAACACCCGTCGCGCCATGACGCTTTGATAAGCGCGCACCATCTTCACCGAGTATCATTGGGACATGCGCATAGGTTGGCGCCTCCGCACCCATCGCCTTAAGAATATTGATTTGACGCGGGGTGTTATTCAGATGATCATCACCTCGAATAACATGGGTTATCTGCATATCGAGATCATCCACTACCACGGTTAAATTGTAGGTAGGTGAATTGTCTGTGCGCTGGATAATAAGGTCATCCAGTTCAGTGTTCTGTATCACGACCTTACCCCGAATCAAATCATTTATGACAATCTGGCCGTCAATGGGGTTACGAAAACGTATCACATGTGGTTCATCGACTCTGACTTCGCCTTCTTTTTTATTTCGGCAGCAACCATCATAACGGGGTTTTTCCTTGTTCGCTTTTTGCTGCTCGCGCATTTGATCCAGGCGCTCTTTACTACAATCACAGCGATAGGCATGTCCCTCATCCATTAACTGCTGAATGACTTCTTTATAGCGATCAAATCGGTGTGTCTGATAAAAAGGCCCTTCATCGTATTCAAGTCCAAGCCATGTCATTCCTTCGAGAATAGCATTGACGGATTCGGGTGTTGAGCGTTCCAGATCGGTGTCTTCAATACGCAGAACAAACTGGCCACCGTGCTTACGAGCAAACAACCAGGAAAAAAGAGCGGTACGGGCTCCACCAATGTGCAGGTATCCCGTTGGGCTTGGGGCAAAACGCGTACGGATTGTCATAAATAAAGCATGCCGCTGATTCGTCAAAGAAAGGCGCTATTCTACTGATTATGACGGAAAAATACAGATCGAAGAGGGGCTTGGTAAATTTAGCTCTTCGGTCCCCAACTTTAGCTAACCCCAAGTGCCTCATTCCAGTTGCCCAGCCATTTCAGAAGGTCTTTGCTCTGCTTGGAGGCGAGGAAATAGCCCTGATATTTGGAGCCACGAAATGAGCAGTCACTTAATCAGCTTAAATCGATAATTTCTCTTCGATAAACAGCGCCAGTTCTTTGATTGACTGGTATTCAAACATATCAGTAATGTCGACGATACCAGGGTATTGGCTGTCGATTTCCTGGTGTACCTCGGTCAGGCTCAAGGAGCTGATACCCATTTCAAAGAAGTTGTCCTGGATATCGATGGTTTTTTCTTTGATTATTTCTTCAAATATTGATTTCAGCTTGAACTCCACTTCACTCAAATCACCTTGCTGCTCACTATGTGCCGCCGACAAACTTTCACTAATTTGCGCAAGCACCTCATCATATTCCCCATTCAAATAGGCGTCGCCCAGCAGGCGGCGTTGTAATTTCCCGCTGGTGGTTTTGGGAATCCGCTTTACAGGTATGACCTGCTCGACTTCCAGCCCAGTCTGTTCGTTAATATGACGGGTAACGTCGCGGACAATGCCGACGAAATCTTTAGGGTCAGCACGAAACAAAATAAACACGATGAGTTGATCGGTATCTTGACCCGGTTTGCGGACACCATAAGCAACCACCTTACCTAGCTCCAGCTCCTGTAGCTGTAAGGCCACCGCTTCAATATCATGTGGATAATAATTTAGACCGTTTGAGAAAATGATATCTTTCTCACGCCCAGTGATCACGAGTTCATCATGTTCGGTTAGAAATCCAAGGTCTCCCGTATTAAGCCAGCCATCGCCAGTGAGTGCATTGCGGTTCGCCTCTGCATCCAGGTAATAACATGAGGTAACACTGGGTCCTCTCATCTGCACAAGACCAATACAGTTTGCAGGCAAGCTAGCATTACTTTCATCAGTGATCTTTATATGCATGTCTAGTACAGCCGGACCTTCTATGGCAAAACCAACTGCATCAGAATGATCCTGCTTCACAACATGCACTTCATCGCCCATCAATAAGGCATGGCGATCCAGATAGATAGCACGGTAGACTTCACCCTGTGTCGGAAATGCAACGGCAAGCGTAGCCTCTGCCAAACCATAGACCGTAAACATGCTCTCTCGTGGTAATCCAAAAGGTTTCAGTGCTTCAAGAAATTGTTCACATAAATCAACCGAAATCGGCTCAGCACCATTATAGATTACACGTACATGAGATAAGTCGAGTGACTCGATCGTTTTATTTTGAAAGGCCTTCAGGAAATGTTTATAACCGAAATTGGGGGAACATGTTACTGTCGCTTTGAGTTCGCTTACTTTTTCCATCCACAATAAGGGCCTGCGACTGAATAGATCGGTTGGCATTAAACATTGTGACATACCGACCGCGATCATATTCAAATGGAAACCTAACAAACCCATATCATGAGTTAATGGCATCCAGCTCAAACTAATATCGTTGTTAGTGTAATTCGCCCCAACCGCAATCGCGTTGAGATTTGTCATAATATTCTTGTGTGTCAGCACCACGCCTTTTGGTTCACTGGTCGAACCTGATGAAAACTGAATAAATGCTGTTTCATCTTCAGCGGGTGTGTGTGCTTTACCCCGATGTTCATGGCTTTCCATCAAGTTAGACAAAAGGGTTTTATTTTTTAAAACCTGTAGTGACTCATGTAAATTGTTAGTATCGGCAAACTGGGTCAGACGTTGAAAATGCTCATCTGTAGTAAACAGGTGTGGGCGTTCCAGTTTGTTGAAAATGCGAAATAGTTTTCCTTTGTGCTCATCACTAATACCGACTGCAATCGGTACGGGCACAATCCCTCCCATGACGCATGCCCAGAAGGCTTCTACAAAGGTCTGATTATCTTTGTGCAAAATAATTAACTGATCGCCGACGCTTATCCCCGCCTCCTGAAAATCAAACAACAACATCATTGCCCGTGCATAGAGGTCTTTATATGAGAGTGAACGATGGTCCTGTTTCCCTTCGACGAAGGTTACGCCATATTTATTCTCTTGCTGAGCAAGCAGTGCAGCATTAAGTGTTGTGTGTTTAATCATGATGGCTCAAGTCCGCGGAAGTATCCGCATATTAATGGGGTGCCGTGTCCTTAAGTTAACTTCAGGCGCTAGTTCAATAGGGTTATCTTCAATGTGCTCCATTCTAAAATGGCGTGCCATTAAACCAAAATGAATTTGCGCTTCAACAATGCCGAAAAAATCTCCAATACAACGGCGCGGCCCGGCTGAAAAAGGAATAAAGGCAAACTTGTGGCGCTGTTTAATCGCCTCTGGAGTAAATCGTTCCGGGTTAAATTTTTCCGGGGCTTGCCAATAGTCTGCATGACGATGAAGAAAATAAGGTGCGATAAAAATATCTGTCCCGGGTAAAACATCATAGTCACCCAGCTTATCCTCTTTTATGGCCTTACGCGTAAATAACCAAACTGGCGGATATAATCTTAGCACTTCTTCTGTTACCTGCCGGGTATAGGCAAGTTCCATAATATTCTCAAAGCCTGGGACGTGATCATAACTGGCCTCATCAACCTCCTGGTGTAAACGTGCTTCGACTTCTGGATGTTGCGACAGGCTATACCACATCCAATTCAAGGTTGTGGCACTTGTTTCTGAACCGGCAACGATTAAAGTCATAACTTCATCGATAAGCTCTTTGTCACTCATCGGTTCACCGGTATCTTTATCACGCGCATCCATAAACACCGACAAGAAATCTGTACGTTCTGCACATTCCTGGCGGCGTTGCTCAATGACCTCACCGACCAGTTTGGTTAGCCCACGAAATTTGACTGCCAGCTGTAAATCACGCGCACTATTATCCGTCAAAATGGAGAATGGATTACCACCTGCTCGGGCGAAGACGGAGTCGAGATCATCACTAAATAGCGCGAGTAAAATTATCTCCAATGCCAGTTCATTTGTCACATCAGTGATGTTGATGATCGCCTCTTGTTTAGCCAGCTCGTGCCACTTCTCAAACAACTGCAGGTTGGCATGTTTAACCTGATCGACAAGCTTCGCAATCACATCTTTCCCGAAAGCAGGCTGGATCATGCGGCGCTGTTTACGCCAGAAAGGCCCATCACTAACGATAATGCCATTACCCAATAACATCTTGACCCGTTCAAAACCAACACCCTTCTGATAACGATCATTATCGCAAACCAGGATATGTTTAATGTAATCCGGGTGATTGACAAACAAGGTCATATCTTTGCGTTTGTCAGGCTTGAGCGCGAAAATATCCGGGTAGATTTTTACCCATTCCGCCAGCTGCTCAAAACACTCAGCGGTGGTGTTCATGTCATAGGCCAGGTCGGGCCCTTCAGGGAGGCAAGGATCCTGGATATGGGATGAGGTCACCGAGAAAATCCTGTTTGATTGCTTGTAGATTTGATAGCAGAAAGGCTCGCCAGTTAGTTCGCAGAGATTACTCCATATACTATATATATGGTCGTCTCTAAAGCCGAATTGTACTACAGCCGGGCGAACATGATAAAGTCATCCGCCTATAAATGTTAGGCAAGTCGGTTACTCAGATATGCGGACTATGAACCTCAAGCGGCAAATTACCCATTTGTTGCTAACCCCGTTGATTAAGCTGATACTTTTTGTCATCTGGCGTACTTGCCGCGTGGTAAGTATCAGCGGTGAACAATCTATCACCGCGGTCAGCGATAGTGGTAAAGCATTTATCCCCTGCTACTGGCATCAACACCATCTCTTTTGTACCTGGTACATGAGGCGTTTGATTAAGCGTGGATTGAAAATTGGATTTTTGATCAGCCCATCGGTGGATGGTGAAATTCCCGCCAACCTGGCACGTTCATGGGGTGGCGAAGTTATTCGTGGTTCAACAACACGCACTGGCGCACAGGCGATGCGAGACATGTACAACCTGGTCGTCAAACAAGGTGTTTCCCCTGTCACCACCTCAGATGGACCTCAGGGACCCATTCATGTATTCAAGATTGGTGACATTTTGCTCTCACAATTTACGCAAGCACCCCTGCTACCTCTCGCCTATGCCGCTGAGCGAGCCTGGACTCTCAAGAGTTGGGATAAATTTATGATTCCCAAACCGTTCTCGCGTATCGCGATTGCGATTGGTGAACCTGTCACTATCCCCAAAGGCTTGTTAGCCGAAGATCTCGAACCATTGCGATTGCAAATGGAGAATGCACTAAAAGCGCTCACACGTGAGGCACAAGACGCACTACTTAAGCGCTGATCTATATATCAAGCCCCTTAAATAACCACTTACTGTATGGTTTAGATCTTGCATTGCATTATCTGTATAGCTGCTACTCTTAAATATAAACAACAAACTGGAAAGGAAAAAAAATGCGAATAGCCATGATCGGTCTGGGACGGATGGGCGCAAACATGGCGCGTCGATTATGCCGAGCAGGTATCGAAGTCGTCGGTTACAACCGCTCTAAAGATATCATTTCACAACTCGCTGACGAAGAAGGCATGTTGGCCGCCTCATCCATCGATGATCTCATCCAACAATTACCCTCACCTAAAATTGTCTGGTTGATGTTACCCGCGGGTGAAATTACCGAGCATCATATCGAACTATTAAACAGCAAACTCTCCAAGAATGACATCGTCGTTGATGGCGGTAATTCCAATTACCAGGAAAGTATACGCCGTGGTGAGCTGCTCAAGAAAAATAGCATTGGCTATATCGATGCCGGCACCTCGGGTGGTGTGTGGGGACTGGATAACGGCTATTGCATGATGGTTGGTGGTGACACTGCAAACGTAAAACAAATCGAACCTGTATTAAAAGTCCTGGCCCCTTCGGCTGAAAGTGGCTGGGCCCATGTCGGCCCTGTCGGCGCGGGTCACTTTAGTAAGATGATTCATAACGGTATTGAGTACGGTATGATGCAGGCCTATGCCGAAGGCTTTGCGCTGTTAAAAAATAAAACCGAGTTTAACTACGACATGGCGCAAGTCACCGAACTGTGGCGGCATGGTTCAGTGGTCAGAAGCTGGTTACTAGATCTTTGTGCTGACTTTCTTGATCAGGATCAGGAATTAAAAGATATAGCACCCTACGTCGCAGACTCGGGTGAGGGTCGTTGGACAGTTGAAGAAAGTATTAAGCAGGGTGTCGCCACACCGGTACTCGCCTTAGCCTTACATATGCGTTTTGCCAGTCAGGACAGTGATGCCTACAGTAATAAATTACTTGCCATGATGCGTAACGCATTTGGTGGACACCTAACCAAGGGGAAATAAAGATCAGTATGTCATCCGAACCTTGTACATTCATTGTATTCGGCGCAACCGGGCACCTTGCGCGAAATAAGCTATTACCTGCGATGTATCATCTTGAAGAGGCTGAACGCATCCCAGATAAAACGTCTATTATTGGTTTTACCCGACAAGCTCTTGACGATGACAGCTGGAATGACCAGGTAAATGAAATACTCACAGCCCGCGCGCGCGATGGTTTAAAAGATAATGTACTTGCTAACTTACGTGCCCGTATGCATATGCTAAGTGGTGACATGACCGACGCTGAGTCACTGAAGAAACTTAAAGAATATATCGATAGCAACGAATCGATTTCTAATAATTTAATCTTTTATATGGCTATCCCACCGAGCCTTTATGCACGTGTAACACAGGCCTTGCATGATGCCGGCCTAAGTGATGAAAATGGTGGCTGGCGACGCATCGTGATCGAAAAACCATTTGGTTATGATACAGAAAGTGCCATGATCCTCAATGAGAGTCTGCATAAACACTTTAGCGAAAATCAGATTTTTCGAATTGATCACTACCTTGGTAAATCCATGGTCCAGAACGTACTGGTGTTTCGTTTTGCCAATCTTATGCTTGAGCCTATATGGAATCGAAATCATATCGATCATATTCAAATTACTCACTCCGAATCACAAGGCATTGCCGATAGAGCTGCCTACTATGATGATGCCGGTGCCCTACGCGATATGCTACAAAGTCATCTGTTACAGATGTTAACCCTGGTAGCCATGGAGCCACCCGCTAGTCTTGATGCCGAGTCATTACGTGATGAAAAAGTAAAAGTATTAAAATCAATCCGCCCCATTACACGGCGCTCGGTCAATGCGCACGCCTACCGGGCTCAATATGCTACCGGTAATATCAATGGCGAGTCGGTCCCTGGTTATTTATCGGAACAAAATATACCTGCAGACAGTATCACCGAAACTTACGCCTCACTAAAATTATATATTGATAATTGGCGTTGGCGTAATGTGCCCTTCTATTTACGCACCGGCAAACGCATGGCGAAAAATAGTTCAGTTATCAGTATCCGTTTCAAGCATCCACCGCAACAATTATTCCGTCAAACCCAGATCGAACAGCTGGAACCAAACTGGATCGTTCTTGCCATCCAGCCTAGTGAATGCCTACGTATGGAATTACAGGTTAAAAAACCCGGTCTCGAAATGGATGCCCATACTACCCAGTTAGATGCCAGCTATTGTGCCACCGGCTCCACCCAGCTTGATGCCTATGAAGCGCTGCTACTCGATGTCATTGAAAACGATTGTTCTCTGTTCCTTCGTTATGATGAAATACATCATGCTTGGGAGACCGTTGACCCGGTACTCAAAGCCTGGGATACACAACAGGATTACATCCATACTTACCCTGCCGGGAGTTGGGGGCCAGATGATAGTAAATTATTCGATCGAGATGACCAGGTATGGCGTAACGAGATCGATAGTTAGAAGCGTAAATCAATCCAATTGGCTTGCTGCAGACTGATCAACCAGCCACACCACGCCATTTGGATTGTCTAGTGATTGTATTGGATATTTCTTCGTTTGCGTGGTGAAGACTTCACGCAACACTGCTGCCTTGTTTTCACCCGCAACTAACACGACGACCTGACTGGCATTATTTATCGTTGGGAAGGTCAAACTAATACGCCAGCTATCCAGTTTGTCGACATAGACTGCTGCAACCGCAGATGCTGACTCAGTTAAAATCTCCGTGTCAGGGAATAAAGAAGCAGTGTGGCCATCATCTCCCATCCCGAGTAAAACCAGGTCGATTACAGGTATTTCTGAGTTGTCCTTGGTATGTAATGCTTCTCGTAATGTTCGCTCATAGATTTCTGCACAATCATCGGGATGCTCACAGTGGGTCGGTACCGGGTATATATTCGCGTCACTGACTGGCGCCGCTTGCAGAAAAGCATCCATTGCCATTTTGTAATTACTCATTGCGTCATCGGCTGGTACGTATCGCTCATCACCAAACACAAACTGTGTCTGCTCCCAGGGAAACCGCTTTAACCACTTATCGGAGATCAGACCTTGATAGACACCAACCGGTGTTGAACCACCGGATAATGCGATACTAAAACGTGATTGCCGGGCAACCATCTCCACGGCCTGTTGTGCAATCAGTTCGGTAGCTGCCATCTTCAGGTTAGCAGCGGAGTCATAGACATGAACCAAATTATTTCCGTAAGTGTGGGTAATTTTTGCTTTCATGAGAATCATTGTAATCAAGTTTTTACATGTTTTCAGTTATTATATGAAATTAATGATACACTTTCACTATACTGACATAACCACTTGTATGAACATTACACTCTGCACAGATTTAGACCGAACGCTTTTGCCAAATGGCTTACAAGAAAGTGATCCGCAAGCCATTCCATTACTTAAAGAATTAATTCGACAAAAAGATATCACTCTGATTTATGTAACAGGCCGTGATAGAAAACTGGTTGAACAAGCCATGGAAGAATACGATCTACCCATACCAGATCATGCAATTACCGATGTCGGCACAAAGATTTATCATATTAGTGAGAATAATACAGCAGATAAATATAGCTGGAAGCCCGATGAAAACTACACACAATACCTGCAAAAAGACTGGGATTCTTCCAAACTCAAACACCTGGTAACTCAGCTTGCTGTCGTTTCTGAATTGCAATTGCAGGAACCTGAAAAACAATCACAGTTTAAACTCAGTTATTATGTTGATGATCAAGCTGATTCCTCTCTTCTTGGTCAGAAAGTGAAAAAAGTATCTGATGCGAGTGGACTTGCCTGCAACCTCATCGCCAGCCATGATGAAACAACCGACACGGGCCTGTTGGATATTCTTCCTGCTGCTGCTTCAAAATATCACGCGATACGCTTTCTGATGGATAAATATGGTATTGCCAGTAGAGAAATTATTTTCTGTGGAGATAGTGGTAATGATATGGAAGTTGCCGTTAGTGAAATACCCTCGGTGTTAGTTAATAACACCCAGCCGGCAGTAAAACAACATGCACTACAACTTGCAGAACAAAATCATCATGCTGAACAACTTTATATTGCTAAAGGTGATTTCTATGGCCTGAATGGCTGTTACTGTTCTGGTGTCCTTGAGGGCCTGGCTTATTATTATGGCGAATTTGAAAAACTAATCGCAGAACATATAGCTAAAACTTGAACGCATCAGGCTGAATATTTAAATTTGTTACCTGCTACTGATTTTCCTCCGGCACGACGATATCTGAAAAAAACCGATAATGCTCCAGTCCTTCAATGATACCAAGAGCAAACTCACCGCGCGCAAAATAAATTCGAGGTTTATTTTTTAACTTGTCTAGTTCAGGTGAGTGATTTCCAACAACAACACCCAATGTGTCACCTGTTAACATTTCTTCATCATTCCCTGAGTCTCCCACAACCAAAATACGGTCCAGTGACAGCCCCCACTTCATCGCAAGATAGCGTATCGCCAGTCCTTTAGAAGCACGAATCGGTAATAGATCAAGACAGGTCTCATCTGTCATGACAATTTTGGTAGCCAAGTCATGGGTTCTTAACAGGCGTTTTATCTCTCTAGAGGTTGGTGTGATCGTTTTATCGTATGTGTAGCTAATTTTATGTCTAGACTGTTCGCTCTTAGCCCGAATTTTTAAACCTGGTACACGCTGCATTATGTCAAGCAGTGCCTCGGGCTCCCAGCGATAATCTATGTGCTGTGGCCAATAGGCATCTTCGACTAAACGCATACCACGATGGCTATAGTGAATTTCAGTTCCCACTGACGTAATTAAAATATCCGGAGTGGGGATGCCCATTTTTTTAATAAAGCGTGTAGTACTAGCAAGACTGCGGCCAGTAGCAATCCCAAAGCCACAGTGATTTTTGTTTGCTTTCAGCAATTCAACTAGTTCACGCATTGATTGATCATCACCAAACAAAGCATTATCAATAGAGGAAAATGCCATTCGATCCACTGTCGGCAAACGTGATTTCGTGGGACGTACATGGTGTCTGAGTTTCGATTTATTTATGACCCCTGCGATCTGACTCAAATAACTCTCAACATGCCCTGGCCAGGAAAAATGACGATTAGCGCCTGTCACTCCATTTCTTGAATAACTACTCCAACGTCGCTTATTGGAAAAAATATCAATTAATTTGCGCTTAATATCATCTATATTTAAAGGATCTATCAATAAGCCATTTTTACAATACGCAATAATTTCCTGTGGACCACCGTCATGGGTGGCCACAATCGGTAAGCCACTGGCTGCTGCCTCAATCAAGGTTAAACCGAATGGTTCAGTCAAGGCAGGATTAATGAACACACCTCGCCGTTTTGCAGCAATCCGATAAAGTACCGGCACATCATCTGCGCTGTGGTGTTTTGGATAAGCGACTTTGCCATAAAGGTCATAGCGATCGATCAACATAAGCAGTTCAGTCAGGACCGACCTCGCGCCTTTATCCATTTCAGGAATGTTATTACGATTACCTGCAACAATGACCAGATTAGCCTGGTTTTGTAAATCGATCGATTCACCATAGGCGTGAACCAGTGACGCAATATTTTTTCGCTCATCCGGGCGCGATAATGCCAGGATCATCGGTTTGGTTGTTTCTTCAAGAAATCGATTGAGTTCTTTAGCAATGGGTGTCCCTAGCTCAGTTCCATCCGCTGGGTGAAATCGGCTTAGGTCAACACCAGGGGGGATAACAACCATACGTGAGGGTTGGTAATTATCATAACTCTCATATTGTTCATCAATTTCCTGTTGGGTGCTAACCACAACTTTTGCGGCAGTACCAAGCGCAATTTCTTCTGCCTCAATGCGGGTACTCATATTATATTGTTCTTCTATAGTGCTTTCTTTAACACCTTTTTCGAGTAAGCGCGCTAATTTTTCTTTGCCAAGAGAATGTCCAGTATGTATGAGCGGCACACCAAGTAATCCAGCCAGGCGGGAGCCTACCAGACCCGCATCGGCATAGTGACTGTGCACAATATCAGGTACCCTTCCTACACTTCGGACATGTTGTAGCGCACTATCAATAAAGCCTTGCAAATGTGGCCATAGGACTTCTTTGCGTAAATACCGACGCGGACCACAGTTCAATCGTACAATCCAGGCGTTATTCCCTAATGGTTCGTTGGCAACTGAATAACTTTTATCAATTTTACTGTCAACAACTAGGCGAGTTAAAAGGTCAACCCGCTCAACCTCTGGATGTGCAGCAAGCGCCCGGGCCAACTCAATTACATATAAGGTTTGTCCGCCAGTGTCGGCATCACGTCCCAGCTCAAGATCGTGACCTCTGATTAAACCGTGGATGCTGATCAGGACAATATAATACTTTCCTGATCCTGTTTTGCTGACAATCAATCTATCTCATCCATAAAATCATCATAAAATGCCCTATCCTTGCTTGTTGCACCTCGCAGACCACAAATTTTGGAGGCAAACAAACTCGCTGCCTCAAGCGTTTTTATGTAGTCCCATCCCTGCAATATTCCTGCAATGGTCATCGCACTAAAGCCATCACCGGCGCCCACTGTGTCAACCATCTCCACTACTGGCGCGGCCTGTACATGTTCAATCATATTCTCAGCTACCACAAAGGCGCCTTCTTTACCTCGAGTAATAATGACGGCCTTAATATCATGCTGGTTGCGAAACGACTGTGCATTGACCACTAACTCACTCTGATCAAAGTCTTTACTATTTTTATTGCTCAATAATTGTAGCTCTTCATCATTAAGCTTTACCCAATCTGCCCCATTAATGATCTCTTCTATAGAATTTTTATCCCAATATGGTGCGCGCAAATTTACATCAACAAATACCGGCAAACAACTTTCCTTGCGCAGCCCCATTATTGTCTGTTTTGAAGTCGCTGAACGTAAAGCGAGCGAACCGTGATACATTAATTTGCAAGTATTGATCCGGTTCTCAAGCTTCTCAGGCTTTTCGATAAAATCATAGGCGACATCTTTTACTATATCGAAACTTGGTGAGCCATTTTGTAAACCGACTTGAACGGTACCGGTTGGATAGCGCTGAATTGTCTGTACTGCCTCGGTATTCATTCCCCAGGCCTGCATCGACTTGCGAATCTGGTCGCCGTACATATCATCACCGACGGCAGAAACGAGTAGTGGATTTAGACCCAGACCGTGCAGATGCCAGGCTACATTGAAGGGCGCCCCACCCAATATATGAGAGCCATCCTCAAAAATATCAAAAAGAACTTCGCCTGCTACAAGGGCCATAGACATAGAATTTACCACCAATTACGCACAAAATATTAAAACTGGCATAAGGATTGTATATATTAATGATAACACATCAAATTAAAGCTATATTTGATTTGCCTCAAAGGGCACTTCTTGCTTTAATTTATAACCTCACCAATTATCTTGTAATCGTTTAATGGTCGATAAGTATGGAAATGCAAACTAAACAAAAGACCCTGGCCCTCGATAACGCATACGAGATTCTCGAGCAATCGATTATGTACCATAATGGTCAGCCCATTGGCACGATTGCAGCACTACAATCGCCTGATCTTTCAGCAGAAAACTATTCTGAATGTTTTGTCCGTGATTTTGTCCCCTCGGCCCTGGTTTTCCTGGCTGATGGACGTAGCGATATCGTAAAGAATTTTCTTGAGACAGTATTAACCTTAAGAACACGACGCAGGTTAGTCGCTGGTCACGAAATCCAGCCAGGTGTGATGCCGGCTAGTTTCAGAGTTGTGAATGAGCATGGTCAGGAACACGTCCAGGCCGATTTTGGTGAGCGTGCCATAGGAAGAGTCGCACCTGTTGACTCGATGATGTGGTGGCTCATTCTTCTCAATATCTATGAAAAGAGCACCGGTGACAAAGAGCTTTCGCAACGTCCTGAATTCCAGGATACGATGTCTCAGATACTTTACTTGTGCCTGCAGGACACTTTTGAAGTGAGCCCGGCCCTGTTGGTGCCGGATGCATGCACAATGATTGACCGGCGTATGGGCATCTACGGCCATCCGATCGAGATTCAGTCATTATTCTATGGCGTGCTCCGCATCGTGCACTCGCTTTTCAAGGCAGAAACCGATAAAGACAAGTCCGTACTCAATACAGCCATTGTGCGTGAAAAAGCTCTACTTAATTACGTACGAATTTTTTATTGGCTAGATCTTGATCGGCTAAATGAGATTCATCGCTATACCACTGAAGAGTTTGGCATCGATAGTATTAACGTTTTAAATATTTATCCTGAATCCATTCCTACCTGGGTGCCTGACTGGTTACCAGACGAAGGTGGTTATTTAGTTGGTAACGTCGGTGCCAGCCGAATGGACTTTCGCTTTTTTGCATTAGGTAACTTTCTTTCTGTAATGTTTGGCCTGACTTCAGATGTGCAGGCTGCACGTATTATGAAACTCTATGAGTTACGCTGGGATGACCTTGTTGGTGCAATGCCCGTCAAGATTTGTTACCCCGCCATGGAAGGACTTGAATGGCAAGTACGTACCGGAAGTGATCCGAAAAATGTACCCTGGTCATATCAAAATGGTGGCAACTGGCCAGCTCTATTATGGCCCTTTGTCGCAGCTGCTTTGAAATCAGGACGTGGTGATCTAGCCGAACGCGCATTTGATACGGCCCTCAGCCGATTATCAAATGATACCTGGCCGGAATATTATGATGGTCGCGCGGGTAGATTGATCGGTCGCCGTTCTAATTTCAAACAGGTCTGGACCGCTACCTCACTTATACTTTCGCATAAGCTGCTGGAGAATCCCGCGATGCTGGATTTATTACCGTGATCAACGAAACTACGGGCGAAAGCATCAAGGAAAAACTGGAAAAGGTTAGACAATCATATATCAGTACACTTATTGAAAAACGAAATGCGATTGATACACACTGGTCTGTTTTAAAAGAAAATGCAGATGAAGAGACAGGGACAAAAATGTACTTGATAATTCATGGCATTGCGGGTTCAGCTGAAACATTTGGTTTCCCTGAGCTAACAAAACAAGCCAGGTCAGCGCTAGATTATATTAAAGAGGTTAATACGGCTAATTCAGTGACGCGATTGACGGATGAAATAAATAGAGAGCTGGAAAAATTATTAGTTTTACTTGAAAAACTTAGTAAATAGTAAACAACTCATCAAACTTAGCCACTTCTAAGGTTCGTCTGATATTCGGCCTGCAGCCATCAATCTTAATATTCGATTTATCGCCACCGGCATGCTCACGCAGCAATAACAACATGCCTAGCGCTGCGCTATCCATATATTCGGCTTTATTGAGGTTGATAATGTATGAGACGCGAGCATCTTCATCACGGTATGCTGCTCGAAAATCTCTGTGCAACTGATAATCAAAGGTACCGATAATCTCAATGATAATTTGATTTCCAGTATCAGATTTTGTAACTGTTAATCTATTCATATTTTATCAGAACAAATCGATCTCGCCCTCTTCCACATTGGACTGTGATACCGCACTGGAGAGAGTGTCTTTCATTGTTGAAACAGCCATACTCGCCCTTTCATAGTACTGATGAGGATCAACATCTTCAGGCGGATCGACAAAACTATTTACTGCCGAAGTAAATTCATTTGATGCATCCTGAATCTGATCAACACGCCGTGTTATATGTTGTAACAGCTGGGTTGTCATATCTTCAAACTGTAGTGATCTTATCGCTGTGCCAACATCTTGATTAATCTTGTCGCTAATAGCGTTGACATCATTTAGCTTTTCAGCCATCACCTGATTCATGGTCTCTGTACGCCGCAGCATCTTGTCGACTTTGTCTTTGGACTTAATCGCCTCATTCATATCCCGCGATGACATGGTTGCAACAGTTTGCTGAGCCAACTTGATATTATCATCCGCTTTATTGACGACATCTCTAATTTCATCACTAAATGCATTTGAGCTCTGTGATAGCTTTCGGACTTCATCCGCAACGACAGCGAAGCCTCGGCCGGCTTCACCCGCACGTGCTGATTCAATCGCTGCATTCAAGGCTAGCAAGTTTGTTTTGTCGGCAATCCCTTTAACATCATCCAGCAGCTTAACGACCAACTCCATTTCATCCGCTACATCATCAATCACATGCATCACCATCACGCTATCGCGGCTTACTTCTACTATTTGTCCAACAAACTGAGTCAACACAGATTTTGTTTCGTCGGCAAATTCTCCGAAACTGAACGAATTTTCTTTGTCTTCGTTCTCAGAGAATCCGCTGTCTGAAATCAATTCCATCACCAACTCTGACTGGTGATTACTGGTTCCAGATAAACCATTAAAGCTAGACTGCAATTCAACTGTGGCATCATGAATCAGCGAGCGGAGTTGGGTTAAATCATCCTTAACCATGTTTAGTTGGTTTTGAAAGGCAACAGATATTTCATTGTTCATACCTTGTATTTGCAATACCAGGTCAGTTTGAGATGGATCTTCGTCTTGGTGGTTGGTTTGCTGTGAACGTGTTGCCAAAATAGCCAACACTGAGGCAACAACTGATATTGCACACAGACCTGTCACTGACCAGTGACTGCCTGTGTACCAGGACATAGCTGTTGCCAAGAGAGTTGTGATTACTATGCTGATTTTTAGAATAGGCCCGCTTTGCATGTCTTCCCTTGAATAGCGTTTTTGGTTTTGTTAGTAGTATCAATATCGTCTTTTTGGGGCCAACACTTTAATATAAGTATCTCATTTTTAAACAAGTCCTTACATTTGCAAAACTTTTCCTCTGGCAAAAAAATACCCTGCTTGTGAAGCAGGGCAAGGGTGTGTTGCGCATCTCTGCGCAGGGGGAGGAATCATTACTGCTAAATCTCAAATATTGAGACTTCTTACCTAACCACTTTGTTTTTCGGCACCCAGAAGCTGAACTTTAGGAATTATTGATAAAAATCGCACAATTTTTTGCTCGGAGCGCTTCATCTAAACATCCTATCCTATTGATTTCATTAAACTAATTATTAATAAAGTAATAAAAACAGATTTTAGTGAATTTTTGCTTGATATTTACCCACTTTTGAACCGCGCCAACAAACAAAACCGAGCAATTTTCATCCATCACAGAGCCCGCCAGGCTATAGCCAAACACATCGATAACACTGGGAGAAAATCACGGGCTTGGTATACTCAACACTGGTGTACTGATGTAATTTGCGGTCACAAAGATAAACTTTGCCGCGCGATACAGGCTAAGGAATCCTCAACAACAATGAGAACAATAATAACGGCCGTGCTGATTTTTGCTTTTTGGTTACTGCTCTCTGGCCATACTGAACCGCTCCTTATAGTGCTAGGTGTCATTTCCAGCCTACTGACCATTTTCCTCGCCAGTAGAATGAAGGTCATCGATGGCGAAAGCTATCCCATTGAAATGTTACCGCGTTTGTTCAAGTATTATTTTTTCCTGGCAAAGGAAATTGTGCTGGCTAACCTGGACGTTATCAAAAGAATTTTAAAGCCTGGAAAATCAATCAGTCCCAAAGTTATTCGACTACCAGCCAAAAAGCATTCAGATTTAAGTAAAGTCATTTATGCAAATTCCATCACTTTGACGCCAGGTACGGTTACGATGGATCTGGCAAATAATGAATTGCAGATACACGCCCTCGCTGAAGAGGCTGCCGACGATCTTGCAATGGGTCGAATGGCCGATACCATACCCGACGATGAGAAGTCAGCATCATGATGTACGCTGCCGCCGCAATTGCAATTCTTATTACCCTGGGTTTAGCACTTACTCGTGCCCTGCTCGGCCCAACCGTTTATGACCGCATTGCAGCGGTCAATATGTTTGGCACCAAGACCGTATTATTGATTGCGGTGCTTGCTTTTATGTCCGGCCGTGCTGACTTGCTGGATATTGCTATTGTCTATGCCCTGATCAACTTCATAGGTGTCGTCGCAGTACTTAAGTTGGTTGAACATGGGAATTTCTTCACCGACGGTAAAAGCGCCGACGAGGTGAATAAAAAATGATTGTTGAGGTTTTAAGCTGGACATGTCTACTCGCTGGAGGCCTGCTTGGTATAATTGGAGGCATTGGTATGCACCGCTTCCCGGATTTTTATACCCGCCTTCATGCAGCTGGCACAACCGATACACTTTGTGCAGCATTATTTTTGCTCGGTCTAGGTTTACAGGCTGGATTAACCCTGGCTAGCTTTAAATTATTTCTAATTTTTGCATTCATTTTCTTTACCAGTCCAACTGCCTCTCATTCACTGGCCAATGCAGCGATGCTCGGGGGATTGAAACCCAAATTGAGTAACTCAGGATCGAGCAGCAATGATTGACAGTATTATTGATATTACCCTTATGACTTTTCTGGTGATCACCGCGCTAGCGATTATACGTTTACATAGCCTGCTTGCCGTGGTGATGTTGTTCGGCATCTTTAGCCTGTTATCTGCTGGGGTGTTTGTGGTACTGGATGCAGTTGATGTGGCCTTCACCGAAGCAGCTGTCGGAGCCGGTATTTCCACGGTACTCATGTTAACTACCCTGGCACTAACCTATAAACACAAAGAAGAAAAAACAGAGAAGACCCCGATTCACGCTGGCTTGTTACCCTTAATTGTCGTTCTCATCACCGGATCGTTGTTGATTTATGGTACCTCAGATATTCCTGCCTTTGGTGATCCCAAGGCCCCTTCGCAAACTCATGTCGGGCCTTATTACTTAGAAAAGAGCATGCCTGAAACCGGTGTGCCTAACGTAGTAACTGCAGTGTTGGCTAGTTATCGTGGCTTCGACACCCTGGGAGAGGTAACTGTGATTTTTACCGCAGGTGTTGCCGTAATGTTATTGATAGGCAGACGCAGAAAAACCAAACCAGAAAACTCTGAGTCTGGAGACGATAACCATGATGCATAATTTAATCCTCAAGGTTATTTCGAAGTTTTTGATCCCGCTAATTATGCTTTTCGCACTTTATGTACAGTTTCATGGCGACTTTGGTCCTGGCGGTGGGTTCCAGGCCGGTGTGATATTCAGTGCTGCTTTTATTCTTTACACCATCGTGTTTGGTCTTGATGCCGCAAAGAAAATTATCCCACCAGGCGTCTTAAAAGTGCTAGCAAGTCTTGGCGTGCTTATCTATGCCGGAACCGGTATTGCGGGTCTGATACTGGGTGGCAACTATCTTGAATACGGCGTCCTGGCCTCGAACCAGATCGCGGGCCAACACATCGGTATTCTCGTCATTGAATTAGGGGTGGGTATCACTGTGGCCTCGGTCATGATGATCATCTTTTTTGCCTTTGCAGAAAGAGGCCGTTCCTGATGCAATTTATTATAGATCACTACAACTACTGGCTAGTTATCATTTTAATGATGGCTGGCTTTTATACTGTTATCAGTCGTAGCAACCTGATCAAAAAAATTGCAGGTCTGAGTATATTTCAGGTATCTGTTTTTATGCTGTATATCAGCATTGGTCATGTCAAGGACGGTGCCGCACCGATTATCGAAAGTGATGTGACGGTTTATTCAAACCCTCTGCCTCATGTCCTGATCCTGACCGCTATCGTAGTGGGTGTAGCAACAACGGCTTTAGGTCTTGCATTAGTCGTACGTATCAAAGAGGCCTATGGCACGATTGAAGAAGACGATATTCATAAACAGGACCAATCTTTGTGATAGAAAGTCATTTAAGCCTGTTAATCGTTGTCATTCCCTTGATTGCTGCGCCTGTTGTTGCAGTGTTACCCAATGGTCGTGCACCCTGGTTATTCAGCACATTGGTTACATGGTCGGTTTTTTACCTGGCTATTCTTCAGCTAGCCAATGTATCGACTGGTGGCGTGGTTAGTTATGAGTTGGGAGGTTGGGCACCACCCTGGGGAATTGAGTATCGTATCGATAGTGTCAACGCCCTGGTTGCGCTGATTGTCTCGGGTATTGCAGCAATATCGCTGCCCTATGCCCTGACCAGTGTCGCTAAAGAAATCCCGGAGAAACAGACTTCACTTTTTTATGCCGCTTTTCTTCTGTGCTTAACGGGTTTGCTTGGTATAACTCAAACCGGTGACATCTTTAACCTGTTTGTATTTTTAGAAATCTCATCCTTATCATCCTATGCCTTGATTAGTTTGGGTCGGCAGAGACAGGCGCTCACTGCTTCTTACCAGTATCTAATCATGGGCACCATCGGTGCGACCTTCTTTTTGATCGGTGTCGGTCTACTCTATGCAATGACAGGCACTTTAAACATGCAGGACCTGTCGCAACGCTTACCCGAAATATTTGAACACCGAACCATTCATACAGCCTTTGCCTTTATCATGGTCGGCTTTGCTCTTAAACTTGCGATGTTTCCATTACATCTATGGTTACCCAATGCCTACACCTATGCGCCCTCTATCGTAACAATCTTCCTGGCAGCAACGGCTACCAAAGTTGCCGTCTACGTAATGATAAGAGTCATTTTTGGTGTCTTTAGCCTACACCTGATTGAGTCTACACCAACTGATGAGCTCTTCCTGTTACTTGGCATGGCTGGGGTCATTGCAGCTTCTATAAGTGCTATTTACCAGACAAACGCCAAACGTTTGTTTGCTTATTCCAGTGTTGCACAAATTGGTTACATGGTACTTGGCATCGGTTTTGGTTCAGTACTCGGCTTAACGGCTAGTTTTGTTCACATCTTTAACCACGCCATTATGAAAGCCGCGCTATTTATGGCGCTCGGGGCCATCCTGTATCGTACTGGTAGTAACCAGGTAAAGGATATGCGCGGGCTGGCTCATAAAATGCCCTGGACCTTCGCCGCATTTGTTATCGGTGGTTTAAGTTTAATTGGTGTGCCGGGCACTGCTGGGTTTATCAGTAAATGGTATCTGGTACTTGCTGCGTTAGAACAACAATCATGGATAGTTGTCGCTGTCATACTGACAGGCTCATTACTCGCCGTTGCCTATGTCTGGAAGCTGGTTGAAATCATGTATTTCAATTCCGGACCCAACGCCAGCTCCAAAACTAGTTCAGAAGATATCAAAGAAGCGCCACTTAGCCTGCTACTACCACTTTGGTTGCTGGTCATTGCCAACATTTATTTCGGCTTTGACACCTCACTCACGGTCGGCATAGCCGAACCTGCCGCCACTATGTTGTTGGGAGACAAACCGTGACAGCTGAATGGTCAATAATCATGGCCGTCTTAATACCGTTGTTCGGCGCGCTTTTGATCGCATTAACGGGTAAAAAACCGAACTTGCGTGAAAGCATGTCACTGCTGACTTCACTGGCACTACTAACGACGGTTCTGTCTTTGTTACCCACTGTCCTGGCCGGTAACCAACCATCGGTTACCCTGCTGGATATCGCGCCAGGCTTGGCGATTAAATTTGTTCTTGAACCACTGGGCATGTTGTTTGCCTGTGTCGCAGCTCTGTTATGGCCAATCAATACACTTTATTCCATCGGCTATATGCGCGGTAACAAAGAACAACATCAAACCCGTTTTTATATCTGCTTCGCCATCGCCCTTTCCAGC
>CAMYMU010000061.1 GCA_947259575.1 uncultured Ectothiorhodospiraceae bacterium | reverse complement strand
AGCAAAAGATTATGTCTCTGGAACTCCGGCGTGTTTGCCCTGATTAAACTTTTAGACTTACCACCGAAACGTCGTAAGATTCCTGCTGTAGCCTTCACTCCATCACCCAAAGTTAGTGATTGCGTTACCAGGCTTCGTTCGCGTGCTGACAGGCGCTTGCTAACAGAGAAACCCTGGTTCGGAACCGGCTTTGAGGAATAAATTATCTTATAGTTATTACGTGCAGCTTCAGGTAATTTCTTTTTAAAGAACGCGCGACGGAATACTGCCGCACGACACTTACCTGCCTGATAGCTTTTATGTACTGCACCCATACCCCCTTTCACACCCGCTATAACAGGTTGGCGAACAGGATTAGGGTAAGCTGCGAGAATCGACAAGGTCGACAAATTTGGTGGTGAGATCCCACAGATTCTTTTCGCGACCAGGTCATTAACTGTTCTTATTTCTGTTTCATTTTTGGAAATTGTCAGGTGAAAAACCAAGGTCCCGGGCAATTTGGCAACAACAGTGTGGCCCAGGTGGGCCATTCGCCATGAGATAAAATGCGGCCCATCAAATACTATGTCGTATTTATCATTACGCATGTCACGTTGATAGTTGAGCCAGTTTTTTGGGTGTTCATACACAACTTTTTTACCAAGTAACTTGGAAAGGTGATCGGCGACAGGGCCATATATTTTTTTACCTGCCTCTGGTTTTTCTCGGGGTGGTGCCGTCATTATCAGGTCTGCGGCGATAACATTCGGGGTAAAGATCATGATGCACAACACCATTATCCACCGGTTTAAACAGCTTATTTTCATTCCCTACTCCTCAAAACATTTACTCATTATTATTAGTGTTATTCTTTAGCGTCTCACTGGGATATTACCTTTAATTTGGGAGCATATATCTGACTCCGCCTATCAAGAATAGCCCAAATTAGCCAACGACTCGAGCACCTTACAACCGAAATTTTCAACCAAAATCAACAAATTGGTTGCATTTCCACCAATTAGGCGTAAGTTATAGCTCAAAGCAAAGCAGACCGATAGCAAGCCCATGGCAGCATAAAATCCGCCTTAATACTGATAATAAATGTTCAAAAACAGCGCAAAACAAGCCATTTCAAATGAAAATACGGTCTCGGTCAGCCTCAATATACCCGCTGGAGTAGCCCGGCTATCACGGCCCCAAATTAGAGCAAAACAGCTCGAGCAATGGGCCGCGGAACTCCCCATTGGTAACACCACCGTTGCTGCCCATCAGATGCTGGAGAAACTCAAGACCCTCAATAGCACCCGCTATAGTTATAAGCAGCGCTTACAATTACATAACACCCTGCGACCCGTATTTACTGAATTGCTACATGCGATTAGGCAACCATTGCGCCAGGCCAACATTCCGCTGGATCAGCAACAACTTTACCGCGCCAACCTTTTACAAACACTGTTAGAGCATATGGCCCTTGGATATAAACAGGTCGTTAATGAACTATCGATCCAACCCGGGCTAAAAGAATACGATTTGATGTTGCTGACCGAGGCAATTTACTTATCGATTCTGTTTCTCAGTCAGCGCCTGGTCGATGCCTACGGTATGTATGCACCTGAGCCCGAAAAAGTCTGGTCTGATCTTCATCAGCTCTACAAATTTGCTGAATCACGCCAGGTACTTCATCAACAAGTAGATGACCCTTACCCAGATACACCGCTACCAATTCAACTCACGATTGATTTTTGTTACAAGCGCATCGTTTTATTATCACTGGCTGAGCCTTACCACCTGATGCAGTATGAGGCCGATGATATGTATCGACTAATAGCATCGTCAGTTGCAAATTGTAAGATTGAACCTTTTTCAGAATTTGTTACGCGTGGAGAGTACATACTTGATCATGGTTCTGATAGTGGCCCAAGTTTCGTCGAAAAAGAAAATCAATGGCAACCACTAGAACCCCGCATCGTTGACATGACAGCTGTCAAGCTGCAATTAAATATACACTTACAACGCCTGCTAGCGTCTAATATGACGACTTCTGAGTTCGAAGCGATTCCAATGATAGAACGACAGCAGCGCGATATGTTGTTACGGCTCGCTGATGCCTGGAACGCAATGTTGGTGCGGGGTACTCAACGTTATTCTCTTTCAGCCAAGATCGAAATGTCATCTGGATTAAATGCGAGCCACTACTATGTATCAGATGGTCTACCATTCACTCCAGAGATTGATGAATTAAAACTTGTCACGAATTTAACCAGCGATAAAACGCAAGAGACAAATGATACGATCCTGGCCACAGCGTACCAGGAAGCTGAACAAAAAGATCGCATACATGAAAGGCATAACTACACTCTCAACCCCTGGTCACAAAAGAATGTTAGTCCGATTGGTGTTGCCCTAAACTGTAAACAAACGGGCAACAATATCGATGTGCGCGTTGGAGAGTTAGTGACCTATCGTATCGCTCAGAAAAAACGGCGTTGGCAGATTGGTGTAATTCGTTGGTTACAGCATGAATTTACTGATGAAGCTGAGGGTAACGTTAATGTTGGTATTATGAATATTGCCAACGGTGCGATGCCTATTGGCAGCAAGGCTGTAAAAGGTCTGGGTGCAGGTACCGATTACTTTCGCGGTTTACTCGTACCTAAACAAGTTTCATTAGACCAAACCCGCAGTTTGATACTCCCCGCACTGCTATACGATGTTGGTTCAGTGCTTGCTATCAATATGAAACAACGCCTGTTCTATGCAAAACTCAAACGCATGCTTATCTCCACACGCTCATTTACGCAATTTGATTTTGAGATTGTTAAACGGCCGATTGAAATCGAGTTTGATCTCTAAGCACATACAAATACCCACTACTGTACTGATAAAATAGTCTTTATCTGAGTGGCATACCAGAATGCATCGGATTGAAGTTGTTTAAAACCGACATTAAGCGCACGCAAAGCTTGATCCTGAAGTGGTTTATCACCACTAAGCCTGGCGTATTGATAACTCATTTCAATAATAACCGCGCTGGGTGATGGCATTGGGCTATCACTGACAATGGTTTGACCGGTGCCATACTTAAGGAGCATATTCTCGGCCAGTTGCCAGCCTTGTTGACCTCCTTGCTGCGGATAAAAACGTAGCCATGCTTGATTAAGGATCTCTTCAAGTAACTTTTTGTCCTCTGGTTTTTTGCTGAGCTGCCACCAGGCAAATAGCCCCTGTGCAACATAGGCATAATCTTCCAGTGTGCCATCTCCTAATGGCCCATGTTTGCCCGATGCCCGGTAAAGTGTTTTGGTCTGCTCATTCCACAACTGTTTACGAATAGTCTTAACCAGTTGCGCGGCAGCAACTTTATACCTTTCATTGCCTTTGTGTTTAGCCCCTTCTATCAAGGCACTGAGCGTCAAACCATTCCACGCCGTCAAAATTTTACTATCTTTTGGTAATGATCTTTTAACTCTTAGTTTAAGCATCTTACGCTTCGCTGAATCGATAATATTGGATGCTTTACCGACCGAAATCTTCAGCTCATCGGAAACGGTTTTAATGTCGGCTGCTTGTATAAGGTGGTGTCCGTCTTCCAGATCGGGCCCACCACTGACTCCCCAGAATAAACTAACAACCTGCATCTCATCTTTGGTTAGGATATTTTTAAGCTGGTCTCTGTCCCATAAATAATAACCCCCCTCTATTCCCTTATCATCGACCGCTGACAGGCTTGCAGCAAATGCTGGCGATTCGGTATCAAGCTCACGTAAAATAAAATCGAGCGTCTCATCGCCGATAACTTTATAGTTCGGTTCATCTAATATGATAGAAGCCTGGTAATAAAGACTCGCTAATAACGCATTGTCATACAGCATTTTTTCAAAATGGGGAATTTGCCAGTTCGGATCAACCACATACCGATAAAACCCGCCACCTAGTTGATCACGCAAGCCCTGTGAGGCCATATTTTGTAGTGTTAGATCTAAAAATTGTTTAATTTGTTCATCGGGATTTTTCTTGTAAATAGATAACAAGGCATCTAGTTTAGGCACCGATGGAAATTTATTTTGTTGTCCATAACCACCTTGCAGATCATCCACATAAGTGAAATTCTGGTTTACAAATACTTGCATCATTCCGGCTGCAAGGTCTGATGGTAATTGCGTCGATTGACTTACCTCCGCGGTTGATAACTCCGTACTTGCTGCCTGCGCGAGATCTTTTAGTTCCTGTTCTTTAGTGCGCCACTCTTTCACCAGACTATTCAAGATTTGCACAAAATTATCTGGCGGCACATAAGTGAAGCCGACTAGTGGAAATCCTTCCGGGGTAATAAAAACATTAAGTGGCCAACCGGCCTGGCCCTGTGTCCTTTCAACGAAGTCAATTAAGTTCGCATCAAGCGCACTATTCAATTCTCGATCGACCTTCACCGGAATGAAGTGTTTGTTAAGAAGAGCTGCAACCGCATCGTTCTGGTAACTTTCACGCTGCATAACATGACACCAATGACAAGAAAAATAACCACTGGATACAAACAGGAGTTTACCCTGTCGACGTGCTATCTCCACCGTTTGTTGATTCCATTCCTGCCATTTCACTGGATCACGACCATGCATGGCCAGATAGGGTGAAGCATGTTGATAGAGTGAATTTTTAGCCGCCTTGCCCGTTGCGCTGCTGGCCGAGACTACACCTGAATAAATTAAGCAAAAAACAATAATTAGCTTTTTACACATAAGTGATCCTGAACGTAGATATAATAACTATCGGTGTTTTATTCAATTTCTTCCTTAATCCGATAGAACTGGTTGTGCATTTCATAGTAATAAGACTCCCAAACCAGATTTGGTTCCCACACATCCAGGATTAAATTCCAGCCTTGCGTATCTAAGCTAGCACCTTTGCAAACCAGCGTGATATATCTTCAATTTCCTGAGGACAAACACTATGCTCCATTGGGTAGCTTGTCCATTCAACCGAATAGCCCGCATCAAGCAATCGTTGTTTTGAAAGCTGTGCCAAACCTATCGGCACAACCGGATCATACTCACCATGTGCCATCATTAGCGGGATAGTTTTGTTGCTCTCACTGGCTTCACTTTGGAGCGACTCATACAGGGTAAGGTAAGTGGATAAGGCCATTAGCCCAGCTAACTTATCATCATAACGTAGCGCCGTTTGTAGGGCGATGGCACCACCCTGAGAAAAACCGGCAAGCACAATATGTTCGCTGTTTACACCAAGTGAATTCTCATGCTCGATTAGAGCGATAATTTGTTGCTGCGATGCACGTATCCCCTGTTCATCATCAGGGGCCTGCTGATCAATCGCAACAATGTCATACCAGGCAGGCATGACATAACCGTTATTAATCGTGACTGAACGATTGGGTGCATGGGGAAACACAAATCGTGTTTTAGATTTTGTTGCAAAGTCCAGTTCCGCGACGATGGGTTCAAAATCGTGGCCATCGGCACCCAGGCCGTGTAACCAGATTACACTGTATTTGGCATCATCTGGTCCAACGGTAACCGCTGGCAATAAGTCCATGCTTAGCTGCCCATGAGGTCGACGGTCTCGCCTGCCTGCTGGCTGCAATATTTACTCAAGGCCGCAAACAATTCAGTACCATCGTCGTCCTTTACCCAGGCATCTACATCTGCATTAAAATCGAAATGGAAACCACCACTTTTTGTCGCAACCCAAATCTGTTTTAGAGGAGCCTGGCGGTTAATAATGACTTTGGAGTTATCAGTAAACGATATCGAAAGCACGCCACCCTCGTTGTCATAATCAAGATCGGCATCGACCTCATCAAGCCTTTCCTCGATTAGTTCAATAATTTCCTCAGCGCGTTGGTTAAATTCTAATTCGTCCACTTTTCTGCCTTCTCGTTATTTTTCTGTTGTGGTGGAGCGTATATAGTAACAAAATTCTGTCGCTTAGATTATCCAGGACAATAAAAAACGGGGCTATGAAAGCCCCGTTCTTTACGTTGGTTAAGAAAGATGTTTACTTAACTTTAGTCGTTGTCGAATCTTTACCACCCTTATTGTCAACCCAGCTCAACTCGATGGAATCGCCAGCCGCGGCACCACTTAGTTGGATAGAGACATAAGGATTTTTAGAGACCGCTGGACCCCAA
>CAMYMU010000060.1 GCA_947259575.1 uncultured Ectothiorhodospiraceae bacterium | reverse complement strand
CAGACACGCTACGAAGTGCATTTTGTAATTGTCTAGCAGCAGACATTGCCAAACCCACATCCCATGTTGCTAGTGAAGTTCGGATGGCTTGTTCTGTTAGCTCATCTAGCATCGGTAGTGCGAGCTCAGCACGGCCATGGTCTAAGCAAAGTTGTGCCATCGCCAGCTTTAATTGGAAACGCTGCTTTTCCGTTTTAGGTCTAAAACAATTTAACTTAGCAAGTCCAGCATTTAAGTCTTTATCATTTGCTTCTTCACAGGCTTGATTTATTTCCTCTAGCAGCTCAGTACTATCATCATCTGCTGCAATCAAAGGTGCTTCTTTTTTATTATTACCACTTAACTTGTTAAGCCATGAGAGACATTCAGGATTCGCACAAGCGCTATCGTCCTCAAAACGTAAAGACTCAATACCTGGAAAACGCTGTAGAAATGCTGCCGTTTCAAAGGCGATAAGATTAGCCACGTTATTTTTACCGAGAGCCTTTGCTGCCTTATGTGCATACATTTGTAAATCGAGTAGAATATGGCCACCCATCTCGAAGAATATTCGCTTCTTCATTATCATCCGCAGCTAGTAATGCAGTTATTTGATTCACACCTGTCTGTCTCGGTGGAGCAATTCGAGTTTTATTGTTCTCATGCGGAGGCATAGAAAAACCGCCCCAACGTGCTGCACGTGCATATGAAATCCCACGTGCATATTCTTTATCTGCCATCAGCTGATTAACAATTTTTCTAATTAGCGAATACAATTCTGTATCAGACAATGACGAGGATGCATCAACATCTGATAATGGGTTTATTTCAGCCTTTGAAACATCACCCCTTGACACATCTGACTGAGGTGCAGCATTTAGATTGTTGCTAACCATATTGTTAGTCGAAACTTCTGCATTGTCAGAATGTTTTACTTCAGTTTGTGGTGGTGGGGGCGGCGGGATATCTACTTTCTTCCTGGTCTCTTTCAACCATTTGTTAAGTGAATTCAGGCACAGGGATTCTTCATTGGTGACACTAACCAACACTTGGTTGAGTCGCTCAATCTGTTTGGCAACCATATCCACTGTATTGAGGTCGATTTTTTCCTGGTGCTGTTTTACATAGGCCGCCAACTTATTATTATTCAGCCACAACATGGAGGTGTTTCTTGCACTTTCTTTTGTTGGGTAAACATCATCCCCAAAACGTTCTAATAAAAGCCGATACAGGATAAGACCATCGATTAAGCCTTTAGCACCGTTGATATAGGTATTCGCTAACATAAAATATCCAGCAATACGAATATCTTTACTCTGGTTTTCTAGAATTTCTCTCGCCAAAGTCATGACCGCGTTATAGTCATTGAACGCTAGCTTATCGATTTCTGTTTTGATTAATACAAATTCATCTCCATATCTTGGATCTTCACCCGTAGGATTACCTTCAAATGGTGTTAATAATTTTTCGATCGTCTCTGGTATCCTGTCTACCTCAGGTATAAGATCTTCCTCTACCTCGCTTTCATCAGCAGATTTGTTAGATTCACTTTCAACTAACCCCGGCTCGCTGCTTTCTTCCAGATCAACGTCATTGTTCAAGATCGCATCCATGTCCAGGCCGTCACCCTCGAGCACAATATTGTCCATACTCATGATGACTGATTCCTCTGTTCCCAGATCAGACTCTGCGACGCGATCAACTACTGATTCTTCGGTGCTCATGCTAACTCCGATGTGTTTTCTATTTCGTCCAGCACTTCTTGCAAACTCATATCTGATGGAAAGTGATACTTACTCATCTGTGCTGGATCGGCATTCAGGGTTTCAATTTCTTGCAGGACATCAAAAACCGTATCATCTGTACGACGTGGCTCAACGAGCAAGGTAAAATATGACGCAGGTATTTGGTGAAAAAATATCAATAGGCGCGCTGGTATACCTGGGACAGCGGGATTCCAGATAACATGTGCTCGCCAGTTCCTTTCACCGATTGCTTTTTTACTCAGCTTCATCCAAAAAGCGATATGCTTTAGTGCATTATCTGTCGCGGGTAAGGGAAAACGAATGCCCCAGTGAACGCGCTGTGGAGTACGACGTGCGACAGTTTGTAATGAGCTCATGACCGCATACATAAATCCTGTGCGTAACTTGTCATCAGAATCGGGCAAAATGTCATTCCATAGATTTTCCATGCTGGTTCCATCGAGCATAGTCGACATTAACTCATCCCAGTCTGTACTTTGAATGTCGAGTTGTTGAGATGCGGCTTCATGTATTGAGGTAAACAAATTATCAAGTGTTCCCTCTTTCCACGGTTGCGACAGCACTTCGTCGAAACAACGATGCGTGCTGGCAAATGCGATGGGAGCAAGCGCCTGGTTATTTTTAATATCAGCATCATCTGTCGCGCGGAATACAACAAAGGGATAACTTCGCCCGATCTTATCTCTGCTCGGTGCAATAATTCCGGTTACTGTTTTGTCATTTTCATCACCTGCAAAAACGAAACGAAACTTTGGACAAAGCGCAAAAACTTTTTTCCACTTTTCTTCATAACGCCTGTTTAATAAGGTCACGCCATCCTGGATCCAGTCATCTAAACTGACAACTTCCCTTACTTTCAGGTTGTGTTTAATAAAGTCAGCATGCAACGGCATTTTTCCACAGCAGCCGACTACCTCTCGAATCATGGGCTGGTGTGTGACTTTTTCTTGTTTATTTATGAAATTAAACATCCCTATCCTCGACTGGCTGTGCCTGTCCCCCGACGTCTTGATTTCCCTATAATTCTCTTTGGAATATAATATTTATTGAATAAACCTGGCTGTAACAAATTATTAGAGCGATCAGCCTTTACCCTGAAACTTACTCGCACAGGTTTACCGTTAATTGATTCCATATTCCATTCGCTAAGATACTGAGTTCCTCTTTCTTTCACTAAGCGCGCTTTTCTGAATAAATGGAAAATACCCCACATACCATGTTCCGCATGCTCTGCGCGGGTATTATTTTTCTCAGAGATCGCGACCACACTCGCACCTGTGCTGTCAGTCTCACCCGGCCAATTAAATCTACGCCACTCTTGAGGTTCATTTCGATAACGGTACATTTGCCCATTTGTTTCTAGTGTTATCTCACTAATGCCAGGAGTCGGCATAGGATACAAATAGAACGTCATCTCGGGCGACATACCACCACGCTTGAACAAGCTGTCTGTTATTTTCTGGCTACGATTAAGTGCATGAACAAAGTTTTTATTAAAGCCAATACTCAGACCCATCCAGGATCGTTGTCTCCAGCTTCCATTGTGTTTATATAAATAAGAACCAAGATGATCACGAACAAATGTCCATAGCACACCATCTTCCGGATGGAAAAACTCTGCAACATCATCAATTGCTGCATCAGGACCATTGTCGACAAATGGGAAACGGCCCCGAATTCTATTTTCATATTCGGCAAGCACAATCGAAGTCCAGCGGTTTTGTATTTCTCCGGTCGCAGCGCCCATCACGACACGCCAGGAGCCTTTAATCGGTGCCATAAATATTGGTTCGACAACGCGGCGTGTTCTCGAACGGCTACCATTGATGAGGCCTGTCGCGACTGTTTTGGCCTGATATACACCGGTCGTATTACCCTGTCCGGAAAGGATATTCGCGGCGACCAGTTCAGCCTCGCGGCGGCTTTCATTAGTGGTACGAAGATTCTCAAATTCACTCTGTAATGATGCCAGTGCTGTTAAATACTTATTGAGTAGCTCACTGGTGGCCATTTTCTCTGCGGGTGTGGTGAAACGACGTAAGTCCTCAAAGGGACGTTCTAATTCTTTTACCTTGCTGCCTTTAACAGGGAATTTTTTATACACTCTAGAGTTTTCGTCATCCTGACGCCAGGTAACTTCCTGTAAATTAATATTTGTATCGATGAGCTTAAATATTTCGGCGATCGGTCCATCGACTCGCGCAATTAGGTCTAATTTATTAGCCGTATCATTGATCGAGCGATCTTGCTGTAATTTTATGTTGCCAAGATAGTCATACCAATAACGCGCATAATCGGCGAAATAACGTTGACGAATTTGTTGTTCAAGCTCTTTCGCCAGGGTTACATCTATTTTGCCAGTACTATTTTTATTCGCCTCAGTCGCCGCGGCATCACCCACATCTGGAATTTGCGCAGTACCTAATACCCAGTCACCATAACTAGCCATATGTACTGCAACTTTGAATTCACGCGATGCGTAGTCTTCCCAACCGGCTTTAGTATAAATACCAGGTAGTTTTTTACTGTTGGAGTAATAACTGGAGCCACGACTTTTAAGCGCATAGCGCAATTCAAGTGGCTTTAAATAGTTTTTGCTCTTCTTCACTACCTGTGTGTAAAGCACTTCTGCATTCGGCGGCGTTCTCAACTGCGAACGTGCAACACGGATATAACCTTTATTAACCCGCCAGTGTGCTGCAGCTAACTTATGTTTTGAGGGTAAGCGCATATGTACTAGATACTTTTCAATCAAATTCTTACCATTGGCCTCCAGTGCATTCTTTAACTTTTTATTGGCGACCAGTTCATTTGGCTTGATCACTGACTCCCAACTAGCATGTAGTAGTGGTAACGCATCTTGTTCAACCAGGTGTTTTGGTGAAGCGAGCATTAAATACACTTTTAAGGTGTCGTAATAATTAGCGTGCAGTTCTGCAAGCTCAGCTTCTGTTTTGAGTGTTTTCCAACGCTTTGAATAATCATAGAGTTTGGCTTCTAACAATTTAGAGACCGGTACTAAGAAGTCTCTTTCCATAGACTTGATCAGCACTTGTTCTAGCGGCTCTATCTGACGATCGCCATGGTAGATACCTAGTTTGAAAAACCACGGACGCTCATTTTCGATATTTTTAAGTTGTAGATACTGCTCATATACTTTGTTTAATGCGAGAAATTGGTCAGCCGTGGTTGCCCGATTGTTCTGCTGAATTTCATATAAAGAACTAACAACATCCGTACCTTCGTTTAGCAACAGAGTATTATTCGTGAAGGTCGTGCTATATGCAGCTACCGCAGCGGTGATAAAACCAAAACAACCCACAATGGTTGCTGTTTTTAACCAACGTGTGAAAATCTGTTTACGTCGACTCATGGTGATATCAAACGGCGCCTTAAATATCACATCTTTAAGCAGGCTCTTGATGAAATAACTTTTAGAGGTTTTTGCAGATACCGCCTCTTCTTTCTTATCAACATACCCAAAGGCCTGACGCAAGTTACCCACTATGCGTTGTAGAGGTAGACCTTCCTGTGTACCGCTGGTGAAGTAAACACCCTTGAAGTTCGGTGTCTCCTGATACGGATTATCCTTGAACAGTAAGTCAACAAACTCCATCAATCGCATCGCTGCTGCCTGGTACTGCGAAGGGAAATCATATATTTGCGACTTAATCTGTAGTTTACGTTGCATGTGAATTTTTCGTATCCGCCACTCACACAAACGCATGTAAAGCTCACCAAACTTTCTATCGACGACATCACCAGGATTTTCACCAGGTTTTATATCCAGGTATGAACCCCACACCTGATTCCGGGATGCTTCGTTCAAATCACCAAAGAATGACTGGAAGCCGCTCAACAGATCACATTTGGTAAAGACTATATATAAGGGGAAAACAAAACCCAGATTGGTAATTAGCTCATTAATCCGATCACGCACAACTTTAACGTGCCAATCCATACCCGCATCATCTGCTGTCAGCAGGTCAGATATGCTAATCGCAACAACAATGCCGTTAATGGGCATTTTGCGGCGGTGTTTCTTCAGCAATGCTAAAAATTCTAGCCACTCAGCTTTGTCTGTATCTTCAGTGGTGTAACGACCTGCGGTATCGAGAATCACGGCCTCATCAGAGAACCACCAGTCACAATTGCGTGTTCCGCCTACACCCTTGATATCAACGTCGTCTGCGTGTTGATAAGGGAAATGCAAACCAGAATTGCGTAATAACGTGCTCTTACCGGCGGCAGATGGCCCGATCACCATGTACCATGGAAGCGCATACAGTGCCGCTTTACCACGATGTTTGATACCAAGGTCTGAGGTTTTCAAAGATGAAATGGCATCCTGCATCTTGCCACGTAATGCCGCAATATCTGCTTTATGGCCTTCATCCGCGCCCTGCTCTTCGAGTTCCTTATTGAATTTAGCGGCACGATGACGTGTCACCAGCCATTTTATGAGTAAGTACAGGAAGAAAATCGTTAGTGCGATAGCAATGATAATCAAGCGAGGTTGTGTATCTTTGATACCAATGTAGGGTCCTGCATACCAAACCAACAAACAAAACGCGATCAAGCCAAACAACATCGCGCCTGCTTTACTCAATATCATGTTCTTCAGGACATTCAGTACCATCATCATTGGTAGTCAGTCCTTTTATGGCTAGTAGTGCGATGCACGGGGAACATTTTTTTCGACATAGATGCAATTTCTGCATCTCTATTTTTTGCCATCTCTTCGGTCACCACGGCGTAACCAAGAAAAGTAAAGAAGACACAGGCCACGGTTACCGTACCGATCACCCAATAAGGGATATCTCGACGCATCGTCGCCATCACGCTACCCCTCGGTTTTCCGTTCGGTGACAGACGATTATCGTTATACTTTCGATAACCTTCGATTTGACTACGTAGATCGACCTGTAACGCCATTAGTTGTTCCAGGCCACGTAAGCGATACATTCCTTCAAAGCCCAGCTGCAAACAGATGTAATAAATCTCCATCACATCAACAAATCGCTCACCTGCACGGCGCAAGGCATTTAAGTGTTTAAAGAAAGATTCACCGCCAACATGCTCGCCAAAGAAGGTTAACTGCAGGGTCTTACTCATCCAATCCATACGACCCGGCCAATTCGAGGTCAACACAGCTTCGTCTATATAACTGGCTAAGGCGTACTTGGCCTCCTTAACCTTTTGCATAGGGATTTTTTTCTCGAAGGCCTTGCGCTCCATTTCATCAAATCCCGCAAGAATGACACGACGAAACTTGGCGTTTACTTTCGCTCCCCGATCGGATTTCTTGAAAAGTGCAGCATGCGCAAACAGAGATGCGCAACACTCAAGTAATGGATTAATTTTTAGTACACGTTTCACTGTATGTCCTTATCGTTCTGGTCATCCTGACATTCATCGCAAGCGATCAATCTCTGGGGACGAGAACTATTTCCATTTTCACTTTTCTAAAGGCCTTCGGTAAATAAAGGCCGAGGGTGCGTTCACTATGAATACGCTTCCAGAAATCACCCATCGGCTCTATTCTGAAATATTCATATCCGCTTTTAATTGGTAAGTTACTGGGTGGACGTTGCATATGCGTTAACTTCACACCCGGCATCGCTGAGGCGACAATCATTTCGATATCAGCACGTGCGCCGACTTTCGCAATCTTTTCAAAGTGCTTAACCCACATCGGATCGTCCATTGGTGACAGGACGGCAATATAGAAATCATTCTTATCCAGATGCGTACTGTCGATATTGTCCACTGACCAGAGTAAATCTGCTTCCTTAACCAGTTCCAGGGTTGCCATTTTCTCTGGCATCGCCACATCGACCAGGCCACGTAATTGTTGCTCGATGCCATCAAATGTCTTGGTGAGATCGTTATGGCGGTACTTTGGAATGCCATGTACATCCATATCAAAACTGAATGGGCATAACTGACCAATCACCCGTGCCAGGAGTTGATACAGCTGCTCGGGATGTAACTGAGGATTTTCACGGAAATGGCGCAATACAGGAATAGCACCGCTTAAGGTTTGTAAAACTAAAAAATTGGACACATCCGTATGTCCAAATGTGGCTATCGAAGCACTTAACTGTTTGCGCTGTTCATTCAGGACCCTGACTTTGGCGCTGAAAAGTTCCGTTATACTCTGAATTAACGCAATTAAACGGGGTGAAGCATTCAAACGTGCCGAGGTTGGAATGAAATCCTCGCGTAACGTGTAGTTGTCATCACCATCGTTGACTAACTCTGCTATTTGCAGGTTAGAAAAATTCTCTCGCGACTCGTCACCGGTTAATAAAATCAAGTTAGGTCGACCTAACATCACCTCGCGCTGACGATTTGGATCATTTTCATCTGATACACGTGTGTAATCCGTTTGCCAGGCACATAAAGCACCATTCTCACGATAACCGGTAATACCACTGGCATTTCGGTTTGCAGGCAAGCAAATGAAAATTTCCATCTTCTCGCTATAACCACCCTTTAAGTCAATGGCTAACGAGGCATCTTCAGTTATGTCGTAATTGATAAGACGACCATCAGGAAAAATCACCTGACAACTATTCAGACGGAACTGTCCATTCTCAAGAACTTCTTCATCAACCTCATAGGATAAAACTCCCCATGACATAGGCGAAGTGCTGCGTGATTGCAGATTCTGATAATTTTCGTAGTACTGATCCCACAGCTGAAAATGCTGTTGGCCGAGGAACATGCCCTCTGCCCAGATCACTTTACGTAATGACTTCATTCTCGTGTCTCCCCCACGATGGCGATGCCGTGTTTATTTTTAGTCTGATATCAGTAACGTATTTCCTGTCAGGCTGACGTCAAAACTCGACGATAACGATAGTTTTTTAGTGATTATGTCGTCTCTAAGTTCACGCATCGCTCGCCATCTGCGATCGACCGGATTTCTAAAGACTGCTACTACACCCACATATTTTGCCTGCTCGTGACGATCGAGTTCGACCTTGTCCTTTGAAGCAGGGTTTAGAATTATTTCGTTTCGGGTAAGCAAGGTACCGCCGAGGATACCTTCATCGTTCTTCCAAATTTGATTGAAGGTCGCACTTTCGAATGCACCTTTGTCGTTCAATTGATAGACGCGGACCACGACGGGTAAGGGATCACCTTTTTTGTCGGGGTTAAGTTCTGCGTTTGAAGAAATGTCTACATGCACCATGGGACCACCACAGGCAGTCATGGCTAAAACAGGTAAAATCAATACACAATATTTTAGAAACGATTTCATGCGACTTGCCCACCCTTTACTTTCTCTTGTTTCACTTTTTTAGAGGAGTGGCGTTGTTCCTGCGTCCTGGCATAATTATCAACAAAACCTGAAGCAATGAGCTTCTCGAAGCGTAATGCATCGTTATCCATTAACTCTTGTAACCTTTCCTTGTGTAGGCGCCATGCGCGCGCATCGTTCACTTTCGATTTACCATCACCTAACCCTTCATCCCCCATGTGATTTAAGGTCTCGTTGGCAATTCCATCCAGGGCACTAAACAACGCCACTTGATGCAATATCAAATCATTGAACATATTTTCCAGCTCGGTAATTGAATTCCAATCAGCTGTAAATAATGAGATTGCGTGTTGGGTTGGGGTTTGGCCTTCCAGTGATTCATAGCTATTTGGAAAGACGCGATTCAGGGAAAGACCGAATTCATCGGCAAATTGGCGCTGCCCTTCGATTAAACGGGCGATACCATGTACGAGTGCACGTGTAAATGCGAGCTTACGACTCTTCTTGTCGTCTTGATTTCTTCCTTGCGCTTTGTCAACAAAGCTCGCAACTGTACCAGTTGAAGTTTCCATGCAGTCCTTGATTCCCAACACCATGTTATCCAAACGTCTAACTTTATATCCATGCTTCCATGACGTTTGCTTTTGTTTTGACCCCCCAGAATAAAATCTGGAATTAGTCTGATCAATTATTTAGTTCTTACTTCTGGATCTTATCCATTAATCGATCATAGCCAAGCTTTTGTATGTGTTTTGTTACGTTTTCGTAAAACCTGAACGAGTTCACACTTTTAATTTACTTACTTTTAGCTTGTGTACTGATAATCCACTAACCATGACTACATTTCAAGTCAGGGTTTTTTAACAATTGTTACAGACCCAAGCAAAATTTGATTAACGCTTCAACTACAAATAAACTAAGGTTCGTTTAGAACAATAATAAATTAATCAGCAAACCGATTTCGATTCTTAAACGTTAACCAGATAACTAAGGGTTAACATGCATCAAAAGTTTTGTTCGATAAAAGGATTTACCGACAAGGGGTAGGAAACACCATGCTGAACGCACAAGGATTGGCAAAATTCCCGGCAAATAAAGCCAAAATCACCATTGACATCAATGGCGCTCCACACTCTGCATTGTCGATGCGTGGTGAAGAACGCATATCAAACGGTTTTGATTTCGTACTTACTATTATTGTCGATAAATACGCAACACTGAATTCATACATCGGTGCAACCACTCGTTTGCAGTTTCATGGACAAGATGGTATTGCGCGTACAGTCATTGGGGTTGTAACAAAAATTAACGAACAAGGCTGGATCGATGACGCACGTTTGCGTGTTGAACTGACGTTTGAATCTAATCTGACGCGCTTAAAGCGTCAAAAAGATACACGAATTATTCTCGGACACAGTGTGCCAGACATGATCAAGCTCACTTGTGAGCGAAATGGGTTAATAAAAGACCAACTTCATTTTGATTTGAGTCGTGCCTACCCGGTTAAACCTTATACTTTGCAAGCCAACGAATCCGATTGGGATTTTATTTCTCGCCTCGCGGCGAACAGTGGTATCTACTTTTATTCGATTGAAAAAGACGATCAGGAAGTGATTATCTTTACCGATCACAATGCACACTGTCCTTATATAGCACGTGAGGTACTTCACTTTATCGAGCCCAGTGGCGCTAACAAGGATGTCGCGGGCAATGCCTTAGTCGGTGTACACAACCTAGCCGCCAATGCACGCCAGGTGATTCCGCAAGCGCGTATCCATGATTTTAATGAGGAAACACCGAGCACTCAGCTGCTTGCTAACACTGCGATCGAAGCCGTTGCACAGATTAAACAAACACCGGCGCCGGGCGAGACACTGTATGGGCTGGGTAGTCGCACGTTGGATGAATCCGATGAGCAATCCAAGCGCATCGCGGAGTATGCCAATGTGCTTGCCTTTGATCTTAGCGCCAAGGGCAATGTGGTGGATATGGCCGCAGGTCATATATGTAGTATGGAAGCCACCCATTTCGATGCACAGTATAACGGCGACTATATGATCACCCATGTCATTCACGAGGCCAGCCAGTTTGCCGGCCATGCTGAAGGCGATGAAGATATAGCTTACCGCGCTGCATCAACCTGTATTAAACGGGAAACCCCGTTTCGTACGGCGACTATAAAACATCCCGAATTGCCTATGACCATGACCGCACGTATCGAAAGTGATGGCCCCTATGCACGACTTGATGAACAGGGCAAATATCAGTTACGTGCCTTGTTTGATTTATCGGACTCGAAACATACCCAGGCCAGTATTCCTTTAAGACGAGTCTCACCTTATGGTGGCTTACCGAATGAAAGCAACGTCGGCCTGCATGCCCCATTACATGACGGAGATGAAGTATTAATAAGTTGTTTAAACGGGGATCCAGATAGGCCCATGGTCGTGGGTACTTTACCCAACCCGGAACGCGTGTCACCGGTGACCAGTGCTAATCCTTCACAAAACCGCCTACGGACGATGAGTGATAACGAGCTGACCTTTGATGATACAAAACAAAAAGAAGCGATCACGTTACGGACTTATTCTGGTTATAACATCCTGCATTTAAATCATGAGGCCGTGGGGCATAAAGTCAGGCTTGCCACTGAGCATGGCGCCATGGTGACCTTCGCCAAGAAAACCATTCATCGCCACAGCGATGACACTATGACCGAACGGGTTGGCAATGATCGGCTAGTCAAAGTAAAAAACTATCACCGCACCGAGACCCAAACCAAAGAGATCCATCATCAGGCCAAAACTGATCACAAACACTCAGCCTATAAAAATATTCAAACCGAATCCGGACAAAACACCGAACTAGAAACCGGCCGTCACATGATCATGGATGTCGCTGATAACACCCGCATTACAGTGAAAGGCTCCGGCGGCCTGTTTGCCACGATTAAAAGCAACGATGTGTTCATTCAAAGCGCGAACAAAATTGACGTCAAAGGCCAAGGTGGTGGTGACATCACCTTCGAACAATCCGGTGGCGGATTTAAAGTCAGCGGTGGTGGCGTCGTCAGCTTCTACGGAAAGAAAGTCTTTTTTGGTGGCAGCGGGGGTGTGAAGCTTAACGGTAAAGTGAACTACTCCGTACCCGGACCGAACCCGCCGGGGGCTGTAAGTACAACTTCACCCCTTAAATTCGCTGGCATTACACCTTTAAAAGATCCAGCTGCAAAAGAAGTATATGACCTGGCATGGAGTACTAACATCGTTGCAGCAGGCGAAGAGTCTCAAGCGATGTTTGCTGTAAAGAATTTCTCGGGTGGAGAAACAGCAACTATTACTATCTATGAAACGGATATGGATAACAAAACCAATCAAGTTGATACAAAATCAGTAAAACTTGATGATGGTACTGGTCATTATAGTGTCCCCTGGTTAAGAACACTGGAGAATGCAGCACAGGATTTTGAAGAAGATGAAGCATCAGAAGATAGTAAGGCACTTGAGTATTACTTTGAAGTCAAGATTGATGGTGTTGAATCAGAATCTCCTTCAAATGCATTATGGTTAACCCGCCCTCTTGAGATACTAATTGAATCGGAAGATCCAAAGGATCCCCCCACACCGGAAGGAACGATTGTCAAATTAAAGATGATAAATGGACGCACCCTTTATGCCGAAACAATAAATCAAAAAGTATTGTTTGACGCAGTAATAATAGGACCAATCTTAGCGCTTGAAGTACTCGAGCAAAAACACAGGATCGTGTAACAATGGCAGCATCAGCAGAAAAACAGAATTATTCAAAAAGCACAACTATTGGCAAGCTTTACTCTGGCGGGACAACGGCAACCATAAAGATTAAAACTAAAGGTCGTCCCAAAAAAACAATTTTACCTGTTATCTATGTACCTGGAGTATTTGCATCACGAATCAAGAAATCAACGGGTGAGTCGCTTTGGGATCCTGATGACATTGACTCAATGAAAGAAGCTTATCTTAATGGCTTATTCAAGTCTGTCATAGGAGTGGATGTATCCTGGTCTGAAAAAGAACTAGATGATAAAACAGAGCATATGCATGATGAAGGTGGCGTTTTAGATACACACCATGACAAGATTATAAAATCAGCTTTATCCCGGATTAAGCAAGGCAAACCTTTTCGCCGTCTACTTGAATTAAAAAAAATCGATCCTTGGCTCGTTGAAGATTCCTTCGAGGACGAAGATCCAGATGAAAATGACCTAAACACTATCGATAGCCTAGCCAAGGAAGAGTATGCTCGCCGCCAGTCTAGGGGGTGGTATGAGATCCTTAATGAATACGCCGATATGATGGAACATATTTACATGCTGGAAGATAAGGACTTCCTGTTCCCAACATTTGGCTTTGGTTACGACTGGCGTCACACCCTACATGACGCTGCAGAACTATTTGTTAAACGTATTGATAAAGTACTTTCTCAGAAGGACTATCCCGAATTTGGAATAAAAGATCAGGATTACCTTATCGATCCTGCCCAAAAAGTCATTATTGTTACACACAGTATGGGTAGCATTATGTCGCGTTATGCAAGTGAAGTCTTAGGTGCTAGTAGTAAAATACATTCGATTATTCATCTCAACCAACCAACGACTGGTGCCCCCGTTCTATACAGACGCTTTGTTACCGGTACCAGCCCGGAAAAACGCTTTCCATTTAGTATCTCAGCAATTGGTGATAATGTTTTCAACGAGATTTTGGGAAACAATTCATACCACTTTACTCGTATGGCGGGCCCCTTAGCTGGTGCTGTACAGTTACTTCCAACGAATGACTATGTTTGCGATGAAACACCTGACAAACACTGGCTGCAAGTTACAGACACCAAGCTCAATGCCATTGCTGGAAATATTAAAAGTAAGAATATATATGATCTCTACAAATCAAATACGCTTGGGCTTATTTCCTGTAAACGTTATGATAAAAATGGCACACCAAAACCATATACAAAAGAAGAGTACAAACGAGTCTCATTTACTGATATTTTTGGTGATGAAGTAGATGATTACGTGGCAAACGTCAAAGCTGATGACTTAAAAAATGCCTCAGATATTAGTTATTATTATGAAAATAATACCCTATATACAAAAGATAACTTTAGACTAACCTCTGAACATCCAAAGGGAATTTCATACGATGATATAAAGGATGGTAGTACTTTTTTCACATCTATCTCAGAAAAAATTGAGACAGCAAAAGCATTTCATAACTCACTAAGATTAAAGCACCACAAAAAAACTTTCGTGATTTCTTCCACAGGCAAAAAAACAATCAATCTAGTGAATATATCACTGGATAATAATGGAGTTTTGCAATGTCCATATAAACAGGGACTTAGCAAGAATGGAGATGGTACAGTTCCCTTGAGCAGTCAAGAAATTCTAATCTCAGGGAAGGGCGGCAGTGCAACTGCGGCAGGCCCCACAGTAACAACTAGTTTAAATGACACTACAGGTTTAAACATCATTGGTAGCAGCAATATTACTCATGCTAAAATGCCTAGTAATCGCCATGGAATAGGGCAAACTTTGCATAAAATTATTGAGCTTACTGCCTCTATCACACCTGTCAAAAAGAATTCTATTTAAAATGCTACGACTTTTTATTTTAATATTGGTACTGATTATGAACACCACCCAACCTATACAAGCTAAAGAGCTATACATCCCCGACTCATATACCGGCATGGATGATATTCTCATTCCCACGCCGCCTTTTGAGCTCAACACACAGTGGGAAGCCTATCGTTTTGAGCCACTAGTCCTTATTGATATTCCTAATGATAAACTTGAGCTGGATGTCTATGTCTACGTCACACCTGATATCAAGCTAAAAGGCAAAGACCTAAAAGACATCATCGTACAGTGGATAAACAATCAACAATCAAAATATGGCGTAGAATTTGCGATAATTAAGAATAAATCCGTCAAAGTTAATAATTATTCAGGAACCTACCTTGAATACACCGCGCCTGGTTACGATGATAATCGTTCTTCTAGCAAAAGATTCATTGAACGTATTTACTTCCTGCAGGTAGCGTCACAGCAAATTGCTTCCTTCCGGCTCATACGTCATATCGATGATGATCTAAAAACACAACTACTTGATCAATGGCAAGCATTTATCAACAGCATCAAATTCCAGCAACCTGATCCGCATCGACAAAACACCGTACCAGTTTCTAGCGGGCAGAAACGATACTTTTCACATAATCTGTACTTTGAAATCCCACGCGGCTTACCAAATGGTCTTAACAAATGGCGTAACAAACAAAATGCAGAGCGTCTCGACACATGGAAAACACCTGATGGGGATATCAAGGTGAAATATAAGATTAGCGCTGGATATGATTTTAGTGTTGAAAGTGGTAATAGCAACATTAAAACTGAAAAGCAAGGTATGGCTAGTAATGCTACGGCTATCCTAAAAAATATGAATCCTGATTATGATACCGAGCATGAATACCTTGAAGCAGGTTTTGCTAAAGATCGAAAAATCTTCGGTTATATTGAGAAAAATGCAACACATACTGGTCTTGTTATGGAAGTTGCCTATAAACATGGTAGAACTATCTCAATTAAAGTTGATGGCCAAACAACAGCCATGGAAAAGAATCATGATCTAATTTTAAAATGGTTACCACAATTTGTGATTCTGCCTGATAACAAATAGCCTCACTAAGTACAGTAAAAAGCCGGGCAGAACACAATAAGCGCTAATATTAGAGAAAACTGTGGTCTGACACCGGTTTTTATTGTCTATCTTCACGAAGACCGCACAATCGAGTACGTTGAAATTGTTTTTAACAAAAAGTAAGCATACTAGCTTAGATATAAATTTTTACTCTGACCTCAATCATAATGATTTAGCCTATCCATAATCGACTTGCATCAGCGGGCTGGCCGAGGCGCAGGATGTTACTAAGCATTTGACGGGTAAAATTGAATATAGGTATACGACTCCCTCCGTATAATAAATCTATTTAATATTTATGCCGCACATAATCATACAAGCCAGATTATGGAGTCAAGCTAAATTGTGGTAGTTGAGTGTAGATTTACTTATTGGCGTGGCGGTGGATCGTCACTTAGAAAGTAGTCGCCAATGGGGATGGGGATCTTGATGTGCTTTGCTTTTTTGTCTTCACCCACCTCGGTGACGACAAACAGGTTGACGTAAAATTTACTTTCTGAGGTTGGCTTCACCTCGATATTGCTTTTGATAACCTGACGCGCACTTAGTTTGCTGTAGAGTGGTTCAATGTCATTGTCCGTTAGCTCAAGACCATCTGTCGTCGTTACCGCAAAGCGCAGGACAGGTAGTGCTTCTTCGGAGATAAACTCAAATTCAACCAGCAGTTCTTCATCGATCATCGGCTTACGAGTGAATGTGTAATGCACCCGTACGGGTAGTTTGACTTTCTTTGGCTCACCATGCTCATCCGTTTGCTCTTTGAGCAGGCTCTTTGCCATGTTCAGCACATTGGTATCATCGTCCGATGAAAAGGAGAAAATGCTGCAGCCACTAATGCTCAAAAGCAGGCTGACAATCAGTAGAGATGTGCCGAATCGAATCATAGACGCATTATGCCCAAAAAAGGCTGATTAAACAGTAGTTTGAGGTCTCAGAATGGTAAAAAAACCACCATATATATACTGAATCTGGCCTTAATTATCGAATTCAGCCCCTACACTAGCTGCTATTCTACGCTGCATACCCCAATCAGGCTCAGTGACAATCTTGCTGTCTAGCAACATATGCATGGCCTCTACTTGGAACAATCTGTTATTCCAGGCCAACAAAATCCTGCCTAGATTCGAGCATTGATTTTTTGTAGCGCATAAAAAAAGAGACCTGCTCAAGAGCAGGTCTCTCATTCCCTCCCCATGCATTGGGGTTATTTTTATGTCATGCGACCCCTTTAGGAGTTGCAATGTCTCTACATCAGTTGGAATAAATATTATTTTTGTAGGACCATTCTTCCACAAATGTGAGAGCGTGTAGATTTACCTATCTGTATAGAAAAGGCAAGTAACTGGAATTCTTTGAGAATATTTTAGTTTCATTATATAGACGCAGTAAAACTAACCTGGAAGAGAATTTTATAGACATTATTTGCAGACTACACACTTCAAAATTGCAGTATGCAATTCTTTAACACCGGGTTTATTTAAAGCGTCAAAGAATAAGATTTATTTAGAATAACTCTAGAAAATAATTATTTTAAAAAAAATGTAAATTAATCGGCTTTTTTTAACAATTTAGCTAAAAAGCAACTACTTTGAGCTTTTCTGGCAGCAATCGTTGTGATGCATAAGACTGAGGATATTTACGTTGCTCGACCGCATAATAGGCAAGAAATAATTCTTCTTCGATACCAACGGCATCACGGATGGTACCGAGTGGATGCTCCAACCACTCATTGAAATTAAATCGATCCAGTGCTGAACAATTTGAAATATACGATAGCCTTATCGCATCTTTAAAAAGCGTGAACTCCTGGTCTGTAAATTTATATACGTTTGGATAAATGTGTTTAGCCACGAATGCATAAACACTTTGCTCCGAGTCTCTTACTTTCATCACACTACCCATGGAAAATCCCGTGGTAAAAACCTCATCCATTTCTAATAAGCCGCGTCCTAATAAAATATGAATACAGTCGTGTTGGTGTAGATCGAGGCTGTTGTGAAAAATACCAAGGCCTGAAGCATTAAGGTTGGGATCAGCAGCCAATTTCAGCATCAATGACTCCGTCTGCTGTTCGACGCGGCTCTCGCTAAGCGAGTCCAGTGCTACCTGGAGGGTTATATCAGCACGTGCTAATGGAATATGCCAGTCTTTATATGAGCTCACTGTTACTACCTATACTATATATATTGGCTTGAAACTTAGTATCGGCAGCCCCGAAGATAATATTAAGCAGCTGACAGCACAGGTGTCACAAAAACAGAATATTATTGCCTTGGTTTTGCTTAATATTTCAATTAATTCAATAGGTTAAACCTTAAAAGCCGCGATAGCAGAGGACGGCTCGCACACAATCGATACCGTTTTTATATGCATTTGCCACATTTTTAGCCTGATTAGACACGCTAATTTTTTTGAGTAAGTCCGCAAAACAGATTTTACCTATTGACTTGGCCTTAGATCTTGAATAAACAGTATTAAAGGGTTCGGGTTATTTCCATGATGTACACATTTTTTCCGGGTTTAGCAATCTGGGTGGTGTACATCTCTCCCTAAATCCCAGCCATTCATGGCCAGCTGCATACCAAATAAGAGGACGCGTGACGTGTTTAAAGAAACGGTTTCAAACAAGAAGAAGTTTCTTTCCAGTCTTATCAAGGCTCCACTCAAGCAAATTGAGAAGGACGCGTCTGCACGCTGGCAATACCATGAAGAACTTACCGCCCAGCTTCTTGAGTCACTTTGTCGCCTACCACACTGCCAGTTGCTATATGTTATCAACACTGACGGTACGCAACTCACGGGAAACATTACGCGAAACGGCATCGACGATACCTGGAAAGACCAGGATCTGTCTGACCGACCTTATTTCAGCGGTAATTTGCCATTTCGAGGTATGATACTGTCTGCGGTTTACCTAAGCCAACGCAGCATGCAACCCTGTATTACTGCGGTTCAGGCCATCAATCATAATGGTGAACTACTCGGCTTCATTGCCGCCGATTTTCATATCAAAGATCTGCCTATTATCAACACCTCTACGCTACAGCGCATGCACCTGCAAAATTCACAACATCACCCTGCGAATGCGAATGGCATAGGTAAACAAAAACGACTGACTGAGGCGGATAGCAATATCGATTATTTGATTTATGCACTGAGCACACTTATGCAAGAGCATGATGTTTTTCACTGTAAATTACATTTTGATAGTGAGCGCTGTAATTTGTGGTCATACCAAAATCCGCATGATTATCAACTGCACAGAATTCAGGACCTCATGTGCTCTGAAATCTTCGATCTGTATCCCGCCAGTGAGTATAACGAGCGCAGTGTGGTGCCAATTGAGAAAATACCACTGGTTTTTGCCCAATTAAAGGCTTTGCGGCAAGCGGACGATAATAACTACCTACACTCCGGTTCTTTGAATATAGCCAATGGAATGGTGGGATTAAGCTTTTCCCATGATGAGTCTGAATACCTGAGTGTAGATGAGTTTTTGAACCGCGATCTGGGATATTGGTTGAATAAGGATCAATTCCTGGAAGAACAAATTATTGAAAAGAGTGCACAAAATTAGCCTATGATGAAATACAAAATTACCCTGAGCTTTGCTACCAGTTTAATCATCTCCGCCCTATTCACAACTTCGCCATTTATCAGCTCAGCCCAGGCGGCCAGCAAAACTGCAAATAAAGAAGTCGTACTCAAACTCTGGAAAACTGTACAGCTCGATTCCTTACTGGATAACATTAAAGCCAGTATGTATAGCGGTAAAGAAAATATACTTGATGGCCTGGCCGAAAGCTCTGAAAAGAAAATTCGCGCGATTGTCGATAAGGATTTTGCCCTACTAAAACCACACATGCAGGGCTATATGATCAAGCAAGGTAGTAGCACCAAGCTACAAACTGCCTATAGATGGATACAAACTCCGTTAGGACAGAAAGTCTCCAAACTAAAAATTATTCCAAATGGGTTATTCTCTGACCCAGAGGCCCCCATTCCTATTAAAGAACCCATAATTTCCAAAGAACGTGAACAACTAAAAAGTAAATTCAAAGGCCTGATGTTTGCGCCTTCGAAGGCATTTTCCGAGCATACTTTGTCACACTTTATGATCTTACAGAATAGTACTAAGCCACCCGCGCAACGTCTGTCGGATGTGGAAATAGATCAGAAAATTAAAATATCGAAGGTAAAGCTTAGCAGTATTACGCAGGCCGTTATCCCGCATACTTTTGATCGAAATTATAGTGATCTCAGCCTTGAAGAAGTGACCGTTACCTTAAACTTCCTGGCATCAGAGGGTGGTAAAGGATTTACCGATTTGGTCCTGGATGCCTATGCCTACGCGATCACACAAACGCAGCCTATAGCGTTGTTAGAGATGTCTAAGTTGTTTGAAGACGAGCTATCAATACTCTCGCCCTATTCAAAGAAAAAAATCAGTGGCAAGCAATCCCGCGAACTGATGTCCTTATTGATAAAACGTCATGGTAAACCCACTATTATCCGCGCTATGGTCGAGGCGCGTAATGGGCAAATGACTATCGTAAAAAATGGTGAGGAACAGGAAGTCTACGGTCGACCCAATCAGAACTACGTGACCTTAAAGACCTTAATGACTGACCTAAGTAAATCGGGCAAGGACATTCGTGATTTCTACAAAATAGTGAAAAAGAAGCTTCGGCACTAAACAGTGAGTGACGAATAATAAAGACTAGTCGCTAACCTCTGTGCGGTTTCGCCCCTTTTCCTTTGCGCTATATAGTGCCTTGTCTGCGCGCTCAAACAAGGAGCTCGTGGTTTCATCCTTATGCAACTGGGCGATACCACCCGATACTGTCACGGATACATCAGTATCACGAAAGTGAAACGGTGTTTCCGATACCGTTTCGCGAAGCTTCTCAGCCACCAACTTTGTCGCATCCAGATCTGTACCTGGTAATAACAGTACAAATTCCTCGCCACCGAATCGCGCCAGAAAATCGGTCTCTCGAATACAGCTGCTTAGTGTATCTGCAATCACTTTAAGCACTCGGTCACCAGCAGCATGTCCATAACTGTCATTAATTACCTTAAACTTGTCGACATCCCAAACCACCATGCATAAATCTGTATTGTACCGACGACAACGTGCTAATTCTTCGGCTAAACGAACTTCATAAGCATGCCGATTTGGAAGGCTTGTTAATACATCGGTAAAGGCCTGTTGTTTTGTTTCTTCCAGGTGACTGCGTAAATGTTCACTATCAACTTCCATTTTTGCAATCTTTTCGGTCAGCATTTTTATATGTTCTTCTGACTCTTTCAATCTCGAAGATTCAGCTTCCTGAAAACTTTGCAGGTGATCTGAAATCGCATCAACATTCTTTTTGACAGATTCTTTTAGAGGCTCGATATCATTAATTGTCTGAATTGACTCGTGAATAACATCCATCTCCTCCTGAACTGCTTTATCCATGTCTTGACTATTGCTCGCACCCACAGCATTCAAATCACCCGCCTTGCTCAAGCCGATATCAATATCTTTTAGTCTTGTGGAGAGGTGGATAAAAAAGCCTTCAAGCTCTTCGTGCTGGAACGACAGTCTACTACAGATATCTGCTACCACATCAGAAAGCGAATTAATGCAGTGGATCATACTTTCAACATCACCGCTGTGATCTGAAAAGTATTCCTCCAATTCACAGAGTCGTTCCTGTAAATCTGTCGGCGGCTCAATTTGTGAGAAAAATAATTTTAATGCATCTGAGAGCGCTTTGATCGACTCATCATCAAGCACAATTGGTTGTGTCTCGTTATTTATATAGGCATTTTCGATTTGCTGCGCAATGACATCAACAATCGCGATTAAATCTTTACGCGCCCTAGCCTTATTTGTGTGCTTTTTTAAAGCGGGAAAATTTATTCTACGTTTAACAGCATCGGGCATTCTTAAGGTGAGCTGTAAAAGTAAGTCTCCGACAGCTGGGGCAACAAATTTTTGTGGGACAGGTTTTACATCTTTATCGTTTTCATAATCTTTGCTTTCATTATCTTCTTTCTTCTCTCTAGATAGTAAGCGATCAATAATACCTGTTTTTCCAGTTTTTTTTGCTTCCGGTTCCGTAGGGTCTATAACATCTCTTAAAAAGTCTACAAACTCATCGTTCAAAATATCAGGTGCACTATTTTGATCGAGTTTAGTCGCTTTTTTCTTTAACTGTTTAAAAGACCTCGATAATTCACTCGGTACGGATAACTTTTCAATAATATCTGTGACAATGACTGCGGGATGATCAATTTTAGAACTCTTTTTCCTTAAGCGATCCAGCTCTGCAACATTTTCACTTATTCCCTCAATCAAGTCTCGTAATTGCAAAACATCCCGACCATCACGTACTGAATTACGTAATTCTTTTAACTGGTCGGTCAAAACTGAATGACGTGTATCCGCTGCAAGCGTTAACCGAGAAACCAGTTGTCGCAATAAACGCTCGACTTCACGCCATGATTTTTCCTTACTCTCTAGCTCTTTTAAGGCATCATAATAGCGATTTTTCCAACGGCTTTGGATATCTGTTTCTTGGGTATTATCGGCCATGAATTCGAGCTTCTTTTTATTAAGCAGCGCGGCGGGCTAAAACAATTTCATCTGGAATATTCAGTTCCATCATAATCGGAAGATGATCTGAATACGGGTGCAACAAAGCTTTGACTTTCGCAATCTTTAATTTTGATGTTACTAAGATATGATCAATATGGTGCTGAGGACGCCAGCTGGGGAAAGTAAAAGTCTCTTCGAGTGGCTCACGCAGATCGGTACGACTAAATAGTTGCCGCATTTCTTTACTGCCATATTTACAGTTCATATCGCCCATTACGATTGCGTGCTTATGCTCATTCACAACTTCACTAATGTATGAAAGTTGTTTAACCCTCGCTCTTGGACTAAGCGATAAATGCATGACAATGACGGCCAGCGAATTGTCATGAGAACCATACCTTGCCAGGATTGCATTTCTTCCTGGAATTAGCGCAGGTAGATTTACATCTTTTACTTCCGTTGGCAGGTAATGACTTAACAAACCATTGCTATGTTGAGCGAAACGACCCAGGTTACGATTGACCTGATGGTACCAATAAGGGAAACCAGCCTGGTAGGCAAGATACTCAACCAGGTTAATATAATTACTTCGAATCGAACCGGCATCAACTTCCTGCAAACCGATAATGTCAAAACCTTGAATTAGTTTTGCCACTTTATCCAGGTTTGAAATACGCTGGTTATGCGGTAACAAATGTTTCCAGCTATGTGTAACGTAATGGTGCGGCCGTCGAGTGCTAATACCAACCTGAACGTTATAACTCAAAATGCGAAGCTTCTGCCCGCTCATTTTTTATATCCACCACTCTAAAAATTATTAAATTTAGTACTTTCTAGTTAGATGGGGCAAACCATCTCACCCAACTTACTGGTTAATTTCAAATTCTCACTGTAATCAACCGGACAGTCAATCACACTAACTACATCATTCTTAAATGCCTCTTGTAAAGTCGGCAGTAAATCCTGACCCTTTTCGATTCGATATCCCTTAGCACCAAATGATTCTGCCAGCTGCACAAAATCTGGATTATTAAAATCAATGTGTGATTTTCTACCAAACTGTGCCATTTGTTTCCACTCAATTAGGCCATAAGCATTATCGTTCCAGATCAAAATTACAATTGGTGTTTTATAACGCATTGCCGTTTCGATCTCTTGTACATTCATTAAAAAGCCAGCATCACCAGTTACGGCAACAACCTGGCGATCCGGATACGCTAGCTTAGCGCCAATGGCGCCGGGTAGAGCAATACCCATACTTGCAAACCCATTTGAGATGATGCATGTATTTGGATACTCACACCGGAACATGCGTGACATCCACATTTTATGCGCTCCCACATCCGAGATCGCAATACCTTCCATCTCCATCGCTGTGCGCAAATCCCAAATAATCTTCTGCGGTTTAACTGGTAGCGATGGATCATCCTTGTGTTGATTCATATCTTCAATCAACGCCTGCCTTAAACTACGCATTGCTGTTCCAGTATGCGGACTTGCCAGTTTACTAATGCGCATCAGCGAATGTTTTATATCACCTACTACACCCACATCAATGTTGTAATAAGCATCAACTTCTGCTGGTGAACTATCAATGTGAATAATCTTTCGATCTTTGGTTGGATGCCAAAGATACGGGTGATATTCCACCAAGTCATAACCTATACATATGATCACATCTGCGCGATTAAACCCACAGCTGACATAATCATTGGCCTGTAATCCTGCACTACCCAGTGCCATCGGATGCTTGAACGGAATCACTCCCTTTGCCATAAACGTGTTGGCGACGGGGATGCGTAATTCTTCGGCAAATTCTGCCAGCTGCTTCCAGGCCTTTGAGCGAATCACACCATTCCCTGCAAGGATGATCGGATTTTTTGCGTTCGAAATTAACTCTGCCGCCACATCAACTCGGTCTGCAGGCGGCTCAGGCGGATGAGGATGTTTAACTGGAAGTGGAGCACCCTCTACCTCCATTTCAGCGATATTCTCTGGAAACTCGATGAAACTAGCGCCATATTTTTCCGTCTGCGCAAGTTTAAACGCCTTACGCACAACCTCTGAAATAATATTCGGCGTTAACAGCCGTGATGAATATTTACTAATCGGCTGGAACATCAGCTCTAGATCCAGGACCTGATGCGACTCCTTGTGCAAACGATGTGTACTGGCCTGACCTGCAATAGCCACCATAGGAGCATGATCCATGTTTGCATCCGCCACGCCTGTTATCAGGTTAGTTGCACCCGGTCCGAGGGTTGCCAAACAGACACCGGCTTTACCGGTGAGTCGACCATAGACATCAGCCATGAAGGCCGCACCCTGTTCATGGCGCGCGGTAATAAACTTAATTGATGAATCCAGGAGTGCGTCCATCACATCCAGATTTTCTTCCCCTGGAATCCCAAAAATATACTCGACGCCCTCATTTTCAAGACAGCGTATGAAAAGCTCAGATGCCTTCACAATTTGTTCTCCTTAACTTTTTGTTATTACAGACCATATCGGCTTCTTAGAGGTATACCTTTATTAATAGGTCGAGTTAGTGATTATTTACCCGCTTTTTTTGCTTTTTGGATAAGGAAATCAGTCACCTTAAGCATTCCGGCCTGGCCATTGGTTAAGCTGGCATGAGTGCGATAACGGCCATCGATAATGAGAGTCGGTACGCCATCAATTTTATAGCCTGTTTTACCGGTTAGATATTTAGCGCGATTGACCTTCATTTGTACCCCGAATGAATCCAGAGTCTCGAGGAAAATAGCCCTTTTTACACCGTAATTTTCGAAGAAATTAGCCAGTTTGTCCCGGCTGACCATTCTGGTCTTGTCTTTTTGTATCGCCTTAAACAGAGGTCCATGGACCTTGTCCAGTACGCCCAGCAGCTCTGCGGCGTAATAGGTGCGGGCGTGTAATTCCCATGCTGGCCGATTGGGGAAAATCGCTGGAATACGGATAAACTGGACATGCTTGCCCTGCTTCTTTTTCCACGCGGTGATCTTTGGCTCAAAAGTGTAACAGTGAGGACATCCATACCAAAATAATTCGACAACTTCGATCTTGTTTTTACTGACTGTTTTCACCGGGGGGGTGACAAGCTGGTATTCAATCCCTTCATCAATCTCAGCCTGCACCGGGGAAGTGACCAGCAAGCTCGCGGTAAGCCCTCCAACAAATAGTGCCTTTATGGCGACCAGGGCATTTTTGACTACCCGCTTATCAAACCAACTCAACATAACTTTGCTCCCAAAATTCTTGTTATTCAAACTGTTAATGCTTAGATAGAAGTCTACCTCGATTGTTCCCCAAGCACACCGCACATACGTCAGTAACGGTAAATTCATCAAAAAATCGATAGCACTGACACCTTAATATTATCAGGCCCAAACTAAACAGGAGATAAACGAAAGCCTCGCTTTAGAGCATAGCCTCAGACCACAGAAATGCTCCATGCTGGCCAAATCAATAAAAGTGGGTGATTATTGAACAAGACATCCCACCACCGAAATAGCGCATTAATATGCGCTTTTCGGCAGTTAAATAGGGGAAATTAAGGGGAGCTTAGAGTTCGCCGTAGGCGTGCAGGCCAGACAGGAAGATGTTCACACCGATAAAGGCAAAGGTCGTGATAAGCAAACCTACGACCGACCACCAGGCCAGCGGCGTACCACGCAGTCCCTTCATCAAGCGCATATGCAGCCAGGCCGCATAGTTCAACCAGACAATCAGTGCCCAGGTCTCTTTGGGATCCCATGACCAATATCCGCCCCAGGCCTCGGCTGCCCAGGCAGCACCAAGTATGGTCGCAATGGTGAAAAAGCCAAAGCCGAGTGCAATCGACTTGTGCATCACATCATCAAGCATGTCCAGTTTCGGCAGGTTATCTGGACCAATCGCACGCATCCCACGCACGATACCAAAACCCAGTACCCAGAAGCCGGCACAGATTAATATCGTTAAGCCGATGTTCGACATAACGACTTCAACGGAGCCCGCACCAACTTTTCCAAAAAAGCTCAGAATAGTAATACCAAAGATCAGGATCACGGCAATGATCTGATTTGAAAGTTTTGCATTTTTTGCATGCTCTATAAACAGGTAAAACATACCCAGCATCGCCGCCAATGCAAACGCGCCATAACCAATAAAGTTGGCCGGCACATGAATCTTCATCCAGTAACTCTTAAGCGCCGGAACTAGCGGTGCAATCTCATGCGCACCTTTATTGAAGTGATACCACAACAGGAAACCAATCGCAGCACTGATCACCATTAACACAAAACCGCCCATGGCTTTGGTTTTATAGCGACCTTCATAGTGCAAATAGATCAGTGCAGTAATAACTGCAAACAGGATAAACACTTCATACAAGTTACTAACGGGAATATGGCCAACTTCTGGGCTAATTAAATAAGACTCACGCCAGCGCACCATCAGACCGACAAAGCCCATGGTCGTGGCGCTCCAGGTCATTGCCGTCGCCACTTTACCTGCATACACATTTCGCGTTGCCAGGTTAAAGAAGTAAACAATGGTCGCCATGATAAATAAGGCGCTCATCCACATAATTGCTGAAGTACTGGACAGGAAGTACTTAAATAAAAATTTGCTATTAACTTTATCGTCTAAGTTGGCCAGAGCTGCTATCGCATCACGACTGTCCATACCTTGCGTGAGTAGTGCTTGTATTGCAGGGCCATATAACAGAATTGAAAGTAAACTCAGCGCAGCAATGGCAACCATCAAAATACGAGTTGCCTTCCACCACCAACCTAATGCAATCAGTGATATCGCCGTACCAAATAAAATTGCGACTTCATAACCATCCATTAAATAGTTATAAAGTTGGTAAGCATAGCCTGCACCAACAATAAGGATCGCAGCAAACAGCCAATCGACAATGGAAAGGCTCTTTATAAATGATTCACGCTGTAGTTCATCGTGTATCGCATCTTTAGTGACTGACATGATTATTTACCTCAAGTATTCTTGTTCTCACCGACTAATCGGCTGAGCTTATCCACCAGCTGCTGGAAATGACGTTTGAAGTCTTCCACGTTGCGGTTGCCACTACCGGCAACCAGCAAGGTATCCTGACCTTCGTCGTTCTTATAGAACACAGCCCAGAGTCGCTGCTGACTTAAATAGAGCAGTAAGAATATACCGATAATGCTCATAACGCTGCCTAAATAGAACACATTTGTGCCAGGTAGTTTCGCAACCGACAAGCCTGATGACTCCACATGGGTGAAATCGGTCAATTGGGCATAAAATGGTGTGCCATATAAGGGGATCTGGCGCAGCGTGTCCAGTGCCGCCAGGTAAAAACCCTGCTGATCTTCGGTTATTGGCTTCGAAATATCGACACCTTCTGCCTGCAGTACATCCATATACAATGCCTGCATGATGGTATTCAGGACTTTTAAATAGGCCTCGCGCATCTTGGCTTTCTGTGCAGCATCTACCTGCTGATTACTAATATGATTGTCGATGGCCGCATAACCACCATAATTAAATTTGTCTAACAGCTCCATCATGGTGGTGATGATGTTCTGCCTATACTTGTCACTATCAGGCGCATCTTTCAATACTTGATCCACCGTTTGTACTGCGATTTGATGAGCGCGCTCGGAGTTGTTGATCAAGGCATGAAACTTCATGAAACGTTCGACCGTGAACTTCTCATCGGCAGGGATGTGTAAATAACGATAGGCCTCAGAGGGGCTGTTTCGCATACCGGTAATAAATACATAGCGCCCCTTGAATATCACTGGCGACATATAGTTAGTGTATTCGCGTGCCACACCACTGCTGTTACGCACCTTAAAGACAACACTGGAACCATCATTAACAAACTTTTTACCCTCAGGATCTCCTTCTTCTGCCGGGCGTACGTTATATTTTTTAAAGTCGATAAACTCCATGGTTTGTTCGCCATTGATGGTATCGAGTACACGCTCACCGCGAACAACTCCGCTGACGTCAAGGGTTCTTAGTTTGAAGTCATAAAACGGCCAGACTTTAAACTTTAGTTTTGACCCACCATCACCAAACGATGCTTGATAGATGGTATAGCCACGATACTGCAGAGGATAATTCACAGAGATTGTGTGTTCGAATTTGGCATCTTTATCTTTGTCGATAATTACCAGGTCACTTTCAAATGACTTGGGTTGGCCGGAACTATAGTGCTCGACCCTGAAGTCCTTTAACTCAATAGCAAAAGGCAGGTACTGCACCAGCGTGCCTTCACGAATACGCAACAGGGTAAAGTTGGCTGTCTGTCCTTCGGCAATAGAGATATTGCCACGAAAAGAGATCAGGTCATTCGGTTGCAACTGACTTATCTCTGGCATGTCTTTAACGAATTCTGTTGTATTATCAATTTTGCTCAAGCCTAAGCTTTCACGCAGGCCTATATCGACCGTACTATCCATTACACCGCCAACTAACAGGACGATGATACCCACGTGTGCAAAGATATAACCCAGTCGATTATAGCGTCCGCGCATGCCAGCAATAATCGTGCGATCATCATGTTGTTTACGACGAACCTGATAACCCTGCACTTCGAATAAACGTGCAACCGTTTTCTCAGTAGCATCTACGTCACTAATGGCCCAGCTTTTGGAACCCTCTATAGTCTTAAGCGATTTAATCTTGCTATTGAGTCTGAAGTTACGCATTTCACGCAACATGTGCGGCGTATTACGGTAAATACAAGTCAGCGTTGAGATAACCAAAAAGACCAATAAAACCAGGAACCAGCCAGAGCTGTAAATATCATACAGGTTGAGCGATAAAAAGAACTCGTGCCAGAACGGACCGAATTTGATGATGTAGTTATTATAGGGCTCGTTTTGTTTTAAGACCGTACCAATCGCAGAGGCGATAGCAATGATAACCAGGATCGTTATCGCCAGGTTCATCGAACCCAGGAAGTCCAGCAACACACTTCGGCGTGAGACGGTGGCTTTGGCTGTAGTTGTATTGTTTTCCATTTACCTAATCATATAAACGATAAAAAAGGGTGGCCTGCATTAAGCCGGCCACCCTTTTATCATTATCATTACGAACACAGTAGCTTGTTTGCTACAGTGCCCGGTTTTAGTGAAGGCCTGAAATGTAGTGGGCAACCGCTTCCATTTCTGTATCACTCATACGTTTGGCAATATCGTGCATCATTTTGCCTGAATCATCTTTAGGATCAAAGGCACGAGTCTTACCGGCTTTATAGTCCTGCAGACTCTTCACAACATAGGCTGCGTTTTGACTACCTAATGCAGGGAAAGATGCAGGAAGATTGCCGGTACCGTTTGGACCGTGACAACCCATACAAGCAGCGATACCTTTCGCGTTATTACCACCACGATAAATTCGTTCACCGAGTTCGCGTTTTTTCTGATCCGTTGCAGCACCAAGAGTTGGTTTTTGCTTGGCGTAATACGCAGCAATGTCTTCCATGTCTTGTTGCTTCAGGTCATTAACCTGGTTATTCATGATTGGATCAATACGTTTCTTCGATTTAAATGCCTGCAGCTGTTTAACAAGATAAGCAGGGTGTTGGCCTGCAAGCTTTGGGTAATTAGGGATAGCAGCATTACCGTCCGCTCCATGACAACCCGCACAAGCCTGTGACTTGCTGCGCCCCGCAGCAGCATCACCCGCCGCATAGACGGGTAATGCCATTGCAAGTACAACAATACTTATAAAAGTACGTAGGATCATTTTGACTCTGCCACCATGTAGTCAACAGCAGCTTTTACATCGGCATCTTTAAGGTCTGCACGGCCACCTTTAGCAGGCATAAAACCTTTGTCACCTTTATAACCCTCAATCGCATGCTTGTATAAAGTGTCGTTACCTTGAGCAATACGCGCTTTCCACGCTGCTTTGTCACCCGTCTTGGGTGCACCAGCAACACCAGCACCATGACAGGCAAAACATGCCTGTTGATATGTTGCCTGACCAGAAGCCTGCACATTAGCTGCAAGACCAAGTAAACCAATTGTTGAGATAGCAAGAACCAGCTTTTTCATTTTTCACACTCCAAAAAAATATATTAAGAATCTGTTTGTTTAGCTTCCGCCCTTCCCCTGAAAAATAGGGCATAATGCCCCAGCGAAAACACCCTAAAATTGGGGCACCTTTATACAAATAGTACGATGGCGGGTCAAGCAAACAATTCCAATAACTCCATAAAAGGCAATCCACTACAACGAGCTAAATTCCTGCTCAGCAGTCCGGATATGGCCCACGTGCCCCCAGATAATGCCTATGAGGTCGCCTTTGCGGGGCGCTCAAATGCAGGAAAATCCAGTGCACTCAATACCTTGTGTGCTCAAACCGGGCTGGCTCGCACCAGTAAAACCCCAGGTCGCACCCAACAATTGGTCTTTTTTGAGCTTGATGACACCCATCGACTGGTCGATCTTCCTGGTTATGGCTATGCCAAGGTTCCCGATAAGGTCCAGCGCGAGTGGGGCATTACCCTGGACGACTTTCTGCAGAACCGAAAATCACTCAAAGGACTGGTTTTGGTCATGGATTCACGGCGCCCGCTAAGAGATTTTGATCGGCAAATGCTGGAATGGTGCCATTACAAGAAAATGCCGGTCCTGGCACTGCTTACCAAGGTCGACAAGCTGAAAAAGGGTCCTGCCAGTAGCACTTTATTACAGGTTCAAAAAGAGCTGGCAGACATGCCAGACGTCACTGTGCAGCTGTTTTCCTCGCTCAAGCATATTGGCGTCCAGGAGGCCCGCCAGCATATCTGTCGCTGGTTGGCACTCTGATAGCCATTTTAATCACACACCAATTTTAGGTTTAATTTCAAGAAGTTAAAAAAAACCTCGACGTATGGGGGAAGAGATCGTCGAGGTTAATCTACACATCCCGATTGGGCGTCGAGATGATTGGTTACCACCAGGGAGGAGTTGTGGAAACCAGCTGTCGAACACTATTAATTCTAGACTACAACACTTGGTTTTGGGCTCAGCGAGCTACTTGGACTGTTAACTTCTGTCACAGTCTCCCAGAAAGGCAAAATCGGGTTATTTCAGGCAAAGAAAAACCCCAGGTATTGGGGGAATAACACCTGGGGCTAAATAAACACCCGACTTGGGGAATCGAGTGTAAAGTATCCCGCCAGGGAGGGGTCGGGAAAACTCTTAACCTAACCAAAACTTCAAACTAGAAGTCTTGTTACCTAAGACTGGTATAAAAAGGAAAAGTTCAAACTCCGTTTCCAAATATTCCCTGGGCTTAATGACTGTAATTCTGGACTATATTTTTAAAAAATGCCAGTTAACTTTAGTGCGCCTGTTCCCAGTTATTACCCACACCAATATCAACGACTAATGGCACTGATAATGATGCGGCATTAACCATGGCATCGCGAATCGTCTCGATACTTTTATCCAGAATGGTTTCTTCGATCTCAAAAACAAGTTCATCATGTACTTGCATGATCATTTTGATATCGAGTTTTTGATCATAAATTATTTTATCTAGCTGAATCATTGCGTGCTTAATAATATCTGCAGCCGTTCCCTGCATCGGCGCATTAATCGCAGTACGTTCTGCATACTGGCGACGCATAGCATTCGATGCATTGATCTCATGCAGGTACAAACGCCGACCCATTACCGTCTCTACATAACCTTGTTCGCGTGCACGCTCGCGAGTTTGTTCCATATAGTCTTTAACACCAGGGTAACGTGAAAAATAAAGATCAATATAAGACTGCGCCTCTGCACGACCAACACCCAACTGTTTAGCAAGACCAAATGCTGACATACCATAAATCAAACCAAAGTTAATCGCTTTGGCAGAACGACGTTGTTCGGACGTCACCTCACCACCATTTGCAAACACTTCTGAGGCTGTTGCACGATGAATGTCTTCGCCTGCAGCAAACGCCTTTAATAATCCATCATCACCCGAGAGGTGTGCCATTATGCGTAACTCAATCTGTGAATAATCTGCGGCAACAACTTTATAGCCTGACTCCGCAATGAAGGCCTGACGAATACGCCTTCCCTCTTCACTTCTTATCGGTATGTTTTGCAGGTTTGGTTCTGTCGATGAAAGCCGGCCAGTAGCGGCGACGGCTTGATGATAAGAGGTATGTACTCGACCTGTGTCAGGATCGATCATCTCCGGTAACTTATCTGTGTAAGTTGACTTGAGTTTAGCTAGCCCTCTCGTTTCAAGAATCAACTTGGGTAACGCATAGTCTTCCGCTAACTCTTGCAGCACCGGTTCAGCCGTAGAGGGCTGACCTTTAGGTGTCTTGGAAATAATCGGCAGGCCTAATTTATCAAACAAGATGGCCTGAATCTGCTTTGGGGAACCCAGATTAAATTCTTCGCCTGCTTCTTTATACGCTGCTTGTTCAAGTTCGGCTAAGCGTTTAGTGATTTGCTTACTTTGCTCGTGCAACATGTCTTTATCGATTAATACACCGATCCGCTCCATACGCGACAAGACAGAAAGCAGTGGCAGCTCAATCGTGTTAAAGACTTCCACCAATGTAGGATGCACTTTGAGTTGTGACCATAGGGCCTCATGCAATTGGTAAGTAACATCTGCATCTTCGGCTGCATATTCACTGGCAACATCTACCGCAACCTCATTGAAGCCAATTTGTTTTGCACCCTTGCCAGCGACATCTTCATAGTGAATCGTTTTATGACTTAAATGCCTTAACGCCAAGGTATCCATGTCATGCCGCGACGCGGTGCTATCCAGTACATAGGACTCCAACATGGTGTCATAAGCTATGCCCTGCAAATGAATATCGTAATTGGCCAGTACACTCATATCGTATTTTAAATTCTGCCCCAACTTATGTTGCTTAGGGTCTTCAAGTAGTGACTTGAACTGTTTTAAGACCTTTTCACGATTCAACTGTGCAGGTGCACCTTCGTAATCATGTGCAACCGGGATATAAGCCGCCTGACCAGGTTTATCCGACAATGCAATACCAACAATTTCAGCCTGCATGTAATTCAGACTGGTTGTCTCCAGATCAAATGAAAAGACTTCAGCCTTTTTTAAACGTGTGAGCCAGGCATCGAGTTCCTTTTGTTCAAAAATAGTTTGGTAATTTGTTTCGATGGATTTTTCTTCGACGACACTGTTCCGGTCGTCGCCATCCAGAACTTGCTCAAGCCAGGTTCTAAACTCAAAACGCGAAAAGTTTTTTCGTAAAGTATCATTGTCTGGGGTTGTCATTAATAATTGATCGGGGGTTACGTCCAGCTCGACATCGCGTTTAATCGTGACGAGTTGTTTCGACAAGGGCAACTGCTGCAAACTATCCCGCAAATATTCACCCACCTTGCCCTTAAACTCATCGGCATGTTGAGTGATGTTTTCCAGGTTGCCGTATTCAGTTAACCACTTTACTGCTGTCTTGGGTCCAACTTTCGGCACGCCCGGGATATTGTCTGCCGTATCACCTACCAGGGTCAGGTAATCAATAATCTGCTCTGGTTTCACACCAAACTTTTCTACAACCCCATCCCTATCCATTGAGGTATCGGTCATGGTGTTAATTAAGCTAACGTGATCATTAACCAACTGTGCCATGTCTTTATCGCCCGTTGAGATAATCGTCTCAAGTCCTTGTTCGCTAGCCTCATGCGCAAGCGTGCCAATCACATCATCAGCCTCGACACCACTTACACATAAAAGTGGAAAACCCATGGCTTTAATAATGGTGTGAATAGGTTCGATCTGGACGCGCATCTCGTCTTGCATAGGCGGGCGATTGGCTTTGTATTCCGGGTACATGTCATTGCGAAAGGTCTTGCCTTTGGCATCAAACACCACAGCGATGTGATCGTCTGGATAATCTTTTTGTAGGCGTTTCATCATATTGATGACGCCATAAATAGCTCCGGTCGGCTCCCCTTTTGAGTTACTAAAATCTTTCATGACGTGGAAGGCACGAAATAGATAAGACGAACCATCGACAAGGATCAGTTTGTATTTTGCGTTGGCGCTATCTGGACTGGTATTTTTTTTGGATTTACTCATAGCCCAGCATTATCTTCGTTTTAGCACAGGCTGGCTAGCACACAATCTAATCTCTCAAAACTGGTGTATGTTGATACAAGGCGCTAAACTTTTGATTCTGTTTCAGATTTAAATTCGAGATAAATTGAAGGACTGGCATGGACGAGCGCATTAAACAAAACCACCCCGGGTTTAACCAGATCAATGACAGCCTGCTGTCGCGTGAATCCTGGAAGATTTTCCAGATTATGGCCGAGTTCGTTGAAGGTTTTGAGAGACTGGCTTGCATCAAACCCTCGGTTAGTATTTTTGGTTCAGCACGGACCAAGGCCGAACACCCCTACTACAAACTAACCGTCGATATTGCCCGCGAACTCTCTGATGCTGGTTTCTCAGTAGTCAGTGGCGGTGGACCCGGCATTATGGAAGCTGCTAACCGAGGTGCCTTTGAAGGGCGTTCACCCAGTATTGGCCTCAACATCCAGCTACCTCATGAACAGGTGGGTAATCCCTATCAGGATATCTCACTTAGTTTCAGACATTTTTTCTCACGCAAGGTTATGTTTGTAAAATATGCCTCAGCTTATGTCGTCATGCCGGGCGGCTTTGGTACCCTGGATGAACTGGCTGAGATTATGACCTTGGTGCAAACAGGAAAGACCCGTAAAATACCTATTATTCTGGTGCACAGACCTTTTTGGGAAGGCTTGATTGACTGGTTCAAACAAAGCCTGGTTAAAGAAAAAACGATTGACCCGGAAGATCTGGACCTGATTAAAATTTTGGAAACACCACAGGAAGTATTAGATGCCATTTTCGCACACTACGAACAACGCGGTTTTGAACCCTCAGCTGAAGAAGCGGAAAAACTGCTTCAGTTATAAGCACCTGGTTTTTAGCGGCACGCTAATCTTGTTGCTGATGCTACCCGCTGATTACCACAATGGTGGTTATAAGCAGCTGCAGGCTGCTGAAGATGCTGCGACACCGCCAAAGGCTGGTGAGCAAACCCAGACCAATGAAGCAGTGGCGCCGCCGCCTGCTTTACCGCCAAGTGAAGCCATTGAGTCAGACGATAGCCGCAATATCCCGCAACCCGAGGTGAACATTATTCATCGCAAGGACATGCGCATTGAGGAATACCGCGTTAACGGCAGGTTACGCTATGTCAAAATCACACCCAAAAAAGGTAAGCCTTACTACCTGGTCGATAAAGATGGTGACGGTGAGCTGGAGACACGTCACAACGATTTAGATGGAATGCCTCCAGTGAATGAATGGATCCTGTTAGAGTGGTAACCGCTTAAATTAAGCCTAACCAGCCTGTGGATAAGTATGTGGAAAACCCGCAGCTGACAGCTAGTTTGGCGGCTGTGATGGCACAGAATCAACAAGATAGTGGATTTATTGTTCGCAATAATTCAATTAAAACAATACGTTAGATTTATTTTACAGCACCAAATGCTTTTATGTCAGAATTGTGTCACCTAAGCCTTTGATTTTAATCGTGTGCATAACTTTCCCCGTCAGAAATAATAAATAAGTAACTATCCCATCTCATGAGCACAACCAATCACAACCGGTTTACAAATCAGCTCGATGCCATCGTCGACTGGTCCGGGCGTGGTATTGCCTGGTTGACCATTGCCATGGTGCTGGTGATGTTCACGGTGGTACTGCTGCGCTTTGTGTTCGGCCTGGGCTGGGTCTGGATGCAGGAAATCGTTAATTATCTGCATGCCTACATATTTATGATTGGTGCCGCCTACACCCTGCGCCACGACTCCCATGTGCGGGTAGATATTTTTTATCGTGATTTGTCCGACAAGGGCAAAGCGCGCGTCGATCTGCTCGGCACGGTCTTCCTACTTTTTCCCGTTTGCGGTTTTATCTTTTTCGCGAGCTGGAATGAGGTTATTAGCTCCTGGCAAAACCTGGAGCCTTCACAACGCACCGACGGCTTGAGCTTTGCGTATGTGCTCAAGACCTCAATGTTACTGATGCCCGGCTTATTAATCCTGCAAGGTATCGCGATTGTGATTAAAAGCTGGTTCCGGATGTCTGTAACAACAGAACCAGATCAATCGGAGAAGCAGGATGGCTGAGTTAATGCTGATCCTGTTGGTGTTATCCGTATTTGCCGTATTGCTGAGTGGCTATCCGGTTGCCTTTGCCTATGGGGGCATCGCGCTGATCTTTTATGGCATCGGTTTTTATTTCATGCCCGATCACTTTGATGCCACGGCCATGAATCTGTTCGACAATAATCTTATCCAGCTAATCAGTCGACGTGACATGTTGATTGCCGTTCCCTTGTTTGTCTTCATGGGGGTCATGCTCGAGCGCTCAAGGGTTGCTGAACAACTCCTGGAAACCATGGGACTCCTGTTTGGACCCATTCGTGGCGGCCTGGGTATCTCCGTATTGATCGTTGGCATGTTGTTAGCGGCAAGTACCGGCATCGTCGGCGCTACCGTTGTCACCATGGGACTGCTGTCATTACCAACCATGTTAAAGCGCAACTACGATCCCAAAATTGCGGCCGGCACGATCTGTGCGTCCGGTACGCTCGGGCAGATCATTCCACCTTCAATCATTTTAATTTTATTGGGCGATCAGATTGCCACTGAGTATCAGAATGCTCAGTCCACTATGAATAACTTTTCACCCGACACCGTATCAGTCGGCGATCTGTTTGCCGG
>CAMYMU010000059.1 GCA_947259575.1 uncultured Ectothiorhodospiraceae bacterium | reverse complement strand
GGAAAAAAGGAGAGGGAAATGTCTTTAAGGATAAATCGCTTTGGGGGAACAATTTTGCTCACCCGATTCATGGTATAAATATATTGAGCCATACGGACATTGAGTCTAAGTTGAATAAGTGATGAAATTGTACGCTATCATCATATGCCAGAACAATCTATCCGCGAGCCTTGCACAAAGGTAATTTCGTGAACGTGCTAAGTTAGTGTTATCAAGTGTGATTTGTCTATCAAATTGACCTAGGGCAATGGTTTCGGCTTCATTTTTAGTTGATACTTGATGTTACAGGAAGTGTTTAGCAAGTACGGGAGGATGTGCGCATGCCATCAAAGATGTTCAAGATAATATTTGTTTGCTTTATCGGTATTAGTTTTACGGGTAAAAGTCTGGCAGCCGATGGTGCTGCCACGGGCCTGGAAACGGTCACGGTGAATAAACTTGAACTCCCGGACTTACGGGTCGTCGATGCGACGATTGAAGCAGTACAACAGGCGACGGTATCGGCACAGACCAGTGGGCGCATCACTGAGATTACCGTTGATGTGAATGATTTCGTAACCAAAGGCTCGGTCATCATACGCTTGCGTGATAAGAGCCAGCGTGCTGCCTTTAATGTTGCAAAGGCACGTTATGATGAGGCCCTGGCAGAATACAAACGGGTAAAAGAAGTATTCGATAAAAAAGTAGTATCAAAGGCTGCACTTGATAAAGCGGAGGCGCAATTAAAGACAACCCGGGCTCGTTTGGAAGAAGCACGGGAGGCCCTGGAAAACACAAAAATTCGCGCGCCTTATAGTGGAATTGTGGTGAAACGTCACGTTGAAGTAGGTGAAACCGCACGCGTGGGGCAAAAATTGATGACCGGTCTGTCTCTGGAAAAATTACGCGCAGTGGTTGAGTTACCTCAGACTCTGGTGCATGCAGTACGTCAACATCAGACAACGTGGATATGGGTCGGCAAAGATTTAGCGACGCGCATCAAAGCTGAGAGCTTAACTATTAGTCCCTATGCAGATCAAAACAGCCATACTTTTCTAGTACGTGTGAACTTACCCGCGGGCGAGCACCATGTTTATCCCGGCATGCATACCAAGGTCGCCTTCTTAACCGGTAAACACGATAGCCTGGTCGTGCCTGAGCGTGCCATTGCACGTCGCAGTGAAGTAAGCGGTGTTTATGTCAAAGATAAAGATAAAATACGTTTTCGTTATGTAAGGCTTGGCAAGAAACTCCCGGACCAACAACGGGAAATCTTATCAGGATTATCCGTTGGCGAATCAGTTCTAGTTGATCCTATGCAGGCAGTTGGTCTGATTAAATCAGGCGCTCCGGTATCCACTGAGGCAACTAGCAGCAAAGACGGAGAATAAGCAGTGGCAAGTAAACTTGGACTTTCAGGAAAGATTACTCAGGCTTTTCTAACTTCAGAGATCACTCCACTTATCGCGCTGTTGGGATTTTTGCTTGGCGTGTTTGCTGTCATGGTCACGCCCAGAGAAGAAGAGCCGCAGATAAATGTCACCTTCGCAAATATTTTTATTGCCTACCCGGGGGCATCAGCCCAGGAGGTAGAAGAAATTGTCAGCACTCCAGCCGAACAGATCATCTCAGAACTTCAGGGTCTTGATCATGTTTATTCTGTTTCCTATCCGGGGCTGTCTGTCCTAACAGCACAATTTAAAGTGGGCGAAGATCGCACCCAGGCGATTGTGCGTTTATATAATGCCATGTATTCAAAGAGTGATTGGTTACCGGCAAACCTTGGGGTCTCTCAACCGATTATAAAACCGAAAGGCATTGATGATGTGCCTATCGTCAGCTTGACCTTGTGGTCAAAGAATCAAGCACTGGCAGGACATGAATTACAACGCGTTGCGCATGCAATTGAAGTCGAACTAAAGCGTGTCCCAGGGACGCGTGATATCTATACGATTGGTGGTCCAGATAATGTCGTTCATGTCTTGTTCGATCCGAATGCTCTGGCGGCATATAGCTTAAGCCTTTCAGATTTACGCGCTGCGCTGCAACTCAGTAATGCTTCCAGACCACTCGGTTCGATTATCGACGATAATCTTGAAACCGTTATTCAGGCAGGGCAGTTTTTAACTAGCCCTGATGAAATACAAGATTTGATCGTTGGGGTTTATGAAAACAAGCCTGTTTATTTACGTGATGTAGCCGAAATACGTCAGGGTCCGGATCAACCTGAACAATATGTCTGGTTTGCAAATGGCGCAACAACAGAAGCTAACACGGTTAATAAAACATATCCGGCCGTGACCATTGCCGTTGCCAAACAGCCTGGTCAAAATGCAGTTTCAATGGCAGAGAATATTATTGAGCGTGTTGAGCATTTGAAAGGTGTCTTCATTCCTGACGATGTTGAAGTGAGTATCACTCGAAATTATGGAAAGACCGCAGACGCCAAAGCCAAAAAGCTAATTCAAAAACTTATTTTTGCAACGCTCTCGGTCGTGTTACTGGTTTTATTTGCATTAGGTAAACGTGAGGCAGTGATCGTTGGCCTGGCGATAGTCATTACCCTGGCGATGACACTGTTTGCTTCATGGATATGGGGTTTTACACTTAATCGAGTTTCTTTGTTTGCGCTAATCTTCTCGATCGGTATCTTGGTCGATGATGCGATTGTGGTGGTTGAAAATATTCACCGGCACATTCAACTCGGGGCAAGAAACCTGATTGATTCGATTCCTAAGGCAGTGGATGAAGTGGGAGGGCCAACCATATTGGCTACCTTTACTGTGATCGCCGCGTTATTGCCGATGGCTTTTGTTACAGGGTTGATGGGACCGTATATGAGCCCAATCCCGATAAATGCCAGTACCGGTATGTTGATATCATTAATCATTGCCTTTGTTGTCACCCCCTGGATTGCCAACAAATTGATCAAGGTTGATGATGTGGCGGCGCATGAAGGGGATAGTAACGGAAAACTTTATGCCTTGTTTTCTAAATACGTTAGCCCCTTATTACAAGGTGACAGCGGCAAAAAGAAACGTCGTCAATTATTCCTTGTGGTTGTTGTTTTAATTTTATTATCAGTCAGCCTGGTGATATTCAAAGTAGTTATTCTGAAGATGTTGCCATTCGATAATAAGTCTGAGATTCAGGTTGTCATCGATATGCCAGAAGGCACTCCGCTTGAGCAAACGGCACGAGTTACGGATGAGCTGGGCGATTTTCTGGTGACGGTGCCAGAAGTAACAAACTATCAGGCCTACGTCGGTACCGCCGCGCCAATAAACTTTAATGGTTTAGTGCGCCAATATTATTTACGCGAAGCCGCAAACATGGCTGACCTGCAAATTAACTTAAAAGACAAGAGTGAGCGGGATAGAAAGAGTCATGAAGTTGCCCTGGCAATAAGGGCACCGCTACAGGCGATTGCGAAAAAATACAATGCCAACGTGAAAGTGGTTGAGGTCCCTCCGGGCCCACCAGTTATGTCGCCGTTAGTAGCAGAGGTATATGGGCTGGACTACCAGCAACAAATCGAAACAGCAAAGCAGATCCGTAAAAGTTTTGCGAAAAATGATGCGATTGTTGATATAGATGACTCTGTGATTAGCACTACACCTAAGTGGGCAATTAAAGTTGATCAACACAAGGCCGCGTTATGGGGAGTATCTCAAGAGGCGGTAGTTTCAGCTATTCATACTGCTTTAAATGGTGAAGATGTCAGTTATTTACATCCGGGACATTTGAAGTACCCATTGCCGATCCGTCTTGAGTTAGCCGATAGCCACAAGTCACGTCTATCTGATTTATACGACATCACGGTTAAGGGGCGTAATGGCCAGGTGATTGCGTTATCAGAATTAATCAGCGTGACCAAAACCGACAGGGAGCAGGCCATATTCCACAAGGACTTGTTACCAGTGGTTTTCGTGACCGCTGATGTGGTGGGTGATACCGATAGCCCGTTATATGGCATGTTCGAGATTGCCGCCGATCTTTCCAGACCTGAGGATAAATCTAGTGATCTAGAACAGTATTATGTCAGTCAGCCTGAAAACTTGTATCAACCCAGCCTCAAGTGGGACGGGGAATGGCAAGTGACCTATGAGACCTTCCGTGACATGGGGATTGCCTATGGTATTGGTTTGTTGCTGATCTATTTTCTGGTCGTCGCTCAATTTCGTTCTTATTTTGTACCGATCATAATCATGGCCCCCATTCCTTTGACCATCATCGGTGTCATGCCAGGCCACGCATTTATGGACCTGGTCGCGGATGCACAATACACCGCGACATCAATGATCGGGATGATTGCACTGGCCGGTATTATCGTGCGTAATTCCATCTTGCTGGTCGATTTCATCAATCAACAGGTGGCGGAGGGTGTCGATCTGCAAGAGGCGGTGATTACGGCTGGGGCGGTGCGGGCCAAACCAATTGTCTTGACGGGCCTGGCGGCCATGTTAGGTGCTTTTTTCATACTCGATGACCCGATATTTAATGGATTGGCCATTTCACTGATATTCGGCATTCTGGTATCGACTGTGTTGACTCTGGTTGTGATTCCGGTCTGGTACTATGCCTATCTGTTCAAGCAGGCAAAATAATAGGCATTCGGGACTGTTATCACGTCTATTGTATTTTCCTTTTGGCTGATACTTGATAGTATCCAGCCCCTAGTTTTGCGAATAGCCGCATAGAATCAAATTATTTAGAAATTAAGAATATATAAGGTATTGGTATGGCTGATAGGCGATTGCAGGTATTTCACACGGTAGCGCGGCTGCTAAGCTTCACCAAAGCTGCTGAAGAGCTGCATATGACCCAGCCTGCGGTGACCTTTCAGGTCCGCCAGCTCGAAGAGCAGTTTAATACCCGTTTATTCGATCGCACCCACAACCGAATTAGCCTGACCGATGCGGGAAGCCGCGTTTACGACTATGCAGAGAAGATTTTCCAACTTTATAACGAAATGGACAATTCGGTCCGAGAACTCACTGGTGACATCAGTGGGGTACTCATCCTCGGCGCGAGCACGACCATTGCTGAATATATGCTGCCAGTGTTACTGGGTGATTTTAAGGCAAAACACCCGGAAGTGACGATTCGACTGAAAGTGGCCAACACCGACGGCATTGTTGCCCAGGTCGAAAATAACGAGATTGATTTAGGTGTGGTTGAGGCGCCCGTTAATAATAAGAATTTGATTGTCGAAGAGTGCCGTACCGATCACCTGGTCCTAATTGTGCCACCGACGCATGAGCTAGCCAAAGAAAAAAGCGTTAGCATCGAGAAGATTATTGAGTACCCGTTTATTTGTCGCGAAGAGGGTTCGGGAACACGCGAAGTGATGATCGAAAGTATGCAGCAGACGGGAATCAATCCTGCTGATATGCGGATTGCAATGGAACTGGGTAGCCTGGAAGCGATAAAAGGTGCGGTTGAGTCTGGTATGGGTGTATCCATCCTGTCAAAGGCCACACTGATTAAGGAATTGAAACTCGGTACCCTGGTCGCAGTCGATACCGTTCCCCCCATCAATCGTCCATTCTCATTTGTCCATCAGAAGCAGAAGTTCAAGGCCCGGGCGATGGATGAGTTACTCAGCTTTGCACGCACCTATTGTGAATCACATAAGGAAGTTTAAACTTTCGCGTTTAAAGCAGGTCAAAATATTCTAGACTTATTAGTAGATTACAAAATATTAGGGCCAGATTTTGACGGAACAAGAACAATCCTTACTCGATATCTATCGTAAACTATCCGACCATGACGCACATAGCTTGCTGCGTTTTGCTGAGTTTCTAGCAGGTTACGAAGTGACTACGGCAAAGATTGTCGATCAGGAAACCACTGTGCCTAGTAAGGCAAGTGAAGCTAGCACAACAGTAGATCAAGAAGACTCCATTCCCGTACCAGAAAAAATTGAACGCCCTGAGCAGGAAAGAGTAGTGGATGCACTTAAGCGACTATCTGCTACTTATCCCATGCTCGACAAAAAACACCTGCTTGATAAGGCCTCTGAACTGGTGGCACAACACGTCATGTTTGGGAAGCCCGCTAAACAAGTCATCGATGATGTAGAAGAGATATTTGCCGCGGCTTACGAAAAATTTGCTGCTGAAGCGAGGCGCGGTTAATGTTTGATATTATCAAGGCCTGGTATGTCCGCTACCTTTCCGATCCGCAGGCTGTTTTACTCCTTATCTTACTGGTCGTTGGTTTTACTATTGTTCTTACAATGGGCGATATGCTGGCGCCTGTATTGGCGGCAATGGTCATTGCTTATTTACTAGAAGCTATTGTGCAAAAGATGAAAAGGTTGGGAGCACGTCGCCGTAGTGCAGTGATTCTGGTCTGGTTAGTCTTTGTAGCTTTCTTGCTGTTTCTGGTTTTTGGCATGTTGCCTTTGTTATCCAATCAGGTAACCCAGTTTATACCTGAAGTCACAACCTATTGGCAAAATGCTCAAGCATATCTTACTGGTTTGCCCGATAAATATAGTTTTATCAGCCACGAGCAAATGAAAATCATATCCAGTGACCTTGACGAAATGATTGCAACCCTGGGTACAAAAGCATTAACAGGTATTTCGCTTTCCTCGATCACTTCAGGTGTCATCACCATTATTATTTACCTGATTCTTTTGCCATTGATGGTTTTTTTCTTTTTGAAAGACAAATGGCGAATACTCAACTGGTTTGGTGCGTTCCTGCCGACGAATAGAACGCTCGCCACACAAGTTTGGGTAGAGATGGATAAACAACTTGGTAATTATGTTCGTGGCAAGGTTCAGGAAATTCTAATCGTAGGTACCGTAACGTATATTGTCTTTGCTTTATTTGGACTGAAGTACTCTTTCTTACTAGCGGTACTGGTCGGCCTTTCAGTTATTATCCCCTACATTGGTGCTACCGTCGTCACCATTCCTGTTGCTGTCATTGCCTTCATCCAATGGGGGATTAGTCCCGAGTTCTTCTGGTTGGTTATCGCCTACCTGATCATACAGGCACTGGATGGTAACTTACTGGTGCCGTTGCTGTTTGAAAAATCAGTCAACGTGCACCCCATCGCGATTATCACCAGTATTCTAGTATTCGGTGGTCTGTGGGGATTTTGGGGGGTATTTTTTGCGATACCACTCGCGACGCTGGTTAATGCATTATTAAATGCCTGGCCAAGAACGGGTGAGCCTTTTGATGGTGGCACAACCATCACTAAGGATCCCGAACCAGAAAGCTAAACGTTTCGTTTATCTAAGCAGCCTGATTACAAAATTTCAGATGCATAGTCAGCTAGTCTTGAACGCTCACCACGTACTAAGGTGATATGCCCACTGTGTGACCAGTTTTTAAAACGATCGACGACATAGGTTAGCCCCGAAGTGGTTTCCGATAAGTAGGGTGTATCGATCTGGGCAATATTACCCAGGCAAATGATTTTAGTACCGGGGCCTGCGCGGGTCACCAGTGTTTTTAATTGCTTTGAAGTTAGATTTTGAGCTTCATCGATGATGACATAACGATTTAGAAAGGTCCGGCCACGCATAAAGTTTACTGAACGGATTTTAATTTTTTGTGCAAGGATATCGTTGGTAGCGGCGCGTCCCCAGTCACCACCTTCGCCTGATTGAGTCAACACTTCCAGGTTATCCATCAAGGCACCCATCCAGGGCGTCATCTTTTCTTCTTCTGTACCAGGTAGAAAGCCGATATCTTCACCAACCGGGATAGTGACCCGGGTCATGATGATCTCGCTATACAAATCTTTATCGAGTGTTTGTTCCAGACCTGCGGCAAGTGAGAGCAGGGTTTTTCCAGTGCCGGCCATGCCAAGTAGAGAGACAAAGTCTACCTCAGGGTCCATTAATAAATTAAGCGCAAAGTTCTGTTCAAGGTTACGTGCGCTGATACCCCATACTGAATTGTTACTCGCGGAGTAATCCTTTGTGGTTTCTATGACGGCACTGTCATCTTCTTCAATCTTGCGAATGGTTGCCTGAAACCCATCGTGTTCGTGATAGACAAACTGGTTAGGTGCCCAGGTTTTTACCTCAGGACCACGTATGCGATAGAAAGATCGGCCAGACTCCATCCAGGAATCCATTTCTTTCCCATGTGAATCCCAGAAATTTTCATCAAGTGCAACACTGCCGTTAAACAGGAGGTCAACATCTTCAAGCACTTGATCGTTGTGATAATCCTCTGCGTGAATACCAAGGATGTTTGCCTTGATACGCAAATTAATATCTTTTGACACTAATGTGATATGCGTTTTTTCATAAAGCTTTTGCAGGGCTAGTGCGGTACCCAGAATATTATTATCTGCTTTATTACCTGGCAGCGATTCAGGTAGTTCATCGCCAAAATGTTTGGTTTGAAAATAAAGTTTTCCCGAACCCATTGAGTCATGCGCGAAATCAAGATGTTTTACGTTTAGCTCCAGGCCATCTTCAATTTCATCTTGTGAGACATCTGACATCATGTCATCAAGAAAACGACTTGATTGTCTCGCGTTGCGTGCGACCTCAGTGGTTCCTTTTTTGTTATTGTCCAGCTCTTCGAGCACAATCATAGGTAGGAAAATATCATGTTCCTGGAAACGAAATAACGAACTGGGGTCGTGCATGAGGATGTTAGTATCAAGTACAAAAAGACGCTTGCCTTCGATTTGCTTTGAGTTCATAAGGTCGGGTCACCAATCATTTTCGTGTGAAATTACTTCTGTGCTTTGTTAAGTTCTTTAACCGCGGCCAATACTTCATCAACATGGCCGGCCACTTTTACTTTACGCCACTCCTGTTGCAGTTTGCCCTTCTTATCAATTAGAAATGTACTGCGCTCAATGCCACGTACTTTTTTACCATACATGTTTTTCATCTTGATGACGTCAAATAGCTTGCACAAGGTCTCGTCTTCATCAGACAGCAAATCAAATTTGAATTTTTGTTTGGTCCGGAAATTTTCGTGTGAACGCAGACTGTCTCTCGATACGCCGAGAATGACAGTATCCTGCCGTTTAAACTTAGCCATCGCATCGCGAAAATCCTGTCCTTCTGTGGTACAACCAGGGGTGCTGTCTTTTGGGTAAAAATAAAGAACAACGTTTTGGCCTTTGAGCGATCTTAATGAAATGGTTTGTTCGCCAGTGGCGGGTAAAGAGAAAGCGGGAACCGCTTTTTTCAATTCGACTTTTGCCATTGTGACTCCTGCTTATTGAATATATAAGTCTTAAATTTCATCATGCTTCGTTAATACTCTACAGATAAACTCAGACTTTCATTGGCTCCATGATGGCATCCAGGTTTAGCTCATCACAAAACTCCATAAACTGATCGCGTAGTGTTGAAATATGTGTCGCGGCTGGAATTTCAACCGTCATGTTTAAGGCGAACATGGGTGAACCGGTATGGGCGGCACGATGCGAAGTGGTGTACAAGTCATGAATATTGATATTTCGCTCGGAGAAAAATCCGGTTATTTTATGGACGATACCCGGATGGTCCAGTGAGACAACTTCAATATTGTATGGGATCTCTTCTTGCGTGAGTTTGCGACTCTCGGTTCGCTGACCTGTGATAATAAGCTCAAGCTTTTCTTGTACTGCTGGTAACTGATCTTCCAATTTGGCGATATTGTTCCAGGCACCGGAGACCATCATGATGATGGCAAATTCGCCTCCGAGAATACTCATGCGACTGTCTTCTATATTACAGCCGGCATTGAGAATGAAATCAGATAATTCAGAAACCAGACCGGCTCGGTCGTGACCAAGGGCTGAGATGACCAGAAAGTTACTCATAGGATAACTATCGTTGATTTTATCAGAGTTGTACAGAGCGAAGTTGTTCTGCTGCTTCTTCCGGACTAATCGTATTCACAAACAGACCAGAGCCTAGTTCAAAGCCGGTGGGTATGCTGGTGCGCGGGCATATCTCCAGGTGCCAATGATAGCTGGCATGGCAGGACTGTGATTCTTTGCCTTGAGGTAGACTGTGTAGGAAAAAGTTAAATTGCGCGCCGCCAATCACAGCATCAAGACGGGCCATGGTGCGTTGCATCACTTGCGCCAGGTCATCCAGATCATCTTTAGCTGTGTCTAGAAAGTTACTCTGGTGTTGAAGTGGCAGGATATGCACTTCCCATTCGTAGCGACTGGCAAAGGGCTTGATAGCAATAAACTTTTCACCTTTTTCGACCACGTACTGACCAACATCAATCTTACGCACAACCTCACCGGATCCACGATCATAGATGGTGGCCTCAAAAGTCAGCGCTTCATCAATCAGTGAGCAGAAGATACATTGGTGATGACGGTCAAAATAGGTCTTGGAGTAACTGACCTCATCGTGAACATTTTGTGGTACTACCGGGGTGGCAATAATCTGGCTATGGGTATGGGCCATGCTGGCACCCGCTGCAGGACCAAAATTCTTGAAAACCAGCACATACTTCAGACGTTCATCCATCTGGTATAGCTCGGCCATGCGCTGTTGATAAACATGAAACAAGCTGGAGAGATGCTCATGGCTCATTTCATGGACGGCAATTCCGTGTTGGTGGTGATCGACAATGACCTCATGTCGCCCATAACCATCAATCGCCTGCTGTAGACCATAGACAAAGCTAGGTTGGCTACGATCATCTCCCAAAACCGGGTACAAGTTCTCGACGATACGCATTTGCCAGTCATCATCTTTTGGGTAGCGGGCAATCTGGGGTGGGGTCTTGTCCTCATTGCCACGGCAAAATGGACAGGTTTCGACGTGCCGGCGAGTGTCTCTGGGGGCCGGTTCCTCGGCCTTGCGGGGCCGCATACTGCGGGCGGTGGCGACGAGCACAGACTCTGTCGGTACAATCGGATTGATTCGGATTTCCCGAACCGGTTTTTGTTCCTCAGTTTGCTCAACAGTCACAGCCTTACCTCCTCTCGGTCTATATCCAAGATACTGAATTTCAGGGAATTATCACAGATTATCCTGTCTATACACCCATAGATTGGCTTGTTCGGTAAACAGCTTGTCATGACGCTAGCGGGCCGATACCATGGCGGTTTTTACCCGGACGGGAAATAGGGGAAGGTATGTTTCGCGGCAGTATGGTCGCGTTGGTCACACCCATGACTGACGACGGCGCCATTGATGAAAAAGCTCTCGATTCGTTGATTGAATTCCATATAGTGAATGGAACCGATGCGATTGTGGCCGTCGGTACCACAGGAGAATCGGCGACCCTCGATGAAGAAGAGCACTGCTATGTGATCCGTCATGTTGTGAAGACCGTGGCTGGGCGTATTCCGGTCATAGCCGGTACAGGCTCAAACTCGACAACCGAGGCGATTGAGCTAACGCGCTGTGCAAAAGATGCTGGTGCCGATGCCTGTCTGCTGGTAACACCCTATTATAATAAGCCTACCCAGGAAGGACTCTATTTGCACCACAAGGCAATTGCTGAGGCCGTTGATATTCCCCAAATTTTGTACAATGTACCAGGCCGTACCGCGGTCGATATGCTGACTGAAACGGTCGTCCGTCTGAGCAAGATCTCCAATATCATCGGAATCAAAGAGGCTACCGGCGACATTCAGCGTGCCCGTGAGATTCTGACCGCCGTCTCAGGTGAGTTTGATATATATAGTGGGGATGACGCCACCGGGATGGATTTCATGCTGGCAGGTGGTCATGGTGTGATATCCGTTACTACTAACGTCGCCCCCAAGGCAATGCACGATATGTGTGTAGCGGCCCTGGCCGGGGACAAAGAGACAGCATCCACGATAAACAATACCCTGATGGCTTTACATCAGGATCTGTTCCTCGAAGCAAACCCTATCCCTGTGAAATGGGCGCTCCACGACATGGGCATGATAGGCACTGGCATTCGATTACCCTTAACCGTTTTGTCTGAGACACATCATGGAAAAATCCGTGCCGCGCTGAAGTTAGCCAATGTGTCTTAATCTGAATTCTGTGAGAAAACCATGAAGTTTCGTACAAGTATTATTTTAGCTGTTTGTTTTATTGCATCCTGTTCTTCAACCACCCGAGATTATAAAGGCGTTTACAAGGCATCTATTGACTTGGAAGATCTGGAAGTCCCTCCTGGCCTGGATAAACCAGAGGCGGGGAGCGACTCAACCTTAAAAGAATTAGAGCGCAGTGTTAAGACCTATTCAAGCTATGAAGAGAAGCTAGGTGGGCAACCGACAGCAAAATATGCACAAAGTTATGAAGGTATGCGTTTTGTTCGCAGTGGTAACCTGTTTTGGCTCGAAGTCGATGGAGCTGGCGAAGCGGTATGGGAAGACATCAAAACCTTTTTTACGCGCCTTGGTTTTAAAATCAAGCGAGAGCATCCGCGCATTGGTTTTATCGAAACAGACTGGCTCGAGAACCGCTATGATGTACCAACTAACTTTTTGACAGAATTTCTTAGCGGTTTGTTTTCATCAGGTTATATGGACAGGTATCGTATTCGACTTGAATGGGATCCAAAAGCAGAACTAACACGCTTGTTCGTAAATCACCAGGGCTTAAAAGAAATTGTGGAAGGTGACGAGCAAGATCACCTTTCAGAGGTGCAAACCAAATGGGTCCCACGCCAATCAGATCCTGAACTCGAGATCGAAATGCTAACGCGCTTTATGTCTTTCCGTGGCCTGGAAGCCACCATCGCCGAGCAGCACGTTGGCTCGGTTAAGCCTACTGAGCTGACAAAACTCAATCTTGAAGGCGACAATGCCAGCCTTACCATCAACGAGCCATATGCACGCTCCTGGCGCCATATCGGTATCGCGCTTGACCGCCTTGGTTTTCTGGTAGAGGATAAGAATAGAACCGCAGGGATCTATTACATTGAATTACCTGAGACTTTTGTGATTCCAAAACAGGGCGGGTTATTTGGTAACTTGTTTACTGATACACAGGCACCTTTGCATCTCAAGTATCTAATCATACTCGAAGAAAAAGGTGTTGCGACCGAAGTAATCATCAAGGCAAACGGTGAAGTCCCTGAAGATATGAAAGAAGTCACTAGTAAAATATTAAAAGACTTACAGGGCAGTATCTTATAAAGGCAAGGAGATAAGGTGCAATTCGCCTCGTTAGGAAGCGGTAGTCGTGGCAACGCAACGCTGATAAAGCATAACTCGACAATCTTACTGGTCGACTGCGGGTTTTCACTTCGTGAAACAGAAATGCGCCTTGCTCGGGTTAACATCAGCGCTGATATGATCGATGCGATATTAGTAACCCATGAGCATGGTGATCATATTCGGGGTGTCGGTGCTTTTGCACGAAAACATAAGACACCTGTATGGATGACGCATGGAACCAGTCGTGCAACAACCTTAGGTGTTATCCCTGAGGGCAATGAAATTATCATTGGTGAGCGAATCGAACTGGGTGATATAGAAGTAACACCGTATTCGGTTCCCCATGATGCATCCGAACCATGTCAGTTTTTGTTTTCCAATGGCGAACAAAAGTTAGGCTTATTAACGGATACCGGGATGATAACGCCTTATATTATCGAGATGCTGAGTGGTGTGAATGCACTGTTACTCGAATGCAATCACGATATTGAAATGCTCGCAGATGGCGAATATCCTCCTCATCTGAAAATGCGCGTCGGCAGTGATTACGGTCATCTGAATAATGCACAAGCCGCAGAGCTGCTACAAAAAATGGATTCAAGCAAACTCGCGACGATTGTGGCCATGCATATAAGTGAAAAGAATAATGATCCTATCCTGGCTCGGCAGGCGTTAGCTGAAGCACTCGACTGGGATTCGGATGATATACACATTGCTCATCAGGCAGAAGGTTTTGACTGGATGAGTGTTAATTAGTACTGAGAATAAAAAAATGAATAAACGTGACGAATTAATTGTTGGTAAGGCTAAGACGGTTTATACCACCGACGATCCTGACAAAATGATCATGCATTTTCGTAATGACACCTCAGCATTCGATGGTGAAAAAATTGAGCAGCTTGATCGTAAAGGTATGGTCAACAATCGTTTCAATGCCTTCATTATGCAAAAACTGGAAGAGGCGGGAGTGCCAACTCATTTTGAGAGCATACTCAACGATCAGGAATCACTGGTTAAACGTCTTAAGATGTTACCGATTGAATGTGTAGTGAGAAACATTGCGAGCGGTAGTTTGGTGAGACGCCTGGGTGTCGAAGATGGTTTAGAACTTAACCCGCCTACCTTTGAGTTCTTTTTAAAGAACGATGATTTGCATGATCCAATGATCAATGATTACCACATTATCTCTTTCAAGTGGGGTACCCAGGAAGATATCGATGCAATGAAAGATCTTACCTTCAAGGTAAATGATGTATTAAAGAAGCTCTTTCTCGATGCTGGAATGTTATTAGTCGATTACAAGTTAGAGTTTGGTCATTTCAAGGGTAAACTATATTTGGGTGATGAATTTAGCCCTGATGGCTGCCGTCTCTGGGATGCAGAAACCCGCAAAAAACTCGATAAGGATCGCTTCCGACAAGGTCTGGGTGGCGTGGTCGAGGCCTATGAAGAGGTCGCTCATCGCCTGGGTGTGGAATTGCCTTAAAAACCGCTCAAAATGCATAAAAAAGCCCATTTTTACTAAAATGGGCTTTTTTTTGTTTCAGTGTTTGACAAATTTAAGTTTCCGCGCGTTAAGCCGATATTTCATCAAACGAGTCAGGGATATATTCCTAAGTAAAATCAAGAACCTTAGTAATTTAGTGGGATTCACTATGATTAGTAAATTAATGACAGCACTATCAGCCTTCAAAATTCGCACCCGCATCATTGTGATTGTGGGAGTCGTATTGGTCATGCTCACCGTTGTGGCAGGAGAGTCTATATATAGTTTGACTCGAACTAAGGGTGACATACAAGATGTAGTCGAAGTTAGACAGCCGGTCGCGATTGCCTCATTGCAGTTAGCTAATGCCCTGGATAGCGCCAATGCCTCACTGGGTTTTTATTTGACCAGTGGTGAAGAAATCCATCAACAAAATTACGACATGGCGCTGACTGCGTTATCAGATGGCATTACAGAGCTCAAAGCCATGCCTGCGGTAATCAACAGTGAAGAAACTGCGACACTCGTTGCGAGCATAGAAGGCAAGGTGAGTAGCTTCGAAGCCTATCGCGATCAAATGGTTGAGTTGGTGCTTGATCCTGGTAAGAACCAACCTGGTATCGCCTTTTCTGCCTCGAAGATGGCCCCCATCGCATCAGATATTCAACAGAACTTGACTCAGATGCTAACTTCTGAAGATAGTGAGAACGATGGCTCCGCGGAGCGAAAACGGTTATTGTACAAACTTTCTGAGATGCGCCAAAAGTGGATGAATATTCTGAATAATAACAGGGCATTTATTGCATTTCGGACACAGGATAATGTCTCCAATATCCGCTTATTCCGAGATGGATTTAAGAAAGATATTGAGGCCTTAATAGAAGCTAGTGATGTCCTGACCTTTGAGCAGCAAGAGGCAGTTGAAAACATAAACACCTTGCAGGAGAAGTACTTTTCCTTACAAGAGGAACTTTTTAAAGTACATGGTAGTGAGAAATGGCGAACTGATTCCTATTTACTTCGTACTGAAATTGGCCCCTTAGTGCAAACTATCAAGACAGATATTACCGAACTAGTGAATACCCAGACGGCTGTCTCAGAAAAAATCAGCACCGAGTTAGTTGATTCAGTTGATAGCACAACTGCGAGAGTCGTATTTATCTCAGTATTGAGTATTCTGGTCGGTATCATAGGTAGCTGGTTGTTAGTGGTGATGATCTCGAAGCCGTTGAACTACATTGTTGCCGCGATGCGTGATATTGCAGAAGGTGAAGGTGATCTCACCAAGCGTCTAAGCGTGCGAGGTCGTGATGAAGTGGCACAGATGTCAATGGCCTTTAATCAATTTACCGACAAAGTTCAGGGTATTATTGGTCAGGTGGCAGGCTCAACCTCACAACTTGCCGCCGCAGCAGAAGAGATGTCTGCCATTGTTGATACCACCAAGAGTGGTATCCAACAGCAACGAACCGATACTGATTTAGTTGCGACCGCCATGAATGAAATGGTCGCTACGGTGCAAGAAGTCTCAGCGAATGCTAACAATGCTGCAGAGCAGGCGACGAATGCAAACAATCAAGCCCAAAATGGTAAGCAGACCATTAACAAAACGATCCAGTCTATCGAGACCCTAGCGAGTGAAGTCAGTAAGGCATCCTCTGTGATTGATGGTCTTGAGCAGGACAGTGAAGCCATTGGTACGGTGCTTGATGTAATTCAGGGCATTGCCGAGCAAACTAACCTGCTGGCCTTAAACGCGGCTATTGAAGCGGCACGCGCAGGTGAACAAGGCCGAGGTTTTGCGGTAGTGGCAGACGAGGTACGTAGTTTGGCGAGTCGGACTGCTGATTCAACTCAAGAGATTCAGACTATCATCGAAAAACTACAGCAAGGTGCAAAAGATGCGGTGTCGGTGATGCATAGTGGTCGCTCTCAGGCAGAATCCAGTGTCAAACAAGCAGGTGAGGCCGGTGAGGCGCTTGCAGTTATCACTTCAGCGGTTGGAGATATTTCTGATATGAACACTCAGATCGCTTGTGCGTCGACTCAGCAGGGCACAGTAGCTGAAGAGATCAATGTCAACGTAACCAATATTTCGCAGGTTGCGGATCAAAGTGCGCGTGGTACGGAAGATATTGCTAATTCAAGCGTTGACCTGGCACGATTAGCCGTTGAGCTACAGTCAATGGTTGCTCAGTTCAAGATTTGATGATTAAGTCCCTGAAACGGTGCTAACTGTGTTATAAACGAGTTCGAAGTGCTCATTTACTTCGTGTAAATTCCGCCCTTTTCACTCGTTTATGCCTTGTCACCATCCATTTGATGAACTTAATTAGACGTTCTGTAAATTATTTTTTCACAATAGTTAAATTTTTTCCTTTGTTGCGTAATTATTACTTGCATAGTACTAATTTTCTGCGCGATCATTAGCAGCATAAATTAAAACAAGAGAGTTTATACTCATTGTATGGCTGCACGATCTTATACCTCTGAAGATATTGAAGTACTAACCGGACTCGAACCGGTCCGCAAACGCCCTGGGATGTACACTCAGACCGAGCGTCCCAATCACTTAGCACAGGAAGTTATCGATAATAGCGTCGATGAGGCGATTGCTGGTCACGCCTCACGCATCGATGTCTATGTCTATAAAGATGGTTCGCTGGAAGTGACTGATGATGGTCGTGGTATGCCGGTGGATAAACACCCCAAGGAAAAGTTACCGGGTGTAGAAGTGATTCTCACGCGTCTCCATGCCGGTGGTAAGTTCTCAAACAAGAACTATCAATTCTCGGGTGGTTTACATGGTGTAGGTGTATCGGTGGTGAATGCTCTGTCCAAGCAACTGGAAGTGTGGATCAGTCGCGGCGGCAAGGAATACCACATGGCCTTTGCCAACGGTAAAAAGACCTCCAAACTCAAAGTGGTTGGTAGCGTAGGACAGCGTAATACCGGTACCACTATTCGTTTCTGGCCAGACAAAAAATACTTTGATTCGCCCAAGTTCTCCATTTCTCGCCTCAAACATATTTTACGTGCCAAGGCCGTGCTGTGCCCAGGGCTCACGGTTGGCTTTGGTGACGAGGCCTCTGGTGAAGAAGAAGAATGGTTTTACGAAGATGGCTTAAAAGATTACCTAACTGATTCACTGCAGGAGAGTGAGTTAGTGCCGGCCGATGCCTTTGTTGGCACCATGGAAGGCAATGAAGAAACCGTCAATTGGGCGCTGGCCTGGGTCGCAGAGGGCGAAAATGCGCTTACCGAAAGTTATGTAAATCTGGTACCGACGGTACAGGGTGGTACCCATGTAAACGGTCTCCGCACTGGTTTGACTGATGCGGTCAGGGAGTTTTGTGAATTTCGTAATTTAGTGCCACGTGGTGTCAAGATTTCACCGGAAGATGTATGGGACAAGGTCAGTTATATTCTCTCGGTTAAGTTATTGGATCCACAATTCTCTGGGCAAACTAAAGAACGGTTAAGTTCACGAGAGTGTGCCACCTTTGTCTCCGGTGTGGTCAAAGATGCTTTTGGTCTGTGGCTAAACCAACACATCGAAGATGGTGAGCGTATCGCGGAGTTGGCCATCAATAATGCCCAAAGCCGTATGCGTGCGGGTAAGAAAGTTGTACGCAAAAAGATCACCCAAGGTCCAGCTCTACCCGGCAAGTTAGCAGATTGTTCTTCACAGGATCTGGATCGTACTGAACTGTTTTTAGTTGAGGGTGATTCGGCAGGTGGTTCAGCAAAACAGGCCCGTGATCGTGAGTTCCAGGCCATCATGCCGCTGCGCGGTAAGATCTTAAATACCTGGGAAGTGGATTCAGCCGAAGTGCTGGGTTCCCAGGAAGTTCATGACATATCCGTTGCGATCGGGGTTGACCCTGGTTCGAGTATTACAAAAAATCTGCGTTACGGAAAAATTATTGTGCTTGCCGATGCGGACTCCGATGGTGCCCACATCGCGACGTTATTATGTGCTTTGTTTTTACGTCATTACCATACGCTGGTTGCAGAAGGAAATATCTATGTTGCCATGCCACCTTTGTTCCGAATCGATGTAGCGAAAGAAGTTTTTTATGCCCATGACGAGGCAGAGAAACAAGGCATCCTTGATCGCATTGCGGCTGAGAAGAAAAAAGCCAAGGTCCAGGTTACGCGCTTCAAAGGTTTGGGTGAAATGAATCCACTCCAGTTGCGTGAGACCACTATGGATCCTGATACCCGTCGACTGGCGCGGTTGACGATTCAACCCGGCGATGGTGCGCAATCGATGATGGACATGTTGTTAGCCAAGAAGCGTGCCTCTGATCGAAAGGCATGGTTAGAAGAGCGAGGGGATCTGGCTAATGTCTAGAGGAGCCCCAAAGAAGAAAGCTGCCAAGAAGAAAGTAGCTAAGAAGAAAACAGCCGCTGCAAAACCAAAAACACAGACGAAAAAAACCAAGAAGCCCAAGGAGGGTGCGCAAGAAGAATTGTTTGATGACAATATCGAACGCTTGCCGATTAGAACCTTTACTGAGCGTGCCTATCTTGATTATTCGATGTACGTTATTCTTGATCGTGCGTTGCCGCATGTTGGTGATGGTCTAAAACCTGTACAGCGTCGTATTGTCTATGCGATGTCAGAGTTAGGCCTTAAAGCCGGCTCAAAATTTAAGAAATCAGCTCGTACCGTCGGTGATGTGTTAGGTAAGTTTCACCCTCATGGTGATAGTGCCTGCTACGAAGCCATGGTGTTAATGGCTCAGCCATTCTCATATCGCTATCCTTTATTAGAAGGTCAGGGCAACTGGGGTTCACCTGATGATCCTAAATCATTTGCGGCAATGCGTTATACCGAATCACGTCTATCCGGTTTTGCAGAGTTACTATTAAGTGAACTGGGGCAGGGGACGGTTGATTGGGTGCCTAACTTTGATGGCTCATTAAACGAACCTAAGTTATTACCAGCACGTGTACCTCATGTCTTACTGAATGGTACAACAGGTATTGCTGTTGGTATGGCAACGGATATTCCCCCTCATAATTTAAGAGAAGTGGGTAAGGCTGCGATTCATTTATTAAAGAATCCTAAATCGACGTTATCTGACATTACAAAATTTGTTAAGGGCCCAGACTACCCGACTGATGCGGAGATTATTACCCCGGTAAAAGAAATCCGTGCGATGTATAAAAAAGGTGGGGGTTCGATCCGGATGCGTGCCCGTTATGAAACAGAGAATGGTGATGTCATTATTACCGCTCTGCCGCACCAAACCTCACCCGCAAAAATCCTGGAACAAATTGCAGGTCAAATGACCGCCAAGAAATTACCAATGGTAGTGGATCTTCGTGATGAATCTGATCATGAGAATCCAACCAGACTAGTTGTTGTACCGAGATCGAATCAGGTTAACGCGGATGAATTGATGACTCACCTGTTTGCGACCACGGACCTTGAGCGTACCTACCGTGTCAACATGAATGTGATTGGTATGAATGGGCGCCCTGGTGTGCGCAATCTGCTTCAAATGTTGCTAGAGTGGATCGATTATCGTATTCAAACAGTGACGCGTCGCCTGGAACACCGTCTCGCTAAAGTTAAAGTCCGGCTGCACTTATTAGACGGTTTGCTCATTGCTTTCCTGAACCTGGATTTGGTCATAAAAATCATTCGTAAAGAGGATGAACCAAAACCCGTCCTGATGAAACGATTCAAGCTCACCGGTGTACAAACAGATTACATTCTTGATACCCGTTTACGCCAGTTAGCCCGTCTTGAGGAAATGAAGATCAAGACAGAGCAAAAAGAACTGCGCAAAGAACGCAAAGAACTAGAAGGCCTGTTGGCCTCCAAGGCAAAGCTAAAAACCCTGGTTCGAACTGAACTTCAGGAAGATATTGAAAACTTTGGTGATGCTCGTCGTTCGCCAATTGTCTCACGTGATGCTGCACAGGCAATGGATGAGACATCCTTAATCAGCTCTGATCCTGTGACAGTGGTGCTTTCTGATAAAGGCTGGATTCGAGCTGCGAAAGGACATGAGGTTGATGCTGCTGCCTTAGCCTATAAGTCTGGTGATCAATACCTTGATTCAGTACAAACCAAGACCAATCAACTTTCTATTTTTATTGATTCAACTGGGCGTACTTATGCGGTTCCAAGCCATACCTTACCATCGGCACGCGGAATGGGTGAACCTTTGACCGGTCGTTTGAGTCCACCCGCCGGAGCACGTTTCTGTGGTGTCGTCTCAGGCAACCCAGATCAACATGTCTTGTTGGCAAACAGTAGTGGTTACGGATTTGTCGCTAAGATTGAAGATTTAATCACCCGCAACAAAAAAGGCAAGGTTGTAATGAAAGTGCCAACGGGCGCAATGGTTCTACAACCAGCACTGGTTGAAGATATGGAAAACAACTGGGTAGTTGCAGTGACCAGTGAAGGCCATATGCTTATCCATCATATTGATGAAATCCCGGTGATGCCAAAAGGCAAGGGGATCAAAATCATCAACATTCCCCCTGGTGCTCGTAACAAAGGCGAAGATGTTACTGCAGTCACCGTCGTCAACGACAAAGACAGCATTAAGATATTCTCCGGTAAACGTCACAAGATTCTGACCCAGGATGAAATGGAAAACTTCGAAGGTGAAAGAGCGCAACGTGGCCGTAAGTTACCCCAAGGCTTCCGTTCAGTGGAACGATTAATTCCATTGCATGAAGAGGTTGAAGGCGAAGAATAAATTTAGTTTTTAGCCTTTCCAATTTTGTTTTCGTCATTCCCGTAGCAAAAAGAATCCCTGTTTTATTTTTAATTTATTCTTATTTCGCTTCGCTGAAGCGAGATACTTTTCTTTGCTTGTCCAAAGAAAAGTATCCAAAAGAAACGACACCCCCGTTGCGGGTGCAATCTGTGAGTTTTATTGTCTTTTGCCTTGTCCGGTTTTGATTCGCCTCCCTGCTCAGCAAAACCGGGCTCGCCTTCCCTGGCTCGCGCTATTTTTATTTCTTAAAAGTCGTAAAAACTCACGCACCCGCACATGGGGGCTTTCTGCTCACAACTAAAACAGAGATATCTACCGTGTTTATTAGCACTGTACTAACTCAATGGATAATCCCCTTGCGCAGCCATGAGAGACGTTTGGCTAAGCGCAAGTGAAACCCGAATGGGGCGAGGCAGGACGCCGAGCCTCTGTGATGAGCCAAGGAGGGCGAATCACAAAGTTTCACTGAGTAAGCCAATAAGGCTCGAATGTTAGGCGAGTGCAGGGGAGGAGTTTCTTTGCCTACTTTCTTGTCGATACAAGAAAGTAGGTCGCAGCAGTGCTGCGAAAAAATACTAATCTAATACGTGAGAAACCAACCCATCCGCCAGTTTAGGCTCAAACCACGTCGACTTAGGTGGCATGACTTTTTCTGCATCCGCAACATCCATCAGATCGGATAGTTGTGTTGGGTATAGTGCGAATGCAACTTTCATTTCACCGCTATTGACGCGTTTTTCTAGCTCATCCAAACCACGAATACCACCAACGAAGTCGATGCGTTTATCACGGCGTGGATCGTTGATATTGAGTATCGGTGTAATGAGATTATTCTGTAAAAGACTGACATCAAGCCGGCCAACAGGATCATCTGAAGGAATTAATTCATCTTTAATCGTCAATCGATACCATTGTTTATCCAGATACATACCAAATACATTTACTTTTTCAGGCTTCATCTGCCCGTCACTTTTTTCAATATCAAACTGTTCAGCACACTCAGCCAGGAATTCATCTATCGACAGGCCATTGAGATCTTTAATCACCCGATTGTAATCAAGAATGTTCATTTGATTATCAGGAAAAATAACCGTTAGGAAATACTCATGTGAGTCGCTGCCTGTTTTGCTCTTGCGCATTGCTGATACACGCGAGGCGGATGCAGAGCGGTGATGTCCATCTGCAATATAAAGATTGTTCATGGCATCAAAGGTCGATGTCAGAGTTGCAATGTCCTGTTCGTCATCGATGATCCAGATGGTATGTTGCACGCCATCATCTGCAGTTAAGTCATATAAAGGGGCTTGTTGCATTACCTTATTGACCACGCCATCGACCGTTTGATCATGGCGATAGGTTAGAAATACAGGACCTGTCTGGGCATTCAATGCATCAATCTGCTTTACACGATCATCTTCTTTTTCAGGTCGGGTGTATTCGTGTTTGCGAATTCGATTACTGTCATAGTCTTTGACGGAGGCAACGGCAACCAATCCCGATTGCTGATGCCCGTTCATATCCAGACGATACGCGTAGTAAACGGGTTTATCTTCTCGAATCAGAATTTGTTCGGCGATTAATTTATTCAGGTTCTCAGCACCTTTGGCATAGACGCTTGGATCAAAAGGATCCGTACCAACAGGCAAGTCGATTTCAGGTTTGGAAATATGTAAAAAGCTGTGAGGTCGGCCCGCAGCCCGCTCACGTGCCTCTTCCGTATTCAGGACATCGTAAGGTGGTGCAACCACATCCTCTGCAAATTCAATTTTCGGACGTAAACCACGGAAAGGACGAATAAGCGACATGTGTACTCCTGCAATTTTCCCAGTAAAGTTTAGGGTTGCGCATTCTAAGTGAAAATCGGTCTATGAGCCAATTTCTTGCAAGGCATTGATTCTTTGAGCCAAACTGGGGTGAGTCAGTCCGCCATCCTGGTTGTTTGCTGTTGACTGAAGGCCTGCGGCAGAATCGCCAGTCGTTTGCCGGACTATGCCGAGTAGGTTGGGGTGTTGAAAAAAGCTCCCATGCAAACAGCGCAGTGCTTGCATATATTGCTGTTTGCCAACTAATGCGGCAGCACAGGCATCTGCTTCGTATTCCCAGAAACGACTCGCAATAAAAAGCATCACACTCGTCGCAGGAAAACAAACTAAGGATAAAAAGCTGTTTGCGGTTAGTATGTTTTCTCTAAATCGTGAAAAGCCTGTAAACAGACACTTTACGAGACTAAATATTAATGCAAGCGGTAAGCTCACGCTCAGCATCACACCCTGCATAAAGGTAAAAATACCCGCGTGACCTTTTTCGATATGGCATAGCTCATGGGCAAGGATGGACTCAACCTCGTCATGGGTTAGCGAGACCAGCACTTGATGGTGCAATACAATATGTCCGCGCCGAGTTAAATCATTTGCTGCAAAGGCATTCAATCCATTTGCTGCAAGCGTATAAAGTTTTGGTTCAGGAATAGCAAGTTGTCGCGATAGTGACTGTGCTATTGATGTTAGCCATGCAGGTGTCTGCTGCTGTGCAGCTTTTAGTGAGGCACTAAAAAAATGATAACGGAGTACTAGGCTGAATAAAAGTGCGACCATAATAAAACCGATCAGAATAAAAAAGCTAAGCTGGAACGAATTGTTGCTGAAGTAGGTAGCCAGCCACAACAGCTGCCCCCAGATACTGAGCAAACACAAACCAAGAACCAGACTCGGGCTTTTTAAAACCTGGCTCACAAACTTCCGCTCTGAATTAAATGCATAGTAAAAGTATGCACATACTTGTGAATTGAGTCATGTTTTTAAAGACCATATTCCGACTGCGTAAAAATTGAGCGACAACACTTATTAGAAAAGACTAATTTTTCATGAATGCCGTGATATTATAGCGCTCAAGCAACCTAGCGGGCGAGAAAGCGGCTCGAATATTGCTTAATATTTCATTGGTAATATTACTCTGTAACCATAGAAAACATGTCAGAAAAACCAGTCAATCTCCAGGACCAGGAAACACATGAATCATCGTGGAGTTCACGCCTACGTGATGGTTTAAGAAAGAACCTGTCACAGCTGGCACCGAAGAAGGTCCCGATCGCTTACAAGCTGGCAATTATTCTGACTTTGATGATTGGTTCAGGTATGGGGCTGTTGGGCTTGATGATTGTCACCAACCAGTCTGAGTTACTTAAGACACAAATCAATGAGTTTGGTCAGACCATGGTGGATCATCTCGCAGAGTCATCAAAAGAACTAGTACTGTCGGACGATATTCTTAGCCTTATGGTACAGGTTAGTAACCTAGGCCAAAATGATAATGTCTTAGGTGCGGTGGTCTATTCGCACGATGGTAAAGTACTGGCTAGCTCTGGGCGTTTACCGATTCATGACATTAACAAGATGTATGAATTGTCGGAACAAATTCAGCCAAAGCATTACACAGCAGAATGGACTGACTATGATGAGACAACTAAGCCTCTGGAAGTCATGTCCTTCATCACACCGATCCAATATCAGGACCTGATAGCAGGGCATGCATTGATTACCTATAGCAAGTCAGCGCTATCACAATCGCTGCATGACACAATAAGAGCCATCACTGGTGCTACGATATTTATGATACTCCTGGGTATTATCACGGCCTACTTTGTCGGCAAACGTATCTCACAACCGATTTACGACTTAATGGATGCGAGTAAAGCGATTCACAGTGGCGATTACGAATATCGAATCGCGGGCGCGCGTAATGATGAGATAGGCTTCCTGGTCGACGCATTCAATAACATGGCCAGTGGCCTGCTTGAAAAAAACCAGGTGGAAAGTGCTTTCTCACGTTTTGTCTCTACGAAAGTGGCCAAACAGATTATGGATAATCTGGATTCTGTTTCGCTGGGTGGTAAACATGTACAGGCGACTGCACTGTTTGCAGACATCGTTGGTTTCACCTCTTTCTCAGAGAAACTACCACCAGAGGAAGTGGCCAGCATGCTGAACGAATACTTTCGTTATATTAATATGGCAAGCAAGCTTTATCACGGCACTGTCGATAAATATATGGGTGATTGTGCAATGATTGTATTCGGAGCTCCGGACGAAGATAAAGATCACAAATTCAATGCGGTACTCTGTGCGCTCATGATTCAGCGTATGGTCGATCGATTGAATACAGAACGTATTCAACAAGGTAAGGTAGCGATTCATTTCCGCATTGGTGTCAATAGCGGTGAGATGCTGGCCGGTAACATGGGTTCTGATGAACGCATGCAATATACCGTTGTGGGAGAGGCCGTTAACCTCGCAGCACGTTTACACTCTGTCGCAGAACGTGGACAAATTATCGTCACAGATTTTTTCGTAAAGGATCCAGATGTACAATGGCGTATTCTGGCACAACGACATAACTCAATACGGCTCAGGGGTATTGCAGAACCGGTCACTACCTATGTCCTAACCGATGTTAAACCTGAGTACAGTGAAGCCATTGAGAAGCAACTTGATGAGATTCTTTCTCAGCGAAATGTTGCATGAAACTACTACGAACCATCATAAGCCTTGCACTTATAACTTCAGCCCTTAGTGGTTGTGCTTTTATTCATTCATTCGATAAAGACCTGGATAGCAAAATTCAGCAGTGGTTGAGCGAACACGAATACAGTAAAGCCTTGGATGCCCTGTCACACGTCAGGCCAGGACACTCTCAGTACAGCAAACTACAAAAACGAAAGATCGAGGTTCAACAGGCTGCAGACCGATTTGAAAAAATCAAACTACGAGAAATTGGAGCGCATATAAAAGCTCAAGACTGGCAGGCTGCCGAGAGCTCGCTAAATTATGGCATGGCTAAGCTACCTGACAGCGAAAAACTGCAAGCCGCCTACAACGATTTCATCAAACAACGCGCCCATTATCTAAAGGGATTGTATTACCAGCTCTATATAAATAAGGCAGAGTGGCTTGTAAAAAATCAGGATGTCCAGCAAGAATTATCGCGAACCCTGCCGGACGACAAGAGCACCAAAGCCTCGGTACAACAATACGAAAAAGAAGTTGATAATGTTTACCAGCAACTTCTAATCTGTGGTCTTGAAGGTATAAACATAGGTGACCTTGAACTAGCTGAACAATGCTATTTGTTAGCCGATGAATTAAAGCCCAGTAAAGAGATCCAGACAACCATACTCGAAATACAAAATAAGTTAGCAAAAAAACAAAAACGCAAGCCACTTTTAATATCGAAACGTGGACAGGCATTACTGGAAAAAGCCAAAGGCACCTTGAAGCAAGGTGACTTGAAAGTCACACTAAAAGCTTATAAAAGAATACCCAATAAAGATAAAAAACATGCACTGGTAACCGCCTTTAAACAAGAACTTGACTCACGTATCAAAGAAAATGTAAAACAAGGCATCAAACTGGGTAGGAAACTATATAGTCAGGGAAAAATAGAACAGGCTCTTGCTGTTTGGAATGACATACGTGAACTCGATCCTGATAATGAATACCTAATTAGCCACATCGAACGCGCACAGCGTGTTATTGATAAGTTGGATAAATTGAAGAAACAGGAATCTACTATATCGCCTCCCAGTCAGTCCAACGGGAAGAATTAATATTTTTGACGTGCTAAGAGGGGCTTTCCAGGGGAGCAACAGAAACCACGGAGGGATGAAACAAACGTTATCTAAACACTATCCTCAAAATCATAATCCATTTCTTCATTCGGCTGTTGCAGGAAGTGTCCCTGGATAAAGTCAACGGCACACTGCCAGAGGACGGCGAGTGAATTAGCTTCTTCTACAAAGGCAGCTATGGTTTGAATATTCTGATTGTTGGCATATTCTGCGATAGCTTTAACCTTTTCCTGATTCTCAACGTTTTGCGCAAGGCCATGAATGAGCTTCATGTGGACTTTTATGTAGTTCACCTTTAGGTGTTTAAGCGACTGGTAGGTGTTTTGTTCAAGGCCAAAGTTTTCCAGTGTTGTGCGGCAGTGGAGTTCGTTAAGACCATCAATGACGCTCTTTGATTGCTTCAGGAAGTTCAGCGCAGTTTCTTCGCTGATTTCAAATACCAGGTTGTCTGTATCCAGCTTAAGTGACTTAACGCGATCACGCAGCCAGGGTAAAAAGTCTGGATCAGTGAGCGAGGCGCTTGAGAGTTTGATGAATAGTCGGGTCTTTTTACCTGCTTTCACATCTTTGGAAAGAATCAGGAATGAGTTGGCGATGACCCAACGATCAACAAAATTCATCAGGCCAGCTGTTTCGGCTGCCGGGATAAATTCCTCAGGTGAAATTTCGTTTCCAGCTTCGTCCTTGAGGCGCAACAAGACCTCATAATGTGCACCGGGTTCACCATGCAGGCTAACGATAGGTTGGAATACTAGGTTGAAGTGGTTTTCTTTTAACGCAACTTTGATGCGTGAGCTCCAAACATCGACCTGTTCATGCTCGGCCATTTCTTCAATCGCTGGGTTATAGATGTGGAAGTTATTGCCACCTTCTTTGTGTGCAATCAAACTACCTTTCTCAGCACGACTAATGCAATCATTGCTATTCGAAGTCGCCTCATTTAGCAGAGTCAGGCCAATACTCGCAGTCGTTTGGACTGTTTTATCATGTCCTATGTCTGCAAAATGTTCCGATATTATTTTGCATATTGCCTTAGATATTTTTTCGACCTGTTTGGTATCGGCATTTTGTGCGAGCAAAATGAAAACAGGTCCTTCAAAGCGTGCGAGCAAACCAAGGTTGGCAAGTTTTTCTTTCAACAAAGTGGCGATGTCGGTCAGCATGTGATCACTGGCACTGATTCCGTGTTCTTCTCTCACATCCTGGTACTTATCTAATGAGATATAGACCACTGCACCTTTTGCCTGGCCTTCTACGGCACGTGAAATAAACTGATCCATGTGTTCGATAAAGAAGTTGCGGTTATACAAACCAGTCAGCAGATCGAGCTGGCTCATTGCATTGAGTTTTTGCTCTAATTCTTTGTTTGATGATTCATCACGAATAATAATTTGGGTACATGATTCACCTTCATAGCTCGCGGGTGAAAATTCCATTTTGATTTTAAATTTTTTGTCTTCGATATGCTGGCCATGCACAGTGAGTTGTGTGTCCATGGACTCACCTTTTGCATAACCACGTAGAAATTCTTTGAGTTTGACATGATCTTCGCTGCTGACCATGTCCATGATGGGCATGCCCATTACATCATCGATATCTTCGTAACCAAACATTTTCAGATAGGCACTATTCGAGTAAATGTGCATCCCATCGTGTACATAGGCAATTGCATCACGAGAGCTATCGATTAACGCCTTTGCGCGTTTCTCAGTCTCGCGCAACATCTGTTCACAGCGACGATGTGCGCGGCGTTCATGTAGATCGGCGACTTCGCGCTTTACGATATGTTTTAGTCGTTCAGTTTGATCTTCACTGAGGGCATCGCGTGCACCTGCCTTGAGTGTATCCAAAGCGGCGGATTCTTTACCGGGTAGAGTGACAACTACAAGAGGAATGTCTCGACCAAATCGAGAAAGCACTTCGACGGCCTGCTTGGCATTGAAGTGAGGCATCTTGAGCTTACAAAGAATGATATCAATGGGATTGTCTTCGAGCGCCGTGGTCATGTCTTCTTCATCTTCAACGCGAATATCGCGCACAATATGACCGGCATTACGAAGTGCGTTGATTAAAACCTCGGCTTCTTCTGAGGCATCAAAGACAGTGAGTAGCCTTAATATGTTTTCATTACTCACAGAACCATCCTGTTGGCGATTGTTTTTTCCTCTTGCTTCTCTAATGCGAGAAAGACTAAGTAGCTTATTCTAGACATGATTTCTAAGCAATGCCCCATTTAAATTATTGTATAAACTATCGGCAGAAAAGGACCTAACTTGAGGTGAGCCAAGGATTTCGAGCTTATATCGAGGTCCAGACACCTGAAAAATCAGGGGCATTTTCATCTTCTGTCTCACCTTGAATAACCACACTTTGCTCCTCCATGATTTCGAACTGAAATTGAGCAAAAAGTCCGGTATTTTGCACTTGTTTACTGAGCTTGATAAGAATTTCCTTACCCAGAATATTGATGACTAATTTATGACCAACCCGGTAGGGGACGGCGGTTGTAATTAATGTTGTCGGCTGATTGACGGCACTAAGCTCCGGCAGCATCAGTGTTCGTTGGTAGTCGTGTTTTGCGTTGCTGACGGAACGTAGACCAATGGCGGCTGCATCGGGGGTTAACATCTCGATGCCCATCATCAGGCCATTAGACTGTTCCGAACGCAACCAGCGAATAACACCCACCCCCCATTTCCAGGTCGTGTTGGTTGCGTGGCGACGAATACCAATCAGCTCACCCACTTGCGCACGACTCTTGGATTCACTGATGGATTTTATGCAATAGCCACGGGCACTTTCGTTGAGGATGAGCCAGGTTTCACTTTGCTGTTTTTTCTGTTTGTTTTGTGAGCCTTGATCTTTATGTAGCTGTTCTTCGAGTGAATCCAGACCTTCTGTTTCATTTGGGAAATAAATCATATCCCAGACGTCTGGTTGTTTGTCGGCAATGTTATTAATGACATTGTTCGTTTCATACGAGGCAGTGTGTTCGAAATTTTCACCGTTTTGGGTACTGCTTCGGCTGCCATCAATAATCACCTGATGGGTTGATGTCAGTCCGAGTGTTATTTGAATACGTTCGTCGACTTCGTTTCTAGGGTAACTGCGTTTAGGGATAACGCACCATGCAATCAGTAATCGTTTCATTAAATCCTGTGAGAGATCGGGACGATTCATTTCAATACTAGTGATTGTCGTTTCACCAGTTTTAAATCCATGCTTAAGATCTTTTCGAATAGCTTTGGTCAGGGTGGTGCTATCGAGTATTCGGCAAAAGTCACTTTTACAGCCATCTTCGAGTAGTGAAAAGTTTCGTGGCGCTTCATCCGAGGCAAGGTTCACTGCAAATACTGAATTCGATTTGGTTTTATCGTCAGCGGTTTTAAGTTTGCACTTACCGGCCCAGCGTTCCAGAACAGAGTAGACTTTACCCGCTTCACCATGGCGTAGACGATAAGGCGAGGTGAGTGCCATCAACAGGATACGTATGTACTCTGCATTAATACTGGTCTTTATGTTATGCAGATTTTGATCGTCAACAATTGTGATGCTCAGGAGTTTGTGACTTTCTGCTGCGCCATAAAGTTTGTGAATTTCAGACCAGATATTAGCGGGATAGGGTGTGTAAGTTTGATAGCAGGTTAGCAACACCTTACCTAATGATGACAGCGCACGCTGTATCATGGTGGCAAGTTGTTTGTTATCGGAGAAAAACATACTTGAGCCAAGATAATTCTCAATCGCAATCATGTAACTGAAGGCCATTGCATGGTGTATCTCGCGGGTTGCCGCGACGATCTTCTGATTCTTGAGAGGTAAGGGCGCGTTGATACCGACGAAGTGACGTTTCATCGAGTCGGTGACATACATCACCGTTTCTCTGGAAGCCTCCATGAAGTGGAGGCGGTTTTGATAGGGATATTTAAAACGGTTTATTTCTACCAGGGTTTCAAATACCCGACGGGCAGTTTCGCCAATATTGGCGCGCGGTAAATTGTCCAGCCACTCATCGACTTTCTTTTGACGCAGGTCGAAGTGATCCTTATCAGGTTTGACAAGTTCAGGAATAGAGAGCCCTAAGCTTTTGGACACTTTTTGTTATGCCTCGTTATTGGTCCGTTTCAGCAGTCCGGTTCCTTCGGAGCTGCCCCCAATCTGTATTTTTACCGCTATAGTCATTTTCTACTTCGCCATTCTATCCGACCATCCCTATCTATGTCGGCGGTTGGTTCTGAATGATAAGCGGTATTTTACCCAAAAATCGGGTACTTAGCGGGTTCTCCAGGAATTTCCTTTACATATTTCGGGACCAGATAACCGGGTAATTTATGACGCATCTCGGCCAGAAGTTTGACCCCAGTCTCAGCAGGGACTTCAAAGTGGGCAGCACCCTGGACTTTGTCCAACTGGTGCAGGTAATAAGGCAGGATTCCGACCTCAAACAGCATATGGCTCAAACTGACTAATATTTCAGCACTGTCATTGATCCCTCTTAAGAGTACAGACTGATTGAGTAGGCTGACGCCTGGGAGCTGCAGGTGTGCTATCGATTCGGCAAACTCCTGGTCAATCTCATTGGGATGATTGATATGCAGGACCAATACGACCTTGAGCCTCGTTGCCTGTAGCCATTTCAGCAGGTTGGCATCGATTCGCTCTGGTAGCACCAGGGGCAGCCGGGTATGGATGCGTAAGGTTTTGAGATGAGGAATCTGATCCAGTTGCTCGACTATCCGGGACAGGCGTTCATCACTGAGACTGAGCGGATCGCCGCCACTCAAAATAACCTCATGGATGTCCTGGTGCGCGTTGAGGTAGGCGAGGGTCGCAGGTAACTGACTACCCAGTGGATTGGCCTGCTGGTAGGGGAAATGCTGGCGAAAACAATAACGGCAGTGAATCGCACAGGCCGCAGTGCTGACCAGTAATACTCGTCCCTGATACTTATGTAGCAGACCTGGACCCTGCATGGCATGCTGATCACAAACCGGATCCAGGCTGCCCCAGTCAGTATCCTTAAGCTCCTGATTCAGGGGTAATACCTGAAGCAATAGGGGGTCGAGAGGATTCCCAGGCTGCATCCGCCGGATAAAACTCTGGGTCACCCGCAGTGGAAAGGTCGGCGATAGTGAGCTTTGTTCGAGCAGGGAAACAGGCAGTTTGAGCTGTGTTAATAGCTCCCGAGGGTCGCGAATGGCCTCGGACAGGGCAGTCTGCCAGTCTCTTTTGACCGTTCGCGCTTGTTGGCCGTCAGCATTATTTTCCCCGCTTTTTCCATTCAGGCAATGCAATGAGGGGGTAGTTTTCGTTATCATAGGCATCCAGATTTTCCACCAAGTTTAAGAAGGTATTACATGGCAAGCTACAGCACAAATGAATTTCGGGGCGGCCTGAAAATCATGATCGACGGAGACCCCTGCAGCATTATCGAGAATGAATTCGTTAAACCGGGAAAAGGACAGGCCTTCAACCGGGTAAAAATCCGTAACCTGAAAACAGGTCGTGTGCTTGAGAAGACTTATAAATCCGGTGAATCTGTTGAGGCGGCTGATGTTATTGATACGGATATGCAGTATCTCTATAACGATGGTGATGCCTGGTACTTTATGCACCCAGAGACCTTTGAGCAGGTAGGGGCAGACGAGAATGCCGTCAGTGACAATATGCAGTGGCTCAAAGAGCAGGATATGTGTGTGGTGACACTCTGGAATGATGTGCCGATTGCAATTACACCACCGAACCATGTGGTATTGAAAATCACCGAGACCGACCCAGGCCTGCGTGGTGATACCGCCAGTGGTGGAACTAAACCTGCCAAGTGTGAAACCGGCGCGGTAGTGAAAGTACCATTGTTCCTCGAAGAAGGGGACATGATCAAGGTCGATACACGCACCGGTGAATACCTGGGCCGTGCCAAAGAATAAGTCATCTGAATATTCTGATTGGCGACCCAGTGCTGATCTCGACACTCTAAAAGCAAGAGCGCGTTTGTTACAGCAGACACGTTCTTTTTTTTATGAGCGTGATGTTCTCGAAGTTGAGACACCCATACTAAGCGCAACCGGTAGCACCGAGGCGCACCTGGATTTTTTTCAAGCCAGTAATTCTTTAAATGAAGATCGTTATCAACTCATAGCGTCGCCAGAGCTGGCAATGAAGCGTTTACTCGCGGCCGGTTCAGGTGACATATTTCAGTTAACAAAAGTCTTTCGTGCCGGTGAACTGGGTTCAAAACACCAGCCAGAGTTCACCATGCTCGAGTGGTATCGACTCGGATTTAACTTACAGGCCTTGATGGGTGAAGTTGAACAACTCTGTACGACTTTATTGAGCGACAGATTAAGCGGACCATCAAGGACGATGACGTATGCACAAGCCTTCGAAACGTATTTAGCTGTCGACCCGTTCACGGCGACGGTTGAGAAATTAAAACAATGTTTTGCAAACCACAAAAACACAGAGCCACCACAACTGGATGATCGACAGGATTATCTTGATCTGCTCATGAGCCATCTGATCGAGCCTAACTTTAATCCGCAGCAGTTAACGTTTGTGACCCATTATCCGGCTGAGCAGGCTTCGTTAGCCAGAATCAATGTCGATGACCCACGGGTGGCTGAGCGGTTTGAGGCCTTTGCCGGTGGAGTGGAATTGGCAAATGGTTTTTACGAGCTAACCGATGCAAAGGAGCAACGACAACGAATGCTCGATGAAAATAAAAGTCGTCAGCATGCAAACAAACCAGAGATACAAATCGATCAGCGCTTTCTTGCCGCACTCGAGGCAGGTTTACCTGATTGCAGTGGCGTAGCAGTTGGTTTTGATCGTTTGGTCATGGTTGCCACAGGTAAGCAAAATATTGAGGACGTGCTGAGTATTTCGTTTACTCGTTGTTAAACGAGTCGTCACAGAAGTTTTTTAGCGTGTGTACTTTCGGTGCCAGTTATCGAGATGATCGCGCATCCGTGTTTGATGCCCCCCATCCCATAGAATCTGTTTACAGCCCGGGCAGTACTGGTGTTGTTCATTCGATTCAGCGAGTTCCGTATTACAGGCGGTGCAGCGCGTAAAAGGATTGTGTTCCCAGTCGATGCTGACATGAGCACAGAGTTCTTCAGCGCAGTCTTCCAGGCTATCGCTTTCTAACAGGATCACTGTGCCTGGTGCACTTCGTAGTTCGGTAAATTTTGGATTACGGGTTAGTAATAGACGGCCTTGATTGATGGCCTGGCGAAGTCGGTAATATTCAGAATCAGATTGTTCGGCAAAGATGCTGTCGTAACCTGCTGCCCTTAACCAGCGTCCCAGCCTATGAAGCGAAATATCTATCAGAAATCGTGGTTCTTCGATGGTCATGGTTTCACTCCATGTTATTCAGGTGTTCTGATCACACCGGTGACAATACCAAGAATTTGTACTTCATCATTCTTCAGGACAATCGGCTGCATTTCCTTATTGGCCGGTTGTAAGCGGATGCCGTCAGTTTCGACATAAAACTTCTTTAGGGTCACGGTTTCGCCATTGATCATGGCGACCACAGTTTGGCCATTGTGGGCGTATTCTCGCTTCTCAATAACAATGACATCCCCATCTTCGATGTTGTCATCAATCATGGAATGGCCGCGAACGCGCAGGGCATAGGTATTTTTATGCACCATATTGGCAGGGACGCGCACGGTTTCCTGTTGTTCGCAGATATCAACAGGCTCCCCAGCCTGTACGAATCCGAGTAGAGGTATCTCTGTTAACATGTCCGCCACGGACTCGATGGATTCCAATTCAGGTGCCCAGGTAGGTCTTTTATCCTTTGAAAACAACAAGCTAACGTTAGACATTGATATTCCCCTTTAAGTATTACTAAAACATAGCTGATATATATAGGGATTGCAACGGAAAATGGCCAAAGTAAGCCACCTGGGGACGTGCTGAACTCTTTGCAGATAAGGCCATCTATATATCCATTATTAATGAGCCAATCTGGGACAAATCTAAAACAAAGTCGCTATAATCACTCGCCTTATGAATCCTGAACCTAACAAACAATCTGGCGCAGCAAGACCTGCGTTCATTATTCTCACCATTGGTATCGTCGCGATGCTGTTGGGGAGCCTGTTCTGGCTCTATTTACGGCCGCATTTCATGGCACCAGTGCAAAGCGGCATCAGTAGTGAGCAGGCATTGCCAAAAGAGATCGCCTCGGTGTACATCCCAAAGGGCAGGCCGTTAGCAGGCATCAGACTGACGGATCACAATAACCAGCCCTTCACTGAGGAACACTTCAAAGGTAAGTGGAGCTTTTTGTTTTTTGGTTTTACCCACTGCCCGGATGTCTGCCCAACGACCTTATTAGTCATGAAAGCGGTATGGGCAAGAATGCCTGAGGCGGATAAGCAGGCCCCCGAGCCACAATTGCTCTTTGTTTCCGTCGATCCGGATCGCGATACACCGCAAATACTTAAGCCCTATACAACCTTTTACCATCCAGATTTTCTCGGTGTAACAGCTGAGCATAAATTTCTGGATATTCTCACCACCCAGGTTGGGGCCCTTTATGGTTATGAAGATGGTGAGACCGAAAAAGATTACACCGTTAATCACAGTGCCCAGGTTATATTAGTTGATCCGCAGGGCCACTTTCGTGCCGTGTTTAGTCCTCCCTTGCAGGTGGATGAAATTGTAAAAACTTTTACCGCTATTCGTGAATATCATCCAGGAAGTTAATTATGTTTTTGAAAAAGTATTTTAGTCTCTTATGGGTTATCTTCGTTACGTTGTTTGCAACAACGAGCATTCAGGCAAGTGAACCTGTAAAGATAACCGATGCCTGGATACCTGAGGCACCACCCGTTGTTAAAGTCATGGCGGGCTATTTAAAAATTAGTAATTCAACAGCAAATGACATTGTGATTACTCAAGTCAAGTCAGCTGATTTTGAGACGGTTGAGATACATCAAACTGTAGAGAAAGATGGCATGGCGCGTATGCTGAAACAGGACAAACTTGTTGTTCCTGCTGATAGCGAAGTTGTTTTTCAACGCGGTGGCTTGCATTTAATGCTAATCAATAAAAAACGTGCGCTGAAAAAAGGCGACAAAGTGATCTTAAACTTTTCGGTTGGTAAGAGTCGCTACAGAGTTGCAGCGGAAGTCAAAGAGGCTGCCATTGAAGATCACTCCCATCATCACCATCACTAAACAGTATGAGTGACGAAAAAAATTCTTCCAGCCCGGCTGCATCAACGGGTGATTATCTGTTTGCCTTACCGCAATACATTCTTCCCCATCATTTGATCTCTCGAATTGTACTGTTTGCAACGCGACTTAAAATAAAATGGTTCAAGAATGTGCTCATGAGTTGGGTGATTAAACGCTACAACGTAAAAATGGACGAGGCAGAGGTAGCTGATATCAATCACTATGCCAGTTTCAACGAATTTTTTACGCGTCCCATCAAAGCATCTGCCCGTCCCATTGCACAAGGTGAGAATGTTCTCTGTTGTCCCGTTGATGGTGCAGTTAGCCAGGTTGGCGATATAACTGACAGCACCATTTTTCAGGCAAAAGGACATAATTACTCTGCCAAGGCTTTGCTTGGCGGTTATGATGATATTGCGCAACAATTTCAGTCGGGAAAATTCGCAACCTTATATCTTTCACCACGAGACTATCATCGTATTCACATGCCGGTTGATGGCACCTTGGAACACATGGTGTATGTGCCTGGCCGTCTTTTCAGCGTCAACCCGCAAACAGTACGTTGCATACCTGGCTTGTTTGCCCGCAATGAACGCGTGGTGGCAGTTTTTGATACAGCCTTTGGCCCGATGGCGATGGTGCTGGTTGGCGCGATTAACGTATCCTGTATCGAAACAGTTTGGCAAGGCGTGATTACACCACCGCATCGTCAGCCGGTGCATCGCTGGGTTTATAAAGATCACCAGGATATAAAACTGGCGAAGGGCGAAGAGATGGGACGCTTCAATATGGGTTCGACGGTTATTTGCCTGTTTGCCAACAACGATCTTCAGATTGATCCCGCTTTTACCCCTGAGGCAGCGATCAAAATGGGACAGGCTTTCGTAAAAATTTAATA
>CAMYMU010000058.1 GCA_947259575.1 uncultured Ectothiorhodospiraceae bacterium | reverse complement strand
ACTCGCCAGGTTTCATTGTCTTCAAATTCGAGCGTGATGTTTTGTCTAATAAGACCATCTTTCCATCTTTACCCAGCATGGTTTCCTGGGTATTAAAGCGCAGGCGCATTCCAAAAGAAACATTTTCACTCGCTTTGTAATTCATACCAAAACGGGCACGTACTTTTGCGACACGATGTTTTACCTGATAAAACATACCTATCTCGCCGATGAAGTCACCCGCATTCAGGTAAGTCAATACGACCTCATTTTCATTTTCATCCAGCACGGTGACCTTAACCGAACCTTTGATCAGGTAATAGAGCGTCTCAGCGGTTTCCCCGACTCTAATGATGATGCCTTTCTTTGGGAACTGTTGAATCTCACAATGCAGTAACAGCTGATCGATAGCCTCACGATTAATCGTTTTCGCTGCATCAGGTTCAATAAAGTCATTATCGTATATTAGTGGTATAAGCGCTCTTGTATCACAGGTCTACTATTATAGTCGGCACAAAAAGTGTGTAATTAAGCTCTAATAAGCATTAATCTCAAATAATTATAAAGCGGAGGGGATCGAACTTATCCGTGTTGGCTTGTGCTCGCTGGAGCTGGCTCAAGTGCATTCCTGAATGCGAAGCGGCTAGGCGTTCACATGTTGAAACATTTGCTATGTTATTTTTTCCTTCCTGCTATTTTAAAGCCACTGGTTAGATATTAATATAATTAGTTGGTGTGTCTACATTGAGAGTATTAAATATAGTGTCGTAAATAAGCTCGGCCAGAGATTAAGGAACAAATGATAGCGAGTTAACTGCGTTTTGGATAATTATTTTGGCTTGTGCAGATTCGTTATAGAGGAATACGGTGTAGGCATCGGCCAACCCGTTTTTGTGAATTGCAATTAACAGTGCCTGACTATATTCGTCCGAAAAATCAGGGTTCACGTCAAAAACCGCTGCAGATGCCCAGCCAGCATTAAATAATTTCTTAGCCTGTGACTGTGGATATTCAGAATTATGTGATTTTCCTCCACCACGCGATAACTCATTCATCAGTGACTCAAACAACAATGGAAAAAGATGGTTAGGTTCTGGTGAGGCATTATGAGGATCGTTGTAATCGATAGATATACGCCCAAGCGGTCTGATGATAAGGCGCATCTCAAGTTCTCCTGATTGATGGCGTAGGGCCCGCTCATAAGGGAGTATCGGATTAGCTTGCGGCTCGATATCGGTAAAATCTTCTGGAGGCGCAAACTGTAAACCGGATTCAGCGATTAATTTTTTGAACATAATGGCCTGGGTTGCCTCAAGTGAGGCGGGTTCTGCCACGGATAAAGCAGGCATCAATACTAAAAGTATCAATGACCAGTGTCTTATAGCGACTGCTCTCATGATTGCCCAGCCTTAGCAACAGGTTCAGCCGCGTTCCACTTTTTTAACAAAGCTCTGGCCGCTTCTTTCCATTTATCGGAAGTCGTTATTTCCAAAAAATGGTTAATATCATTAATGGCTAATTTACGGTTTCCCAGCGCTTCATGTACTGAAGCACGATTGAAGTAAGGTGCAGCTGCTTTGGGCTCAGCAACAATACAGGCATCAAAGTCAGCTAGCGCCTGGGAGTAATTGCCAGCATTAAAGTGAAGCGAGCCGCGATTGAAGCGCGCAGCTATAAAGTTCTTATCTAGTTCAATCGCACTGTCGAGATCGGCCATCGCTTCTTGGCTACGATCAAAGCGCCGATAGGCCTGAGCCCGATTGGTAAGAAATCCTGCGTCATGAGGATCCAGTTCAACGGCTTTATTCAGGTCGGCCAATGCGGCGGCACTGCTTCCTTGTTCGAGATATAAACTGCCACGAATTCCATATAATGCTGCGCTATCTGGATATTTTTCAAGCGCTTGCTCTAACGTCTCCATCGCTAGTGCAGGGCGATTTTCCATTCGATGTTGTATCGCGACCTGGGCATATTTATCAGCGGACAAATTGCTATGAGGATCATGACGACTACCATGTGCTCCCTTACGAGCAGCAGTAGTTGGCTTAGCAGGTTGCCATTGGCTCGTGTTTGATTCTTCGTTCGCTGAGTCAATCGTCGGATTATCGAAACCCTTGTCACAAGCCACCAAACCCATGGCGAAAATAATGGCCATGAGTTTTAGCGGTTGCATGACAAGCACGCTATCAACAAAATATGCGTTTGTGAATCTATTCAAATTTACTATTTCTTATCACTATAAGCCTTAAGCATTTTGTTCATTAACTCAATATGCTGCGCATCGTTGAGGCTACCTTTTTCTGAGACTTTGCCCCAGAGCTCATCATTGGTCATTTCACGATGGCAACCCATGCACAAACCGGTTCTATCCATCGCGTCGCGCATTTCCTTGGGTAAGGCTCGTGATAGCGGCCAGTGAGTACCGACGGTTTGAACCTGTTGGCCATCTTTGATGATGGTCGACCAGTCGAAATCCAGTGCCTCGATCTTGGGGATCTGAATCTGGTAATTTCTTGGGATGACTTTACCTGTCTTCTGATCGATCAGGTCCTCAACGATGTCGACTGGGTAACGTGTCTGGAATACTCCGCCCGAAATACCATAACCCTGAGCTTTAGGATTGTTATGACAACTCTCACAGGTACGCGCCTTACGTTGTGCAGAGTGGGGTTGCACCGGTGCCATATCCAGGGCCAGAGGAGTCCGTTTCTGTCCCAGTTGTTTTTGTTCATCGTAAGAATAGGCAACCTGGTCAAGGGCAATGGTTTTGCCCTTACGGTCTCTAACCGTATAGACAATTTGGCAACCTGGCATCAGCGGTGTGACGCGGCCCTCACCATTGATACCCAGTACCGGTTCTTCCCAACGTAGATAGGCACGGGTTTCTTGTATCTTACCCGGAGTCTGAATACCTTTTACACCGAGGGGTGACTCAGCAGTCGAGCCATCAGGATTACGTTTTGTACCAGAGGCAACCCAATCCGTATTCTGATGAGGTTTACCATTCTTGTCCTTGCCATAATCAACATTAACATGGCATCCGTAACACTGTGGTACCCAAGAGGCATGGCAGGCATAACACTCCAGACTCTCGGCATGTTTCTCTACACTGCTCATGGCGATCATCGCATCTGGACTCTTCCAGGCATTATCTATGTTCAACTGCTTTAGCAAAGGAATTTCAAAATCATTACCGGTGGCTGAATGCAGTATGGCTTTCTTACCACTCTTGACGACGTTACCAAATGGATTACCACGTGCGGTTTTCAAATAACCATCTTTCTTGTCGTACATGGTCGCGAAGGCGGCGGTTTCCTGTAGAGGGGTCTCTGACAGTCCTCGTTCTTTGTCATTTAATTTTTTAGCAAACTCTTCACCATGCCCCAATGGTAATTCCCAAGGGAATTGTTCTGGCGTGCCATGGCAATCCTGGCATTCGATTTCCACCTGGGCTAGCGTAGTACCCGGAATGTTGCCATCACCATGCATATCGATCGAGGTATGGCAATCCTGGCACAACAGGCCACCTTCTGGATTCTCCGGTCGACTCTTGATCTGGTGATGCAAGTCGTCCGATATAAACAAATATTGTTTAGTATGTAGTTTTGGTTGTTTCTTACCGTGTTTGTTAAAGGGTGAACCATATGGAAATTCCATTAGTCCCTGGTAAGTTACTCCGATGCGCTTGCCGCGGTTATGACAGGAGTTACAGGTCTCGACAGGTATACCCGAATATTCGATATCACCATGTTTTACTTTGGCCTTACGTGTGGACTGTATTTGGTGCGTCAGCATGTGGCCTTTTTCTGTTTTGCTGATGGTTGGGTCTTTACCTTCGTAGATGCCTTCATTGCCATAGGGTATATGACATGATGAACAGCCTTGTCCGCGATAATCACCGCGTTTTTCACGTCCTTTAACCGTGACATGACAACGTTGGCATTCCTGACGTTGATAAGTAAAGCCGGCCAGCTTGGGATCTTTTTCAATCTCATCAACGGATGGGTTGGGTATTTGTTTTAATTCTGTTGGAAACTGTTCCTTGTGTGCCGCGATCATATCCTTCATATACGCTTTATATTCATCAGTACCAACAGAAGGTACTGGTCCATCCCCATCTTTTACATCATAATTTCCCCACGGGACTTTATGGTTTTGAACTTCCTTAATTCCCCAGGTATGCAGATTACCCTGAATCTTGCCGGCCTCGGTATTCATTAAGGATTTTTCCAGTCGTTCAGCATAGCCTTGATGACAGGCACTCTGACCACAGCTAAATTTATTGATGTCCATGGCACCCGGATCAGGATAGAAAGTTTGTGGGCCTTTGGCATTGACTAGGGCTTTTGGTGAACCACTATGTGCAGTTTTTGCATCTTTTGCTTTTGGGTTGCCGCCATGACATACAACACAGCCTTCTTTGTCTCCATGTGATGATCCAAGCGACTTAATCACGGCCATCATCGCGCTGTTATCATCGCGTATCTGCTTAAGACCTTTATGACAACTCAGACAACCTTGGTCTGTTGCGGCGATTACTTGTATTGAGTAAAGGGATATAAAGAAAACAAAATATAGAGTGATTAGCCTGGCGAATATTCTCATCGTGGTATGCCTCTACTTATTGTGAGTTGTTGTTTGTTGCGAGCCGCTAAAATTAGTAATGCATTTATCAACCTTTAAAAATGAAAACATCATTAATGACTAACTATACTATCCTCTACTTATACTATGAATAATTATTCGAAATAAGTAGCAATTCAATGATCCAGATCAATCTGCCAGCAAGCGCAACTACATTAAGATCAGCAATGCATCATTACTGTCTAATCTTACAATAAACGATAATGATTTATTAGGAGGATTCACATGGATACAGCGACGGGGTGTAGAGTTTTTAACCAGGGTATAACTAATTCAATCAATCATTTCTCATCGCATTATAAACCATTCGTGTTAATCGGACTTTTAGGTTTTGCTTTATTGTCTTCAGGATTTAGCCAGGCGAGTATGTTCGAAACCGATAAATTCAAACTCTACGCAGATTTTCGACTTCGTGCAGAATCAGACTTTGGCTCGCAAAACAGCAGTGGGGTCGCGCGTGACGATCGAAGCCGTATTAGAGTACGTGCCCGTTTTGGTATGAATTACAAAGCGAGTGAAAATGTTTCTTTTGGAATGCGCCTGCGTTCTGGTTCGGATAATAGTCAACAATCTCCACATATCACGATTATCGATTTCGATGATAATGATACCGGCGATGCAAACTTCAATTGGGATAAGTGGTATGTGAAAGGTAAAAGTGGTAACTGGTCGGGTTGGGCTGGACGCAATAGTTTTCCCTTTTGGAAACCGAATGAAATGTTCTGGGATGATGATGTCACGCCAGCGGGACTGGCCCTTGCTTATAAAATCCCGAGTATAAACTTAACCTTTAATGGCGGTTACTTCTCTTTGCCAGCCGGAATGCAGCAATTCTCCGGAAACCTTGGTGGTTTGCAAGCAGTATATAAATTAAAACTTGCTAAGCAACACATGACCTTTGCCTTGGGTTGTTATAAGTTTGATGCCAATTCAACTGATCCAGATAATGGTATCTATTTACAGAATAATGGCACACGTGATTACAATATTTGCGTCGCTAATTTCCAGGATCAAATGACCGTTGGGGGAAAGCCCTTGGTGTTTGGTGCTGATTATATGGATAACAGTGAAAGTTATAGTGCCGCTGATCTGGTCGGTACCTCAAGTGGTGTTACCGCAAATGATACCAGCGGTTATGTACTCTATGCGAAATGGGGCAGCCTTAACAATGCCGGTGATTGGTTGCTTGGTTATCACTACGCGCATATCGAGGAATTGGCGGTTAACAACTCTTTCTCGCAAGATGACTGGGTGCGATGGGGGACTGCCACACAAACACGCGGCAGTAATATCAAAGGACATGAGTTACGTGGCGCCTATGCCTACGCGAGTGATGTCAACTTAGTCGCTCGTTTGTACTTGGTTGAGGCAATCACAAATGTTGAGGATGGAAATCGTTTCCGACTTGATCTAAATTATAAATTCTAGCTCAGTCGATTAGCTTAGTGTGGTTGGTCTAGCGGGTGAAGAAAGTTATTTGTCATGCTTCACTCGATTCCACCCTGGGTTAATTTAGCAGGGTCAAGTAACTTTTTAAGCTCTTCTTCAGTTAGATCCGTTTCCTCTAAAGCGACCTCAATAATAGGGCGTTTCTCGGCATAGGCTTTTTTGGCAATCGCAGCGCCTTTCTCATAACCAATCACCCTATTTAACGCCGTCACCAGGATGGGGTTTTTTTCTAACGCCTCATTGATGTTATCGGTGTTAACACTGAAATTTTTGATGGCCTTATCGGCTAGTACTTTGGCCGCATTGCTCAGCAGTTCGATTGATTGTAAAAGATTGTAGGCAATGACGGGTAAC
>CAMYMU010000057.1 GCA_947259575.1 uncultured Ectothiorhodospiraceae bacterium | reverse complement strand
TGGTTCGAATGTGCAACGTTGTGGAGGCTCGTCACGATCTTTTTCATCCACCCAGGGCAAGGATTCCAGTGGTAAACGAAATCCCATAGACGAATCACCAGGTATGAGAAAAAGATGATCACGACGAAACTGCCACTTGTTGCTAGCCCAATGCCCTTTCTCATCCTGTTCCATCCATTTTACCGGTAAGGCATAACCCACAATCTTATTCAGTCCCTTTTCAAACAAACGTAACAATCGTTTGCGCTCCAGGGGGTCCTTAATTTTGTTGTTAATGGGGTCAACATTACTGGGCAATGTCCCTTCCTTCCACAAGTAGTAGACTACGTCTTCGTATGCCGGTGAAATGTTATTGCCATCCAGGCCCAGATAACGACTCAGTGTTTTAACAAAACGTCTGGCCTCCTCTTCGCCATAGCCATAGTCGTGTTTTTCGTCGCCGACCAGTTTTTTATTCTTCCAGATAGGTAAACCATCTGCACGCCAATAACAATTAAGCGTCCAACGCGGCAGGGGTTCACCTGGATACCATTTACCCTGTGCGTAATGTAGCAGACCATCTGGGGCAAAACGACGGCGTAACCGTTTGATTAAGTTGCCCGCCATGTTACGTTTGTCAGGTCCCATGGCCGCGATATTCCATTCTGCGCCGTCCATGTCATCCACCGAGACAAACGTCGGCTCACCACCCATAGTCAGGCGTACGTCATTACTATTCAAAGATTTATCCACTACGTGCCCAAGTTGCATGATGTCCTGCCACTGTTGTTCCGTGTAGGGTTTGGTCACTCGGGGATCTTCATGGAGACGCTGGATCTCGTTATGGAAATAAAATTTAGTCTTGGTTTTTTCGGTCGCCCCGGTGATGGGGGCCGCGCTCACCGGATCCGGTGTACAGGCAAGCGGGATATGCCCTTCGCCAGCAAAAAGACCGGAGGTAGGATCCAGACCGATCCAGCCTGCACCGGGTATGTACACTTCTGCCCAAGCATGTAAATCAGTAAAGTCCTTCTCTGCACCGGAGGGACCATCGAGGGATTTTACATCAGGTTTAAGTTGAATCAGATAGCCGGATACAAAGCGCGCCGCCAATCCCATGTGTCGTAAGATCTGTACCAGTAGCCAACCGGTATCTCGGCAGGAACCAGTTGCTTTTTTCAGAGTCTCTTCACAAGTCTGAACCCCCGGTTCCATGCGAATAGTGTAGCCAATGTCTTTTTGCAGTGCTTGATTGAGATCGACCAGATAGTAGACAATCTGTTTTCTATCAGTGTGAAAATCCTTGATCCATTTTTTAAGTAAAGGACCCTGTTCTTTTATTTCCTGGTAAGGCAATAACTCTTTTTTAAGTTGTTTGTCATACTCAAATGGGAAATCGTCGGCATATTTTTCAACAAAAAAATCGAACGGATTGATTACCGTCATCTCAGCGACGAGATCCACTTCTACTTTAAATGAACGCGTTTTCTCCGGGAATACCAAACGCGCCAGATAGTTACCGAAGGGATCCTGTTGCCAGTTAATGAAATGTGATATTCCGTCTTATGATTGATTGCAACGCGTATCGCCATGTCTCACCTGAAATCTGAAAAGAACGAACTTGCTTTACCGGGAGGATAAATTAATCTTCAAAAGCACTATGCAATCCAGGTATCAACATGCAAGTGAATCTGACTCCGCACTTTGAATATCATTTATACAAACCAGAATAATCAATACTGTATCTATTCTGCACAAAATATGCCATGCACATATTTCATGAAATGAACAATGGTTTGACCAATTTTTTACTTCTTTGCGAGACTGGATGCCCTGGATCGGGGCACACTTCGCCAGGAAAGCGCTATAACAGTACAAGATTTTCCTGAACGGAGCGGCACCCGCGCGGCGAGCCTTGCCATAAAGTCTAAGGGCTCAAAGAGAACATACGTGTAGCGTCACGATACGGTGGTCATGGCATACATAGCACCGTCACCATTAGTCGTATTTCTCCTCAATAAGCTGAACTCGAATGTCCTGTGTAATCGGATATACCGGAGGGCCAAACTGGTTATAGATGGCAACATCAGCAGCATCACGACCATAACCGATTGCCACGTAGCCACCTGTTAGTTCAGCCTGTGTCGCATCGAAAGTATACCAACGACCCGCAATATAGGCCTCAAACCAGGCATGTAGATCCATAGGCTCGAGCCCGTAAAGATAACCTACCACCAATCGCGCTGGGATACTGAGACTACGACATAATGCTATGCCGAGGTGCGAAAGATCACGGCAAACACCCCACTGTCTGGAATTGACTTCGACTGCAGACACAGGCACATCACTACTACCTGGTTCGTATCGAATCGTAGTACGCAGCCATACTTCGATAGCTTTGACCTGGTCATATCCTAACAGTTGACCGGCTGTGATTTCAGTAGCCTGCTGGCAAAAGCGGTCCGATTCACAAAAACGGCTGGGCAATAGGTAGCTAAGCACGCTATCTGGCAGATACTCGATCTCGACAAATGGCGCGCCCGGTGACTGATCCACTTGATCTGCGGTCATGATATCTGCTGAGGTATATACTGAGAAAGCACCAGGAGGAGCAATGAGTCGCTGACAAAGATTGCCATAATTATCAGTGAACTCGAAAACCGAAACACTCGGCTTGAGTCTGTATTCTTCACGAGCCACCCATTGCTGCGTACCACTACGTAATCTTAACATCAGAATAAAAGGTGTTGGCACGGTGATATCAAACGTCATCTCACAACTTGTACGTAACCACATGTGACAAATCCTTCAATAGAGTATAAGAAAAATATAACGATATACATCATTTGTAACAAAAAACAGAGCAAGGAACGTGCTTTGATAAATAGACTTTACCGTTAGTCTTGGACTGAGCTTAAATTTTTGCCTTAGTTATTCGAGCTAATTTTCTACTTCTCCGTGGTCTAATCAAATACCCGATAATGATAGGCCCCTTCAATTACACCGCTAGTATAATATCCATTCAAACCCTTGAAATCCCCTTTTGCGAAATATACTTGCAACTCAGGATTCTGATGCATTGCCTTTTTTACATTTTCTACCAATTGATCATCGGCATTTTTCACAAGCACACCGCAGAACCCTGCGGTCAGAGGAAATATATCGTTCCCGCTATCCCCGCAAAATACTATATCTTCTTTCGCCGCACCGAATTCTTCAGCCACATACTCTAAGGCAGTCTGCTTTGTTGCACTAGCAGGCAGAAAATCAAGAAGCCCTTTTCCATCCTGTGAATCAAAACTGTATACGATGACTTCATCAAATTTTCCCTTTACCCGTTCATCAACTTGTTTTAATACCCGATCATTTTTTTCATGTTCAACATAATAACTCTGCTTGAACTGATTCAGATGCTCACTTTCCTGTTCGCGCATACCATTAATCCCAACTACTGCATCTCTTATCGCCATTGCATCCCACCGTGGACTCTGCTTCTTGACATGATCAACCCAGCCTTCATCAAACTTCCACTCACCATTCTCATATTTTCTAATCGAAGTGCCGACGTCACTGCACAGAATATTCGGGTATCGAACCCCAAATTCTTTAATCGCATTCTCAGTGAGTGCCAGATTTCGTCCTGTGACATAAACGACGAGCACGTCATTTTTTTCTGTCAGGTCATTAAACAGGCCGATAGCTTCACTATCACTCTCCCAGCTGCCATTCGGCAACAGCGTCCGGTCCAAATCTGTAGCAAGAATTTTCATTTACTTACTCCGTGGGAAAGTCATCATCAGTGCTGAATTGTGCATCATCGATACGACGTAATATACTCGTCGCATCCTCCGCCCTTGTGGGTAACGCTGAAACCACACCCTTGTAAGTCTGCATACAGTGTTGCTATACAATCATTATTTCTCCAACTCATATGCAAAATATACTCATCCGATTCGTGGATTTCCAGTTCACCATCAAAGGCGGGAGATTTGTTACGTAATCTGATAAGCTCGAGTTGATCTCGTACAACAATTCGAGAAAGTCCTTGTTCAATATCACTGTTGGTTAGTGTGGTACGATTGATTTCCTTGTGTCCGGCCGCTCCCCCTTTGTCCGCCGCTGCATAATCATTCTTGCCGGCAAACAGATCCAGATACCATACTTGCGGTATCCCCGGCATAAACATTTGAATTGCCCGGGCAAGGCGTAACTTTCGCTCGTCTTCACCTAGTGCGCTGAAAAAAGTTGCATTTACTTGGTAATAGGATATCTTCTTACCATCCGGGCCATACAGGTTTTTAACTCTCCCGCCCCTATCCATTATCTCATCGACGAGGGCGTCAATTTCTTCCTCAATTAATAATCCTTCACGTGACTCACCGTTATGCTCCTTACCTCTCAGGTCAAGCACAGGGATACCATCGTGGCAGCCAAGCATGTTAATTGTCTTAATATTCTTTTCCAGTATCTCGCCTATCCATTGTAAAAGATGCCGGTTAGTGCCTCGTTCCAAAGCATGAATCACCAGGCCAGGAAAGAAGAAGTCATAAATAGGAAAACCCTTGGCAGCGACTTCCTCATGCAACCCATTACCATACTCAGAATGTATTTCAGGCAACAGAATCAATTCATACTTCCTGGCTATCTGCTTTAGCCTGTCCAAATACTCCCAGGTACCCGGTTTGTTAAAAAAATTAGCCTCACCCGGTTCCTTGTGTAAATAGGCAAAGGCATCAAGCCTGACGAGCTTGCCACCATGATCACGCAGTTTCTTTAACGTTTCATCGTAAAAATCCCAGACCGCTTTTGATTGAGCGTTTAAATCCATTTGTCCAAGATATTTACGATTCTGCTCAACCAGGCTCACAATATCATCCTTGTGATGAGAGAATTCACCCAGCTCTAGCTCGCTCAGATCCCGCTTCGCATTCAATATACCATTCAAAATTGCGGCAATGTGCTCCGCATCGTCGTGCGTCAGTTCTTCGATCCCTAATGTATGTAGTAGATCATGGGCAGTAACCTCATGGTAGACAACTTCTTGATAAAATGTATTCCAATAAGGCCTGTCGGTCCCATCCGGAAAGTGTATATTCAATATCGGAAGGCCAGGTTTTCGCATAAAAAGTTTTTCAAGATGCGCTTCATTAGGTATCACATAACCATCAGAACTCAACTCTCCGTGCGGCCCCCAAAATTTGTTCCAATCAATAAAGAAGTCCTTATACTCTGATTCGTCCCCGTGCTTTAATAGATCCTGAAACTGGGGAGAGCCCACGGAGAGGTGGTTCAAAACAAGATCAAACTTAAACATCACATTAAGCTCATGGAGTTGCTGCAAATCTTCCCGGGAAACAAGCTCATCATTGAGATCGTAATCGATGATAGAAAAACCGCGATCCAGATCGCTATTAAAAATGGTAGGCAGGATGTAAAACAAAGAAAAAACATCTTCGAATTCCGGTCTCTTTAGCATAGAGACTATATCAGCCAGATTCCGGCCAATACTATCAGGATAAGCATTAAAAACTACGCCTTTTGGTAGATCTTTTATTGTTGACACGACTTCGGTTTCCATAACACCTGCTCAAATATTTATAGTTCTTTTCTTGCCAAATAGATGACTAATTGATTGGTACTGTCTGCTAGATAGGTGTAAATATTATAAGCTGGTAAATAGTTTTATGAAAATGTTTTCAGGCCCATATTTCTGCGGGTGACAATGGCCGGTGGCAGGGGTAAATGCCGTCAGTACCTTTTTAAAATATCTACTGTGGGCCGTAAGCAGGCATGTTCTATCTTATAGGTTAATACACCTGAATGCTGTGCCTTTTAGGCTGCTGCGTTTTTAGGACAGTTATTCATTTTGTGATTGTGGGGTACTAACTGTGTTTGAAAGTATTTAATTTCAAAGGCTTAAAGATTAAGCCCTGGTTTTAAAACTAATTAAAAAATCATTCGGGACGAAGGGCAGAATTTCATCCGATCTATAGGGAGAAGATGAGACCGGAGGTCGAAAAGCTCACCAGGGCTATGTCCGAAGCGACCTCTCGCCCCGATCAAATGAGAAAATAAAAACTGGTCATTCATTGAAAGTGTAGCCAGCTTTTTATGTTTTTATAAAATGCGGCTGGGGCTAGAGATGAATACCAATCAGCAGTAGCGAATAAAAGACAAGATGTTAAGCAATACCAGCTTTAGCGTGTGCATCTTCCAGGATATTTTTCGCGCATGTTTCACAGCGACCACAACAAGTCGCTACATTCAGTTCTTGACGCAAATGCTGGAAGGTCGAAACACCATCATTCGCTGCTTTTTTAATGTCACGATCAGTAACCGCATTACAAACACATACATACATAGTGGGCGTTCTCCAATGTCTTAGCCTGTATTATAAATGCGAATGCGAATGATTCGCAATACCTATTTTACAGATTAACGATATAATCCTAATTGAGAATGATTAGCGTTTATAATCAATGACTTAGATTTGATCTTTGCCTGATCCGGGTTATACTGATTTGCATCATCCCTGGCAAATCAACGGAAGATAATGGAGCTCAATATGAAAGGCGATCCCAAACTAAACCAGCACCTCAACAAAATACTGAAAAATGAGCTTACGGCCATTAATCAGTACTTCCTCCATGCCCGTATGTGTAAAAACTGGGGATTTGAGGAACTTAACGAGCACGAATACAAAGCCTCGATTAAGGCCATGAAAAATGCGGATGAACTGATCGAACGTATCCTGTTTCTGGAAGGTCTGCCAAATTTACAAGACCTGGGTAAATTGTTGCTTGGTGAAGATGTCGAGGAAATCCTGAAGTGTGATTATCAAATGGAACAGCAACATCATAAAGATATGGTTGAGGCCATCGCCTTTTGCGAATCCCAACAAGATTATGTCAGCCGTGAAATGTTTGATCATATGCTCGAACATAAAGAAGAACAAATGGACTGGCTGGAAACTCAAACTGATCTGATCGCCAAAGTGAGCTTAGCTAACTACCTGCAATCAGTAATGTCTTAAATGAATAATTAAACTGCGAGAATAATTATGAAAGGCAACCAAACTGTTATTAACACCTTAAACAAATTGCTCACCAATGAACTCTCCGCCGCTGACCAGTATTTTATTCATTCAAGGATGTATCAAGACTGGGGGCTGGAAAAACTGTATGAGCGAATTAAACACGAATCTGAAGAAGAACTGGAACATGCAGCAGCCTTAGTCGAACGTATTTTATTTCTGGAAGGTATACCGGATGTGGCTTCACGCGAGGCCTTAAATATCGGAAGCGATGTCCCCTCTATGCTTAAGAATGATTTGGCTGTGGAATATGATGTTGGCAAGCAATTAAAAGACGCAATCGCCTTAACTGAAAAAGAAAAGGATTTCCAGACACGTGAGATATTGGAAGTATTATTAAAAGATACCGAAGAAGATCATACCTACTGGCTGGAACAGCAACTGGGTTTAATCGACAAAATTGGCATACAGAATTATTTACAATCACACATGTCTTGATACTTATAAATAATTCCTTTTACAGGTGGATCGCTGTTAAAACAGATGTGTCATGCAGCCAATTCGCTTAATCCTCGCGTAAAGGCCGCTAGACTCGATTTTGGTAGAAAGACTAATTGTTTACCATGACGTTGACAGTATTGCTTAACCCGATTGGTTGCATCATGGCTGACACAGTCCAATGGACATAATACAACATCAGCCTGTGGTAATAATGACTTTAGACGCAGTCGTCCATCATTAATGTTTCTAGTATGGAAGCAATTTAGTTTTTCTATTTTGTATTCCTGGATATAAAATCTCTTGTCAGTTTCCTGATGTCATATATTCTTGAAAGCATTGCATGACCGCCATCTTCAAATAACACCAGATCAGATTGTCTAATGTTCTGATGAGAATTCTTTGCATGGTGATAGCCTACCAATGCGTCGTCTTTTGCATGCACTATTAATGTCGGGATCGATATTCCAATTTTAGTCAGGTCAAAATGCTGAATCATCACGTTGTCGTTG
>CAMYMU010000056.1 GCA_947259575.1 uncultured Ectothiorhodospiraceae bacterium | reverse complement strand
CTTGAAACAGAACTGGGGGGTGAACGCTTCCTGGAAGAACTCGAAGACGACCCCCTGCCACGAATTTGTTAGCTCGATAATCGCTCGATTCGCAACTGGGTTTTTCATCTTATATCACTGCAGGTAGCCGGGTTTTATGCCCCATTTTTTGTCAGACAGGTAGCCTTTCTGGCTCCCGATTTGGTGCAACAAATTCAAGTATCTGTTTTGCCAAGCAATCTTTTCATGTCTTTGTCCTTCTTAGTAGATCAGTCATTATTTCCACAACATAGGGTTGCGAGCTATTCTGTCCATGGCCGTAGTCAATACGGAGAGTTTTTTCAGAATAAAGATCAGTGCGTAAGTATCGGGGTTTGGGTAGACCTTTAGAAACAGTTAGCTGTAAGAAGTAATTATTATCTGATATTACGACCCCACTTGAGCTATTTTGGACGGCTCTTTTTTACCCCCTTTTTTGGGCTAAGTGTAAACCAGTCGCCTGGCATGATTTCGTGGTAGTGGTCTGCTTCTTCGATTAGCAGGTGGTGCGTTGTTCGTTTTACAGCGGCGATCTCAACTCGTACGCCTTCGCCCTTAAGGTGGCTGACTAGCTCAATGAAATCAGAGTCACCGGACATAATAATGATGGTATCGACCTTACTCGAGAGCTGTGTCGCCTTGATGGTAAGAGGGATGTCTGCACTCTTGTGGCAGGGGCGCACCGAACCATGGTAATTGGCGTGTAGTCGCTCCTTGAGTTTTCCCGATATATGTTTGCCCTCACGGAAATAGACCAGGCGGTTCAACCCCCGATTATCCAGCAGGCGTGGAATCAGAGTATCAAAGTTGATCATCGTGTTTGGATCTTTGGCCTCTTCGTGGATACTGCGTTCGATATTATTGCCATCTATCAGGATGGCAACTGACTGGTTAATCAATACTTCCGGAGTGGGATTGTCGCTCATGTTGATCCAGATATAGGGGAATTATGGTTTTAAGTATAGTTGAAAAACGTATTTCATTCATCGATCGAAACGGATCTGACTTTGCTGTTCGTGCTACGCTATTCTTAACAAGCCACTACAAATTAGAAATTACCTCATCATGACTGGTCAGATCACGATTCGTTTTTACGAGGAACTCAATGATTTCTTGCCACCTGAGCATCGCAAGGTCGAGTTTGTGCACAGTATAAAACAAATCGGCTCGATCAAGGATTTGATCGAGTCACTGGGCGTGCCTCACCCGGAAGTTGACTTGATCCTGGTCAATGGTGAATCCGTCGATTTTCACTACAGTGTGCAAGAGGGTGATCAGATTAGTGTTTACCCGGTGTTCGAAGCTCTGGATATCTCACCGTTGGTTCATTTAAGGCCTGTGCCACTACGTACTACTCGATTTGTACTCGACACCCATCTTGGCCGGCTTGCAGCCTACTTGCGCATGCTTGGTTTCGATACCCTGTACCGTAATGATTATGACGATGTCACGCTCGCTAGCCTATCGGTAGATGATGAACGTATTCTGCTGACTTGTGACAGACAGCTACTGATGCGAAAAATTATTACACGCGGTTATTTCGTGCGTGCACGACAACCACAACAACAACTTCTGGAAGTCCTGGAGCGCTTCGATCTGTTTAATGTGCTGGATCCCTTTACCCGGTGTATGCACTGTAATGGAATCATCAAGCCTGTTGATAAGGCGACCATCGAGTCACATTTGTTACCGCGTACCCGCGAGTATTACGATAGCTTCTGGCAGTGCCCGGATTGCCACAAAATCTATTGGCAAGGCAGCCATTACCAGCGCATGCAACAGCTCATCGAAGCCACTAAAAGAAGCAATACGAGAATAGTAGAATAGAGAATCAACAGAAGTGTTGGCAAAAACATGAAAACCGGGTAAGTAAGTTTTTTCAATTGCTATAATTAAATAGTCGATTAACTTTGATACGGATTAAATATGGAGCTATCAGTAAATGAGCTTGCGCAAATGCGCGAGACAGTAACCGCGTTGCTTGATGAGCTACAACTTGAAGCGTATTTGTTTGAGATTGAGCCACAAGAGGGACAGTGGGAGATTAAACTCGAATGTGCCATTGATGAGGGATGGGAGACGTTTCGGCTTACCGCCGAAAAAGAGTACTTATTGCGTGGTTCTGATGATGCAGTCGCCCATGCGGTCATGCTGGATAATTGGCGTGAAGCACTTTCGACGTGTCGAATCAAAAGTCCTTAATCATTATGGCCTAATGATAGCGAATAACGAAATCCCCATATGTGTGCGCGCATTTATTTAGTCATTTTTCTATTATTGGCCTTTCCAGGCATAAGCCTTGCTGATGAGTCAGATAAGAAAATGGAACTGGAAACAAGCGTTTGTGGAATAAAAGAGCCTTTTCTTTTCTGGCTATGGAGTAACGCGGCTGGGCGAGCCGATGCATCGCGCTTGGCTGGGCTGCAAGGGGTAGAGGATATTTCCTTTACGACTCAGGACGATCGGGTATTGCGTGGTTATCGACTTATAAGCCGAACAGAACAAAACAAAGGATACCTGCTTGTTCTTCAGGGCAATGCCATCCTGGCCGATCAGCTTATTGGCGAGTTCGTTGGATATGCTAAAGTTGGCTATGATGTCTACATGTATGATTATCGTGGTTATGGTCGATCGCAGGGTAAGCGAAGACTTAAAGCGATGGTGAGTGATACACGGGAAATATTGACTGCCCTCAACGCTAAACCCTATAAGCGCCGACTGGTCTATGCCTTTTCGTTTGGTGGTATTGTTTTGTTAGATGGATTTGATATCAATTTTGAACTAGACAGGGTCGTAATAGACTCTTCACCAAGTCACTTGTCGGGCTATGGTTGTCCAAAAATATATGATCCAGTGACGCACTTGCCTGAAGACTGCTCACCATTCATGCTCATCTCAGGGAAGCGTGATAATGTTGTTACGGCATCCATGTCAGAAGAACTACTAGCTCAGGCTGAGAAACGAAATGCTAGCGTTATTCGCGATAATAGTTTTGCTCACCCATTTATGGATACCAGTTTTTCTAACCATCAACGACGTATGAAAGTCATTGAACAATTTCTGCTGCGGTAGGAAACTGATTAGTGCCATGCGGATATTTTTATTTGGAATATTATTAGCATTATTTGTTCCTGTTTGGGCTGACACAGATCCCTCACATCAGGCGTTAGAAGACTGGTTCGAAAGTGATGATCAGGCTACCCCTTATATTGATAACATCAGTGAAGGTGAGTTACGTTTTTTACCTAAATCACCACGCAAACGTGTTCCCACTATGGTGAATCAAATTACCATTTCAAATTCTAGTGTTGAAACTGGCTGGGTCAATATTCATCAGTGCCATGAAGACCTTGATCCCATAACCGCCGTCGAAGTGGTATACCGATACCACAAGATGCGTGGCCTGAAAATAATTTCGACCAAGAACATAAAGAAAGCCTGGGTGGAAGGACTCTCAGTACAACTTGAGGAGGTTAGCCATAAGGCAAGCCTTTGTGTGAGTCTGCAAGCACGAATCTTATACAAAGAGGGTGAGAAGCACTTTGCTTTGCGCAATGGGCCTTTTGAACGCAGGTTTCTGGATGGATATTATCCCCTTCATATTCAACTGACTGTTCAGTACCCTACCAATAAGCTACATTTTATGGGTAGCACCCCCGGGGCAGAGCCTGGTTTTACAGTCAGGCAAACGGATGCCTCCGTAATTGTTGATGCGTGGTTTGAGGGTAAGTTAATGACGGAGTTATTTTTTGAGGTTGTTGACGAATGAATGAAAAACTCGCCCAGCGACTGGAAGCGGCTCTCAAACATAAGCGTGGTATAACCACGCGCAAGATGTTTGGTGGGCTGTGCTTCCTGATGCATGGCAATATGTTGTGTGGCGTTGAAAAAAATAATCTAGTCATGCGAGTCGGCGCGGAGAATTACGAGAAATTATTAAAGCTAAAATACGCCAGACCCATGGACTTTACTGGTAAACCTATGAAGGGCTTACTATATATTTCTGCAGAAGGGGTGAAGACCAAAACCGCCTTGGATAAATGGGTCAATCGCTGTCTCGACTTTGTGTCAGGTTTACCTAAGAAGCAGAAGAATAAATAACAAAAGGAGCAAGCAATGAATGATAAAAGTGTAGGGGGTGTTCACTGGAGCTTTTGGCTCATTGGTATTATTGCACTACTCTGGAATGTCGGTGGTGCGATCAATTACGTCATGCAGACCAACCTGGAATTTGTTGCTACTCTGCCCGAAACGCATCGTGCAATCATTGATAGCCGACCCGCATGGGCCACTGGTGGATTCGCGATAGGTGTGTTCGGTGGTGGACTTGGCTGTTTACTTCTTCTGTTCAGAAAATCAATTGCAATCTATGTGTTTATTGTGGCGTTGCTCGGTGTGCTGGTGACGATGATCCATACTATTAATGTCGCTAGTTCGATCATTGAATTCAGTCTTGCTGAGATCATTGTGATGATTCTGTTGCCGATTATTGTTGCGGCGTTATTGATCTGGTATACAACGCTAACGAAGCGTAAGAGTTGGATCAGCTAGGACAGCTATTGTCGTTAGATTGATTTAGTTACACAATACTTTAATCATCTCTGTTACACGTGCAGTGACTTTTTTCAGTTTTTGTAAATCATCTATGGGATTAACTTTATCAAGGCCAAGATTTTTAAATGCCGGAATATCGCATAATGGCGGGCCTTTTATTTTTTCACCGCCGACGAGGGAAGAGTGCATGAGGGCAACCTGCACCAGCCCGACATAATCGAACGAATTTTCCGGTGACTGCCATTGCCAGTCATAGGCATGTTCAGCCACATTACAAAGGTCTTCGTCAAAATCCCAATTTCTGAGTAGCATGCTCCCGGCTTTGCCTTTGAGCTGTTCAATAATGGCATCCAAATTACCTGCCTGATGCGATAGTTCAGGGTGAATATCTGCAACAACGAGTAGTGGGATGACACCTATATCGTGCAACAAGCCCGCCAAAAAAGCATGATCACGGTTATAACCTGTCATACCTTTGGCTAATACATAGGCTATAACACCAATACGGATACTATTTTCATAATAACGTGCCATTGTTTTTTTAATCAAAGCAGATTCAGGTTGGAATAAGTCGCGGAGCACAACACTGATCACGACAGCATGAACGGCATCCAGCCCAATTTTTGCAATTGCTTTTTTTATGCTGGTTATATTTTGGTTGCCGCCAAAAATAGAGCTGTTTGCAACATTTATAATTCGAGTTGTGATGGCGGGATCTGACTGAATAATGCCTGATAATTTACTGATACTCAGCTCTTCTTCTGTGATCACATTTTGTATATGAAGCGCCATCTCAGGAAGGCTCGGTAATGTTATTTTATCCTGTAGGAACTTTTGTTCTATCTCGGATATAAGTTTGTCGTTGATGTTTTTCGGAATTTCATCTTGTATACTGGTGAGAATTGTACTGCTTCCCCCATCCCAAACGTCGCCAACATATTTATCATAGACCTTTCCTTCTATGATGAGGATTTTACATGCATCTTTGCAGGTAGCCTTATATCCAGGCAGGCGTAACCGAAACACCGGATGTTGCGCACGAGGTGTATCGGATTGAATGGTTTTTAGCTTTTTATTTGGGTCGGAGGCTTCAAGCGTACCAGATAATAAATAAATTATCTTAGCCGTGTATTTCCCCCCATCTAACATTGATCCGCTTTTGAACTCACGGATTTCAGAGTGAGTTGCTATATCAATCAGACCAACGTCACCGAGTGAGTTGAAATCAGCCATGGATAATAATATTCGTACACTAATCATAGTTATTCTATTTACTTATCTATATGGACTAGTTGCAGTCTGGTGTCGGATATCATTTTCTAAGTCCTCAAGTTCGTGAATGATTTCATCTCGTTGTCGAAGTTCATGCTCGCGAGAATGACGTATTTGCTGAATTTCACGGCGTAGCTGCCTATTACTTTTACCATGATGGGGGCCTTGTCCTTTAGCATGTTGTCCTTGCAAGCGAAAATCGGTGTGTTCATATTGGAAGTGGAACCTGGCCAGGTTGCGTTTTTCATGTTTTTTGTGTTGATGCACAAGGATTTTAAGCTGGGCATCAAGCGCACCTGCATAATCGGCCATTTCAACAAGACGATTTAACTTCTTCATTGGTTTCGCGCCTCGTGAGCTCTTTGCCAGTTTCACTTTGTTATTGTGTATCTGCTTATTTAAGTCCTGAATCTTGCGCTGCAGCTTATTGGAACCGTACCCAGCATGTTTTGCCTTGGAACCATATTCACGTTGCCAACTCAGGCGAGTTTGCAGTCTGCCTCTTTTCGAAGCGAGTTCAAGAAGATTATAGAATTCATGTTCCTGACGTTTAGGTAAACCGAGATTGGCGAGTACGCGGGAAATTTTAACTTCTAATCGGTCTTCTAATTGTCGCATCTCTTTCTTGATATGAGCTTTAATTCCCTGACTTCTATCATGAGCATTGCTTGATTGTATTTGACGATGCAGTAGATCTATCTGCCGATCGTAGTCTGCGATCTTTTCATTGAGGATCTTTAAATTTGAACGAAGACGATTTGAGTCTTGCTTGAGTTTGTGGATGTCGCGGCCATAGTTATAGGCGGCAAGAAATCGGCCTTCCAGATGCGATGGACAGACATTGCTATAGCCGCGACCATTTAGGCCTTCGTAATAGCCCTTGCGAGGTTTGCAGTAAACCTGCTCAAGGCCACGTCGGTGTCCATTTTGATACGCGCTATAGTCGGCACCGATTTTGTGATCTGCACAGGCCTCGCGGTGTTTATTAAAACGACTTTCTGTATAGCCACGGCTTCCATCCTGGTAGCCAATGCTCGCCCAGTCAGCACCCTGACACTCTTCTTTGCTCATGGAGGCACAACCCTGAAGCGTGATGAGTAAAAGCAGGCTGAGTGCGATCTTATTGATGTGCTGAGTGACCATAGGTAATCCTCGTGTTGATCCGTGAATGTTCAAATAGTGCCTTAATTACATGAACTTGCCCTGAATTTGTCGGCTGTTATGGTGATGGGGTTAAGCTAGCTTTTAAGTATTCGCTAAAAATCTATGGGATTGCCAGTATTTATAGATTAATTGCTATGGTTAAATACAGCCTTTAGACATTGGAAGGTCCAGTAAGGGCAGCACAGCATCTGATTAACCACTTGGATGGTATCCAGCTACACCCGAAATAGAGCATGGAACTGCTTATGATTTACAGGGTCTACTGGTGTAACTGGAATAATTCGTTATAATTTAGAACATGTTGAGAGCAAGAAGAAAATTACAATTCCTGGCTGGCCTATTGGTGCTGGCTATCTTTGTTGCTCAGACATCTGTGGTCTTCGCATCCTATGAGATGTTTCCCATGGATGCCAACTCAACAAGTCATTGTATGATGAAAGACATGGCTTCGGATGAAACCTCTGGTAAAGCAGCAGATTGCTGTGAATCTAACGACTGTGCAAACAGTTTTTGTGTCCCTGGCGTTAACCTGTCTTCATCGGCTATCTTTAATAACGTAACACTGCTACACAGTGTCGTTTTTTCACAATCCATCAGTGTTAATCCTGATCGTTCCCCTACAGGTCTTGCTCCATCCTCTTTATATCGCCCCCCACGGCATACTGCATAACATTTTAGAAGTTTCTTGATGTAAGTCGTCTCTGCATTTTTAATGGAGACGTATATACAACATCTCAAAAATAATATTATGTGCGTGGGAGCAATCTATGCGTTCTTCCAAACAAAAACGAAATTGGATGAGATCCATATTTTTGACGGCTGCAATAGCTACCATTTCCGTCAATACAGCCGCTGCCAATCCTGTCGGCGGCCTGGATTTAAAGCAGGCCGAACGACTGGCGGTGGAACATGATGCTGTTCTACAAATGAAACGTGCCCAGTCGAAGGCACTTTATGAGCAGTCAATCGCTGCCGATACCTTGCCTGATCCTAGAGTCAAACTTGGTTTGTTAAATTATCCGACTGACACTTTTGACCGCGAGCAGGAACCGATGACACAGACACGGATTGCTGTCTCGCAAATGTTTCCCCGGGGCGATACGCTTGAATTGAAGTCACAGCGTACACTTAAAAGTAGTGAAGCGACGAGTGCCGGTGCCTCTAATAGAGAGCGCATGGTATTAATGCAGGTACGTACTGTGTTTCTAGAGCTACTGTATTGGACGCATGCAGAGGATGTGGTTGAGCAGAATAAAAAACTATTTAAGAAACTAGTTAGGATCACAGAATCACAATATGCCTCTGGCATACAACGTCAACAGGATGTGATTAGGGCCGAACTCGAATTAGATATGCTCGAAGATCGACTGGATGCGATTCGCACAAAGCAACAACAAACACGTGCTAAGTTAGTTAAACTGGTTGGGCCTGAAGCGCAGGGCAAATCTATTGATGAAGGTTTTCCTGAATTGGCTGATGTTAACCTGGAGAACGAGCAGGCGAATCTTTTTGCAAGCCATCCAAAGGTATTGATGGAAGATGCCAGAGTGGCAAGAAGTCAGTACGGTATTGAGTTGGCGAGACAGTCGTATAAACCTGAGTGGATGTTTGAGCTGTCTTACGGGTTTCGTGATGGCACCAACCCAAATGGTTCAGAACGCGCTGATTTTGCCTCCGCGATGATCAGTTTTGACATCCCCTTATTTACTAAAGATAGACAAGACCGGAAGGTCGCCGCTAGCCAGTTGAGATATCAGGCGAGTGAAGATGCGCGTGAAGACGTGATACGTGAACTGCAAAGTGAATATCAACAGGCAAAAGCAACCTGGTTACGATTGAAGTCTCGGTTGCAGCGCTTCCAAAGCACCATCGTCCCACAGTCAAAAGAAAATGCCAGCGCAGCCTTGTTGGCTTACCAAAGTCGCCGTGGTGACTTTACCTCACTGATGCGCGCAAGAATTACCGAATTAGAAACAGAACTCAAGTTTTCACGTTTACATAGTAAATTATTAAAGACACAGGCCAGGCTCCTGTATCTGGTAGGAGAAACTCAATGAAAAAATCATTATTAATTATTTTGCTTTTAAGTGGAGCCGCTATTTTGGTGGGATGTTCAGAACAGTCGACGGACATGGATCAGAAATCAGGCGCTAAAAAAGAAACAGCAGTTGAACATGCGCAAAAGCATACTGACCCGACATATGTGTGTCCTATGCATCCTAATATTATTAAAGATGAGCCTGGTAGTTGTCCGATCTGTGGTATGGATCTGGTAGAGAAGGAAGAAGATGAGCCTGAAGAAACGGGGGAGAAAAAAATTCTCTACTGGGTTGCACCGATGGATCCAAACTATCGTCGTGATGAACCTGGTAAATCGCCTATGGGGATGGATCTAGTGCCCGTGTATGATGAAGGCGCAGGTTTATCAGTCAAGATCTCACCTGTTGTTGAAAACAATATGGGTGTGCGCACTGCCGTAGCAGAATATAACAAACTCTGGCGGCGTGTAGAGACAGTGGGTTATGTGGGCTTTGATGAGAATCGTATCGCACATATTCACCTGCGCACCAAAGGCTGGATCGATAAGCTCTTGGTGAAATCAGAAGGGGAGCGGGTTAAAAAAGGTCAATTACTTTTTGAAGTGTACTCCCCCGAGTTAGTGAATGCACAGGAGGAATACCTACAGGCACTGGGTACGGGCAGTCGCCGCTTAATCCCCGCTTCTAAAGAACGCCTGATCGCACTGGGGATCTCCGAAAAACAGATAGCCAGTCTGAAAAAGAAACGCAGAGTTGAACAATACGTACAGGTTTATGCACCACAAACTGGAATCATCGATAAACTGAATGTCCGTGAAGGCATGTTTGTAATGCCATCGAAAGAGGTAATGAGCCTTGCCGACCTATCATCAGTATGGTTGCTAGCTGAGGTGTTTGAAAAGCAGGCGGACTGGGTTAAGGAAGGTCAGTCTGCAGAGGTACGTTTGTCCTATTTACCGAGTCGCGTCTGGAAGGGCAAGGTTGAGTTTATCTACCCAAGTTTGAATCCAAAGACCCGGACATTAAAAGTGCGTTTGCGTTTTGATAACAAGGATGAATCGCTTAAGCCGAACATGTTTGCAAAAGTCACCGTTTATGCGGATCCAAAATCTGAGATTATTGTTATCCCTCGTGAAGCGGTCATCAGGGGTTCGCAAAATCGGGTAATTTTGTCGATGGGCAAGGGGCGTTTTCAGCCACGTGAAGTAGTGATTGGCATCGAGTCGGGTGACTGGATCGAGGTCACCGAGGGATTGGATGAAGGCGATGTAGTGGTGACGTCCGGTCAGTTTTTACTGGATTCAGAAGCCAGCCTGAAGGCGAGCATGAAACGTATGACCGCTGTGCCTGAAAAGAAAATGGAAGGTATGCCCGAGAAAGGTAAGGGGGCAAGTTCAGTGCGCGGGATTATTCAGGCGGTCAAGGCGGATCAGAATATCATTAATATGAAACACGATCCGGTACCTGAACTGGAGTGGCCAGCAATGACGATGGATTTTAAAGTCGCCGACGATATTGATTTGGACAGTCTCAAATCAGAAGACAAGGTATTTTTTGATATCGAAAAAATCGGTGATGATTTCGTGATTACCTCAATAAAAAAACACGATGAAATGAGAGGTAACTAATCATGGTCGTTAAACTTATTGAATGGTCATTGCAGAACCGCTTTTTGGTTCTGTTATTAACCGTGATTCTTGTCGCATGGGGTTTGTATACGGTAAAGAATACTCCATTAGATGCAATCCCTGATTTATCTGACGTGCAGGTGATTATCAAGACCACTTACCCAGGTCAGGCGCCGCGCGTGGTTGAAGATCAGGTAACCTATCCATTAACCACTGCGATGTTATCCGTACCGGGTGCCGTCACTGTGCGCGGTTATTCATTTTTTAATGACTCGTATGTTTACATAATCTTTAAAGATGGTACTGATCCGTATTGGGCGCGTTCTCGAGTACTGGAGTATTTAAGCCAGGTTGCCAGCCGTCTACCACGTGAAGCACGACCAGCATTAGGACCCGATGCAACCGGTGTCGGCTGGGTTTACGAGTATGCGCTGGTAGATCGAACAGGCAAAAATGATCTCGCTCAACTGCGTAGCTTGCAGGACTGGTTCTTAAAATATGAGTTACAAACCGTAGAAGGTGTTTCTGAAGTCGCCACAGTCGGTGGCATGGTTAAGCAGTATCAGGTGGTGCTTGACCCGGATCGTCTGCGCGCCTACGGCCTGCCTTTAAAGAAAGTGAGAATGGCGATCAAGATGGCCAACCAGGAAGTCGGTGGTTCGGTGATTGAAATGGCCGAGGCCGAATACATGGTACGTGCTACCGGTTATATTGATGACCTGGATGATTTGCGACATATCCCGTTGGGTGTGAATCAACAGGGCACGCCAATTTTATTGAAGGATGTCGCTGATATTCGCCTTGGACCACAGATGCGTCGTGGTATTGTCGAGCTGGATGGTGAAGGTGAAGTGGTCGGTGGTGTGGTTATCATGCGTTACGGTGAAAATGCCCTGAAGACTATTGATTCTGTAAAAGTAAAACTTGAAGAACTTAAAAACGGTTTACCTGAAGGAGTAGAGATTGTCACGACTTATGATCGCTCTGCTTTAATTAAACGAGCAGTTGATAACCTGGGGTTTAAATTACTCGAAGAATTTCTGGTTGTTGCCCTGGTTTGTATGGTCTTCCTGTTTCACATGCGCTCTGCTTTTGTTGCGATTATTAGTTTACCGATTGGTATTTTGACGGCATTCATCGTCATGTATTACCAGGGTATTAATGCCAACATCATGTCACTTGGAGGTATTGCTATTGCGATTGGTGCGATGGTGGATGCGTCCATCGTGATGATCGAGAATGTGCACAAACATATTGAGAAGGAACCCTTAACGGATGAAAACCGCTGGCGAATAATTCGCGAATCGACCATCGAAGTTGGGCCACCGTTATTTTTCTCATTGCTGATTATTACCCTGAGTTTCCTACCCGTCTTTACCCTGGAAGCACAGGAAGGTCGCATGTTCAGTCCATTGGCTTTTACCAAAACTTATGCGATGGCGGCTGCGGCAGGTTTATCCGTTACATTGGTACCGGTGTTGATGGGGTACTTTATACGCGGCAAGATAAAACCGGAACATGAAAATCCTGTAAATCGGTTGTTGATAAAAGCCTACAGGCCTTTTATTCATTATGTATTGGATAAACCTAAGACAACTTTGATGATTGCGTTGGTCATGTCAGCGACCATTGTTATTCCGATGACGCAGGTTGGTAGTGAGTTTATGCCTGATCTGGATGAGGGCGATCTGATGTATATGCCAACAACATTTCCGGGTGTGTCTGTCGGCAAAGCGCAGGAATTGCTACAACAAACAGACAAGCTGATCAAAACAGTGCCGGAAGTTAAACGCGTGTTCGGTAAAATCGGTCGTGCCGACACCGCGACCGATCCAGCGCCTCTGACTATGATCGAGACGACTATTCAATTCAAACCCAAGAGTGAATGGCGTGAAGGCATGACCATTGACAAGCTCAAGCAGGAATTAAATCAAAAAATTAAATTCCCTGGCCTGACTAACGCATGGGTGATGCCAATTAAAACCCGGATCGACATGTTGGCGACAGGCATTAAAACTCCGGTCGGTATTAAAGTTTCCGGGTCGGATTTAAAAATCCTGCAAGACATTGGTACGCGTATTGAGGAAGTTGTGCAAACGGTACCGGGAACGGTATCTGCTTATTCAGAACGAACTGTTGGTGGCCGTTATGTCACGGTTGATATCGATCGCATAAAAGCCTCGCGTCTTGGATTGAATATTTCTGATGTACACGATGTCGTACGCACCGCAGTGGGTGGCATGAACGTGGCGATGAGTGTCGAAGGGCTTGAACGTTATCCCATAAATGTACGTTACCCAAGAGATGTGCGCGACTCGGCGGAGAAGCTAAGAAACCTGCCCATCGTGACACCTGCTGGTGCACGTATTCCCTTAGGTGAAGTTGCTGAGGTACGAATCGAAGAAGGTGCGGCGATGATCAAGAGTGAAAATGCGCGCCCGAATGGCTGGACCTTTGTTGATATTGATGGACGTGACCTGGGTTCTTATGTCGCCGAAGCGCAACGTGTCGTGAGTGAACAAGTTGACCTACCACCTGGGTATTCAATAACCTGGTCAGGTCAGTATGAATATCTGGTGCGTGCGCAGAAGCGGCTGCTTTTGGTCGGTCCGTTAACCCTGGTGATTATAATATTGTTGCTCTATTTAAACTTCCGCAAGATCTCCGAAGTGTTAATCATTATGGGCACCTTGCCTTTAGCTTTACTCGGCGGGTACTGGTTGTTGTACGTTTTGGGCTATAACACATCGGTTGCCGTTCATGTTGGATTTATTGCATTAGCCGGTGTCAGTGTAGAGATTGGGGTTATTATGCTGGTGTACCTCAATCAAGCTTATAAGCGACATATCCTTGATAAGGGGCGTGTGCATACACCAACAATAGAGGAACTCAAGGATGCGGTGATTGAAGGAGCCCTGCTAAGGGTGCGACCCATCATGATGACTGTCGCAGCGATTATCGCTGGCTTGTTACCGATCATGCTGGGTGGAGGCACAGGCTCTGAAGTCATGCGCCGGATTGCAGCACCGATGGTTGGCGGTATGGTGAGTGCGACGTTATTAACACTGGTTGTAATCCCTGCGGTATTTTATCTTATGAAGAAAAAACAGGTGGAGAAAATGCAATAATGAATGCTATATTTAATCTTATCTTACTTGTAGCGGGTTTTACTTTGGTGGGATGTGAAAAGGTGGCTGAAGAGAAAGCTCCACCTTCTATTCAGACCGCGGTTAGTAATGTTTATGATCGTAGCAAAGTTGATCCTGCACGCATCAAGCAGGGCAGAGATCTTTATTTGAAAACCTGTTCAGCCTGTCATGGCCCTAATGCCGAAGGTGGCAAAGATTGGCGAAAGCGTGATGCAGAAGGTAAATTCCCCGCCCCTCCCTTAAACGGTACTGGCCATGCCTGGCATCATCCACAAAAAGCATTAATTTATACGATTAAAAATGGCACGAAGGCTTTAGGTGGTGATATGCCTGCCTGGAAAGACAAACTTTCAGACCAGGAAATAGAATCGATTATCTTTTGGTTTCAATCAAAATGGCCTGATGAGCTATACCAGTCATGGGCAAGACGAGATCGTGAATCAAAGAGTGCAAGATAATCATTCGGAGGAAATATGATGTTTGGTGAAGAAGGCATTCATGGTTTTTTTGGCGGAGGATTTATGTGGATACTATGGATTGTTTTGATTGTTGTTATTGTTTATGTGTTAAAAGATTTAATAGGTGGTTCTTCATCTTCCAAATCGAAACCTGAAGATGATGCTTTAGACATTCTGAAACGGCGCTACGCACAAGGTGAAATTGACGAGGCTGAATTCGAGCGGCGTAAAAAGGAATTAGAAAGTAACTGATTTCATATAAAAGGCAATCGTTCCTGACAGCTACGCATCTCTTACTATGTATTTATAAAAAGAGTACTCGCAATGTTATCGATTTTAGAAATACGTGAGTTATACAGACGGCGAGCAAGATATTATGATTTTTCTGCGAACCTCTACTATCTTGTAGGTTTTCGTGAAAATGCATATCGAAAAAAAGCAGTTAAACTATTAAATCTGCAACCAGGAGATACAGTAGTCGAGATTGGTTGCGGTACAGGGTTAAATTTTCAATACTTTCAGGAGCAAGTTGGGCCAACAGGTAGAATCATAGGGGTTGATTTAACACCGGATATGTTATCTGTTGCTAGAAAACGATGCAAAAAACACAACTGGAGCAACGTTGAGCTCCTAGAGCAAAATGCAGCGTTATTTGAATTTCCTAAGAATGTTAGGGGTATTATTTCAACTTTTGCTTTGACTCTGATACCTGAGTATAAACTTATAATTGAGAAAGCTGCTGGCTCATTATCTCCTGAAAAGAATATGGTGCTACTGGATATTAAGCTTCCAGATTGGCCTAAGCTATTGATTGAGCTTGCTGTTCTACTTCTTCGACCTTTTGCTGTCAGTTTAGATCTTGGACAACGCCACCCATGGGAAGATATGCAACAAACATTTGGTAATATGAGCATGTGTGAGATCTATCTTGGGGGTGTTTATATAGCCGTAAGTGTTAAACATGGTTAATGACGATATGCTCTGGTTTTAGCCAGGCTATAATTGTAAAATGCAATATTGATAATTATTAATAGATTTGGTGAATAAAATGAGTTATGGATTTAGCACTACTATTTCTGGCAGTTTCGATGATGCTATTGCCAAAGTAACAGAAGAGCTTTCTAAAGAAGGTTTTGGTGTTTTGACCGAAATCAACGTCAAAGCTGTAATGAAAAAGAAACTGGATGTAGACAAGCGACCATATACTATTCTGGGCGCTTGTAATCCCGTTTTAGCTAATCAGGCTATTACCGCAGAACCAGATATTGGTTTGTTACTACCTTGTAATGTGTTGGTCCGCGAAGAAGAGAATGGTGATGTTACCGTAGCATTCATGGATCCTGCCGCAGTGTTAACCCTGGTTGAAAAAGAAGGTATCAAGGAATTAGCGGGTGAAGTGCGTGATCGTCTGCAACGGGTAATGAAGGCGCTATAAATAATTGTCTTTTTAGATTAGGCAGCCAGGTCGTAATACAGTAGCTGAAGGATATCGTCGAGTAAGCTATAGACTTCTTCATATTGTGACTCGACGGTTGCCTGATCTATGCCTAAGGTTACTAGCGCTTCCATTTTTAGTATCGTGTCGTCATCTGCAGATATAGGCGCTTGTATGTTGTTTGCAATCACATTGGCGATGTGAATAATGGCGGTATCAACTTTAAATTCTTCATCACATGCTAGTGTGTGATGATGGTGAATAGGCTGCGAAATTGATTCCGGGAAGTGCCAGCTGGCTAGCAGTTCATTGGCAAGGTGACCGTGGGTAAAGCCAAAAATCTGTTCCTCGGGATTCTCGATTTTGATGTTAGTGTTTTCGTTGACCTTGTTAAGACTCTCTGTCTCCTTCGGGAGTAACAGTGCCATGATCATTTTACCGATGTCATGGAGCAGGCCACTAATAAATAATCGTTCTGAGTTAGGAACGTTTTGTGCCAGGGCGATGGTACGTGCAGCCAGGCCAGTGGTGATACTGTGGCACCAGAATTTTTCGAGATCGAAATTATGATCTGTATCCTTAAAGTGATTGACGACTGTAGTGGCAATCACTAAGTCACGTAGCTGGCGTGTACCTAAAATAGTAACGGCCATGCTTAAGGTATCTACCTGTGACGGAAAATTATAAAAAGGACTATTAACAAGTTTAAGGAGTCTGGCTGTCAGTACAGGGTCCTGGCCAATCAGGTGAGCAATATCGGCAGCCGATGATTTAGGATCATTCAATAGTTGGTTAATTTTTGCCACTATTTCGGGTAGTGAAACGAGCTTGAGATTATCTCCAATCAGCTCTTGAGGTGTCATTGTTGCCACAGAATATATCCTTATTTGAATCTCGGCCTGTAATCGATGCGCTCTGTTCCCGCATTTATTTTAATGTGATGACTACAGAGGGTCCACATTATAACGGCACGCCAGCTTATTATATTAGTATAGATATTACATTTTTCTAATATTTGACTATATAGCATGAAATTTTGCTCGGTTGCTGTAATGTAAGTAGAAAATTTGCACACATTCACACTTTTCAGTGGTATGCGTTTTGTTGGTGCAATATTAAAAATTGAAATACAACACATAACCCACACTGAATAAAATATGACAAAAAAAGCCCAACTTTCAATTAATGGATTAAGCTGCGCCGGTTGCGTTAATACCGTTGAGACCGCTTTACGTGGTGTTGCCGGTGTTGAGCAGGCAAGCGTCAATTTTGCAGAACATACGGCATTCGTTGAAGGTGATGTCGCGGTTGAACATTTATTAGACGCGGTCAAAAAGGCTGGATATGAAGCTGCTGAGCTGAAAGATGAAAGTGATACCGAACAAAAGCAGGCTGCCGAATTTGCTCACTACAAACAGCTTTTAAAACAGGCGATTGTAGCGGGTGCCGTTGGTGCCCCATTATTTGTTCTTGGTATGGGTGGCTTTTTGCCCGAGCTATCAACTGCATCGGGTCAGTTGGTTTGGTTTGGCATTGGGTTGGTGACGCTGTTTGTCATGGTGTATTCCGGCCGTCATTTTTTCAAAGGTGCCTGGCATTCCTTTCTTGCCCATAACGCCAACATGGACACGCTGATCGCATTAGGTACAGGTACCGCGTGGATTTATTCACTCATCATTACTATCGCGCCCGATACCGTTCCAAAGTTGGCACAACATGCTTACTATGAGGCGGCGGTGATTATTATTGCGCTTATCAATTTTGGGTCGGCGTTGGAAATGAGGGCGAGGGGTAAGACCTCTGAAGCTATTCAACGGTTAATCCAACTGCAACCTAAGACAGCAAGGGTTGTGCGTGATGGTAAAGAACTGGATATTGCTATCGGTCAGGTAGGTTTGGGTGAAACCCTACGTGTGCGGCCAGGTGAGCGCATCGCAGTAGATGGTGAAGTTATTGATGGCCACTCTAGTGTGGATGAATCCATGTTGACTGGCGAGCCCATGCACGTCGAAAAACAACAAGGGGATGAAGTCGCAGCCGGGACAATAAATGTTTCAGGTACCTTTTTGTTTAGATCAAAACGTATTGGTGCAGAAACCATGCTTGCGCAGATTATTCAACTCGTGCGCCAAGCACAGTCGAGTAAGCCTGCTATTGGTCGTATTGTTGATAAAGTCGCAGCCGTGTTTGTACCAACGGTATTGCTTATTGCCATCGTTACTTTTCTCGTTTGGTTTAACTTTGCAGAGAACGATAGTATTAGTTTAGCTATTGTAACAACCATGACCGTTCTCATTATTGCCTGCCCATGTGCATTGGGACTTGCGACACCCATTTCGATTATGGTTGGAGTCGGCAAGACCGCTGAGTTAGGTGTGCTGATCCGAAACGGTGAGGCATTACAAAGTGCGGCCAAGTTAACCACCATTGTCCTTGATAAAACCGGCACTATCACTAAAGGTCAGCCAACTGTGACCTCCCTGGATGCGGCAGACGGCGCGACTGAAGAGCAATTACTGCAATTAGCTGCAAGTTTGGAACAAGGCTCCGAACATCCACTGGCTTCATCTATTCTGAAGGCTGCTCACGAGAGACAGCTTAACCTGTTCGAAGTTAACGCATTTCACGCAGTATCAGGTAAAGGGGTAGTGGGAACGATTAATGATGAGCAGACTATATTGGGTAACTCAAAACTAATGAGTGAATATTCCATTGATGTTTCCTCTTTGAATGCCAGGTCAGAGCAACTTTTGCGACAAGCACAGACTGTCGTGTATTTAGCGCAGGCGGGTCAGCTGATCGGTATTGTCGCCGTTTCGGATCCAGTAAAAGAAGATTCACGTAAGGCCATTAAATTGCTGATTAAACTTGGTTTAAAAGTCGTGATGTTGACCGGTGATAATCATAAAACAGCGCAAGCAGTTGCTGACTCGGTCGGAATTAAGCATGTAATATCAGAAGTGTTACCTGAAGATAAGGAAAACCAGGTTCGCAAGCTACAGGAAAATAACGAAGTGGTTGCGATGGTTGGTGATGGTATTAATGATGCGCCTGCTCTGGCAAGAGCGAACATTGGTTTTGCTATTGGTACAGGCACCGACGTAGCTATTGAAAGTGCAGATATTACGCTAATGGGTGGTTCTCTTTATGGTGTGATTGATGCCATCACCGTATCAAAGGCGACAATTCGTAATATCAAACAGAATCTCTTTGGCGCCTTTATTTATAATTCTTTAGGTATCCCTATCGCGGCGGGGGTACTGTATCCCGTCTTCGCTCTATTATTAAATCCAATGATTGCTGGTGCTGCGATGGCCATGTCATCGGTAACGGTGGTATTGAATGCTAATCGTTTGCGAATGATGAAGTCGGGGCGTGAACAATGATTTTACTAACCAACATCATCGGCCTTCTACTATTCGTTTTCGTGATTTGGTGGTTTTGGTTTTCCACGCCCCGTGTCCAGAAGGTGGATAGCAAGATAATTGATGTGATTGTCGATAATGGCGTTTATACGCCATCCCCTATCGAAGTAAAGCAAGGCCAGGAGCTGACTTTACGTTTTATCCGAAAAGACGCGAGCCCCTGTGCAGAGAAAGTTATTTTCGAAAAGTGGAATCTTTCAGCCGATTTGCCTGTCGAACAAGCAACTGAAATAAAAATACCGACAGAGGAAAAAGGCGAATTTATATTTACCTGCCAGATGCAAATGTATCGGGGTATTTTAAAAGTAATATAAGAGGTTTATAAATGATTATTTGGGGAAAAATCGCAGGGGCGATATTCGGTTATTCGATTGGTGGCTTTCCAGGTTTGTTTATAGGTGTGCTCATTGGCCACTATTTGGATAATGCACTTAAAAAGGTTATTTCAGAGGATCAGTTTGGTTTTCATCATCGCCCTGGTAATCAACAACAAATCCAGCAAACTTTTTTTACTGCGGTATTTTCTGTGATGGGGCATATGGCCAAAGCCGATGGCCGTGTTTCAGAATCTGAAATTACTCTGGCACGAAACATCATGCGTCAGATGCAGTTAGATAGCGAACAGGAAAAAAAGGCGATTGGTCTTTTCAACAAAGGTAAGGCGGCAGATTTTCCCTTAGAAGATGTGATTGATGATTTTCATCGGGAGTGTCACCACAATCGCAATCTCGAACGAATGTTTGTCGAGATACTGTTACATGCCGCATACGCTGATGGCGTCTTGCATGAAGCGGAAAGCCATATCTTTTATCGTATTTGTTCACGTATGGGCATTTCAGAGTTTGAATTCAAACGCCTCGAAAGAATGGTGCATGCGCAGCAGGCATTTCATGGCAGAGCAGGTGGTGGCTACGGTGGGGCTTCACAGGCACCGCCTAAAAATATGCTTGCTGAAGCTTATGAGGCATTAGGTGTTGAAAAAACCGCAAGTGATGCTGAAGTTAAGAAGGCCTACCGTCGGCAAATGAATCAACATCACCCTGACAAATTAGTCGCAAAAGGCTTGCCAGAAGAGATGATCAAGCTGGCCAATGAAAAATCGCATGAGATCAATGCGGCTTACGAAGCTATCTGCAAGGCACGTGGTATTAAGTAAGTGCAGCAAGATAACGTCCGCCACTGGCAATGACGGTAACGATGATGCCAATGCTAAGATTTATCTTGATTAGCACCCTTATCTGATTTAGTTGTTTCCCGCCCGCGAGCCAATCCTGGATAATAACGGCTTGCTTGAGACGCTTGTACGGTGCAAAGAAGACATGCAAGTAAATCATGATCATTACAATGCCCAGACCGTACATGATATGTACGTATAGTGGTGTGGCTGCAAACGTTTTCCAGATTGAAAACATCAATCCGAAGCCTGTCAGAGGAAGAAGAATAATACTCGCCCAGACAAAGGGGAAGAATTTTTCAAATACGCCCAGCCATAAAGTCAGGCGTTGGGGAGGTTCGAGCTGCTGAGCGGCAGTTGGGCGCAAGCAAGTATAGGCAAAGAACATTCCGCCTACCCAAATGACAACGGCTAATACATGCAGCAAACTGCTGACTGATTTTAAATCCATATTTGATTTCCTAATTATTTTTTACGTTAGGTACCTGATGCATTTTTCTTAAGCCAACCGCGTACGCGTTGCAGTAACACATCATCCATACCACTAAAGAAGTGATTGGCACCCTCTATTCTGACTTGTCTAAACTTGGTGTTGCCAGATTTTTTGGCAACCTTTCTTCTTTTATCGACACCTTTCAGGTTGCGGTCAAAGTCGGCACTCCCATAAATGTCGAGGGTAGGGATGGTGACCTTGCTGAAATTTTTATAACTGTCCATGCGTGGGTCATCGGGATGACCAGGCCCGAATGCGACGGCGACAAAGGCGTTAACTGCCGGGTCTTTTTTTGTGGCGAGATAGTAGGTGGCCATGGTGTTACCCAGGCTATGGCCGATGATGACAATATTTTTTATTCCCTTGGCTTTTAGGAAATCCACGCCGGCCTGAATGCGCCCAGGGACTTCATCAAACAGTGGAGGATAGTCTTTGCCATCTGCCTCATTTTTCAATATCGGCATTTGTAGCGAGAGGGTGTGCCAACCAGCCTCAGGCAAGTTCATGCGCAGGGGGTCAATGATTTCAGGCCAGGCTGGATGCACCCCGATTCCATGTAGGAGGATGATGCCGCCCTGGGCTTTGTCAGTGTCATTTTCTGCGTAGAGACCCAAAAATTCCACGCCAGCTGTCTTTAATTTAACCGCTTCACCAACCAGTAAACTGGGTACTATTTGTTCTTCCCAGCGTTTTTCCTTGGCCTGATCGGACTTCGAGGCAGCGAGTCCCTGGTTAGTTATGACCAAAAACATAAGGCCAATCAGATAGATGGGTAATTTCATGATTGATTGCATGGTTATATCTCCGGCTAAAATGGAACAAGATACAGCTGAGAGTATATATAGGAATGGGTCACCTAAAAAGCTGCATTACGAGGGCTTTTCCGGTAGAGTTGGCGGTTCGATTTTTCGGGGTGCTGAGCTTTTCGGCGGCGCCAAATACGATTGGATACAGAATTCAGTAATGAGGCAGTCACTATGGCAGATTTTGCAATTGCTCCATCCATCCTATCCGCAGACTTTGCGAAGTTGGGCGAGGAGGTTGATAACGTACTCGCATCCGGATGTGAGATCGTTCACTTTGATGTAATGGATAACCATTACGTACCTAACCTGACCATCGGGCCGCTGGTCTGTGAAGCGTTGCGCAAGCATGGCGTCACTGCTCCGATTGATGTGCATTTGATGGTGAAACCCGTTGATCGCATCATCCCTGACTTTGCCGCAGCAGGTGCAACCTATATTACCTTCCACCCTGAGGCTTCTGAGCACATCGACCGCTCTTTACAGCTTATTCATAATGAAGGCTGTAAGGCGGGTTTGGTATTTAACCCAGCAACTTCACTGGATTATCTGAACTACGTTATCGATAAAGTCGATATGGTGTTACTGATGTCTGTGAACCCAGGTTTTGGTGGTCAAAGCTTTATCCCATCTGCCCTGGATAAGTTGCGCGAAGCACGCAAGATTATCGATGCATCAGGTCGTGACATTCGCCTTGAGATCGACGGCGGCGTCAAGGTCGACAATATCCGCGAGATCGCGGAAGCGGGTGCCGATACATTTGTTTCTGGTTCAGGCGTTTTTGGTGGTGCTAATGATAAAGATCCAAATCGGTATGACACCATCGTCAAACAAATGAAAGATGAGCTAGCCAAAGCTAAATAATGTAAGAAGTTGACTAGTTACGATGTTAAACAAGCCAAAAATGGTCCTTATCGATGTGGATGGGACCTTAGTAGATAGTGTCCCTGATCTCGCCTATTGCGTAGATGAAATGATGAAGCAACTTGGCATGCCGGTTCACGGTGAGGCCAAAGTGCGCGAGTGGGTGGGGAATGGTGTAGAACGTCTAACGCGGCGTGCATTGATTGGTCAGCTTGAAGGCGAGCCGGATGATGCCTTGTTTGAAAAGGCGTATCCGATCTTTATGGCCCTCTACGCAGAGAATACATCAAAGCGCAGTGTGCTCTATCCAGGCGTGAAAGAAGGCCTGGCCTATCTTAAGTCAGCGGATTACAAGTTGGGTTGTGTCACCAATAAGGCAGCACAGTTTACTCTTCCTTTACTTCAGGACCTGGGTATCCATGATGAGTTTGAAATTATTGTCAGCGGCGACACATTACCTAAGAAAAAACCTGATCCGATGCCATTGCTACACGTAGCTGAGCAGTTAGGTGTGACTCCTGCAGAGGCGACCATGCTCGGTGATTCTGTCAGTGATGTGAAGGCTGCACGGGCAGCGGGTTTTCAGATTATTTGCATGAGCTATGGTTATAATCATGGCGTGGATATTCGCGAAGCAAATCCGGATGCTGTGATAGACTCTATGGCGGAACTGGAAGGTTTGTTGGAATCAGCCGGGACGGCTACAAATAAGGAACAGGGCGCGGCCTAGCCGAACCTAATAATAGCGAGAACTGGCAGCTAGACTGAGTTGCTAAACCTAGTAACAATGAAAATGAAAACACTAAACAAACGATGGCGATAAGGCCTTAATTGGAGACAACTGATTTCGATGCAGTTGTGGTTTGTTTGTGTAATGAGAAAACTAGGTAACAATAATGACAGAACAGGAATTTCAGGCACTTGCCAAGCAAGGCTATACAGCTATCCCCATTATGCGGGAAGTCCTTGCCGATCTTGATACCCCATTAAGCACTTATCTTAAGCTAGCCAACGGGCCTTACTCTTATCTATTTGAATCCGTTCATGGTGGCGAGAAGTGGGGCCGTTACTCCATCATTGGTTTGCCCTGTGAACGGGTTATTCGTGTCTATGGCAAAACAGTCAAGACCTTTATCGGCAATGAGCTGGACGAAGAGATTGAGGTAGAGGATCCACTCTCCTGGATCGAGAATTATCAAGCGACGTTTAAGCATCCAGAGATTGAGGGTATGCCAAAGTTTACCGGTGGACTGGTCGGTTATTTTGGTTACGAGACCATTCGTTATATCGAACCAAAGTTAGCGAAAACTGCCGAGAAAGATGACCCACTAAAGTTACCTGATATCCTGTTGATGGTTTCAGAACAGGTGATCGTATTCGATAACCTGAGTGGTAAGTTATATATCATCGTACATGCGAAGCCCGATGAAAAAGAGGCATATGCTCAGGCGCAGGGACGTATCGATGATTTAATTAATCAAATGCATCAGGCTCTGCCCAGGCAGGAGCATGCTAAGTCACGTGAAGTTAAAGAGACAGACTTTATCTCAGGCTTCAAACAGGCTGGGTATGAGGATGCGGTCAACAAGATTAAGCAATACATCACCGATGGTGATGCAATGCAAGTCGTGATCTCACAACGTATGTCGATCTCGTTTCATGCTCAACCACTAGATCTTTATCGATCACTGCGTAGCCTGAATCCTTCACCTTATATGTATTATCTGGATCTGGGTGACTTCCATGTTGTCGGTTCGTCGCCAGAAATTCTGGTGCGCTACGAAGACGATGTAGTGACAGTGAGACCGATTGCGGGCACACGGCCTCGCGGTGAAACTGAAGATCAGGACAAGCAGCTTGAACAGGATTTATTAGCTGATCCAAAAGAGATTGCCGAGCATCTAATGTTGATTGACCTTGGGCGAAATGATGTAGGGCGGATCGCTAAAACAGGTAGTGTTGAGTTAACGGATAAAATGTTAATCGAGCGCTATTCACACGTGATGCACATCGTTTCTAATGTGACGGGCACTATCAAAGAAAACATGAGTGCGATGGATGTCCTGCGAGCGACCTTCCCCGCGGGCACCGTATCAGGTGCGCCTAAGATTCGCGCCATGGAAATCATTGATGAATTGGAACCCGTAAAGCGTGGTGTTTATTCTGGCGCAGTGGGTTATCTTGGCTGGTCAGGAAACATGGACACGGCAATTGCGATTCGTACTGCAGTGATCAAGGATCAAACGTTACATATTCAGGCAGGTGCCGGGATTGTTTATGATTCTGTGCCGACCAATGAATGGGATGAGACCATGAATAAGGGCAGGGCAGTTTTTCGAGCAGTGGCCATGGCGGAAGCTGGTCTCGATGGCGTGCATAAGTGAGGGATGAAGAATGTTATTGATGATTGATAATTACGATTCCTTTACTTATAACTTGGTGCAATATTTTGGTGAACTGGGTGCTGACGTGGTTGTGCATCGTAATGATCAGATCACGGTGTCAGAGATCGAAAAACTGAATCCAAAGTATATTGTTGTATCGCCTGGCCCCTGCACACCAAATGAAGCTGGCGTCTCGATTGATACGATTAAACATTTTGCAGGTAAGAAACCAATCCTGGGCGTATGCCTGGGGCATCAAAGTATTGGTCAGGCCTTTGGTGGTGACATTGTGCATGCCAATGCGATTATGCATGGTAAGACCTCAATGATGTATCACAGTGATGTGGGTGTCTTTAAAGGTATTGATAATCCCTTTGAAGCAACACGTTATCATTCGCTGGTGATTGATAAAAATACAATACCGGATTGCCTGGAAGTTACTGCCTGGACTGAAAACGATAAAGGTGAAGTCGATGAAATTATGGGTGTGGGGCACAAAGAATATGCAATCGAGGGGATGCAATTTCATCCTGAGTCGATTCTAACCAACCCAGGTCATCAGTTGTTACGAAATTTTCTGGAAGCCTATAAATAAGTAATCTGGAGATACGGCTATGGATATACAAGCAGCACTTAAATCTGTTTTAGAAAGAAAAGACTTGAGCCATGATGATATGGCGACGGTCATGAAAATTATCATGACTGGTGAAGCGACACCTGCACAAATTGGTGGTTTCCTTGTGGGTCTGCGAATGAAGGGCGAAACGATTGATGAGATCGCCGCCGCAGCGCAGGTTATGCGTGAACTTGCTACCGGCGTGAAAGTTACAGGCGATCATGTCGTGGATATCGTCGGTACCGGTGGCGATAGTCTCTCGACTTTTAATATTTCAACTGCCAGTTGTTTTGTGGTAGCCGCGGCGGGCGGTAAAGTTGCCAAACACGGTAATCGGTCAGTAACCAGTAGTTCAGGCAGTGCGGACTTACTGGAGGCGGCGGGTGTTAATCTAAACATTAATTCAGAACAAGTTTCGAAGTGTATTGATGAAATAGGTGTTGGATTTATGTTTGCACCGTTGCATCACAGTGCCATGAAGCATGCTATTGGTCCACGTAAGGAAATGGGGATACGTACGATCTTTAATGTATTAGGTCCGCTGACAAATCCAGCCGGTGCACCGAACCAGTTACTTGGTGTATTTTCTGATGAGTTGGTAGAACCATTAGCGAATGTCTTAAAGAAACTCGGCAGTAACCATGTCATGGTGGTGCATTCAGAAGATGGAATGGATGAGATCAGTATCGGCGCAGCGACTAAAGTTGCAGAATTGAAAGATGGAAAAATTACCACTTATTCAATTTCGCCTGAAGACTTCGGTATGCGCCAGGATGATATCAAACACCTGGTCGTTGACGGGGCAGAACAATCTCTGGGCATGATTAAACTAATCTTTGAAGGTCATACCGGACCAGCGCGTGATATTGTCGTATTGAATGCTGGTGCTGCGATCTATGTGGCCGGTCTTGCGGATTCACATAAGGCGGGTATAGAAAAAGCACAACAAGTCATTGATTCAGGTGCAGCCCTACAAAAACTAAATGAGCTGGTAGCCCTGACCAGTTCGTTTAAATAATGGGTAGAATCGATGAGTGACACGCCGGATATTCTGGTTAAAATCCTGAATCGTAAACGCGAAGAAATCGCCGAACGTAGTGAAAAAATATCGATAGAAAAGCTGAAGCAGCAAGTTGAGTCAATTCCCGCCGCGCGTGGTTTTGTGAATGCCTTAGTCAGCAAGGTGGAAGCGGGTAAACCCGCCGTGATCGCAGAGATCAAAAAGGCCTCACCAAGTAAAGGCGTCATGCGCCCAGACTTTCATCCTGCCGAAATAGCCGAGTCTTATGCCAAGGCAGGGGCAGCTTGCTTGTCGGTATTGACCGATATTGATTTCTTTCAGGGAAGTGATGCCTACCTCGTCGATGCACGAACGGCATGTGAGCTTCCCGTTATTCGCAAAGATTTTATTATCGACCCATACCAGGTCTATGAAGCGCGGATCATGGGTGCTGATTGTATTTTATTGATAGTCGCTGCTCTAGACGATGACAAACTGAAAGAACTCTCCGATCTTGCAAACCAACTTGGGATAGATGTTTTAGTCGAAGTACATGATGAAGAAGAGCTGCAACGCGCATTGAGACTACCAAATAAGCTGGTTGGAATTAATAACCGAAACCTGCGTACCTTTGAGACCTCACTGAATACGACCTTATCAATGCTCGACAAAATCCCCAACGATCGACTTGTTGTGACAGAAAGCGGAATTCATACCCCAGAACATGTCAAGCTAATGCGTGATAATAACGTGCATACCTTTCTAGTTGGAGAGGCGTTTATGGTGGCGGATGATCCTGGAGTGAAGCTCCGGGAGTTGTTTGATCTATAACTTTATTTGTCTTTTTCGTCCCACTGGGACGACTTACTTTCTTGTCGCAACAAGAAAGTAAGCAAAGAAATGCTCCCCCGTTGCGGGTGTAATCAGTGAGTTTTAGTATTTTTCTGCCCTGTCCGGTTTTGATTCGCCTCCCTGCTCAGCAAAACCGGGCTCGCCGTCCATGGCTCGCTCTATTTTTACGTCCTCAAAAAATACAAAACTCACACACCCACACATGGGGGCATTGTTGCTCACACCTAGAGCAGAAATAAGGGTGCGTTTTATTTCACTGTACTGGCTCAGTGGACAATCCCCTTGCGCTGCCATGAGAGGCGTTTGGCTAAACGCAAGTGAAACCCGAACGGGGCGAGGCACGACGCCGAGCCTTTGTGATGAGCTATGGAAGGCGAATCACAAAGTTTCACTGAGTAAGCCAATAAGACTCGAATGGTTGGCAAGCGCAGGGGAGGAGTTTCTTTGCCTACTTTCTTGTCGATACAAGAAAGTAGGTCGCAGCAGTGCTGCGAAAAAGCACAACATGACAAGCAGAAAGATTTGCACATGGATGTGCTTATACTGCAAAGGCCATGGAAGGCCGAGAGCAGTACAGGGACTCGCTCGAGCGAAGCGAAATAGGAATAAAAATAAGTAGGTCGCTCTCGGCGAGAGCGAAAAAACACCAATGACAAGCAAAGAAAAGAATCTCGTCCCAGTGGGCGAAAAAAATAATGATGTAATAAAAAAGGCAGCCTAGGCTGCCTTTTTTAAAATCAGAAAAAAATAAAATCACCGCGTACCGAATACGACAATCGTCTTACCTTTTACAGAAATAAGTTCCTGTTCTTCCATTGCTTTGAGTACGCGTCCCACCATTTCACGTGAGCAGCCTACGATTCGACCAATCTCCTGACGGGTGATGCGAATTTGCATGCCATCGGGGTGGGTCATTGCGTCAGGTTGCTTACATAGATCCAGCAGTGTGCGGGCAACGCGACCCGTTACATCCATAAAGGCAAGGTCTGAAACTTTACGGCTAGTGTCTCTTAGACGGGAAGCCATTTGCGAGGCCATCGCAAACATAATGTCTGGGTGTTCCTGATAAAGCTGGCGGAATTTGGTGTAGCTGATTTCAGCGACCTCACAGGCGGTGCGTGTACGCACCCAGGCGCTGCGATTCGGGTCTTCACTAAACAGACCCATTTCACCAAAAAAGTCACCTTTATTCAGGTAGGCGAGTACGATCTCGTGACCGTCTTCGTCTTCAATCAAAACCGAGACGGAACCATCAATGATGTAATATAAGACATCGGGTTTATCTCCAGCATAAATAATGACACTTTTTGCTGGGTAGTGACGTCGGTGACAATGCTCCAGAAATCGATCCAGGTGGGCAATTCCTGTTTGTTGCGGTGTTGCTGTGACAGACATAGTGTTCCTTTGTGCTTGTGCCATATTGCGGGCGTCCTTCTACTATATATATGGTATACCAGTGCTTTTAGATTGGCGCAAGGTTATCCTATAAATCGTAAGAAAAATGCGACCGGCGTCACTGGCTTATCGACAGCTCTTTACTGAACTTGAACATAGATTAGCCAAATGAGGATTAACACAAGTTTTTATGTGGAAAAGTCGAGATGATTAAAAAAAACAAGGGGTTATGAAGTATGAAGGCAGAGGTTAAATGGGCGGGTGAAGCACGTTTTGATGGTAAGTCTGAAACCGGCCACACTGTGATCATGGATGGTGCAGAAGAATATGGTGGGAAAAATCAGGGGGCGCGTCCAATGGAACTATTATTGCTAGGGATGGGGGGATGTTCAGCCTTCGATGTGGTCCTTATCCTGAAAAAGGCCCGACAAGAAATAATTGATTGTGTAGTCCAGCTGGATGCCCAGCGTGCGGAAACAGAACCAAAAGTGTTTACCAAAATTCATGCACATTTTATTGTGACGGGAAAAAACCTAAGTGAAAAGCGAGTAGCACGGGCGGTTGAATTGTCAGCAGAGAAATATTGTTCCGCATCGATCATGTTAGCGAAGACTGCTGACATAACACATGATTTTGAGCTGGTAGAAGTATAATAATAAAGTAGGTGGGTCTCTTACGTGTCTGTATATAACGAATTAGTGGATAGTTATTATCGTGCCTGGTTTCGGTTTCATCCCGAGGCCGCGGTTGATATGGGTGTTGAAGGTTATAGTGAGCTGCTTGCACCTTATGGGGACGATGACATAGGTGCACTAATCACATTAAATGAAAAACTGATAGATGCAATTGATGAACTGAACAAAGACGATCTTGATGACGATCAGAAAATCGATCTTCAATTAATGGCCGGAAGTGCCATTCTTGAAAGCAAAAAACTTATCGATCATGACTGGCGAATTAAGGATCCGACTCGATTTGTTCCCGTTAATGCTATTTATCAATTAACCCTGAGACCAGTTAAGGATCGATGCTCTGCACTCAAGGCGCGATTACTATCCATCCCAGGATATTTACGGGGAGCCAAATCACACCTGCAAACTGAGCCGGAGAGCATTCCTGCCATTTGGTTGGAGTCTGCAATCACCGAAGCCGAGGAGGGAGTAAAATACTTCCGTCAGTTACCTCACCATCCGTTTATTCAGCAGTGTCGTATTGATCCTGAACTTGAAGCTGCGGCCCATGCGCTAGAAGACTTCGCGCGTTTCATGCAGAAGGATTTGGTTAAAAGAGCAAAAGGTGATTTTGCCTGCGGCCGAGAAATGTTTGACCTCAAGCTGGCGTATAAACATGGATTGGATGTCAACGCAGACGATCTACATCGTTTTGGCAACAAACTCTATGATGAAACATGGCAAGACCTTCTCAATGTTACCGAGACCTTGCAGGGTAACCACGACATTCATGCCCTGACAGAAAAAATTCAGAATCAATTTAAACCCGAGGGTGATCTGCTAAATATTTATAAAGATCGCATGCAAGCGGCCTATGAGTTTGTAAAGAGTCATGACCTTGTTAGCATGCCAGAACAACAGTTCTTACATGTGATTGAGACACCGACTTTTCTAAAACACCAGATCCCCTTTGCGGCCTACCTGGATCCCATGCCCACTGACCCATCACAAACTGCATATTACTATGTAACACCACCCGTCGATGAAGATAGTTGGGGCGAACACAACCTGGTGAGCTTACAGCACACTTGTGTACACGAGGCATGGCCCGGCCATCATTTACAGTTCGTTACCGCAAACATTGCACCGCATTCACGAACACTGCCGCGCTTGTTAAATGCATCAGCTACCATGTATGAAGGCTGGGCCTTGTACTGCGAACAACACATGGTTGAGCAGGGTTTTCTCGATAAGAAAGAGTCTGAGTTCATATTATTAAAAGATCGCTTGTGGCGAGCACTGAGAGTAATGATCGATGTGGAGTTACATGCGAAGAATCAGCCGCTGGAAAGTTGTGCTCAGCGGATGCAGGATAAGCTAGGATTTAGCCAAAGCCAGGCAATGGCAGATCTTAGCTGGTACAGCCAGTCGCCGACTGTGCCGATGGGCTATGCGACGGGTTGGGCACTGATTAATGAGACCCGCGATCGACTGCAAGGCATGGAAAAAGATTTTTCGCTAAAGAGCTTTCATGATCGGCTTTTGTCTGCCGGTAGTATTGGTTTGCCCTGGGCTATCCGTCGTAGCTTTGGTAAGCCATTATGGAGTAGTGTCAGACAGAGTGTATTTGGTCCAGAATAGGTTATGTCACTTTTTCTTCTTTTATATAAATAAGATTTGCTACAATACATACCCAGTAACACTATCCATATTTAGCCGCGGAGCCCACACCTTAATGACTACGAGACCTCCTGCCACAGCTGGCATGCATCATGTTGCGCTCTATGTAGAAGACATGGCAGCCTGTGAAAAATTTTATATTGACCTATTAGGGATGGATGTAGAGTGGCGCCCTGATGCAGAAAATGTTTACTTGTGTTCTGGTAGCGATAATGTTGCTTTACATCATACAGACAAACAAATTGATGGGCGTCAAAGGCTGGATCATATTGGTTTCATCATGCGCAAGCCTGAGGACGTCGATACCTGGTATGATTTTCTAAAACAGCATGGTGTGCCGATGCGCACAGAACCAAAAACACATCGTGATGGTGCCAGGAGCTTTTATTGTGAAGACCCAGCTGGAACAGTAGTACAAATGATATACCACCCACCGTTGGAACATTTGTAGTCACTCAATGAGCAAACTGACTTGATAAAAAAAGCCGAAAGAAAAATAAAACTACATGGGTTCAATAATCTTACCAAGACCCTTAGTTTCAATATCTATGATATTAATTACGCTGCTAACCGTGAACAGCAACAAGCGTATATTGAATATATCGATGAAGAATATAATGCTGAACGCTTAAAGAATATTTTAACCGATGTTTCCGATCTTATTGGTGCTAACATTCTGAATATTGCACACCAGGATTATGATCCACAAGGTGCGAGTGTCACGATGTTGATCTCGGAAGAACCTATTGCCGCCGAGTCTATATCCAATAAAGAATCACCAGGACCCACTCCGGAGGCCGTCGCAGCGCATCTGGATAAGAGTCATATCACTGTGCACACCTATCCAGAGAGTCATCCTGATGCAGGGATTAGCACGTTCAGAGCAGACATCGATGTATCGACTTGTGGACGCGTCTCACCACTGCAAGCCTTGAACTATCTGATTCATAGTTTTGATTCTGATATCGTTATCATCGATTATCGTGTCCGAGGTTTTACCCGAGATGTGCGTGGTAAGAAACACTATATCGATCATAAGATTAATTCTATTCAAAATTTTATTGGTAAAGATATTCAAAAGCTTTATCAAATGATTGACGTGAATGTTTATCAGGAAAATATATTCCACACTAAAATGTTGTTAAAGGAAATCGAGCTGGATAATTATATATTCGGTATAGATGAAACCGATCTGTCTTCGATATCACGAAAGAAAATTCACAAAGCATTAGAGCGGGAGATGTTAGAGATTTTTTATGGAAGAAATTTGTCTGGATAGGATAATCAGATCCAGTAGGCCGATTTCGTCATTACCTTCGCTGTAATCTGCATCAACCCTTTGATAGGCGCAGGGAGTTGTGCACCACCTGATTCCAGTGCGGTGGTGGCGTGTTTACTTTCGTCTTTTTTCATCTGTTCGAGAATCGCACGCGAGCGGGTGTCGTTTTCAGACAGTTGGTTTAAATGACTATCAAGATGTTTAACAACTTGTTTCTCTGTTTCGGCAACAAAACCTAAGCTCCATTTGTCTCCGGCAATCCCGGCGAGGGCACCGATGGTAACGGAGCCTGCATACCAGAGAGGATCAAGGTAGCTGGTGTGGGTGCCGAGTTCGTTAATGCGATTGGCGCACCAGTTGAGGTGATCGTTTTCTTCCTGCGCGGCTTCCTGCATTTTTTCGCGCACGTCTTGCATGTTTGCGGTTAGTGCCTGACCGGTGTAGAGGCCCTGGGCAGCGACTTCCCCGGCATGGTTGATGCGCATAAAACGGCCGGCTAGTGTTTTATCCATTTCACTCAAATTGGCATCTGACAGGTTGTCATCACTATTTTCGTCATAGTGAGCGCCAGCAGGGTAGTCCCGTTGACTCTCGGGTGTGCTCAGTACGGTCCTTAAACCCGTATCAACTACATTGATGAGTTGATCGAGTGGGCTATACGAGCGAGCTGTGTATTTTGCCTGGGCCATATATATAGGATAGCCAAGTGCCCGTTAAACTGGCAAGTGATTTGTGTGGCAATTCAGGTGCTTATTTTGTAAAGCAGGGCAGTTCCCGATATGATCTGTGCATTCCTTTCTTGCCAGGCCAGGTAAAATAATGAGTTATTATAGATATCATGCATTTTTCTGTACCAACCAGCGCGAATCTGGTGCGGCTTGCTGTGCCGATTTTGATGCGCGCAACATGCGCGACTATGCAAAAAAACAATGTAAAGAATTAGGCATTCACAAAGAAGGTGGTGTGCGTATCAATATAGCGGGTTGCCTTGGACGATGTGAATTAGGTCCAACGATTGCTGTTTACCCGGATGAAATTTGGTACACCTATGTTGACAAAGAAGACCTGGATGAGATTATTCAGGAACACTTTGTTAATGGGCGTATTGTTGAACGCTTGAAGATTTAAATGAAGAAGTCTCTGGTGGCACGATACGGCGTTAAAAAATGACTCAAACTACTCATTTACTATTATGTAAATTCCGCCTTTTCGTAATTTTTTGCCTTGTCTCGCACTCACCAGAGACTTCTTCAACAGCAGGTCGCTAAGCCTCAGGTTCCGAGTTCTTATGTCTAATAAGCTAATTGAAGGTGCTACTAATCCTGATGGGTCGCAGGGTAAGCTCGAGATTTATGTTGAGTCTCCTGAACAGTGGAATGCCTCTGACCCGATTGCCATTTGTTGCCACCCTCATCCCCAGCATGGCGGCAGTATGCAAAATAAAGTCGTGCATATTCTTGCTAAGACGTTTCTGACTTTAAATGCAAAGGTAGTACGATTTAATTTTCGCGGTGTCGGCCAGTCAACGGGACAGTTTGCCGATGGCATCGGCGAACGTGAAGATTTATTAGCTGTAGTTGAATGGGTTAAACAACAATGGCCTGAGGCACCCATCTGGTTAGCAGGATTTTCTTTTGGTGCGTTTATTTGTGCGGTGAGTCATGCGCAAATAAAGCCACAGCGTTTACTGCTGGTGGCCCCCGCTGTTGATATGTATCCTGAGATGGAATCAGTGCAAATCCAAACGGAGGATTGGGTGTTGATACAAGGCGGGCAGGATGAGATTGTCTCCAGTGAGGCCGTATTAGCATGGGGAAAACAACAGGAGTACCCGGCGAAACAAATAGTTTTAGAGGATACCGGACATTTTTTTCATGGTCAGTTAAATGTCGTTAAGGATCGTATACTCGACCTCTGGCAATAACCGTTAGCTGGAATCAACAGGATGGATACTACAAACCCAGTCGTTAACATCAGATCGCTTTGCAAATCATACGATGGCCAACGTGTGGTCGATAATTTTGATCTGCAAGTGCAGCGTGGCGAGTGTTTTGGATTGCTTGGACCGAATGGTGCAGGCAAGACTACTATCCTGCGAATGATGTTGGGTATGACACCACCGGAAAGTGGTGAGCTCAATATTCTAGAGCAGCCTGTATCGCAAGGTTCGTATCAGGTGCGCCAGAAAATTGGTGTTGTCCCACAAATGGATAACCTCGACCCTGATTTCAGCGTAGTCGAGAATCTTAGGACTTATGCGAGTTATTTCAATTTATCGGGTGAGATTGTTAGAAACCGAATACAGGAATTACTGGAGTTCGCGCGCCTGACCAATAAGGCGGATGAGCAAATCGATAGTCTCTCCGGTGGTATGAAACGCCGGCTAACATTAGCTCGTGCTCTGGTGAATGCACCAGAATTATTAATTCTTGATGAGCCTACGACTGGATTGGATCCACAGGCCCGGCAGCTTATCTGGCAGCGCTTGCGGGAATTAAAGCATAGCGGACATACTCTGATTATGACGACACACTACATGGAAGAGGCGCAGAGACTTTGTGACAGGCTTGCGATTATGGATCATGGCAAGGTCATTGTGCAGGGGACCCCACAAGAATTAATTGATGCACATGTTGAACCCCATGTTATCGAAGTGGTGGGTAATGATGTTGAACGGTGGCAAGCACAGTTCAACAAACAGGACTCAACTCGGTTTGAGTCATTAGGTGAATCACTATTTATTTATGCGCAGGACGAGAAGCCAGTCATTGAGGACTTATGTAAATTTAGTCACCTGGACTTTATTCATCGGCGTGCCAATCTGGAAGACGTCTTTTTAAAAATGACAGGTCGAGATCTCCGCGAGGAGTAGGGAAGAATTGAAAGTACTACTATGAAGACTCAACAAACAGCCTGGTTACGCTGGTACCCTGTGTGGTCACGCAACATGCGTGTCTGGCGCAAGCTAATTGGACCTGCCTTGTTAGGTAACATTGGTGAGCCACTGTTGTATCTGCTGGCGCTGGGATATGGGCTTGGCAGTTTCCTGGGACAAAAAATTGAAGGTCTGGAATACGTGGTCTTTCTCGCCTCGGGCCTGGTCTGTTCCAGTGCGATGAACACAGCAAGTTTTGAAGGCATGTACTCAGCTTACACCCGCATGGCAGTCCAGGACACCTGGATCGGCATGCTCACTGCGCCGCTCACCTTACGAGATATTATTTATGCCGAGGTGATCTGGTGCGGAACCAAGAGCGTTATAAGTGTGGCCGCGATTTTACTGGTTGCGACCGCAATGGGTCTGGTGGCCGATGCCAGGGCCATCCTGGTCTTGCCCCTGGGCTGGCTGGTGGGTGCCTGCTTTGGTTCCATGGCACTGGTTATGACGTCGATAGCGAAAACCTATGACTTCTTTTTGTACTATTTCACCCTGTTGGTGACCCCCATGTTATTACTCAGTGGCGTGTTTTTTCCCATTGACGGCATGCCCGAGCTTGTTCAGACCATCGCTAAGATATTACCCCTCTACCATGCGATCGCGTTAATGCGGCCGCTGATGATAGGTCAGCTGCCGACAGACGTACTCTTGCACCTGACTGTACTCGGTTTATATATTCTAGTGGCTCTCCCGATTGCCATTCGTCTCATATCTCGCCGTCTTCTTCGCTAGAAACCTATTATTTATCAATAAGTAAGAGTGCTTATCGTGCCCTGTAAGATGCGTTGCGCGTTTTTTCTACATTTTTTGTTGACAGAAGTTAACAAAATTACTATATTAGCAATTACTGATTTACGTCTTCCTGGTTAGGTAACCAGCGATGTAGTGGAAGACAAAAGTTTTAACTCCTCCATCCTCCTTATGGTGGTATTCTTAAACGGCGCGGATCCCCCTTTTCCGCGCCATTTTTTTGCCTGAAATTTGATCCAGAGCCATAAAGCAGGCGGGTTAGTCGCCGTGCTAAGCGAATGAAAAAAAAGGTTTTTTCTCATATGGGCAATAAATTGAGCGTGTTAGTGCTGGCTAAAGACAGATATTCGCAATAATCGGCCGAATAGCCCCTGATCACCCTTGTGACGGGACCGGTTTTTCTGTACTATTCCGCCTCTTTTTCCGGCTGTACGCTAAATTTTTGACCGTACAGCCCTATGTTGGAGCAGATTTATGAAAACGTTCAGCGCAAAAGCCCATGAGGTTAAGCGTGACTGGTTTGTAATCGACGCCACAGACGTTGTTCTGGGCCGTCTTGCCAGTGAAGTTGCCAGCCGCCTGCGCGGTAAACACAAGGCGGTTTACACCCCCCATGTGGACACGGGTGACTATATAGTTATCGTCAACGCCGAGAAAATCCGTGTGACCGGTAACAAAGAAAAAGACAAGACCTATTACAAGCACAGTGGTTATCCTGGTGGTTTGAAGTCCCGCACCGTAGAAAAGGTTCGTGCGACTCACCCTGAGCGTATTATCGAGACTGCTGTAAAAGGTATGTTGCCAAAGAACCCACTGGGTCGCGCAATGTTCCGCAAACTCAAAGTCTATGCTGGTCCAGATCACCAGCATCAGGCACAACAGCCACTGGCCCTAGAGCTATAAAATCGGAAATCTAAACGAGTTAATTTAAGGTAGGAAAATGGCAGATACATATTATAGTACGGGTCGTCGCAAGAGCTCATCAGCACGTGTGTATATCACAGCAGGCTCAGGCACCATCAACGTAAATAACCGCCCACTGGACCAGTACTTCGGCCGTGAAACAGCCCGTATGATTGTGCGTCAACCACTTCAGGTTGCCGATGCCGAGGACAAGTTTGATATCAACGTCTTTGTAAAAGGCGGTGGTGGTAGCGGCCAGGCCGGCGCGATTCGCCACGGTATCAGCCGTGCCCTGATTTGTTTCGACGAGACCCTACGCAAATCTCTACGCAAAGCCGGTTACGTGACTCGCGATGCCCGTGAAGTCGAACGTAAGAAGGTTGGTCTACACAAAGCGCGTAAGCGTCCGCAATACTCTAAGCGCTAATTCAGGTTACCAGTTAAACAACAACGCCCGTTCAGCAATGACCGGGCGTTTTTGTTTGTATCTTTTTTACCACAAACCTCGCTTGATCTGCAGAAATTCTCCCTTTTTTCTCTAAATGGGAAAAAACATTTAAAAACTGGATCTTAGTCACAGAATATTAGTAATACATAATATTATTATGCATTTTACAACAGTCGTTTGTTGTACTTTTACAACGCGCCTGCTGTTTTGTTGCATTTTTACAGAAAAGTGTTGCGTTTACCCCAACGCTCTTGTATAAAACGTAACTGAGTTTACCTAACCTAAATCTCATTAAGGAGAATAT
>CAMYMU010000055.1:1099-2074 GCA_947259575.1 uncultured Ectothiorhodospiraceae bacterium | reverse complement strand
ATTTTCGACAATCACAATAAGGATTGCGCTCGAATTTTAAATCACGCTACAAATCAATATCTTGCACTGCGCAAGCATGATCACTTGCAGGATCTAGGTACCATTAAAAAAGAAAGGATGAGATAAAATCAAGATTAAACATTTTCTCTACAACGCGTTTTTGATAGAGGATAGGGAAACGAAGATTGCTATCGACCCTGGGCAAAACCTCAAACTATTTGAACTCAGAAGTCTAATTCCGAAGTCAGAATGGAGCAGCATAACTCATATTTTAATCACGCATGGCGATCCAGACCATCATTGGCAATCGGATAGAGTTGCGGAAGCTTCAAATGCCGCTGTTGTTTGTGGAAAGGAATTAGCAAAAATAGTAAACGGTGAAATACTTGTTATAGATCCACGTGGTCGAGAATTAACATCATGGATCCCGTTTAATAATGTTCATCTGTTAGATGTTGGGGAGTCAATCACTCTGGATGGAGTCAATATAGAAGCTGTAAAATCTGTACATGGACCCGTAGAAATTCCAATCCTCTGGTTTAAGATAAAAAAACAACCTGGACCAGGAGAGAGAACGGGTCTCGGTTCGATGGGATTTAAAATTACCCTAGGTGATAAAACTGTTCTTAATCTTGGCGATTCCTTGTTGCTAAACGAATGGGAAGGACTACAACCAGACGTACTTATGCTTCCTATTGGTGGAAAGGGGAATAATACCTGGACAATGGACGTGCCAAATGCCATTGAGGCAATAAAAATGATATCACCAAAGATGGTTATTCCCTGTCACTATAATGTCTCATTGTTATGGATTAAAGGTATTGTTTCAGCAGATGATCAATTATTTAAACGTGAAGTGGAAAAATTAGGTATTGAATGTAATATTATGCAGTATGGTGATGAGATTGATGTTTAGGAACCTGATCAAGGTCCGTACATCTAGGAAATTTGTAGGGTGTGACCTAAAATATATGT
>CAMYMU010000055.1:0-1007 GCA_947259575.1 uncultured Ectothiorhodospiraceae bacterium | reverse complement strand
CACGCACTTTACATTGGAAGTGAAAATACCTTATCAAAGCTCGATGCTGGATTTTGAAGAGCGTATCCAAGAGGCGGTCAATCAAGTGGGTCTTGCTGCGACACAAGAAGCATTATCACAATTCGATACAGATGGCTCGCCTATTATTGTGGGATCGGCTAAATTCACAAGTAAAGGCCAAGAAGGCAAACGATATCAGACACCTTATGGTTCGGTGGTGGTTGATCGGCACGTCTACCAAGGGTCAAAAGGTGGGAAATCGTATATTCCACTCGATCACAATGCCCGCATTATTGTGACCTCAACGCCCAAATTTGCCAAAAGTGTGTCATCAAAATACGCCGATCTCGGGTCATCACGTGTCCAAGCTGATCTGGAACAAAATCATGGTAGAACGGTGGCGCGGTGTTATATACAAGATATCTCCGAGGCAGTGGGTGCCATGATATCAGCGAAAGAAGAAAGCTGGTGCTATGAGTTACCGAAAATGCCTAAACCGGTGGAGTCGATAGCAATTGGCATGGATGGGACGTGCATGTTGCTGTGTGAAGAGGGGTATCGAGAAGCCATGGTGGGCACCATCGCGTTTTTCGATAAGGCGGGAGAAAGGCAACACACCACCTATACTGCCGCCACACCCGAGTATGGCAAAGAACGCTTTTTGGCGCGATTTGAGCAAGAAATAGAGAAAGTGAAAGCACGTTATCCGAACGTGGATTATGTAGGACTCGCTGATGGGGCAAAGTGCAACTGGCCGTTTTTACAAAAACACACAGACATTCAAACGATCGATTTCTGGCATGTAACTGAGTACTTAGGGAAAGCGGCGAACGTGATGTATCGAGGCAAACGTAAAGAGCCTGAGAAGGAAGCGTGGCTAGATCAGTCCTGTCACAAACTTAAATATACCCTAGGCTCAGCAACGAGATTACTCAACGAAATGGTCGCTTACCGTGATGAACACGAGTTGCCGAAGGAGCAGAGAGCGGCTCTAGAATCGACGATTA
>CAMYMU010000054.1 GCA_947259575.1 uncultured Ectothiorhodospiraceae bacterium | reverse complement strand
AGCTGGCGGGTTTAATGACGTAATTGATTCTGGCGCAACTGCGCCAAGTAACTTTTCTAATCTGACCAATAATTCCTTCACCTATCATCCAACCTAACGATCGGAGCTAGCCTGCCATTGGATGCCGAAACGCAGTGAGGCATCAATGGTCGGGCTGAGCGACTTGTTATATTTTTTAATCATGTGCACCTTGATTTACTCAATCACTTTTTTTACTTCAACGTCACCAAAATTAACGGGACGGAATGCCATAAATTGTTTAGCAAAGCGAAGTTCGCGCGAGTCCGCAGGAAGCTCGCTTATGCGGCTCTCGCTACACTTCGCTTTTCTATCATATTTTTATCACCTTTCTTGTCAGATTTTTCTGATCTTGTTGTAAGCAATTTCTGATTTTATAAAATTCAGTTGCAATTCATTTTTAAAAAAATATAACAGTTATATAGACGAACGTTCGTAATTTACCGTATTAGGCGGCCGTTCGTATAAGACCATATAAAGCCGTCAAACGCGCCCTTTGATTAAATATCATACAATGATATTAAATGAATTAGGGATATCATGCTACAAGATAATTGCTGACGGTTTAAACCGCTATTGATAAAGCTTTGTGTTGCTATGCGGAGAGTGGTGCACCGGAGATGCCTTCAGCTTCTAGACTGTGAATGAGTTTGCTGCGGGGTTTACCGATGAAGTGGCCTTGGGCGAAGTCGATGCCATAGTCTTTTAACAGGATTAGTGTTTCTTTGTTTTCTACAAACTCGGCGATGGTGGTTTTACCCAGTGCATGTGCGATTTGATTCATGGACTGCACCATGGCTTGATCGACCTTGGTGCTTGCCAGTGATTGTACAAACGAGCCATCAATTTTTAGTGAGTCGACCGGCAGGTGTTTCAGGTAGGTAAAGGAACAGAAGCCAGAACCAAAATCATCCAGGGCCATTCGACACCCCAGGTCTTTTAAACTGCCGATAAATTTACGTGCGGCCTGTAGGTTTGCAATGGCGGCGGTCTCGGTAATCTCAAAGGTGAGTGAGGCAGGGTTGAGCCCTGAGTCGTTGAGGATGCTCTGCACCATATTTAATAGTTCACTATCGTCCACCGCGCGCCCAGAGAGGTTAATCGAAAATTGTGTTTCGATATTATCCCCATGTAGTTCGGCAAGGAATTCCATGGAGCGGCGCACAGTCCAGCGATCCAGGTTATGCATTAGACCGAAGCGTTCAGCGGCCGGGATGAAACCGGAAGGTTTTATCGAGGGTCCGTCTTCAGTCGGTAAGCGTAATAACACTTCATAACCATGGATGTCCCCTGAAGAGACTGACATGATGGGTTGGTAGAGTAACTTGAAGCGATCGTTGTCGATGGCATCGCGCACGCGCGTTACCCAACCCATGTCTTCGGCCATTGCCGATTGTTCGCTATCCTGCTCGGTATATTCGTGAACACAATTACGACCCTGGTTCTTCGAGATGTTACAGGCAAGATCAGCGCGAGAGAGGGCATCTTCGGCTGACTCGGTATTACTGTCGATCATCGTCAGGCCGATACTGCAGGTGACGTTGAAAGTTTTACCGCTATCATAGAAACGATAATGCTCGAACATGCTACGAATGTTCTCGGCGACGGGAATCGCGTGATCGTGGTCGATGTTATAGAGAATGATCGTGAACTCATCACCACCAAAACGTGCCAGCAAATCACCTTCGCGGATATTTTTTGTCAACAACTCGGTACATTCTTTTAAGAGTCGATCACCGGCGGCGTGGCCTACGGTGTCATTGACATATTTAAATTGATCAAGGTCGAGATAAAGTAGGGCGCACTCCGCCGCACTGCGCGCAATCCGTGAGGTAACACGCTCCAGCTCGCTCTGGAAATAACTGCGGTTGTGCAGGCCGGTCAGGTTATCGTGTTGCGCCTGGTAGGTGAGTTCTTCTTCAAAGCGTTTTTGCTCAGTGATGTCACGCGCGGTACCACTGATCAGAATGACTTCGCCTCTGTCATTAAAGGTTGGGCGGGCATTAAAGCTGATGTAACGACGATGGCCTTTTTGATCCAGGTGCACGGTTTCGTATTGCAACAGATCACGGCCAGCCATAACCTGTTCGAAGGCAGTTGCATCACGCTCTGCTGACTCAGGTGCCTGGAAGTCGGTAAAGGGACGGCCCAGCATCTCTTCCTGCTGATAGCCATAGATATGTCCCACCGCATTGTTAAGATAGATCCAACGGCCTTCCGTGTCGGTACTCCAAACCAGGTCATGGGCTGTTTCAACCAGATTACGGTAACGTGACTCGGCTTCCAGCAGCATGCGCTGTGATGCCTTACGCTCGGAAATATCTGCAACCAGCAAGGTGTAGTAGATTACATCGTCACGCTCCATTTCACTAACACGGATACGTAGTGGTACGGAGCTGCCATTAAGGTGGCGCCCATAGACCTCAAGCTCATTGTCGGGTTTATCACTGCCCGTTGCTCGGGCATCAAAGTTTGGGATCAACCACTGGATGGGTTTGCCACTAATCTCGACACTCTTATAGCCAAATAGTGATTCTGCGGCGGGGTTAAAGGTATCGATGTGCTGTTGATCATTGAGCACGATAATACCTTCGGCAGCATGATTGACAATCGCAGAGACATTAGATTCTTGATCTACCAGGCGTTTAAACATGTTGCCCAGCATTTGCACCAGATAGCCAATTTCATCCAGCGATTGAGGACGCAGCTGTTTTGCCATTTTTTTATAGCTACTGGCGCCGCCACTGCTGATAACGCGCTTAACCGGTGATAAGGATTGGTGCAGACTGTGAATCGCCGCGGCCGTGATCAAAATTGCCATCAGTGCGATCAGGCCGGAGACCATTAAGACCTCATTACCGACAAAGCCGGTTCGCCACCAATAATATTTCAGTAATACACTAATAGTCAGGATGGGTAAGTAGGCACCAATCAGCAGTATCTTGGTTTGCAGATTGACGTGAACTCCGGCAATACCGATATAACGATTAAAGTGACCCAGGGTGTTTAATGAATATAAATAGCCTGGCATCCCGACGTAGATCGCAATCACCAGGTTCATCAGCATTAAGTTAAGCAAATCGATTGCAGCAGCACTGCTATAGCTGGCTGTTGTGGTCCAGTAGTGAATGACCGGCAAGATAAAAATGGCGAGCAAATAAAATGACCAGTAACTCCGAGTAAAGGATTTTACGTGGCGATTTAAATGCTCCGGGGTGTTATAGCCATAGGGGTGCTCGGATTGCCAGTTGATCAAGGGACGCGTAAATCCGTGGAAATGCAAGGCAGCCCAGGTGAGTAGCGCAAGGTAAGCGCCGAGCATCGGCAGGGCGGTGTAGAGTGCTAACAGATCCGCTGGCTCCACTATACCAAACATGATGGCAGCGGAATAGCCAACGAGTGGGGAGAGAGCAAAGCTGATCGAAGTTACCAGAACTAGTCGCGCCTGGATTTGCGTTAATGCTCTACCCATTGATTCCTTAAACTTTTTTAGTGTTATTAGTGAAAGCTAATAGACAAGTAGCTTTGAGCAAAACATATATTTTGCATGCATTAGATAATGGCAAAATAGAGGAGACTTATCTAGGCGTTGTTCAAAAAAATTTAAAATAATTTTTTACCCAAAATGGCCACAAATTTCTGGTGAAATGGCATACTTAGCGGACAAGTAATTGATGAACAAACTAATTTTAAAAAATCATCGAGAATCACATTTTAATCGTGGAAAAGATTTGGTCATCGTCGTCGTCGTTTATTACCATTTGTTAATGAACGTGATTCGAGACAGGAGAAATTGTTATGAAACGTCGTGAATTTTTAACTAAAGCAGGTGCCAGTGGTTTGCTCGCTAGTGGTGCACTGGGTGTGAGCAGCACTGCAAGTGCAAAAACAAAATACAAATGGAAAATGGTAACGACGTGGCCAAAAAATTTCCCTGGCCTGGGGACCGGAGCAAATACGGTAGCGCGTTTGATCACTGAGATGAGTGGTGGTCGCATCGAGGTTAAAGTTTATGGCGCTAAGCAACTAGTAGGCCCATTTGAAGTCTTTAATGCGGTGTCGAGCGGTGATGTCGAAATGGGCCATGGTGCCGCGTATTACTGGAAAAATAAAAGTGAAGCAGCGCAGTTTTTTTCGGCGGTACCATTTGGCCTAAACGCCCAGGAAATGAATGGCTGGCTTTATTATGGCGGCGGGTTGGATCTATGGAAGCAGATATATGCTGACTTTAACCTGGTTCCAGCAGCAGCCGGCAACACCGGTGTGCAAATGGGTGGCTGGTTCAATAAAGAGATTAAGTCAATCAAAGACCTCAAGGGTCTGAAAATGCGTATTCCTGGTTTGGGTGGCGAAGTATTGAAACGTGCCGGGGGTACACCTGTGAGCCTGCCCGGCGGTGAAATTTACACGGCACTGCAATCCAACGCGATTGATGCAACCGAGTGGGTAGGGCCATATAACGATCTGGCCTTTGGCTTTTATAAAGTCGCCAAGTATTACTACTATCCTGGCTGGCATGAGCCCGGTACCACGCTTGAAGCCATCGTCAATAAAAAGGTATTTGACGGGCTACCAAAGGATCTACAGCGCATTGTCGAAAGCGCCTGTGCGGTAGCAAATCAGGACATGCTGGCGGAATACACCGCAAAAAATAATGCAGCCTTACACAAGCTTGTGAATGTCCACAATGTTAACTTAAAGCAATTTCCAGATGATGTATTGAAAAAGATCAAGAGTCTTTCGGATGACGTGGTAGCAGAGATTGCCGCGAAAGATAAAATGGGCAAAAAAGTCTATGAGTCATTTAAAAAATTCCGCGATCAGGCCCGTGCCTGGCACGATGTTTCGGAACATGCCTATTACAAGGCAAGGTAGTCAAATTAGAATATGAATTAATCAAAGCATCTAAAGTTATACACATAACGATATCAACCCAGTTTGAGCCGTAGCGACTGTGGGTACTGCGGTTTGTTATGACTTTCCTTTGTAGAGTTGTTTAAATCGGTTTACATTAAAACCATTCATTCTTTTTTTACCGACTAATATAATCGGGACGCCAGTACCTTTCATTGCGGCGTAATCCTTCTTGCCTTTTGCTGACTTTTCTACGTCATATTCCTGGTATGAAATACTATTGCGTTTAAAATATTGCATGGCTTGTTTGCAGATACCACACCATTCGGTAGAGTACATAACCACTTGCTTGCTACCTGGTTGTGTTGAAATAGTCGTACTTGCGTCATTGTCGACGATCTCTGCATTTTCATAGGTGTTGATCTTAACTTTTACTTTTTCATTATCAACATTCTTCGGTGGCCGATCACCAAAATGAACATTACCCTTATCGTCACGCCAGCGATAGATTTCGGCATAACAGAGGCTACTGACCAGAACCAGGCTTAGAATATAAATAAGCGTTTTCATGCGTTTTTCTTTTATTCCCCAAACTCGATGGCTTCACGCACGGCATCAACACCCGCTAGTGCGCATTCATGATCGACATCACCGGGATTCTTTTTGGCGGGTGCGCCTGATATTCCGATTGCACCATACATATAACCGGCAATCTTGATTGGCACGCCACCGCCAACCAATGAGAGTCGTGGTGTACCTTTGAGAAAGGTTAGCTGTTTGGCCAGGGTTATGGTGTCACCCTGGAAGGTCGCTGAAGTGTAGGCCTTGTCCTGTGAGATACCAATGGTATGGGCACCAGACAATGGGTTACGTGAGAAGCTGATCAGGTTGCCATAACGATCGACGACAGCCACGGAGACTTGATAACCCATTTTGCTGCAGGTTGCCTCCGCAACACTGGCTGCCTTGAGTGCTAAGGTGGTCGAGAGGATGCGTGCAGTCACATAGGGTTTTTTCTCAGCCGCGCCCACTGATGATGTAGCTACCAGCAGCATTAGAATGATTAATCGAGCCTTGTACATTTTCATCACCTCTTAAAATTTATTCACTTTCTTTATTAAAATTCAACGAAGCCGAGTTAATACAATAACGCAAACCAGTGGGTTGTGGCCCATCCGGGAAGACGTGACCAAGGTGAGCACCGCATTTATTACAATGGACCTCAACCCGTGTCATACCATGGCTAGTGTCGCGTGTTTCACCGACAACTTCCTCGCTATTTGGCGCATAAAAACTGGGCCAGCCCGTGCCTGAGTCAAACTTGGTGTCCGAGCCAAACAGCTCTTCACCACAGCATTTGCAGAGGTACTGGCCGGTTTCCTTATTGTTATAGTATTGACCTGTAAAAGCGCGCTCAGTGCCATGCTGGCGAGTGACATAGAATTCCTCGTCGCTGAGCTCAGCCTTCCATTCCTCTTCGGTTTTACTGACCTTATCTGTCATTTATGAGCTCCTATGTTCTAGTTTCTATTTTAGCAGCCCATTTAAAAAGTCTCAGCAGAATGTTTTTATGGCTCAGCCAGGACAGGTTTGCCCTTTGTCACACGCCCATCAGGGTAAAATAAAATATTCACTCCCATCTCACGCATATTGGTCGATATGCTGTGTTTATCAAGGCGGACACTGGCTTTGTATACAGTGATGGTGTGTTCATGCCACTTGATGTCGCCTTTGCCGGTTAACCATAGATTTCCCGCGTCTTCTTTGACGACTTCAAACTGGGAGCTGTAGAACTTGATGGCCGATGTGTGTTCTTCGCCGATCAGCATAATATGCCAGCGATCATTAATGTGCAGGGTGACCGGGTGGGGAATGCGTTGCATCATCCAGTAGGTGGCGACGAAGGCGCCGA
>CAMYMU010000053.1 GCA_947259575.1 uncultured Ectothiorhodospiraceae bacterium | reverse complement strand
TGACAGGAACGGAAGAAGGGAAACCTGTCGCAGAAGTGAGTGCAGTGCAACAGAATGCAGGAAAAATAGTGCCTGCCACATCACCTACTAATCAAAATGCCTCTTCAGCACTGGTTGCCGAACAGATTGTTTCTCAACAGAATGCCCTGGATCGTTTGAAATTTTGGTGGAAACTGGCCGATGAAGATCAGCGCAAGGTATTTAAGACATGGATAGAAACACGAAATCCTGAATAAGCGTCTTCCAGCGTAATCCATTGCGCAGGTGCGTTTTTTAATCACGCAGCATGAGAGAAATCGCACTAAAGGCGGCGATCCTATAAAATATCCCCCATGTTAACCAATAAGCGAATCCGAGAAATCCCCTATAACTACACGTCTTTTTCCGATAAAGAGATCGTGATCCGTTTCCTTGGCGAAGAAATGTGGGAAGTTCTCAATCAACTCCGTGGTGAGCGGGTAACCGGGCGTTCTGCAAGGATGTTGTTAGAAGTCCTGGGAGATCTATGGGTCGTCACCCGTAATCCCTTTATTCAGGATGATCTGCTCAGTAATAGCAAACGGCTTGCTGCCTTGATTAGTGCCATGCAGCATCGTCTTGAGCAGATAGCCGCACGCGCAGACAAGAATCCGTTGGTTGGCCAGTTGCTCGGGGCTGCGCGCATGGCAGTGACGCAGTTCAGCCAGTGGTTTTCCAGTCAAACCCTGTTACGAAAAAGGCTGAGTAAACGATTTAAAAGAATTACCCGTAGTGACAATCTCTGTTTTGATGGGCTGTCACGCGTCTCACATGTCACTGATGCCTCAGACTGGCGGGTGGAGTTTCCGGTTGCAGTAATCAATCCAGATTCTGAGGATGAGGTTCAAGCCGTTGTGTCGGCATGTATTGAGCTTGGTCTGAAAATTATCCCTCGTGGTGGCGGTACGGGGTATACCGGTGGTGCGGTGCCCTTGACCAACAATTGTGTTGTCATCAATACCGAGAAACTTGAGAAACTAGGGCCCGTCCAGGTCAAACACATTCCCGGACATGCTGAGCCGGTTGCAACTATTCGTACCGAGGCCGGAGTCGTAACACGCCGTGTGAGTGAGGCTGCAGAGGCGAGCGGTTTTGTGTTTGCGGTTGATCCTACCTCCCAGGATGCTTCCTGTATTGGTGGCAATATCTCGATGAATGCGGGTGGCAAGAAAGCCGTGTTATGGGGTACGACCCTGGATAATTTGTTGAGCTGGCGCATGGTGATGCCGGATGGACACTGGATCGTCGTTGATCGGATGAATCAGAACCTGGGCAAAATTCATGAACAGGATCAGGTAGAGTTTCGCATTACCCACTATGAGCCTGACGGCCAATCAATGATGGGTGAGCCAGAAGCGCTGATAATACCGGGCCCTTCTTTACGCAAACAGGGTTTGGGTAAGGATGTGACTAACAAGTTTCTTGGTGGTCTGCCAGGCATCCAGAAAGAAGGTTGTGATGGCATTATCACCTCTGCAGAATTTGTTTTGCATCGCATGCCTGAGCAAACACGTACTGTTTGTCTTGAATTTTTTGATCCGGATTTGCAACGTGCGGTTCCGGCTATTATTGAGACTAAGACATATCTTGATGATATGGCAGATGTCCAGTTAGCAGGTATGGAACACCTTGATGAACGCTATTTAAAGGCTATTGGGTATAGCACCAAAGCCTCACGCAATGATCGACCCAAGATGGTGTTACTGATCGATGTCGTCAGTGATGATGAAGCATCAGTGGAAAAGGCAGCTGCAGAAGTAGTCAGGATGGCCGAGCACCGCACTGCTGAAGGCTTTATTGCGGTTAGTCCTGAGGCCAGGAAAAAATTCTGGCTGGATCGCGCCCGTACCGCAGCAATTGCCGCGCATACCAATGCCTTCAAAATTAATGAAGATGTGGTTATCCCCCTTGAGCGTTTGGCTGAATATAGTGAAGGCATTGAGCGCATTAACATTGAGCTATCGATAGAGAACAAACTAAGCATTGTTGAACGTGTACAACAGACTTTGTTTAGTGATGATGTATCTATACTCGAGCCCTATCTGGATGATGAGTTTGCCGATCTGGCTGACGATGTTGTAAAAGATATTTTGCTTGCCAAGATTGAGCAGGCGAAAAATGTTTTGAACCATGCACATGAAACCTGGCAGATTATTCTTGATAAGTTAAGTGGAAAAGATCTGCCAACAAATATGCTCGACAAGCTGGGTTTATCAGATGAACAGGCAGGGGTAGAGTTGTTTCACCTGATTCAACGGCATGAATATGTTGTTTCTTACCGAAAGAGTGTCCTACAGGAATTAAACAAGATTTTTAATGGTCAGTCCTTTGCTCGTCTGAGAAAAAAATTCGATGGACTGCATGCCGAGGTGCGCGCGTCACGTTTATTCGTTGCGCTACACATGCATGCTGGTGATGGGAACGTTCATACTAATATCCCGGTTAATTCCAGCGACTACGCGATGCTGCATCGAGCCGATATTGTGGTGGCAAGAATCATGGCCCTCGCAGAATCACTAGATGGGGTGATATCGGGTGAGCATGGTATTGGTATCACAAAGCTGGAGTTTCTTGATCCAGATACGATAAAAACTTTTACGGAATATAAGGCTAAAGTTGATCCGACAGATATATTCAATCCGAAAAAGTTGACTGCAGATGCAGATTTACGAAATGCGTACACGCCATCGCTTCAATTAGTCTCGCAGGAAGCACTGATCCTTGAGGCCAGTGATTTAGGCGCGCTAAATACTGCGGTGAAAGATTGTTTACGTTGTGGGAAATGCAAGCCAGTTTGTAATACGCACGTACCACGCGCAAATTTACTGTATTCGCCACGCAACAAAATTCTGGCTACTGGATTAATTATTGAAGCCTTTTTATACGAAGAGCAGACGCGACGTGGTATTTCTCTGCGCCATTTTGATGAAATGAATGATGTTGCTGATCATTGTACGGTTTGTCACAAGTGTTTGAGCCCTTGCCCCGTTAATATTGATTTTGGCGATGTCTCGATCCAAATGCGGGAGATATTGCGACAACAGGGACAGCGTCGTTCTAGCCTGGTGACAAAACTATCCCTGGCCTTTTTAAATACGACCCGTGCTTCAACGATTAAATTGCTCCGACTTGCGTTGATACGGACGGCTTATCCACTCCAGGCATTTGCTTCGAAAGCATTTAATGCTGTATTTAAAGCTAAAAAAATACCAAACAGTACTGTGGGTAAAACCGCGGGTCATCAACAAATCGTTCACTTTTTGGCAAAACCAATGCCAGCGAAGGTGCCAGCCAAGACCACGCGTGCGCTGCTAAATATCGAAGACGATAAGCATGTTCCTATCATTCGTAAACCGGATCTGGATGAGCAGGGAACCGAGACTGTATTTTATTTTCCTGGTTGTGGTTCAGAGCGTTTATTCAGTCAGGTAGGCCTGGCGACCATGGCGATGTTATATGATGCTAACGTACAGACTGTCTTGCCCCCGGGGTATTTATGTTGTGGTTACCCGCAAAAGTCCAGTGGTGACAAAAATAAAGGTAAGCAGATTTCGATTGCCAATCAGGTACTGTTTCATCGGATGGCCAATACGCTGAACTATCTCGATATTAAAACCGTCATCGTTTCATGTGGCACCTGTATCGATCAGTTGTTGACCTACCAGTTTGAAAATATTTTCCCCGGTTGTCGTCTGATGGATATTCATGAGTTTTTGATGGAGAAAGATATTCAACTCCCGAAAACAAACAAAACAAAATATCTTTACCATGACCCCTGTCATACACCGATGAAACATTATGCGCCGATTAAGGTTGCATCGACGTTAACCAATACAAAGGTTGAATTAAGCGATCGATGTTGTGGTGAGGCGGGGACCTTTGCTGTTTCTCGTCCGGATATCGCAACTCAGGTGCGCTTCCGTAAACAAGAAGAATTACATAAGGGCATTGAATCGTTAATCGGCAAGCAACAAGTAGAAAATGAAGAAGTAAAAATCCTGACCTCATGTCCTGCCTGCCAGCAAGGCCTGTCTCGCTACCAACCTGAGACTGGTTTAAAACCTGAATATATTGTGGTCGAGCTGGCCAACCAGTTATTAGGTGGAGATTGGGAGAAGCAATTTATCAGCAAGACCCAGCACGGTGCGATTGAAAGGGTTCTTCTGTAACAATTATATTTTGATGTAAGTCCAACCTTCTTTTTGCCTGTTTAATACCTCACTTATCGCAGAAGGTGCGATCTGCGTATCCGGGAGAAGCTCTACTACTTTACCTGTTTTTTGCTGAACTCTAGCCATAGCCTGTGCACAAGCCATTAAAATAAGGTTATCGTAATTTTCCTGTAGTTCTGCGATACGCTTACCATAAGGTGACTTATCGTTACGCAGTAGATTAAGGCCTTTGCCATTAGCAAGGATTTGAATAGCAACTTTTTGTTGCTTGGCCTGGTATTCACGCAAAATACTTTCCGTCTCGTTCAACAGGACATTCAGGCGATATGGATCATCAGAGGTGACATGCAGCAGTACACGCCATGGTTGTGCACCATTGGGGGTATTGATTTGCACACTGTCTGCCAGTGCGACTAGCCCAGCATTATCCTTTTGCAAGTAGGCATGACCAAACCAGCCGCTGACAATACCAACAACAACTAAAATGCTGGCAGCAATCGTTGCGTAGGAAGACAGGTTGCGAGTTTGAGTATCAAGTGTATGTTGTGGATCAGGTAGATCGTGATAAGCGATCGACACCATATTGCGAACTTGTTCCAGTTTGCAAACGCGTTGACGTAAACCATCGTTCTCACGCAAGTCTTCGATTAACCGCTTGCGTTCTTCACTGGCAAGTTCGTTATCCAGATAGGCATTTAATATCTCATCTGAGTAGTTAAAACTTTCCTGTGTCATTTTACTCTCCGTAACTTTGCCTGCCCGACTTTAACAGGCTCCGGGTTGACATCCTGATTGGTTTTATAGGTTAACAAATACTCCGCTAGTGTGTTTCTGGCGCGTGATAATCTGCTCATCACCGTGCCGACAGGTATTTCTAAAATTTCTGCCACCTCGGCGTAACTGAATCCTTCAAGATTCACTAATGTAATAACTTGCCGCTGCCCTTCGGGTAGGCGTGCAATCGATCGTCTAACACTATCGACCATGTCCTGAGTCTGCTTGAGTTTCTCAGGTGTCTCCTGGTGTAGTAGTTCAACCTCATCGATATCGACGGTGTCACGTTGTTGTCGGAAGTGATCCCGCCAACAATTTATTAATATTCCGAATAACCAACTGTCCAGTTTTTTAGGATCACGAAGTTGACTGACGCGCTTCAGTGCCTTGGCCATCGTTTCCTGTGTCACATCAGAAGCTAAGTCTGGATCATGCCCCCACGAATAAGCTGTCCTATATAGTCGTTTGTGATTATCAGCGATGCGCTGTTTGAGACTATGATGTAGACATATTTTCTTGAACAAATTCATTGTTACAATTTTTCCCCAATCGCACGCCAGGTATTTATAAAGCGGCTTTGTTATGTAGACGTTGTGGATCGGAAGAATATTCCATTTTTTTCCCCTTATAAAATTAGAATATAATCAAGTACTTATGCTTGTAACTCGTTGATATCCTTTGAATTAAAAAGGGAATATTTTGGTGCATTGTCACGTCTTATTAGGTGGGGCGCTATTTAATAGCGCTAAATAAGAAAATTCTGGAGGAAACATCCATGTTAAAGAAATACGGCAAAGTAATGCTGTCGGTATTGATGAGTGGTTTATTGCTTGTCGGTGTTACCACGGCACATGCTGCAGAGCAGTCACTTGCAGACACCAAGGTTATTCTACAAATCAGTGATCCAAATCCTTTTAAACAAACATTAGTTCTTAATGTTGCTAACAACCTGATTAAACACTACGGACAAGATCAGGTCGATATCGAAATCGTTGCCTTTGGTCCAGGTCTGCGTTTATTATTTGCAGATAATGCAAATAAAGGACGCGTTTCCAGTCTTGCGGGCTCAGGTGTTAAGTTCAGTGCGTGTGCAAACACTTCAAGAAATATGGGTAAGAAGTTAGGATACCCACCTAAACTTCACGGCAAGGCAGTTACCGTTGGTGCTGGTGTAGTCAGAATTATCGAGCTGAAAAACAAAGGCTACATGCTAATCAAGCCTTAATAACAACATATACCCTAACTAAAAATATTAAGAAAAGCTCTTAAGGGAGATGCAAATGTCTATATTTAAGAAAAAAATATTATTAGGCCTCTTCAGCGCAACCGCGATTGCAATGACAAGCCAATCAGCCAGTGCCGCAAACTGGTTGATGTTACAAGGTACAGAAAGAGAAGGTCAGGCACCCCGTGCCAAGGTCTGGGGTTTTATTCAGCCTGAATATACAAATACATCCGATACCAAGTTAAGAGCCGGACCCTGGTCAGGTCAAAGTGCTATTTTTAATCAAGTGCGTCCAGATCTAAAAACCAGTGATGGTTTTAATGTTATTCGTGCTCGTATCGGTGTGCGTGGTACCGGCATGCCACTGGATAGCAATGTGAACTATTTCTTCCTCGCGGAGTTTGGTAATAACGGTATTACCCGCCAGGGTGGTGGAAGCACTAAAATCACTGATGCCAGTATCACCTTCAATCACATGAAGGGTGCACGTGTTCGTGTTGGTCAGTTCAAGACTCCTGGCAGTGAGGAAGGCTTACAGGCCATTCACGTATTCGATTACATCAATTTTACCGGCGCAGTTAACGGTTTGCTGCTGGAGCGTTTTTTTGATGGCAATGGTTCTATTGCAGGTACAACGTCGGCCTTTGCCAACAGACCTAATGGTCCTGTAAGTGCATTTCGTGATACGGGTGTTCAGGTGTTCGGTGCTTTTAAGGTTGGCGACTGGGAACATAGTTATGCTGCGATGATTGGTAATGGCAACGGTATTGCCCGAGGTGATAACGATGACAATAAAGAAACTTATCTTTATTGGTCTTCTGAGCGCATCTATGGTGGTAAAGGGCCAAGACGTCAAGGCTTGAAGATGTATGCCTGGTATCAGGATGGCAAACGTACGCTTTCGGGTTCGAATGGCACAGGCGGTGCCGGCGAGTATGATCGCACTCGCTCAGGTATCGGTACGACTTTCCGCAAGGGAAAAATCCACGCCAACTTCGAATATATCACGGCCGACGGTATGATCTTCAATGGTACCGATGGTGGTGCGGTTGCAGGTTCATTAAATAACGCTGCTACTGCAGTATCATCATTTAATGTGGCTACTACGGGTGAAGCTGATGGTTACTATATGGACTTTGGCTATCACATTACACCCAAGTGGGAAGTGGACGTACGTTATGATGTCTATAATCGTTTAACGAATAGTAGCGCTGCTGAGCGCAAGTTCGAGACGTTGACTCTGGGTACACAATACTTTTTCAATAAGAAGAGCCGCTTCATTTTGAACTACGAGTTACGTGATGCAGAAGCTCCTAATCTCGCGGGTTCAGCGGTACCGAATCAAATTCTTGGTTCCATAGATGATCGGCTAACTGCACAGATACTTGTTATCTTTTAAAAATGTTTAGTCAGTAGGTAGACTCAAAACCCTGGTCTGGAGTAATCCGGCCCGGGGTTTTTTTTGTGGAGTAGGCGCGGCCTCAGGCCGCGATTCCCTCCGACAAAACACCACAACCAAAATCTGTCGCGGTCTGAGACCGCACCTACTTATGTCGCGTGAGACCAGGGATAAGGTGAGAACGGAGGTCGAGAAGGTGGCCTGGGCCATGGCCGGAGCGACTCTACGAATACAATATCGAACCAGAAATTATTCCTACAGTTTGTTCCTGGAAATTTTATTTACGCGTAAACCAGAGGATCAAACTGAGAATGATACTAATGATGATGCTGGTGGCGATAGGAAAATAAAAACGGAAATTCTCTTTCTCAATGACAATATCACCCGGCAGACGAAATAAACCCATCTTCTGCAGCCAGGGCCAAAGCAGCCCCAGTGCAAGTAAAACAATACCCGTTATGACAAGGAATCGTTGCATATAGAAGTTTTAAAAGTGTTATGAGCAATGACAATACTATGGAAAAATTATGTCGCGCAATAGCTTCTAAGTGAGTGTGGTCACACCATCTTGTGTGCCCAACAACAATACATCAGCAGGTCGCATCGCGAACAGGCCATTCGTAACAACACCGGTAATATGATTCAGTGTTTTTTCCAGTTTGACCGGTTCCATGATCTCCATGTTGTGCACATCCAGAATCACATTGCCGTTATCGGTGGTGAATCCTTCTCGTAGCACAGGTTGACCACCTAGCTTGGCGATTTCTCGGGCGACATAACTGCGCGCCATGGGAATGACTTCTACCGGTAATGGAAAGGCCCCCAGACAACCAACCAGCTTGGTTTCATCAGCAATACAGACGAACTTTTTACTGACTGCCGCGACGATCTTTTCGCGAGTCAGGGCGCCACCGCCCCCCTTGATCAGGTGCAGGTGCTTGTTCGACTCATCGGCGCCATCAACGTAAACCGATATCTCAGAGACGCTATTCAGGTCGAGGACCTCAATGCCATGTCCTTCCAGGCGCTCGGTGCTGGCGACAGAACTGGCGACGGCACCTTCAATCTGATGTTTGATCTTAGCCAACTCATCAATAAAGAAATTCGCGGTGGAACCAGTACCGATACCAATAATGGTGCCGACTTCTACATATTCGATGGCGGCCTTGGCAACCGCCTGCTTCATCTCGTCTTGTGTCATATTCTTCTCCTGATTACCAATTCCACATTGTCGCGAAGGTAAACTCTCATTATATTAGGGATGTGTGAGCTGAATAAAGCTTTTAACTCAAATTTGCAGGAAGTCGATGACTCCAGAACACCAGAAATTACCAAAATTTCCAGATTTAGTCGCGAAGATCAAAAAGGCCAATGTCTACGAGGTTGCCGTGGAATCGCCGCTCGACTTCGCTCCTTCATTGAGCGAGAAGCTGGGCAATAAGATTTATTTAAAGCGAGAAGATTTGCAGTCGGTTTTTTCCTTCAAATTAAGAGGCTCATATAACAAGATCTCTCAATTGTCAGAACAGGAGCGCCAGGCAGGCATCATTGCGGCTTCTGCGGGTAATCATGCACAGGGTGTCGCTTTGGCGGCACAACGTCTCAATATCGCAGCCACGATTGTGATGCCGAAGACAACGCCACGGATCAAGGTTGAATCCGTTGCCTCCTATGGCCCGAAAATAGTCCTGCATGGCAACACCTATGATGATGCCTGTGCACATGCCTATGAGTTGGCAGAAAAAGAGCAGTTCGTATTTATTCATCCATATGATGATATCGATGTGATTTGTGGGCAAGGGACTATCGCAATCGAGATCCTGCATCAAATGGAGACCCTACAGGCATCCACAAAGCAGCAGCCGATAGATGCTATTTTTGTACCGGTTGGTGGCGGTGGTTTAATTGCCGGTATCAGTGCCTATATCAAATCGGTAAATCCAGATATTAAAATCATTGGTGTTGAGGCTGAAGATTCAGCTTGCCTATATGCAGCAATGCAGGCCGGTGAGCGGGTTGAGTTAGAGCAAGTCGGGATCTTTGCTGATGGTGTGGCGGTAAGAAAAGTCGGTGAACAAACCTTCGATATTGCAAAACACTGTGTAGATGAGGTGGTGCTAGCAACCACCGATGAAATATGTGCCGCGGTGAAAGACATATTTGATGATACCCGCTCGATAGCAGAACCTGCGGGTGCTCTGGCAGTAGCGGGTATGAAACGTTATATCGCTGATCATGATGTGACGGGTAAGACTTTTGTCGCAATCGATAGCGGTGCCAATATGAATTTTGATCGTCTGCGGCACATCTCTGAACGGGCTGAGCTCGGTGAGCACCGTGAGGCATTGATCGCGGTTACGATTCCGGAAACACCAGGCAGCTTTCGACAATTCTGTGAAACGATAGGTACCAGAGGTATTACTGAGTTTAATTATCGCTACTCACAACCCGAACAGGCGCATGTATTTGTTGGTGTGCAGATGCAATCCGGCGTACATGAAAAAGATGATTTAATGGCTAAATTGACCAGCCAGGATTACCCGGTACTGGATATGACAGACAATGAAATGGCTAAGCTGCATATCCGTTATATGGTCGGTGGTCGTGTTGATGGTGTGAAAAATGAACGCCTCTATCGATTCGAATTTCCAGAAAGACCTGGTGCACTATTGCGGTTTCTGAACAAAATGGGCCAACAGTGGAATATCAGTCTGTTTCACTACCGAAATCACGGTGCGGCTTATGGAAGGGTGCTGGTCGGTATGCAAGTGCCCGATGGTGATGAACCACAATTCAAGGTTTTCCTGGATGAGATTGGGTATCGATACTGGGATGAGAGCAGTAATCCCGCTTACTCACTATTCCTAAACTGATTAAGGCCCTGAAACGGTGCTGACTGTGTTGTGCAAATACTCAGTCTGCGTCACATACTACTCTGTATGCTCCTTGACCTCATATTTCCACGCCTTGTCATCATCCGTTTGATGACCTTAATCTTGAGTACGTAGTTAGTAATTCACTTGAAATAAGCAGACGGACTATCGGCAATTGCTCCTTCAGGAGCGAAAAATTGAGTTCATAAAAAGGAAACTGGCAAGGCGTAAGAATACGACTATGAGGAGCATACGGATCTGTATGTAACGAAATAGGAGCATTCTTACAACGCAGTCAGAACCTTTTTAAGGACTCAATAGAAAAAGGGCCCCGAGGGGCCCTTTTCACTAGCTAACGCCAGTTTTACTTCTTCTTGCGACGACGTGCTTTCTTCTTAGTCGTCTTCTTTTTGGCTTTTTTCTTAGCCTTTTTCTTGCTTACTTTCTTTTTGGCCTTTTTCTTGGCCTTTTTCTTTGCCTTCTTCTTGGCTACTTTCTTTTTAGCCTTTTTCTTGGCCTTTTTCTTTGCTTTCTTCTTAGCCTTCTTCTTGGCCTTTTTCTTTGCTTTCTTCTTGGTTACTTTCTTCTTAGCCTTTTTCTTTGCTTTTTTCTTTGTTGCTTTCTTCTTAGCCTTTTTCTTGGCTTTCTTCTTCGTAACTTTCTTCTTAGCTACGCGTTTCTTTGTAGTCTTTTTACGGACTACCTTTTTCTTAGCCGCCTTTTTGCGACCCTTTTTCTTTGTTGCCATGGTTAAAACCCTCCGAAGGTTGAACACTGAGTTTGTGTGAGTATAGCTAAGTCAATAAAAAAATCTAGTATTCGTAGTTAATAATTCCACGTTTGCAACTTTTGACTTCAATTAACGACTTTTTATCGTCTGTTTTTATAAAAAATTTAATTTAATGATAAAAATTTTTAACTTTTAGATTCGAAAACATGTTTTGCATAGTAAATTTATAAAAATAACGTCAGTAAAGAACAATTTTTTGACGTTGGTGATAAAAATTTTTAATTTTTTAAGAATTAAACATGTCATTTTATGAAAATGTATAAAAATTTGATCCAATTTTAAAAAAACATGTTTTGAAATGCTCAAAAGCCAATAAAAAATGATCTAAAAAGTGATTTTTTGGAGATGAAACGGAATTTGTTAAGTTAAAAATGTATTTTCAAACAATTTTTAGTTAAAAGTTTAAGAAATTACAGGCGTTAAAATTAAAAGACGCGTTAAAAAGCGTCTAAGGCTGATCTGGGATGCGTTTTTTTAAGTGTTTAATAGTTTTGGTTTAAATAAAACGTCGCTGAAAAAAGTTTTAAGGCGCTAACGAGTACATTTTTAAACAAAACTAACTCTTTTTTACGATCAGACAGACAAAATAGCTAAAAAAACCATATAAAAGCGCTTTAGAAGCCTTCTCAGCCTGTTTTTTTTATTATTTTTGTTCGATTAGACATTAAAAATGTAAAAATTTAAGCTCGAAAAATAAATTTAGGCGTCGTTCAGGCCTTTTTGTTTTTATTTTCCAGTTTTAGGATGAAATCCCAGTGCTTTTTACTAACTGGAGTGATGGAAAGTCGGTTTCCACGCCTCAAAATGATCATTTCGCTTAGTGTTTTGTAACTTTTTAGCTCTTGTAAGCTGATAGTGCGCTTAAATTTGCGAACAAGTTGCACATCAACCATCAACCAACGTGGATTTTCGGGTTCACTCTTCGGATCGTAGTACTTTTCTTTAGGATCAAAGGCCGTAAAGTCCGGATATGCCTCTTTTACGATGCGTGCAATGCCTACAATGCCGGGTTCTTTGCAGTTTGAGTGATAAAAAAGGACGAGATCACCTTTTTTCATCTCATCACGCATCATATTGCGTACCTGATAGTTGCGAATACCGTCCCAATGCTCAGTTTTCTTCGGCATTTTCGCTAAATGATCAATACCAAACACATCAGGCTCAGATTTCATTAGCCAATACTTCATATTTAACTCTTAAACCAGGTTATGCCTTTTTCAGTAGCGATAGCATCCAAAGGTATGTCCCATTTTTCAGTTGGTATGCTATCGACTTGTTGCCAACTATAGGCCACGCCCATTTTTATAGGGCGGTGCCATGAATTATTGCTTCGGTAACACTTTGCGAGGCTACGATCGTAAAAACCACCGCCCATACCCATACGATTGCCGCTTGCATCAAAGCCGAGTAGCGGCATAAAGATAAGATCCAGGCTGCGCAACTTGGTTCGCCTGGCCCGTGCAGGGTGTACAGGCTCGGGAATGCCAAAACGATTGAGGTACATAGGATTTGAATCGGTGTGTTCTATCCACCACAAGTTACCTTTTGGGAAATTGGCGAGTACCGGCAGAAAGGTTTGTTTTCCTCGTGACCAGGCAGCGTATAACAATTCCAGCAGATCGACTTCGTTACCGACCGGATAATAAAAAGCGAATCGGCTTTTGTTCTTAAATAGTTTTTCGGTTTGGATATGTGTACAAATTTGTCTGGACAGAGACTGACACTGTGTTTTCGAGTGTTCTGCTCGACGTTGTTTTAGTTCGGTGCGGATTTGTTGGCGTTTGTCCATAATTCTGCGCGTAGGTGTAGAGAGGAGGGTGTCTCCCACATGTACCGTTAAGACCTGTATCTTGAACCTAAGGTTCAAGGTGGGGGCATCGCAGGTCAATCAGGCTTTCCGCTACGAGGCGGACATGCACACATGGCCAAGTTACTGCCCCCGGGGTATCTAAATTAAGGCTCAAGAATATCCCGGTCGATCACGAATACGGCAGGAAACACCCAAAACTGTTGAAATCAGTATGACACTATCGGATGAAAAACGGTATGACTTCTAGAAGCTTGCTGGTTATTAAAATTAGATCAGGCTTCCAATTCTAATTGTCTGCTACGAAACAAAGCATCCTCAATTTTCGACTGGATACTCTTGATTCTGTTCTCGACGTCCGGACCGCCTTTGCTATTGCTGCCCGAAGACTGGCTCAACAGCTCGTGGGCAATATTGAGTGCGGCCATAACCGCAATACGGTCAGTACCAATGACTTTGCCATGATCTCGGATTTCACGCATTTTGTCGTCAAGGTAGTCGGCGGCCGAGATTAGTTCGCTGCGTTCTTCTTCGCCGCAGGCGATCAGATACTCTTTACCCAGGATGGAAATGTTTATCGCTTTAGGTTGCTCATCACTCATTTTCCATGGCCTTTAGTCGGTTAATCATGGCGTCAACCCGGGTCCGTGCCTGTTCAGTTTTACTGATAAGGTTCTCACGTTCATTCACCAGGCTGGTTTGGCTTTCGCGCAGGGTCTTGTTTTCACTACGCAGGCGTTCAACCGTTGATATGAGTTCATCAACCCGATCTTCGAGCTTTTTAATATCCAACTGTTTCTCCTGACATGTCGACGGCCATCTTTCAGCGTCACTAGGATCAAATATAGAGCGACTGGCGGATCGGGTCAACGGCCTAATTCCTTCAGATTTGCCTGGTTTTGTATTTGGCCCCAGATACGAGTGATAGCTGCTAGTGATTTCTGAGCGGTTTAACCTATATATATGATATCTTTCCCATCAGCTAAATAGCCTGATTCAGGTGGAATACTATGCAAGATTTTGATTACGATGATATTTCCTCAGCGCTTGAACGCATGGGGATTGCCGCCGATGGCGCTGAATGCCACGGTGCAGTGAGTGCGACCGCCTGTATGAATGGTGAGGGGGGATTTCAGCTGTGGTTTGAGTCTTATCTGGAGGAGATGCAGGATGCGCTAAATGAAGGTGATGCCCTGGCAAAAGAGACTGCCGATTTGATGCAGGCCCTCTATCGAAAAGTCTGCCACCAGCTGCAAAATGGTGAGTTTGACTTCGATTTATTATTACCCGACGATGACGTTGATCTGGAAATCCGCACCAATGCGATGGCCCACTGGTGTCAGGGCTTTCTAATGGGCTTGCGTTATAGTGGGGTGACAGACTTCAAAAGTTTTACCGGTGAATTAGGTGAAATCATTGATGATATTACTGAAATTAGCCAGGTATCAGTGGGCCAACTGGAATATTCTGAAGAAGAGGAAAAGTCCTATTCGGAGCTGGTGGAATATTTACGGGCAGGTGTTATGTTATTCCGTGAGACGCTAAACTCTCAAATGAACGAGAGCAACCAGTCAATACATTAATGCTAAAAAAATCCTGGAACTATGAATAAGCAGGAATTTAAATCGCGCCGCAAACACCTCATGCAGATGATGGGGGAAAATGCGGTTGCCATCCTCCCCGCTGCACCCATGCGGATTCGCAATCGCGATGTTGAATATGCCTATCGACCTGATAGTGACTTTTATTACCTGTCTGGTTTTCCGGAGCCTGAGGCGGTCGCCGTATTAATACCTGGTCGCGAGCACGGCGAGTATATTTTGTTTTGTCGTGAGCGTGATCCAAAGACGGAGACCTGGACCGGACGCATGGCAGGTCAGGAAGGGGCTGTTGAAAACTATGGTGCGGATGACTCGTTTCCCATCGAAGATATTGATGACATCCTGCCCGGCATGCTGGAGAACAAACAGCGCGTCTATTACACCATGGGTACCCACCCGGACTTTGATCAACGTCTCATCGGTTGGGTAAACCGATTACGTAAACAATCGCGCGCAGGAATACACACGCCGGGTGAGTTTGTCTCGCTGGATCACCTGTTGCATGATATGCGTTTGATAAAAAGCAATCATGAGATTAAGGCGATGCGTACCGCTGCACAGATCTCCTGCGAGGCTCATCGTGTGGCCATGCAAATGTGTAAACCTGGCATGTACGAATACCAGATTGAAGGCGCTATCCTCAATAGTTTTGCTCAGCAGGGAACGCGCGAGTCAGCCTATTCCTCAATCGTGGGTGGCGGTGCCAATGGCTGTGTTCTGCATTACACCGAAAACAAGGATAAACTCAAAGCGAATGATTTGTTATTGATCGATGCCGGCGCGGAGTACGATTATTACGCGGCTGATATTTCTCGCACTTTTCCCGTTAATGGCAAATTTTCAAAAGCCCAACGGGCGCTCTATGAAGTTGTCTTAGATGCCCAACTTGCGGCGATCGAAAAAGTACAACCCGGTAATCACTGGAATGAGCCGCACGAGGTTGCAGTGGATGTAATCACCGATGGTTTAATTAAACTGGGTTTGCTCACCGGATCAAAAAAGAAAGCTATTGAAGAAGAGAGCTATAAAAAGTTTTATATGCATCGAACCGGTCACTGGTTAGGTATGGATGTACATGATGTCGGTGACTATAAAATTGAGGATGAGTGGCGTGTTTTCGAGCCCGGTATGACCCTCACCGTCGAGCCTGGTTTGTATATCTCAGATCAGCATAGTGATATCGATAAAAAGTGGCATAACATCGGCATTCGGATTGAAGATGATGTGTTAGTGACGAACACAGGTCACGAGGTGTTAACCGACGGTATTCAGAAACAGCCTGATGATATAGAAGCAATAATGGCATCATGATCATAAGGTGGACATATGCATAACGATGCTAGCCGTGATCAAGCAGATTTTGATATAGCCATTGTTGGTGGCGGACTGGTTGGTATTAGTCTGGCTTGCGCCTTAGGACAGTTAGATCCAGCACCCAGAGTCGCCTTAATTGAAACTCATGACTATTCTTCCTTGCCTCCGCCTGGATTTGATTCGCGTACAGTGGCGCTTTCATTTAGTTCGAAACAGATTTTCGATGGCCTGAACATCTGGACTTCCCTGGCTGAGCAGGTCACCCCAATCAAGACGATTCATATCTCTGATCGTGGCCATCCCGGTATGACACGTTTGCATGCCCGTGAACAGGCGGTGGATGCGCTGGGTTACGTTGTTGAAAGTCGCGTCTTAGGTGAAGTCTTGCTTGCTGCAATGCAAGATATGAGTCACATCACTATGTTTGCCCCTGCGCGCGTGACCGATCTTGGTATCGAAGAAACCATCGCTAGTCTGAGCCTTGATATCGATTATGGTGACATCGATATGGATGAGAGCAACAAGACCATTACCACTAAACTGATTGTCGCTGCTGATGGCACGGATTCTTTTGTGCGAAAACATCTTAATATTTCGCAGAGAGTTTGGGATTACAAACAATCGGCGGTGATTGCCAATGTGGCCACCAGTAAGCCGCATAACAATGTCGCTTATGAGCGTTTTACCGATTCTGGACCGATGGCTTTATTGCCATTGGGCAAGTTTGAAGATGATGCCAATCGGTATGGTTTGGTCTGGACTGTGCCCGAGAGCAATACCGAACAAATTCTGGCAATGAATGATGAAGATTTTGCTGAGGCATTACGCGAGCGTTTTGGACGACGTGTCGGTGACTTTGTGCGAGTTGGAAAACGCAGTGCTTATCCGCTGGGGTTGACCCATGTCGCTGAACATATCCGCCATCGTCTCGCCTTTATTGGCAATGCCGCGCATACATTACATCCCGTAGCAGGGCAGGGGTTTAATCTTGGCTTGCGTGACGTGGCGGCATTGGTCGAAGTGATTAAACATGCCGGTGTTGATGGCCGTGATATTGGTGATCTGAATACTTTGCGTGAATATGCGCAGTGGCGTAGCAAAGATCACAATACCACCATGTTGTTTACCGATGCATTGGTGCGAATCTTTTCCAACAATTTTGGACCCTTAGTGGTAGCCCGCAATGCTGGCTTGGTGGCGATGGAAATGTTTGCGCCGCTACGAAAACGATTAACGCGGCATGCGATGGGATACATTGGCAAGGCATCAATGCTTGCGCGTGGTTTGGGACTTTAATATGTCAGACCCGACGAACACGGTCCCTACAGAATTCGATATCACTATTATCGGTGGGGGGCTGGTCGGGGCGACGCTGGCCTGTGCATTAGCGGATGCCAGTTCAAAGGCCAATCAAGATTTAAATATTGCTATTATCGATCCTCACGATCTCTCTGGGATTAAACCCTTAACCGCTGCGGATGATTTTGATGTTCGTGTTAGTGCGATCACTCGTGCATCACAACATATCTTTGAGGCCATTGGTGTCTGGCCTTCAATGGTTAAGCAGCGTGTCTCCCCTTTTCGGCAAATGCATGTTTGGGAAGAGGCGGGCAATAGCGAGATACATTTCGATAGCGCGGTCTTAAGTGAAAGCCAGTTGGGCCACATTATTGAGAATAGCGTCATGCTTAGTAGCCTTTACGACAAGCTAAGGCAACTATCAAATGTGCATTTACTGTTTGGTGAGCCCTGCAAGTCAATGCAGCTTGATAATGATCAGTGGCAACTCGTCGTCGCTGACAAAAAGTTGAGTACAAAACTACTGGTCGGTGCCGATGGTAGTCAGTCATGGGTGCGGCGACAATTAGGTATTACCACCCGTGGTTGGGATTACAATCACACAGCTCTGGTGACGACAGTCAAAACAGAGGCGTCACACCAGGAGACCGCCTGGCAACGTTTTTTGGCCACCGGACCCTTAGCTTTTTTGCCACTAACTAAAGGTTATAGCTCGATTGTTTGGTCAACCCAACCTGAGTTAGCAGCTGCCCTGCAAGCAATGCCTGAGGAGGCGTTTAAAGCGGAACTGGAACAGGCCTTTGAATCACGACTCGGGTCGATTCTGGAAGTTGGCAAGCGAGCCTGTTTTCCGTTGAGGTTTTTTATGGCGGATAGTTATATTGGTGATTCGGTTGCGTTAGTGGGAGATGCGGCCCATACCATGCATCCATTAGCGGGGCAGGGGGTTAACCTTGGTTTGCTCGATGCGGCCAGCCTGGCACAAGTCATCGAACAGGCACTTGTCAGTGGCCAACGGCTAAATAGTCACAAAGTGTTACGTCAGTATGAGCGCTGGCGTAAGGCGGAGAACGCAAGCATGTTGGTCATGGTCGATCAGATTCAGCGTTTGTTTGGCACGGGTCATACTGGCTTACGTTGGCTCCGTAACACTGGAATGCGTTGGTTTGAACAAATGTCACCGCTAAAACACCAGATAATCGACTATGCAATGGGCTTGCACGGTGACTTGCCCCGCATTGCGAAACCAGATGAGATGCAGGCCTCGACAGGCGAAGCGGTTATTGAGCGCTAGTTTTTGGTAATCACTTTTGAATTGATGTACATTTGGTTTGGATAAATCTGACCCGAATAACAATACTGTTGAACCAGTTTAGAGATAAAAACCAGGGGTGTAAGACATCGGGCAAAAGTCGATAGTCAACTTTCATGGGCATACTTAATACAGCAGCACTTTTAATAACCCTGGCGGCCTTGTTCAGTTATCTGAACTACCGTTTTATCAAACTGCCGAACACCATCGGCATTATGATCATCTCCCTTTTTCTGTCCATCGTATTATTGTTAGTTGGTAAATTTGGTTGGAGTGATCTGATCTTCCACACCAACCAGGTTTTGCGCAGCATCGATTTTCACGAAGCCTTGATGCAGGGCATGCTCAGTTTTTTACTGTTTGCAGGTGCTTTGCATGTCAACATCAACGACCTTAAACAACAGCAGATCGTTATCGCTGTCCTGGCTACGTTTGGTGTCATCACTTCAACCTTTATTATAGGTACCCTGACTTGGGTGGTATTAAACGCTTTAAGCATTCCACTCTCGTATATATATTGTTTACTATTTGGCGCCCTTATTTCACCAACTGATCCAATTGCGGTGCTGAGCATTTTAAAAAATGCGCGGGTTCCCAAAACGCTGGAGACAAAAATTGCCGGTGAGTCATTATTCAATGATGGTATTGGTGTCGTTGTTTTTCTGGTTATTCTCGGCATTGCCGTGGGTGGTGACGAAGTCAGCTTCCAGAGTATTAGTTTGTTGTTTGTGCAAGAAGCACTCGGTGGCATCGCCTTTGGATTAGCTCTGGGTGCTTTGACTTATTTTCTTCTCAAAGATGTCGACAACTATCAGCTTGAAGTGCTGTTAACCCTGGCAGCGGTGATGGGGGGCTATGCCCTCTGTACTTGGTTGCATATCTCCGGTCCTATTGCCGTGGTGGTGGCGGGGCTCTTTATTGGTAACCACGGCCGTAAGCTGGCGATGTCTGAAAAGACACGACAACACCTGGATACCTTCTGGGAGCTCATCGACGAAATACTGAATGCGGTACTGTTTGTATTAATTGGATTGGAAGTATTGTTGCTTTCACTTAAGACCGAATACTTTTTGGCCGCGCTAGCGATTATTCCGCTGGTACTGTTTGCACGTTATGTCAGCGTTGGTACTCCGATCATGCTGCTCAGCCGGGTGCGCCGATTTACCCCGGGTGTGGTGCAGATCATGACCTGGGGTGGACTGCGCGGCGGCATTTCTGTGGCCCTGGCCCTGTCCTTACCGCTTGGACTCGAACGCGAAATTATCCTGGCACTGACCTATGCCGTGGTGATTTTCTCAATTGTTGTGCAAGGACTTACTATCAGCCGTATGGTTGATGACATCCGCTAAGGTTCGCCGTTTCCTACATTGTAACTAGCAGATATATCCATGTAATCTATATGGATATCTTGTATATTAATTACAGCTTATATATTGCAAATGTAAATGAGAATTATTATCATTACGCTTTAATTGTTTACTATATATAATATATGGAGCAACAGAACCATGAAACGCGCTATTATCGCCCTTTTTGCCCTGTGGATGGCGGCTTTCTCAAGCCAACTTTTTGCAGAAGAATTAATCGTCTATTCCGGACGTAGTGATAAATTTATCAAACCCGTGATTAAGGCATTCACGAAAGAGACGGGTATCAAAGTTGTGCTGCACACCGGTAGCTCAACAGCACTACTTAACAAACTCAACCTCGAAGCTGAGCGTACCAAAGCAGACCTCTATATAAGTAATGATGCGGGTAACTTGCAAAAAGGCACTGAGTTCAAATTATTCCAGCCGATGGATGACAAGATGGTTAAGGTGATTCCTGCCAACTTTCGAGCAAAAGATAACAGCTGGGTTGGTTTGTCAGCACGCGCACGAGTCCTGGTTGTGAGTACAAAGGATAAATCAGCCGACTTTGTAAAATCCGTATTTGATTTGGCTGATCCACGCCTGAAAGGCAAACTGGGAATCACGCATAGTAGCAACGAAAGTTATATTGCTGGAGTAACTGTTTACCTGCGTGCGAATAATGAAAAAGTTATCAAGTCATGGTTGAACGGCATGAAAACAAATGTGGGCAGCAGCGTCTTTAATAAGCACAGTAAGATTGTCAAGGCTGTTGCCAATGGTAGAAAGAGCATTGGACTGGTCAATCACTATTACATTTATCGTCACCTGGCGAAACACCCCGATGCGCCTATAAAAGTTGTGTTACCTGATCAACGCAAAGATGACATGGGTGTTGCCTGGAACGTTGCCGGTGTTGCGATTGTTAAACACTCATCGAAAAAGAAAGCGGCACAACAACTGGTTGAGTTTATGGTATCCGAGGCTGGCCAGAAATTATTTGCCGAGGTGAATCAGGAATACCCGACTCGCCCTGGTGTGCCGGCGGCTGAGAAGGTGCCAACACGTGCCAGTTATAAAGTTGCCGATGTTCCCATGACTGACCTCGGTGAATACAGATCAGCTACTCTAGACATTATTGAAGCGGTAGGTATGCCTTAATAAGGATGTCTTCTTCGCTAACTGTACCCAGAGTCTCGACTCGTAGCGTATTATCGACGCTAGTTGTCTTACTAGCGTCGGTACCACTGATCTATGTATTTATTCATAGCGGCCAATTGTCTTTGTCTCAGTGGTCAAATCTCTGGAGTGCACGGCTACCCGGACTATTATTTAATACCCTAAGCCTGGCCATCCTGGTTGCGGTTGGCAGCTTTGTCTTAGGGGTATCGTCGGCCTGGCTGATAACGCGTCGTGAGTTTATTGGGCGACGCCTGGCAACCTGGTTGATGATCCTGCCGCTCACCATTCCCACCTATGTATTTGCACATATCTATACCTCGCTGACTGAACGTGAGGGTTGGCTAGGATTGCTTTGGGCTGGGATATTTGGAGAGGATGTACCTAACCCGGAATTGTATAACGTGTTTGGTGCAGCCTTTGTACTGAGTATCGCCGGTTTTTCATATGTGTTCTTACTGGTGAGTGATGCCCTAACCCGTTCCAGAGTCGATATTGAAGAAGCTGCTCGCCTACATGGCTTAACACCGCGTCAGGTTTTTTGGAAAGTAAGCTTACCGATGCTGCGACCGGCTATTGCTGCAGGCCTGGCATTGGTTGTTCTGCATGTACTGTCAGATTTCGGTGCAGTGAGTATGCTGCGTTACCAGACTTTTACTTTAAGTATTTATTTACAAATGAGCGGACGTTTTGATCTACAAGCGGCGGCGGGTTTGAGTTTGGTCTTAGTTGCATTGAGTCTAACTTTTCTTATTCTTGAACGTTTCTTTCGTGATCGACAACGTTATTACAGTGCCGCGCAGGCACAACGTACTAAACGACGTGCGGCGACAAAAGTTGAGCTGACATTTATCTGGGGTTGGTTAGGATTAATTACTACATTTGCGTTTGCATTGCCGGTTGCCTGGATGTTGGTCTGGACCTGGGAGGCCTGGCAGCAATCATTGATCAGTGAAGAGTTCTGGGGTTATGTACAAAACTCGTTAATCATTAGTGTCGCTGCGGCTACTCTCGCGACAGTTGCGGCGTTGCCGGTTGCCCTGTTTCATGCACGCTTACGCAACAAGATCAGCCAGGGTTATCTGCATATGGCCAGTATCGGTTTCGTGCTGCCAGGACCAGTAATTGCGCTTGGTATCTTAAGCTTTGTGTTAAGCATGCTACCCTGGATTTATGGCACCATGTTTGTTTTGTTGTTAGCAATGTTAATTCGGTTTTTACCTTTGGCGGTACAGGCTCAAGAGGCGTCAGTACAACAATTGTCACCCTCACTCGAAGAAGCTGGTCGCAGCTTGGGGGCAACCCCATGGGAAAACCTAAGGCGTATAGTGATCCCTGTCTTGCGAACCGGTCTGGTTAGTGCCTGGGTGTTGGTATTTATCGATACCTTGAAAGAATTACCCGCAACCTTGTTACTGCGACCAACAGGCTTCGACACATTGCCCGTCAGAATCTGGGTCGAGGCAAGTGAAGAAATGTTGGAGCTGGCGGCGCCCTCTGCCTTGATGTTAATGCTGGGAACCTTGCCCGTTTTATGGTTCCTGATGCGGCAACACGATGCTGCAACAAAGTAAGTTACTGATAAACATGGTGTTGATCTGCGGCTGGCAAAATACCTACAAGCTTTGTAAAATACAGACTGCAACGATGGTTGGTGGGAGAGACTCTGTGGTACAGGCAACCATGCTGGACTGACAGAGAGCCGAAGGCGCAACACGCTCGGAATCGCTCAGGCAAAAGGACCGCTAATTCGCATTCGTTGACTCTGGAGAGAGCTGGTACGACACATTGAAAACTGTCGGAACCAGACACCGAAGGGGCCAAGCTCTCAGGTGACCGGACAGAGGGGCGACGTAAACTGGTATTAACTGCCAGTTTACGTCGCCCTTTTTTTTGGCACCGATTTTTTGCGTTAGAGATATTTACGTTTAAATAAAAGAGTTGAGTTAATGGATATAAGACCAGTTTTTGATTTTTCCTCTGATGCGAATGTCGGCCGCATGCCCGAATGGATCCGTCAGGCATTTGGCAATCATGAATATGCTCATACTTCAAAAACCATCGCGCAACATGCCTTAACAACCGTTTGCGAAGAAGCGCGTTGTCCTAACCGAGGTGAGTGTTGGAGTCGTGGCACCGCGACCTTTATGTTACTCGGTGATACCTGCACCCGAGCTTGCGGCTTTTGCGCGGTTAAAACCGGACGCCCGGCTGCGCCAGAACAAAATGAACCACAACGAGTTGCCGCAGCTGCGATGGCGATGGGTATTGACTACATTGTATTGACCTCGGTTAATCGAGATGATCAAAAAGATGGTGGTGCCAGGATATTTGCCGAAACACTCAAGACGCTGCGTGCAGAAAAACAAAAAATAAAACTGGAATTATTAACGCCGGACTTTCATGGCTGCCAGGAACAGGCGATTGAGATTATTTCAAGTGCAATGCTTCAAGCGGCGGGCGATAACGTACTGGTTTGGGGGCATAATGTTGAAACAGTTCCCCGTTTGTATAAACGGGTTCGTAAAGGTTCCAGTTATGGACGTTCACTTGAGCTACTAGAAAAAGTGGGTCGCCTCAACCAAACAGACAAGCGTGTGTTTGAAACAAAATCTGCGATCATGTTGGGCTTGGGCGAAAAGAAAGAAGAAGTGATCAACGTGCTGCAGGATTTACGCAAAGTAGGAGTGAGCCGAGTGGCATTAGGTCAGTATCTACGGCCTACCCGTTATCATCTCGCCGTTGAAGAATACATTACACCTGAGCAATTCGCAGATTACGAAAAGATTGCGATTGAACTAGGGTTTAGCTGGGTAAAAGCGGGGCCATTAGTACGCTCGTCTTATCACGCAGAAGATTAATTTAAGTTTATAGTTTTTAAGGATTCAGACTATGGGTAAGCAAACACCTCTTTACGAAACGCATGTTACCGCTGGTGCAAAAGTTGTGGATTTTGGTGGCTGGGATATGCCGCTGCACTATGGTTCACAAATGAAAGAGCATGAAATGGTGCGAACCTCATCGGGTATTTTTGATGTATCTCATATGACGATTGTTGATTTAACCGGTGAGCGAGTGGCAGACTTTTTACGTTACCTACTTGCCAACAACATTGATCGACTTAAGCAACAGGGCAAAGCGCTCTATACCTGTATGCTGAAAGAAGATGGTGGCGTGATTGATGATCTTATTGTTTATTTCGTTAATCCGAATTTCTATCGCATGGTCGTAAATGCCTCAACACGTGAAAAAGATCTTGCCTGGATAGAAAAACACGCAAAAGATTTTACGGTTGATGTTAATGAACGTGATGATTTAGCGATGGTGGCGGTGCAAGGCCCGGAGGCAAGAGAGATTGTGCACAAGGTCATCGGCGATAAGCAGGATAAAGTCTCAGAGTTAGGCCAGTTTTTTATGGCTATGTTTGATGATAACTGGGCGATTGCACGTACTGGTTACACTGGTGAGGATGGTTACGAAATTATGTTACCTGCAGACCAAGCAGCAGCCTTTTGGGATGATTGCGTGAAGGCAGGTACCAATCCAATTGGTCTGGGTGCACGCGATACCTTGCGTCTTGAGGCGGGCATGAATCTTTATGGTAGTGACATGGATGAAAGTACTTCACCGTTGGAATCAGCGCTAGGCTGGACGATTGCCTGGGAGCCAGAAGAGCGAGACTTTATTGGACGCAAGGCCTTAGAGAAGCAAAAAAGCGAAGGCGTAAAACAAAAGCTCGTTGGTTTGTTGCTGGAAGAAAAAGGTGTGTTGAGGAATCATCAGACCGTGTTAGTAGATGGGCTCGATGCAGGTGAAATTACCAGTGGTAGTTTTGCACCAACACTTGGTAAAGCGATTGCTTTTGCGCGTGTCCCGGCCAACATCGGCGATCGGGCAAAAGTAGATATTCGTGGTAAGCATGTTGACGTTAAGGTAGTAAGGCCGCCTTTTGTTCGCAATGGCAAAGCAGTCATCTAAATTAGGATTTGTATTTTATTAAGGCAGCAGTCACTACTGTCTGAAAATTTGGGAGAAGAAAAATGAGTAATGTACCAACAGAATTACGTTATACCAAATCGCATGAGTGGGTTCGTCGCGAAGACGATGGCACGGTGACGATTGGTATTACCGAACATGCCCAGGAGTTGTTAGGTGACCTGGTATTTGTTGAGGCCCCTGAGGCGGGATCAACTTACGCTGTTGGCGATGACTGTGCTGTCGTTGAGTCAGTTAAAGCGGCATCCGATGTTTATTCGCCGCTGACAGGCGATATTATTGAAGCCAATGAAGCACTGGCAGATACACCCGAAGTCATCAACTCGGATCCTTATGGAGAAGGCTGGATTTTCAAAATGAAGTTAGCTGATGAAGGCGAGCTGGATAGTTTGCTTGATGCATCTGCCTATGCAGAACAGATTGCCGCTGAAGATTAAGGAACCCATGATTAATCCCTTAAGCGGCGCTGGCTGCGTTAAAAAGTAACTCGAAATGCTCATTTACTTACGTGTAAACTGCGCTTTCTCATTACTTTTTGCCTTGTCATCATCCACTTAATGAATGAATCAAAAGTTCCATCTATATATTATTAAAGGTTAAATTAATGCCATTCATTCCGCACACAGAAGCCGAAATCAAGGAAATGCTTGAAACCATCGGCGTATCAACTACCGAAGATCTATTTGACGAAATTCCTGCTGCCTTGCGTTCAAAGGGGCTGGAGAGTATTCCGCTTGGTCAAAGTGAAATGGATGTAGCCCGGCTTATGCATCAGCGCGCAGCTGAAGATCAGCGCAGTCTATGTTTTGCTGGCGCAGGTGCCTACGAACATCATATTCCTGCTGCAGTTTGGGAATTAACCACGCGCGGCGAATTTTATTCGGCTTATACCCCATACCAGGCAGAGGCGAGTCAAGGCACCTTACAGCTACTCTACGAATATCAAAGCATGATGACCAGTCTTACCGGGATGGATGTGTCCAATGCCTCTTTATATGATGGTGCGTCTTCCTTAGCAGAAGCGGTATTAATGGCGGTGCGTGCGAATCGTAAGTCAAAGAGCAAACGCATTCTGACCTTACGCAGTGTAAATCCTACTTATCAATCCGTCGCGAGTACGATTACACGTCACCAGGGTATTACGCTCGAGGAAATTGATTACGATCGTGCATCAGGTTGTGTTGATATAAATAACTTACCTGAAGAGCCAGGTGACTTTACTGCTCTGGTGATCCAACAACCCAACTACTTTGGAAACCTGGAAAACATCGATGCCTTAACTGACTGGGCACACAAGCACGGCGCTCTGGTTATTGCGGTCGTGAACCCAACTTCATTGGCACTACTCAAGCCACCGGGTGAATGGGGTGAGATTGGTGCGGATATCGCTTGTGGCGATGGTCAACCATTGGGTGCACCTATGTCATCTGGTGGTCCTTACTTTGGTATTATGTGTTGTCGCAAAGACTATGTACGGCAAATGCCAGGCCGCATTATTGGTCGTACTACAGACCTTGATGGCAACGAAGGTTTCACCCTGACATTGCAGGCACGTGAGCAGCACATCCGTCGTTCCAAGGCGACTTCGAATATCTGTACTAACCAGGGATTGCTCGTTACTGCAGCGACAATATATATGAGTTTGTTAGGCCCACAGGGTTTATACAATGTCGCCAGCGCCAGCCATAACAACACAAAGCTGCTTATTGAAAAACTTTCGAAAGTAGAGGGTGTAACGAGGATGTTTAACAGTTCATTTTTTCATGAGGCGGTGTTTAAGTTTGATTTACCGGTAACAGAAGTGATGAATGCATTATCAGCGCAAAGCATTGTTGCAGGTGTGTTAGTAGGGGATCACTACCCTGAGCTGGAAAATTGTTTAATGCTGTGTGCAACAGAAACAAAAACTGAGAAAGATATCGATACGTTAGTTGACAATATTTCGCGGATCGCGAGCCGTCTGGATGCGACTAAGCATTCAACTCAGCCTGAAATGGCTTAATGCAAAATTATTAGGAGAAAGGTTATGGCTAAAATTACGTTACATGGAGATGAAATTAATACAAACGGTGATTTACCTGCAGTAGGTTCACAGGCACCGGATTTTAAATTGGCCGATACGGATCTTGCTGACAAGTCGCTTGCCGATTTTTCCGGAAAGAAAAAACTACTCAATATTGTGCCTAGCCTGGATACTCCCGTTTGCGCCACATCAACCAAACGTTTTAATGACGAAGCACGCGATGATGCGGTTATGTTGGTTATCTCAGCAGACTTACCTTTCGCAATGGGACGTTTTTGTGGCGCGGAAGCTACCGACAAAGTAGTACCACTATCAATGATGCGGAGCAAAAACTTTGCAAAAGACTATGGCGTGTTAATTCAGGATGGTCCGCTTGCAGGAATTACCGGACGTGCTGTTGTTGTTCTTGATGAAAATAACAAGGTAGTTTACACAGAGCTGGTGCCAGAAATTGCACAAGAGCCGGATTACGATAAAGCACTGGCTGCACTTTAAATTAGGATCATATATAGGCGATAGAAATTATGTTGATTTTCGAACACTCCCAACCTGGTCGTGCAAACACAGCACAGATACCGCGTGACATTGATAAAGTTGCTGATATACCAGAGCAATTTCTAAGAACGACTCCGGTGGGTTTACCAGAAGTTTCTGAAATGCAAACAGTGCGTCACTTTACGCGCTTGTCACAAAAGAACTTTTCTATTGATACACAATTCTATCCACTTGGTTCATGTACCATGAAGTACAACCCACGTGGTTGTAATTCACTGGCTTTACTACCTGGTTTTACGCAGCGCCATCCGCTGACCCCAGATAATCTTAGTCAGGGTTTTCTAGCCTGCATGTTTGATCTGCAAGAGATGTTAAAAGATGTGACCGGTATGAAAGGTGTATCAATGGCACCAATGGCCGGAGCACAGGGTGAGTTTGCCGGTGTCGCCATGATTCGCGCTTATCATGATGCAAAAGGTGATGATGCACGTACCGAGATCCTGGTGCCCGATGCAGCCCATGGTACCAACCCGGCAACCGCAACCATGTGTAATTATAAGGTCAAAGAGATACCGACCGATGATCAGGGCGATGTTGATATTGAGGCTTTAAAAGCAGCGGTTGGTCCGCAGACTGCAGGCATTATGTTGACCAACCCTTCGACCCTGGGCGTTTTTGAGCGTCGTATTAAAGATATTGCTGACATTGTGCATAACGCGGGTGGTCTACTTTATTACGATGGAGCGAACCTGAATGCGATCCTGGGTAAGGTCAAACCGGGCGACATGGGTTTTGATGTGATCCATATGAATTTGCACAAGACTTTCTCCACTCCTCATGGTGGTGGTGGCCCAGGCGCCGGTCCGGTTGGTGTCAGTGAGCGCTTATTGCCTTATATGCCCGTGCCGGTGGTTACCAAACAGGATGATCAATATCGACTACTGACTGAAAAAGATATCCCAGAGACCATGGGGCGTCTGTCTGCCTTCATGGGCAATGCGGGTGTACTGTTACGAGCATATATTTATGCCTCGATGTTAGGGCGCGATGGCATGCAGCGAGTCGCGGAGTTTGCGACCTTGAATGCAAATTACATGATGGCGCGTTTAAAACAGGCAGGTTTTCAACTGGCATTCGAAAATCGTCGTGCGACACATGAATTTATTGTGACCCTTAAAAAGCAGTCAAAAGAATTACACGTGTCGGCCATGGACTTTGCTAAACGTCTGCTGGATTATAATTATCACGCACCGACTACTTACTTTCCGTTGCTGGTTCCGGAGTGCTTTTTGATTGAGCCGACTGAAACGGAAACAAAACAGGAGATGGATGGTTTTATTGATGCTATGATCAAGATCAATGAAGAGGCTCAATCGAACTCTGATCTTGTTACTTCGGCTCCGCATACGTTACCTGTTAAACGACTGGACGACGTGAAGGCAGCTAAGCAACTGGATCTAAGTTGGAATAATTAAAAAAAATAAGTACGGGATTTCACTATGCCAAAACCAGGGAAGACGGGACTGACGCGTATCATTCACGCGTTTGGTTATTCTATGAAGGGATTTAAAGCGGCTTTTAAATATGAGTCAGCTTTCAGACAGGAAGTTGCATTACTTGTTGTTCTCGTCCCAGCTGCTATTTGGTTGGGGCAATCGAGCACTGAGTACATTTTCTTGATCGGTAGTCTGCTGTTGGTATTGATTGTTGAGCTACTCAATTCGGCAGTAGAAGCCGTAGTAGATAGAATTGGCGATGAAATGCACAAGCTCGCTGGACGAGCCAAGGATATGGGTTCTGCCGCGGTATTTGTCTCTCTGGTAAATGTCTTTTTGGTCTGGGGTTTTGTGGCCTACGATCGTTTTGTTAATTAACGAGGAAATAATATGTCTGCACTGATTTGTGGTTCATTCGCATACGATACCATTATGGTTTTTCACGACCAGTTTAAAAATCACATCTTGCCAGACAAGGTCCATATTCTGAACGTTTCCTTCCTGGTGCCAGATATGCGTCGTGAATTTGGTGGTTGTGCAGGTAACATTGCTTTCAATCTTAAAATGCTTGGTGGTGAACCACTGCCGATGGGTACAGTTGGTAATGATTTTGCGCCTTATGCAAAGTGGATGGATGAGCACGGTATAGATCGCAGTTACTTAAAAGAAATCAGTGATACCTACACTGCCCAGGCATTTATTACCACCGATCAGGATGACAACCAGATAACGGCGTTTCATCCGGGTGCGATGAATAATGCCCACGAAAACGATATTCGAGACGCGAAGGGCGTTAAGGTTGGTATGGTTTCTCCCGATGGTCGAGATGGCATGCTGCAACATGCGACCCAGTTTGCCGAAGCAGGTATTCCGTTTATATTTGATCCGGGGCAAGGCTTGCCTATGTTCAATGGTGAAGAGTTAATTGATTTCATTGATAAGGCTACCTGGGTTGCGGCGAATGACTATGAGGCACAACTTATTCAAGAGCGTACGGGTGAATCAATTGAAGCGCTGGCGAAAAGAGTAGATGCCTTTATTGTCACACGAGGTGGTAAGGGATCGAATATTTATACCGAGGGTGAGTGCATCGAAATACCGAATGCCAAGACTTCAGGGCTAAACGATCCAACTGGCTGCGGTGATGCCTATCGTGGTGGTCTGTTATATGGGTTGTTGAACGAATTTGACTGGAAGACCACGGGTCGAATTGCTGCGTTGATGGGTGCGATCAAGATAGAACAAGCGGGTACTCAGAATCACAAGCTAAGCGTAGATGAAATCAAACACCGCTTTAATGAAAACTATGGCTACGTATATTAAGCTGATATTTTGTAAGAGCAAATTGATACGGTAAGACATTCCTCTCCGTTCTGGAGAGGAATATTTTCATACAAATAGATAAATCTATTATCCCTCTGCAGCCTCGGTGTCATTTGAACCAATTTTAATGAGAAAAGATCCAAGTGCAATTTCGATAATAGATGAGATTCTCCATAAGGTTTCTGGTAACTGGACACCAATGGTTCCCCATAAATCAAATTCCATAAAGCTACCGACCAGATCAACCAATCCAAAGATAACTAGAATAATGCCTAAGATTTTCATGCCGTTCCCCTTTGTTAAAAAAATACTGAAAAGTTATTGTTATATAATATCAATGTACTACCGGATATTATTCTGCCACATAAACTTATCTCAATCTCTTAGTTTGATGATGAGATAATTAAAAATTAAAAACATAAAAGGAATATAATAATAAACTAATAGATAAGAAGGCTTAGATTAAATCTTTTAGTGATGTTACCGGTGGATTGCAGACATGATTGCTGCAGACGTAAGCAGTCGTGACCGAACTTGCGGCAGCTTTGTCTGTTAAGGACGGATGTTTAATTAGTATTTCATTCGGAATAAAAAATACCAGGCGCCTGGGCGCATAGTCTTTATTAAGCGCAGACATCCATTCTGTTTTATCCGCTTGCTCACCTCTTATGATGATTAACTCAGGTGGATAAAGTTGTTCTTCTACGGCATCAAGCATGGCAGCATGGGCATAAGGTGCCTGGCTTAATTGGGGCCAGGCATTTTGTACGGCGCGTTCACTGGCCAGACAATATTTTTGTTCCGAAACAAGTTGCCCTAGTCGATTAAGTGCAAAAGCAGCGATAGCATTGCCTGCTGGGATAGCTTCATCACTCATGGGTTTTGGCCGTTGTATGAGTGTTTCATGATCATTGGCGGTAAAGTAAAATCCCCCTTGTTGTTTATCTTCAAAGTGCTCAAGTAAGGCATCAGCAAGCTCTATAGCAACGTTTAGATAACGTTCATTCCAGTTTGTCTGGAGTAGTTCAAGCAGGGCATCCAGTAAAAAAGCATAGTCATCCAGATAGGCATTTAAGTGCGATTTACCATCTTTATGGGTAGCAAACAGTCGGCCATCTTCAAACATGTTTGAAATAATAAATTCAACGGCCCGTTCTGCCGAGTCAAGAAAGTCAGGTGCATCGAGGTAACGGGCCGCCTGTGCCATGCCTTTTATCATGAGTCCATTCCATGAGGTCAGGATCTTTTCATCGCGCCCAGGTCGAATGCGCTTCGCTCTTTCTGTAAGCAGCTTCTTGCGTGCCGAGTCAAGCAGCTCCTGACTTGTTGCAACATCAACGCCTAGTTGTTCAGCAGTATCTTCCAGTCCTGTGTAACGATGCAGATGCCACTGCCCTTCAAAGTTTGCTTCGTGATCTAAACCAAATAAAGGGGCGAAAATGGAATACTCTTGTTCAGATAAATTCGCTTGCACTTGTTGTGGTGTCCAGACATAAAATTTTCCTTCTTCGCCCTCAGAATCGGCATCCAGAGTAGAATAGTAACCACCTTGTGGTGATTGCATCTCGGTCATTACCCACTGCGCCGTTTCTGTTGCGATTCGTGCAAACACATTTTCTTTAAAGCCAAGATAGGCCTGGCTATAAAGACTGAGTAGTGGGCCATTGTCATAGAGCATTTTTTCAAAGTGTGGGATCATCCAGAGATCATCAACCGAGTAGCGGTAAAAGCCACCGAACAATTGATCATAGAGTCCACCCGATGCCATCGCATGCAGAGTAACGCGACACATATCGCGCGCACCCTCATCTTCGTTGTCGATTTGTTTTGTACCATGCCAGTGGCGCAGCAGCCGCTGTAAATTACTTGGGTGGGGGAATTTTGGGGCTTTGCCAAAACCGGCATGCTCATTATCAAACTGCTGTTCGAGTTGGCGACGTGCCTGATCAAGTGGCGCACTGGATAAACTCACTTCCGTAAGTTGTGTCACGGCAAGCTTGTTAAGTGCCTCTTGGAGTGAAGCATTTTGTTCTAAAACCTGCTGAGGGTTTTCCCGATAAAAATCATCAACTCGCGTTAATACCTCTTTGAAGGGCGGCATACCGTGTTTTTGCGTAACCAGGAAGTAAGTCCCTGCGAAAAAAGGAACGTGGTCATCGGGTGTCAGAAACATAGTTAGTGGCCAGCCGCCTGGGCGTTGATTCAAGATCTGGTGAGCCGTTTGATAAATTTTATCCAGGTCCGGACGTTCCTCGCGATCAACTTTAATATTGATATAGAGTTGATTCATAATCGCGGCGGTATCAGCATCTTCAAAGGATTCATGCGCCATGACGTGACACCAGTGACAAGCGGAATACCCAACCGATAATAGAATTAGTTTGTTTTCGCTTTTCGCCAGGCTCAATGCCTCATCACACCAGGGCCACCAGTCCACAGGATTGTGCGCATGTTGTAATAAATAAGGACTGGTTGCAGTCGCGAGTTTGTTTTGGTGTTGAGCCATGTTGATTAACGCCATCGGTGCTATGAATGTGGTAAAGTCCCTGTGATTAGCAACTAACTATTTTCCAAATTAGAGTTTCCTATTATGAATCCTGCAGATGCGTTTGTCGTTGAGTTTAATACCGTCGCCTTTGAGATCTTTGGTTTTGGCATCCACTGGTATGGCATTACTTACCTTGTTGCCTTCGTGCTGGGCTGGTGGGTTACTCGCTACCTGGCGAAGACGCATACAAACTGGAATGTAAAACCAAGCCATGTTGACGACTTGCTGTTCTATATGGGATTAGGTGTGATTCTTGGTGGCCGTATCGGCTATTTGTTGTTCTATGACATGATCAACATCGTTAATGAACCGACTTTCATCGACAGCCTGCTACGATTAATTTCGATACACAAAGGTGGTATGTCATTTCACGGTGGTTTTCTCGGCTGCATGATTGCTATCTGGTTTTATAACCGACGCTACAAGCATGGCTATTTTGTCATTGTCGACATGATGGCGATTATCACGCCGATAGGTTTATTCGCTGGACGAATTGGTAATTTTATTAACGGTGAATTGTGGGGCAAACCAACGGATTTACCCTGGGGAATGATTTTTCCAAAGTCGAATACCGAGACACTAATGAATGTTCCACGTCACCCAACCCCTTTATATGAAGCTGCATTAGAAGGTATCGTGTTATTTATCATCTTGTGGTTGTTTGCAAAGAAGAACAGACCCACCATGGCCATCTCCGGTGTCTTCGCACTGGGTTATGGTCTATTCAGGGGTTTTGTTGAATTTTTCCGCTTGCCTGATGAGCATATTGGTTACTTAGCATTCGATTGGTTGACCATGGGAATGGTGCTTTCCGCACCGTTGATTGTGGTAGGGATCGCACTATTGTGGTACTCATACAACACAAAAAATGTGCAAAAAGCCTAAAAAAGTCCTTTAATTTCTAATTTAGACTCGTTATAGTTACTCTTACTTGAAGGCAGTCCTACTGTCTTTGGGTATTTTGAAGTTTCATTCCCTCCCCCATTGGAACAAAGCACTGTTGGCTCTAGCCCCCAGTGCTTTTTTTTGCCCGCGATTTATAGCCCCAAGATATGGGATTTTCATGCTACTATGCACTACATATTGGGGTTAACCAGCAGGGGGAATCAGAATGAAGCAATACCTCGATTTGATGCGGCACGTGCGTCAGCATGGGGTGAAAAAAGAAGATCGCACAGGTACTGGTACCCTTAGTGTCTTCGGCCACCAGATGCGTTTTAATTTGCAACAAGGCTTTCCCCTCGTCACCACCAAAAAGTGTCATTTACGCTCCATCATCCACGAGTTACTCTGGTTTTTAAAAGGCGAGACCAATATTGCTTACTTAAAAGAGAATGGCGTCAGCATCTGGGACGAGTGGGCCGATGAAAATGGTGAGCTGGGTCCGGTTTATGGTTCGCAGTGGCGATCCTGGCCAACCGCCGACGGCAAGACGATCGATCAAATCAGCCAGGTAGTGGATCAGATTAAAAATACACCCGACTCTCGTCGTTTAATCGTCAGTGCCTGGAACGTCGCAGAAGTCGAGAACATGGCCCTGCCACCTTGCCACGCCTTTTTTCAGTTTTATGTGGCCGAAGGCAAACTCTCTTGTCAGCTCTATCAGCGCAGTGCCGATATTTTCCTGGGTGTGCCGTTTAATATTGCCTCGTATGCCTTGCTTACCATGATGATGGCCCAGGTCACCGGCCTGCAATCAGGGGATTTTGTGCATACTTTAGGTGATGCCCACCTGTATCTGAACCACCTTGAACAAACGGACGAACAACTCAAACGCGAGCCATTGCCGTTACCGACGATGAAGATTAATCCTGAGATAAAAGACATCTTTGGTTTTACGTTTGATGATTTTCATCTCGAGAATTATGAGTTTCATCCTCATATAAAAGCACCCGTAGCCGTTTAACGACTATGAGCAAGTTCTTTGCGCCTTGCTCTGCCGCGCAAATATCGATGCTCATGGCACCTAGCAAGTTCATAACTAGAGGCAATTAATGAAGATCTCAATTATCGCTGCAATGACCAGGGACCGTGTTATAGGTATCAAAAACACGCTGCCCTGGAAACTGCCTGCGGATATGAAATGGTTTCGTCAGCATACCCTGGGTAAACCCGTGGTGATGGGGCGAAAGACCTATGAGTCATTTGGTGCACGGCCATTACCGGATCGTCTAAATATCGTTGTTACACGTGATCCGAACTACGACGCAGGGGAGGCCACGGTTGCGACCTCCATCGATGATGCGATTCAAAAAGCCGGTGATGTGGATGAGATTATGATCATCGGTGGCGCTAGTTTTTATGAGCAAACGCTGCCCATTGCCGATCGTATGTATCTCACCAAGGTGGATGCTGATATAGAAGGGGACGCCTGGTTTCCAGATTACCCCTCAGACCTGTGGCAACAGGTGGGCACGCAGTCACATCCTGCCGATGACAAAAATGCTTACGCAATGACCTTCAATACCTACGAAAAAAGACAGTAAATCTGTCGTTCACAACCTTTGAGATAACCGTTTTTATTGGTCAGAAAACCTTACATAAATCCTCGCAAACAAGAATCATTTGTAACAATTAGACACAAAACTCGAAAATTTCTTCGCTCCCAAAAGTGCTGTTTCAGAAAATAAACAATATATATCAATAAGATAAGGTATATTTCTCACTTAATTTATACCTTATCAATAATGCAGAAATGTGACCTGTGCACGGTTTTTAAAACCCCTATTTAATATGTTGTTACGGCAAACAAATGAGGTCCAGATATGTTTTTCAAACAATTAGATAGTTGGGTTCGTCGAGCGGTATATGCATCGCGTGTTCTAGGAGCAGAGCAAAGTACAATTCAGGAAGCCTACCAGGGGCCTGAGCGCCGTCAGAGTTATGAGCGCCGTGGTGGACAGGAACGTCGTCGTGAAATGCGTTTTGGCGATGAGGTGAAGGACAGGCGCAGTAGTGTTGATAGACGCTCAATTCCACCTCAGGCTAAATCGATAAACTAAGATAAGCGCATAGATTCAAATATAGTCCGCCGGGTTCGCCGCCCCCGGACAATCGATAGCCACATAGGTCGGGGGGGCGGCGTCGAGGCGCAAGGCAGTGAGTTTGCCGCCCCAGACACACCCTGTGTCGAGACAATAAAGACCAGTTTCGTGGTGGGCCCCTAAGGTCGACCAGTGGCCAAATATAATATTCATATCGTCGCTTTTTCTAGACACGACATCAAACCAGGGCATAATCCCTGGTTTGTGTTTGTCCGGCGGGCCCTTTTCATCCATCGCTAGTTTACCCTTGTCATCACAAAAGCGGATGCGGGTAAAACTGTTGCAGATGAAGCGCAGCCTGTCCCAGCCGGTGAGTGAGTCCTTCCATTTTCGTGGTTTGTCACCGTACATATTCTGCAAAAAATCAAAACACTGATCACCACTCAGCACCGCCTCTAACTCATGCGCGCATGCTTGCGCCAGCTCAAAGTCCCACTGCGGCGCTAGCCCCGCATGCACCATGCTATAACCCAGGTCATTATCATGGTGAAATACGGGCTGCTGCCGCAGCCAGGTGATCAGCTCTTCACTGTCATCGGCTTTCAGGATCGCCTTGATGTCCTTGTTTTTGGTTTTTCTCACCCCCGCATAAATCGCGAGCAAATGCAGGTCATGGTTACCGAGCACAGTAATGGCGCGATCACCGAGTGATTTCACATAACGGAGTACGTCTAGCGACTGGTTGCCACGATTAACCAGATCACCCGCAAACCAAAGACGGTCGTTCTTAGGATTGAAGTTGATACTCTTTAACAAGGCCATTAGTTCGTCGAAACAGCCTTGCACATCACCAATTGCGTAAACAGCCATGGATTCTTTCTTCTACTTTGAATGGGTTAACACCATCGTTCCGGCAATACGTTAACATCGTAACATCTGAATGTTAAACGTCATTAATAGATCTGTATACGCCGGTAACCATGTTTAAAATGAGTAGAAAACAAAGTGCTATATATAGTTATGACGTGGGGGAGGAGAGTCTGAATAATTATCTGGAGCAATAAAATAGAAAGGTTGCCCCAAATTCACTAGTGCAGTTTATTCGGCATCGATAAAGTAAACGGTGCGATGGGGCATTCAAACTCTTTGCCATCATCGGCAAGCATTTGATAACTTCCCTGCATACTGCCTACGGGGGTATCGAGTAATGTGCCACTGGTGTATTCGAAGTCTTCACCAGGTTCCAGATGCGGCTGTTCGCCAACCACACCTTCACCACGCACTTCCTGAGTGCTGCCATCGGCATCGGTAATGATCCAGTGACGGCTTAATAACTTGGCGGGAACGCTACCTTCATTTCTGATCGTAATCGTATAGGCGAACGCAAAGCGATCGTTATCCGGATCGGACTGCTCAGGGATGTAACAGGTTTCCACCGATACTGTGGTGTTATATGTGGGTATTTCTTTCATTGCTTCATTCTCGTCATCACGTAGGCGCTATTCTACGCTGAAGCAGACGGTGGGTAAATGGAAGCGTTTTATGCCTCTTTGGCGCGCTTGTTGCGGTTTTGTAAGACGTATTCGACCGCAGAGGTGACGGCCTTGTGCACGTCATATTCGAGCTTTTCACGCTCTTCGATGGTCATAAAATAAAACATATCGATATCATGCTTGATATAGCGGGCCGGTAATTGGTTTAGGGCAACACAGGCAACATCTTCAAGGAAAAGTGGGTCCGAATCGATGAACTCAGCGGCGACCATATCGTTCAGGCGTCCCAGGACTACGGTCTCGTAGTAATTGTGTATGTTGTCGAAGGACATCATGCTCTCCTTATGTCATTTATTGCTGGTTTCTTAACCTGTATTTTCCAAATGGCGCAGTTTCCAGGTCAGTTTGCCGTTATCGTCAATAATCCCATATTTAATCAACCAGTTACGGGTATCTTCGGCATCCTGTTCAAACCACTTTTGTGCTGATCCTAGTCTGAAACTGTATCCCCATGAGTCCATATCGGCCATCATCTGTGTTTTATTTAGGGAGGAGAGGTGCTCGGCGAGCAGGATCTGCAGGAAACAGACCCCATTTTCCTCGTCGTAGCCACCGCCAGCGTTGGTATCGAGGTCGCGACGGCGCTGTTCATCCATACATATATAGTGACAGGCCTCGTGCAGCGCTGAATGTACCGGGGTGTCTGGCCGCACATAGAGTTTGTTGCCGATTAGCCCCGCCTCTTCATCACCCCAGAAGCTGCCAGGAATAGCTTTATCTGTTTTGACGTATTGGACGGCAAGGTCATAGGGGGCCAGTAATGCGGATAGTTGGTCCAGGTCAATATCGCGCAGGCGTGTGACCTTGACCAATGATGGCTTATTGGATTTGTCTGCTGCGTTTGATGATTCGGACACGATTGCCAGGGTATATCAGATCAGGATTTTTAATATTACTGAGTTTTGCAAGCTCGGGGTATTTATAAGGATCATTCACGTACTTGATCGCAATATGCCATAGGGTGTCACCTTTTACCACTATATGAATTATCTCTGTATCAATGACACGGAGAGTAGGCCGTGCGTTACTCATCTCTTGCATCGATTGCGTTTTATCTTGCGTTGCTAGATCGCCGGTGACAACTTCCAGGGTTACTGAGTCAGGAGAGTCTGATTCCACAGATTCTTTGGGCTGTGGTGTCTCCATTGTCTTGTTCTTAGTACTAGTGTTCTTTGATACCATTTCTACCGATGCCATATCTGCAGAGGCACTATCCTCGGATGGGGGGACATCGGGTGTGACTTCTTTTTCTGGTTCAGCTTGTTTGAATACGGTTTCGTTTGCGGGTGCTTCAAGGATGATCGTTATACCTTCATCGTCTTTCTGGATGTCGGCCCTAAACGTCGGCGACTCAGGCTCACCTTTATCCTCGCTACTGTTGGATTCAGGCTCAACAAGATCGGTATCAGCCGCTGGTGTTTCGGTTTCTGTCGGTTGCGTTTCTGGCATATGAGTTTCTCTGGTATCTATAACAGTGGTGCCTTTTTCTGTCGTTTCACTACTTTCTGCCAGGGGATCAGAAGCAACATCAGCGGTGTCGGTCTCAGGAGGTGTATGTTCAACGGTCTCGGGAATAGATGTGGTAGATTCTTTCTGTGGTGCTGCGCTTTGCTCGGTTGCTTGAACAGGGCGATCGGTCACCGGTTTCAGGGTATCAGGTTTCTCATTAACACGGGCGGTTTGGATAGGTGTGTCTGAGTCATCGCTCAGGAACCAGAACAGCCCTGCAAAAGAACCGACAAATAACAAGACCAGGAAGATCATAGGTAGAACACTGGATGAGTCATCGTCATAAAGCGGTGACGTGTATTCTGTCTTGTTTTGGGTTTTGCCTAACGCGCTATCACAGCTCTCTTTATTCTTTTGTGAAGGCGATGTGCTCTTATTTGATGATAATGGAATTGTTTTATTACCTGCAGCATGAACAGTTTGTCTAGTAAATGATGGTTGCTGAGGGTGACTTTCCTGTTGTTTTATAGCCGAGTGCGGCTCGCTCGCTTTAGCTGAGGAGTGAGACCTGGGTGTGGTTGTTGATGCAGGTGGTCTCGTACTCGGTGTAACCGATGACGCCTTTGATTCGGTTTGTTTAGATTTGTCTGGCGAGTTTGATTGAGGTAGCGAACTGTTAGTGGCGATCTTTTCACTGCTC
>CAMYMU010000052.1 GCA_947259575.1 uncultured Ectothiorhodospiraceae bacterium | reverse complement strand
GCCGGGTAGAACATGGCCATCTGGATTCGCTGTGCCATTTGCTGTCTTGCCTCGGTGTAGTCGGCCAACCGTTCAAGAATGGTGTCCAGATGGCCTGATTGCTCACCCGCAGCCACGGTGGCGCGGTATAACTCTGGGAATACATGTGGGAACTTACCCAAACCATCAGCCAGAGAGTGACCCTCCATCACGCGCGCGCGCACCCCAAGCATTAAACTCTTTAGACGTGGCTTTTCACTCTGACGGGCAACTGTGGAGGTTGCCTCATCCAACGGCAGCCCCGAACGTACCAGGGTCGCTAACTGGCGCGTGAGTAACGCTAAATCTGTTGCACTGATCCCGCGACGGATTGAGAAGTTAAAACTTTTACCACTACCTGATTTTGATTCTCGTTGTGCAACCTCATCAACAGATAATGGAATCAGTCCCTGTTCGCGTAGTTGTTGACGAATGGCACGGGGTGAATCACCTTCCAGTACCCCTTTCTTTTCCTTACCTGATTTATCCAGTGCTGCAAATTCAAAGGCGCCCATGATCGATCCTCTTAATCCTCACGGGTAACGCGTAAAACTTCTTCTAGCGAGGTCTCACCTGCCAGGATCCGTCGCAGACCATCCTGTCTGATACTCGGTGAGGTTTGTCTCGCATGGATCTCAAGTTCATGCTCACCGGCACCATCATGGATTAAGCTACGCATGGTATTGTCGACCTCGATTAACTCATAGATACCAGTACGACCTCGATAGCCTAGAAAGTTGCAATGCTCGCAGCCTGTTGGCTCATAAAGTACGGGCGGATCATCTGGCGATAAACCTAGCATGTCACACTCGGCTGAATCGGGGACATGAGGACGTTTACACTCAGGACACAGCAAACGTACCAGCCGTTGCGCTAATACACCGACCAGAGTCGAAGACAATAAGAAGGGTTCTACGCCCATGTCTCGTAGGCGAGTAATCGCACCGATCGCCGTATTGGTATGCAAGGTTGAAAATACCATATGACCGGTCAAACTAGACTGGATCGCGATCTCAACAGTTTCCAGGTCACGAATCTCACCCACCATCACCACATCCGGGTCCTGACGCAAAATGGCACGAAGACCACGAGCGAAACTCATATCAACCTTGGTGTTTACTTGCGTTTGACCAATACCGTCGATGAAATATTCAATAGGGTCCTCGACGGTCATAATATTTCGGCTTGTGTCATTAAGCTCGCCCAACGCCGCGTATAGTGTGGTGGTTTTACCCGAACCGGTTGGACCGGTGACCAGCATAATTCCGTGGGGTCGGCTAATCATGCGTGCCATAACTTCCTGAATCTCAGGGTCCATACCCAGATTAGTCAGCTCCAGTTTGCCCGCCTGTTTATCGAGTAAACGTAAGACAACACGTTCACCATGGCCTGAAGGTAAGGTAGAGACACGCACGTCAACAGGATGTCCTGCGATGCGAAACGAGATGCGACCGTCTTGCGGTATCCGTTTCTCTGCAATATCCAGTTTCGCCATAATTTTGATACGTGACGTTACCAGTGGCGCCAGGGCGCGTGGTGGTTGCAGAACTTCACGTAACACACCATCAACACGCAACCGTACAATGAGGCGATTTTCAAATGGCTCGATATGAATATCCGATGCGCCCTCTTTTACTGCCTGAGTCAGCAAGGCATTAATCAGACGAATGATCGGTGCATCGTCTTCGGCCTCCAAGAGATCCTCAGGCTCAGCCAGTTCCTGGGCTATGCTGGTAAGATCAAGTTCTTCACCCAGACCTTCCATCATTTCAACGGCTTGATCCGTTGAAGAGGTTTCATATTTTTCCTGTATTAGTTTGTCAAACTCTTCAGCTGAAACGCTGTGCAACTTTAGAGGACGTTTATAGTGACGACGTAATTCCTGCAGTGGTGTATTACTGCTACCTTCTTTTACGGTCACCTCGACCGAGGTAGCTGTGACATCCGAAACGATGACACCATGTCGTTTTGCATAGGAATAGGATAATTTTCGAGGACCGATAGACGAGCTAACATCAACTGCAACTTCGCTGGTCTCATTAAGAATATCTTCTGGGATTAGCGCAGCTGCAATTGGCTCTTCTGAAGGTAGATCTTCTGGGTTGAACTCTTTTGGCATCTTCAGCCACCAGTATCATCACCCAGATAGGGTGGTAATTCCGTGGAATCCGGGGAAGCGGGTGTTGGCTCAGTTTCATTCTGTTGACCTTCGCCTGAAGCAGATGGAGGTTCACTGGAAGTGGGAATAGATCCAGGTGCACTAAGCTCTAAGCGTTGAACTGATTCTTCATAAGGTGGCGGTAAGCGTAAAAATTCCGACATCTCAGGCATGACCGGTGTTTGTTCATCATCAAGTAGACGCAAACCATTTTCTTTCATTTCAAGTTGCTTGGTTCGTAGATAATTATACTTCTCACTGGTTAGCGCCATCATCGCCTTGGCGTCTTTCATAATAGTTGGATGCAAAAAGACCATCAGATTCGTTTTAACTTTGGTCGTGCGTTGATATCTGAACAACCAGCCCAGTAGCGGTATATCACCCAGTCCTGGTACCTTCTGTTCTTGCTCGATTAAATCATCCTGGACCAGGCCACCGAGCACCAGAATCTGGCCATCATCGATCATGACACTGGTTTTAATTGAGCGTTTATTAGTAATAATGTCAGCGGCGGCACTACTCGGTGCAAGACTAGAAACTTCCTGGGTCACATCCAGCTTAATCGCATCACCTTCGTTAATCTGTGGTTTAATCTTCAGGGTCAAACCAACGTCTTCACGCGAAATCGTATTGAAAGGATTTGCTGGTGTTGAGCCACCCGTACCTGTGCTCGTGTAAGAGCCCGTTACGAAAGGTACGTTTTGACCAACGACGATTTCAGCCTCTTCATTATCCAGCGTAACTAGCGTTGGTGTTGATAAAACATTTGTTTGTGAATCGCCCGCTAAGGCAGACAACAACGCCGCAATCTTGTTGGCGCCGGTCAAATCACCCAGTCCGATATTAAAACCAATTGGGTTTGGTGGACTTTCAAGATTCGCATAGGCGGTAATCGGCGTACCTAGACTAAAGTTAACCAGACCAACAGCGTTGTTACCGGCACGACCATCAACCGCCCACTGCACACCTAACTCACGGGTTTTCTCATGTGAGACTTCAGCTATCACTGCTTCCACCATCACTTGTGCACGACGCACATCCAGTTGAGTAATAACTGATTTTAGTGAACGGAAAACATCGGGTGGTGCCGTTATCACCAGGGCATTTGTATTCTCATCGGCCTGAATATTTACTTCGCCACTTGAGCCACCCTTCTTTGCGGAGGCCTTGGCTGCCTGTTGACTAACACCCGTGAGCACAGGTACTAAATCCTTAGCCACTGCATTTCGTAAATACACGACGTGAGTATTACCACCGATATCGAGTGGTGTATCAAGATGCAGAATAAGTCCTTTCAAATTTAAGCGTGAAGATTTGTCACCGCTGATCAAAAGGCTATTGGTTCGATCGTCAGCAACAATCTTGGGGGCTGCAGCACCTGCCTTGGGAGCTTTGCCCTGAAGTTGTCCCAGGATTCGAACCAGTTCAGAGGCAGATGCATGACGTAACTGAATAACTTCTATCTCATCACCGGTCGCGGTATCGATACGACGAATTATTCTAGTCAAACGCGAAATATTAGCGGCAGAATCGGACAGGATAATGACATTTGATGAGGGCACTGCGGCCAGGTGACCACGCTGAGGTACCAGGGGACGTAATATCGGAACCAGCTGACTGGCGTTCACATGCTTCACTTCAACTATGTGCGTCACAAGCTCATCGCCCTGATTTCCACGTAAACCTGAAATTGAGCCAATTGCATCTTGCTTGGCATTCACATCGGGCACGATCTTGGTGACATCCTTACCGTGTATTGCAGCAAAACCATGGACTTTTAAAATCGATAAAAAGATCTGATAAACCTGATCGGCATCCATGGGCTTTTGTGAAATGATAGTGACCTTGCCCTTTACCCGGGGGTCAATAATAAAATTCTGCCCGGTGTGTTTCGCTACCGCATCAATGACGGTGCGAATATCCGCTTCTGCAAAGTTAAGCGTAATGTTCTTTGGTTTTTCTGCTTCTGCGCCAGCTTTAGTATTTGACTTCGGTGCAGACAGGCTCTGTCCAGGTACAACCATTAACGTCGACAAAGAAACTATAAGCAACATCGCCACTAGCCCATTTGCTATTGACGAACTTTTTAGTTTTATTTTTCTTATTGCCCTGACTAACATCCGAAACCTACATGTTGATATTAATATTCTCACGGTGGCCATTTCGTTCAATGCCCAGCGTGATCGTTGTCTGTGATGAAAGATCGCCAAGCAAGCCAGAGAACACTGATGGATCACTCACACCCTGGCCGTTAACTTCGACGATGACATCACCAGGCCGTAATCCCAGCGCGCGCATCATTTGTCGATCTTTATGATTAAACTTGTATCCCTTTATTTGCTGATCAGATCCATGCACCGGCTCAATCCGTACATTTTCCCAAAACTTCTGTGGATTCTCAGCCAGCTCTTTCTTCAAGTTCTCCAGTCTTTTGCCTGCCCTAACTGTCCTGGTTCGCACTACCTGTGAACTGGTTGGCTGTGTGCGTGGTCGGGTGGTACGTGTCGACCGGGTTTGAGGCCTACTGCTAGAGGTTAATTTGTCGCGCGGTAAGCTCAGTGTTTCAAAACTACCGCTTCGCTCCAGAATAACTTTGTCCGGATAAATTTCGTATAAGGTCACACCTGAAAAAATCACTTCTGATTTTTTGTAGACCTTCTCCTTACCACGTGCATCGGCAATTAATGCCATCGCCTGTTCTGCGACTGAAGCAGCAAACACCCCTTTAAGGGTTAGCTTCAATCCAGTCTTAGGTGCATCGATGGGTGCCTGCGTTGTCGGTTTCTTGTTGGCCAAACCGAACAAATGCAAATTCGCCACACTACGTAAACGTGGTTGCTGCACACCAGGGGTAACAGGCGCAGAACGCATTTGCGATTGCCCACTAGAGGAAACTTCATCCGGTGCGAAGATTAGCCATGTAAGCTCTGAAGCCGATTTCGCTACCAACACTACCAGGATGACAGATATCCATAACGGAGCCGCACGCCACACTTTCTTCACTGGAAAATTAGTGAAGAGCGACGCCCACTCCTGCGCGGCCTTTTGTAGTTGACCCTGCATCCAAATCCTTCAAATCAATTTTTATGTTAGCTATAGCTTACTTGCGTTGGTTCTCTTATATCTCGATGAGTTCAACTATCTATCACGAAACCAGCAAAAAAAACCGAATCCATGAATGAACTCTAATTCCCCACCTGCAGGGGCTTGACAGCACCCTTTTTTTTATATTACAAGTAGTTACTTAGTTTAGTTAATTTATTAAGTTAAGTGAAGTGATTGTTCGGTATTTGTCAGCTTTTGCGCAGAACATCGCAAATTGACCAAATTTGTCACTTTCTGACCTAATTGAAGCAGGGGGTAGCTATAAAACTGTTTGGCTAAACTCTAGGCAAGTCCTTGATTTTTGATACCCCAAAACCGCAACGCGTGAAGAGCGTCACATTAACCAAATGAAAATCAAGGAAAAATTGTCTAGGATCCGAAAAGGATAAAAGATACTGCAGGATGCAGAAAAAACCTGGCACGTAAGGTGCAGTATGGATTATTAGTTCAAATTGTATCTTGCAAGTCGAATTTAGCCTGACCGTTCACGCGGCAGGGATCGCCGGCAAAGCAAACAAAGGGATTGACGGTACAACAGGATTATTTAAGAACTGCGCGTCATTAACCCAAACAAATATTTTGGAGAGAGCAACATGAAAGCAACAAACAAAGGTTTTACACTTATCGAATTGATGATCGTGGTCGCGATTATCGGCATTCTGGCCGCCATCGCCATTCCAGCGTATAACGGCTATATCACCCAGGCTAAAGTCAGCGGCATGGTCGAGAACCAGGAAAACGCCTTCCGCGTCGCTAAAGGTATTGCAGCCAAGATGTCAGCTGGTGGTACTTGTGACAACACTGCTGGTGTCAATACTGATGTTATCAGTCAGTTAAACGACGGTGGTAAGCTGGCGATTGGTTCTGACCCTGGTCTAGCCGCAACAATACCCGCATTTGCAGCTGCTGCTGCTGGCGTAGCAGGTCAAATTGCAATAACTGGTCTTACCGCCGATTGCCCAGTTGCAGGTACCCTAATCACTGTCGGCATTGATGTACCCGCTGCTGGTACTGTTGCAGGTGATTACCCAGGTGGCGCTCTACCAGCAGACAAAACCTTCACCCCAGAATAAGGGCGGTACAGGTTTAGAAGCTAAACCCAGGGGGCCTCGTTTGGCCCCCTTTTTTTCTGGAAAGGTGAGAACATGTCAGTATCAACAACAAATGTTGATGGAATAACGCGACACCGCCAGGAAGGCTTTACACTAATAGAACTCATGATTGTGGTTGCCATCATCGGTATTTTGGCTACGATCGCCATGCCGGCCTATAATGGTTACATTCGACAGAGTAAAGTAACAGCAGTTATAGAGCACATGACCAATGCTGTGCGTGTGGTAAAGTCAGAAAATGCCAAAATTAATGCCGGAGCTAATGGCAATGACGTTGTCGCAGAGCTCAATGAAGGTAATCGACTCGCGGTAGGCGATCCAGCAAACCCTGCCTTTGCAGCAGGCCCGGTTGCCTTAGCTGGCCAGGTTGCGATCGATGGTCTTGATGGTGCAGGTCGGCCTATGCCGGGAGCCGCCATTACAATCACGGGTACCCCTGCGCCGGGAACCGTGGCTGGAGACTACACTAGCCCATTGGTCTTAAATGTGAATTTAGAATAAGTGGGCAATATTTGTAATCGGAGTAAAAAATGAAGACAGTCAAAGGTATTACACTCATCGAACTGGTCATCACTATGGGTATTATAGCCATTCTCACGGGAATTGCGGTGCCTGCTTACCAGGGCTATATCCAGACCTCCCATATCGCCGAATGCAACAATGAGATAGGCGCCATGCAACTGGCCCAGGAGGAATTCTTCCTGGAAAACAATGCCTATTTTCCCAACCCAGTCGGTACCTCTGCTGGTATTGCGAATATCGAAGCGGATAGTGGAAATTTGTTTGTTTCGGGCTATACCGTACAAGGCAATGCAGGGGTAACAGCAGCCAACATACTCGCCGCCAAATGTGCATACACTATTGTATCAAACGCTGGGCCTGGCTAT
>CAMYMU010000051.1:128245-151904 GCA_947259575.1 uncultured Ectothiorhodospiraceae bacterium | reverse complement strand
TCGTACTCCACCTTGTCAGGGTAGCTGCCCTTCTGGCGAAGATATTCGTGGCTGGTTGGATATCGTGCGTGGTATCGAAAAACCATCTGGCGATATGACTATGCAAGAGTATGCATTCCGTCGTTCGACTGATGCGAATCCTTTTCCTTCTATCATGGGTCGTGTTTGCCCTGCTCCATGTGAAGATGGTTGTAACCGCAATCAGGTAGAAGATCATGTTGGTATCAACTCGGTTGAGCAATTTATTGGTGACTCAGCGCTTGAAGCTGGCTTTACTTTTGCCTCCGGTGAAAAAGAGTCTGGTAAAAAAGTCGCTATTATTGGCGGTGGTCCTGCTGGCCTGGCCGCAGCATATCAATTACGTCGCCTTGGTCACGCATGTACAATCTTTGATGACCACTCAGAACTGGGTGGCATGATGAAATATGGTATTCCTGGCTATCGTACACCTCGCGATGTACTAAACGGTGAAATCGACCGCATCATCAACATGGGTGTTGAAGTCAAATTAAATACTCGTGTTGGTAAAGACATTAGTATGGAACAAGTAGAAAAAGATTTTGATGCCGTTCTATGGGCACTAGGAGCCAAGAAAGGTCGTCAACTTCCAATTCCAAATGCTGACGAAGCACAAAACTGTTTAACCGGTGTCGACTTCCTTGAAGCCTTTAACGATGGCCGTTTAAAGTTAGTTTCTGAGAAGGTTGTGGTAATCGGTGGTGGTGATACATCAATCGACGTGGTATCAGTCGCACGTCGCTTGGGTCATATCACAAACATCAACGAAAAAGATCGCCCAGAGAATGTCGTACTCGGTCACACTGCACACGACGTTGCCTCTTCTGCAACTAAATTAGGTGCAGACGTAACGCTTATCTCTCGTTCTGCTATCGAGAAAATGAACGCAGCAGAACACGAAATTCGTGACGCATTGCGCGAAGGGGTAAAGATTCGTGGTCAACTAACTCCTGTTGAAGTTGTACTCGATGGCGACGGTCGCGCAGTTGCACTAAAAGTGGCTGAGTTAGAAGAAGACGGCAAGACTGTTAAAGAAGGCAGTGAATTCGAAATCGAAGCTGATTTAATCGTTTCTGCTATTGGCCAAGGTGGTGATTTAGCGGGCATGGAAGACATGGGCAACGACCATGGCTTTATCGATGCGGACCAACACTACCAAGTACCCGGTAAGCCTGGACACTTTGTCGCGGGTGATATTGTTCGCCCTCACCTGCTGACTACGGCTATTGGTCAGGCTTCTGTTGCCGTTGAAAGTATTGACCACTACTTCAAGCATGAAGATTTACGTAAGCGTCCTAAAGTTGATAAACACACCTTCAACTTGTTAGAAAAACTACGTGAAACTGGTCTTGAGCCAATTGAATTCAGCAAAGATGTTACGGAAGATTTGCGTGGTACTGGAAGTGGTAAGTGGGCTGTTCACAACTATGAAGATCGTTCACATCACGAAATTATTCCTTCAGACAAACTGTTTCTGGGGCACTTCGACTTTACTCCTCGCGTCAAGCGAGAGGAAGAAGTACCTGATTCAGAAGAAGTACTGGGGCACTTCCAGGAGCGCATGAAGGGACTATCAGAAGAGCAAGCGAAAGAAGAAGCCGATCGCTGCATGAGCTGCGGTATGTGTTTCGAGTGCGACAACTGTGTAATCTATTGTCCACAGGACGCTATCTTCCGAGTCAAGAAAGACGAAGCCACCATGGGCCGTTATGTTGATACTGACTACAGCAAATGTGTTGGTTGTCATATCTGCGCAGATGTATGCCCTACGGGTTATATCGACATGGCCATGGGTGAGTAAACGAGGTAACTTACGTTGTCACTTAAAAATAAAACATTCGCTTTGCTGGTAGTGCTTGCACTACCAGTAGTGGCTCATGCCGAATCCTTAGCACCTGAGCCACCTAAAGCAAAGAAGAAATATAACGAAGAGACTCAGTGTGTTGAGCCTGTTGCAGAGATGCGCAAGGATCACATGTCTTATATCATGCATCAACGTGATGAAACGCTTCGCAAAGGTATTCGAACCAAACAACACAGCCTGAAAGAATGCATCGATTGTCATAATGCACCCGCTGAAGATGGCAAAGTTGCAAGTTCAAAAGACTCAGAACATTTCTGTAGTACTTGCCATGTCTATGTTGCAGTGCAAATCGATTGCTTCAGTTGCCATTCTGACAAACCTGAGAATACTCAGTACCGTCATAAGGTCTCAGCTAACGACACTTTCCATATCAATGTCGCAACTCAAAACCTGACGCCTGAAACCTTAGAAGTACTATCAAACGGCAAAGCGGAGGATCAACAATGAGTCAAAATAAAGTTGATCAATACCGTCGACAATTTCTTGCTCAGGCATCAGCCGTTGCTGGTTTAAGTATCGCACCCGGTGTCATTTTAAATACAGTGCACGCAAAACCAGCGGATCAAGCCGCATCTGATAAAAACCGTTGGGGACTGTTAATCGATGCGAACAAGTGTGCTTCTAACTGTAATAAGTGTGTCACTGCTTGCCATGTAGAAAACGGAGTTGTACCTGCCGGAAAAATAAATTACAAAACGGATGCACAATGGATTCGCAAAGTTAAGCTAACCGACAGACAAACGGGACACGTTCAAACTATTCCGATGATGTGTCAGCATTGCGCAAATCCACCTTGCGTAGATGTTTGCCCTACTAACGCGTCTATGAAACGTGAAGATGGTGTTGTCCTGGTCGATAAGCACGCATGTATTGGTTGCCGTTATTGTATGATGGCCTGCCCTTACAATGCTCGTTCGTATATACACGAGGAAACAACCGAACAAAAATATCCACGTGGTAAAGGTACCGTTGAAAGTTGTACATTATGCGTTCACCGTATTGATGATCCAAATGGACCAATCGACCCAGCCTGTGTTGAGGCATGTAATGCAGAAGGTCATAAAGCAAATCCGTTCTGATCTGGGTTTGAACACTGGTGTTCGTTATCAAAACCTAACCTAAAACAAAGACTATGAAGACACCACGATATACTGAAATTGAAGGACGTAGTCCCGGCTTCTTTGCCTTAATGGCTGTACTCATCGCTATCATCGGCGCAGGTGTAATCTCTGCATTCATAATGCATGGAGAGGGGCACATCATAACCGGTATGACCAATCGCATCGTCTGGGGTACTCCCCACGTCTTTGCCGTATTCCTGATCGTCGCCGCATCAGGCGCACTGAATGTCGCTTCCATCGCATCGGTGTTTGGACGGACTGTATACAAACCACTGTCGCCTTTATCAATGGTTCTTTCGATGACTATTCTGGCAGGCGGCCTTGTCATATTAATTCTTGATCTGGGCCGTCCTGAGCATTTACTTGATGTTCCACTCACCCAGTTCCTATATAACACTATGCCAGAGCGCTGGACGCACTCTGTCTTCGGTTGGAATTTCATTTTGTATACAGGCTTCATGTTCATTGTTGGTATCTATTTGTGGTTTACTCTGGTTAAGCGTCACAATAAATATGCAAAGACGGCTAGCATGGTTGCGTTTTTATGGCGACTAGCGCTTACCACTGGTACTGGTTTGATCTTTGGCTTCCTGGTCGCTCGCGAAGCCTACGATGCAGCAATTCTTGCACCCATGTTCGTAGTACTATCATTTGCCTATGGCCTGGCATTGTTCTGTCTTGTACTGATTCCAGCATATGCCTGGACAGGTAGAGAGCTTGGTGATGTCATCGTAAATCGTTTACGTAAATTACTCGGTATCTTTGTTGCCGCAGCACTTTATTTTGTAATCATATTGAACCTGACAAACTTCTACTCAGCTGCTAAAGCTGATGGCATTCAGAACTTCTTATTGTTTGGCGGTAATAGTTACAGCCAGGCTTTCTGGATTGGCCAGATACTATTAGGCACACTGGCCCCTCTTGCATTAACACTACTGCCGGGATTCAAGTCACGTGGCGCTCTTATCATAGCTTCACTACTTGTTGTAATTGGTGGCTTGTCACAGATGTACGTCACCATAATAGGCGGTCAGGCATTCCCAATGGATATGTTCCCTGGCAAGATAGTTGAAAGTGTTATTGGTGATGGAGCCATTGCCGAATACTCTGCTAGTCTATATGAAATCTTACTAGGCCTGAGCGGTATTGCTATCACTCTATTCCTGGCTGTTTTTGCAATGAATGTATTGCGCATATTGCCAGAAAGTCTTGCAGACAAGGATATTGATCCACACCACTCTGCTTAATCGTAGGGTGGTGTCGTCGCCACTTTAAACCGCCTTATTGATCTAGACTCGACAGTAGGCACTAATCAATTGGACGCGAATACTTATGTCGCGCATTTTCGTTTCAGCAGCCCATAAATCCTCTGGAAAGACAACTGTCTCTATTGGTCTTTGTGCCGCCCTCACAAAATTAGGTAAACATGTTCAGCCTTTTAAAAAAGGCCCTGACTACATCGACCCCATGTGGCTCGGAGCTGCTGCAGGAAATTCCTGCCACAATCTAGATTTTTATACTATGCAGCATCAGGAGATAACAGAGACTTATCATCGTTACCAGGACGGTATAGACATAAGCCTGATTGAAGGTAACAAGGGATTATATGACGGTCTGGATCTGGATGGCAGCAATTCGAATGCAGCGCTAGCAAAATTACTCAAAGCACCGGTAGTGCTCGTCATTGATGCACGGGGTATGACCCGCGGCATCGCTCCACTCATCTTGGGTTATCAGGCTTTTGACAGTGATATCAATATTGCAGGGGTTATCCTCAATCAGCTGGGGGGTTCACGCCATGAATCAAAGTTACGCCAGGTAGTTGAGCATTATACTGATGTACCAGTGATCGGCGCTGTCCATCGCAATAAAGACATGATTATTGATGAACGACACCTTGGACTCATGCCCTCAAATGAAGCACAACAGGCCAAAAAGCAAATTGAATTACTCGGTCAACAAATCAGTGAGCAGGTGGATCTAGCTACCGTTATCAACACTGCGAAATCTGCACCTGCATTAACAGCGCCATCAGCAGCCCAATCAGTAAAGCCTTCTACTAATACAGATTTGACCATTGGCATCGCACGCGATGCTGCTTTCGGTTTTTATTATCCTGATGATATACAGGCCTTTAAAGATATGGGTGTAACACTGGTCGATATCGATTTGATTTCAGATACAAGTCTTCCTAATATCGACGGCCTCTTTATTGGCGGAGGATTTCCTGAAACTCAGATGGCCTTGTTGGAGAAAAATACCACGATGCGCAAAGCTGTCAAAGATGCCATTGATAGTGGTTTACCCTGTTACGCTGAATGCGGTGGTCTTATGTACCTCTCAAGGTCAATTACCTGGGGGGATACTACCTGTAATATGTCAGGCGTCATCAATGGTGATATTACCCTACATGAAAAACCACAAGGTCGTGGTTACATTAGAATTAAGACAACGGATGATTGTCTCTGGCAAACCAGCCATACCAACCAAAACGAGATCTGTGCGCATGAATTTCACTACTCTTCATTGAATAATCTGCCAGCAGACACTATCTATGCCTATGACGTATTAAGAGGTGCCGGTATTAATGGCAAACACGATGGCATCGTTTATAAAAACATGATGGCCTGCTACGCCCATTTGCGCAATACACAACAAAGCCCATGGGTTGAAGGCTTTGTAAAATTCGTCCAACAATGCAAACGTACATGAGAGAATTAAATAATGATTACAGTCACAAAAGAAGCTGCTGCCCAAATCCAAGCATCTGCAAAACAAAGCCAGTCAGAAGGCTTGCCGCTACGCATCGCATGCCAACGTAATGACAAAGGCGGCCTGAAATACGCCCTTGGTTTTGCTGATGTTGAGCACGACGAAGATTTACACTTCAACTCTGAAGGGATTGATATTGTGGTTGCTCCGACCAGTTTTGACCTGGTGAATACGATGGTCATAGATTATGTCGAGCTTGATTCCGGTGAAAAAGACTTTATTTTCAAAAATCCGAATGACCCAAATTTTGCTCCGCCGAAGCAATAATCTTTAATTATCAATAAGTTATAAACGCCTTAAACCCTATCTCCCCAAAACTGTTAAACTCGGTTCGGAGATACACAATCCAGGCTGTGCGAATAACACAAATAGTTATATGTCAGAAAGTAATCGAAAAGATAATCGGTACATTCCTCGCCTGTGGCGATGCCGCGCCTATGTGCCCTTTTTGATTCTAGCTGTCTCAGTGCTGCTACTGGCAGGCCTCAGCATTAGCTCTATTGTTAGCAACACCGACAGCGCCTGGATTGTATTTTTTCTGATTATACTTACGCTAATTACTATAAGCAGCCTGATCTCGTTCTACTTCTTGGTCCAAAAAAACCTTATGTCGCCTTTAACTTCTTTGAGTGACTGGGCCAATCGTCTACATGAAGGCGACTTATCAGCACGCATCCCCGTTAACGGTACCCTTGAGTTTTCAACGCTGGCGAATAACATCAACCAACTCAGTGATAATTTGCAGTCACTCACAGATGACATGCAAAGCCAGGTGCAGCAGCAAACGCAACATATTGCGCAAAAGACCCATTCGCTAGAGATTATTTATGATGTAGCAGCCAGCATTAATGTCTCAAGAGATTTAAATGATCTGCTTACTCGTTTTTTACACACGCTTAAGGATGTAGTAAAAGCACGTGCTGCGGTCGTACGTCTTGTTGCCGAAGACAATCAAATGCGACTCATAGCTAGCACCGGACTCGACGAAGAAGTGATAGCAAGAGAGCAACTAATACCTGCATCAACCTGTCTATGCGGGAGCGCTTTTGCTAATGGCACCGTCCAGTATCAACACGATTTAACCAAGTGCGACAAGATTATTGGCCATGCCTTCTTTAAAGATGAGGCCGTCAGCATGATCGCCGTTCCATTGCAATACCGGGATCAGACACTTGGAGTTTATAACTTATTCATCGATAAAGAGATGATGTCAGAAGTTGAAGACATGACTGAACTGTTAACAAGTATTGGTCGTCACTTAGGTATGGCGATTGACAAAGCGCGCCTTGATAATGAAACCAATCGACTTTCAATCATGGAAGAACGTACCCGCCTCGCCCACGAATTGCATGACTCCTTAGCTCAGACTATGGCTAGTCTGCGCTTTCAGGTTCGCGTGTTGGACGAAAGCCTCAGAAAGGGTGAAGAACCCGCTGTCTGGCATGAGCTTGAACAAATTGAAAATAACCTTGATGAAGCTTATGCAGAAGTACGTGAGCTAATCACACATTTCAGAGCGCCGATTGATAAACGCGGTCTAGTCCCCGCCGTCGAACATCTCGCCTCGCGCTTTAGAAATCAAACAGGCATCCATGTCTTCTTACAACAAGAATGGAATATTGTTCAATTACCCGCCAATATCGAAGTCGAGGTCATGAGAATTATTCAGGAGTCCCTGAATAACATTAAAAAGCATAGTCAGGCTCACACGGTTCGCGTTATTCTACGCAGCGAGCCGCAAGGCGATTGCCATATCTTAATAGAAGACGATGGCGTTGGCATTGATACGACGCTGGGCAAATCTCCTGAAGAAGACCATTACGGTTTAAATATTATGTCGGAGCGCGCAAAAAGAATTAATGGAAAACTAAAAATAGAAAGTGAACCGGGCGAAGGTACGCGTATCTCTTTAACTTTCAATTACAATACGAGCGCTGTTCCTCCTGAAGAAACGGATAGTGGTGTCATTGTCCAATTACCATCAAAACAAATAAAATTATGAGTCTAAGAATTGTTCTAATCGATGATCACACTTTATTCCGTGTCGGCCTGGAAGGCTTATTAGCAAGCCGTGGAATTGAAATTGCCGCCTCAGTAGATAATGGTGAAGATTGCGTCGAACTGGTAAAAGATCGAAATCCAGATGTCGTGTTACTGGATATGCGCATGCCAGATATCAACGGCATTGGCGTCCTGAAAAAATTACGCGAGAATAAACTCGACATGCCTATCGTTATGTTAACCACTAGTACCGATGAAACGGATTTGGTTGAATCGTTACGCGCAGGCGCTCAAGGTTACTTACTAAAAGATATGGAGCCAGATGCACTGGTAATTGCACTGCGCGATATTGTTGCCGGAAAAACGGTTGTTGCACCTGATTTAGCCCCGGTTCTGGCTCGGGCAGTACAAGGCAAAGATGGTGATGGCCCGGTAATTTCAGGCCCTTTTGATGAACTCACACCACGTGAAACTGAAATTCTTGGCTTATTAGCAGAAGGCCAAAGCAATAAGGCTATCGCACGCAACCTGGGGATATCAGATGGAACAGTTAAGTTGCACGTTAAAGCTATATTACGCAAATTAAACGTACACTCCCGTGTGGAGGCAGCGGTCATGGCTGTTGAAAAAGGATTACAAAAGAACCAAACATGAAAACATTTAATCAACTTGTCGAAGCAGCACGAAGCCACGTCAAGGAACTGTTTCCCTGGGATGCTGAAGAACGACTTAATGATGAAAGCCTACTGATCATTGATGTTCGGGAGCCCTACGAGTTCGATGCAATGTGTATTAAAGGTTCGATAAATGTGCCACGCGGTGTTTTAGAAACCGCCTGTGAATATGATTTTGAAGAAACCATTCCGGAACTTGTTGAAGCGCGCAACAAAACGGTTATCGTCGTCTGCCGCTCAGGCAATCGCAGCATATTTGCTGCCGAGGTTATGCGCCAGATGGGCTATAAGGATGCCGTATCGTTAAAAACAGGCTTGCGAGGATGGAATGAGGCTGAACTACCACTCGTCACGAAAGACAATAGTATTGTTGATATTGATGATGCGGATGAATACTTTTTACCAAAACTTAAACCAGAACAACTCTCACCAAAATAACCACATTAGATTCACCGTTACATCCCAATACATATTTAGTCGTCATAGCTAATTTATTTTTTATTACCTTATTCCTAGTTTGTTTTTTTATTTTCTGATAGATCAAAACTTATAAAGTGGAATTTTTTTCACGCGTCGCTTTATGTTTATACCAGTATTAATTGATTTTTTGACTTGTATACGCTAGGGTTATTACGCGTTTATGGAGTGCGCACCTACCTAACATTATTATAAAGAGTAACCCAATACTCGACCCGATACGGAAAATCATCCCAGACCAAGCGAGCTTGACCGCGCACGTCTGTTAATTTTAAGACCACTACATAATTATTAGATGCTTTCGCATCATGGCATTATATTATCTGGAGAAAACACATGAGGAGACGTACGTTTTTAAAAATCAGCACGGGAGCGCTGTTAGGATCCGTTACAGGTGCAGCAGGTATCTTATCATGGACACCAAGAGCAGAAGCTTCCACTATCGAAAAAACATTTTTCATCACAGAGGGTTACATTGAACAACCCGATGGTGTTGATGTTTATTTTCGTGGCTTTAGTAGCAACACTAACAGCCTGAATGTACCTGGTGAATCACTTATTGTACAAGAAGGTGATACCGTTAGAATTACGGTTGTTAATACCTTAGGTACAAATCACCGCTTTGCTGTCGAAGGACATGGTGTTGATATGTCCGTATCTGCCGGTTCGCAAAGGACAGTTTCTTTTACCGCCAGATCACCAGGCACCTATTTTTACCATGACAGCTCGAATACCCCATACAACCGTTTAGTCGGTTTGCATGGTGGTCTCGCAGTCATGCCACGTGGGTCTAGTGATGAAGTCTATGATGGCAGCCCTCGATTTGTTCAACAAAAATTCTGGTTGTTCCACGACATTGATCCGGTTTGGAATCAACGTATACGTGATGGTAGAACACCTGGCACTCAATATAGTCCCCGTTACTTTACGCTTAATGGTTTGAGTGGTCGGCCACCAGGTGCTCCGGGCGCACATGATCCAAATATCGACAGCATGTACGATCCTAGATCACAACTGAAAGGTAGCATCGGCGATCGCACCTTACTACGTGTTATGAACGCCGGCTTATGCCAGCAGTCCGTTCACTGTCATGGCAACCATGTTGAATGGTTGACTGATAATGGCAATATCCGCCCAGATGTTTGGAGTAAAGATTGTGTTTACCTAGAAGGTGACATGGGCAAATGTGATTTGATCTACCCCTTCGAGCCTCCCGCTGACGCGTACCCACCTGTAAACACAGGTCATTATCCAATGCACTTACACACTGAAATGTCACAAACCGCAGGTGGTGGTCTGTATATGTTTGGTGCGATTACCGAAATCGTTTTGGAATAAGGGGGATACAAAATGGGACGTAGAAAGAAAAGTAGTTCAGAAGATACAACATCGACAGATACGACCACAACATCTGGTGGTATGGATGGTGGTGGTATGGGTGGTGCCTGTTATATCTATACTGATGTTACCCCAACTCCAGGATTAACGAACAATCCTGATGTTGTATATAACCGTGGGATCGACATGAGTATCCCTTTAACCATGGATGATGGTCGTACTATCAACATGTGGGGATTCACCGACGGTGGTGGTATGGGTGGTATGGGTGCGGGTACTTTCCCATCACCAGCAATGCGTGTAACCGAAGGTCAGATTGTCCACACCAACTTATCTGTGAACATGATGTGGGCACACACCATACATCATCATGGAATCGAACCTGAGTACCATAGTGATGGTGTGGGTCATATTTCCTTTGATGTTATTGGTGACACTTATACCTATCAATGGCGACCAGCTCATGCAGGCACGTATTTCTATCACTGCCATACCAACACTGTATTACATGCAGAAATGGGAATGTATGGTGCATTGATTGTTGATCCACCTGAAGGTCCAGGCACACTGCATCGTGGAGGCCCGTCCTATGATGTAGAAGCCTTCTGGGTTGTTGATGAAATTGATTCGCAATGGCATAGCCTTGACTGGTCAGCCGGTACTTGCGGTGGTGATGTAGGTTTGAATGAGCTGAACCCTGATTACTTTGTTATTACAGGCGTGGATGGTAGTGGCAACTCTGCTATGGACTTACCCCCAATATCTGCGACAGTACAACGCGGACAGAAGTTATTGGCGCGCTATATCTGTGCTGGTTATCACCCGCAACGTATTCGCTTTGGTGGTCTAACCGGTACTGTTCATGTATCAGATGGACGCGTCTTACCGAACCCAGTACAGGTTACAGAACTTCGTGCCTGTTCTGCTGAACGCTACGACATTATCTTTGAACCCACCCAACGTGGAACCTACCTAATTGAAACGGATATAATTCATTGGGTGACGGGTGAAGTATTAGGTACAACACGAACAACAGTGACTGTTGTTTAACATGCAATAAAATAACCTCCTTAAAGGACTAAAGAGGTTACCTTTACAGCTTTGTATATTTTTTCCGTTCAGATCGTTTTCCTTTTGTTCCTGACTGAGAGACAATCACACCCTTGATCGCATCCACAGCAATCGGGCGCTTCTCATGCATATAATCTTCGTGTAACGGCTGAAGATAATGCACATCCTTCTCGATGACTAATTGACGAAAGATATAGCCGTTTTCTACCTGAGCGAAAACATAGGCCTCATGTTCAATCACACCGCCAGGATCAATGATAATAATACAATCCTTCTTAAACTCCGGTTCCATACTGTTATCTGTCACTTGTAGTGCAAAGGGTTCACTACTTGCGCATCCACCTAAATCCATCACTTACCTCTAACTCTGATTCTGGTTTAAATATTAATTTGGGAATGTTCCCGTTCTTCTTGCTGCAATGCCCATAGTTCAGCATACAATTTTCCGTTTGCCAATAACTCGCTATGGGTACCCTGCTCCTCAACAATACCTTGCTCCATGACATATATTCGGTCAGCATCGACAATTGTTGAGAGCCGGTGCGCAATAACTAGCGCTGTATGGTCTTCTGCGACCTCTTTCAAGGCCTTAAGAATGGCTTGCTCTGATTGAGAGTCCAGGCTGGAGGTTGCCTCATCAAAGACGAGAATCCTGGGATTCTTTAGAATAACGCGTGCGATAGCGACACGCTGCTTTTCTCCACCCGACAGTTTCAAGCCACGCTCACCGACGATTGTTTCATATCCTTCAGGCAGACTTTCGATAAAGTCATGAATATAAGCTAGCTTTGCAGCACGAATAACCTCTTCTCGTGTTGCATCATTTCTCGCGTACTGAATATTATAAAAAATAGTATCATTAAAGAGAACCGTATCCTGCGGCACAATCCCTATCGCTTTACGTAAGCTATCTTGGGTAACCGTACGAATATCTTGCCCATCGATATAGATGTGGCCTTTTGTTACATCATAAAAGCGAAATAACAATCTGGCCAATGTCGACTTACCCGTACCCGATGGTCCGACTACCGCAATCTTTTTGCCTGGAGGAATATCAAAGCTGACATCTTTTAAGATTTGTCGTTCTTCGTTATATGCAAAGTCAACATGCTCAAACTTTACTTCGCCAGATTTAACGATTAAATCCGATGCCGCCTCCTGATCTTGTATTTCACCTTTTTGCCGAAGCAACTTAAACATTAGATCCATATCCGCCAGCGAGTATTTCAACTGTCGATAGACGATCCCAAGAAAACCTAGTGGGATAAACAATTGCAACATCAAGGCATTAACCAGAACCAGATCGCCTAGTGTCAACGCACCATCAACAACCCCCTGAGCCGCAAAGATCATGATAATCGTAACACCAATAGCAATAATGCTTGCTTGACCGAAGTTTAACAACGACATGGAAGTCTGACTTTTCACTGCCGCAGTTTCCCACTGTGACATGGTCGCGTCATAACGCGTGCGTTCTAATTTTTCATTGGTAAAATATTTTACGGTTTCATAATTTAGTAAGCTATCGATGGCTTGAGAGTTGGCTGTTGAGTCCAGACGATTCATTTCGTGTCGGAAATGCATGCGCCACTCAGTTACCCAAAACGTGAACACTATATATATAGCGACCGTAGAAAAAATAGCGATCGCAAATCGCGTCTCATACTGTGTGAGTAATATAGCCGCCACTAGAAGAAACTCAGCTGCAGTCGGTAAAATATTAAAAACAAGATAATTGAGAATTGAACTTAAGCTACTGGCCCCCCGTTCCAGGTCACGTGAGATACCTCCCGTTTTGCGATCCAGATGAAAACGGAGTGAAAGTGAATGCAAATGCTTAAGTACGCTATTTGAAACTGTCCGCATCGCATGGTAACGGACACGTGCAAAGACAGCATCACGGAGCTCATTGAATAAACTGCTAACTAACCGCAAGGCACCATAACTTAGCAACAGCATCAAAGGCAGAATCAGAATCTCTCCCTTTGGTAAATCCAGCGTATCAATGACCTCTTTGAGGATAAAGGGCACACCAACCATAGCCAACTTAGAAAGCACCAGGCTAAATAAAGCCAATAACACCCGGCCACGATATTCCCAAATATAGGGGAACATACGGCGTAGATTTTTCAAGTCGCGTCGTTCTGAATGGGGATCTTCTGTATAGCGGGCGTAGTGCTGCATAATAGTTACTTGCTTCAAAAACGGCATATTATGCCACGTAGGCGAACAATGTGTAGGCAGCAATTGACTACTCGTTCGCTACTTAGCAAAACTCATCGAATTCCCATTGAACTCAAGGGTTTGAATCATTGTCTTGAGTCATGATGCACTGTAAAGTTACTAACATCACCCAATATTAATGATAACACTTACCCATAAAAACTATGCGCCAATTTAGCTTAATAATCATTCTTGCCCTACTCGCCGTTGGCTGTGACTCAAACAACCAGCATGCGAAGAAAAGGGCTGGTAAGAAGCAACCCGTCGAGGTCGTCACTGTCGAGCGTACCCCTCTGACTACCACCCGAGCCGTTACTGGAACACTGGAAGCCACTCGAACGGTGCACATTTACAATGAAGAACAGGGTCGTATTAAACAGATCCCCTTTTATCAGGGTGACCAAATCAAAAGCGGCGATCTTTTGGTCGAACTTGATAACACATTAACCCGCGCTGAGCTTGACAAGGCTATTGCCGCCTACAAACAAGCCGCGATTGATTACAAACGTCTGAAAAAATTAAAACCGCGCAAATTAGCCTCTGAAGATGAAATTGCTCGCGCAGAAACAGCGGTTGAACAGGCGCGTGCTGAACGTGTTTTACAGGAAACTCGGCTCGCCCGTACTCGTATTCAGGCACCGTTCGATGGCATCATCAGCGAAAGACTCAAAGAACCTGGTGATGTCGTGTCTTTACACGATCACATTCTAACCGTTTATGACCCAAATACACTTATCGCCAAAGTACATGTCTCTGAAATCATTCTCCATAATATTAAATTAGAAAGTGAAGTCGCACTGCGAATCGATGCGCTAGGCGACAAACAATTTAAAGGTGTCGTAACACGTAAATACCCAACCATAAATCCATCAACGCGACAAGGGACCATCGAAGTAACACTACAACCTGCCCCTGAAGGAGCTTCTCCTGGACAACTCTCCCGCGTAACAATTGAAGGACAAACTATTCCATTGAAGTCCTTACCTCTTGCTGTAATTAGACATGACACACGCGGTGAATACGTGTTTAAAGTGAACGACAAAAACAAAGCGACCTATACAAGCGTACGAACCGGCATACAAATTGGTGATCGCATCGAAATAATCGAAGGACTTGAAACAGGTGACAGAGTTATAAGCAAAGGCTTTTTAAATCTGCGAAATAACGCGACTGTCAAAATACATTCGAGCGAAAACCACGCCAAGCAAGACTCCACAGTTAAAGATAATACCGACTAATATGAAGCAACGTTTTAGAAGTGGCGGACTAGCAGCATGGTCAATTCAACGACCCATTGCTGTTGTCATGCTGGCACTTAGTGTTGTTGTCATTGGTGGTTTTTCGCTTGATCGACTTGGCATCGATTTACTCCCGCACATTATATATCCAGAAGTACGTGTTCGTGTTCTAGAAGCCGGTGTCCCTGCCAATATTATGGAGGATCATGTTACCCGGCAGTTAGAAGAACAGCTGTCCGTTACTGAAGGAGCCATTTCAGTTCAGTCCAGTACATCGGAAGGTGCCAGTCGGGTTGATATTAGTTTCCCTTACGGGACGGATATCGACATAGCCTTGCGTGATGCCAGCACACGACTTGATCGCGCCAAACGTTTTTTACCCGAGACAATCGAACCTGCCATTATATATAAGCGTGACCCATCGCAGATTGCGGTGCTGGAACTCGCTGTTAGCTCTACAACTATGGACCCCGTTAAATTACGCGAATGGGTAGATTATGACTTTAGTCGCTGGTTTGTTAATTTACCTGGCGTTGCCGCCGCAGAAATCGGTGGCGGTAACTTGCGAGAGATCCAAATCATTGTTGATCAGGAACGTTTAGCGAGTTTTGGTTTAACCTTCGATGATCTCAAACAACGCATTCAAAACAACAACCTCGAGTCACCTGGCGGTCGATTACTTACTAATACACGTGAGATAAGCACCAGAGCGTTTGGACGTTTTAAAAATGTTGCAGAAATAAGACAACTTCCGATATGGCAAACTGATGGAGACGAAAAAAATATTGTCCGATTGTCGGACGTTGCACGTGTTGTTGACTTATATGAAGACGAGCGTCTGAGAGTCAGGCTCAACAAACAATCCGCGATCAAATTATCCATCCAAAAGCAACCACAGGCCAATACCACAGAAGTCGTTGATGTTGTGCTTGAGCGTCTGGAATGGTTAAAACAACAGACCTTGCTGCCCGACGATATTAGCGTAAGTCGTGTGAGTGATCAGTCGACGTTTGTCCGTCACGCACTTCGCAACGCGAGCATGGCAGCGATTAGCGGTGCAATCTTAGCAATGCTCGTTGTTTATTTATTTCTTGGCAGCTTACGTAGAACATTAATCATTGGTACCGCTATCCCATTAGCAATCATGGTAACTTTTATTATCATGTCGCTTGGTGGACTCACTTTAAACATTATGACGCTAGGCGGTATTGCGCTTGGTATTGGCTTGTTGATCGATAGCACCATCATCATGCTGGAGAATATTACCCGCCATCAACGCGAGGGTGAAAAACCCTTTGATGCAGCAATGAATGCAGCTACTGAGATTAATAGCGCGATTGTCGCTTCAACTAGCACTAACCTCGCCGCGATATTGCCTTTCTTATTTATTACAGGGCTAGTCGGTCTTTTATTTAGCGAGCTCATCTTTACACTAACTGCCGCCATCAGCGCTTCGCTAATAGTCGCCTTAACCCTGGTACCCAGCCTGGGGGCACGAGTCTTTGACAAACCTGAATCAAAACAAAGAACTCAATCGATAATTGATAAGTTAGTAGCAAGACTTAAAAATGGATTGGACGTAATCTTACCGAAAGTGCTGAACACTCCATGGATACCTTTCTTATTTTTAGTACCATTGCTCTTACTTGCTGTTACTCATATATTTTTTCTTAGCAAGCAAACCTTCCTGCCGACTGTGGACGAAGGTCAGATCAGAGTGTACATAAAAGCTGACACAGGAACACAATTTAATGCGCTAGATGACATAACAGATCGTCTAGAGACATTATTTCTCAAAGATGAAGCTGTCGATACTGTGTTCACAACATCGGGCGGTTTTATCTTTGGGCGTACTGAACGGCGTTCAAGTAATAGTGGTAGCGTGTACATACAACTTCACCCAGATCATAAAACAGAAGAGTGGATTAAGAAAACTCGCAAAAAGGTCAAAGAGCTCGGGTTAACTGGAGTAAGAGTTCTTATGCGTGCACGTGGCGTGCGAGGTATTCGCTTGAGTCATGGCGATGATGACATAAGCATTCGAGTACAAGGTTCCGATTTAGATAACCTTGCCGCCATCGGCCGAGATATTGTCGAAAGACTGGATGGTGTAAAAGGTTTACGCAATATTTCTCAGACCTACGAAGAAATAAGAGAAGAAGTCACTGTCGAAATTGATAAAGAGAGAGCTGCAGACTTAAACGTACAAGTTAGTGATATCGGTAACGCACTTCGCGTTGCATTAGAAGGACAGGTTATCTCTGAATATCTAGAAGGTGACCGGGCATACAATATCCGGCTTCGTCTACCCGCTAATCTGATGTCGTCGCCGAGTGATTTAGATAATATACTAGTAGGTATTCAACAGGAACGCCCTATTCGCTTAGTTGAAGTCGCGCAGATTAAACTAACTCAATCCCCTTCAACCATTATGCGTGATAACCAACGTCGTATTGTTGAGATCAGTGCATCTCTTGCTGCTAATGCGGACTTGAGTCAGATTATGAATAGTATTGAGTCACGTTTGGCCGATCTTGAATTACCAGAAGGTTATTCACTCTACGATGGTGGTGCAACTAAGACACTTAAAGAGGGTCAAAAAATGGGAACAATCTTGTTTGCCCTGGCGATCTTTTTAGTCTTTGTGGTTATGGCAATCCAATATGAGTCGCTATTAAATCCCGTGATTATATTGTGTAGCATTCCCTTTACTATTATCGGTGTTGCACTCGGATTATGGGTGTCTGATTTACCAACAGGTTTAGTCGTATCCATGCCGGTTTGGCTAGGGATTATCATGTTAGCTGGAATCGTTGTGAATAACGCGATCGTATTAGTAGAACAGATCGAGATAGAACGAGAGAAAGGCCTAGAATTTAATCTGGCCATCATCACTGCGGCAAAACTTAGACTTCGCCCTATTTTAATGACGACACTCACAACAGTGTTCGGCATGATGCCATTAGCACTTGGTCTGGGCAGAGGTTCAGAGATGTTGCAACCTCTTGCTATCGTGCTGGTGTGGGGACTATTCTTTTCAATGATGGTTAGTTTAATGATTGTCCCCGCACTTTATAAACTCTTTCGAGGTAGAGAACGGCAGCCGATACTGGCTTCTTAATTATTTACCCGCGGTTGGATAAGATGCGTCTGCTTCTCCGGCAGGATCAAACCACTTCAACTTCTCGTGTAGCTTCACCACGTTGCCGACGATGATGAGTGTTGGTGGCTTTACATCGTTCTCAACGACAAGATCCGCCAGGGTAGTCAGGTCCCCAATGTGGACACGCTGATTCTGGGTTGTGCCTTGCTCAACTAATGCCGCCGGCGTATTTTTATCGAGGCCATGTTTAATCAAATTTTCACAAAGTGGCGCGACCGTATGCAGGCCCATATAAAACACAACGGTCTGGTTAGGCTGGGCGATCGCATCCCAGTTGAGATTGGTGCTGCCATCTTTCAGGTGGCCGGTGACGAACATACAGGACTGAACATAATCGCGGTGTGTTAGCGGGATACCAGCATAGGAAGAACAACCCGCCGCTGCAGTGATGCCAGGTACCACCTGAAAAGGCACGCCCTCTTCCATCAGGGTCTCAATTTCCTCGCCACCACGTCCGAATATGAAGGGGTCACCACCTTTGAGTCGTAAGACTTTCTTGCCTTCTTTTGCCACTCGAACCAACAGAGCATTGATACCTTCCTGGGGCAAGGTGTGTTTGTCCCGCTCTTTACCCGCATAGATAAATTCAGCATCCCGGCGAACCAGGTCCAGGATTGGGGCCGATACCAGACGGTCGTAGACCACTACATCAGCCTGTTGCATGAGTCTCAGAGCCCTGAATGTGAGCAAATCTGGGTCACCTGGGCCTGCTCCCACCAGATAGACTTCGCCATGGTGTGACGGGACATCTGTGCTCTCTATCGCTGCTTCCAGCGCCGTCTCTGCTTCCTTATCCTTACCCGCAATCAGCATATCCGCAATTGGACCTTCGACAATGCCTTCCCAGAACCGACGTATCTCGTCCGTACCAGAAAAACGGGCCTTGGCCTTACCCCTGAAACGCTCTAACAGCGCCGCCAGGCGGCCGTATGCTGCAGGAATAAAGGTCTCCAACCGAGCGCGTAAAAGCCGAGCCAGGACAGGTGAAGCGCCGCCAGTCGAGATAGCAATCTGGACCGGTGTGCGGTCAATGATAGAAGGCATAATAAAGCTACCAAGCTCCGGATTATCAACGACATTAACGGGAACCCCGCGGGCCATCGCGAGCTCAGAGACGCGCTTATTGACTTCCTCGCTGTCTGTGGCTGCAATGATTAAGTGCGCCCCTTCAATATCTTCCGGCATGAATTCTCTAGCGATATGCTCGAGATCACCTTCTTTGGCCCAGCGGCCTAATTCGTCGCAAAGCACCGGTGATACAACTTTGACTTTCCCTCCAGCCCGATCGATCAAATAGACCTTTCTGGCCGCGACCTGACCACCACCCACAATCAAACACTGCTGGTCACGAATATTCATAAAAATGGGTAAAAATCGCATGGGCGGTAAAATCCTCTTCGATCGGGAAAACGGCCAGTATGATAACGACTTAGGAGCAAAACGTCTTACTCCAGTCGAGATATTCCCTTGTTAATTACATGGTAATAGCCAACTAAACTTGTCAAATATTGTCTATACTCGATGTGAATGGCTCATTCTCTAACCATTCTCATTTACATATCACAATGTAAGGAGGTGTAGTATGAGACGGCGTTTGTATTTCCTTCTCCCTAGTGTTCAAAGTGCCAAAGTAGTCCACAACGAATTGTTACTCGCGAAGATCGATGAACGACACCAACATGTTATCGCACGTGATGGCATGGAGCTTGAGGATCTGCCTGAGGCAGGTTTGAGGCAAAAGTCTGACATCATCCACGGTCTGCAACTCGGTGTTGTCATCGGCGGCCTGACGGGTATGGTCCTCGCAGCAATTGCAGTGATGCTGGATATGATTGTCCCCGGTATCGAGGCATGGTCTGTTGCATCCCTAACTGGCGGTGGCGCATTTTTAGGTGCATTTGCCTCCACGATGGTTGCTGTGAATGTGAGCAATACTCGATTAGCGCAATTCAAAACGGATATTGAATCAGGCCACATCCTGTATATGGTCGATGTTCAATTCCAACGCATCGAGGAGATTACGCAACTGGTGAAATCCCATCACCCCGAAGCGGATATGCGCGGACTTGATCCTCAAATCCCTGCTTTTCCATAATCGACTCTCAGAGGAAATTAAAAGGGCGGTCTCACCGCCCTTTTTCTTTGCGCATAAAGTAATTTTAATTTAGATCCGTTAGGATTAATGGTTTGATCGTAATCAAATTGTTAACCGAATTAAGGAACACTATGTCAAGCAAAGGTATTCTTGTCACCGGGGGCGCTGGTTATATTGGCAGCCATACTGTCAGACAATTAGGTGAAGCAGGCGAAAAGATCGTAGTACTTGATAATCTTTCAACAGGTTTTGAAAAATCGATTTTGCATGGTGATTTTGTCAAAGGCGATACCGGTGACAGTGATTTAGTTGCGAAAGTTTTGAAAGATTTTGATGTCGATACTGTTATTCACTTTGCTGCACATACAATTGTTCCTGAATCAGTGACCAACCCACTAAAGTATTACTGGAACAACACCTGCAGTACCCGCAACTTATTAGAACAATGCAACAAGCATGGTGTAAAGAATTTTATCTTCTCATCAACTGCAGCGGTCTACGGCATCCCTGAGTCTGGTTACGCAAAAGAAGATACGCCGACTGCCCCCATCAACCCCTATGGCTCATCAAAGTTGATGACTGAAATGATGTTAAAAGATTTAAGCCTGGCCTCTGATTTAAATTTTGTTGCTTTACGTTATTTCAATGTAGCGGGTTCAGACCCTCAATGCAGAATTGGACAAAGCACACCCGAAGCGACATTACTCATAAAAGTCGCTGCAGAAGCTGCTGTTGGTAAGCGACCTGAGTTATACATATTTGGTACTGACTACCCGACTGAAGATGGTACCGGCGTTCGTGATTACATCCATGTTGAAGACCTGGCCGATGCCCATTTACGTGCCTTGGATTATTTACGCGACGGTGGTGAATCGACTGTTCTAAATGTCGGCTATGGCCACGGTTATAGCGTACGTGAAGTGCTTGATGCTGTAGCACGTGTTGACGGCAAACCATTAAACATTATCGAAAAGGAACGGCGGGCAGGTGATTCCCCCATCCTGATCTCGGTTGCCGATGAGATTAAAACAAAACTGAACTGGACACCAAAGCATGATGATCTTGATGAAATCGTGAAAACGTCGCTTGACTGGGAATACAAGTTAAAAGATAACCCGGAAGGGTTTGCAAAATAATACGCTAAGTGAATACGAGTTCCACACAAATCAACAGCACTGAAATAATAAGAAAATTATTTCCGGAAAGTGTAACGGGTATCATTCTACCGATTGATGATTACCAATCACAACTACATCCTGATGAAGCCAAGATCATCAGTACTGCCAGTGTTAAACGTAAATTGGAATTCTCTACTGCACGGTGGTGTGCAAAACAAGCCTTAGCTTTTCAGGGTATCCAGGATTTCCCTATTTTGTCTGGAGAGAATCGGGAGCCTGTTTGGCCTAAAGGCTTTATAGGAAGTATTTCCCATTGCAAGGATCAATGCAGCGCGGTTATTGCGAAGAAATCTGATATCAACTCTATCGGATTTGATATCGAGAAACTCAAAAAACTAAGAACCGATATTGCCAAGGCCATCTGCACAGACGCGGAAAGAGACTGGCTAAGCAAACAAAGTAATCATTCTTATGATAATTTGGTTTTAACTATATTTAGCCTGAAAGAATCCGTATACAAATGCGTGTTTCAACATCAACAAGTAAAGCTAGGTTTTAAAGACTGCAGTATTACTCCTAACCTTAACGAGCACACTGCAAATATCATTTTTCATCAACAAGTAATTTCACCGGATATTAAGTTAAACTTCTTGATATCCGGCAATCATATTTACTCAAGCGCAATTTACCTCTAGTCAAGAAAAGTGCTGATGAAATAGTTTTATAAAGGTATCCAACTCTGAGAAGGGCAATTCATTAATACCCGCTGCAGCCTGACGACCACCACCAGTTTCAAATTGCCGGCATAATGTATCAGCACCTGTTTTGGTTTTTAATGGTGCCCTGATACTTACCTGATAGGTTTTATCGCCTTTGTGAGTCAAAATCGCATGCGCTTTATCCGGATTATTCTGCGCTAAATCGTTTCCATATATTCCGCTCACACGTCTCGCCCATTTTTCATCCGGCAAAATGTAGACCGACCCACTTTTTTGATTTGAGGTCGAACCGATTGAAGCAGCCTTTAGCATATCTTCTTCATAACCAGCTGATAGCAATTTAAAAGCATCATCCATTTCTATAAAATCGAATGGGTTTGCATAGGGTTTTATCTTTTTGTAGAGCTCTGCTGGATGAAAAAACAAATCATCCAATGAGGTACCATAACCATTGTAGTTAATACACGTCCCCAGCTTCTTCAGTTGCTCGAGCTGATCAGAGGTTAAATTCAAAGGGGTCGCCGCATTGGTTGCGCTCTCGAATAAATTGTCACCAAATGCTGCGGTCACAGCCCAGCTGAGAAACTTACCTTGCAACGCGTCATTGACCAATAGACTCGTGCAGATATTTGATTGAGTATCGATAGTTGCCTTTAGATTGCGATGCTCGGGAATATCACCAGCGAAGTGATGATCGAAATAAGAGATTTGAGCGCCTGCCTCAAGTAATTCGAGTAGTGCCTTTCGATTTTTATCCAGCGAAATGTCGAGCACTGTCAAAATATCACTTTTGCCCGCATCAACTTTAGCAAGCAAGTTGATATCGCGTTTAACCCCGGTGACTAACTGGCTCTCAATGGGCTTGGCTAAGCGCAGTTGATGTAGTGCACAGATGCCGTCTGCATCGCCATTAAAAATATCGAAATACATGTGTTAACAACTCAATTTGTCATGTTTGGATTTATCAGAATTATGCCATAATATGATTAACTTATTTATAGTGATTAAAAAGCGTTATGGGCGAACAAAAAAGCAGCAACACCGTCTGGCACAATGCAACGGTTACTCGCGAAAGACGCGAAAAACTACATGGACATAGGGGGGCGATAGTTTGGTTTACTGGTTTATCCGGAGCTGGGAAATCCTCACTGGCTCATACTGTTGAGGAAGAATTACATAATCTAGGCTGTAGTACTTTTGTGTTAGATGGTGATAATGTTCGGCATGGCCTGTGCGAAGATCTAAGCTTCAGCGATGAAGACAGGAAAGAAAATATCCGCAGGATTGGCGAAGTCGCTAAATTATTTCTTGAATCTGGTGCAATTGTTTAACCGCATTTATCTCACCATTTCGTATTGATCAACAGCATGTGAGGAATATGGTATTGCACGGTGACTTTATTGAAATCTATTGTGACACACCAATTTGAGATATGTGAGCAACGTGATACAAAAGGGTTATACCAAAATGCTCGGGCAGGTGTTATTAATGATTTTACTGGAATTTCATCTCCTTATGAAATTCCACAAGCACCAGAGTTAGCTGTCAAAACTGGTACTGACTCATTAGAAGAATGTACAGCCCAGGTGATTGAGTTGTTAAAAGAAAGAAATATTTTAACTATACAGGTTTGATTTTAGAGTAAATCATAGCTACTAATAAATAGAAATGATTATGAATATTGAAATAACACTTGCCGCACTTGGGCTGTTTGGTGCGATGTACAGTTACTTTATTTACCCTGCCATTCTTTTATTGGTGCCGAAA
>CAMYMU010000051.1:0-128215 GCA_947259575.1 uncultured Ectothiorhodospiraceae bacterium | reverse complement strand
AAACATTCTTAACAATAATAGTGGCCGCTTATAATGAAGAGGCCATAATAAAAGAGAAGATCCTGAATACTCTAGAACTTGATTATCCAGTCAAGCAGCGCGAAATATTCATTGTATCAGACGGTTCGACTGATAATACAAATAACATTGTGAAAGAGTTTGAGAGCAAGGGAATTCGCCTAATAGAAGTACAAGACAGAAAAGGCAAAGAAAATGCTCAACTCGCCGCCATCAAACAAGCAAAAGGCGATATCCTAGTTTTTTCTGATGCAGCAACACACATACCGAAAACAGCGTTAAAACGTATTGCCGCTACGTTTGAAAATGAGAACATTGGCGCTCTGTCAAGCGAGGACCGCGTTATAACTGAGTCTGGTAAAGTATCTGGTGAAAGTGCTTACATCAAGTATGAAATGTGGTTACGAAGCATCGAAACACAAGCTAATAGTTTAGTTGGATTAAGCGGCTCTTTTTTTGCCTGCCGAAAAAACATTTGCGAGAATTGGGACGTAGATGTGCCAAGCGATTTTAACACTGCCTTAAATTGTGTCGAAAAGGGGCTCACAGCTGTTTCTCATCCTGGAGTTTTAGGCTGCTATGCAGAGTTAAAAGATGACGCCAAGGAATATCAACGTAAACTACGCACCACAATACGCGGAATAACCGCTATCGTACACAAACCTTCTGTTTTAAATCCTTTTCGGTATGGTTTGTTTTCCTTTCAGGTATTCAGTCATAAGATCATGCGTTGGCTGGTACCCTGGTTTCAGTTACTTTTATTTATAAGCACTGCGCTTATCTGGAATCAAAATATATATACAATGACACTCTTTTTAGGACAGCTTGGATTTTATGGCTTAGCAATAACAGGCTGGACGGTAAGAGCATCGAGAAAAAATCCATTTATTAAAATTCCTTTTTACTTTATGCAGGTGAATACAGCAATTGCCCAGGCCAGCTTACAATTCTTGTTAGGAAAGCGCATCTCCATGTGGGAATCCTCAAAACGTTAGTACTCTTACTATCTATAAGCCAGCTCCATTAGCAATGGTAAATTCATGCTCTGCATTGCGTCACTAGACTATTTAATACCTAACTGCCCCTCAATTCCTTGAACTTATGAAAAACACCCCTATCGAATAACCAGAAATAGCTAAAGTAAGTCAGGCTACCCACGCCAATTTTCATAATTAATAAGTATACATTTTTTTTATTTTCTAATTCAAACATCATGTTTATTAATAATTCAAACAGTAGAACGCCTGCGCTCATAATTATAACTGCTAAAATTGGGTTAGAGAGCACTTTAATATAGGTTCGAATTTTGATTCCAATTTTCCTTAGTGTAACAATTGTCATTATCGAGCAAAGCAGTAAATAGGTAGTAAACCAGGGCACAATTGCTCCTTCAATCCCATATTGCACTGCAAAATAGAATGAAATACCCATCAATACAGCTAAACTTATATCAAAATAGAGAGCCCAATTAGGTCTGTTCTGAGAATAATGCACCCAACTATTAATTGCAGTCAAAGAAGTAATTATCTGACTTAAACACAACCACTCAAAAACAAATATTATCGGATACCATTTTTCATTTAAAATAACTTTTACCAGCTCTCCTCCCAACAGAAATCCACCAACAAATAATGGTAAAACCAGTATTGCTGTAGCCTTTAAAACATTTAAGTAGAACTTTATAAATTCATCATTATCGTGTTGCAGCTTTGATAAAACCGGATATGAAACCTGATTTATAAGTGTCGTAATTTTTTCAGTTGGTAATTTCGCCAGGTCAAGAGCAAAATCGTAATAGCCAAGGACTTGTGAATTCCAGGCGCGACCACCAAAAAACCTATCTGAGCTTATAAATATATAATGAAATGTCCTACCAAAAAATACATTCATACCAAATGACAGATGATCTTTTATTTCATGCAAGCTAAAATGCATATGCGGTCGCCATGGTTTACTTATAAATGTAAAAAATGCGAGAAAAATATTTATAAGATAAAAGCCAGCAACCAGGGCCCACACCCCGCCCCCCATCATTGCGATAACTAGCACGCAGCTACTTGCTATTACAACTGCCTTAAGCCTGTTTAAACCTGTCACTTTGAATTGAAGTTCTTTTAACAACAAATTCATTGGAATAATTGTGATACTCAACAAGGGAAATGATAATGACAATGCCTGTATGATTGGTATTACTTTTGGCTCATTAAAAAAATCTGCCATTGGATATGCCATAAAGAATGCGATTAGCGCCAATAACATTGACACCATAAGAGCGAACCAGAATATTGAAGATAGATCTTTTTCAGATATATCTTTTTTCTGCACTATAGCTGCACCAAGGCCAAAATCTGCAATATATATTGCCAAGCCAATGACAATGAAAGACATTGCCATCAACCCATAATCACTAGGTAATAGAATTCTCGCAACAAGGATTGTTATTGCCCATTGATAACTCTGCCCAACAATCTTGAATACGGCAAGCCATAGCGCCCCTTTCATTGCAGTTTTATGAATTGACATCGTATAAAGTTAATAATACATTGAGTTAAAAATAAGTTAACTAGATATTTCCAGTATAAATTCTGCTTCAGGGTAAATTTCTGACAATAACAGGGCCGATGATATTCGCAATAAATACTGGTAGTTTTTGCCATGCAGCAATAGCTAATTGAAATTTCCTGTTAGATGGATTAAGCCCAGGTATTTGCTTAGTTTTATGTAGTTGATAGTACCAGTATAGCTGGTGTTTCTCACCGCCCCATTGTTTTTTGAACTTTAGTGTACCTGCATCTTTACTGGAACGGCCAAAGTCAAATTCTGTATATTTATTCTTGATCGCATACGACAATATATTCCAATACAAATACATATTAACCCCATACTTATTAACCTTCCTTAATGTCGAGGCCCATGGGATCTCTAACCGTTGATTATGTCCAACCAGAAATCCAGCACTAACAGCTTCATCGTTCATGCGAGCGACAGCAATGATAGTGTTTGCCTCAAACTGCACAAGCATTTCCTTAAAAAAAGATCGTGAATAAACTGGTGTTCCAAGATCACGCATATTTATAGAAAATGCATGATAAAAATCATCCAGCAACTCTATACCACCAGTGATAAACTCGATCCTCTCTCTCATCGGCCGCTTAACCTGTGCACGTCGTTTCGATCCGATCGCGTTCCATAATAAATCTGGCTCTGATGGCAATTGTAGAATCATAGATACTTTATCTGTACGAACAGGCAACTCCGTGTTCCGTTGTTTCACATCTCGATATTCGATATGCGAACAGCCTAACTGTTGGCCTAGTTTTTCAGCTTCCAGCATGAGCTTCAGCTCAACACCTTCATCAACAGCAATAGCCCCTCCATAATTGAAATAAGGCATTGAAACTAAAAAATCACCGAACAAGTGACTTTTTAAACGTATTAAAGGTAGTATCCCTTTTATGATCTCTGCATCATCGACTGCATATAGATAATGACTACTATGCCCAAACACTTTTTTAATAAGATGACGCCATTTCGCAAGATGATAAAAGCTGGCAGATGATTGTTCGACAAAATCATCCCACTTAGGCTCATCATCAACAGTCAAGTTTCTTATTAATATAGTCATTATGCGATTTCGTATTCAATCAGAGGCTTTTGCAATGGGGAGAATAAGTCCAGCTCGGTGAGTTTTGATTGCATGGAAATAAATTTAAATTCAGTTAATAGCTTTTGAAGTCTTGTCTCACATACATCCAGATTATTATAGTGACGAAACTCAGAGAACCAGCCAGCCTTGATTCTCGGCTGATCTGGATCGACTTCCCACGGATGCATATAAAACACAAACGGATTATTTTTTTTGTTTAAGCTTTTATAGAAAAAACGGCTTAACCAGTAAGGATACAAACGAAAATAACCACCTCCCGCAACCGGAACCGATTGTCCAAGAAAGCGATATGTAGATAAAGGGTATTCTACCAAGGAATGCCCCTTAGGTGATTTTAAAATGTGAGGGAAACGGGGTGAGTCAGGAATTCCGTAATTATCATGATAGACCGGGAAAATACTCGAATCGTATGTAAACCCGGTTTCCGCAAGAATATCAAGCGCCCATAGTGATTTTTTCGTAATAGAATAACTCGCTGCACGGTATCCGGTAACGACTTTACCTGTTAAATCCTCTAATAATTGCTTTGACCTGATAGTTTCTTGCTTAAATTCTTCAGGCGTTTGAGAATAAATTAACTTATGACCATATCCATGACTTGCTACTTCATGCCCCCTATTATCAATTTCTTTTACGAGATGAGGATATCGCTCTGCCACCCAGCCTAATACAAAAAAAGTAATGTTTGCTGAATGCTGTTCGAACAAGTCCAGCAATCGATTTGTATTGTTCTCAACACGACAATCCTGACTATCCCAATCAGAACCAGCTATACTCTTCGATAATGCTGCAACGTGAAAATAATCCTCCACATCGATAGTTAATACATTTGTGATTGTTTTATTTTGCATCTTCCGACACTTTTAAGTTAATACATGCTACCGCCCGAGTGCTTTATACTTCAAACATCTCCCAGCCACGGAGTCAATGTCGCTATCTGTGAATAACTATCCCAAATAGCAATTTCCATCATAATTATTATAAGTTAAATATTGCAAATGAAATATCGAATTAATTTACGGAACGAATCTAATTATTCAAACTTACCAGTTATTCTTGAGCTTTATGACATCGTTACTGGATGATCGTCGTCATGTTGGAAACCAAAGCACTAGTCCAGGCTTGTGTCGAAATTGTGTAGGTTTATTGAGCTGAATGTTGGTCTTTTTATCTAATTTCGATGTTTCTGCTGCTGTGCTATTGCTAATGCCATTGTCACCTCTAGTGCAATCCCACAGGTTTTGACAAGCCTGAAAACATTAGATTTTCATATACAGCTCATATAATTAGATTCTATTTTTTGATTGTTTTGATTCCCATGCTCATTGAAGATAATTTATCTTCAAAAGCCTTGATTTTCATATCCATATTCAATAACAAATTCTTTATTTCTTCGGCACGTTTATCCTGCGTATGGATGTAATGATTAATTTTATGTTCTACGCACTCTAAATGCTTATCATTGATATTTCTTGCCAATTTTTGCTTGATAGTCTCATGATCATGACCATTATTATTGATATCAAATGCCGTCAACTCTAATTCGTTAGCGGCAATTTGAACTATCTTATTAGTTACTTTAGGTGATCCCTCTGCTGAAGCGCATATTAATGACTCATTACAAAGCGCATTAATCAGACGAGGAATACCACCAGTATATTTATACAATTCTTGCATGGCTGGTTTGGTAAAGACTTCTTTTTCAAGACCAGAGATAGAAAGACGATGACGTATGTATTCATCCATTTCATTCTCATCAAGGGCACCAATATGACAGCGAAAGCGGATGCGTTGAGCTAATTGTTCAAATTTCGGCTTTTCTAATATCTTATTAAATTCAGATTGTCCTATCAAAATAAGATTCATAAGTTTTTCATTGTTCGCCTCAAGATCTGCAAACAAGCGAATTTCTTCCAAAATCTCTTCTGACAGGTTTTGCGCATCATCCACGATCAAAGTAACTTTTTTATTCTCGGCTAATGTATTTTGCAAAAAGGTATTAATTTGACCTAACAATGCTACTTTATTGTCCCCGTGTTTTTGCACACCAAATTCATAGAGCAATGAATGAAAGAATTCGATACTATCTACATTTGTGTCATAAATACGCGCAATGACAATAATAATATTTTCATCAAGGGCAGTTAGTAATTTACTGATTAGTGATGTTTTTCCTGAACCAATTTCCCCTGTAATTACGGCAAAACCATCACGACTATCAATTATTTGCTCCATAATGTTGATTGCTCGTGAATGAGCTTTGCTCAGATATAAATACTTGGATTCATACGTCAATAAAAACGGGGGGGCACTGAGTCCAAAGAAATCTTGATACATTATACTAAATCTTATCGGCGTATCTTAAAGTGAGCGTATATTTAGTATCGTCAATATTAAATGTGTCGGCTAACGTAATCGTCTCACGATTGTAGTTCTCTATCGCAAATACAATACTTAGATTACCTGCCAATCGTTTTTCAAAACGTAAATTATATATGTCATCTTTATCACGCTGATTGGTTACATAAAAATCATAATCTACGTATGTATAGGTAAATCCAACCTGTAAATTAACCGGCGTACCATAATTTAAATAAAAGGTGCTGTTACGGACAATTCGGTCCAGATTATTATCAGTAAGATAATCCTCATCCGCATAAAAATAAATCAACCCGAATTGAAGATCAGGACGATTATAATTATATGCCATTTTGGCAAGCTCTAACACAAACAGGTCATCAGTGATAAAGGCATTGGCAGCATCTCGATCTATTGTTCGAATCCCGGTATCCACAGTCTCTAATAATTCTAGATCAACTGCATTGCGACTGTTTAATTGCCGTTTAAAAGTAAACTTTTTTGATGCATTGTCGAATTCGGTATTATCATCAAATTCAACATTTATCTCACCTAACTCAATGGCATACTCGGTCGAAACCGAAACACCGGCTAATGATAAAAAATAGCGCGTGTCATCAAAATCCTGCGTGGTTGTGTTGTCCTCGTAATTAGTTGCATCATAAGTTGAGTTCAATGATAAAGTGAGCAATGGACTAAGCCGCCGGGCAAATGACAAACTATATAAGTTACTTTGGTAGTCAGCGTCCGTTATCTCTGCATAATAATCAGTAAATTTATAACCTACCGTTAGATTATCTACACTGGTGAACTTAAATAATAGATCTGGTCCGGTTTTGAGTACGCCAACGTCTTGTAAATTGTCCGGTGTCTCAACAGCAAATGGATCGATCGCCACTTGACCATAATAACCATCGACCACCCAGCTAAGACTTTCGTCAATAATACCCCAACGACTAGCCAGATCGATATTTGCACGAGTATCATCTTCAAACGTATCATCATTGTAGTCAAAATATCGTACATCCATACCGAGATTGAAATCATTCGTGCTGCTATCGTCTAGAACGTTTAATTCGCCAACCAACAACATGACTTCATCTTTAATAGGATCAGCAGTTGCAGGATCATTGGATGCACGATTAATGTTATCACTAGCTATTAATCCTGCCTCAACTGCATAGTCCAGTGTTAACGCATAAACTGGAGTGTTATAAACCAAAACAGCTGAACAAACTAAAAAGGGTAAATATTGATTTTTCATAACTATATATACTTTTATTATTTAGGAATATGTGGTTTTTTTATTTATTACTATGCAAAAATTTTCTTTTCAATCGCTTTCATCGCGCTTGCAGAAATAAACTCTTCGCGTGAATTAACCACATAAGATCTTTGTATCGAAAATCATTAAACGATGATGTTCCTCTAATCGTCAAAACTTACAGGAAACGCTCTGGCACAGCCACAATATCACCTGGAATTAATTTTTTATTGGTGGACAAATCGCCTTCATTCAAAATTGCATCCAGATCAATTTCGTAAACTGTGGTTTTCCCTTGATATTGGCGATAAAGTTTGGTCCGACCTGGTGCAGCGAACTCGGTTAGACCACCAGCAGCTAAAATAGCATCCAGCAAGGTCATGCCTTGCCTATACGGGATAGATACGGGGGCTTGCACTGCACCGGTCACTCTGATTCTTGAGATATAGGTATGACTTCGGAGTTCGGTAAGAATAACAGTGACGTTCGGATTTTTAATATAGCGTGATAATTTGGTTTTAATATCACTAGCGACCTGCTCTGGCGTTAATCCACCAGCCTGTATGTCACCTATTAGTGGCATAGAGATTTTACCGTCAGGACGAACTGGCATATCCAGGGTGAGTTCTGGGTTTCCCCAGACACTAATATTAATCTGATCGTCAACGCCTATCGTATACGGCTCAGCCTGAAGTCGACCGCGGTTGAACTCTGACGAATCAGTTGGATCAGTTTCACTAACTTCACCTACTGTGGTGCATGCGGAAATTATTAATACAGAAAATACTACTGGCAACCACAAAAATTTGGTCAGAATCTGCAGTATGTGGCTAACTACCATGATAAACCCCCATTTCACAAAACTTAGATTTTTAATAAAGAAAATTCACAATATCCTAATAGTCTACTATGGACTGCTTTATAAAACATTACATTTTGGCGGCCAAAGCACCAGAACATGACTATTTCAGATAATCTCGTAAAAAATACAACCTCTTAGCAACAGAATTACCAAACATCACTGCCCATTTGGAAAAAATATTTAAGCAACAACTTTAAGAAAGCAGTATAACTTAATGTTTTTATTTAATTATCATCTGATTTGAATAATTCTAAAAGCGCTAACTTAACTAGCGCGTACCATGCCCAAATATAACTACCTCAGCCGTTTGTAAAAGGATTAAAATATCGAGAAACAGACTGTGATTCTTTACAAAATATAAATCATATTGCAATTTTTCTAACGCATCATTTTCCGTAGAGCCATATGGGTAAAGCAATTGCGCCCAACCCGTTATTCCTGGACGAACACGATGGCGCTCGGTGTAATAAGGGATTTTCTCTGACAGCATGACAACAAATTCGGGACGTTCCGGACGTGGACCCACAAAGCTCATGTCCCCGCGCAGAACATTTATGATTTGTGGTAGCTCATCAATATGTGTTTTGCGAATAACTTTACCGACCATGGTTACACGAGAATCATCCTTAGTTGCCCACTGCGCTTTACCGTAGGCCTCAGCATCGACAATCATGCTGCGAAATTTCAGCACCTGAAAAGGCCTGCCTCCCATGCCCACCCTGACCTGTCGAAACAGAATGTGGGCATTGACGTTACACCGGCTTTCGAAAAAAATAGCTAAGGCAGCCAGCACCATTAACGGCCAGGTAATGATTAACAAAAACAAGCTTGCTAGTATATCAAAGGCGCGTTTAACAAATTCACGCATAGCACTGCTTTTGAAACCTTCGGAAAATAAAAACCAGCTCGGATGAACCTGATCCAGTCGTATTTTACCTGTCTCCCGTTCAAAGAACGTCACTACATCAATGATATCGATCCCTCGCATCTTGCAATCCAGTAATTCATGCATTGGGATGCCTTTACGACGATCATCAATGGCAAGTACAACCTCATTGATATCAGTTTTTTCAATATAATCAATCAAGGGAACATTTAAATTGATGACCTTCGCTTCATCCAAAAGATCCTCCTCGCCTCGCAAATGCACATAACCCATAATTTGAAAGCCGAATTGATCGGAACGTCTGCGAAGCTCAGTGATCGCCAAGGCATGTTTTCCCGTACCCAAGACTAAAATTCGTTTTTTAAATATACCTGGATCAAGTTTATACAAGGTGATTCGAATAGTGATGATAAAGATAAAAGAGCACACAATCGCAATTGCCAGTGCCCCTCGACCCAAGATCAAGCCGGGAAAGAAATAATAGACCACGGACAAGGCTACAGTACCTAACAGCATTGCCGCCGTTAAGCGCAAAATGAATCCAAAAGATCCTTCACGTAGTCTGGTCTGGTATAAGCCCGCCGATATTAAGGAGAGCAACATGACGAAGCTAAAAAGGCCAGCGTCAAACCAATAAAGCTTTACGATGGTAGGTATCTCAGCTATGCCTTGCCTATAACGTAGCAAGATGCCGGCAACAACACTGGCAAAAAGTATAAAGACTTCTACTGCGCCCAGGACGATAAAAGAAGCGCGAACATAATGATTAAACAGTCGAAATGTACCCAATTTTTATACTCTTTATTTTATTGACTTGTACTTGAGTCTAAATAGCATTCTTTCAATGAAATAGGTAAATTGATCAAAATATCTTAATGATTTTTAAACAAAATTAATATAGCTTAACATTCATTTTGTATTATAACCCCTTGATTCATCTATGAGAGAAAAACATGGCAAATGATAATAAAATCGCCATTGTGGGCCTTGGTTATGTCGGTCTACCTTTAGCTATTGAGTTTGGAAAACTGTTTGATACCGTTGGCTTTGATATTAATCAACCTCGCGTAGCAGAACTGCAATTTGGTAAAGATTCAACTCTGGAAGTTGAGCCCGAACTCCTCGCTGAGGCCAGGAAGCTCTCATTTACCAACGATGTTTCCGGCATTGCCGACTGTAATGTCTTCATAGTGACCGTGCCGACGCCCATTGACAACTATAACAGTCCCGATTTACGCACTTTACAGGCCGCAAGTAAAACCATCGGCAGTATCCTAAAAAAAGACGATGTGGTTATTTATGAATCGACTGTGTTTCCTGGAGCGACTGAAGAAATTTGTATCCCCGTATTAGAACAAGAATCAGGCTTAACCTTTAATACTGATTTCTATGCCGGGTATAGTCCTGAACGAATTAACCCCGGGGATAAAGAACATCGCCTAACGAATATTCTAAAAGTCACATCTGGGTCTACACCGGATACAGCGGACTTCGTCGATGAGCTTTATAGTAAAGTCATTACCGCTGGTACACATAAGGCGAGCTCCATCAAGGTTGCTGAGGCATCTAAAGTCATCGAAAACACCCAGCGCGACCTAAATATTGCTTTTGTTAATGAACTGGCCATTATCTTTAACACACTTGGAATTGATACTCTTGAAGTACTTGAAGCCGCGGGAACAAAATGGAACTTCTTGCACTTCCGTCCCGGCCTTGTAGGTGGGCATTGCATTAGTGTTGACCCTTATTACTTAACACAAAAAGCGGAAAGTATGGGTTATCACCCGGATATCATTCTTGCGGGTCGTCGAATCAATGATGGTATGGGTAGCTATGTCGCGGGACGAGTTATTCGCTTAATGACACAAAAACGCATTCATGTAGTTGATTCAAAAATATTGATCATGGGTTTTGCTTTTAAAGAAAATTGCCCTGACCTAAGAAATACACGGGTCTCCGATATTTCTTGTGAATTAGAAAAGCATAATGCCAAGGTCGATATCTACGATCCCTGGGTTAATTCTGAAGAAGCCTTTGAAGAATATGGTATTAAATTGATCACAGAAATCAAGCCGAATAGCTATGATGCGATTATTATAACTGTCGCCCATGATCAGTTTAAAGATATGGGTGCTGAAGCCATTAATCTGTTAGGTAAAGAAAAACACATCCTATTTGACGTTAAAAATATTCTGCCAAAAGAAAAAGTTGATGGTCGCCTTTAAAAAACCTTTCACTAACCATTAAAGAGTTCTTAATGGTCTAATGTTTAAACAACAAAAAAGCCGGTCACTATGACCGGCTTTTTTATATGTATGGTCGGGACAGCAGGATTTGAACCTACGACCCCCACACCCCCAGTGTGGTGCGCTACCAGACTGCGCTATGCCCCGTTTGAATATCTTTTGAGATTACTGCTGAATCTGCGATGCGGAGTTTACCATAGTTGGTAAATATCGCGATGAGATTATGAATTCAGAATGGCTTTGATTTCTTCCAGTTCGGAGAGCATGTTCTGGATAGTTTCAGAACTGAGCTTGCCATCTTCTTTGCCCGTCTCGGTCAACTGAAGGCGAGCACCGCCGATGGTATAGCCCTGTTCATACAACAAGCTGCGGATCTGGCGAATCATCACCACATCTTGTCGTTGATAGTAACGTCGATTGCCACGGCGTTTAACGGGCTTTAGCTGGGGAAATTCCTGTTCCCAATAGCGCAACACATGCGGTTTTACCTCACACAGATCGCTGACTTCACCAATCGTGAAATAGCGTTTACCCGGAATAGGTGGCAATTCGTTATTGTTGCTGGGTTCCAGCATAAGCTTCTACGCGCGCCTTTAGTTTTTGTCCTGGTCGAAATGTCACAACACGCCTTGCTGTGATGGGTATATTTTCCCCGGTCTTCGGGTTACGACCTGGACGCTGTTTTTTGTCCCGTAAATCAAAATTTCCAAAACCGGATAGCTTAACCTGTGCCCCTCCCTCCAGAGAACCACGGATTTCTTCAAAAAATTGCTCAACCAGTTCTTTTGCTTCTCGCTTGTTAAGCCCCAACTCTTCAAACAAGCGTTCTGCCATTTCCGCTTTGGTCAATGCCATCGTTATTTTTTCTCTCGGCCTGTTATTATCTTAGGGTTGCCCCTAGGTCTTTGTGCAGTTGATCGATAACGCGCTGCATGACCTCTTCAATTTCACTGTCTATAAGAGTGCGCGAAAGATCCTGTAAGGTCAAGCCCATACTCAGACTTTTTCTACCAGAATCAATACCTTCGCCCACATACATATCAAATAACTCTATCTTTCTTAGCGTCTCGGGTGCTGCTTTCGCGATCGTTTCTCGCACGTTATCAGCCGTTACCGCCTGATCCACCACAATTGACAAGTCGCGTCGAATTGCTGGGAACTTCGATACCGCCTCATAACTCGGCAGGCTACCCTTCAGCAAACTATCTGCTTTTAATTCAAATAGATACATAGTGTGGTCTAGATCCAGCAGTTTTGCCACCTTTGGATGCAATAAACCTAACCAACCAATGGGATCGCCATCACGATATATCCTGGCTGACTGACCAGGATGCAAGGCTGGATGTGACTCCGACACATATTTAAAGCTTTCAAAACAACCAGTTAGCTCAAATAATGCGGCTAAATGCCCTTTCGCATCGAAAAAATCAACATTCTCCGATTTTGCGTCCCAGGTGGGTAACATACGCTCACCTGAAACAAGTCCTGCTACCACCATTTCCTGATTTAAATCAGTGCTTTGTTGGGTAAACTTAAGACCGCACTCGAATAAAAATAACCTATTTTGCTGGCGATGCAAGTTAAATTTCACTGCCTGGACTAATCCAGGCCATAAACTGGTCCGCATCACTCCCATTTCAGAAGAAATTGGGTTGGCCAAGGCAATTGATGGCTGCTCGGGTTCAATCGCTGACTGAACCTTTTCATCGACGAAGCTATACGTAATCGCCTCCTGATACCCCAGGTCGACCAAGGCCTGGCGTATGCGACGAAGATTGAGTTGAGCCTCTGGAATCGAGCCAATTGTCAGAGGCGCTGAGGGCTTTTCTAAGGGCAAATTGTTGTAGCCATAGATTCGTGCTATCTCCTCAATCAGGTCGACCTCATATTGCACGTCAAATCGGAACGCTGGTGGTGTCACTTTCCATCCATCCCCGTTTTTCTTCAGTTCCATACCCAATCGTTTGAGGATATTTTCCACTTCCTTATTCGATACATTTGCGCCTAAGACTCGCTCGATTCTTGCTGGCCTTAGATCGATGCTTGGATTAATCGGTAACTTTGCTTTCGCTGTCTGCTTAATGACTGGACCGGGTTCACCTCCGACAATCTCGAGTAGTAAATCGGTCGCTCTCTCAATAGCGAGCTCTTGTAGTTCAGGAGATACGCCCCTTTCAAAGCGATGAGAAGAATCGGTATGAAGTCCGTAGCCTCTCGCCTTACCCGCAATACTTACTGGATTGAAAAAGGCACTTTCCAGGAAGATATCCACCGTGTCGTTATGCACTGCGCTCTCTTCACCACCCATGATGCCTGCTAGCGCTAAAGGACCTTTGTCGTCAGCAATGACCAGGGATCCTGTTGTAAGCTCTACTGTCTGCCCATCAAGTAACAATAAGCTCTCACCCTTCTTGGCATGACGCACATTGATGCCACCATTAATTTTGGCTAGATCGAAGGCATGCATGGGTTGTCCAAGTTCTAACAGGACGTAGTTGGTTACGTCGACTGTTGGCGACAAGCTTCTTAGACCGCATCGACGCAATTTTTCCTGCATCCACATCGGCGTTGCTGCCATTGGATCGATATTCTTTATCACCCGGCCACAATACTGCGGACAATCGTCATCCGCAGTTAAGGTTACCTTCAAGGTTTCTTTATTTTTTGCTTTAACAGGTTTGATCTCAGGGCCTTTTACATCCAGGTTGTTCAGGACGCCCGTTTCTCGCGCAATACCTTCAATACTAAGGCAATCACCACGGTTCGGTGTCAGGCCTAATTCAATACTTACATCTTCAAGTACCAAATATTCTCTTATCGATTTGCCAACAGGTGCATCAGCATCTAGCGGTAACAGGCCATCAGCCGATTCAGCAAGACCGAGTTCTTTTGCTGAACACAACATGCCAAATGATTCGACGCCACGTAATTTGGATTTTTTAATTTTAAAACCGCCCGGCAATTTGGCACCAATTAATGCAGCGGGCACTTTCATGCCTTCAGCAACATTGGCAGCACCACAAACGATGTTTAGTTCTTCTTTTCCGCCAACATCAACTTTACAGACGCGTAACTTGTCGGCATCGGGGTGTATTTCTATCGTTTTAACTTCACCAACAACAACTTTGTCGAATTCGGCTGCAACCGGTTCAATAGCGTCAACTTCGAGTCCCGCCATCGTTAACTGATCAGCGAGTTCTTCTGTTGAGACAGAAGGGTTCACCCATTCTCTTAACCACTGTTCACTAAACTTCATTGTTATTCGCTTTAATTAAATTGTTTCAGGAAACGTAAATCATTTTCAAAGAATAAACGCAGATCATTCACGCCATATCGCAACATTGCCAGGCGCTCTACACCCATGCCAAAGGCAAAACCGGTATATTTTTCGCTATCAATATCAACATGCTTAAAGACATTAGGATGCACCATGCCGCAACCCAGGACTTCCAGCCAACCCGTGTGACTACAAACACGACAGCCCTCACCTCCACACATGACACATTCAATGTCGGCTTCTGCCGAGGGTTCCGTAAAAGGAAAATAAGAGGGTCTAAACCGCACTGCCAGGTCATCGCGCTCAAAGAACTGATGTAAAAATTCAATCAACACCGCTTTTAGATCAGTAAACGTCACCTGCTCATCCACCATTAAACCTTCAACCTGATGAAACATCGGCGTATGGGTCACATCTGAATCACAACGATAAACCCGACCCGGTGCAATCAGTTTTAACGGTGGCTCGCGATCTTTCATTGCACGAATTTGTACCGGTGAAGTATGCGTCCGCAGCAATAAGTTTTCATTTATATAAAATGTATCGTGCATCGCCCTTGCAGGATGGGATTCGGGAATATTTAACGCTTCGAAATTGTGAAAATCATCTTCGATTTCCGGACCAACCGCAATTTCAAAACCAAGTTGATTAAATAAATCTTCGATTCGATTGAGCACACGCGTGACTGGATGCAAACCACCAATACCATGTGAGCGTCCTGGCAAGGTTACATCAATCGTTTCGCTGGCAAGTTGCTCATTGAGCTTTTCATTTTCGAGATCGTTTTTGCGCAGCTCAATAGCAGACTGTACCGCTTGCTTGGCCTGGTTAATGATTTGTCCCGCTTTAGGCCGCTCCTCGGCAGATAACTTACCCAGGTTTTTCATTTGTGCAGTAATACTGCCTTTCTTGCCCAGATAATTTACTCTCACCTGGTCTAATGATTGTAAATCGCCTGACGCTTTAACCGCAGCCTCTGCTTCTTTTACGAGATTTTCTAGTTCTTTTTCCACTGATTTTGATTTCCACTGGGTCGATTACGCGCCCAATTATTAAATTATCGTTATAAATCCAATACAGACAAAAACGGGAAGACCCAAGCCTGGACCTTCCCGTTTCGTTATAGCTTTTACCGATCAAATAAAATCAAATCGGTGCGTCGAACTTGCAACAAACTATGCGAGGCTGGCCTTGGCCTTTTCCGCGAGGGCTGCAAAAGCGGTTTTATCAAAGACGGCAATATCAGCGAGCACTTTGCGATCGATGGCAATATCCGCTTTCTTCAGCCCATTGATAAATCGACTGTAAGAAAGTCCACATTCCCGTGCTGCCGCATTAATACGTGCAATCCACAGTGTGCGGAATTGGCGTTTACGCTGGCGACGATCGCGGTAGGCATATTGACCCGCTTTGGTAACGGCCTGGGTCGCAACACGGTAGACGTTTTTACGACGACCGTAATAACCTTTGGCCAGGTTTAAGACTTTTTTGTGTTTAGCGCGTGCAGTTACACCACGTTTTACTCTAGGCATCGTCCAGTCCTCCCTTATACGTAAGGCAACATGCGAGCAATAAGCTTGGTGTCAGCTTTGTTCACAAGTTCACCGATACGGAGTTGACGTTTACGCTTGGTGCTCTTCTTCGTCAGGATGTGACGACGATGCGACTGTGCGCGTTTGAATTTGCCAGAGGCAGTTTTCCGAAAACGCTTGGCAGCGCCACGGTTGGTCTTCATTTTAGGCATCTTTATATCTCCTCTTACGCTTAACCACTTCCAACTTCTGAAAACTACTGCGCTCGGTAATACTGCGTTAAAAATTTCTTCAAGTTGCTCATTTACAAATCGTAAACTCCGCTCTTTCACAAATTTTTGTCTTGTCTTACCTTCGCTCGTGACGTTTTCAGTCACTTGCGATTCGACAGTAGCGTCAACCGCTGAGGGCTCACGTGTGCCAGTTAATCAAATTGTAAAATCTAGTTAGTGCTTTTTGGGGGCAATGACCATGACCATTTGCCGCCCTTCCATTTTTGGATACTGTTCGACTGAACCGAGTTCTTCTAAATCTTTCTCGACTCGTTCCAACAGCTGTTTACCCAATTCCATGTGAGCCATTTCACGACCACGAAAGCGCAATGTTACTTTTGCCTTGTCGCCGTTGTTAAGGAAACGCGTCAGGTTACGCAGCTTTACCTGATAGTCCTGCTCTTCCGTTCCTGGTCGGAACTTCACTTCCTTAACGTGAATTACTTTTTGTTTCTTTTTCGCCGCATGCTTTTTCTTGTTAAGTTCAAACAAGTACTTGCCATAGTCCATTACTCGACATACGGGTGGGTCAGCTTCGGGTGATATCTCGACGAGATCCAGATCTGCATCGTAAGCCAGCTCTTGCGCCTGCTCAACCGTCATCACACCTGCTTGTTCACCATCTGCACCAATCACACGCACTTCTTTGCCAGTTATGGCATCGTTGATGCGCGTTTCTTTTGCTTTTGCGATACTTTATTCCTCCAAACGACTACGGCCGTGGCACGCGATTTCATCGGTGAGTTTCGTCACTAACTCGTCCAGGGACATGGCCCCAAGATCCTCACCACCTCGTGTACGCACGGCCACAGTTTTATTCTCAACTTCCCTATCACCGACGACCAGCATATAGGGGATCTTCTGTAGCGTATGCTCGCGGATTTTAAAGCCGATCTTCTCATTTCTCAAGTCGGGAATCACTCTGATTCCCTTGTTTTGCAAGGTTTTTACCGCTTCGTTCACAAAATCGAGGGATCGGTCGGTAATATTCATGATTACTGCCTGCACTGGCGCCAACCAGAGCGGGAAAATCCCCGCATAGTGCTCGATCAAGACGCCGATGAAACGCTCCATAGAGCCGACAATCGCACGGTGTAACATTACAGGTGTCTTACGAGAACCGTCTTCCGCTACATATTCAGCCCCCAGTCTTCCGGGCATGGAGAAATCGACCTGGATCGTACCGCATTGCCAGACACGGCCGATGCAATCTCGCAGGGAAAACTCAATTTTAGGGCCGTAGAAGGCTCCTTCGCCAGGCTGTAACTCCCACTCTAAGCTCATGTTATCCAATGCTTTTTCAAGGGCTGCCTCAGCCTTGTCCCAAACCTCATCGGAGCCAACCCGTTGTTCTGGGCGAGTTGAAAGCTTAATCAGGACATCTTCAAAGCCAAAGTCTTTGTAGACTTCGAACAGCAATTTATTGAAGTTTACCACCTCGTCCTGGATCTGCTCTTCGGTGCAGAAGATATGCGCATCATCCTGGGTGAAGTTACGCACCCGCATCAGGCCGTGAAGTGTTCCTGAGGGCTCATTACGGTGACATGAGCCAAATTCGGCCATCCGCAGAGGTAAATCCCGGTAGCTGCGTAGGCCATGGTTATAGATTTGCACATGACAGGGGCAGTTCATGGGCTTCACCGCGTAATCACGGTTCTCCGAATGAGTCGTAAACATCATGTCATGGAATTTTTCCCAGTGACCTGATTTCTCCCATAAGCTGCGATCGACGACCTGAGGAGTGCGCACCTCTTGATAGCCATGCTGGCGAAGTTTATTACGGATGTATTGTTCAATCTGCTGATACAGCGTCCAGCCCTTGTCATGCCAGAACACCATACCCGGCGCTTCTTCCTGTGAATGAAAGAGATTCAGTTGTTTACCGATTTTACGGTGGTCACGTTTCTCTGCTTCTTCCAGGCGATGCAAGTAGCCTTTTAGGTCTTTCTTGTTCGCCCAGGCCGTGCCGTAAACGCGCTGTAGCATTTCATTATTGCTGTCGCCACGCCAATAGGCACCGGCTAACTTCATGAGTTTGAAGGCTTTTAACTTGCCCGTAGAGGGCACATGGGGACCACGGCAGAGGTCAATGAAATCACCCTGTTTATATAGTGAGAGCTCCTGATCTTCTGGAATATCTTCGATGATTTTCGCCTTGTACTCCTCACCCATATCACGGAAGAACTTCACGGCTTCATCACGCGCCATCACCTGGCGCTCAACCGGTAAGTCTTTTTTCACCAGCTCATTCATTTTCTGCTCGATCTTTGACAGATCGGACTCAGAAAAACCTGGCTCATAGGCAAAGTCGTAATAGAAACCGTCATCGATCACAGGACCAATGGTGACCTGAGCCTTAGGATAAATTTGCTGGACAGCTTGAGCTAATAAGTGGGCAGTTGAATGACGAATGACCTCTAGGCCTTCCTCATTCTTATCGGTAATAATTGCCAGCTCAACATCATTATCGATTTTGTAGCTGGTATCGAGCAGCTTATCGTCGATTTTGCCCGCAATGGCGGCTTTCGCCAGACCCGCGCCAATATCGGCTGCGACTTCGGCGATTGTCAAAGGATTGGAATATTCCCGATGGCTACCATCAGGCAGGGTAATAACAGGCATGTTGTTGTCCTCATTTCTCAGTGGCGATCCCTACAAAGAACCGCATGCTTAATATCAATGGCCGATACGTGAGGCCATTGGCTAATTCAACTATTCACCTTACTAGAGTATAGGTGCAATTGCGCGAATTTTAACAAAAACAAACCTTTTACACTAGAGTCTTATTAAATAGATGAATTAGGGTTTGTAAGTATATCTTTGAAAATGCATAATTTTAATTTGAGCTATATCAAACAAGCATATGGAAGTCTGGATTTGTGAATATCCTGGGTATTTCGGCCTATTACCATGACAGTGCGGCTGCACTGGTCGTAAATGGCCAGATCAAAGCAGCTGCGCAAGAAGAACGTTACACAAGGAAGAAACATGACTCTGCTTTTCCTCGTAACGCAATCCAATTCTGTTTAGACGAGTCAGGTATTGATCTAGCTGAGCTAGATTATGTTGTCTTCTACGATAAACCACTATTAAAGTTTGAGCGGTTATTAGAGACGTACCTGACATACGCACCAAAGGGTTTTCGGTCATTCACTGCGGCTATGCCTATATGGCTAAAAGAAAAACTTTTCTTAAAAACAACACTGAAAAAAGAACTTGCTGCCATCGGTAATTTACGTATCGACGAATTACCGAAATTGCTTTTTAATGAGCACCATCGTTCTCATGCTGCATCTGCATTTTTTCCAAGTCCATATAAAAAAGCCGCCGTCATGTGCCTTGATGGCGTCGGAGAATGGGCGACAAGCTCTGTTTGGCTAGGTAAAAACAACTCCCTCACCCCTCAATGGGAACTGAACTTCCCCCACTCGCTTGGCTTACTTTATTCTGCATTCACCTATTACTTAGGATTTAAGGTTAACGCTGGCGAGTATAAATTAATGGGTTTGGCTCCCTATGGTGAGCCCAAGTATGTCAGCACCATCTACGAACATTTGCTTGACGTTAAAGATGATGGGACATTTCGTTTGGACATGAGTTACTTCAACTATGCAGCTGGACTCACCATGACTAATAAAAAATTTCACCGCTTATTTGGTCAGCCAGTCCGTAAACCTGAAAGCGAGATCACCCAAAAAGATATGGACATCGCCCGTTCAATACAGGTTGTCACAGAAGATATTGTACTAAAATTATCGCACACAATTTACAACGAGCTTGATACTGAATACTTATGTCTTGCCGGAGGTGTCGCGCTTAACTGCGTTGCAAACGGACGTTTAGTGCGGGAAAGCCCGTTTAAAGATATTTGGATTCAGCCAGCAGCAGGTGATGCAGGTGGCGCACTTGGTGCGGCGCTTTCTGTTTGGTATGAATATAAAAATAATTCACGAGAAACAAATTCTACCGATACTATGAAAGGTTCGTATTTAGGAAATAGCTTTTCTGAAAGCGAGATCAGTAATTACCTTGATGATACAAATGCTAATTACAAAAAGCTTTCAACTGATGAATTAAGAGATACGTTAGTTAGCATTCTTGCATCAGAAAATGTTGTAGGCTGGTTCCAAGGGAAAATGGAATTTGGGCCTCGAGCATTAGGCGCTAGATCTATTATTGGTGATCCACGCAGCCCAAAAATGCAATCCATTATGAACCAAAAGATCAAATACCGTGAAAGTTTTCGCCCTTTCGCCCCAGCTGTAAAAGTTGAAAAAGTTAGTGAATGGTTTCAACTCGACAGACCTAGCCCATATATGCTTTTGGTCGCACCAATCACTGAAGCAAAACGTAAAAACATCAATACTGCAGCAGAAACACTATTTGGAATAGATAAATTGAAATTAGTGCGATCAGAGATACCCGCTGTTACTCATGTCGATTTTTCTGCCCGTATTCAGACTGTTAGCGGAGAAACTAACCCGGCTTTTTATGACCTGCTCGATAAATTTGAAAAGAAAACTGGCTGCCCAATTTTAATTAATACCTCGTTTAATGTTCGAGGTGAACCTATTGTTTGTACACCAGAAGATGCCTATCGTTGTTTTATGCGTACTGAAATGGACTATCTTGTATTAGAAAACATTATACTCTGCAAAAAAGACCAGCCGAAACAATTTGATAACAAAAACTGGCAGCAAGAGTTTGAGTTAGACTAATGAATTTGCAAAAAGAAAAAAACCATCTTACGATGAAAGAGCTTCGTAGCTTTGGATTAATAATGGGAGCCTTATTCCCATTAATATTTGGAATAATCATTCCTTGGAAATTTGAATATGCTTGGCCGTTGTGGCCTTGGATTCTCTCCGGTTTTTTTAGTATTAATGCCATTTTTCTACCGCAGGCTTTAAAACCCATTTACAAAATTTGGATAAAATTAGGTGATTTTTTAGGATGGATTAATACGCGTGTCATTTTAGGGATTATGCTCTATGCTGTTTTTACACCAGTCGGCCTGATCTTAAAGTTACTTGGAAAGGACCCGATGGCCCGTAAATTTCAACCTCAACTAAAATCTTACCGTATCAAACCTGACTCAAATGAGAATAACTCAATGGAGAACCCATTCTAGTGTTGGAACTAATTAAAGACCTGTGGACATTTATGAGAATCCGTAAGAAATACTGGCTATTCCCTATCATTCTAATAATGCTGTTGTTGGGATCGCTTATCGTGCTGACTCAAGGTTCGGCTGTAGCGCCGTTTATTTATACCTTGTTTTAATTGAACAAATTTGAACGAATAGGCTATTTAACAGAATAAGTGGTAGTCGCGAGTGGATTCGAACCACCGACCCCCACCATGTCAAGGTGATGCTCTAACCAACTGAGCTACGCGACTGTTATGCGGGCGCAAGATACTAGAAATGGACAACAAAATGCAAGTTTTTAGTGGCCCTATTTTAGGGTAAGCATACTTTAAGATGGCTTTTTGATATTCGCTGACTCGTCATCCTCCTTCACAAGCTTGTTACGAAAATCTTTCAACTGGACCACGTGATCCATATCCTTACGACGGCGTTTCTCTTTCCAGGTTAAGTCTTCGATAGATCCTTGTGGATTATATTCAGAAACAACGTTGAGCAAGAGGGTTAGCGCACTCTCACAATCGGAGGTATCCAATCCTTTCTTCAATAATCTGATATATGTTTGCAATTCATCCCAAGCAACAGAATCCTCAATTGCGCGATAAACTCGTGGGTGTTTGGTGCCTATTGGATTATTACCAATCAATAGCTCTTCATACAGTTTCTCTCCAGGACGAAGTCCCGTGTACTTTATAGCAATATCTCCACCAGGATTCTCTTCATCCTTTACCTCTAATCCAGATAACCGAATCATCTTGCGTGCAAGCTCGTCAATCTTAACCGGCTCGCCCATATCTAATAAGAATACATCACCGCCTGTACCCATAGCGCCAGCTTGAATAACTAACTGAGCAGCTTCCGGGATGGTCATAAAATATCGAATAATATCTGGGTGGGTTACTGTAATTGGGCCACCATCTTGGATTTGTTTTCTGAACACAGGAACAACTGAACCAGACGAACCTAGCACATTACCGAAACGGACCATACAAAATCGAGTGTTCGTAACTTGTGTTGCGAGCCCCTGTAGAATCATTTCAGCGAAACGTTTACTTGCGCCCATCACATTAGTGGGGCGGACTGCCTTATCTGTAGAAACTAGGACAAATCTTTCAACACCTGTTTCCACGGCAGTCTGAGCTGCAGTCAATGTCCCCATAATATTGTTACGTATTGCTTCTAGTGGGTTTTTTTCGACTAAAGGGACATGTTTGTATGCTGCTGCATGATAGATGGTATTAACTGCAAATGTTTTACATACTTGTTCAAAACGTAATTCGTCTAGAACCGATCCTAATACTGGGACCACATCACTTGATGAATCAACAAGTGAGTTAGCCTCCGGGCTATGTTCAATGGTAGTTAGTTCCGCTTCAATATTATATAGTGCATATTCATTTTGCTCGAACAATATCAAACACTTTGGATGCAGTTTAAGTATTTGTCTACATAGCTCAGAACCAATTGAACCTCCTGCTCCCGTAACCATGACCACTTTGTCGCGAATATTTGAGTCAAGCAAATCTGTATAAGGAGTCACAGAGTCTCGACCTAACAAGTCCTCTATATCTACTTCTTTGATATCCTCGATTTTCACCTGTCCTCCGGCGATATCAGCCATACCAGGTAATGTCCTGACATGAACAGGAAAATTTTGGAGTGAACGAATAATATAATTTCTGCGTGCACGTGAAGCCGTAGGTAATGCCAGTAGAACCTCATCAACACCCATTTTTTGGATCAAACCACCTAATTTTTTATATGGGTAAACTTTCAAGGAGTTTGCGTGAGTATTATGCAATTCTGACTTATCGTCGATAAAGGCAACTGGTTTAAACTCACTACTGTATGTTAAAGCTGTTGCTAATTGAATTCCTGCTGAGCCGGCTCCATAGATAACTACTTTTTTTCTTTTCTTACTAGCTGAATGAATATTGCCCAAAGCACCAGAAAACCACCAGCGCGCAATCATCCTGGTACCGCCAATCAACATCATGGCAACTATCCAGTTGATTAAAATTACAGAGCGAGGAACACCCTCTATTCTCACAAGGGTTATCATAAGGCCCATTAGTATGGAATATAAGCTGACTGCTTGGACGACAGCCCACAAAGCCCTTAATCCTATATACCTAATAATGGCTCGATATAGTCCAAAACGGGTGAAAATGGGGATGGCTATCAGTGGGATAGGAAGAAATAAAGCCAATAAATGAGTCTCTGAAGGAAGATAAAATTCTCCGAGACGAAGCGAAAATGCCGACCAAAGCGCCGAGACCAACAATAATGAATCTGTTATCGCAATTAGTGCACGTTTATATAGCCTAGGAAGTGATGTGAAAATCCCTGTAAATTCGTTAAGCGTCATACATCCCCTGATTTAATATGTGGCTTTTATGTTATGGGCTATCAATGCCTGTTTTTTTTTGTATCACCCGCTTTTACTATAATAGCAGTATAAACTAATGGCACAATCGCCACTAAAAATAAGAGTGCACCATAATTTGGATATACCAACGACAAATATGCAAGCGGAAACAACCAGAGCGAATTTATTATTATAACGGCTACTGTCACATGTCTATGCCCCCACTTACGCGCCAATTTTTGATATGCGTGGTTATGATGTGCCTGATACCAAACCTCACCTAAGGTTATGCGACGTAGCAATGTAATCGTGGCATCTGTTAGAAAGGCGCTAAAAAGTATCAACCAACACCATGGATTCATCTCGTCACGGATTATTGCTGAATATGTGATTACACCTAACGTTACCCCTAGAAACCCACTTCCAACATCACCCATAAATATTTTTGCTGGTTGCCAATTCCATACTAAAAAACCGAGCGATGCACTTGCAAGGATCAAAAATGCATATGTCACTTCAGTTGAACCAACCAACCACGAAAAAAAGGCGCCTGATAATGCAATAAATACAGCTTCACTTGCTGCTAGTCCATCTATACCATCCATGAAGTTATACATATTTAATAGCCACACTAGAAATATTGCAGCTGCGATTGAAATTAATAAAATCAGATGATGACTATAGCCTGCATTAATTAATGTTCCAGAAATCCCAAGCCAATAAAGAGCCCACAATGAAGCACATGTGTGCACAAACAATCTCCATACAAATGGCACATGTCCAAGATCATCTAGAAACCCTATAATAGCGACTAGAAAACCCGCACCAGTTGCAGCAACAAATAATTGTTGCTCTATTATTCCAAGCCAAAATGAAATGCTCAAACCAACATAAAATGCGATTACGATTGCTATACCACCTGCTCTTGGTGTTTTGTATTTATGAGAACTACGACTGTTAGGAATATCTACAATATTAAATGCAATTGCATAATGCCTAATAAGACCAGACATAAACACAGCAATTGTAAAAATAGTTATGAGTAAGAAAATAATCATTTCTCTGATCTCAAAAAGGCCACTACTGTTTTTTCTAGCTCCTCTTCAATACTGTAAGGAGGACTCCAGCCTAGTAAATTATAGCTTTTTGTTACATCGACTTGTAATGAATCGCACAATCGTTTAGTAATACTATACTTGCCAAATAGAAACGCTATTGTTCGGAGAAACCAAATTGGCACCGGTAGCAACATTGGCTTAACACCAAGAGCACGTCCTATCCGATTTACTAATTCAGCCATTGACAAATCTTCTCCATCAGAAACAAGAAATACTTGATTCGCTGCTAATGGATGATCTATGCAAGTAATGAGCAAACTAACTAGATTACCACTCCCAACAAAACTGCGTTTATTATTTGCTAATTTAAATGGCAGAGGCAGTCCGCGACCAATCCATTTCATAAGACTCAAATAGTTTGCAGTAACTTCAGGACCATATACCAGTGGTGGACGAATTATAACAACTTCCATATTAGATTCTTGTGATAGCCGTAACAATGACTGCTCTGCCTCATACTTGGAGATTGCATAGGGACCATTAGGAGACGGAATGTCATCCTCTGTAAATGGTTTATTCAATTCTGTCTTCTCACCATTTACTTTAATAGAACTTATATATATAAAACGTTTTACATCTAAAGCCGCCGCCTGCAATGCAAGATTAAGAGTGCCGTCAGCGTTGACTTTACGGAATTCAGACAAGGGATCTGCGCTTGTCTCTTGCTTTATGTGCACACGTGCAGCTGTATGTATAACTGCATCTACGCCGGCTAATGCTTCTTGCCATTTCGTAGACAAACTAATATCACCGACTTCAAACGTTCTTATCTTATCATTGAAAGCTACAGACCCTCCCCGACAAGCTGCAGAAATGGTATATTGATTCATTCCTACTAGCGCTTGTACTACAGCACTACCAATAAAACCATTTGCACCAGTCACCAAAATTTTCACATTAAGCGTCCTTACGTAAAAGTGACAGTATATCCTCTGAAAATTGGCTCATTATCTTTGTTCTATTGTACTTATTGGTAAACTCATCTCTAGAATCATTAACCACAGAAAGCTGCTTAAATTTTAGTTGTGCATCATCAATATCGCAGGGCTTGAATGTTACTGAATTACTAATCTCATTGTTCACAAACTCTGCAGGGTAACCAGCAACTCCCGCCCAGATTGGTTTCCCCGTTGCTGCATACTCAAATAATTTTGAGGGAAGAACCTTTTCAAAAGCTTCATAATTATTTAAGTGCAAAAATAAAATATCTGCATTCATATATAACTTAATCAAATCATGCCTGCTCATAGGCGGTAATAACTCGATATTTTTTACCCCAGCATTCTCTATTTCCGCAATCAAATCGTCTTTTTTACCACCCTCACCTATTACTTTAAAAACAGCAACGTCCTGCATCTTTTTAGCTAACACAGGAAGAATTTTATGCAAACCCTGTCCCGCTCCTATGTTTCCAGCATACAAGACCACAAGATGGTTTTCTGTTGCCGCAACTCTCTTATTAAATGTACTTACGTTTATGAAATCTTCGTCAACCCCATTGGAAAAGAAACTATACTTGACATTAGGGTAGCGTCTCATGAAATACGATCCAAACCCCTTAGAAACAAGGTTCACCTTATCCGCTCTCGTGACAGTCCATCTCTCCACAACTGTTAACATAGGCAACAACAACCAAGACAACCTAACTGACAAAACATCTTTAATGGTATCTGTAAAAATATCTCTTAAATCGAGATATAATTTGGTTTTTTTCCTACGTGCCACATATGCCCCTAAGGCGGCAGTCATAAGCCTTGACGAAGTAGCATAAACCAGGTCATATTCTCTATCGCGAATTAGAGTTAGCACTTGTTTTGCAAAGCAATAAAAAGCTCTTGACTGATCTAGCATGCCGCCTCTATGAGACGGTAACTTTATTCTGTGAATCTCCAAGCCGTTATTTTTCTCGGACTCTAGTGAGTTAGGAGCATATCCTTGATAACGGTTTGGTAATGTTGAAACGACATCAATAACGTCGTCTTTTGTTAGTTTATTCACTAATGCTTTGACTAAAGCAGTTGTACGGAAGGAACCCGCGGACAAATCCGGATAGTAATAAAAACTCAAAACAAGTATTTTCAATCAGAGCACCAGCTGATAAATGTTGACAACTTTTCCCCTTTGAAGTTACAAACCAAACAATTGCTTGGCATTGATAAACCAAACCCAGGGTACCAGGTTGATTTATTCATCTTTAGATCGCACGCTCCATCAACGGTAAAAATAATTTCCTTTCCAGTATCCAAGACCAACTTGCAGCTGTCACTGGCAACATCTCCGATTCGTGAAACTGTTGGGTGCAAGTAAAAATATGCCACTGCATCATCGTAGCCACCAGTGATTTCATCTACGATTTGTAAAGATGTATTGTTTAATGTCCAGCTTCTCTTGTGAATATTACTATTATTTAACCTAATATAACCATTATGACTACACAAAACAGAACTAGCGTTTTTAGATTGTGATACCTCAAGTTTACCTGGATAAGCCCGACGGGCTACACGAAAACTCGCCCATACCTCACTCGAGTTTTCGTTGTTGATAACCACGGTATTATGTGCGGCTGTTCCCCTCTGCTGATTTCTAAGTTCATTTTCTTCATATGTGGATGTACCTGAATTAACGAACACCCGCTTCCCATACAAACTTAATTCGAAACTTAAGGTGTCTGCATGTGCATGTGCAGGTTGATAATCTGGGCCAATTGGCGCGCAGTCTGCAATTATTACAGCATTTGCCTTTTCCAACCGAAAATAACCACTATCATATAATGTTACTTGTTCTAACTCTTTCTCTAGGTCTGTTAAACCTAAATTTGTAGAATACCTCTCAAGTTCTTTCCAGGTTGCTGCAATATTCAAAGCAGCGTCATTAAAAAAGGCAATGTCGCCGTCAGGGTGACTTAAAGTACGCAACCAATTCAACATCTTTTGCACTAATCCTTCCCAGTCTCCAGGGATAGATCGACTATAAATTTTCAGAAAGTTAATTAAATCTAAAAGGTCCTCTAATATAATGGCTTGATACATTGGGCTGCGTTCAAAATGCCCCCCATCATCTAAAATTTGTTCAGTAAGCTGTCTCTGCAAAACAGTAAACCCTTTCTTGAGCCATGAGTCAGCTTCATTTCCGTCAAAATATAATCCTGCAACAACTAAAGCCTTCGCATTTGCTAAGATATGATTTCCTAATAAATTGTACTCAAGCCTTTTACTTAGCCAACGAACTTGAGTTGCTAATGAGTTATTAAAAATATCAGAAGATTCATTTTCACGTAACGCCCATTTTATCCAATTTACAATCCGCAATGATGTAGGATAGGGATCCCAGCCGATTCCATGAGCGGGGGGGTTCTCTGTTATCCATTGCCGAATCAGATCAAGTTGCCACTGACGCCTGGCCGGTGAATCAGCCGCATTTAAATCATCAAAATAATGTAAATTATAGAGCCATAATTTCCCTAACTTATTTCCCTGCCAGTCATTTCGCTTTCTAATAACTCTGGTTTTATTAAAAAAACATAAAGTCTTTGGCGCGATCAGTGATTGCTTTTTTGGTATAACAGGCGTCATAAGCGAATTAAGTTTCTTAAGATCAGGCGCCTTTTTTAAGGAAGGAGTTGGTTTGTAAAGCTTAAAAACTAATATATTAAATATTTGTATATACCGCAGGTGGCGAATCGTGTACCAATACAAAGAAATTAAACTTAAAGTCACGTTCCCAGGCGTTTTCACTTTGACGAATAAAGCATCTGCTCAAGCGCTCTAACAATTCTTTGACCAACCTGATCATCCCATTTCTCTGGTATAGAGCCTTTTTTCCACATACCGGTGAATACACGTTCAAAAGCTTGCTTTATATTTTTTGGATCAGTACCAATAAGTTCATTAGTACCTTCGATAATTGTCTCCGGTCGCTCAGTTGTATTACGTAAGGTCAAGCACGGCACCCCAAACACAGTGGTCTCTTCAGACACCCCACCTGAATCTGTTATCACAGCTTTTGCGTGTTTTATAAGATAATTAAATTCTAGGTAAGGTAGTGGATCAACCATGATAATCCCTGAATTAAGACTATCAAATTGTCGAATATTTTTTGCTGTTCTTGGATGAACAGGAAATAGTATTTGGTTCCCTCTTGCGTGCTTTTCTATTTCTTTCAAAATTTCTATTGTTTTTTCAAAATCATCAACATTAGATGGCCTGTGCAGAGTAATAACAAAATATTCACCTGACTGTAACTTTGCATCATCCCAAAATATGGGGGGTTTCAAACGATCCAAATTATCATACAGTGTATTAATCATCGTATTCCCCACAAAGATAATTCGATCCTCTGGTACACCTGATAAGCGCAAATTTTTATTAGCGTATTCGCTAGTAGTAAAAAAGATATTAGTTACTGCGTCAGTAACTATCCGGTTAATTTCTTCAGGCATGCTCCAATCTTCTGAACGAATTCCTGCTTCAACGTGCGCAACAGGAATCCCAAGTTTTTGAGCCGTAATCGCACATGCCATCGTCGATGTAACATCTCCCACAACAAGACAAAGTGTACTTTGCTCTTCTATTAACAACTGTTCATATCCGAGCATTATTGCTGCGGTTTGTGATGCTTGAGTGCCTGAGCCTACATTAAGGTTTGCATCTGGCTCTGGAATTCCTAATTGTTGAAAAAAAATATCGGACATATCTGCATCATAATGTTGACCAGTATGTATGAGACGATAACGCAACGCTGGATATTTGGATTTTTTATCAGTTAATACTTTAAAAATAGCTGCTATTTTTACGAAATTTGGACGTGCTCCTGCGATAATATCAATGAGAGGATTTATTTTTTCTTCATACATTAGTGTTGCTCAGAAATTTCTATACAAGCTTGGCTAACCTCAAGCAGCTCATCAAAAGGAATCGGCGACTCAGTACCTTTTGAGATTGCATCCAAGAAGGCTACCACGCAACTATTTTGACCTTTGTCTTGCCTCCAAAGCCTCATTTTCTTGAATCCTGGCCAACCATAGCCTGTCAGCTTACGAAAATTATCGAGCTGTAATACTCGATCAGACACAAAAACCTCTAGTCTTTCTTTTGGGAATAACTTACTACCATTGGCAAAATAATGCACAGTTCCTATAGAGCCATCAGTAAATGATAAATTAATGCTTAACGTATCATTCGATATAGAGTCCATGGTATGACGTTGCCAGGATGAAATCGGTTTACCAACCAAGAACCTAATCAGATCAATAAAATGGCAGACTTCGCCAATGATACGACCACCACCAATTTTTAAATCTTGTGTCCAATGATTCGCCGGAATAGCCCCGGCATTAACAGTCATAACAAGAGACTTCGGTTCTTTTACAGTACTTAATAACTCCTTCATTTTTTGAACCAATGGTGCAAATCGTCGATTAAAGCCAACCATTAAACTTGCACTGTTCCCGTCTGCTTGCACTGTCTCATAAACAGAAAGTATTTCATCTAGATCGCTTTGTTTAATCGCTAGCGGTTTTTCCACAAAAACATTCTTACCAGCCTTTAATGATTGAACCACAAGTTGAGCATGGGTATTGTGTCGAGTAGCCACAACAATAGTATTTATGCTCTCGTCATTCAATATTGTTTCTACATCACTTGATGCTCTGATAAAACCTGATTTCTTGCCATGAATCGCACTGCTAGTTCCTCCATTAGAAATTAGCGTATGCAATTGTGCATCAGCTTCATTAAATGCTGGTATCAATACACGTGATGCATAATTCCCTGCCCCAACAAACCCTACTATTGGTTTCTGTTTATCAAAGGTTGTTACAGAGTTTAATGAGATGTTTTTTATATTTCGCACCGATTCTTCTGAACCGTATTTCAGCAAGACACCTAGCGCATCCCCTCCTTCGGACAACATGTTATATGCCTTTTTAATTTCTTCAAATTCAAAGCGATGCGTGATTAGAGGCTTCAAATTTAATTGCCCTGATGTCATTATATCCAATACCGCCTCAAAGTTTCGCCGCTCAGTCCATCTCACAAAGCCATAAGGATAATCATTTCCCTTTTTCTCATAATTCTCATCATAACGACCTGGCCCATATGAACAGGAAACCTGAAAGGTTAATTCCTTTTCATAAAAATCAGCCCGATTTAGATCAAGACCTGTTACTCCTACCAATACAATTCGCCCTCGTTTACGCGACATTTTTGCAGCCGTGCTTACGGGCTCATTTGATTTACTTGCCGCCGTGATTATTACAGCATCCACACCATTATCATCACTAAATCGTAACCCTGTTTTGACCGGATCTTCGCCCTTCCCTGGATTACAGATATCGGCACCATAGTCCCTCGCCAGCGCTAATCGTTTTTCATCGTAATCGATCGCTAGCACTCGACAACCATTCGCACGTAACAACTGCACGGTAAGAAGACCAATCAAACCTACTCCAGTAACAACAAATGCTTCCCCTAAAGTAGGATTAGCTAGTCTAATCCCTTGTAATGCAATACTTGATGGGATGGTAAAGGCTGCAATTTCATCTTCGATCTCATCTGGAATCCTGACACATAAATTCTGTGGGACTTTCACAATTTCCGCATGTGGCCCATTAGACACCACTCTATCGCCTGGCTTTATTCCTGAGACATCTGCTCCCACTTCTGTCACAACACCAACATTGCAATACCCTAATGGTATTGGCTGCGCTAGTTTTGTTAGGACAGCATCTGTAGTAGCAAATAGACCATCTGTTTTGATTTTATCAAGAACCATTTTCACTTTATCTGGTTGCTGACGAGCTTTTGTTAACAATGAGGCTTTTCCAAAATCAAGCAGCATTCGTTCTGTACCAACAGATATTAAACTTATGGTGCTATATATATTGACATGGCCAGCACTGATCTGTGGTGATGGTGCTTCGATAAGCATCGTTTCGCCCTTAGCAAGATCTTGCATTACTTGTTTCATGCGTTTCCCATATAAATAATTAGATCTATATTAATTATAATATTGCCTATCTATCAATAAATTTTCTACACCAAATCTCAATACAGAGCATAGAAAACACAATATAGCTAGCATCAACACTGCCTGCTTCATCTAACTTACGTAATCGCTGCAATCCTTCATAATCAAATAAACCTCTGTTACGCACGGAAATTGGCGATAATATCTCATCAATCATCTCTTTAAGTTGATTCTGAATTAAAAAACGCATTGGTAAACCAAATCCTGTCTTTGGACGATTAATAATCTCATTTGGGAGAATCCCTTCCATAGCTTTTTTCAACACCCATTTTCCCGCACTCCTTCTCTGCTTGAAATGCACTGGCAATGATGCTGCAAAAGAAATGAGATCTGTATCAAGAAATGGAACTCGTATTTCTACTCCAGCAGCCATTCCCATTTTATCTGTATAATTAAGATTGTGATCAGCAAGAAAATGCTTACCTTCTAAGTATAACATTCTATTAAGCGGCTCAACCTCTGCAGGCAGATCAGATAAGGTATGTACTAATGGGCTACCAACATCATAGTCTTGCAACTGAAATTTAATGGCCGGTGCAAGTGTGTCAGAGATAATTTCTGGGTTTATCCAATAGAAATAACTCACCAAACGGCGCTCAAGATCTAAGTCAGCATATTGAAGCGCCTTTTTCACTCTTCGCATTGTTGTGTTTGGCGTTGGTAAATATTGTATTACATGCGACATTAGGTACCTAACCGGTTGTGGCAACCACGTCCAGTATTTTTCTTGCAATAGTGCAAAATGCCTCCGGTACCCAGAAAACACATCATCACCACCTGCACCAGACAAAAGCACTTTTATCCCTTTGTTTCGCGCCAACTGGCTAATAAGCATTGTATTTAATGCTGCAGGGTCTGCTTGTGGCTCATCAAGATGATAAATCACATTTTCTAAATTATTGAAATCCTCAGGAAGCACCTGAACCACATTCAGATCAACATCGAGGTGCTTTGCTACTTGTTGAGCATAATGTAAATCACTGTCGGCTGTATTTTTCTGCTCACAAAGAGCACTTGTATCTATTGTAAACGTCTGCAGTCTTTGCTCAATCGTGTTGCATTTTGCTAAAGCGACTATTGCACTTGAATCAATACCACCAGATAAAAATGCCCCGACTGGTACATCAGAAATCATCTGTCTATGAACAGCTTGCGATAACAATTTTCGTGTTTTTTCAATCGCATCAGATTCCGAAATTCTTACCGGTTTTTTTATATATGGTAGATTGTAAAATCTCCACTTTTTCACTATTTTTCCATCCCGGACTAATAACGAATTTCCTGGCTCTAACTTTTTTACTTCAGATAACATGGTGTCCGGCGAGGGTGACCATAGATATACCAAATGACTCAGCAGGGCTTTGTTGTTAATTGTTCGAGAAACACCAGGATCAAGTAGAAGCGCTTTTATTTCACTAGAGAATAAAAATCGATTATCTTCTTTAGTATAGTATAGAGGTTTTATTCCAAGGCCATCTCTTGCAACCAACAACTCATTGCTATTCTTATTCCATATAGCAAATGCAAAAATACCATTTAGCCGCGACAAAAAATCCAAGCCATATTTTATATACAAATTCAACAGTACTTCAGTATCAGAACGTCCATGAAATATTATATTTTCATCCGCAACTAATTCATCACGAAGTTCATTTACATTATAAATTTCGCCATTGTATACAATGACATAATTTCCATCACCTGACTTAAGAGGCTGATGCCCCGCAGCGGACGGATCTTGAATAGACAACCTCGTATGACCAAGGAAAAGGCGGTCGTCAACATAGTGACCAATATCATCAGGGCCTCTGTGAGATAAGATGAGTGGAGTTTTCTTATCAAAATATGAGTTATATCCTCCAATGATTCCGCACATATTGAGTAATTATTTATTTAACCAGTCTATATATAGCGAGTTAATTAGTTTCACTATATCCTCTTCCAAATACTTATTAACAGAAATAGTTTTTATACCCGAACTTTCATAAAATCTACCAAGTGATGAATCTGCAAACATGATTACAACATCGGCATTAGGGAATATGTCACTTCTATCCAAGAGATAAAAATGCGATGAATCGATACATTCATACGGTTTACTTGAGTACGATGGATGAGGTTTTATAATTACGTCACATTCAATGTCGCATGACAATATCTCATTAGTTAATTTGCATTCACTATTAGTTGCCTCTGGTTGACCGATAATCAGAATTCTGAAATATTTATTTATATTTGGCGGCCAATCAACTAAATTTAGTGTCATAGGGAATTGCTGGTAGTCAATATCACCTCCCCCATCCAAGATCATCTTTTGAAAAAGAATTTTAGATTTCTCGTCATAGACATAAATTCTTGTAATGTTTTTGAGTTTGCACGGTAGCGGCTCCGAAGGACGATCACGCACTTTATCAACAAAATGATCTGCAAGTAAGCCATGCTGGACCAAAATGCGCTGTAATCTACCGGGCAGATTATCAAACAGAACAGCCCATCGATCTGAGTCATTTGTAAACCAGAGTGTGTCTAGTTTATTAGAAATTCTACTCAATACTAACCAAGTCAAGAACCAACTAAAAGCTGTATAGTTTTGTAAAACCGCACCTTCAATCGAAACTGTTTTAGATATAGTATTATCGGCAGTATAAGCCAACCGCAAGGCTAGCCAGAGATCTTTAAACGTACAATAATCAGTTAATAATCGATATTTTTCTGATGTTGTCTCTGCTCTTAACTGCGAAGAAGACAAGAAGAGATAATAACCATCGAATTCTAATTTTTTTACGGCGTCAAGACCAATAGGTGAGGTTACAATAAAGAGATCACGCTCATCATGGCTCCATTTATTACCTTTTATTTTAAAAATATTTTTTACAAATACGCCAGACAGTAATATTGGATATAATACTTTACTCCATATGATCAATGTTAGACTTATAAAATAATAAACATATTTTGATCTTTTTTGGAACCAGGAAAATATTTTCTCTGCACGAGGAATAATGATCGAACCATATTTATACAGTTCCAATTTGTCATGCATAAAAATATCACGTCGCAGCTCATTTTTTATACCGCAACAATAAGTTAAAAGATCGTTCTTGTTTCTAACCTGCATCTAAACCAAAAAGACGGTGTGTTAAGCGAGTCGTTTCCAACGCATCATCAAGTGTTGCCAAATCGTTATTCTCCCCGCGGGTCGCTTTTACTGCATCAATTGCCTGCCGATAAAATCCAGGCTTGTATTTTTCATCAAGAGAATCAGGCTCCATCGGAAAAACCGTACGATCGATTTGGTTTTGATAAAACGCTGATTCTACTGGTTTCATTTCATAACGTTTATCATTGGTTGTCACTGTAACCGCCCACGGCCCTTGTGCATTCCATATTCCCTCATATAAGGCACTATCGCCATTTTCATAGTCAATAGTCGCAAGAAATTCAAGTACATCACTATCAATACCTGGCCACGGCTTAAGTGGTGTAATCTTGCTAATGGGACTGCGTCCAAAGTAGCGAAACAGATCAATCAAGTGTATTGAGTTTGCAAACATCCAATTATCTAATACTTCCTTTGCATGACCGTCCTGCGCTGCCACATTAGTATCTTCCTGATCCTGGATTTTAATAAATCGTTTACTCTCAATCGAATCCAAACCTTTTTTAACCCAGTTCATACTTGCATAATAACGACGGTTAAAAGCAACATAGGCTTTCCTTTTTTTTTCTCTTGCTACGCGTGCAAGTTGTTCTGCAGCGGCCAGATTTACTCCAAGAGGTTTTTCAATCAATGTTGTCCAATCATATTCAAAGCACTCTAAACTCACCGGTAACGTGGATGGAATAGTAACAGCCACTACAACGAGATCAGGTCTTGCTTTATCATCAAGCTCTGCCAAGTCAGTTGTAACTACTGGAACTTTAAATTCATCAGCATGTATTTGTGCCTTAGACAATGTGCGACTGCATATTCCCACCAACTCCACACCATCAATATCCTTAAATGCACGTAAGTGTTCACGCGCTAGTGCACCGGCACCAATAACTGCAACACGTATTGTACTTACGCCCATGGAAACTCCCTTTCTCTTGGTAAATTGATGTCATCCAATTTAATTAGTTTATTGTCATTCTCGCTTGATTCGTATGCTGCCACTAACACTTCAATGAGCCTTTTGGCTTCCTGGCCACGTACAAAATTGCCTTTATCGCCTTTTAAGAGCTCCCTTAATACAATGGTAGAAGACTTTATCGCATCGGTTGGTTCATAAGTTTCTAGCGAGCCAACATTATCGGTTGCATATAGCCCAGTAGTTTTGTCTCTGTTTTCAGGTTTCCTTGCACCTATTGTAATAGTACCTTCAAGCAAATCAGCTACAAATTGACCGCAAGGCCCAGCGGCCATCACTTTCATTCCATGTCCATTACGTGTATCCATATCAAGATACATGGAGTGGCCATCTCGCGTTTCTACTCGAATAGCGCCACCTGGATCGTGAAACTCTGCCCCACGAGGGTTATCAACTTTCTCTGGTCTGAGCCAACCTGTAACTTCAACCATTTCAGAGCCTGCCAAATAGTTAAATGCTTCAAGAAAGTGAAGACCATTCATCGATAAGCCGGCATTTCCTGATTGAATAAGCAACGTATTAAGACATCCAAAATCAGGGCTATTCAACAAATCATGCATGCGTTGATACTCACCAATATGACGCATTTGGTGATTTACCCCTAGAATAATACCTCTTTTATCTGCCTCCTCGATAAGGCGATCACACTGCGCAAGTGATGTGGCAAGCGGTTTTTCACATAGCAGGTATTTGCAACCATGCTGCATCGCCAACATTGAATATTCATAATGTGCCTGAGCAGTAGTTGCAACAATTGCAACCTCCGCATTACATTCAGTCGCCATAGCTTCAGCGTCTTGATATAGCTGATCATCGCTTAGCTTATATTCCTCTTTTGCGATCGCTAACGCTTCAGGACTTATGTCACAGATACCTGCCAGTTCTAAATCGTTATTTCGAACAATTTGTATAAATCGTCGCCCCATTCTACCGGCTCCAAATATAATTACTTTCAAAACTATCTCCTCGTAAGTTCTACTAAACTAGTAACAATTCTCTTCTCTGCCCCACCATCAAGCAACGAATAATACCCGCCCTTTTTTGACTGCAAAGCGCTTAATTCTTTTAACCTATCTTTCTCACTCCAAATATTTTTCCATTCGCGTTCAAAATCACTTTTCGAGTTAACATACACAAGGCCATCACCAACCTGATTAAATTTTAAGTTAAATTGATACAAATCATAATCCAACACGGGAACACCACACGCTGCCGCTATTCTAGCCGTAGCTGAGCAGTCTGTTACATATAGATCGGATAATGGTATCAACCTGGAAAGTGGCTCACTCGCAAAAAACACTCTAGATCTTTCTAAGTATCGCACATTGTCTTGTGTATCACTTGGGTGAACAGATATAAGTATTTGGATATTATTTTCACTTACTAGAATTTCTATCCAATTTTCCACCATAGAGCGATAATCTTTAAATTCAGTCCGCCAACCAAATATTTCAAACTTATCTGGCGTTAATGCTGCTGTCACAATTGGATGATCGGGATTGAGGCCATAGTCATTAACTAGTTTTTCCCTTAATCGATCTCGCTGACACATGGTTTCGTACATTTCATCATGTGCAACTCGTCCTGTGATAATCACGTTTTTAAGTTCAACTCCCTGTTCTGACAATTGATCCAATGCATATTCACTTTCGAGCAAAATCAAATTCGCTTCACTGGCATTGTATACCCAGGGGTGTGACATCACGATACCGAGTGATTGTTTAGAAAATGCCTGCGCAGCTGGCAATTCAACCAGCTTTTTTGTTTTATATTCATATGACCATTGAGGATACAAACGTGCTAACAGCCAGTTTTCTGGTAAGACTGCATTGTTTGCGATTAGATTAACCCGATCTTCAGCTAACGTTTCTTTATCAGCCATTGCAAATGGAATGACTACACAGGGGACACAATGATTATAGCTTGCTTTAATCCAGCTACCAGAATCATAATGCGCTGCATCTACGGCAAGCAAAATCAGGTTAGGTTTTATGCTTTCAATAAAAGTACTACATCGATTTAAATGAAGTCTATAACGTAAAAACCAGTATGGATATGCACCGATCTGAGTGTACATTAGATATCGGATAAATTGCTGCAAAGGGTTAGAAAGCCAATCCGGTAAATGTTTCAACCATTTCCTAGCGATATCTCTCCAATTCTTTCTTTTATATACCTTTTGTAATGATCCAGCTGTTTCCACACTGTAGCGCGAACCATCACTATTTATGCAATGATACCCTAAACCATGTAGTTTCGATTTATGCTGTTCTGCTGTTTCATATTCTTTCTCAAATAGAAAAGAAGCATTTATTGGGTTACTTCTATTCAGTGCCTGTGTTGCTTCTAATAGTTCAGTTGTTTGTGGTCCCGCAGCAACCACACACAAAAGACTGATGTTCACAACCTTAGCACCCTAGTTCAATTCAGCAATAATACTTGTGACGATTTCACGTCTCGGATGAACCCAGTCCATAAAATCTTTTTCATCTGCATTTACCCTGGATGGGTTATATGAACCTATAATAGTTATACCTTTACTTGCAGCATAATCACGATAAAACTCCTCAGCAGCAATGATTCCTTTTTTATTTTTTTTCCATTTCTCGAAAGTGACAGGATGAACAGGCGGCAAAAAAAATACTACTTCAATACCATCAGACTCTATCAACTCAACTAATTTACTAAACAATCGCACTCGAGATTGTTCAATTGCCCTCATTGGCGAAACCCCATCATCTTCAGTCAACACTTTAGTTCTGACCTCTTCGGTTGTGCGAGGAATTAAGCGTTCTCCTGCTGAACCATCAAAGCGTTGCAACCATTCTCCATCCCTCGCTTTTTCATCACGTGTTGCTGAAAATCGTTCACCGCTTAATTTTCCGCCTGAAGCAAATACCCTTTTAAGTGATTCCTGAAAATATGACAAAGAAACAAGCTGCATAAGTTTCTCAAGCGTATAAGTAGTCTTCACTTGTTGGTAATTTTCAGGCACTTCATAACCTTGTTTTGAGATGATTTCATAATATACTGGTGCTAGCGTTTTCCAATGTGTATACCCGGGATCTTTATCAAGCATCCAATGTTCTAACCCAAGAATTATCCGTTTTGGCCTAAGCCCTTGTGTTTTATATAAAGAGTAGAATGCCCAGAAATCCTCAAGGTTTGCTGCAGCTGAAGCGAAATTATAAAACGTGTTACCTTGAAACATCTCATGTGTAATTTGACGAACACGACTTGAACCGAATACAACAGTATCATGCGAAACCTCGAACCCTTCAATCAAATATGAATGCATGATTCTTTCGTCATAATCTGCATATATTAATGGAACAGAAACATTCCAACCAGCCAGATTCAGATCGGCAATACTTTTCTCGATACCCGATCCTTTTACAAATAAATTTGCAGGGTCAACCAAGTAATTTAGAGAAGGTATAGCTACAATTACCGGAATAATCGCAAAGAATGTTATAAATATTCGTTTTATTCTAACCACTAGTGCTTTATTTGTTTGAACTTAACTTTCATTACAACTAGATAAAATCTGTCTTAAGGCACTTTCATGAGGATTAATCCAGTTTTGAAATTCATTTTCTGCTAAAGAAACTTTCGCTGGATCAAATGAGCCGCATATTTTTAAGTTGTTTCTTTTCGCCAGTTGCAGAAACATTTCTTCTGCCTTAATTACACCTTTTTTGTCTTCTACTATCCACTTCTTATATGTATCAGGGTGTACAGGCGCCATAAGCAACTCAACTACTACTCCATCCTTTTTCATTATATTCAAGAGCATCTCAAGATCTTTCAATCGCCCTTTATCCAAGTTATCAAGTGGTGGCACTCCATCATCTACAGTTGCGATAAGCTTACGTAGCTCCTCCACTGACCAGGGAGTTTCTTCAGATGCCATCGAGCCATCTGCTAACCATATATAGAGTCCACTCCTTGTATTTTCTTCGCGGGTTGGATACACAGTCCGAGGAAAAATCGAGCGCCCAGCAAATAAACGAGACACTGACATTAGTAGAAAATCCATCGAAAATATTTCTTTTGTACGCGCAGCTCGAGCATTTTCCCAAAAATGTTTGCCATCACCGTTGATATCAATAGTTTTTTGATTTTTGAAACCCATCTGATCAACCGCATCTTTGTGTGCAGCGGAATAAACATGCCAATAGGAATAATACGGTTTAGCATCAATTATCCAGTGATCCAAGGCGAGTATAATCTTGTCCGGCAACAAATCACGTTCTTTATAAAAGTAATATAAAGTAACAAAATCCTCTAAAGTGGCACCATTAACTGCTGCATTATGAAACTTTTTGTTAGGAAACATGTTGTTTCGAATATATTTAATACGTCCAGATCCCATTGCTAGCACATGATCTCTTGTATGAACCTTTTCAATATATGCAGTTTGAAACTTCCGCTCATTAAAGGAAATATATTTTGGCGGGACGCCGACGTTCTGGCCGCTTACAACAATTTCAGCCATTTTCTCTTCAATAGCTTTATGAAATGTATTAGTTGGATCAACATAAACCCAGATAACAGATGCTGCCACAAGCAAACATAATATCAAAATCACATACAATATCTTTTTTAATTTTTTCTTCATCGGTTATTTTAGACCCTTTAGCAACCCACCATATTTTGTTTATCAGCTTTTTAATATTATTCTTTCCAGCACTTCTCGCCGAGGGTGAACCCAATCCCTATATTCTATTTCTAGAGAAGGTATATTATCTGGGTTTTGTGATCCAATAACTTTCAAACCCTTCTTTTTTGCTACTTCCCTGAAATAGTCATCTGCCTTTAACAGCCCCTTAGTATCGTCCTTAATCCATTTTTTATAGGTAATGGGGTGAAATGGTACGAGGAGTATTGTGACTTCAACACCATCCGCCTTTAACACATCAAGAAATTTTTCAAAATTTCCCGCCAACCTTTTATCGATCTTTTTAAGCGGTGATATACCATCATCAACCGTTTCAACTAAATTGCGCACATCCTCAATCGAAGCGGGGAATTTCTGATCGGCAAATGAACCATCCGCATTGATGACATAGACTTCATGGGTTTTGGTATGCTCTGTTGCCTGAACACGAATATTGCCTCTTATGAATTGACCATTTAGTATTTTTTTCCAACTTTGTTGGAAGTATGCTGGCGACAATGCTTCTCGCCACCTCATAAAGAAAGGTGTTCTCCAGAATTGTACAACATCATCATTTGGTAGAGAGCCTACAACCAATCCCATCTGATCAGCATACTTCTCATAATCTTCCCAGAGCCTATGCCAATTTGTATAGCCTGCATTTTTATCTAATATCCAGTGATCCGGAGCTAGTATGAGTTTTTTAGGTATTAAACCTCTTTCACGGTAATACCCATAAAGCAAAATAAAATCTTCCAGACTCGCAGCATTTACTGCATTATTATGAAAGGTCATATTTGGGAACAAATCTTTATGAATATAACGAACACGGCTTGAACCAAAGACTATAACGTCTTTTCGTTCATCAATCCTGGTAATACAGGACTTTTGAAATAACCTTTCATTATAATTAATATATTCTCGTGGGACACCAAGCCTGTCGCCATTTAAAATTATATCGGCCATTTCATCTTCCAATCCTTTTTGGAATAAATTTCCTGGATCGACCCAGACATTGATTGCAACCAGCAGAACCCCTACAGGTAATACAAATAAAATAAATTTTAAAAAAAGCTTTCGCATATTTTTAACTCCATATATCAAAACTGAAAATAGATGAATTTAGAACGTCCGAAATCACCCAGTACTAAAATCAAACCGGCCAGTGTATAATAAGAAACCCACCTAAACGCAGCTGGTTTTCTTTGGAACCATTCTGCACCCATGTCTTTTTGTTGTATATACTCTACAACTATCAATAAGGCTGCAGTCGAAAATGAGATCATCACATATGTCATGTTTAGTCTTTGAATTATCGAGGAAAGCGCTTCTAGGGAAAAACCAGGCCAGCCAACCAGTATGTTATTTATAATATAAAACGCATCGTCAACAGAATTTGCTCTAAAAAATATCCAGGCAAATGTCACCAGAGAAAAAGTAACTGTCACCTGGAATGCTACGATAGCCCATGAGTCTGACCGTAATCCCATTGTTTCACGCAGTGCAGTTGCAGGTTCTGCTAACCAGCGAGTCAATAAAAAATAGAGCGCATGAAGCACACCCCATATCACAAATGTCCACTGTGCTCCATGCCAAAGTCCGCTTACCGCAAACACAATAAAGATATTCACCGCCCATCGCGAAGCAGTTGATCGGTTGCCACCAAGCGGTACATATAGGTAATCTCTAAACCAGGTAGACAAGGAAATATGCCAACGGCGCCAAAACTCTGGAATTGTCTGAGCAAAATAGGGCCGCTCGAAATTCTTCATCAATCTAATCCCGAGGGTCCTTGCCAATCCGATTGCCATATCTGTATAACCAGAAAAATCACAATAAATCTGAAACGCAAATGCAATCGTGCCAATTAACAATAATGGACCAGAGTAATCTTGAGGATTACTATAAATAGGATCCACAATTGTTGCCATATTGTCTGCAACAACAACCTTTTTAAACAGTCCCCAAGCTATTAATTTTAGGCCTGATTTAAATTCATCGTAATCATATTCTCGCGGTTGTACTAATTGAGGCAATATATTTTTTGCTCGTTCAATCGGACCTGCAACGAGCTGAGGAAAAAAACTGATGAATACAGCATATTTTGCGATATTTCGTTCAACGGGAATATGCTGCCTATATACATCAAACAGATAACCTACTGCTTGCAGCGTAAAAAATGATATGCCCAACGGTAATATCAATTTTTCCATCGTCCAATCTAATTCTATACCCACTATACTCATACTGCTCGAAAAGCTGTTTAGAATAAATACTGCATACTTATAATACACAAGCATCGATAAGCTAAGAACAAGTCCCATAACCAGCATACTAAGACGCATTTTTGAACTTTTTGCATTATCCATAAGTAAAGCAAAGCAATAACTAATCACTACCACTCCGCCAAGCAAAAAGCCATGCCAAACATTTAGCGCCAGGAAAAATATCAAACTAGCAGGTAAGAGAACAAACCAGCGATATCGGATCGGCGTTAAAAAGCAAACAACCAACACTATTGGGTAAAAAATAAGAAACTGCCAACTAACAAAAGACATACTCTAAACTATACCAGCCATGATTTATTTGTAGTTATATAATTGAATATTATCAGGTATACAGCACTAATATATTTATATGCGGATTAAAGGTTATGATCTGAAATAAGACGTAGACATTCTTCATTTATACGGCTAGAAGCACGTCCATCAAACTCCCCCCAAAATCCTGCATCAGCTCTCGACTTAACTATAGCTCTCTCTGGTTCGAGTTCTCCATTAGCCAGTTTATCTAATACTGATTCAAAATCTTTTTTTGACTGGATATGAATTATACCGTCTAGACTAGAATGAAAATCAAGTCCGTATCTTAAAAGATCGTAATCAATGACCAGCTTCCCTGCAGCAAGAGCCCAACGACTGGTTGCAGAGCAATCAACGACATATACATCACAAACCCCAATGAGGGTTGCCGTATCTTCTCGAATAATTTTAACTCCGTAATTCTCCAAAAATGATACTTCACTATAATTCACACTCGGGTGCAAGCATAAAATAACGTTAAATCGGTTATCTTTTATTAAGCATTTAGTCCAGTAAGATAGCATTTCAAAATAATCTGAAAACTCCAGCTCAACATCTCGCTCTGATAACTTATTGGGTGTCAATGATCCTAAGATTAATAGCTTATCGTCTTTCCATCCGAACGAGTCGAGCAACTCTTTACGTTTTAGCTTTGCATTTTTATAACTTGCCGCCAATAGATCCTGATATACAGCCCCGGTTACTGCCAGTTGCTGATCTACTGCATTGGTTTGCGTATACTTGCTCTTTTGGAATTCACTATCGAGTAAAATGCGATCACAATTACTACTATTATATGCCCAAGGATTGGCAGGCGAAATATTTAATTCATTAAGCGCCGCAATCTGTGGAGAAGATAAAAGTAATAAACGCTGTTCTTTGTATTCATAAACCCACTCTGGGTGCTGTGCTGCGATTTCTTCATCCGCTTCGGACAGAATGAGATGTTCTTTGTGATCGAATCGATGCTCTGCCAAGGTATCAGAACTTGCTTCATCGAAAGGTATTAATGCGGTTTTTACCCCTATATTTTTAGCAGCCCGAACCCAACAGGCGGTACTATAGTAAACACAATCTTTACCTAAGATAAGCAAGTCCGCATCATGGGACTCCAATACGTTTTCCGCTAAACTGATTTGCATTTGATAGTGTCTTGACCAGTGATTTTTTAAATAAAAAAAATGTCCCTTGTTGGCATAACTTTCCCCAGGCGCAGTGTAATGAAACATTATTCGGCGCCAAAGTGCTTTAGAGTAATATGGGAAATGCCGAATATAGTGCCCCACTGTAATCATCTTGTGCCATATCATGACCCGGACAAAATTACGTATGTGATGTTTCACCGTAATCATTCGATGCCATATTTTAACTCGGATAAAATTACGTATGTGATGTTTCACTGTAATCATTCGATACCATATCTGCACCTTAACAATATTGAATATGTGATGTTTTATCGTGATCGCCTTATACCATATATTTACTCGCACATAATCACGCATATACTGTTTTCTGCTTAGCATACAATAGCATATCTGACCATATGCAATATTATGCACATTCTAATCATTGCTATCAGACGACAACACTCTTGAACATCATTGCAGGCCAACTTTTTTGTTAACAAAAGCACTATCTTTTGAATATATTTTTCGCGGACAAAAACATTCTTCTAAAAACATTTTTCGTTACCGACCCGTTTGTCGCTTCAAGATCAACAATATAGTTTCGTTGCTTACATATTTGGATGTGTTCTTTTCGACCAACATATTCATCGATAAAAACAAAAGTTACTTGCCATAGTCCATTTTCAGATAAAGCCTGTGCTACTCGCAACAACTCGGTGGTCTGTGGGGCTGTATCAACTAGAAAAACTACATTCTTTTTTTCTACGTCAGGTATATGTGTAGAATTTCTCATCACTAAAAGACTCTACTTCCACTCTAGTCGGGGACGAACGAACCCTGGAACAGGTGCCCCATAGTCGTACCGAACACTTTCCCCATCCATGGGATCAACAACCTGGAACCACAGTACCTCGTCTTCCCTTAAATAAGTATCTCTTGGTGAGGTTGAACTAAATGCGATACTAATTGAAAATCTACCTTCTGAAAGATAGTTTCCGGGTATCCAACCTGATACACAGTAAAGCCCCTTATCTCTGTTTTTATTGCTCCATTCAGGATGTCGCTCAATAGAAGTAAATATTGTTTGGCTTTGTTCATTGACTACCTGAAATTCAGCAAGAACTATTTTTCCTTCACGAAGCACCTCAAAACTAATTTCTAAACCAATTTTTTGCCTTATATCTACTCTTTCAATACCTTCACCGTTTTCATCAATCATCCGCACTGAAAGTAGTTTTACTAATCCTTCAGCTCTTGGCGCTACTGATTCATCCCACACCATAGCCATCTTAGTATGCTCTGTATCACCAAGATAAAGACCTGTAATTCTCTCAACCGGACCTTCTGCAGTGATCTCACCATTACTAAGAAACAATGCGCGATGACATAGTCTAGAAACAGCAGTGGTACTGTGACTAACAAAAATCACCGTTCTGCCATCTTGAGCAACATTTTCCATCTTCCGCATAGACCTTTGTGAAAATTGCGCATCGCCAACAGAAAGGACCTCATCGAGTACCAATATATCTGGATCTAGGTGAGCAGCAACCGAGAAAGCAAGTCTTACCGTCATACCACTAGAATAACGTTTGACAGGTGTATCAATAAATCTTTCAACGCCTGAGAATTCGATAATTTCATCCAAGACTTTATCAATTTGTGATTTGCGCATACCAAGTATGGCACCATTCAGGTAAATATTTTCGCGCCCTGTTAATTCGCCATTAAAACCAGTTCCCACTTCTAAAAGACTAGCAAGGCTGCCCTTATGCCAAAACTCACCAGAGGTTGGTGCTACAATACGCGATAGAATCTTCAATAGTGTGCTTTTCCCTGCCCCGTTAGCTCCCATAATACCCAATACTTCTCCTTCATATACTTCAAAGGAAACATCTCGCAAAGCCCAAATTACACTTTCATCTTCATTATCAGTGAAATTAGACAAATCACGTAAGTCCTTGAATCGCTTATATGGTCTTGTAATAATCTCCTTTAATACTTCGACTGGTGTCTCAGCTCGAGAATCCCTAACACCAATTCGATATCTTTTAGATAATGCATCTACTTTTAAAACAACTTCACGAGAATTCATAGTGCGCCTATGCTACATCTGCAAACTTTGGTTCAGTCCAACGAAAATATAAAGAACCCACTAATAGGCCGATAAAAGAAACAACCGAACCTATACCAATTAAGTCCCATGGCATAGGACGTGTTGAGAGCAACATTGAACGATAACCTTCAATCACTCCTACCATTGGATTTAAGGCATAATAAATTTTATATTCTTCCGGCACTAAACTCACCGGATAGACAACAGGTGACGCATACATCAAGACGATAGTTACATAACCCATTAGATGAAGAAGATCCCTAAAATGAACCATGATTGCTGCAGCAAGCATGCCATAGCCTAGCGATGTCACCATTAAGATAAGAATCAGTAATGGTAAAAATACAATATTCCAGTTAGGCTTCCCGCCGAACAATAGTAAAACGATAAATAACACCAACATTGCGACACAAAAATCGAAACCTTTCTCTAATAAAGCTGTTAGAGGCAATAAAAGTCGAGGGAAATATATTTTCTGTAAAAAGCCGCCTGCACCATATACGGATGACGCAACAGCATTGAAGGACTGAGAAAAATAAATCCAGGGAATGATCCCGCAAAACGCGAACAAGGAATACGGTGCTCCATCTGAATCAATGCGTACCAATTTTCCGAAGACAAGGGTATAAATAATCATTTGTGATACGGCTGGGAATATCGCCCAACCAATACCCAAAGACGACTGGACATAACGTACTTTTACATCTCGCCATACCATCAACATGAGCATCTCGCGATAATCCCATATTTCCCCCAGATTAAAACCAGGGAAACGACCTGTTGGCGCCCTTACAATTGTCTTGTTTTTTCTCATCGCTTTTTATGTCACGTAAAAATTAATTGATAGTTAATGCACGTACATTAATCAAACTATAAACCTAGTGGTGTATATTTAGATCACGAACAAGGTAGCTTGCCAACCTTTCGTGTGCTAACTCGGTCCAGTGACCATCAACAGGGAAGTACCACTCCTCGCCCTTGTTTCTTAACTTTTTAATCACAGGTTCCAAATCAGTGAAATTAATATTCAATTTATTGAGCTCTTGCGTCATAAATGCAGCTAATCCTTGTTGAGACACAAGTGTACCAGGCGCAAGATTAAAATAACCTGCTGAAGCCTTACCAATCATATTTTCACCTGGAAATGCCCATCCTGATGGTATCAAATAGACATATAGTTCTGCCCCGACCTCATCGAGATAAGCTTTTGCTCTACGAATATCGTTAATACCGCTAATCACTTCTGCCCGATGAGCGTCCTGCCAACACTCAACCTTTTGTGAAAAAACAAGATAGTCATATATCATTAGCTTCATTGAAGACTGAGTCGTCTGATTCGCATAAAATTCATCACAAGTGTTGAAATATTCTTCAAAGGAATCTTGAAACAGATTTAAATCATCGGTAGATGTTGCTTTTGTATGCGACTTCAACAATAAGGCAGTTCTTGCTAAGAAGAATGATTTGTTTGTAATCTTTTGCGAAAACTTTAATGCCACGGCTGCATGTGGCTCATCACTACGAGATGGCGCAAACTGGAACACCTCTCTCCCGCTTATTTTATTTTTTTTTACAACAGTTCTATGGTAACTCAAATTACTATTCGCATAACTTGGAGTAAAATCATTAGACATCACAAAATATATAACCTTTTGACCTTTTTGTATATTTTGTGTCAACAACCAGTTTGTCTGGATCACAGGTGCCCACGACGAATAACCATGAGTAAGCACATGAACTCCAGCCAGATCTTCAATACGAGACCCAATACGATCTTCAAATTTTATTTCTTCTGCCTGTATAAAACTATCACCAATTATAATAACTTCATAATCTACTATATTAAAAGCATCATTCATGTTCGATGGTTTTTCAACGGCTATCCCATCTTGACTAACATAGGTTGATATCAATTCGCCGCCATCGTCTTTTGCCATATAGCGCAGCTGATGTACATTTTCACAATATTTGTGATGAGTAACTGGATCGAAGCAGGTAACGCCAACTTGTCGTGGCGTGGGGTAAAACCAGTAGCCCAGTGACAATTCGACGAGAACAACCAGGAACAATAAAATGATAAGATTCCAAAATAATACTAAACTAATTTTTTTTAACATATAGCTCGAATGATGAGTCTTTTATAACTTAATGGGATCTGGGAGAACATATATCGTAGAATAAACTAGCTGTCAGGAATATAAAAACAACAACTAAATCTCTGGAAGGACTTTAATCTGTATACTGAACTACCAGGCAGTTCGACCACCCTCAACAGGGATAATCGCCCCATTCAAATAGCTCGATGCTTCACTGAGCATCCAAAGCAAAGTACCTTGGTACTCATCGACTTCAGCCAATCTGTTCATTGGAATTCTTGATGAAACTTCTTTTAAAAAATCATCCGGCTGATTATTTTTAATCCCTCCCGGGCACATTGCATTACAACGCACGCCTTTTTCCGCCCAATATGTTGCCAAATATCGTGTCAGCCCTATTAGACCTGTTTTGACTACCGAATAAGTAACTGGTTTTACAGGTTGTTGGTCTTCGCTTAAACCTTTTTGCCTATAAAGACGTTGATCAGGTGCCATTAAACCAAGGTCAGAAGAAATATTAACTATCGAACCACCTGTCGGATTGTCAGCTATTTTTGAGCCATAGTGTTTTGCACACAAATATGCACCTGTCAAACCGACGGCAACATCTTGATTCCAGATTTCTAGTGGGAAGTTTTCTAGACGAGAGAAATTTTTATCACCATCATCCTCAACTTTCGGATTATTGGCTGCATTATTAACAAGACCGTCAATCTTGCCATATTTTCTAACAATTAATTCCGCATTCTCTCTGATTTGATTTTCATTAGTAATATCAACAGCCATTGCCACCGCATCTGTACCATATTTAGCACTTAGCTTTTCTGCAAAATCATTTACGTTTGGTTCTGAAAGATCAAGAAGAACAGGTATACCACCATATGAAATTATCGCCTCTGCATGCTTTCTACCTAACAGACCGGCAGCGCCAGTAATGATGATCACTTTTCCGTCTAAACGAAAAAGTCTTTCTAACTCTCTTGGCATATTCAAAATACTCCCACGGTCTGACCGCCATCAACAACCAATACACTTCCGGTAATAAACGTTGCGCGATTAGAACAAAGGAATACCGCAGCATCCGCCATTTCTTCAGGGGTGCCAAACCGATTCATAGGCACAGTTGATTCTATTATCTTTTCGACGCGTTCCGGATCTGCTTTTATTTTTTCATCCCATGAACCACCCTGGAAATAAACATTACCAGGTGCGAGCACATTGACTCTTACCTCTTTTGCTAACTTTCTTGCCATATTTTTCGCAAGTGCTGCCACGGCTGTTTTAGCAGTCGAATAATCAACTGGAGCACCAAAAGCCTCCATCGCAGTAATAGATGATATAAATAGCATACAGCCTTTCGATTTCTGTAACAGAGGCAGGAATGAACGCACTGTGTGAAGCGCCGATTCAAAATTATTGTCCCATGTTTTTTTCCATTGCGCGTCACTGGGGAGAGGATCAGGTACACTGCGCCCATCACCAATATTAGCGACTACAACATCAACATGGTCCCAATGTTTCGTGATATTTGCTTTTAAACTTTCCAACGCATCGGGGTCTGTACAATCACAGGTTTCCGCCTTGAGTTGAGATTCACTAAATTTTGCCTTTAATTCAGATTCTGTATTATATAAATTATCTGAACCTCGAGAGACGATTATTACATTTGCACCTTCTTCTAAAAATCGGTGCGCGATAGCGGCACCTATGCCACGAGAGGCGCCGGTGATGACAACATTTTTATTTTTGAGGCCAAGATCCATAATTATGACTTTGTCATTTCAACACAGACAAGATCACCTAAACCAGCAGTTTCTACAAAATTAATCCAAGCAGCATTCACCCTTGAATCGAATAGATTCAGCTTGCCATTACCAGTTGGCTTTTTATCACGCAACCACATCATAGCATTCGAAATATCAAAATTGTGTCTGAAAGATATTTCAATACCTGAAAAGCCGGCTTGTTCAACAATCTTACTAAGTGTCTGCGCATCAAAATACCACAAATGCGCAGTACGATAGAAAAACCTGTCAAAGTCATTAATTTCAAGCTTCATCAACAAGTCATCCAGATTATCTGTTTCCAGATACATCTTGCCCCCTTTTTTGAGCAAGCTAAATGCATCTTTTAAATACTGACTTGGGTTTTCGACGTGCTCCAGTACACCAAAGGATGTGATAGTATCAACCTGTCCGGTATAACTGGCCACTGCTGAATCTGAATCGCTAAATACTTCATGCCCCCGAGACGTCAATGATTCATGGTAACCACTAAATGGTTCAATCCCTATAGTCTTATTAGCTACTCCGCTAACCAGATCGAGAAAAGCACCTCCACCACATCCATAGTCAAGAGCAATTTTATCACGGAAGGCATGAACACCAATCTTATTTAATCTTGGCATTTGTTCGCTGTCATGCATTTCTATGTAATCGGAAACCTCTGCTGTCTCATTATAAGCTTTTCTATATTCATCTGATTGATAATACTCCATGCTTAAAGGATTCTCTAAAAGACGCACCAATCCGCAGCCCTGGCATTTTACTACCTTATGGTCCATTTCCGTTTCCTTTCCAACCACACCATCCCTGATACGGCCATCATAGATAACATCATATTCGTTTGTATTACACAAATCACAGTCAGTCATATTTTTACCTTGGTTAAATTTTATTTTTCTGCGGTTACTATAAACTCATCTTTCGGAATATCGCCTTCACTCTTCCAGCACGTAAAGCAATGAATTTTCTGTTCATCAAATCCAGTTTGAATTAATTTTTGTTTGATTATATCAAATGTATAATGCCGTAATACGTTCGTAAAAGTACTATCACCAATATTTCGATCGCGATTAATAAATCGTTTATCCCAAACAACATCATCCCCATTGATTGAAAATTTATCTAATCCATAGTGCCACGGATCATGTTCATCAAACTCTTTCCATAGCATAAGATCATTTTCTACCATTGCCTTCATATTAATAATATTGGTGAAGTCCATTAACTCCATAATCAGATTGCCGCCATGTTTTAAAGCGCTGAATACTTTATCAAGGAGTAGTTTTTCTGAGCTCTCAGAAACGGGTGCAATTAATTGCAAGACGATATCCACACCAATGATCAAATCAATATTTTCCTTACTTTTGTCCAACTCGAGATAATCACCACAAATATTTTGTACACGAGTACTACCCATTGATTCTGAAAATTTAATGGCGAAATTCACCCTTGAGCTAGATAGCTCATAACCGAGCCCATCATCAAGCAATCCATTTTTTTCTAACGCATAAAGTAACTTTCCATTGCCCGAACCAATTTCGATCACTTTTCCAGTATAATTTTTTTTATCGATTATCCTTCGTATAAAATCAACTTGTTTATCACATTCTCTAAGCTTGCAAGTACAGTATTCTTCAAATGCTGATTCATTGAACGATGATAACTCTTCAACACCATCATAGGCAGTAAGGTTTGGGTGTTTCATAATTCTTCAACTATCTCCATTAGAACACCTTCTGGATCATGACTATAAGCCACTTTTACTTTCCCATTAGGGGAAACTGCAGGTTGATTAACCATTGAACCACCATTTTTTTCAATCAACCGACAAACCTCATTTATATCTTTAACTGTAAATGCTAAATGTGAACAACCTAGTTGATTTGATGGTGATAACTGCCCATTATAATTTGCAGGGTGTGAATGGTATTGTAACAACTCGAGTAGAAAACCGTCCGGCGAATTCATTTTTATCCATTCTAATTTTACACCTTCATAACCTGTAACCTGTTCAATAAAGGCACCCTCTTCAATATCCCTGCTAATCTCTGTAAATCCTAGATTTTTATAGAACTCTATTTGAGCTTTCAGGTTATTACAAACTATTCCAGTATGTCGGACATTTATGATCATATAACTTCTACAATTGCATCTGAGATACAGGAACCTAGCACTTCCAGACCTTCAAGCAATGCTTCTTCATTTATACACAGTGGTGGCGCTAACTTAATAGATTCACGTCCAGTATGAACAACAAGCAATCCTCTTTGAAGCGCCTTTTCACTCACAACATCACATAGATCGCTTAACGGCTCACCTTTATCATCGATAAATATTAGTGCAGCAAGCAAACCTTTACCGAGCACATATTTTAGTTGGTTTGGATACTTTTCTTTTAACTTATTTAATTCCTGATGGAAAACTTTGCCCAACTTTTCTGAGTTATCAATCAACCCGTCATCATACATTGCCTGGAGGTTTGCGTGGCCAGCAGCGCAGCATAGAGGATTTGCGGAGTGAGTAGAGCTCATCGAGCCAACATCAGGAAGATCTAATACTTCAGCAGAACCAAGAACCAAGGCGAGCGGCAAGCCTGAACTTGCGCCTTTACCACAACAGAGGAGATCTGGTTCTACATCATAATGCGTATACCCAAATAACTCACCAGTACGACCAAAACCTGATTGCATTTCATCAAATGCCACTAACATATTGTGATCATGGGCAAAACTTACTACTTCCTGAACAAACTCATTAGGATAAAATACTGCTCCCCAGCCTTGAAAAGTTTCCAACATTACGCCACATAGATCTTTATTCGGTTCAATATTTTCTTTTTCGCAGAGTTTTTCCAAATGTGAACGAAAATAGGCTCGTGGATCTTGCATAGCTTCTTCACGCCAAGGGTATGGGAATGGGAGGTGATGAATATCCGGATCCAAATAACCAATCCAGTCTTTCTGCTCTTTATTCCAGCTCATCATCTGAGCGCCAAGTGTTCTTCCATGCCAGTTACCCTCAAAACAAAGAATACCATTTCGTTGTTTACCCTTTTTATTTCCGTTAAGCCGCATTAACTTAAGAGCTGCTTCAGTAGCCTCGGTCCCAGCAGAAAGCAAGAATGCTTTTTCAAATTGAGCTGGCGTCTTCTCAATCAAATAGTTTAAATAATCAATGCGTTCTTTGCTTGCATAGGTATAGGTGTGCAATAGAGGTTTATTTAATACTTCCTGTAAAGCATCTCGAATCCGTTTATTTCCATGCCCAGCATTAGCAACAAAAATAGTGCTAGTAAAATCAATCCACTGGTTACCCCATGCATCATAAACTTGAAATCCTTCTGCGCGATTCCACAGCATAGGCATTTGACCATGCATTGAGCGAGACTCTCTTTTGTACATATCCTCGAGCAAAGGTATGCTCTCAGGAACTGGTATTTTAGTCACAATTTTCCGGTATTTTGTATCTTGCAAAGGTACTTCTTTGGGAATATGTGAGAAAGAACCACCTGCCATTATATTCTTTCCTTTGTGTATTTATTATTTAAGCTGTCTAATAAAATTGAACCGTTTTTATCTAATTGATATTGGATGTATTCCAATTCTTCTTGAGAATCAACTTCCGTACAGACAGGGGTTTCAAAACCAATCATTTTATTACCATGCAAGGTAGTTGAATGTAAAGTATGGGAAGCACGAACTATGTCTACATATCCATTGGGTATATAGACTTGGGGGAAAGCTTCCTTCGGTTTATTGTAATATTCAGGTTCAGACTCGTCTTCTAGCATACCTCTAAAGTATCCCTCAGTATCTTTTTGAAACCACTTAAGCGGAGATTCAGGACTAGGATGACCAGAACGAAGTGATGTTGCAGAATCAGACTGTTGTATTTCGTTTATTGCTTTACTGATTTCAGTAGGGTCTCGTAGAGGAGTGGTAGGTCTAAGATGCAACCAATATTCTGGAATATGTTCATAATTATCGCGATACCAATTCATTGCATGCAAGATAACATCGCGATCTGTTGCCGTATCCGATGAATATTCCTCTGGCCGAATAAATGGTACATCTGCACCAAACTTTTCTGCGATCTCAGCATACTTCTCTGAGTCGGTTGATACGATAATTTTCCCAACCTGATCAGTTAATTGTGCTGCAATAATACTATACGCAATGAGTGGATAACCTGATAAGGCAGTAATATTTTTATCTGGTACTGATTTTGAACCACTCCTTGCTGGAATGATAGCTATTACGTCTTCCATACTAACTTTTTAAATATGGCCTAATCCATTCAAGTTGACGCGCAAATATCTCTTTACCTTCGTCATCTCGGTAGGCTTGCATGATGAAAGGACCTTTATAGTTATATTTTAATAATAAATCGAAGAACTTGGTAAAATCAGCGTTGCCCTCACCCAATGTCACAGGCCCTCCACCTAGCACGCGATCTTTAATATGGATATCTGTGATCTTATCACCATAACATGCCAGCTCTTCTTCTGCATCGTAACCTAAAGATGCGCTGTTACCTATATCATAATTCACGGTTACTCTGTTTGAGTTAAACCTTTCAAGTAGATCTGCAAATGGTTCAGGCGCCAAATCTGTTTCAAGAGACAAATTAATTTTATTTCGTTCTACATTTTCGATGTGTGGAGTAAGATTTTGTACAAACCGATCCGCCATCTCTTTGCTACCTAAACTTGATTGATCTACACATGGAATTACTATATCTGTGATACCTAACAACTCAGCATTCTTGAGAAGTTTTTTTAAAATTAAACAACTTTGCAAAGCCACTTCCTCATCTTCCGAGTGAAGTGGTGCTTCCATGAAATAATCTGCACAGACAGTTTTAACAGCAATCCCCGAGCTTTCAGCGACTTCTAGAATGGCGTCTGGACCTGCATCGGTAAGTAACGGATTCTTTTCTGCATTATTATAATCCAGAATAAATTCGATACAATCTAAACCCTGACTGGCTGCGGCAGGAAATTCATCCTGCCAATAGCCAACAGGATGTGCTTGATAACGACCTTGATACTTAGGCAGTAAGCGCCCTTGCATTACACCAACTAAATTTTTCACTTTAGACAACCAGGTGTTAATTTGTAAAAAACTAATATTCCAAAGGTATCATTAAGACATAATTCCAACAAAAAATTCATACATCTATTGATTTTAAATATCAGATTCCCATGCTAGATGCTCACGCAATTTTTTAGCAATTGGAATTTCCTTGTCTAATAATTTCTTGCAACCATCGCCCATTGCATGTTCAATTTTTCTAACAGCACCTAATAGTTGCATTAATCCAGCCGGCTCAATTGATGCAGCTTGATCGGAACCATACATGGCACGATCCAGTGTTATATGACGTTCCAATGATGTTACCCCCAAAGCGGCAGCCGCATAAGACACAGCAAGACCAACTTCGTGACCACTATAACCAACATCACACTTATAGCGTTCGCGTAGCATGGGAATACAGTTCAGATTGGCATCTTCATCTTTCATAGGGTATGTCGAAATACAGTGCATCAATTCAAAGGGACAGTTTTCTTCCTTAAATATTGCTACGGCTTTATCGATATCACTAAGGGTAGACATTCCTGTAGATATAAATGTGTGTTTCTTCTCTTTTGCCACTGTTCGCATAAATGTTTCATCGACAATCATCGTTGATGCAATTTTATTGTGGTTTAGGTCAAATTGTTTCAAGAAATCCTGACTATCAAGATCCCATGCGGAGGCAAACCACTCAATATCTTTTTCGCGACAATATTTGTCAATTTCCTTATATTCATCGAAGCCAAATTCTAATCCCTCTTTCTGTTCCCGTTGAGTTGTGCCCCATGGACTCTCACGAGGTGAATCTAGCATTTCTTTTGTATATACATTATCGAGAGTTCTCTTTTGAAACTTTACAGCATCACAACCCGCGACTTTTGCTAAATCAATTAGATCTTTAGTTATTCCCATATCACCATTGTGATTTATTCCAATCTCTGCAATTACAAATATTGACATTTACTTAACCTCTTTATGAGTAAAGGATCTCTAAAAAATTCAATTCTAGTACGTCTTCTAACAATTCTCTTACTACACCACAACCTCCTGAAGTTTTCAGCACGATGGATGCAATTTCTTTAATTTTGGTGTGGCTATCTCCCGGACATACTGGATAGCCGCACAACTGCATTACATTGTAGTCATTAATATCATTTCCGATATAAAGAACCCTATTTAAATTGTAATTTTTTTCATTAGCCAAATTTTGGAGGGCAGCTACTTTATCTTTGACACCCTGAATTGCAGGTATTTTAAGTTTATTTGCTCTAGCAGTTACGACAGGATTTTTCTCTGTAGAAAGTATATACGTGGGTTTATTGATCTTATGCAGCACATCAAAACCTAAACCATCCCCCCGATTGCAACTAACTAACTCGTTTCCATTATGATCTAAATGCACCAAATTATTAGTTAACACACCATCAAAATCAAAAACAAACGCATCAATTTGCTCAATACTAATTGTAAGTTTAGTCACTATTAAGACAAACCATCTAAATGCAAGTGACCCTGCTCTAACAACGTATCTTCAACATACTCCATCAGAGCATGCCCTGCTGTTATATGTGATTCCTGAATGCGACCAGTATCATTACTTGGCACTAAAAATGCCTCATCACACAATTCAAGTGCTTTACCGCCACCCGCCCCCAGAAAACCAAATACTTTTACACCCATATTACTCGCTGCTTTCATAGCAAGTAGAATATTTTCTGAATTGCCCGATGTTGTAATCCCAATCAGCACATCTCCCTCCTTACCAAGTGTCAACACAAGCCTTTTATATAATTGGTTGTAGCCAAAATCATTACCACATGCGGTAATAGTTGAAGTATCTTGGGCCAAAGCAATTGCAGATACACCCTCTCGATTATTTTTCGGCCTGAGTCTAATAAGCATTTCAGCCGCAAGATGCTGCGCATCCGCAGCTGAACCACCATTGCCACAAAGCAACAATTTTCCACCGTTCATAATAGAATCCGCAATCTTATCTCCCATTGTTGCGAGTACATCTAAAATTCCAGATTCAATGGTCGCATTTTTGACAGCAACTGACTCTTTAAATAATTGTGTAATTTTGTTTTCCATTTGATTATCCAATCCTGTCAACACTCACACTTTAAAAGAATTATGGCCCGAGCTAATATTTTGATGTGTAGTAATAAATCTTTCCTGATTTCCAAGATAAGTTTGATAATTTGTTTGATTACAATTATTGACAAACCACATTCAATCTTATTCTAACTGCAGCTGATGCATTCCATTAGACAAGCTACCGCCATGTCGTGTCACTAAGACTCAACTACTTAAAAATCGGTTGTTGCATAATGAAAAGATGTGACTTGTTAGAATTCGCTCACAACAAGACAGCTTGTTCAACACATGAACAAAAAGATAGTTCAACGCTTGAACAATGTAAAGTTTAGGAAAATCTTATACTTCCATGAGTTCCAGTTGGCGTTTTTGGAGGCGAAGTACTTCATCTCGGGTCTGGGCAGCTTCTTCAAACTCTAGATTCTGAGCGTGGTTATACATTTGCTTTTCGAGTTGGGCGATTTTGTGGGCTAGTTCTTGAGCACTGAGTGATCCGTACTCTGCAATTTCATCGGCAACCCGTGCGTAGGTCTTTGGATTACGGGCATTCACCGCACCATAGGCGCCTTCCATGATATCTGCCACAGCTTTAGTAATGCTTTTAGGTGTGATGTTGTGTTCTATATTATAAGTAAGCTGCTTTTCCCTACGCCGTTCGGTCTCATCCATGGCACGTTGCATAGATCCGGTAATCCTGTCCGCATAGAGGATGCATCTTCCTTCCACATTACGTGCTGCTCGGCCTATGGTCTGAATCAGCGAGCGATCTGATCGCAGGAAGCCTTCTTTGTCGGCATCCAGTATCGCGACCAAAGAAACCTCAGGAATATCGAGGCCTTCACGCAGCAAGTTGATCCCAACCAACACATCGAATTCACCCAAGCGTAGATCTCGTATGATTTCTACTCGTTCCACGGTATCGATATCCGAGTGCATATACCGAACACGAACCTCATGTTCGCTAAGGTAATCAGTTAAATCTTCCGCCATGCGCTTGGTAAGAGTCGTCACTAATACCCGTTCACCTTGATCGGCTCTAATGCGAATCTCGGATAATAGGTCGTCCACCTGGCTCAGTGCGGGTCGAATCTCGATCACAGGATCGACCAGGCCCGTTGGTCGCACAACTTGTTCAACCACTGTGCTGGTTTTCTCTAACTCATATTTACCCGGTGTGGCTGAGACATAAATAGTCTGTGGTGTGAGCCGCTCAAACTCTTCAAACTTTAGCGGTCGATTATCCAGCGCTGAAGGCAAACGAAACCCATACTCCACCAGATTTTGTTTGCGAGAACGATCGCCCTTATACATGGCGCCAATTTGAGAGACCGAGACATGAGATTCATCGATGACTAATAAGGCATCATCCGGTAAATAATCAATCAAGGTAGGTGGTGGCTCGCCGGGCTGACGTCCTGATAGATAACGTGAGTAATTTTCAATTCCTGAGCAATATCCCAATTCAACCATCATTTCGATATCAAATTGAGTACGCTCTCGCAAGCGTTGTGCTTCGACTAACTTATTATTACTCTCGAGTTGCTCAAGCCTTTCTTTTAGTTCTGCTTTTATCTCATCGATTGCATTTAAGATCGTCTCGCGTGGCGTCACATAGTGCGTCTTTGGATATATAGTCACGCGCGGTACTTTTTGTAACACTTCGCCCGTCAACGGATCAAAATAGCTTATATTCTCGATCTCATCATCAAACAGCTCTAACCTGACCGCATCTCTTTCTGAATCAGCCGGGTAGATATCGATCACTTCACCCCGCACCCGATATGTACCACGATGAAGTTCAACATCATTTCGCTTGTACTGAAGTTCAGCCAGGCGACGCAAGATATCTCGCTGATTGATCATGTCACCGCGCACACAGTGCAGCAGCATACTCATATAAGACTTGGGATCACCCAGACCGTAGATAGCCGAAACGGAGGCAATGATAATCGTATCGCGGCGCTCCATCATGGCCTTGGTCGCGGACAGGCGCATTTGTTCGATGTGTTCGTTGATGGAAGCATCTTTTTCGATAAAGGTGTCTGTCGAAGGTACATAGGCTTCGGGCTGGTAATAATCGTAATACGAAACAAAATACTCGACCGCGTTGTTGGGGAAAAAGTCCCGCATCTCACCATAGAGCTGAGCGGCCAGGGTCTTATTGTGCGCCATGATCAGCGTGGGACGTTGCAGGTTATTAATGACGTTGGCAACCGTGAAAGTTTTACCCGAACCGGTCACACCCAGTAGAGTCAGCCCTGCCTCTCCCGCTTCCAGACCTTCCTGGAGTTGCTTTATCGCCTCTGGTTGATCACCATCAGGTTTAAATTCAGAAACTAACTCAAAAGCCTTATTCATCTCTTTTCGTAACCTATGTATTTCCAGTATATTACACGCATATAAGAACAAATCCTTTTAGGAGCATTTCCAGTTGAACATCAAACTCGCTGATCGCATCAAGCGCGTCAAACCATCCTCCACCTTGGCGGTAACGGCCAGAGCCAATGCACTACGAGCAGAAGGCAAAGACATCATTGGCCTCGGGGCAGGTGAACCTGATTTTGATACCCCAGATCATATCAAACAGGCCGCGATTGCAGCGATTGAACAAGGAATGACCAAATATACCCCTGTCGATGGCACCAAAGAGCTCAAACAGGCCATTATAGATAAGTTCATACGTGATAATGAATTGACTTACACGCCTGAGCAGATTCTGGTCTCATGTGGGGGTAAGCAGAGTTTCTTCAACCTGTGCCAGGCACTGCTGAATCCTGGTGATGAAGTCATTATACCCGCACCCTACTGGGTCTCCTACCCGGATATGGTGCTGTTGGCTGGCGGCGAGCCAGTTATAGTTCAGGGCAGCATAGAGCATGGCTTTAATATAACCCCTGAACAACTCGAGGCAGCGATTACCGACAAGACTCGGCTGGTGGTCATCAATAGCCCATCCAATCCAACTGGCCGCTCCTATAACCGGGCTGAACTTTCTTCGCTCGCTGAGTCACTCCGTCAGCACCCTGACGTTCTCATTGCCACGGATGATATGTATGAGCACATCATGTGGACCGAAGAGGCCTTCCACAATATCCTTAATGTCTGCCCAGATTTCAGTGACCGTACGATTGTGATGAATGGTGTTTCCAAAGCGTACTCCATGACCGGCTGGCGTATTGGCTATGCCGCAGGTCCCAAAGACCTGATCGCAGCCATGAAGAAAGTACAGTCACAAAGCACCTCAAACCCGGCCTCTATTTCCCAGGCAGCAGCAACCGAGGCACTTTCTGGTGACCAGTCCTGCATCCAGGACATGTTGGGCGAATTCAAAAAACGCCACGATATGGTCGTTGCCCGCCTTCAGGATATGGATGGTGTGGTTTGCCTGCCCTCTACCGGCACTTTTTATAGCTTTCCAAGTTTCCAGGCTGTTATCGACGCATCAGATCAATTCAATACTGATGTAGAACTGGCTGAGTATCTGCTCGAGAATGCTGGAGTGGCGCTGGTACCGGGTTCAGCCTTTGGGGCCCCCGGCCACATGCGTCTGTCCTTTGCGACCAGTATGGAGTCACTGACTGAGGCCCTCGATCGCATCAGTAAAGCCCTGAATATCTAGTTCTCTAACACCTTCACTCACCTGCCCCTACCCATTTGTAGGCAAACTCCTACGCAAAGTCGCGGCGTTGTCTGACAGACGAACGTCCTTCTGTGCTTTATCTTTAGACCTACATGGATGTGGGGGGTAGACACGGACGTCTCACTTTAAACTCCCACAAGCGCATCCATAGAACCAGACAATATCAGCCCAGGGAGGGAGCTTAATATGTCTATTTCTATACCACGCGGCCTGTCATTATTAGAGATCATGGTAACGATGGGGATCAGCGCCATTATCTTTAGCATCACCATTCCTGTCATGGCCAGCTTCATTAGCCAGAATCGCATTGCAACTCAGGTCAATAATCTAAGAAATAGCCTGGATCTAGCTCGTTCGGTTGCCGTCAAGGAGAACAGGCATACGGTCATATGTAAATCTGACGATGGTGAGTCCTGCAGCCGTCAGGAACACTGGGAGCAAGGCTGGATTATTTTTGTCGATGATAATCGTGATCGACACCGCACTGAGAATGAAAGACTGGTGTTAGTCCAGCAGCCTCTACCAAATGGCACCCAGCTGAAATACCGTGCCTTTGGCTCGCGTCACTATGTGGCCTACCGGCCAATGGGATTTACCCTCACAAATGGGACATTTACCGTGTGCAACCCCGCCGTGCCAGACCGGTCAAAGGCCCTGATATTAAGCAAAACCGGGCGTGTCAGGCTGAGCAAGACCCTACCCGGCTCCAAACCCATAAAATGTGAGAAAGATAGGTAAACTCGAGTTGACCAGGGGCAGGGTCATGAGTACCATACCGCCCTCATTCCCCAGTAGCTCAGTTGGTAGAGCAAATGACTGTTAATCATTGGGTCCCTGGTTCGAGCCCGGGCTGGGGAGCCAAATCAAAAGAACCAGGTACATCTAGTGTATCTGGTTTTTTCATTTTCAAAGCACACTCACCAGGGACGTGTCCCAGGTTAACGCATCACTTTATATATTTTTCATTTGTATGCGTTCCGCTTGCGTGGCAAGCGGTCGAGCCCCCAGGGCTGGGGAGCCATAAATAAGAAAGCCAGGTAGCTCAGGTTGCCAGGCTTTTTTTATGTCCAGATATCTCTCACCAGGGACGTGTCCCAGGTGAACGCATCACCTTATCTATTTTCATTTGTATGCGTTCCGCTTGCGCGGCAAGCGTTCGAGCCCGGCCCCTCCATGCATGGGGAGCCAAATTCAAAAGAGCCAAGTGACATCAAGTTGCTTGGCTTTTTTCATGTCACTTATTTCTCACCCGATAGTAGAAGCAGGGCTACAAACAACAAAGCCAGGCATCAGCCTGGCTTTGTTATCGACTTTTCAGCTCTTTTTTTCAGCTCTTTATGCTAAATCTCTTTTACCATCGTCGAAAGATAGTCCTTAAAGTCATCCTTTAGTTCATCATGTTTCAAGGCATATTCTACAGTGGCTTCCAGGTACCCCAGTTTGCTACCACAATCGTAACGCTTACCATCGAATTCATACGCCAGCACCTGTTCTTCTTTTAGTAGGTCAGCAATGGCATCGGTTAACTGGATCTCACCGCCGGCACCTTTGCCCGTTGTTGCCAGCATCTTGAAAATATGTGGCGTCATAATATAACGTCCAACCACCGCCAGGTTAGACGGTGCGTCTTCAGGAGCAGGTTTCTCAACAATACTCTCGATAGAGTAAACCCGATCATCAAGTTCAGTGGCGTCGACGACGCCGTATTTATTGGTTTCTTCCTGTGGGACACGCTCCACACCCAGCACACTGCGTCCCTGATACTCATAGATTTCAACCATCTGAGAAAGACATGATTTATTATTTCCATCAATTAAATCATCTGCCAAGATAATAGCAAACGGTTCATCACCCACGATAGGTAATGCACAATTAACCGCATGACCAAGGCCCAGGGCTTCAGGCTGGCGCGTATAAATACAGGAAACATGATCAGGAACAATACTCCGGACAATTTCCAGAAGCTTTGTTTTTTGTTTTGCCTCTAATTCATGTTCCAGTTCAAATGCTTTATCAAAGTGATCAGCAATAGCTCGCTTGCTTCGGCCTGTGACAAAAATCATTTGATCAATGCCTGCCTCGACAGCTTCTTCAACGGCATATTGAATAAGGGGTTTATCAACAACCGGTAACATTTCTTTTGGGCTTGCCTTGGTTGCAGGTAAAAAGCGGGTACCCAAACCTGCTACAGGAAAAACGGCTTTTCTAATTTTTTTCATCGAACTATCCTTTTTGACTCTAACTTTAAATCATTTCTCAATTCTTACATCTACATGTGACTTAAATGACCAGTATTTGTGCCCCAAAAAACTGGTGAATATGGGCACCGAAAGGCCTATTATATGCGCAATTTCCTCTGGAAAGAAATCAAATCCAGATTTCGGGAATACATACTCTGCCAGAAAGACACTAATCCCCCAAACCTGGCAAACAGCCAGTAAATTCACAATCGAAAAATAATAGAGTTCATGCAGAGGCTTTCTACTGCTCTTTTCGAATACAAAGGCCCTTGAAAGGAGGTATGCGGTTAACATACCAATAACATAAGCAGCGATGATCGACCAGCGATAGCTCATCGCCTCAGATAGCAGAATTCTGGATATAAAATTGACTCCTGCTGCAAAACCACCAACAATCAGGAATCTTAAAAACTGTGTACTTAAGAAATGCTTACGAATCATGACATTTATGTGACAAATTTCGCTAGCTGTTTACCAAGATCAATACTTTCTGAGATAGAGCGATCTTCTGGATAATAGTAAGAGGTATCTGCTATGTGAAGACCTTGGATAACACCCGTTATTGGAGGCAGATTTTCTCGAAAACCTGGCGGGCAGATCGGTTGAGCAAATCCATACCTGGACGCATGCACATCAACAATATCTTCGTCCGTGATATCAGGATTAACTGTTTGAACAATATTTTTTGCCTCCGCGATAAAACTTTCATCACTGTTGCGAAATTTAGCTTTGTCACGCGGTAGATAAAATGGGATATAAGCGACGTTATGCTCAAATGGCTGAAGGTTTGACATTTCAATCAACCCTGGAACCTCAAGATTTTCATCATTAATATTCAACCAGAAATTTTTGCTCACCCTTTTTGTCAGTTTAAGTAGCACGCAGACCACACCAATATTATCAATACTCTTGTATTTATCCTTGATGTCCTCAGGAAGATCAGGAATCATGTCTGGAACAAATGGCAGGGGGATGGTGCTAACAATACTGTCATAATGTTGAACATCACCATTCACAATTAGTCCCTGGGCTTTTCCTTCTTCGACCACGACTTTTTCAACTCGACAAGACAAATTAATTCTTCCACCTTCTTTTAAAATCGAATCCTCAAATGCCTTTAATAATATTTCAGAGCCGCCATGCAGATATCCCATTTGCTCCTTAAAGATACTCTTACGTGATTGACCTACCCTACGAATGCGCGCCCATATCCAGGACGCCGATAAATTACCTGTAAAATGATGAAACTTAAGATTGAAGAGGTTTTTCCACAAAATATCATAGGCACGTGGTCCTACCCATTTGTGAATCCATTCGCTTGCTTCTTGTTTGTCTAAGCCCGACCAGTCTTTTACTTTGGTGCAGTAAAACATATGCAGGCCATAGCGCAGTCTTTCAATTAGCGATAATGGAGAAAATCTTAATAGTGCCAGTGGATTTCCCCAGTCATACAGTTTCCCATTATAAAAGTATCCCATCTTTGTTTCTTGCCAGCGTAACTTATCATCCAGATCCAGTTCGCTGAGCAACTCAAAAAGCGGGCTATCTGGCATACATATAAAGTGATAATAACGTTCAATACTCAGACCATTAAAGTCAAAGTGTGCTGACATACCACCAACACGATCGTCCGCTTCAAAGATCTCGACGGAATGACCTCGTTTAAGCAATTCATGTGCACATGCCAGTCCCATTGGACCGGCACCAATGACAGCTACTTTACTCATTAGAAATCCAGGATGACTTTTGAATACTCAGGATGGTTAAATGTTTCATCAATCGCCTGCTTAAAGCTAGTTGACTCAATCTCAAATATCTCCCACCAGGGAATCAGCTCAAACTCATCACCCCCTAACAGGGCCTTGAGTTGTGCCGTTGTAAAAGGTGGGTTTGCAGAAAATAAGCCATACGTTTTCAGTAGCACCCAAAACAACCAATAAGGTATGTTTATTATCCATGTTTTGGAACGTGTAGCCTTTTTAATCTCACGAATAATATCAATATAATCCACTTCTTCACGACCGGTAATATTATAGGTTTGATTTTCAGGTCGCTTCTTAATTGCTGAAACAATAATTCGGCAGAAGTCCAGAACGTAAAGGGGTTGACGCATGTACTTACCACTTCCCGGTATCGGAAATACTGGAACCCGATTCATGAACCTGGACAACCAACCCAGGTGTTTACGATCAAACCAACCGAACATCAGCGTAGGTCGTAAAATACAATGAGGAATCCCTGACTCTGCAACAAGTGCCTCCTGTTGCTTTTTTGTATCGGTGTAATTATCGTCTGCGACCGACTCAACTACAGATGAGCTTATATGAACAATATATTTCAGACCAACTTCTTTAGCACGCGCTAAGACTTTTTCTGTTGAAACTATATTGTTTAACACGAATTCTTCGCTATCTTTTGAACCAATCTGCGCCTGCAGCATAACCACAATGGCATCTTCTTTAAATGAGCTATGCCAATCTGTATCCTTAGCTAAGTTAGACTGAATAACAGTAATATCTGGGTGCAGTTTTTTTAAAATTGGCGTGTTTGTTGGATGCTTGTCAATAGCCACAATATCAGTATAACCTGCTTCCTTTAATAGGATAATCAAGTTCTGCCCGACCAGGCCGGCTGCACCAGGGATAATAATTCTTTCCATTTATAACCTTCACAAATTCATTTTCTTAAATATTCTTTCCGGGATCAGTTTGATAATCAACATAATCCAGCGCCAAAACCACGGCGTGTAAATAACATCTTTCTTTCTAGTTATTGCGTTAACAATATCTTTCGCAATTTTCTCTGGTTTTGCCCAAAGCAATCCCTTCTTGAAATCAACCGTCATGGGTGTATCAACAAAACCCGGCTTGATTGTCAGTACATGCACACCTTTTGCAAAAAGTGAGTTTCGCAAACCCTGCAAGTAAACGGTCAATGCACCTTTCACTGTTCCATTTATATAGTTGCTTTTTCTACCACGATCACCTGCAACCGAGGTAACAACCGCAATTGTCCCAGCTCCTTTTTGCACCATTAATGGAGAAAGTCCTGTAATAACGGACACTATGCTGACAAAATTAAGATTAATCTCGGATTGCACCTGCTCAACATATTTCTCACAGGCTTGCTGATTCGGTAATGTGCCGTAGGCTACAAATAGAATATCGATCTTGTCCATCTTGCCAGCAATGCTATCAACCAAGCTCTGAATACTATCAAGGTTTGAGAAATCGTAGGTTAATGTATCTACTTTTCCAGCACCTCGAACGAGCAAATCCTTGCTAATTACGTTCAATCCATCCTGGTTTCGTGCAACCAATAGAATATGTTGATCCGGCTTTGCATAAAGTCTTGCAACTTGTTCAGCAATCGCTGAAGTAGCGCCGAGCACGACTAAATTATTCATTTTCCACCATAGCTGTATTATCCGTTACGCGGCGCCAAAAATCTGAATTGAGCTTTTTATCCTTGAATGCCATGAATTCCCCCAATTGCGGGAATGACTTCTCAAATGCCTCGCTACCCATTCGTGCATCTTTTGCGGGATAAATAGCGCCATCAGCAGAAAGCACAATTGTATCAAATTCCTCAAACATCTTCAGCGTAGTTGCACCCTGATTTGGGAAGTCCATCGCGAGCGTATAGCCGCTGCGTGGAAATGACATCAGGCCAAGCGATTTAGTCTCGCCGAATTTTTTCAACACAGATAAGTATGATAGTTGCCGATAGCGTTTCATTATGCTCATCAGCGCTAAAAAGACATCCTCAAATGAATCACATGGCACAACAAACTGGTACTGGTAAAAACCTCGTCGCCCATATAATAAATTCCAATCTTCTAGTTTATCTAAAGGGTGAAAAAATGCCTGATAGTTTTGTTTGCTACTGGTGGCAAGCTTGTTTTTTGTAAAATAAAATTTATTAAACGCCCCATTGCTGTATTTATTCAATAGCCAATTTGGCGCAGTGAAATTTACTTTTTTCGGCGATTGGTTTTTTCCGCAGCTTACTCGGTCAGAACTGTGTTTGCCATAAGAAAAAATACCATTTATTTTTTTCGACTGAAGATCTAACCAGGCTACGGTGTATTCAAAATCATTGCTTGGTTGATCAAATAGATTGAGCATGTCGCTCAAACCCTGTGTGGCGACGGATTTCGTATCAATACATGCCCCATTGATATCTTTCAGCCGTAAAGTCGCTGAGAGTATCATGCCCGTTAAACCAAGCCCGCCAATTGTGGCATAAAACAATTCACTGTTTTCATTTGCTGAGCAAGTTAGTACGCCACGATCACTTCTCAATAGTTGAAGGCTTTCGATATGATTACCAAAGCTTCCAACAAGGTGATGATTTTTACCATGCACATCATTAGCAATCATGCCGCCAATACTCACATAGGCAGTGCCCGGCGTGACATTAACAAACTTTCCACGAGGAACAATAAACGCTAATAGATCATTTAAAAGCATACCAGCCTGGCACGTCACAAATGAACCTTTATCATCGTACTCGATAAATCGATCAAGTCCGCCTGTGTCAATTAAACCTGATTCTGCATTAAGACAAACATCACCATAACTGCGCCCGTTGCCATAGATGACATAGTCATTGCACTCAAGATGAGAAATATCAGTAAACATTACACCTGGTTTGACTGAATGGTGTGGAGTCGAGCTTAAATTGCCCCAGCTTTTATAATTTTGCTTCATTAGATAGCCATATAGAATCCGAACATCAACAGCACTGCTGTCACATAACTTTCTACATCTTTGAGTGCAAACAGGATCGGATCATCTGTAATCTGCCTTCGATGAGCTAATAACCATAGGCGGCTCATCCAATACAATAAAACAGGAATCGTCAACCACAGCCAGTTGGAATTACTATAAAGTTGTTGTGTGTGGGGGTCATGAATATACAGCGCCATCACGAGTATTGACATTAAACCACTGGCGACACCAAGAATCGTCGTGATCAGTTCATCCTCGCTGTGATAGCCGCGCCCTCTAACACCCGTATTGTCTTCGGTATGAAACGCAATCTCAGAATAACGTTTTACTAAGGCAAGACTAAAAAAGACAAACAGTGAGAATGTCAACAACCAAAAAGATATATCAGCCACCGCCATGACCGAACCAATAATAATACGGATAGTGTAAAAGCCCGCAAGCACCACTACATCGATCAGCACTAACTTCTTGAGAGTTGTTGAATAAAGAAAATTAAGGACGATATAACCGACGATTAACAAAAACAATAGATCAAAATACATAAAAGAGACAACTAGCGAAATTGACCATAGTAATGTCCCCACAATAAAACCGTGCGAAACAGGTACTTCGCCGGTTGCTAGTGGTCGTTTCGACTTTTTCGGGTGAGCACGATCATTATTGAGATCGATCAAGTCGTTAAAAATATAGATGCCTGAGGCCGCAAACGAAAATAAAATAAAGCCATAACAGACTTGAAAAAATTTATCGATATCCGTGACCGTGTGTGATAACAACAGCGGTAAGAAAATGAGAAGATTTTTTACCCACTGATGCATGCGCATCATTTTCAAATAAGAAAATAGCTTTGTTCCGGTCTCATTTTTTATTTGGGTAACATTTTTATTTATCGCGGCTGCCTTTCTTATCAACCTTTGACTAGCACACGCCACTATTGCATTCGCGCTAGCTGCCCACACTGGTAAGTCTGCTGTATCATTTCCAATATAATCGTATTGCCCCTGACCAAACTTATCGTTTAGAAACGCAGCCTTTTTATTGCCTTTATAATTCGCATTCTCATTACTACCAAATTGCCCAGTAAAGATACCCAGGTGATCCGCAACACCATCAGCAACCGATTGATGACTAGCGGTAACAAGATACAATTTGCTACCTTGCTGATTTTTCTCTTTTATATAATCCAGAACATTCTTGTTATAAGGCAATAATTCGGGTGTCAATTTTACTCGTCTTGCTATTTGGTCTTTAAAAAAGGCTTTCCCTTTTAGAAACCACCACGGCAACAAAAATATAAAAAGGAGATTATTCTTCAATAGCAAGATCAATGATTCATGCAATGTATCAGTAAGTACGAGCGTACCATCCAGATCAACACAGAGTGGTTGTAATTTTTTATCGTTCATTGATTATAAGATAAGGTATATTGAAACCCGCATCTTACCATGTAATTCGAAGTAATAATGCGGGTGTTATTGTTGGATCAGGAGGCAATCTGAACATCATGCCTCGATACGAGCATTCGCGTGTGCTTGCCAACGATATCTAGTAAAACCGAGATTCTCTCCGTACTCACATATTTTTCAAAAATGGCGCGATATCCTGACAAGGTACCTTCCAGGAACTCAACCTCTTCACCTCTTTCAAACTTTCTCTCTATTTCGGGGCGAGCACCATCTTCATCAGTGAACTGCTGTAATTCATCTACCAGGGTTTGTGGAACTTGTGCTGCAGCGCCACCAAATCGTACCATGTTTGATACACCTATAGTCGATCGAATCGGCATCCAGTTATCGGATTGGGAATCAAGTTGTATAAACAGGTAGCGTGGGAACAAGGCCTCGATTACTGGCGTGTACTTACCGCGTATCCGTTTGTTACGTTTTATCAATGGCAGATAAGTAGTGTAACCCTGTCTATTCAAGTTCTGCTGAGCAAGATCTTCACCTTTGGCCTTGGTATAGACCAGGTACCAGGACTTCTGGTTGGCATTTTTCTGCATATCTTCACTGCTCATCGTTTTTGCTCCTCCCATTAAAACATTTGGGGATAGTATATATACTGGATATTGGTCTAATTAATTCAGGAATTTGTTTTCTCACTCAATGCCGAGGCTTCTTTTCTAATTTCCTCGATCTCTGATTTCAAATTTTCGTATTCTGAGATCTTCGACTGTAAAAATCGGAAGGTAATTTTGCCCTTTTCTTCAAAACCCTTTGGTGTGAGATAATATGTATATGCAGTTTTATTCTTGTTTTTATAAAAATTCTTGGCCTTAATGATGCCCTTGTCAATCAAGGCATGCAGGCAATAGTTGACCTTGCCTAGACTGATACCCATTTCTTTTGAAATCGCTCGCTGACTGAGGTTTGGATCACTCTCAAGCAACTTCAACAGATGGTATTTGAGTTCATCATTTATCATAGAATTATGCGTTCATACGTTGAACAACTTTCATGAGTCTAGCAAAGCCGGTGTTCAATTCAAGAACGCACACAAAAAAGGCGCCAAACGGCGCCTTTCTCGTAGCTCTTCACCAAATAACTAGTTTTTGGCAGTGCTTTTTTTGTTTTGCTTAGCTGAAGCAGTACTAAAGCGAAGGTCATCTTTGTTTCGGTCGATTATTTTTTGACCAATACCCTTCACTTTAACTAAATCAGCAGTAGACCGGAATGGCCCGTTCAACTTGCGGTAACTCACGATGGCTTGCGCCTTCTTGGGTCCAATTCCATTAATGTTCTTTGCTAGCGTTTTCGCATCAGCGGTATTAACGTTCACAGGCGCAGCACTTGCCCAACCGGATGCAAATAGCAATGAAGCGATTAAGATTACCTTCCCTAGTAATTTTGTGACTTTCATGTTGTCTCCTTAATAGTTCATGTTGTTAAAAGGTGCTGTAATTATCGACACCTTGAGGCAATTTCGCTATCGGATAAATCTGAAAGTCGTGTAGGAATATTCCTACAAATCTGTATCGGTTACGTATTTAGCGCTTGGTTAATTTCAGCCAAAACCGCTACAGGATCAGTCGCCTGAGTAATCGGGCGGCCTATCACCAGATAACTGGCGCCAGCCTCTACTGCCTTCACAGGCGTCATGACACGCTTCTGATCGCCAACAGCAGCGGATGCTGGGCGTATTCCCGGCGTCACAAGCAGGAAGTCATCACCACTTTCTGAGCGTAGACGAGATGCCTCCTGGGCAGAACAAACTACACCATGTAAATGGGCTGAACGCACCATGGCAGCCAGAAGTGATACCTGTTGTTCGGCACTGTTATTTATACCTATTTCTGACAAGGCCTGGTCATCCATGCTGGTAAGCACCGTCACCGCTATTAACAGTGGATTGTGAGTCGATTTGTCGATGCCTTCCAGGCCTGCACTCAGCATTGCGCTGCCACCCAGCGCATGCACATTAAGCATCCAGACCCCAAGGTCAGCGGCGGCATGGCAAGCAGCCTTAACCGTATTGGGGATGTCATGAAATTTTAGATCCAGGAATACATCGAACTGCCTGTCGACCAGTTTCGAAACAAACTGTGGGCCTGCACGGGTAAATAACTCTTTACCAACTTTTAATCTGCAACTTGCCGGCTCAATCGCATCGACAAATCTTAGTGCACTAGTTTCATCTGGGTAATCAAGTGCGACTATCACTTTCGAATCAGACATTATTCCCCTTCCACGCCTAAAATTGGTTTAATTGTGTTCCAATGTTTGCAACTCGGACAATGCCAGTGGAGTGTTTTGCCGTGGAATCCGCAAACTTCACATTTATAAACCGGGTTATTAACGAGAAGTTGTGATGTTACGCTTTTCAGCGCTTCAAGTTTGTCACGCGCAGGGTCCTTTATGTGCAACAAAGCCAAGTCGATGAGTCTGTCCATGCCACGTAAAGAAGGCTTGCGCTCAAGATAAGAGGTAATAAACTCTGCGGCCTGCGCATCACCTTCCCGTTCTCTCAACAATTCAGCCAGACATAACATGACAGATATGCCTCCCCGTCGATTCAGAATCTCACGCAGGTACTGGATCATCTCGTCAATTGAATCTAGTTGTCGATAGCAGCGTGTTAGCGGCTCAAGTATTTCAGGAAGGTAGTCAGGATCTTGATCGTCGACACGCCGGTAGGCTTTAATTGCAGCCTTATAATTTCCCTGCTTAGTCTCTATGTCACCTTCAAGTAGGCTGGCTCGGGCACAATTTTTATCTGTCGAGAGTGCTTTTTTAATAAGCTTGAGTACTTTTTGCAGGTCGTTGTTACGTAAGTCCTGCTCTGCCATTTCACAGTAATAATGTGCAATCACATTATCCTGCGAGCTGCTCGTTTTAAAAGCCAGTGTTCGTGCCGCATCAATAGCCTTCTCCCAGTCCTTTTCCTGCTGGTATATGTCCATTAACTGTTGCAAGGCATTAATCGTATGGGGGCCTGACTCGATCAATTCATTGAATAGTGCTTCGGCCCGGTCAAGTAAGCCGGCTCGCATATAATCCTGACCTAACTCATTTAAGGCCTGCATACGCTGCTCTGCCGTCAGGGTTGGACGAGCTATCAGATTTTGGTGGATGCGAATTGCACGGTCGACTTCGCCACGACGGCGAAAAAGACTCCCCAGGGCAAGGTGGGTCTCTACCGTCTCACTATTAACGTCAAGCATCTGGATGAAAACATCAATCGCTTTGTCGGGTTGTTCATTTAACAGATAGTTCAAACCCTTAATATAATCTATGGGGATTTCGCTGGTGGAACCGGGCTGTATACTTGGTTTATTTCGCCGACCTATTAACCAGCCAGATATTGCCGCGATGGGCAACAACAAAAATAGATAGGTAACAGGATCAGATAACATCAGTGTTGATTTTTAATCGGTATTGCGCGCAAATTCGCTATTTCTTTTTCGGCCGTTTCCGCTAAACGTTTATACTTTGAAACTTCTCTTTTGCTTTTAAGAATCAAGCCAAGGCTGGCAAACAGACCTAATATCGCACCCAGTAACATTGATAAAATGATAGCGAGTGATAATGGTGCATCTTTCGAACCGAAATAATAGTTAATCTGCACGGTTTCGGCATTGAGAATGGCAAAGATTACGCCCAACAGGGCAATCAGTGCGATGGCAATGGCATATAGTATTTTAGACATAGACCTCTCCATGTACTTTATCTGGGTCTTTTTCCAGTTTTCGCTTCCTTAAACGAAAAACACCGACATGAGTATGTGACACTCATGCCGGTGTATCAATACTTAGAACCCTGTTTATTGAGTAATTTCGACCCGACTCATGCTTTCGTTAACCCGCTCACGCAGCTCTTTACCAGGTTTGAAATGCGGAACGTATTTTGCCGCGAGTTCGACTGAGTCACCCGTTTTAGGGTTACGTCCAGTCCGAGGTGGGCGATAGTGCAATGAAAAACTGCCAAATCCGCGTATTTCAATCCTCTCACCACTGGAAAGGCACTGCGCCATGTGTTCCAGCATCGTCTTGACTGCTAGCTCTACATCTTTATAGGCAAGTTGCTTCTGCTTTTGAGAGAGGAGCTCAATAAGCTCGGATTTTGTCATAATTATGTCTCCGTCTTGCTCAACTGGCTTCCTGGTCTAGTGACCGGAGGGGGCAAATTGCCCCCGACCAGAGATATTTAACTACTCATTACTATCCATCTGTTCTTTTAGTATATCACCTAATGTCGTAGTTGCAGGGGCTGCCGCACGATTAAAGTCATCAACTGCTGCTTTTTCGTCCGCATTGTCCTTCGCCTTGATAGACAGGTTGATGCTGCGATTCTTCTTATCGACACCCATGAACTTGGCTTCTACATCATCACCTACGTTTAGCAAAGTACGCGCATCTTCAACACGGTCGCGAGTGATCTCAGAGGCACGCAGATAGCCTTCGATTTCTTCACCCAGGTCAATCGTGGCACCTTTAGCATCTACTTCGACAACCGTACCCTTCACTATCGTGCCCTTCGGGTTAGCGGCAACAAAATTGGTGAATGGGTCAGACTCAAGCTGCTTGATACCCAGAGAAATACGCTCGCGCTCTGGGTCAACCGCAAGTACCACAGCCTCTAGTTCCTGGCCTTTCTTGTAGTTGCGTACAGCCTCTTCGCCAGTTTCATTCCATGAGATATCAGACAAGTGGATTAAACCATCGATACCGCCATCCAGACCGATGAAAATACCAAAATCGGTGATCGATTTGATCTGACCGCTGACTTTTTCACTCTTGTTGTGTGATGCAGCGAATGCTTCCCAAGGATTGTCCTGACACTGTTTCATACCCAGTGAAATACGGCGACGCTCTTCGTCGATGTCCAGTACGATAACTTCAACTTCATCATCAAGCTGAACAACTTTGCTTGGGTGAATGTTCTTGTTAGTCCAATCCATCTCAGAGACGTGAACCAGACCTTCAACGCCGTCTTCAATCTCAACAAAGCAGCCGTAGTCCGCAATATTGGTAACTTTACCAAACAGGCGTTTGCCTTCTGGGTAACGACGTGCAATATCTGCCCATGGATCTTCGCCGGTTTGTTTCAGTCCAAGGGAAACACGCATACGCTCTTTATCGAACTTCAGTACCTTGACGTTGATCTCATCACCGACGTTAACGATTTCGCTCGGATGCTTAACACGCTTCCAGGCCATATCAGTGATGTGCAATAGACCATCAACACCACCGAGGTCTACGAATGCACCATAGTCTGTCAGGTTCTTCACGATACCCTTGACCATGCTGCCTTCTTGCATGTTTGAAATCAGCTCTTCGCGCTCTTCCGAACTCTCTTCTTCAACAACTGCACGGCGTGAAACAACAACGTTGTTACGACGTTGATCAAGCTTGATAACCTTAAACTCTAATTCTTTGCCTTCAAGATAACTGGTATCTCGAACCGGGCGTACATCGACTAATGAACCAGGTAAAAATGCACGCACATCACCCAGATCAACAGTGAAACCACCTTTAACTTTATCAGTGATGATACCCATGACAGTCTCACCAGCTTCATGTGCCGCTTCAAGACGTGTCCACGCCTCAGCGCGCTTGGCTTTTTCACGTGATAAACGTGTTTCACCGAAACCATCTTCAACGGCATCTAATGCAACATCGATCGCATCACCGATTTCCACGCTAACGTTACCGGAGTCATCTTTAAATTGCTCAACGGGAATAACGCCTTCCGATTTAAGTCCTGCATTGATAATGACGAAGTCATTGTTAACAGAAACAACCGTACCAGTGATGATAGCCCCAGGGACCATTTTGGTTTTTACCAGGGATTCTTCAAATAATTCTGCAAAGCTTTCGCTCATGATTTTCTTTACCTTGGTTAGGGCAAGCCCAACCTGTTGATGAGAGATAGGTAGGATACTGAGTCAGTATTCAATCTCTCACGGCCCGCAGACCGTTAGTTTAGTTAATGTTGAGTTCCGCCTGTTTGTTCAGGACTGGAACCACCTAGTTCGTCGCTAACTCGTTGCAGGAACCACATTGGCGATTAATGCGTTAACCTTATCCATCACTTCGTCTATCCCCATTACTGAGGTGTCTAATGTAACGGCATCGTCTGCGGGTTTTAAAGGGGATGAAGCCCTGGACCCGTCACGCTCATCGCGCTCAGTGATATCCTTCACGAGGGCGGCGAGATTAACATCAATTCCCTTTTCTTTCAACTGTTTATGGCGCCGTTTGGCCCGCTCTTGGGCACTGGCGGTGAGGAAAATTTTCAGCTCCGCATTAGGAAAAACCGTCGTTCCCATGTCCCTGCCATCAGCGACTAAACCTGGGAGCTGCCGGAAATCGCGCTGGCGTTGTAAAAGCGCCTCGCGCACCGCGGGTAAGGCCGCCACCTTGGAAGCGGCGTTGCCACAGGTCTCGGTCCGAATATCTCCGGTAACATCTTGATCATCAAGCAAAATAACCGGTTCTTCGGCCGGATCATGACTAACAAACTGCACATCGAGCTCTCTAGCATATTTAGCAAGAGCCTTAGCATCATCCAGCCCAATTCCATTCTGGATCGCCCCCAGCGCGACCAAACGATAAAGTGCACCACTATCCAGAAAGTGCCACTGCAGTTGATGTGCAATCTGACGACTGATGGTCCCCTTGCCCGAGCCACTAGGGCCATCGACGGTGATAACGGGAATTTCTTGCATGCTGAGTATTATTTGGTTCGGCCGTACTGATCTTCAAAGCGGACAATATCATCTTCCCCCAGATAGCTACCTGACTGTACTTCGATCATATCCAGGGGGATCGTGCCTGGGTTTTCAAGCCTATGCTTGGTACCAATAGGAATGTAAGTGGACTCATTTTCTGAGACGATGAAAGTCTCGTCGCCACGTGTTACACGTGCTGTACCGCTGACGACAATCCAGTGTTCCGCACGATGATGGTGCATCTGAAGAGATAGTGCTGCACCAGGGCTAACCGTGATGCGTTTTACCTGGTGGCGCTGTCCCATATCAATACCTTCGTAACTACCCCAAGGTCTAAATACGCGGCGATGGATAAGGTGCTCTTCGCGTTTTTGCTCATGCAGCCAATCGACAACTTGCTTAACGTTCTGAACCCGTGATTTGTCTGCTACAAGCACTGCATCTGCTGTTTCGATGATCACGGTATCTTTTAGGCCAATGGCTGCTACCAGTCGCTCCTCACTGATCATCATAGAATCAGTCGCATCAACCGAGAACACATCACCACGAATCACATTTCCTAAACCATCCTTTTCGCCAATATCCCAAAGTGCATCAAAGGCACCTACATCTGACCAGTCGGCAGCCAACGGTATCACTGCTGCTAAACCATCTTCCTGTTCAGTCAGCTTTTCCATAATGGCATAGTCGATAGAATCACTTGGTGAGGAAAGAAAGGCATCTTTATCCACCCGATAAAAATCATTATCTTGGCTACCATTTTTGTAGGCGGACTCGCATTTTTCGAGAATTTCTGGTTGCAGCGTTGCCATATGTTTTAACCAGGTAGAAGGTTTGAGCATAAACATACCGCTATTCCACAGGTATTCCCCCGAGGCCAGGTACTTCTCCGCTGTATCACTATCTGGTTTTTCGACAAAGCGTGCTATCTTGTTCGCATTCGTAGCAGAGAGATTTTCTCCTTTTTGAATGTAACCATAACCTGTTTCAGCGCGATCGGGCACAACGCCAAAGGTCACAATATAATCTTGCATAGCCAACTCTGCACCGACAGTAACGGCAGCCTCAAACGCCTTTACATCACGAATCACATGATCGGCTGGCATCACCAACATAACAGCATCATCATTTTGATTACTCAGAGCAAGCGCGGCTAGAGTAAGAGCTGGTGCTGTATTACGACCCTCGGGTTCTAAAAGAATGGCATCACTCGGAACGTCCAATTGCCTAAGTTGTTCCGCCACAAGAAAACGATGCTCTTCATTGCAGACAACTAATACGCTCCTGGATACTCCTGGCATACCATTGACACGTTGCACTGTGTCTTGCAATAGTGTTTGGTCATTTACTAATGGCAATAATTGTTTCGGATATAACTTACGTGACAAAGGCCATAAGCGAGTTCCCGAACCGCCGGACATAATTACTGGTTTAATTTTCATGCTTAATGCCGTTCCTTTATTTACGATTAGTTGTCTTCAACCAAAATCTTAAGCCCCGATAGCTCTGCAAGCTTGGCAAAACTAGGGAATGAAGTATCCACATTTGCACAATCTAGTATTGTAATTGGCGCTGCTGCCCTTAATCCTGCAATAGTAAAGCTCATGGCGATGCGATGATCGCCGCAGCTATCAACTGTCCCACCGGTCATTTGGCCACCCTGGATGATAATACCATCTTCTTTCGCTTCAGCATCAATACCTAGCTTAATTAATCCATCGGCCATCGCCTGGATACGATCACTTTCCTTAACACGTAGCTCTTTTGCCCCGGTTAATACTGTCTCACCTTGCGCACAGGCTGCCGCAATGAAAATAGCCGGGAATTCATCTATAGCCAACGGCACCTGATCTTCCGGAATTTTAATCCCCTTTAGTGACGTACTTCTTACACGGATATCGGCAACAGGTTCACCGCCAATTTCTGATTCATTACTTAGCTCAATATCAGCACCCATCAACTTTAATATGTTGATCACACCGATTCGGGTTGGATTAATACCGACATGTCGAAGTATAATGTCTGACCCTTCCGCAATGCTCGCGCCGACCATAAAAAATGTTGCCGATGAGATATCTGCAGGCACGTCAATCTTAGTTGCCGTTAATCTACCCCCACCCTGAACGCAAACTTTGTTGCCGGTTTGTTGAACTGGATAACCAAAACCTTTGAGCATCCGCTCAGTATGGTCGCGCGTCGGTGCAGGTTCGGTTACACAGGTTTGTCCATCTGCATAAAGGCCCGCTAACAACAAGCTGGATTTTACCTGTGCACTCGCCACCGGCATGTCGTAATTAATGCCCGTCAAACGCTGGTTGCCTATAATCGTCACTGGAGGGGTGCCGGCTTCAGTCGTTTTAAAGCTAGCGCCCATTTTCGATAAGGGGTTAGTCACACGGCGCATTGGCCGTGTGTTTAAAGAAGAATCGCCCGCTAAGGTTGTATCAAATTTTTGCGCTGAAAATAGACCTGTCAACAGGCGCATTGATGTACCTGAGTTACCAAGATAAATATCTTCTGATGATGCCTTCAAACCATCAATACCCACGCCATGGATAACCACACGACCTTTTTCTGGGCCTTCAATCTTAACGCCCATTGCGCGAAAGGCATTTAAGGTGGCAAGATTATCTTCGCCTTCTAAAAAGCCTTCAACTTCGGTGACACCATCAGCAAGCGAACCCAACATAATACTTCGATGAGAAATCGATTTATCACCCGGCACACGCATCGTGCCTTTTAATCGGCCACCTGGGGAGACAATAAACTTTGTACGACTACCACTCATTTAACTATCCACAAAATTGATCACGCGCTTTTTTAGCTCGGGTAAATGTCTCTTTCAAAAAGTCACTATCGCCCTCTTCAACCGCTTTGGTCAAACGTTGAAGGTCCGCGTTAAAGGCATGCAATGCATTAGCCAGCTGTTCACGATTGGCAATACAGATATCATGCCACATCTGTGGATCACTCGAGGCAATTCGGGTGAAATCCCTAAAACCACCCGCAGCAAACTCAAATATTTCGCGGCTATCATCCATTCGTGCGAGCGTATCCACTAAAGCATAAGCCAACATGTGCGGCAAATGACTTGTATCGGCAAGCACTTCATCATGATGTTTGGCCTGCATCTCAACTAACTCGGCGCCACTGGTAAGCCACATCTGTCTGACCGTCTCGAGTGCAGCTTTATCAGTCTCTGGTAGAGGCGTCAGGATAACCCGCCGCTCCTTAAATAACTCTGCATAAGCCGCCTCGACTCCACTCTTTTCTGTACCGGCGATAGGATGCCCAGGTACAAAGTTTTTTGGTAGTTCACCAAAAGCATTTTTCACCGCGTCAATGACATGTTGCTTGGCGCTGCCGACGTCGGTTAAAACACACCTATCGGGGATAGAAGATGCTAATTGAGTCAAGACGTCTTGCATTGCTCCCAATGGCGTAGCAATCAGCACGACATCTGAATCGGCTACCGCTAACTTAATATCAGTAGTGTAGTCATCAATCACATTTAATGACTTTGCGCGTTTTAAATTTTCAATATTACGCCCGACACCGATGATAGTCTTCACCGATCCGGCCGCACGTAGCGCACAGGCAACTGATCCACCGATCGAACCGATGCCAATTACACAAAGCTTATTGATCTTAAATCCAGCCATTATCTTCCCAAGCAAGTTTTTAACGCGTTTATGAAAACCTCATTTTCCTGCTTGGTTCCGATTGTAACCCGCAAATGATTTGGCATCGAATAATTTGCGACCGGACGAACGATTACCCCACGCTTTAAAAGCTCCAGATTTATAGGATCTGCCAGTTGCCCCAGGTCAAAGCTAATAAAATTACCGGCTGTCGGTATATATTTAAGAGATAATTCATCAAAGGCTGCAATCAGTTGCTGCAGACCATCTTTATTTAGTCTGATTGATTTCTGCAAATGGTCTTGATCTTCTAACGCCGCCGTCGCGCCCGCCAGTGCCAGGCTGTTGACATTAAAAGGCTGACGAACCCGATTAAGCAAATCAGCTATAACAGGGCTAGAAACACCATAACCAATACGCAAGCCGGCCAGGCCGTAAGCCTTTGAAAAGGTCCTGGTGACAAGCAAGTTTTCAAACTGTGCCAGCAATTTCATACCATCTGGAAAATCAGCAATACCGAATTCAGGATGGTGAGCATACTCGAAGTAGGCTTCATCCAACACGACTATCACATTGGTAGGCACCTGTTTGAGAAATGCAATTAGCTCGGTCTCAGTTAACCAGGTACCTGTTGGGTTGTTTGGATTGGCTACAAATATTAGCCGGGTTTTTTCATTGATCCTGGTAAGCATGCTATCAAGATCATGTCCCCAATTTTTTGCGGGCACAACCTGAGCTTTCGCACCGATCGCCTGAGTAACGAGTGGATACACTGCAAACGAATATTCTGAAAAAATAATTTCTTCACCGGCTTGCACAAAGGTGCGGGCAACAAACTCCAGAATATCATTTGAGCCATTGCCGAGTGTGATTTGACTCGCATCAATGGTTAAGTGCTGACTTAGTTTACTTTTGAGCTCAAAACCATTTCCATCAGGATAACGTGACAACTCATCAACTTGCTTTTTAATCGCCGCTACGGCCAGTGGGCTAGGTCCTAGCGGATTTTCATTTGAAGCGAGCTTAACAATATCAGAAAGCCCATATTCACGTTGCAACTCTTCAATGGGTTTGCCTGGTTGATAAGGTTGCAAGGAACGTACACCCGGCACAGCGAGTTCACAGTAATCGACCATTATAATTTACCTATAGAACGGCTCGTGGGTACGATCCCAGGACTTTGACAAAGCTGGCCTCTTTTTCAAGCTCCTTGATAGCGGCAGCGACATGCTTGTCTTCTCGATGACCTTCGCAGTCAATAAAGAAAACGTAGTCCCACATGCCACGACGCGATGGTCTGGATTCAATTCGCGTCATCGAGATGTCATTATTTACCAGGGGAGCAAGAATGCCATGTAAGGCACCTGACTTATTATGTGTCGAAACCAACATCGATGTTTTATCCGAGCCACATGCAGGCGTTGCACGTTTACCAATTACTAAAAAGCGTGTCGTGTTGTCAGGTTCATCTTCGATATTACTAACTAGAATATTGATGTCATAGATTTCAGCAGTCATCTCACCGGCAATGGCCGCCGCACCTTTTTCGGTAGCAGCAAGACGCGCAGCTTCTGCATTACTACTCACACTTTTCTGCTCAAGATTAGGCATATTAGTCTCAAGCCACTTGCGGCATTGAGCTAATGACTGTTGATGTGAGTAAACGCGTTTTACATCTGCGGCTGATTTTTCATTACTAAGCAAATGATGATGGATGCGTAGCTCTACTTCACCACAAATATTCAAATTTGAATTCATAAACAGATCAAGCGTGTGATTAACAACGCCTTCAGTTGAATTTTCGATCGGCACCACACCATAAGACGCATTACCTGACTCAACTTCACGAAAGACATCAGAGATGCTGGCCATTGGTAAAGTTTTTACAGAATGGCCGAAGTGTTTTAGTGCAGCAGCCTGGGTGAAAGTCCCGGCTGGCCCGAGAAAGGCCACGTTCATAACTTGTTCAAGCGCAAGGCAGGCCGACATAATTTCACGGAAGAGACGTGCTATTTCTTCATCACTTAATGGCCCCTGATTACGTTTTTTTACTACATCAAGGACCTGTGCTTCGCGTTCAGCACGGTAGAAATTCGTGTCATTAGAATTATTTTTTGCCCTCGCTACTTCCTGCGCTACTTTTGCACGTTCGTTAAGCAGCGTCTGGATTTGCTCATCCAGCGAATCTATTTTTTCTCTGAGCTGTACGAGTTTGTCTGACATCGCCGTCTTTTAGATTGCCCTTACACCTAGAATACCATCAATCGCAGCAATCGTGGCAACTGTCTCATCGCTCACAACTTGATCAACATCAACCAGGGTATAAGCAATGTCACCTTTAGATTTATTTAACATATCGACAATATTAAGGTTTGCATCTGCCAGTGCTGTAGAAATCTGGCCCAGCATATTCGGTACATTGCTATTCACTATACACAAACGATGACCACCCTCATTGCTTGCCATCCTGACTTCTGGGAAATTCACAGAGTTACGAATGTTGCCATTTTCCAGGTATTCTCTAACCTGGTCTGCCACCATAATGGCACAATTGTCTTCCGCTTCAACAGTGGATGCCCCTAAGTGTGGTAAACAATAAACACGTTCATGTTTAATGAGCATATTGTTCGGAAAGTCACAGACATAAGCATAAATCTTTCCCGATTTGATGCCTTCGCTAACTGCATCATTGTCAACAATGCCATCGCGGGCAAAGTTTAAAATAACAACGTTATCTTTTAACAACTTCACTCTATCAGCATTAATCATATTACGCGTTGCATCAATTAATGGTACATGGAAGGTAATAAAGTCTGCTTTCGACAAAACTTCTTCCACCGATGCCGCCTTTTCCACGTCAGCTGATAACTGCCAGGCACCTTCAACTGTGATACCAGGATCAAAACCAACCACTTTCATACCCAGATCGAGTGCCATATTGGCAACGCTTCTGCCAATCGCACCTAGACCAATCACACCAAGTGTTCGTCCCGGTAGCTCAAAACCACCATATTGTTTTTTACCAGCTTCAACGAGTTTGTTTAACTCAGCATCATTACCTTTAAGGTTTCTGACATAATCCCAGGCCGCGGCAATGTTGCGACAACCAAGTAACATACCCGCCAGAATGAGTTCCTTCACGGCATTAGCATTAGCACCAGGCGCATTAAAAACAGGAATACCCAGGCTAGACATTTTATCAACCGGGATATTATTTACTCCCGCACCAGCGCGGCCAACGGCTTTCAATGTCGGGGGAATCTCCATGTCATGCATTTTGAAAGAACGTAGCAAGATGGCATCAGGATGCGTTATCTCCGATGCAACTTCGTACTTATCACGCGGTAGCTTTTCCAGACCTGCTACCGAAATATTATTAAGCGTTAAAATCTTATGCATTTATTGGTCTTCCCTTAACCGTTTTCTTTTTCAAATTCAGCCATAAATTCAACAAGCGCATCAACACCCTCTTCCGGCATTGCATTGTAAATGCTTGCACGCATACCACCGACTGAACGATGACCTTTAAGCGTCTTCAAACCACGTTGTTCGGCAAGCTCAAGAAACTTCTTATCCAGTTCCGCATCTGCCAGAGTAAACGGCACATTCATCCAGGAACGACAATCTATTGCGACTGGATTTGCATAAAAATCAGAGTTATCAATTGCCGCATAGAGTTTGTCTGACTTGCGTTTGTTGATCTCAGCCATCGCGCTAAGTCCACCCTGTTCTTTTAACCAGGCAAAAACCAGACCTGCTAAATACCAGGCATAGGTTGGAGGCGTGTTCAGCATTGAGTCATTGTCAGCAAGTTTCTTGTAGTCAAATATACTCGGCGTATTCGTGAGAGTCTTTCCCATCAGGTCCTTGCGAACAATCGCAATCGTTAAACCCGCAGGTCCAATATTTTTCTGAGCTCCGGCATAGATCACCCCGAACTTATTAACATCTATCGGACGTGACAGAATTGTCGAGGACATATCCGCAACAATAGGAACATTGCCTGTCTCAGGCACCCAATGGAATTCAACACCGCCAATAGTTTCGTTTGGGGTGTAATGAAAATATGCTGCATTTGAATCCAGATTCCAGCTATCAAAGGCAGGGATGTCTGAAAAATTTGAAGCTTCACTACTTGCCACGAGATTGACATTGGCATACTGCTTGGCCTCAGCAATGGCCTTCTTTGACCATGCGCCAGTATTGACATAATCAACCGATGTCTTATCCTGAACCAGGTTCATGGGCACCATCGCGAATTGCGCACTCGCACCGCCTTGTAAAAACAATACTGAATAATCATCAGAGATATTCATTAACTCTCTAAGATCAGCTTCCGCTGCAGCGGCCACACTCATAAATTCTTTTCCGCGGTGACTCATCTCCATGATGGACATGCCAGTACCATCCCAGTCAGACATTTCCTGCTGTGCTTTTTCCAACACTGCGGTTGGCAACATTGCAGGACCCGCACTAAAATTAAAACAACGTGACATACTGTTCACTTCCTTAAGCTTATTTTATTTAAATTTTTATAACAGGAGTAAGTGTTACGGATAAAACGCAGAATCAAACCAAGTCAGTTATCTTCATTGCTATCTTCTACGTAGGCGATTCGTTCAATACCTGACAACTTCTCATCTTCATCAAGGCTAATAAGTTTCACGCCCTGCGTGTTTCGACCCATTACAGAAATTTCATCGACGCGTGTACGCACCAGTGTTCCGCCACTAGTGATCAACATAATTTCATCGTCATCACTGACACGTTCGGCACCTGTGACCAAACCATTTCGATCTGTAGTCTGCACAGAGATAACACCCAGACCACCACGTCCATGAATGGGATAATCTTCAACATTGGTGCGCTTACCAAAGCCATTTTCTGTTGCTGTCAGAACATAACCCTCTTCTGCCAGAATCAACGAAATAACTTTATGCCCTTCTCCGAGCTTAATACCACGCACACCAACCGCATTGCGTCCCATCGAACGTGCATCATTCTCATTGAAGCGAATAGCTTTACCGCTACTACTAAATAGAATCACGTCTTGATTACCTGTAGTAATTTCCACACCAACCAGGTGATCGCCTTCTCGCATCTCAATAGCGATAATGCCCGACGAACGAGGACGTGAGAAATCTTTCAGTGGTGTCTTCTTAACAGTACCTTGCTGTGTTGCAAAGAATACAAACCGATCTTCGCTATATTCACGTATCGGCAACATTGCATTGATGCGCTCACCTTCACTAAGTGGAAGCAAGTTAACAATAGGTTTACCTCTTGCTGTCCGCCCGGCCTGTGGTAACTCATAGACCTTCAGCCAGTAGACCTTACCCAGGTTAGAGAAACAAAGAATCGTATCATGCGTGTTCACAACAAATAATTTATCGATAAAGTCTTCTTCTTTAACCGAAGTGGCTGCCTTACCCTTACCACCACGACGTTGTGCAGAGTAAGATGATACTGGTTGTGATTTCGCATAGCCTTCATGTGACAGCGTTACCACCACATCTTCTTCCGTGATTAAATCTTCTATGGAGAGGTCTTCCTGGCTAGCGATGATTTCGGTGCGCCGTCCGTCACCATACTGCTCTTTAATCTCGAGTAACTCATCACGAATAACTTGCATCAGACGATCACCCGAACCAAGGATATCCAGCAGGTCAGCAATCTTAGCCAGAAATTCTTCGTACTCTTTTATAATCTTGTCTTGTTCAAGACCAGTTAATCGATGTAGGCGCATCTCCAGGATGGCTTGTGCCTGTGCATCAGATAAATGGTATTTGCTGTCGATATAACCAAATTCGCTGGCAAGCCCTTCAGGACGCGATGCCTCAGCGCCAGCACGTTCAAGCATTTGCACAACAACACCGGGCTCCCAGGCAGAGGCGATTAATTTTTCCTTTGCCTCAGCAGGTGATGCTGCTGCTTTAATCATGGCAATAATCGGATCGATATTGACCAGCGCAACGGCAAGGCCTTCTAATATATGTGCTCGTTCTCTGGCCTTACGTAAGTCATAAATCGTTCTGCGTGTCACCACCTCACGGCGATGACGAATAAAGGCTTCCAGAATTTGTTTGATGTTTAGTAGGCGGGGCTGACCGTCAACCAGGGCAACCATGTTAATACCAAATACATTTTGTAATTGTGTGTGTTGGTATAGATTGTTCAGTAAAACCTCTGCAACTTCACCACGGCGTAACTCGATAACCACGCGCATACCGTCTTTGTCAGACTCGTCGCGTAATTCTGTAATGCCTTCAATCTTTTTATCTTTGACCAACTCGGCAATCCGCTCTAGCAAACGGGCCTTGTTAACCTGATACGGCAACTCATGAATAATGATTTTTTGTTTGCCGGACTTTTCATTAATTTCAACTTCAGTGCGCGCACGTACATAGATACGACCACGGCCAGTCGCATAGGCTTCAGCAATACCGCGCGCACCATTAATAATGCCGGCGGTTGGAAAATCGGGTCCCGGAATAATTTGCATTAAATCAATAATCGACGTAGATGGATCATCGATCAAAGCCAGACAACCATCGATAATTTCCGACAGGTTATGTGGAGGAATATTGGTCGCCATACCCACTGCAATACCAGTCGAGCCATTGACTAATAGATTAGGTACCCGTGCCGGTAAAATTTCGGGTTCGTGTTCTGATTCATCGTAGTTGGGGACAAAATCAACTGTCTCACGGTCGAGATCAGCGAGTAACTCATGGGCAATCTTCGACATGCGCACTTCGGTATAACGCATCGCCGCAGGCGCATCACCATCCACCGAACCAAAGTTACCCTGGCCATCAACCAGCATATAACGCAGAGAAAAAGGTTGGGCCATGCGGACGATCGTATCGTATACAGCAGAATCGCCATGGGGGTGATATTTACCGATGACATCACCGACGACACGGGCAGATTTTTTATAGGCCTTGTTCCAGTCGTTACCCAACTCGCGCATCGCGAACAGTACGCGGCGATGCACTGGCTTTAAGCCATCACGCACATCAGGCAGCGCTCGCCCAACAATCACCGACATCGCATAGTCCAGATAGGACTGCTTCATCTCCTCTTCGATGTTGATGGGTAGAACTTCTTTTGCAAATTCTGTCATTTGTTATTTTCGTCAGACGCACACAGAGACCATAAGACCGTCGATTATATCATGGCTGAGACCCACTGGACCAAATAAATCTTCCGGGAGACGGGATTTATGGATTTCTAGCCAAAAATTAAAGCTTAGAATATCCGATTTTATTGCTAACGAGGGAAAATGCAGCAAATAGTCACCGGTATCCAAATTGGCCTTCTTAAGTAGACAACAAATTACTTATTTTTAATGAATCAGGCTCATAGATAAGCCCTTTCTGAGTCACTATGACATCAACCAACTCAGCAGGCGTGACATCAAAAACAGGGTTCCAGGCATCAATTTCTGCCGGCGCCATATTTTGGCCCGCCACCATAAGCAGCTCACTTTCAGAGCGAAATTCTATGGGGATATCCTCGCCACAGGCCGTGTCCATATCTATAGTAGTTGTCGGGGCGGCCACCATAAATTTCACCCCATGCTGTTTTGCATTAACCGCCAGACTATAGGTACCTATTTTATTCGCAACATCGCCATTAGCCGCAATACGATCAGAGCCCACGATCACCCAGTCTGGTTTTTCCGCACGCATTAGCATCGCAGCAGCCCCTTCTGCCATTAAGGTAACGGGGATACCTTCCTTTTGTAGCTCCCATGCAGTTAATCGCACTCCCTGCATCCAGGGTCTAGTCTCGTCGGCATAAACTTGGGAGATCTTACCTTGTTCATAGGCTGAGCGAATCACACCCAACGCGGTGCCATAGCCTCCTGTTGCCAGGGCACCCGCATTACAATGCGTAATGACTTTGTTTTTCCCGACGAGTAAGCTCGCTCCCAACTTGCCCATTTCATAGTTTGCTTCTATATCTTCCTGCAAAATAGCATGTGCTGCCTCCAATAGAACTTCTTCTGGATCACCCACGATATCTTTGAACATGCTCGACATATGTTTTATCGCCCAGAACAAATTCACCGCAGTCGGACGCGCCGCCGCCAGTAGATCCAGATCAGTAGTAATATTTGTTTTCCAATTGTCCGCTGACTTTGCATAGTGATTGCGTGCAGCAAGCACGATGCCGTAGGCCGCCGTAATACCAATCGCTGGGGCGCCTCTCACCACCATATCGGTAATAGCCTGAGCAACCGAGGCAACATCATCGTAGCGAAGCAGTACTTCTTTTTGAGGCAGTACTCGCTGATCAATTAACACCAGTTGATCATTTTCCCAACGGATGGGGCGAATGGAGTCATAACGTTTAGTCATGCGCCGATTGTGTTTAATAGAAGAAAAACTTGCAACTGCAAATGTGTTATCACACACTTCCGCTCATGGATGTCGATTTACTAATCAACGCTGCCTGGGTAATCCCGGTTATACCTGAACAGACTGCCTGGCAAGACTACAGTGTTGTGGTACAGGATGGTCGAATACTAGATACCTTACCGACGGCTGAAGCAAATAAAAAATACCAGCCGCGACAAAGCCAGAATCTGCCAGATCATATCGTCACTGCCGGACTCGTGAACACCCACACCCATGCCGCGATGAATCTGTTGCGCGGCTATGCAGATGATTTACCACTGATGACCTGGTTACAGGAATACATCTGGCCAACCGAACAAAAATGGGTCAGTAATGAATTTGTCCACGACGGTGTCCTGCTCGCTTGCGCTGAAATGTTACGTGGCGGCACAACCTGTTTTGCCGATATGTACTTCTTCCCAGAAAGCACCGCACGTGCCGTGGAACAAGCAGGCATGCGAGCATCAATAGGCCTGATTAGCATCGACTTCCCATCCGCCTACGCACAAGACGCCAATGAATACATACAAAAAGGGCTCAAGCTGCACGACCAATTACGTGGTCACCCGTTGATCAAAACCATGTTTGCCCCCCATGGACCCTATACCGTCAGTGATGAGCCACTGACCCAGATAGCCACCTTTGCTGAAGAGCTGGATATCCCGATTCATATCCATTTGCATGAAACAGACGATGAAATAGCGCAATCGCAGCAGCAGTATAAAATGCGTCCGATTGAACGCCTTGAAAAACTGGGGCTCATCACACCCCGCTTGGTCAGCGCGCACATGACCCACCTAACGGATGATGAAATCCAACGCTATGCCGCGGCCGGTGCTCATGTGGTCCACTGTCCGGAATCAAACCTGAAACTCGCGAGTGGCTTTTGTCCGCTGCAAAAACTGGTGAAAGCGGGCGTAAATGTCGCGATCGGGACCGACGGTGTAGCCAGCAATAATGATCTCGATATGTTTGGGGAAATGCGCACAGCCGCACTGCTAGCCAAAGGAGTATCGCTCGATGCCCAGGCCGGGGACGCGCCCAGCATATTAAAGATGGCCACCTTGAATGGGGCCAAAGCTCTGGGGTTAGATGAGCAAATCGGCTCTCTCGAAATAAACAAATCTGCGGATTTAATCGCCATCGAAATAAATAATATAGAGTCTCAGCCGATGTATGAGCCCATCTCCCACCTGGTCTACTCCAGTAACCGCCAACAGGTCTCAGATGTGTGGGTGGCTGGTCGGCAATTATTAAAAGACCGCGAACTACTAACCCTTGATATCAATGACTTAATCTCATCTGCAAACCAATGGCGGCAAAAAATCAAACCCTGATCCGTCGATATTTTGCTTATATGGGGAGCCATATTTCGCTATCCTTAGCCTATGAACGCACAACAACAGAATACCGAACACAACGTCGACGCAGCGGAGATTAACAAGTTTGAAGCACTGGCTTCACGTTGGTGGGATGCCGATAGTGAATTCAAACCACTGCATGAGATCAATCCGCTAAGACTTGAATACATTGATCGGCGCGCCAAACTGGCTGGCAAGAAAGTCATTGATGTTGGCTGTGGTGGTGGCATCCTGGCTGAAAGCATGGCTGGCCATGGTGCTTCGGTCACGGGTATTGATATGGGCGAAGCGCCCCTTGCCGTTGCGCGTCTGCATCAACATGAATCTGGCGTTGAAGTCGACTATCAGCGAAGTACTGCCGAGAACTTTGCTGCACAACACCCTGGTCAATTTGATGTCGTGACCTGTATGGAAATGCTGGAGCACGTCCCTGAACCGGCATCCGTGATCAATGCCTGCATGAAGCTAGCTAAACCCGGTGGGCATGTGTTCTTCTCAACCTTGAACCGTAACCCCAAATCATTTTTATTCGCGATTGTCGGCGCTGAGTATATTTTGCGTTTATTGCCAAAGGGTACCCATGAATACCAGAAATTCATTAAACCCTCGGAGCTTTCTGCCTGGGCGCGTCAGTCCTCTTTAAATGTCAATGAGATAACCGGCATGAGTTATAACCCCTTCACTAAAACATACAGCCTCGGTTATGACGTTGACGTCAATTACCTGGTTCATTGTCAGCGAGTGGCGTGACATACCATTCCAAGATGTCGAACCGCAGTATTAAAACGGTCCTTTTCGATTTAGATGGTACCTTTGCCGATACCGCCCCTGATCTCGCACATGCCTTAAACCAGACATTGGCTGCCCACCAACATGCAACCCTCGCTTTGGAACAAATTCGCCCTGTCGTTTCGCATGGCGGTAAGGCACTGATTGAACTTGGTTTTGGTCTGGATGAAAACCACCCCGAGTTTGAACCGCTACGACAAGAGTTGCTTGCCTTTTATTTACAAGACATTGCTCTGCACACACAGTTATTTGAAGGTATTGAAGCATTGATATCCGGACTACATCAACACAATATGAACTGGGGCATAGTAACAAACAAACCAGGCTGGCTGACCGATCCTCTAATGGATTCACTCATGTCGTCATTAGAACTTGTTATCAGAGCATGCAGTATTGTCAGCGGAGATACTCTGGAACAACGTAAACCGCACCCTGCCCCCTTACTACATGCGGCCAGGCAGTGTGGAGTAGAGCCACAGTCTTGCCTATATATAGGTGATGCCGAACGTGATATTGTCGCAGGTAAAGATGCGGGGATGCGAACAATGGTCGCTCGTTATGGTTATATTGAAACAACCGATGACCCTGCCGCCTGGAAAGCAGATGTTTATGTTGACCACCCAAATGAAATACTAAACTGGATCGAACAAATAAATAGTGACAACCCGATAAATGCAAAACATGCTAACTGAAACACAACTCTATCTTACTCTTGCAACACTTGGGGGTATGGTGCTGGGTGCCCTCATTAGTATCATTGTTTATCAACGTAAAAATTCACGACTGCATAATCTGAACACCGAGCTAAAAACCAAACTCGTGCTTGAACTGCGTAATCATCAGGAAAAACTCGCGGCCTTCGAGCAGGCGCGCCAACAACTCAGTGATTCTTTTAGTACCCTCTCAAACCAGGCACTCAAACATAACAATGAAACCTTCTTGAAACTGGCACAGGAAAACCTGAAACATTTTCAAACCAAGGCATCCGGCGATCTAGAACAACGTGAAAAAGCGATTGAGAATTTAGTGAAACCGATCCGTGATGCATTGGAAAAAACTGACAAACAGATACAAAACATAGAAAAGGAACGCAAGGAATCGTATGGCGCCTTGAACTCACACCTCGAATCCATGGCCCGCAGCCAACAAAACCTGCAAGATCAAACTCAACAGTTGGTCAACGCTTTACGCCGGCCAGAAGTACGAGGTCAATGGGGTGAATTAACGCTAAAACGCCTCGCTGAACTAGCTGGCATGGTTGAATATTGTGATTTCTTTGAACAACAACATGTTGAATCAGACGAAGGTCGTTTACGACCTGACATGATCGTCAAGATGCCCGATCAGCGTGAAATTGTCGTCGATGTTAAAACACCGTTGGATGCCTACCTCAGCGCAATTGAAGCGACAGATGACGAGTCTCGGAAAACACATCTTAATCGACATGCAAAAAACGTTAGACAACGTGTTAGCGAATTAAGTCAGAAATCATATTGGGCACAATTCAAAGATGCACCCAATTTTATCGTATTATTTATCCCGGGGGATCAGTTTTTGAGTACAGCCCTGGACTATGATAAAAATTTACTCGAAGATGCATTGCGTCAACAAGTCATACTGGCAACCCCAACAAGTTTTGTTGCTCTATTACGCGCCGTTGCCTATGGTTGGCGACAAGAGCAGTTAGCCAAAAATGCAGAAGTCATCCGCAAGGTAGGTGAGGACCTCTACACCAGACTCAACACCTTTTCTGAGCATCTGCAAAAACTGGGGCGCAGTCTTGAAGGGAGTCTCAAGTCGTATAATAGCGCAGTCGGCTCATTTGACTCGCGGGTCTTACCCGGCGCACGAAAATTCACTGAACTCGGTATTTCCACCCGCAAAGAACTTGAACAACCTCAACAAATTGAGACTGCAGTTAAACAAACTGAGTCAGCAGGTTTAACTGAAAACGAAACGGTCGAAGAGCATTAGTTATCCATTTTGCCTTTTATGTCTTCCCCCATTTGCTCGATACTCTCACCGGCCTTTTCGACACCCTCACCAATGCTGGTTTTGATCTTGTCTGTCACACTACGCTCTTCAAGAGGATTGCTATACCAGGGCTTACCTTTACCGACATTAATGCCCAACCATAAGCCAACAAGTACACCGATAATGATACCAAACAAGAATATTTTTAACTTTTTCATAGCGACCCCTATAATCTGTCAGCTGTGTAATTATATGCTCAAAGCCTATACATCAATAAAGTAATATGCAAGATAACGCCGTCATGGATAACAGAATTCGTTCAGCCTACTCAGCCTGTTTACAGCAGGCGCGCACCCACTATGAAAATTTCCCGACCGCATCAAGACTCGTTGAAAAAAGGCACCGTGATGCCACTGCAGCTATTTATAGTTTCGCACGACGAGCAGACGATATTGCTGATGAAGGTGATGCTACCGATAGTCAACGCCACTCAGATTTAAACACATTTTCGTCTATGCTCGCTGACATTGCCGCCAACAAAACTGTTGAAGATACAACGTTTATCGCCCTCGCAGATACGATCTACAAATACCACCTGCCGATCTTACCTTTTGAAAAATTGCTTACTGCATTTAAGATGGACGTCGATAAAAATCGATTCAATAATTTCGATGAGCTGCTTTTTTATTGCCAGCATTCAGCCAACCCAGTTGGCGAGTTAATATTACGATTACATGACCGCTATAACAAAACCACACAAGCACTATCAGATTCGATCTGTTCTGCACTTCAGTTGATTAATTTTCTACAAGACATTCACGATGACTTTCAGCAACGAAATCGTATTTATATACCACTGGATGAAATGAACGAATTTGGTATTGATGAAACAAGTATTAAACAAAAAATTAACTCAGAAAACCTCCAGCAGCTAGTCAATTTTCAATTACAACGCGCTACCAACATGCTGGTAGCAGGTGCGCCGTTACTCAATCATTTACAGGGCCAAATAAAATGGGTGATTAAACTCACACTTGTCAGCGGGCTGCTAGTTTGCGAAAAACTTGCTATGAGAACTAATGTCTTTGCGCGCCCTAGCCTGAGCAAGCTGGACTGGCTAAAAATTGCCACACGCAGTATTTATTTTCGCCCAGACAGGACTCATGCTAAAATCAGCTCAACTATTAAAAGCAGATCATCTCGATGACACCTCAAGAATATTGCCAGGACAAAGCTGCCAAGAGCGGTTCTAGCTTTTATTACAGCTTTTTATCTTTACCTGAAAAAAAACGTGATGCGATTATTGCTGTTTATGCTTTTTGCCGTGAGGTTGATGATATTGTCGACTCACGGGCCGACCCTACGATCAAACAAACCAAGATCAGCTGGTGGCATCAAGAAATAAAAAACCTATACGCAGGACAACCCCAACACCCAATCACTCAGGCACTCAAACCCATCGTGACTTCATTCAATTTACCTGAAGAATATTTTCAGGAAGTACTCGATGGTATGGAAATGGATCTACACCAAAAACGCTATGCCAACTTTAAAGAATTAGGGCTTTATTGCTATCGTGTCGCCAGCGTGGTTGGGCTCATGTCAGCTGAAATTTTTGGCTATCAGGACAGGCAAACTCTAAAGTATGCAAATGACCTGGGCATGGCGTTTCAGTTAACCAACATCATTCGAGATGTTTACGATGACATATTGAATGACAGGATTTACTTACCACAAGATGAGCTTGAACGGTTTGGAGTCACGGAACAAGACCTTCGCCAGCAAAAGCATACCGACGCTTTTCAGAAACTGATGGCATTTCAGGTTGAGCGAGCCGAATCATATTACAAAAAGGCCTTTGAACAACTGCCTGAGTCAGACCGTTTCACCCAACGAACCGGCATTATCATGGCTGAAATCTACCACACTCTGCTGAATGAAGTTGTTAATGATGGTTGTCATGTCCTGACAAGACGCATCAGCCTTCCACTTCTACGAAAAATCTGGATCGCCTGGAAGACCAAACGCAAAGAAAACAAACGCCACAAGCGCTGGCTGAAACAACATGCCCAAACAAGTTAACAAGAAATCGGTTGTGGTTGTCGGTGGCGGCTGGGCTGGTCTAAGTTGTGCCGTTGAATTAAGTCGCATCGGTTATCCTGTTACGCTGCTAGAGTCTGCTCGCCAATTAGGTGGACGTGCACGCCGCGTCGCTTTTAATGATTATGCTGTTGATAATGGCCAACATGTACTCCTGGGTGCCTATCGTCATACTCTAGCCTTGTTCAACATTCTGGGGATCTCACTTAACGACAAGTTAATCCGACAAAGTCTTAACTTGCACCTACTCTCAACCGATGGAAATAAATACAACCTTCACCTGCCGGCATTAATCACACCCTTAAACCTGTTTATTGGACTACTGCGAGCTAAGGGTTTTACACTTTATGATCGCTGGCGTGCATTGGTGTTTGGTTTTAAGTTATTTGTTAATGCTATTACAGCTGGCACAGGGAAAGGTAATGATGATATTAGTGTCATCGACTTGCTCAAAAAAGAAAAACAGACGCTAACCAACATTCGAGCACTTTGGGAACCCATATGCCTCGCCAGCCTCAACACGACTATCGATGAAGCGTCGGCCAGTATCTTTGTTCGAGTATTGCACGACACATTCTGCCGCGCACAAAGTGATGCAGACCTTATCTTGCCAAGTATCGATCTTGGTGCCTTACTGCCTGACCCAGCCCTGGACTATATCGAACAACATGGTGGCAACGTACACCTAAGCAAACGCGTCACAGACATTACTGTTCAGCAACGACACGTAACAGGCATTCTCTGTGATTCTGAAGCATTTCCTGCAGGGCATGTGGTGCTCGCGATACCACCCCATGCCTGTATGCCCTTAGTCAAGAATCACCCCGCCCTGCATGACATTGCCTATAACTTAAGTGGCTTTAGCTATAACCCCATCGTTACGGTCTATATTAAATATCCTAAAAGTGTAAAACTTGATCAACCTGTGCAAGCCTTAATCGGTACAACATCACAGTGGGTAATTGACAGGCGCCTGGCGGGGCAACCAGGATTGATGGCGGTGGTCATCAGCGGTCCCGGGCCACATATGGAACAAGACAACGACACATTACGCAATACTGTCGAGGGAGAGTTAGCTGAATGTTTTCCACATTGGCCGCGTCCTGATGATGCGATGGTGATCAAGGAAAAACGCGCCACATTTAGCAGTCGAGTTGGTGTCAACGCGCTACGCCCAGATAACAATACCAGTATTAATGGTCTATGGTTAGCGGGTGACTACACTAAGTCAGCTTACCCCGCGACGCTGGAAGCCGCAGTCATAAGTGGTCGCTATACTGCAGAGCTCATTCATCAAAATGATCTAAATAAAACTGACTAACAGACAAATGATTATATAGAAAGAATAATAATGCCAAACGAAACAATATCTATTGCTGATTACACACCTACAAAAAATGCCTTACAGGATAAAATTATTCTGGTGACAGGTGCCGGAGATGGTTTAGGGCGTAGTACTGCTCTGGAATTTGCACGTTATGGTGCAACCATTATCCTACTTGGTAAAACTCAAAAAAAACTCGAAAGCGTCTATGATGAAATTGAACAGCAAGGCAGTCCGCAGGCCGTCATTATGCCAATGGATCTGGAAAAAGCCGGTGAAGAGAATTACCAACAACTCGCGTCTGCCATACATGAAAATTTTAAGCAACTTGATGGCCTGGTGCTAAATGCGGCCATACTCGGGCAGCACGGCCCGATTGTTCACACCGACCTGGAACAATGGACCAGGTGCCTGCAAATAAACCTGACCGCAAACTTCCTGTTTTTAAAACACTGCGCCGGTTTGCTCAATCAGGCAGGACGCTCAGCAATTGTTTTTGTCAGCGATCAGGTCGCACTTCACAGCCGAGCATACTGGGGTGCTTACGCAGCAACTAAATCAGCCTGTCTCAATCTAATGCAAACTGCCCAGGACGAGTGGGAATCCAATACCGACATCCACCTCAACAGCATTGACCCAGGCCCCATGAACACAGGCATGCGTCGACAGGCCTTTCCTGGTGCCGATCCAGGTGAGCAACCCACACCAGAATCAGCGGTGCTTCCCTTCCTCTACATGATGGATTCCGGCCATCCTTGGCCGAACGGCAAACACTTCACATGGGATTCTGCCGCCCAAATGCTGACAGAAAATTGACTATCTGCTCATACAGTTTGAACTAGCTCACATAACTCATTGTTTTTATAAGCTATTTAATTTTTTATAGTGCTGGTCAATTTTGGCACAAAGTTCGCATAGTCGTGTTAACACAACACAAAGAGTACGAGTATGGCTATTCACACATTTACAGATAGAAGAGAGTCGCAACCAAAAGGTGCCGCTCCAGAGACGTCGGTAGATATTAAGGATTTTGATATCCCTGAGTTACAACGCACTTTGAAGCTGGCTGGGCTGCTTCAAACATCGCTCGAAGTTGGCAGCATCCTCGAATATTTCGTGGACTCCGCGCGCGATACGGTGCCCTTTGGTGGCGTGGAATATAATTTCTCTGAGCTAGAGCTGGAACACAGTTTCGGTAAAAAGGAACGCCATAGTTGCGCATACCGCCTACGTATTGCAGGTGACAATCTCGGTGAAATGAAATTTACCCGCAACAAAAAGTTCAGCGAAGATGAAATGGAAGAGCTGGAGAACCTTATTTATCACCTGGTATATCCACTTCGTAACGCGATTGCATATCAAAAAGCCCTCCAGGCTGCACAAATGGACTCTTTGACTGGAATTAACAATCGTGCAGCGATGGATCGCTGCCTGGAAAGAGAAGTAGAGCTTTCTCATCGTCACGACAATGCTCTGTCACTCCTAATTATTGACATCGATCACTTCAAACGCGTCAATGACACACTCGGTCATAGCGCCGGTGACTCAGTTTTGAAATCCATGGCCAACTGCATTAAAGAAACCATGCGCACCAGTGACATGTTATTCCGCTATGGTGGTGAAGAATTTGCCCTATTGCTATCAGGAACCGACATCGAAGGTGCCCGCCAGGTCGGTGAACGCATTCGTAACGCGGTTCAGACCTATCCCTTTGTTTTTGATGGTAAAGAACTAGATTTGTCAGTCAGTATCGGGGTCGCCAATCTTGGCCGTCGTGATAGTGCCAGCCGTCTTTTTGACCGCGCCGACGCTGCCCTCTATCAAGCTAAAAAAGCCGGTAGAAATCAAGTACATAGCCAAACTGGTGGTAGAAAAGGGTAATATTTAGCATTATCAGCCAATTGTAAATTTTTGAAATATTTCACATATTTCGCAGATCGGCTCAAGTTTTGTGGTTAGAATGCGACCTAATGTAAGGTTATTCTCACATTTCGAGGCAAAACTATGAATTATCTGGACCAACTTGATCAAATGCTTGATGCGAACTTCCGCATTGTCAGCATTGAGACCTATGATCCGGATCGGGTCACAGACCTGTTTACCCAGCTAAGTCGATTTAGCAACAAAGCCTTTTACATGTGGGAAGACAAAGAAGGACTGCATCGAATCGGTGCTTCACACATTAAAATTCCACGCACCAGTCCCTCCAAAGAAGTGCTCAACCATATCGAAGGTAGCAAGCACTTTGGTGTTTACATCTTACGCGACTTTAATGACGCCCTCGAAGATGAAAAGAATATTCAGTACCTGATGAAGATTGCATCCGGTGACATAAACAAAGTTGTCGTGCTGCTTAGTGATTTCATCAACCTACCCAAGGCGCTTAAACCATTTACGCTTCGTTCCAAGCATCAAATGAGACAAGCTGGGTAGTTTTAATTTTTTGCTCTGACTGAGCTTTACTCCAAGTTTTTGTATTCCTTTTTCGTCCCACTGCGATGAGCTACGTATTTTTTATTCCTATTTCGCTTCGCTGAAGCGAGTCCCTGCACTGCTTTCGGCCTTCCATGGCCTTCGCAGTATAAGCACATCCATGTGCAAATCTTTTTGCTTGTCCAAAAATGAATGTGTTTTTTCGCTCTCACCGAGAGCGACCTACTTTCTTGTATCGACAAGAAAGTAGGCAAAGAAACTCCTCCCCTGCACATGCCAAGCGTTCGCTGCTTATTGGATTACTCAGTGAAACTTTGTGATTCGCCCTCCTTGGCTCATCACAAAGGCTCGGCGTCCTGCCTCGCCCCATTCGGGTTTCACTTGCGCTTAGCCAAACGCTTCTCACGGCAGCGCAAGGGGATTATCCATTGAGTTACTACAGTGCTAATAAACACGGTAGATATCTCTGTTTTAGTTGTGAACAGAAAGCCCCCATGTGTAGGTGCGTGAGTTTTTACGGCTTTTGATAAATAAAAATAGCGCGAGCCAGGGAAGGCGAGCTCGGTTTTGTTGAGCAGGGAGGCGAATCAAAACCGGACAAGGCAAAAGACAATAAAACTCACAGATTGCATCCGCAACGGGGTGTCGTTTCTTTTGGATACTTTTCTTTGGACAAGCAAAGAAAAGTATCTCGCTTCAGCGAAGCGAAAAAAAATGAATAATAAAGCATGTTTTCCATTATCCAAGGGAATGACAATGGAATACACACACCCTTTTGAGACAACACGTCTCACACAAGGGCTTCCTCGCCGTACAGTGTTGCTTAGCATGTTGCACGATCAATCCATGGTATTCATTAAACACTTTAACTTTATCATCGACGCGCTGTAGCTTTTTCTCAAACCATTGCCGTAGTTCTTCATAATCAGGTTCTCCTTCGATCAAGCCAAGGCGTGTAAATAATCGATGTGTATATGCATCAATGACAAATACCGGACGATGAAATGCATATAACAGCATATCATCAGCCGTCTCTGGCCCTACTCCATTTATCGCGAGCAGTTGTTTACGTAATTTTTCAGTATCGTTTTTTTCTGGCTGTCGAGTATTCTGATACCAATGACAGAAGTTTTTCAGGCGTCGTGCTTTGACATTAAAATAGCCAACTGGTTTTAACAATGAAGCAAGTTGCTTTTCTTGCATCGCCACGATCTTATTACAGTTAAGTGCTTTTTCTTTTTTTAAATTAACGATTGCCTTTTCGACGTTTGTCCAGCTAGTGTTTTGAGTAAGGATAGCACCGACCATCACTTCAAAGGCGGTGTCGGCTGGCCACCAGTGTTGTGGGCCGTATTGTTTAAAGAGTCTTTGGTAAACCTGATAAGGAGTTTGCACGACTAAAGTATAAACTCAGCACATTAATTCAGTGTGCGAGCATCCAGTCACTCATATCTTTGACAACCATGTCTTCAAGTCCATTAAAGCCATGATAACTTTTTGCTCGACATTCATGTCCGTTGTTTAATCCACCTTGATAAGATTTAATTTCTTTATGTTTGACCAGATTAAACTCTCCCAATAGATCTGGAATATCTTCGAAAGGGGTTACATAGCATTCATCTTGCTCATGATGCACAAGTAAAGTTGGCACGATAACCTTTTCAAGATCTACATCTTGTAAAGAATCCGCGCCTCCGTTACTTGGTCGCGTTACGCTAGCAGATAAGATTATTCCATCTGGGCCATGCTCAGGTGAGAGTCTAGCAGCAACACCTGCTACAGAAAGAACACCACGACTTGTACCGACGAGCCAGACAGGTTTGTTTGGATTATGCTTTCGCAACCAGCTAATCATGCTTTTAATATCGTGTGCATGCTCAGAACTAGTTCTAAATAAATGCAAGTCACCTTGATCAGTCGGTACACCAGGTATCAATACCATATAACCATGTTCGGTGAATAAATGACGACTTCTTATTAAGAAGTTGCCTTTTCGGCGAATGCCATCCTCGGAGATTTGTAATTTACCACCACCTCCTGCGAATAAAATAACGCTAGCCCGTGCCGACCTGGGTGTAATCACCCAGGTCGGTACGGTCACACCTTCGCGTGTTGGTAAGTTTACGAACTGCTCTTGAACATCAGAAACCTGTTCAGTAACAGTTTGACCTGCATATAGCGGTACGCTGGCGATAAACAACACGAAGGCGGCTACAGCGAGCGTAGAGATACGCATAGAACACCTCCTGTTAACTTCACAAATATGCAAGCGTCGGGTTCCATTTTTTTTTAATTTAAACTTTCTGACGATTCCGTGTCACGACACTGACTCTTTCGTTCAGCATTTTTTAGTTTTTATTTTCGTCGCTTTTTTTGATACTTGCCACGACGTTGCTTGCTGATATCTACCTTTTGTTTCTCTTGTTTTGGTAAACCAACAAGCTCTAGTAGCAAATCCGTTGTGCTTGAATCTAACTCCTCCTGGCGACCCGGTTTTATCGAGCGCGGCAATTGAACAGGTCCGTAACGAATACGGTGTAGGCGACTTACTTTATGACCGACAGCTTCCCACAAGCGTCTCACTTCACGATTGCGACCTTCTTTTAAAGTCACGTGATACCAGTGATTAGCCCCTTGTCCTCCTGCGTCACAAATTGTAACAAATTTTGCTGTCCCGTCATCAAGTTCTACGCCTGTTTCGAGCTTTTTTATCGTATCCGGGCTAACTTGACCCAAAACACGCACCGCATACTCTCTTTCGATCTCATAACTGGGATGCATTAAGCGATTCGCGAGCTCACCATTATTAGTAAATAATAATAAACCAGAACTATTAATATCGAGTCGACCGACCGCTATCCATCGATCATGATAAAGACGAGGTAATAATGTAAACACCGTTGGACGCCCTTCAGGGTCATCGCGGGTACAAACCGTATCGATGGGTTTATTTAACACCAGAACCCGTGTCGCTTTTTGTTCTGCCTTGCGTTGCACACGGCGGCCGTCCACCACGATCTCATCATTCTCTGTTACACGATCACCAAGCGTAGCTGGCTCCCCATTTACACTAATGCGACCCGCGCTAATCCAGCGTTCGATCTCACGCCGGGAGGCATAACCAAGGTTGGCCAGAACTTTTTGGAGTTTTTCGTCCATAGGAAATGGATCAGGGGAACAAGATTATAACACTATTGTTCTGCAGTCATGGCCTCAGCCACATCAGCATCACCAGATGGATTTTCTTCTTCTACATCAAGATTAACAACTGCTTCTTTCTGTTCTTTTGTAGACGCAGTCGCTGAAGCCTCTACGTTCGTTTCACCTTCAGCGGTTTGTTCGTTTGTTTCAGCCTGTGCCTCACCATCCTTCTCTGCTTCAGGATCTGGCAGGTCAAGCTCTCCATTAATCTTGTCGATGTCTCTAATCTCTGCCAAAGGTGGTAATTCATCCAATGACTTTAAGTTAAAATAATCTAAAAACTGTTTGGTGCTAGCATATATCGCTGGCTTACCTGGAACATCGCGGTGTCCAACAATGGTTACCCACTCTCGCTCAAGCAAGGTTTTCATGATTTGGGTACTGACACTCACACCGCGAATTTTTTCGATCTCACCGCGTGTAATGGGTTGTTTATAAGCAACCAGAGACAGGGTTTCCAATAAGGCTCGAGAATAACGCGCCGGACGCTCCTCCCAAAGTTTTGATACCCACTCAGAATAATCTTTACGAACTTGAAAGCGAAAGCCCGTGCTCACTTCTTTTAGCTCTACGCTGGACTTATCGTAATCGGCACCAAGTAATTTTAGTGCCTTGCGCAGTGTCTTCTTATCAGGGACATCGTTCTCAGGAAAAACAGATTGCATAAAGTCCAGGCTCATCGGTTTACTCGATGCCATGATCAACGCTTCTAAAATAGGTTTTAGCTTCTTCTCGTCCATTGTATTTTCTACGCTAATTAAAATTTACTAAATAATCTAACAATATTTTAAGATTCACTTATGGTTGTCTCACCAACAGTTGTCTTACCACCTGCTGCTTTGACATGTATTTGTCCAAACGCTTCGGCCTGAACCAGTTCTATTAACGATTGTTTTATTAATTCTAGAACAGCAAGTAGTGTTACTACCACACCTGCACGCCCTTCTTCGGGATTAAACAAGTCAGAGAAGTCGCTGAAGTTATCGCTATTCAAAGACTTTAACACAATCGACATGCGATCACGCACGGATAAAGGTTCCATCTGGATGTGATGATGCGCATAGTTATCAGCACGCACCATAACATCACGTAAGGCATAAACTAGATCTTTCATTTCCACTCTCGGCGGTAGCTTCACTACTTTCCGATCAGGTACAACCAGCTCGACTGGATTGAGATCGCGTTCTACCCGCGGCAGCTCATTCATATCTTCGGCGGCCTGCTTGAAACGTTCGTATTCCTGTAAGCGGCGGACCAGTTCCGCACGCGGATCGCCTTCATCATCCTCTTCAACCGGCCTCGGTAATAACATCCGTGATTTGATTTCGGCCAACATAGCTGCCATCAGCAGGTATTCAGCCGCTAGCTCGAGATGAAGATCCTTCATGAGTTCGACGTATTCAATATACTGCTTTGTAATTTCAGCAATGGGTATATTGAGGATATCCAGGTTCTGACGCTTGATTAGATACAGCAACAAGTCCAACGGACCTTCGAAGGCCTCGGATAAGAATACTTCCAGGGCATCAGGTGGAATATAGAGATCTTTTGGGAGACTGGTGTACGGAACACCCTGCACTACGGCAAAGGGCATTTCTTGTTGTTCCGGTGCGCTTTGCTGATCAATTTCTGTCATGTGAGCCTATGCTACCCTAGTTGGGCGTCTTTGTCCCACTTGCTAGAGGTTTTTTTACTTCTTTAATATCAATAGGTTATGGTGCTACTGTGATGCCTGGCTCAATACTCCAGGCCCATCGCCGCACGCACTTCTGCCAGTGTCTGACGGGTCACATCACGGGCTTTTTCATTGCCTTCGTGGATGATATTACGCACCAGCCCCTTATCTGCTTCGTACTCTCGGGCCTTTTCCTGGATAGGTGCTAATTCCTCGAGGACAGCGTCGATGACCGGCATCTTACAGTCGATGCAGCCTATTCCTGCCGATTTACAACCATCCTGGACCCAGGCCTTGGTGTCATCATTGGAATAAACCAGGTGGAACTGCCATACCGGACACTTTTCAGGATCACCAGGGTCATTGCGTCGAACACGGGCCGGGTCAGTCGGCATGGTCTTGAGTTTTTTAGCAACCACATCCGGTGACTCTCTGAGCGGAATGGTATTGTGATAAGATTTGGACATTTTCTGACCATCCAACCCCGGCATTTTTGATGATTTAGTCAATAAAGAATCAGGCTCGGGCAAAATCACACGACCGCCACCTTCGAGAAAACCATAAAGTCTTTCTTTATCCGCCACGGTAATGTTCGACTGTGAATCAAGTAACGCACGCCCCGTCTCAAGAGCCTGTTCGTCACCTTGTTCCTGGAATTTTTTACGTAACTCGTTATAGAGTTTGGCATTCTTTTTACCCATCTTTTTGACTGCAGCCTGGGCCTTTTCTTCATAACCGGGCTCACGTCCATAGATGTGGTTGAAGCGTCTTGCTACCTCACGGGTCATCTCAACGTGCGCGACCTGATCTTCACCTACGGGTACCAGGCCGGCCTTATATATAAGTATGTCTGCACTCTGCAATAAGGGATAACCTAGAAACCCATAGGTCGCCAGGTCCTTTTCTTTGAGTTTTTCCTGCTGATCTTTGTAGCTAGGGACACGCTCTAGCCAACCCAGGGGAGTGATCATCGACAATAGCAAGTGCAACTCAGCATGCTCGGGCACCTGTGATTGCAAAAACATGCAGGCCGAGCCGGGATTGACGCCAACCGCTAACCAGTCGATCACCATGTCCCAAACACTCTCGCCGAGAACGGCAACATCATCATAGTGTGTGGTCAGGGCATGCCAGTCGGCCACAAAAAAGTAACATTCATACTCGTGCTGAAGTTTAACCCAGTTTTTTAATACTCCATGATGGTGACCGAGATGCAAGGCGCCAGTCGGACGCATACCTGAGAGTACCCTTTGTTGTTGATTGGGTAAGTTAGCCAATGAAAACTCCGTGATGATTTAGTACAGATGGGGGCATTATACCGAACTAATGCCTGTTTCGCTTAATCTTCCAGAAATGGCGTAGGATCGCCACAACCTTCGCGTATCACTCGGGGGGTGTGCTCAGTTAAATCAACCACTGTCGTTGGGTCAAGGCCACAGTGGCCTCCATCAATAATAAGGTCAAGCTGGTGCTCAAGTGCCTGGCGTATGTCGTAGGCTTCAGTCATCGGCAAAGTCTCATTCGGCAAAATCAGAGTTGAACTCATCAACGGCTCACCAAGCTGCTCCAGCAGTGCCTGCACAATTCGGTTGTCGGGTACACGAATACCGATGGTCCTGCGCTTGGGGTGGTAAAGTCGGCGTGGCACTTCGCGGGTGGCCTTTAATATAAAGGTGTAAGCCCCAGGGGTATGGGCATTCAGGAAACGGTAAACAGCATTATCGACGTTTGCATATGTCGCGATCTCAGATAAGTCACGACAGACAAGGGTAAAGTTGTGTTTGGCATCGACCCGCCGTATCGATTGAATTTTCTCCAGTGCCTTTTTGTCGCCAATATGGCAACCCAGGGCATAAGCAGAATCCGTTGGGTAGGCCACAACCGCCCCACCCCGAATAAGATCGACGGCTTTCTGTATCAGACGTGGCTGTGGATTCTCTCGGTGAATTTCAAAGAACTGACTCATGACGTACTCTGTAAACGGGCTTAACTTGCTGCGTACCAGTCAGAGTGTGTCCATACGGGTCGACATCCATCGGGTAAAGCCGGTAAGCGTCTTGGGTCCGCGTAAGACGTTTCCTTACCATGATAATCAGAGCCTCGTGAGGCATAGAGGCCAAAATATTCTGCAACATGGGTAAATCGCTGGATATCACTGGCGCCGTGACTGCCAGAGACCACTTCAATACCGACTCCACCACAGTCGCGAAAGGCTGCCAACATCTGCCGCATCTTGTTGGCTGAAAGCTGGTATCGAGCTGGATGGGCAATCACCGCCAGGCCACCTGCGGCACGAATCCAGCCGACCGCATCTTCCAGCTCTGCCCAGTCCCCAGATACATAACCTGGTTTATTGCGTACCAGGAATTTTTTAAAGACCTGTTTCATACTCGGCGCATGACCCTGTTCGACAAGAAAATGCGCAAAGTGAGTACGGCTTAGAATTTTGCCCTTAGAAATTCGCTTAGCCGCATCCAATGCCCCGGGAATACCGGCTTTTTCTAGCTTGCGAGAAATCTCTTCGGCCCGCCAGTTGCGATATTCCTGCAACTTCTGGATACCGGTTTGCAATTCTGCGTTATCGGGATCGATATGGAGGCCAACCACATGAATAGTCTGGTGTGCCCAGGTCACAGAAACTTCAATACCCGGCACAAACGTGAGCTGAGCATCATTGGCCGCCGCAATCGCCTCAGAAAGACCATCGGTGATATCGTGATCAGTGACCGCGAGAACCTCAGTGCCACATTCACAGGCGTGGGTCACCAGCTCAGTAGGAGAAAGGGAGCCATCCGAGGCCGTGGTATGCGTGTGTAAGTCATACAAATCCATCATAAGGCGCCTAGTGTATCTGAATATATTCAATCTGTCTTTGAAATGGTGTCTATGCTACATTTCGAAACCATTCAGTTTTGTGACAGACGGACTCGCACCTAATGGGTGGATATTTTGACATTGACGTAGGTACCAAGCGCGAGCAATTCGTGACAGCGTTGCAGTGCTGTCTGGAAAACCGGGCAAATCAAGCGGCAGCAAATGAGATATCGGCAGGTTCATGCATGGGACGCCTGACTGAACTCACAGATGTGATCGATGTCGAAACTGATATGTTTTCAGCTGAACTTGAAGCAGGTCTAGAGAATTCAGAGCCTGCGTGCCCCTGGCATGCTTTGAATTTAAACCAGGCCATAATCGCAACCCGCTCACATGATCCCAAGCGTATGGAATCAGTGTTTGAGATGCAAATTAATTATCCGTTAACCAATCAACCCAAACTACATTAAAGATTATATATATGAAGTTATTATTCGATTTTTTTCCTGTTGTCTTTTTCTATATCACTTTCAATTATTACAAAGAGCCACTAGGTGAAGTGCAGGCAATGATCTATGCCACTGCAGTACTCATGGCTGCAACTGTTATACAGGTCGGAATTAACTGGTTTAAAAATCGTAAAGTTGAAAAAATGCATATCATCGTCCTGATCCTGGCATTAATATTTGGTGGTGCAACAATTTATTTCCAGGACAAAGCCTACCTTATCTGGAAAGTAACAATCGTTAACTGGTTATTTGCAGTTGTCTTTTTTGGCAGTCACTTCATTGGCCATAGCCACATCGTTAAACGCATGATGTCAAAATCGGTTGATCTACCAGAAGTTGTATGGGACAGACTCAGTTATATGTGGATCTTGTTTTTTGCTGCATTGGGCGTCATAAACTTAGTCGTAGCAAAAACCTTTGATTTCGATACCTGGGTCGACTTTAAACTCTTTGGTCTGTTGGGTCTGACTGTGGTGTTTGTGATCATACAAACTATTTACTTATCCCGGCACGTCAAAGAAGTAAAGGAAATCACTGGTGAAGACAATGAAAATAGTCTTGAAAAACGTCTAAGTGTTCGCCCTGCCCATCTTGAACGCCTCAAGGAATTGCAAAACCAGGGGCGTTTGGTAATAGCAGGCCCGTTTCCTGCCATTGACAGCGATGATCCTGGTACCGCCGGGTTCACAGGTTCAATGATTGTTGCTGAATTTAATTCTGAAGAAGAAGCCAAACTGTGGGCTGATTCTGATCCATATATCGAAGCAGGGGTGTATCATTCTGTTACGGTTAAACCTTTTAAACGTGTTTTGCCCTAACCTATTTAATTGGCGCACTACACACAATATCTGGGAAGAAAAATGAAATCATTTACTAAGATCGCCTTGTTACTGTCAACCACCTTATTAGTCAGTAATGTCACGACAGAAACAGCATTCGCTAGCGAAGTGGTAGCTACAGTTAATGGCACAAAAATCACACGCCAACAACTGGACCAGCATATCAAGTTACTAGAAAACATGACGCAGCAAAAAATTGACAATCAATCTGAGGCCTTAGATGATTTAATTGATCGCGAAGTCATTCATCAGGAAGTTAAGAAACAGAAAATAGATAAAGATCCAGATCTAGCCTACATCGCCGAATTTCAACGCCGGGAACTATTTAACAAGGCTCTGTTGCAAAAATCTGAAGTAAATAAACCTGTTTCAGATGCTGAGCTAAAAAAACTTTATGCGCAAAAAATTAAAGGCCTCAATCTCAAGGAATATAAAGTGCGTCACATCCTGATAAAAAGCTCTGACCCTGATGGAGAGAATAAAGCAAAGGCAGTCATTGCTGAGCTAGACAAAGGAAACAAATTTGAGGATGTCGCAAAAGAAAAATCTCAAGACCCATCTGCTAGTAAAGGCGGTGATATTGGTTGGCTCAACCTCGCACAGTTAAGAGGCCTACCTGGTCTCGCTCAGGCAATCGGTGAGATGGAAAAAGGCAAGTACAGTAAGAACCCCGTCAAGTCGAGTGCAGGCTGGCATATTCTCAAGCTGGATGATACGAGAAAGAAAGAACCACCCACTTTTGAACAGACTAAAAAACAACTGACCCGCATCATCCAGCAAACACGTATTCAAACTTATGTGAGTAACCTGCGCAACAAAGCAAAAGTTAACATCAAATTAAAGTAACGCACAAAAAAGATACCTGCACGATCAGGAAAACTGTTCTTATTTTGCTGCGCTGTTAGTTAACAGCGCATGCAAACTATCTTCATCCAATATTGTGATACCAAGTGCTTCGGCCTTTGTCGCCTTTGAACCAGGGTTCTCGCCAACGACAACATAGTCTGTTTTTTTGGAAACACTGCCGGTGACTTTTGCACCCAATGCCTGCAATGCCTGTTTCGCTTCATCACGACTCATTGTTGATAAAGTACCTGTTACCACAAATATCTGATCGGCAAGCGGTTGCGGCTTACTCTTATCGACTTCAACATCATCCCAGTGGACACCAGCGGCCTGTAGTTTTTTAATAACAGCGGTGTTATGTGGTTCGTTAAAAAAATGCACAATACTTTCCGCAACGACAGGACCAACATCAGGTACGTCAATTAGCGCTTCTTCACTTGCACTCATTACGGCAGGAAGGCTTCCGAAGTACTGTGCAAGGGTTTTTGCCGTTGTTTCTCCCACCTGGCGAATACCTAGCGAAAAAATAAAACGATCGAGCGTCGTGCTTTTGCTTTTCTCAAGCGCATCAAGTAAATTTTTCGCAGATTTTTCTGCCATCCTGTCTAGTCCAGCAAGTTTACTTAGCTCAAGATGAAAAATATCTGATAGATCATGCACCATATCAGCATCGACTAGCTGCTCGACTAACTTATCTCCCAGGCCTTCGATATCCATTGCTTTTCGTGAGGCAAAATGCTTAATCGATTCTTTACGCTGAGCATCACAAAACAAGCCACCGGTACAACGCGACACAGCTTCGTTCTCAAGACGAATGACTTCAGAACCACAAACCGGACATTGCGTTGGCAGTTTAAATTTCCGTGCCCCTTTTTTGCGTTTTGCTTTGATCGATGAAACCACTTCAGGAATTACATCACCCGCACGTCTGACAATGACGGTGTCACCTACCCGTATATCCTTACGCTCTATTTCGTCCTGGTTATGTAATGTTGCATTCGTTACTGTCACACCACCTACAAATACAGGCTCCAATCGGGCAACTGGAGTCAACGCGCCGGTACGTCCGACCTGTATATCAATCGCTAGTAGTCTGGTCATTTCCTCCTGAGCAGCAAACTTGTGCGCAATCGCCCAACGTGGGGCCCTGGAAACAAAACCAAGCTCCTCCTGTTCCACCAGCTTATCAACTTTATAAACAACGCCATCGATGTCGTAATCAAGTTGATCGCGTTTTGCACCGATTTCATTATAATATTCCAGACAACCTGATGCGCCCTGCACTTGTTTGATTTCTGAATTTACAGGTAGACCCCAGTCTTTCAATCGCGCCAGCACAGCTGTTTGTGTATCGGGAATAGAACCCCCTTCTACGAGCCCCACTGCGTAGCTATAAAACATAAGTGGCCTTGTTGCAGTTACTTTTGGATCGAGTTGACGCAAACTACCTGCCGCAGCATTGCGTGGGTTAGCAAAAACTTTCTCGCCCTTGTCGCGCTGTATCTCGTTTAATTTATTAAAACCCGACTTGGTCATTACGACTTCGCCGCGAACCTCAAGCCGGGAAGGAAACTGTTCACCCATCAGTTTTAACGGTATTGCATCAATCGTACGCACATTTTGCGTAACATCTTCGCCAGTAACACCATCACCCCGTGTAGCGCCACGAATAAGTTGTCCATTTTCATATAACAGACTAATCGCCAGGCCATCGAGTTTTGGTTCGGCGGCATAAACAATTTCCGAGCTTACTTGATCGTACTGCAATTTTTCTTTTGCGCGTCGGACAAAATCCAAAACTTCTTCATCCGAAAAAGCGTTGTTCAACGACAACATTGGTTGTAGATGTTTAATTTCTGAAAATGAGGCTAAGGGCTGAGCACCCACCCGCTGTGTAGGTGAATCATTTGTAATGAGCTCAGGATGTTTTTCTTCTAGGGCTTGTAGCTCGCGCAGCAAACGATCGTATTCACTGTCCGGTATCTCTGGGTCATCGAGTACGTAATATCGATAATTATGATAATTAATTTCTTCGCGAAGTTTGAGTACGCGTTCTTTGTCTGCAACGGCCATCTGCAATTACTTTCGATGGTGCTTGAGTTGAGTCATTTTCTGTTTAAAACGGTAAGCCTCTACCTTTTCTTTTAAATGACCTATTGTCTGATTAGTTAAGACACTCCGGGTTTCATCACAAAGATCACCTTCCAGTACCTCAGCCAACTTTCGTCCTTTTTCAATCAGGATTGAAAAGGCTTCTCGCGCCTCAACAGGTGCAGGTAAATGTAAATATAAAACCAATCCTGGTGTATCAAAGGTCCCCATCAGGTGATTTTCTTCAAAGGTGCCTGGTTCAACAATATTGGCGAGCCCGAGACACTTCTGTTTAAAGCCCTGAGCATCGGCCACTTCATGATAATAAATCCCAGTGTCATCGCGTATAAATTCACTCTCATTCATAGCAAAAACAATATTTTCACCGGTAAAACGACGACCATGCCGCCCAACAATCGTTACCGGAATAAACAGCTGCTCTCCACCTGGGGCAATCTGATCACTGGTTAACTCAACGATGAGAGTCACATCATCAGCATTCGAAACAATTTCTTTTCGATCAGCAACGATTGACTCGATCCCATCAAGATCATCATCGCTCAATTTTTCGTTAACTGTTGGTGTGGTTTCATCCGAAAAGGGGCGTTCTCTGCCTGGCAAGCTGAACTTGGGCAAGCTGAACCTGGTTAATGAGAATCGGGATAAAGAGAATCGGGGGATTGATATTTTTGGCCAGCTGACTTTTGAAAAGGCAGCAGTTAATTTACTGAATAGTTTTGACCAGGGGATGCCAGAACTTAATTTAATACGACGATCTTCAGCGTCAAGTTGACGGCGACCTATAAAATAGATTCCAACTATAATAAGAATCCCGACGATCAGTAGTGATACACGTAGCGTGTCCATTGCAGCGGCTCTTAGTATTAAGTGTGTTGCTACCGGTTATAGTTATACGGCTGCCAGTTTAACTGCTTCATCTACATCGACTGCAACCAATCTCGATACACCCGGTTCGTGCATAGTTACACCGGTAAGATGATCGGCAATCTCCATTGTGATCTTGTTGTGCGTAATAAATATAAACTGAATGCGATCCGACATATGCTTCAGCATATCGCAATAGCGGCCAACATTGGCATCATCCAACGGCGCGTCCACCTCATCAAGCATACAGAATGGCGCTGGATTTAACTCAAAGATAGAGAATACTAAGGCAACTGCGGTTAAGGCCTTCTCACCACCTGAAAGCAAGTGAATGGTGCTATTCCGTTTTCCAGGTGGGCGTGCCATAACAGTGATGCCTGTATCCAGGATATTATCACTCGTCATTTCTAAATAAGCTTTACCACCACCAAATAATCTTGGGAATAGCTCTTTAAAGCCGTTATTTACTTTTTCAAACGTCTCCTGGAAACGGGTCTTGGTTTCCAGATCAATTTTTTCAATCGCATCTTCCAGTGTCTTTAGTGCACTAACCAGATCTTCATTCTGTGCATCCAGATAAATCTTACGCTCTGACTGCTGATCATATTCATCAATCGCTGCCAGGTTAATTGCACCCAAACGTTGTATTTTGCGTTCAACCGATTGCAACGATTCCTGCCAGTTTTTTTCTTCTGCCCCTTCAGGTAATTCTTTTAACAGGGTCTCAACTTCAAAACCTGCGGCCTGCACCGATTCCTGAATAGTCTGGCGTCGAACCTTTATCTCTTGCCAACCGATTCTTGTTTCTTCTAATTTAGTTCGAACCTGTTGAACACCTTCTTCGGCCTTAAGACGAGCATCATCCAGCTCACGGTGTTTGTTCTCAATCGCCTGAACATTATCCCGTGATGAACTTAATTCAGCTTCAATCTTAACGCGCGCTTCCAAAAACTCTTCCAATTCCGCCGACATCTTCTTCAACGGCTCTTCTGCTGCTTCTACTGCACCGTGTAATTCTTCACGACGTGAAGTCAGCTGGTTCTGTTGGCTATCGGTTCTCTCTAACGCTTTTTGGATTGAATTCAATTCAGCACGGATGGCTTCAGCGCGCAATCGAACTTCCTGAGCACTAGCCCGTGATGACTCAGCTTTGTTACGCGACTCTTGTAACGCGGCCTGTAAAGTATCACGTTGTTCGATTAGCTGTTCGCGCTGTTTTTCGTGACCGCTAATTAGACTTTCAGCCTGACTAATTTTCTGTTTTGACTGGCTAACAGCATGTTCAGCACTTTCTATTTGTGTACTAAGCTCGGAAAGATCGTGTTCAATATTCTTAATCCGCGCCAGGGCTTGTTCGTAACGAGAATTCAAGGCACTTACTTTTGCATTGACTTCATTAAATTCACTATTAATTTGCTGCAAGGCCTGCTGTAGAACATCGCGCTGTTGCTCATACTGCTTGAGTTTGTCCTGGACTTGATTTCGCTCTAACTGCAGATTGCTAAATTCTTTTTCCAGGCTGTCTATATTATTCTCAAGCTGTTTCAATTCCTGTTCGCGCTGCAAAATACCTTTATGCGACTCTTCTTGTTTAATGACGCGCAACCAGCCAATCCCAAGCCATAAGCCATCTTTCGTGACCACCGACTCTGTTCGCATCAGTCGCGGCCGTAAGGCAAGCGCATCATTTAAAGTCTCGACCGCATAGACACCATCCACCTGAGGTAGTGATGGGCCACCGGAAAGAATTTTACTGCTAAGTGACTGCGCTTTGTTATGCGCTGTTTGCTCATGGGATTGAGCGGTTTCAATCAGGGTTAACTGACCTTCACCAAAGGCTTTTACTTTATTAAACAAAGAATCGAGACTATCAACGCAAACCGCCTCAAGGTGCATACCTAATACACACTCAACAGCGACTTCCCAGCCGGGCTCGACTTCGAGCACTTCTGCCAGTCGCTTGGCCTGTTCCAGACCTTCGCTCTGCAACCAGTCCTTAACGCCTTCGTGTTCCTTACCCAGCGCAGCTTTCTGCAACGCAACCTGGGAGACATGCTTTGATCGAAGCGCCTGTAAGCTTTCCTGCTCATCATCATATCGAATATTAATTTCGCTTAATGAATCACGCAGTTTTGTAATTTCTTCCTGTGTTGAGGTTAAATTAGTTTGTTTCTCATCCAACGTTTTCTTTTTACTATCTAGATCAACATTTAGCTCTGATAGTTCTTTTTCGAGTTCTGGATCGCGATGTTTTTCAAGTTCTTCAGTAAGTTTTTGTTTGCGCTCAGACAAATGCGCCTTTTGCATATCAAGTTGTTGAATCCGAGCCGTCTCAACTTCAACCACACGTGCAGGCTCTGCGGCCTGATGAGTAAACTGCTCCCACTGCTGCTGCCAGGTTTGCATGGCATGTTCTGACTGGTTCAATGCATCCACCGCAGCTTGCTCAGCAGATTCCGCTTGTTCCAGTGCTGGCCCGATATTCTCAAGCTCTTGTTGCAAATCAGTGATGCGTTGTTGATCCGTGCTGAGATGTGATTTCGCTTCACTTAGATCTTTTTCTAATTGTGAAAGATCATTTTGCTGTTGTTGCTTACGCTCGCGAGTATGCTGAATGGACTGTTCCAGTCGCGCGATATCCGAACCGACACTATAAAATCGACTCTGTACTTTATTAAAGAGTTCGTTTGCTTCCGCCAATCCCTCACGTTGCTTTTCGATATCCGCTTCAATATTACGTTGTGTTGCCCGAGAGGCTTCCAGTTCGGTTTCCTTGTCGCGGATCTTGGATTCAATACCTTGTGCTTTTTCGTTTTGTCCCTGCCAACGTAGCGCCTGTAACTGGCCGCTTAAGATCCGCTCTTCTTCTTTCAGAATTTTATATTTTTCTGCTGCCTTGGCCTGGCGCTGCAAGTGGTTTAGCTGCTTATCGAGTTCTTCGCGCAGGTCGTTAAGGCGATCGAGATTGTCACGGGTATGGCGAATACGGTTTTCTGTTTCACGGCGGCGCTCTTTATATTTAGAGATACCGGCAGCCTCTTCCAGGAATACTCTTAAGTCTTCCGGTTTGGCTTCGATGATTCGAGAGATCGTGCCCTGCTCAATGATCGCATAACTTCTGGGGCCCAGGCCGGTGCCCAGAAAAATATCAGTGATATCGCGACGTCGGCATTTTGCGCCATTCAGGTGGTAACTGGATGAACCATCTCGACTGACTGTGCGTTTAACTGATATCTCATTGTAATTCGCCCACTGACCGCCCAGGCGCCCTTCTTTATTTTCAAAAACAAGCTCGACGGAGGCCTGACCAACAGGCTTGCGGGTATTTGAACCATTAAAAACAACATCGGCCATGGAGTCGCCACGCAGCTGCTTGGCGGAGGATTCGCCCATCACCCAGCGCACGGCATCGATAACATTGGATTTGCCACAACCATTGGGGCCCACAACACCGATCCGATCACTGGGAAAGTGAACCGTGGTGGGGTCAACGAAGGATTTGAAGCCGGCTAGCTTGAGTTTACGTAATCGCATGGGCGACTAATGTACTCGATCGCTAGCCGATCATACAAGATTGACATTACGCAAGTTTGTAAAATTTTTAAGACTTGTGTCCCGATTATGACTTGTACTTGGGCCACCTATTCCGTTATCTTTCCGGCCTATGACGACACACACCTCTACCCAACCAAGTAAAGAGCTTGAGACCTTCGACAACCCAATGCCGGAACGGGACTACACGATCCGCATTGACGTGCCGGAATTCACCTGCCTGTGCCCAAAAACCGGCCAACCCGATTTTGCCGAGCTCACAATCGAGTATGTTGCCGACAAGCTGTGTGTAGAACTTAAGTCATTGAAACTATACGTCTGGTCATATAGAGATGAAGGTGCCTTTCACGAAGCCGTCACCAACCGTATCCTCGATGACCTGGTTGCAGCAACCCAGCCTCGATTCATGCGATTGATCGCGGACTTTAATGTGCGAGGCGGTATTTACACCAAGGTTGTCTGTGAGCACCGAAACCCTGACTGGCAACCGCCGACCCCTGTCAGTTTGCCTTGAGCAAGGTCTTATTTTTGGGCATCGATGCCGGCACCTCGGGTATTCGCGCCTGTTGTATCGACCAACAAGCCAATGTCGTGGCCGAGTTATCGCGTCCTTTACCCCCTTCAGATGTGACAGGTAAACAAATTTCGCAGGCGCCGCAGGTTTGGGCAGAAGTGCTGGACCAAGTCCTAACGGCCTTATCACAACAGGCCCATTTCCAAAATATCGAACGGATTGCCATCGATGGCACATCGGGCACGGTCTTGTTTACGGATGATCAGGGACAACCTACCAGTCCGGCCTTGATGTACAACGACGCTCGCTCGCAAGCGCAAGTCACGCAACTGCAAGCACTCGCCGCCGACAACACCCCTGTAAATAGCATCGTGCAATCCCTCGCCGCCGGCCTGCCCAAGCTGATGTGGTTACACGAACATGAATCACAAGACGCTCGCTTTGCGATGCACCAGGCCGATTGGCTTGGCTTTCTGCTAACCGGACAAGCCGGACATAGTGATGTGAATAACTGCCTGAAGACAGGCTATGACCCTTTTGAAAACAAGTGGCCCGACTGGTTAAGGGCATTACCTAATATTCGACAACGTTTACCCACGGTACACACTCCAGGTGAGGTCATCGCCCCCATCTCGACAGAGGCTATCGACAAATATGGTTTTGCTAAGCACTGCCAACTTGTTGCAGGCACCACTGACTCCCACGCCGCGATACTGGCAACCGGTATTCAGCAACCTGGTGAGGCCGTCACCTCACTGGGGTCCACCCTGGTGGTGAAGGTCATCAGTGAGTCACCCGTGTTTGATGAACGCTATGGTATCTACAGCCAGCCTTTTGGCCCTCCATCTGAACGTCGATGGTTAGTCGGCGGTGGCTCAAATTCGGGTGGCGCGGTCCTACGACATTACTTCAGCGATGAAGAAATGTCGGCAATGAGCGAGGCTATCGATCCAACACAGGACACCGGCCTTGACTACTATCCACTACTTCACACCGGTGAACGGTTTCCGATAAACGATCCAGCCCTTGCTCCCCGGCTAAGCCCACGCCCCGATGACGATGTAACGTTTTTCCAGGGCCTGCTTGAAGGAATCGCATCTATCGAACACCAGGCTTATCAACGACTCGCCGAGCTTGGCGCCCCCTACCCAACCTCGATCTGTACCGTCGGAGGCGGGGCAAAAAATACTGCCTGGACACAAATTCGGAAACGATATTGCAACACAGAAATCCAGCAAAGCGAGTATACTGAAGCCGCCTATGGCAGCGCCTTACTTGCGATGCAAGGCATATCAAAATAGTATTTTTTTAAAAAATTGGTTGGGAGATAAAGGAATGGCAACAACGACAAGTGGATTTAAATATTTTATTCAAGGTCTATCACTGATTACTAAACCCGGTGTTAAACGCTACGTTGCTATCCCATTACTAATCAATATCGTCATCTTCGCGGTACTGATCATGACACTGGGTGGTTACATGCAAGATCTGATCAAAGAATATATCCCTGACGATCTACCCGAGTGGCTAGCCTGGGTTAAAGTCGTGCTGGAGATAATGTATTACCTACTTGCCTTACTCATTATGTTTTACACCTTTACCTTTCTGGCAAATATTGTCGGCGCCCCTTTCAATGGTTTTCTTGCCGCCAAAGTTGAAGAACACCTCACCGGAAAAATACCACCAGGTAGCGATCGCAATATCATGGCCGAGTTTGGTGCCATTATGCTAGGTGAATTAAAAAAATGGCTCTATTTCCTAATGTGGGCCATCCCGCTCGCCATTATTTCACTAGTGTTGTTATTTATTTTTCCACCCCTGATCGCCGTGATCTGGTTCATCTTTGGCGCCTGGATGTTTAGCATTGAATATTCAGACTATCCCATGGGCAACTATGGACTCACCTTTAGTGACATCAGAAAAGAAGTCTCCAAAAAGCGCATGATGTCATTAGGCTTTGGCAGCGCCGTGACACTCGGTACCATGATGCCGTTTTTTAATTTTATCGTCATGCCTGTTGCCGTTGCAGGAGCAACCGCAATGAGAGTTGAGCAGTTTCCGATGTTAGAGGCTAAGTAGTTTTTTAATTTCGCTTCGCGTTTTTCAGTGCTTTTTCGCTCTCGCCGAGAGAACTATTGTCATTCCCATGAAAATGGGAATCTATTTATTACTTTTTCGCTTCGCTGAAGCGAGTCCCTTTCTTTTTGCTTGTCCAAAAAGAAAGAGACGAAAGAAAAAAGACACTCCGTCGCTGGCAAATCACTCGAAGCAAATTGGCAGTACTCAGTAAGGCTGCGCGATTCGGCCTCCTGCCTCAACGCGCAGGCTCGGCTTCCCTGCCTCGCCCTTTCAGGCCTTACTTGCGTGGCAGCCAATTTCTTCTCGCAGCCAGCGCATGGAGATCCATCCACTGAGTTAGTACAGAGAAATTAATACTGGTTAGTCTCTCTATTCTTGGTGTGAGCAAAAATCCCCTTGCGCGCCATGAGAGGCGTTTGGCTAAGCGCAAGTGAAACCCGAATGGGGCGAGGCAGGACGCCGAGCCTTTGTGATGAGCCAGGGAAGGCGAATCACAAAGTTTCACTGAGTAAGCCAATAAGAATCGAATGTTTGGCTGGCGCAGGGGAAGAGTTTCTTTGCCTACTTTCTTGTCGATACAAGAAAGTAGGTCGCTCTCGGCGAGAGCGAAAAAATTCAAACTCAGCGAAGCGAAAAAGAAATACAATTATAAAAAACCAGCAATCCTTTCAACCCCAATCTTCAACCGTTCAATCGAAGTAGTATAAGCAAACCTGACATGTTGCTTATATCTGTTATTCCCAAAGTCCATGCCGGGTGTAATCGCTACGCCGACCTGTTCAAGGAGTTGTTCACATAGTTGTTCGCTGTCGTCAGTTAAGTCACTGCAGTCGGCATAAATATAAAAGGCGCCCTGGGGTTCTGATTTAATTTGAAAACCTAGTTCGCGTAAAGCCGGTAACAAAAAATCACGTCGTTGTTTAAAGGCCTGACACCGTTGTTGGAGGATGTTTTGCGTCTGTGGTTCAAATGCGGCTAGCGCGGCATGTTGTGCGGGTGTCGGTGCAGCGAGGAATATGTTTTGTGCAAAGTTATCGACATAGGTCAGGTAGTCTTCTGGCACTACACACCAGCCTACTCGCCAGCCGGTCATTCCATAAAACTTTGAAAAGCTGTTTATCACAAATGCATTGTCGGTAAAGTTCAGGATTGAGTAGGCATTTTGTTCGGCATAAACGAGTCCATGGTAGATCTCGTCCATAAAGATTACGCCATCTTTACTATCCACAAGCTTTACCATCGCTTTTAGTTGCTCTGTAGAAACCAGGGTGCCCGTTGGGTTTGATGGCGAGGCAATAATAACGCCGACCGTATTCTCATCCCAATGTTGTTCAATTAAGTCCGCGGTTAATTGATAGTTAGTGGTCTCATCAACATTGATCGCACGCACCTCGCCATTTAAGAAATAACTGAAGTTACGGTTACATGGATAACCGGGGTCGGCCATCAAAATATTTTTACCCGGCTCTACCACACAAGCCAGTGACAATAACAACGCACCCGATGACCCGGGCGTAATCACAATCCGTTTGGGGTCAATCTCGGCCTGATAAGTTTGTTGATAGTGTGCTGAGAGTTTTTGTTTGAGCGCAGCTAATCCGGTTGCAGGTGTATAAAACATTTCACCTGTCGCAATCACGGCTTGCGCGGCATCAATAACCGGTTGCGGTGTTTCAAAGTCTGGTTCACCGACTTCCATATGCACAATATCACGGCCTTGCGCCTCCAGCTCCCGGGCACGGGCTAACAACCGCATCACATGAAAGGGTTGAATTTGTGACGAGCGCTTTGAATGGAAGGACATGGTTAGTTACTTTTTTCGTGTAGTTGTTTTACAAGTTCTATATCAAGGTAAGTCTTGTTAAACGCATCACCCGCAATCACATTGAATGGCTGATCCGGTTCACCGAAACTATCCAGCACGATCACCGCACCAGAAAAATCATGTCCTAGAGTATAACCATTAACCGTGATAATCGTTTTTAGATTTGCACCATGCGAAGCGAGAATACCGTTTTCAGAATCCTCAAACGCAATACACGCCTCGGCGGGTAGATTCATTTGTTCCATTGCATAGGTATAAATATCCGGTGCCGGTTTTTTCGCAGGCACGATGTCCCCTGCGGCGATAACTTCGAACCAACTCTCACCAGCTTCGCCCAGTGTATTTTTTAGCAGCCCACTCACATTGGCCGGTGTCGTGGTAGTGGCGATAGCCAGACGCAAACCAGCTTGCCTGGCTTCTTTTAATAATCGCAATACACCCGGTCGCAGTGGAATAGCACCGGTGTTGAGTAAATCGGTGTAGTGTCGGGTTTTTGATTTATGTAAATCCACAATAAATTCTTTTAACTGTTGGGGCCGTTCAAATTCCGTGTTGTAGTTATCCAGATAATGAAGGATTCGTTCTTTGCCGCCGGTCACTGCCAGCAGCTGTTCATATAGATCGACCGACCATTCCCAGTCCAGGCCTGCTTCGGCAAACGCCTGGTTAAATGCCACGCGGTGACCATCACGCTCTGTATCCGCCAAAGTCCCATCAACATCAAAAAGTAACGCTTCTAATTTCACAACCCACCCTCTTTACAACAAATCAAATAAGAAAAATCCCAATATGCAGACCGTCTAGCAAAGCATGCTATTGTGCCCAAAGCAGCGGCCCAGGTCATGGAGATTATCGACTGCACTGAACCATTGTGGGGTTAGCTGGACAAAGGAAGAATGTTTGTAAACAGCCTGACTCGCCCTGTTGATGGCAGGCTAATCTATCACCAGGATGGGCGATTTTCGGTCAAATTAGGGTAAAAAAGGCTAGATTTTTACAAAGATTGCATTAAGATAGCTGGCTTTCCAAATTCCGGGGTCAGCCCCGAACACGAACACAAAACAAGCAGGAGCGCTGAATGGCCGCTAAGAAAAAGGCTTCAAAAAAGAAGGCTGCAAAGAAAAAGGTCGCGAAGAAGAAAGTAGCGAAGAAAAAGGTCGCGAAAAAGAAAGTCGCGAAGAAAAAGGTCGCTAAAAAGAAGACGGCAAAGAAGAAGACGGCAGCAAAAAAAGCCCCTACTAAAAAGACTGCTAAAAAGACGGCGGCGAAAAAGAAGCCTGCCGCAAAAGCGAGAGCAGCCAAAAGAAGTAGCGAATTCAGTGATTTCATCCCTTATGAGGAGAAACACGGCGAAGACTATATGAATGAAGATCAGTCCCAGCACTTCCGTGAGCTGCTCCTCAACTGGAAACAGGAACTGATGGAAGAAGTCGACCGTACGGTTAACCACATGAAAGATGAAGCGGCCAACTTCCCTGATCCCAATGACCGCGCCACCCAGGAATCCGAATTTACGATGGAATTACGTACTCGTGACCGTGAGCGTAAATTGATCAAAAAGATCGATGAGTCACTGGAGATGCTGGAAAATCATGAATATGGTTACTGCGAAGAATGTGGCATCGAGATCGGCGTCAAACGCTTAGAGGCCCGCCCAACCGCGACACTCTGTATCGATTGTAAGAGCCTGGATGAGATTAGAGAACGTCAAAGAAATTAATTTAAGTATCTGCTCTATTTTATTGTTTTAAAAGCGTTTTTTTAATTATTCAACCTGTTGCGACGGGGCATGGCAAGGCACGTTCCCCCTCGCGACGATCCAGCTGAATCTGCAGATGGTTGCTCTGCGCGAATGACATGACGTATTGATAAGCCTCCGGATTACTGTCTTCCAGACAGCGCGCCACAACCAGGCATTTCTTACCATCTATCATGCAGGGTTTCACACTGGACGAATACTGAAGACGTTGATCCTTTCCAAAACTGGCCAGGGTTGAGGAAAGCCGCTCAATCCAGTCACTGGGACGCAATTTGCTCCCATCCTCTTTTACACCATGAATAACGACCCTATCTTGTTCTGACATGCTAATCCTTAATTTAGTTGGCTCGAGTTATCAGACCTGGCTAATTCTCGCAGGTACTTGAAAGATCGGCATATTGAGTGTGCTACTTTAATAAATATCCACTACCAGAGAGGATTATGAATGGACGTCTTAGAGGCTATGGAAGCACGGCAGTCTACCCGGGCTTTTAAACCGCGAAATGTGGAGCAAACCGACATCGAGCAGCTCCTCAACAGCGCTGCACGCGCGCCCTCGGGGGTTAACAGCCAACCCTGGCGTGTCGCCGTGACCCGTGGCCAGACCAAGCAGCGCATCAGTGACGCCTTGCTGTCAGCGCGTAAAGAGGGTGCAGAATCGAACCCGGATTACAGCTATTACCCCACGGTATGGAAAGACCCCTATAAGCAGCGACGAGTTGCCTGTGGCAAGGCCCTCTACTCTGCCCTGGGTATTTCCAAAGAGGATAAGACTCGCCAGCTGCAAGCCTGGGAGAACAATTATCAGTTTTTTGGGGCCCCCGTTGGCCTGTTCTTCTTTATTGACCGTGACCTGAACAAAGGCTCCTGGCTGGATATGGGCATGTTCATTCAGAATGTGATGCTGGCGGCTATCGGCCACGGGCTGGCCACCTGCCCACAGGCCTCCCTCGCCGAGTATCCGCAAATCGTCCGCGATATCCTGGGCATGGATGAGCAATATTTACTGATCTGCGGCATGGCGCTGGGCTATGCTGACCCAAGCCAACCCGTCAATCAGTACCGTCTCGACAGAGCACCCCAGGAGAATTTCACCCACTGGTTTGAGTAGTTATCGTGAGTAAGACACAAAACAATAGCCAGACAAGCATCTATCGTGGTCGATTCGCACCGTCCCCCACTGGCCCCCTGCATTTCGGCTCGTTAATCGCTGCGGTCGCCAGTTACTGCCAGGCCCGCGCCATGAAGGGGGAATGGTTATTACGCATCGAAGACATCGATCCACCGAGAGAAGTCGCCGGTGCCAGCGATGAGATTATTCGGACCCTGGAGCAGTTCGGGTTTGAATGGGATGCAGAAATCAGTTACCAAAGCCAGCGCAGCGAATACTATCTGGATGCCCTGGAGACCTTAAAGGGCCTGGGCCTGCTCTATCCCTGTGCCTGTAGCCGCAAAGAGATCTCTAAAATCAATAGCTTAGGTATATACCCTGGCACCTGCCGAACGGGCCTGGCTAATGGTCGTGAGGCACGCAGCTGGCGCTTGTTGACCGAGTCTGTAGATGTCGCGTTCAGGGATGCGATCCAGGGTCCGCAGCAATTCAGCATGGAAAATGAGATTGGTGATTTCGTCCTGAAACGCGCCGATGGCCTGTTTGCCTATCAGCTGGCCGTTGGTATTGATGATGCGTTGCAGGGCATCACCCAGGTGGTCAGGGGCAGTGACCTGCTGGACTCCACCCCGCGCCAGCTATACCTGCAACAGATATTGGGGCAACAGATGCTAGGGCACCCTCATCCCGACTATGCCCATCACCCTGTGGTGACCGACGCCCAGGGGGAAAAACTGAGCAAACAAAAGCTCGCCCCTGCCTTGCCCCTCCAACAGGTTGTCGAGCAGCTCTATCGAGCACTGAGCTTCCTCGGCCAGCAGCCTCCCAGGACTTTATTGGAAGCCGATCGGGACAGCCTCTGGCAATGGTCAATAGAGAACTGGTCGCTGACGAAAATCCCCCGGCAAATGGCCATAAGTATTGAGGAAATAGACAAAATGACCGCTATAGTGGAATAAGGGACAACAAGCAGACGGATCAGGCCACTAGAAAATCGCATGGAAAATCAAAAACCTAACAACAAGCCAGGACGTCAGGATAACGCTGAGGGCCAGCAGGAATACCTGCTAGAGAACCGCATTTCTGTGGTCGCTAAACTCAAGCAGCTGGCGAAAAGCCATGCCATGGTCACGGCCACCTTTAACAATGGCAATGATTCGATGAATACCTCGGTGGTCGAGGTCATCAAGGATATGGATCTCTTAGCCCTGGATTACGGTCCCACCGAAAGCCTTAACGTCAAACTGCTGGCCGCTGAACGCATTATCTTTAAAGCTGATGTTGAGGGTGTGGATTGCCAATTCAGCGCAAACTCGATCACCAAGGCTAAATATCAGGGCGAATCCGTTTTTGCCGTGCCCATCCCTGACAGCATTTTGTGGGTACAACGCCGTGAATTTTTCCGTATCCGGATCCCCCTCGGTGTCCCAGCCTACTGCGAAGTCAAACAGGAAGATGGTAGTTTTCGAAAATACAAAGTGCTGGACATTAGCGCTGGCGGCATTGCACTGCACGATGAATATAATGATCTAAACCTTGAAACGGGGGTGGTACTCAGCGCCTGTAAATTAGAATTACCCGAGCATGGCCACGGCAATGTAAACCTGGAGATACGGAACATCCTTCCCTATCGACAGGGAAATCAAGAAGTGGGACGAAAATTTGGATGTGAATTTAATAATCTTGGCATGTCATTCGCCGCGACTATACAGCGTTATATCAATTCGATTGAATCGGCACGACGTCTACTGGAAGATTAACCGGCTCCAAAAATAAATGTTTCAGTTAAACGATCAACAGCACTATCAGCACTAGACCCAGGGTAATAATCGCATTTTCGACATTCAGGAAGCCATATGGATTTGGCCATGCCGCTGTGCGCGGCACATACATACCGGCCTCATCACAGAGTTGCGCCGTTTTACGCACATAGTTTCGTAACCAGACAGGCATGGTGCCAAATACAACATACGGCATATACACCGCTTCTAAATAGCCCTCGTTCGCCGACTCCCCAAACCAGTCTTCATAGGCTAATTCGAAGAGCCTGAATACTGACACATTTAGTACAGAAGTGACGTAAGCCAGTTGCTCTGCATCTTCATCAATAGGTGTGTTTCTTTTGAAAAACATAGTGTTATCTCGTTCCGGGTGCCCAGCGTTATGTGCTTATACTTTAATCAATGCAACATCCAGACCACAGAAACCTCACTCTTTTAATAATTCTGCCTATTGGCACGCCCCTAAAAATGTAAGCATAATGAGCGACTGCGTTAACACCCATGCAACTTGAGGTGTAGATAATCAGAACAAAATTGAAAACAGGAGTTTTCCGATGTCAGACAAAATTTATGACGTCCCCGCTGCCTTCGCGAGCAGCGCCAACATTACCGCGCAAAGCTACCAGGAGATGTATCAACGTTCGGTCGATGATCCCGATGGCTTCTGGGCTGAACAAGCTGAAAAATTTATTAGCTGGTATAAAAAATGGGACACCGTCTCAGACTGGAGTTACGACAAATCCGACTTACACATTAAATGGTTCGAAGGTGCCGAACTCAACGTTTCGTATAACTGCATCGATCGTCATCTTGAAACGCGCGGCGATCAAACTGCGATAATCTGGGAAGGCGACGATCCCAATGACAGTCAAAGCATCAGCTACAAAGATCTACATCAACATGTTTGCAAGCTTGCCAATGTACTAAAGAATCGCGGTGTTAAAAAAGGTGATCGGGTCTGTATCTATATGCCCATGATCCCGGAAGCCGCTTATGCGATGTTGGCCTGCACCCGGATTGGCGCGGTGCACTCAGTGGTATTTGGTGGTTTCTCACCTGAGTCATTAAAAGGTCGGATCCTGGATTCGGACTGTCATGTGGTGATTACCGCTGACGAAGGTGTGCGTGGTGGTAAACCAGTACCGCTCAAAGCCAATACCGACAAAGCGGTGGCCGACTGCCCCAACGTGCACACGGTCCTCACGGTTAAACGCACCGGCGCTAACATCGACTGGAATGACAAACATGATGTCTGGTACCACCAGGCCATGGCAGACGCCTCGGCTGATTGCGAACCGGAACACATGAGCGCTGAAGACCCGATGTTTATTCTTTATACCTCGGGTTCCACTGGCAAACCCAAGGGTATCTTACACACAACAGGTGGCTATCTTTTGTTTGCCGCGATGACCACCAAATACACCTTTGACTTACAGGAAGGCGATATCTACTGGTGTACTGCCGATGTAGGCTGGATTACCGGACATACCTATTTAGTTTATGGACCGCTGGCCAATGGTGGCACGACGATATCGTTTGAAGGTGTCCCTAACTACCCCGACGCCTCGCGCTTCTGGCAAGTTTGCGATAAACACAAAGTCAGTGTCTTCTATACCGCACCTACCGCGATCCGAGCCCTCATGCGTGAAGGTGATGAACCTGTGAAGAAAACATCACGTGCATCCCTTCGTCTGCTCGGTACCGTGGGTGAACCGATTAATCCCGAGGCCTGGGAGTGGTACCACAAAGTGGTTGGTGACGAACGCTGCCCAATCGTTGATACCTGGTGGCAAACCGAGACCGGCGGCCACATGATCACACCGCTACCCGGCGCAACAAAATTAAAACCAGGCTCTGCTTCCACACCTACCTTTGGTGTGGTACCCGCCATCGTCAACCCAGAGACGGGTAAAATTATCGAAGAGACCGAGGCCGAAGGCGCACTCATCATGACCCGCCCCTGGCCAGGCCAGATGCGCAGCATCTATGGTGATCACGATCGCTTCTTTGAAACCTACTTTAGCCAATACCCCGGTTATTACTTTTCTGGTGACGGTGCCAAACGTGACAAAGACGGCTACTACTGGATCACCGGTCGCATGGACGATGTATTAAATGTCTCCGGCCATCGTATGGGCACCGCCGAAGTGGAGAGTGCATTGGTATTACACGACAGTATCGCAGAAGCGGCGGTGGTCGGTTATCCCCATGAGATCAAAGGCCAGGGTATCTATGCGTACGTTACCCCGATCATTGGAGTTGAACCCAGCGATGAATTAAAAAAAGAACTGGTTGAATTATGTCGCAGCGAGATTGGCCCCATTGCCAAACCCGATGTCATTCAATGGGCACCGGGATTACCCAAGACACGCTCCGGTAAAATTATGCGCCGCATCTTAAGAAAGATCGCCGAGAACGATATTGACAGCATGGGCGATACCTCTACCCTCGCCGACCCAAGTGTGGTTGACGAACTCGTAGAAAACCGTGCGAATAGATAAACACATCACAACCACCCACGTTTAAACGTGGGTGGTTTACCCTCTCAGGTAGGCAACATATCAAACGGACTGGTCACTGACATGCCCGGTTTGTTCAATACATGAGTGTAAATCATGGTCGTCGATACATCCGCATGCCCCAGCAATTCCTGTACTGTTCGAATGTCATAACCCGACTCCAACAAATGTGTGGCGAATGAATGACGAAAGGTATGGCAGGTAACACGTTTTACGATGCCTGATTTGTCTACGGCGCGTTTGACATGCTTCTGTAAGGCCCGCTCATGAATATGATGACGCCTGACTTCACCGGAACGCGGATCTTCAGCAATCGTGGTAGAAGGAAAAACATATTGCCAACGAAACTCCTTTGGTGCGTTGGGATATTTTCTTGCCAGTGCATCGGGTAAAAAGACACGGCCATAACCGTTCTCCAGATCTCTATCGTGTGTTTGTTTAACCTGGTTGATTTGGGCCTGTAACCGGTCACTAAGATTATTTGGCAAGGGCACCACCCTGTCCTTACCACCTTTTGTGTTTCGCACAATAATTTGCTGGTAGGAAAAGTCGACATCAAGCACACGTAAACGGACACACTCCATCAAGCGCATACCACAACCATAAAGTAACGATGCCATTAAGTTTCTTTCAGGCATTTCAATATGAGCAATCAGGTTTGATATTTCATCACGGGTTAGAACGACCGGTAATTTTCTCGGTTTCTTTGAGTGTCGAAATACGCCAATGTCACCGATTTCCTTACCGAGCACATTTTTATAGAAAAAGATCAAAGCGTTCAGCGCCTGTGACTGAGTGCTGCTCGATACGTTTCGATTCACAACCAGATGTTCCAGATAGCGGCCAATCTCGGAAGCAGGAATATTTTCCGGATCCTGCATATTATTGAACTTAATAAATCTCGCCAGCCACTCAGTGTAGCTTTTTTCAGTACGAATAGAATATTGCCGCATGCGTATTTCCACAATGACACGCTCAATATGTTTGGAATGCGCTTTAATGACGTGAGCAAGCAGACCACTCGAAGAATCCGCCTTTTTTGCTAACTGTTGCGAAATGTTACCCATATTCGAACGTGCCAGTGTTGCATGTTCGTTCGATAAACCTTTCACATCATCGATACGTGTTTCCCAGGGGAAAGATCTCGCCCACTCAAGCTCAAGCAAATCGCTAAATAATACCTGTAGTGAACGTATGATCTGTTGATGTTGCCAGCCCTGAATTCGGGGATTGTGTGCCTGCTTCTCAAGATAGTTTTCAAGGTGCTGCTGTGTATGTAGGGAGAGCCGCACTCCCTCATGGTTTTTGATATAGCGTTCCACATGCTTGACATGCCAGTGAAGCGCACCTGGCTTGATATCATAATATTTTAATTTGCGAATATAATTGTCCCAGAACTGGGCGATTTTTTCGTCAGTCATAATGCCATCCTTAGCTAATATGTAATTTTAAAAAAACGAGATATCCATATCTCGCTTGCGATTATTAAACAGATCAGGAAAAATGGCAACAAATTAACCAACGTACGCAATTCACAGCTTTAAGCGGGGTTATACGAACGGCCGCCTAATACCGTAAATTACGAACGTTCGTCTATATAACTGTTATTTGACTCAAGCTCGCAAAGGGTCACAAAAATAAAAAGATCAGAAAAATCCTACAGCGAGAGACAAAGAATGCCGCTACCGAGGTCCGAAAAAAT
>CAMYMU010000050.1 GCA_947259575.1 uncultured Ectothiorhodospiraceae bacterium | reverse complement strand
ATGACTCGAACACTCCTTCAGGATTCAACGCACATTCACGCAGCTTGCTGACCTCTACTTTGAGGTAAACAGCTGTGGAATCTGAACTGATGTGCCCCATTATGTCTGAAATGACTGGCAAAGGTGTGTTCTCATAAAGTAATCGACTTGCTAGTGTGTGTCGCAGAGAATGCATCCCTTTCTTCTTGTGAGGAGACAGTGGGATTTTAGCAAGCCTCATGTATTTGACGACAATTTGATACAGCCTGTCTTCATCTGAAAAGGGTTCCAACGGTGCAAGGTGTCGTAAAAATACGTAGGGGGATTCAACTTTCGGGCGCCCATTTTTCAGATAGTCAATGATAGCCCAGCCCACATCGGGTAACAGGGGAAGATTGAGAGCGGCAGCAGTTTTCGACTGTATCAGCTCGATTCGATTATCCTGCCACTTAAGATTGTTGAGCTTTAGATGTTTAATGTCGATGGTACGAAGACCTAATCGTGTGACTAAGAGGATGATTGCATAATCTCTTTTACCGGCAGGGTTGCCTCTGTCAATCGCATCGAGAAGCTTAGCAATGTTTTCCTGTGTCCATACTGAAGGTATTCGGTTTTGTTTTCTGGCTTTAATCGCCGGTATAGCTTGGGTAAGGTCTTTTGGATGCAAACTCTTTTCGTGCAAAAAGCGCAAAAAAGAGCGTAATCCACAAAGTTGTAATTCCATCGTTTTGTAACTGTAGCCTAACAACGTCTTGATGTAATCGGATAGATGTTTGGGGACAATATTGGGTGCTTTCCTAATGTCTTGCGATTCCAGAAAGCTCAAAAAGTTTTCGGAAATTTTACTATAGTGATTTTGCGTTACTCTGGCGTATTCTTTTTTCTGGAGATGATGCTGATAGCTTTGCAACAATTTTTTAAATTCGCTGATTTGTAACAGCTCTTTTTGTTTGTAGTATCTGCGCAAAATGCTGCCATGCTGTTGAAAATCACCCAGCATTCGGACGATTCGAAACTTGTTTGAAGAAGGTAGCGATACGTTTCCACATCCGTCGATACTGTATTACTGATGCCTCAGTATAATGTAGTCGGTATAGTTCTTTTTCGAGTCGTGAGGTTAGTTCTTGAAAATGTAGACTGGTCATTGGGTATTCCTCCAAAATATAGTGAGACACCTTTCTATTCTCACTCAATATTTCAGATTTTTATGTAAAGTAAATCAATCCCTACCTCCAATAACCATGCACTATTTCAAGGTTTACTTTACATAATAAGTTACTATGCATAAGGTAGCCCGCTTAGCCCTTTGCTGAGTAACATCGTACTCGATGAACTCGACAAAGAACTCGAGCGTCGTAACTTGGAATTTTGCCGATTCGCCGATGATTGCAACATCTTCGTAAAAACGCCCAAGGCGGCAGAGCGAGTGATGAGCAACATTTGTGAATTCATCGAAAAACGGTTGAAGTTAGTGGTGAATACAGAAAAGAGTCAAGTGGCTCGCTCTGAACGCGTTAAGTTTCTTGGCATGACCATTGTGAATGGCGCAATTGCCATATCACATAAGGCCTTACAAACGGCCATGGCCAAAGTCAAAGAACTCACCCCGCGTGGTACTCACCTGACGCTTGAAAAGACCATAGAGAAGATCAACAGTTGGTATGTTGGCTGGGCCGGCTATTTCAGCATGACGCACTATCCTGCGCAACTGGTTAAAATCGAAGCCCATATTCGGCGACGATTACGATCACGCCTCATTGATCAACAGAAAAGCAAACGCAATCTTTTTCGTAAACTAATGAAGCGGGGTGTTCCCCGTCGAATGGCGGCAAATGCGGTCTTCACGAACCGAAAACGATGGGCACTTTCAAAGACGATTGCCGTCTCGAAAGCGTATTCCAATCACTGGTTCATTGTTGAAATGGGCCAAGCCATACGATCGGATCGTAAACTGTCACATTGGTTTGATGTTCGTGAATGGGTTCGTCTTACTTGAGGAGCCGTATACGGACCCGTACGTACGGTTCTGTGGGCAGACGGAGGCTTTGCCTCCTCTGACCCGATAGAAAATAATTGTTGGCCTGTGGGCATGTGGATAAGCCTGAGTCGAAACAAAATATTGAACGTACATCTTTAAAAAACTCGCTCAATATCTTTTTCTAC
>CAMYMU010000049.1 GCA_947259575.1 uncultured Ectothiorhodospiraceae bacterium | reverse complement strand
GTCTGCAATGACACCGCCCTTATCCAGGCAGGCTTTTGCTTTCATACCTTTAAAGCCATGAGTTTTACACTTGTTATGACCTTTGCAGGCGTGCTCTGTGGTTTTACAATCTGAGTTGCCTTTGCATGAATGCACGCCGTAGCAATGCACCTTGTCTCCAGCACCGATAGCAGCACCGTGGCTACCTGCAGGTGATTTTGCAGCAAAAGCGGTTGAGCTCATCGCCACTGCCAGGGCAGCTGATGCAAAAGTGGCTTTAGTTGAATTTTTCATAATTTCTTCTCCTGAACGATTCCTGTATTAAATAAATAGTGAAACGCCATTTTGAGCAGGAATTATGGTGGAAAAGTCACAGAATTATCACAAAAGTCTAACATCTGGACTGACAGGGTGGTTGTGGCATGTAATAACTGGGGTCAGAGTAAAAACTCAATTATCTACTTATTTGTCCGTCCTCATTTACTGTCGTATTAAATGTAAATGGCCAAAGCCCTGAAGCAAGCATGGTTTAAAGCACTTGTTTTTCAAAGATGCGTGCCTAAGTATAGTGATATGAAAACCAACCTCTCCCAGACCTCTACCTCAAACGTTTCGACGCTAGCCGATCTCGCAAAATGTGCCGAATACTCGTTGATGGATACACTCCATTGCGATCCTGACGCGACAGAAAACGGCGCTGATCACACGCCACGCCAAGTCTTTACGGGACACTATGTCCCTATTAAGCCTACGCCTATAGAAGACCCCGAATACGTCGCGCACAGTAAAACCTTTTTTAACGAACTGGGTTTTGCAGATCGCCTGGCAGAGTCCACCGACTTTATGCGCGTATTCAGCGGTGATCTCTCGCAGGTACCGGAACCGATGCGCAAGCACGGTTGGGCCACGGGCTATGCACTTTCCATCTTTGGCACCGAGTACACCCAACAGTGCCCGTTTCAAACCGGCAATGGCTATGGTGATGGTCGCGCGGTTTCTGTGCTTGAGGCAGTGATTAATGATCAGCGCTGGGAAATGCAACTCAAAGGCGGGGGTCGAACACCTTACTGTCGTGGCGCGGACGGTCGCGCCGTGTTGCGCTCGAGTGTTCGGGAGTTTCTGGCACAGGAACACATGCATGCGTTGGGTGTGCCTACTTCACGGTCTTTGAGTTTGTATGTGTCGAAAACAGAAACAGTGCAACGACCCTGGTATTCGGAAGGGTCGCGCTCGTTTGATCCTGACACCTTCGTCGATGAGGCGGTGGCGATCTCGACGCGGGTGGCCCCGTCGTTCCTTCGGGTTGGCCAAATTGAACTGTTCGGTCGTCGTGTTCGAAAGAAAGAACATGCCAGTGCCCTGATCGAACTCGAGAAGATTGTGTTGCACCTGATTGATCGTGAATACGCAGATGTGATTGATAACGATGATCTTGGTATGCCCGAGAAAGTGATGTTGCTGGCGCGGGAATTCCGCAGCCGTTTGACATCATTAGTGGCGAACTGGATCCGTGTCGGTTATTGCCAGGGTAACTTCAATAGCGATAACACGCAGGCCGGTGGTTGCACCCTGGATTATGGTCCGTTCGGATTCATCGAGGTGTTTGATCCTTACTACCAGCCATGGACAGGAGGAGGCGAACACTTCTCGTTCTGGAATCAACCCCTGGCCGCGGAACGCAACTTCGAAATGTTTTGTACCGCGTTGATGCCGCTACTGGAAAATGATCCTGATGCGCTGCAACAGCTCGATCAGATTCGAAATGGCTTTGCCAAACTGATGCGAGAGAAACTGGAAAACATGTTTGCCACTAAACTTGGGCTGGAGTCGTTTAACCCTGAGTTATTTAGTGAACTCGTCACACTGATGATGCAATGCTCGGTAGATTACACCATCTTCTTCCGTGAACTCTCATCGATACCGGATGACATTGGTCTACTTAAGAAAAGCTTCTACAGTAATACGAATGAAGAGATGGATACACGTTGGTCTGAGTGGCTAACAAAATGGAAATCGCTTGTCAGTAGCACGAGTGATGATATGAAACGTGTTAATCCAAAATATAGTTTACGTGAGTGGTTGCTGGCACCGGCTTATCAACAAGCAGCCACCGGGGACTACGCGTTAATTCATGAACTGCAGGACGTCATGACGCAACCTTACGCCGAGCAATCAAAAGAGATGGAAGAGAAATACTACCGATTGAAACCGACTGAGGTTAATGAGCTTGGTGGTTATTCGCATATGAGCTGCTCTTCATAAGAAATACAACAATAATCGGGGTCAGAGTATAATTAAGTCTTGATACTTTTTTCATGAAGCCGCATATTCTCAATCAGGCACTTAACTATAATAACTTCAAATATGAGCTTACTTATACTATATCTGGTGATTGCAATCGGGGTATCGTTCCTCTGTTCCATCCTTGAAGCGGTGTTATTATCTATCACGCCCAGTTATGTAGAAAAAACACTTACTGACAAGCCGAGATCCGGACGGCTACTCAATTCCGTTAAAGATCATATGGATGAATCATTATCCAGTATTTTGATTCTTAATACTTTTGCACACACCATGGGCGCTGCGGGAGTGGGTTCTCAAGCGGTACAGATTTATGGTGAAAAGTGGGAAGCATTAATTGCGGTGTTATTAACACTGGCGATTTTATATTTTTCAGAAATCATTCCAAAAACACTTGGTGCCACTTTTTGGCAAAGACTAGCAGTACCTGCTGCATTTACGATTAAGTGGCTGGTGAGAATCGTCTACCCATTAGTGTGGGTTTCGACACGCCTGACAAAACTATTTAGTAAGAACAAAGGTAATGAAATCACACGAGAAGAAATTATCGCCCTGGCATCACTTGGTCACAGAGATGGATCTTTATTCCATCAGGAAAACGAGTATCTTGCTAATTTATTAAAATTACGTGAGATTCGTACGGAACAGATTCTTACGCCACGTACTGTGGTGCATATGTTTGAGAATTCAAAAACAGTATCTGAAGTACTGGATGATCCAAGGACACAGGAATTTACCCGCATGCCGGTTTTTCAGGGTTCACGAGATAACATCATTGGCAAAGTCTTTAAACATGATTTATATCAAGCAGAACGAAATGGTCAAGGTGATACACCGGTAAGTGACTATGTAAAAAAGATGTATCGTGTCTCGGAGAAGCTCCCCGTACAACAATTATTGGACTTGTTCATTAAAAACCGTGCGCATATGTTTTTAGTTGAAGATGAGTTTGGTCAAACCGCAGGGATCGTAACCCTTGAAGATGCGATAGAGACGCTACTGGGCCGCGAAATTTTAGATGAGAGTGATAAGATAGAAGACTTGCAGAAATTGGCGAAGGTAAAATACCGCGAACGCTTGAGAAAGAAAGATCAGAACCTGTCAGAATGAAACTTTTGGGGTCAGAGTAAAAACTCATCACCCACTTATTCCCCGTTTGGGCGTTAATATTCTCAGCCATTGCCTTTTTTTCTCCGCGCCCTTTGCCGTGCTCAACCCCGTTCTCAGAGAACCCTTATGAAAACCCTCCATGGTTTTCACCCTTTGGGCCCGCCTTCGGGAGTTCAATTTCGTTCCATACGAAATTGTCAGTGTTCATCTTATAGGGGACAGACCACGTTTTTTATCAATGTCAGAAAATTATTGTGATCTGTCCCCCATTTTCCCGAAATTCATCACCCATTTGTTTCCTTTAATGAATCAGAAATAATGGTACTAAACACCTGTATATCTGGTTTTTCAAACTAAAAGTTGCTCAAGTCCATAGAATAATTAGATTCTTGGTGTATTCTAATAGTCACTATGTCGATATTCTCCTACGAAATCATAATCCCGGCCTGGCTATTTATCATTATGGTGTTGCTGATCATGCCGGCGTTTCTATGGCTTGCAAAACTATTTGATCAACTTCGTAAAGGTGAAGTTGAAACAGAAGAGAATAGTAATATGGTTGTGTTTCGGGTGAAAAATCCACGCCGTAGCGCGAAACCAAAGAAAAAGCCTGCTACGGCAAATGACGAAAAGAAGAAAGACGAAAAAGCGGATCTGGTTAATGTACTTAAGGTACTTATAAAGGAGGGTGACAAAGGCGTACACATACAAACAATTACAGACCAAATGGGAACAAGTCAAAATAAAGTCAAACATGCACTCGAACGTTTGGTAGAAAACAAAATGGTCGACGAAGTAAGTGGTATAAGTGGTGCCAAGTATTACCTTACCCAGGCTGGCAGAGATTATTGTCAGAGCAAGTCACGCTAATAAATGATTAGGGTCACGACTGCAATAATTGGAGTCAGAACTCAGTTTTCTTTAGTATTAGAATTTATTGTGCTCTATTCTCTATTATTAGTTAAAGGATCAGACAGTCTGGTATATGACGCATGAATTGAGCGAACTGGTTAACTAAATAAAAAGCCCCGCGAAGTTCGCAGGGCTTTGTTTGCATATGAAATAAAAATTTACATCTGGGCCATTAGGCTGGCACCAGCGACAAAGTACAGGATGATGCCAACTAAGAGTAACAGGGTTGGGATTTTTGCTTTTGCAAAATTCATAAATCCGTATACGAGACCAACGATACCAAAGAGAAAGATGCCTAAGCCCCATCCCCAGTGATCCTTAAAACCTAATACCACGAGCCAGATCCAGCCTACGAGCGTTAATACCATTGCAGCGAGTCCAAGAATTTCCATAATTTCCCCTTTTATTAGTGGTTTATAATATTCTAAGTGGCGTTAAAAAACTTTAAAACGACATGTACTTTGTAACGAGATTACCGTTATATTTCAAGAAAAGATAATAATAAATAGGGTCAGAGCAAAAAAATGAAAACTGGGGTCTGAAAACCGGAGTCATAACACAGTTTTCGCTAACATTAGAGGAAACTGGTATTTGACCCCAATTATCACGATACAATTTAGGAGTCAGGAATTATGGAAAATCAAGAACAAGATTCAACTTGGCCTGAATACCTTACAGCATTAAGCCCGGTTTTTGAGACGGTGGTATGGGTGCTGTTGATTGTGTTTATTCTATTTAAATTTGAGCCTGCTATATCAGCACTCGTCGTGGAAATACGAAAGAGAGTCGCACGGGGAGACGATGTCAGTATTACTCGTGAAGGAATAAAGCTGACCAAAGTGGTAGAAGAGATTCAAGCGGTTGTTCAGGACCAGAGCCGGAGAATAGACCAGATTACGGCAAGTACTGAAAATACTCTGCAATCGTTGGCAAGCCTTGTGATCGCCAACCCAATGGAAAGTTCCACTTACAAATCAAGAGTGGAGGAAAGAATAGAGACTGAGAAGACCATCATTATCGGTTGTCAGGAATACACCGAACAACGATTACTCTGCGCAATTATAAAAAAGCTGCTCGAACGTGAAGTAACAAGACAAGACGGACTGGGCTTCGAAAACGTCATCACAAAATACGATTTCGGTGGTGCCGGCCTCAACTTTATCGCACTGTCACGCGCAGATATTGATATTTATCCTGCCTATACATGGCAAGGTTTTGAGATGGCGTATGCGACTTCATTAACCCAGAAAGCAGAATCATTAATCAAACTGAATGCGGAAAAATCGATCGTAGAACTCAACAAGGTTTTTAAACAATTGAATAGCCCGCTGAAATGGCTATGCCATACTGGGTTCCAGGACAATTGGGTAATTGTCATGAAAAGGGATGTTGCTGAAGAGTACGACATAAACAAGATTTCTGATCTAAGAGATTATGCTGACGGATTTATCTTCGGCTGCGAACATGACTTTTTTGCTCGTCCTAATGGTTATAGGGTGCTTAAGAATCCATCCCCATCTGGCTATGGTGTTGGCTTTAAAGACGTAGAACTTTTTGATCATTCAGAAGCCTATAATGTCCTGGATCGTGATGCTGTACATGTAATAGACGGTTTTACTACTGATCCTCAGTTACAGGGCCGCGACAAAGACCAATATATAGTGCTGAATGATGATGAAGGCTTTTTTGGCAATTACTTCGGAAGTGTAGTCATACGAGACGAATTGACCGTTGCGTTTCCCGGATTGGAGAAAACCTTGATAAGGCTACAGGGAAAAATTAACGAGAAAACTATGTCGAGGATGATCCAGACTGCAGACAAAATATCGCACGTTACTGACAAGCAGGAACATATAGAACAGGTTGAAAGAATTGCAGCAAAATTCATTGAGGACTTAGATGAAGACACCTGAAATGGAATAACACATAATACGTCATTCCTTAAAACCGGGGTCAGAACACAGTTTTCGCTAACATTAGAGGAAACTGGTATCTGACCCCAATTATCTCAAAAATTCAACAACAACCTGATGAGCTTTGTGATAAGTCTGGCGTACAACAGGCGGCATCATTCATCGATGGCTGGTCATCGCCAAACACTGGTATTGACTCCAGTGAATGGAATGTTTCCCAGGCAATGCCCTGAGGGTCCTGTACCCAGTATTTATCCGAGCGCGTGTAACAGCAGTTTGCACCTTCTTCAGCGATACCGCTGATATCAGCCGTTTCGAGCTGTTCACGTAATTGGGTTAATTCATCATCCGTTTCTGTCTGAATACCGACGTGATCTAGCCCCGTTGTTGCGCCTCGTGATGAGATTGCAAAATTGACAGCAGGATCGTCCAGTGCCCACTTTGCATAATCATCTTTTATCACTGTCGGCTCAGCATTAAATAACTGCGAGTAAAAACTCACGTTTTTTTCCAGATCTTCAACACTGATATGCATATGAAATCGTTTCATCATCTTTTCTCCTGCGATTTAACTTTGTTTTAACAGCGCCCACCTTTGCTGCGTCGACAACAGTTTTTCTTCATATAATCAATCAAGTCACTGATGCCAGTAAAGTTGACGCTGTAATAAATAGAGCGTCCTTCGCGTACTGAACTGATTAAACCGGCATGGCTCAAGTCCTTCAAATGGAAAGACAGAGTTGGGGGTGGTATCTCTAGTTCCTCGCTGATCTCGCCGGCAGATATACCCTCCGGTCCTGCCTCGACCAGTAACCTAAACACCGTTAGTCTGGACTCCTGGGCCAGCGCCGCCAGTTTCTCTACTGCATTCGATAATTCCATAATTATAAAAATATCAAAAATTAACAGAATGTCAAGTATTCGCTCAGGTAAAAATAACCGGGTCACGCAGGAGTAGGGCGACGCAGGATTTTAAAGCCGAGAGAGTAAGTGCTTCTATTATTAGAGTATATTCCTCTCTGACCCCAATTATTATCGTTTATAGATTGCTACAGTGCGTTGTTGTTCACCATCCTGGACCTGTTTCAGAGTTATTCCGCGCGTACCCTTTACAGCAAGTAGACTGGCCAGAACAGTGGTGTTGATCTCGCCTTCATGTGTGAATTCAACTAGACAAGCGCTCGAACGACAGTCGCGTGAGGTGATGGCTGTTGTGCCGATATTCATCATTTGAATGCGCTGTTCTACTTCTGCCAAAGCAACATCCATCTCTGCGTCCCAGGCCGGATCGAATGAGTCCTGTAGCACCTCTTCTTGAAGGTAATCAAACCGCTCGGTGATGCTCGCTTCACTGCTCAACTCGGATTCTTGCTGGGCGATATCTGTATTGCTTTGCTCATCGTATAGCGCGTTTCCATGCGCAAGTGCATCTACATCCTTATCGGTATGGTTGTCTGGTCGATACGCGATTTCTTGCTGCAGTTCCTGGTTGTGTAGTACAAGCTGCTGTTGATTTTCCCGTAGTACATCAATTGATTCTTGTAACTGATCAATCGTGCTTTGCATGCTTTGATCCTGGTAAAAAGAGCGGGTCGGGGAACCCTGCTCAAACTCAGCCCCCGACCCTTTATCTGACACATTGATGTAGGCATTCAGGCTCATGAATACCAGTGCAGTCGTGGCAGAAGTTAAAATACTAACGCTTATGTTTTTATTAAACATATATAATTACCTATCAGTTGTCTTGTCTGTATCTGATGCCGTACAAGGTATCACCGGCATTAAGTACACAACTGACATCAGCATAACCAATGCTGTACTGGTCAGGCAGTGGTATGTTGATACTCTGGTTATTGGTAGTGTCAACAGCAAACCCAATACTGATATCTGATGGCGATCCATAATGACTTATGGTGGAAACATTACAAAATGGATCAGGTCCGCTGGCGCTGTTGCGACGTATGCGCGCATAGACATTATTCAGGGTGTTGGTCCCAACTTCTTTGGTCAATGGGCAGGTGACTACGGCGGTACCCCCACTCGCTCGGATGCCACCTCCAGAAAAAATTGTGGTACCCAGTGCAGTTCTACAGGATCCTGTTGCCGAAATGGCCCAATCTTCGGCTTGGACCTGCTGTGCAAATAGGATCGGTGATAAGGTTAGTGCGGCCATGGCACTATAAAATGGTGACTTTTTCATTACTATCTCCTTGTCATTAAAAAGTGATTTGTAGCTGTATTGGCTTAGGGTCCGTCTCAGTATGGTCGCCAATACAGTTGCATTGTCGATGTCGGGACAGTGTTGTGCAGTGATTTAATAGGGGCTGGTAATGTGAGAAATTCACACTTGCCCAAGAATGTTTAGGGTCATAGAAGAACACTTAAGTCTGGCTTTGTTAATACTGACCGGGATCAATCCTGCAGCGCTAGTCCATTGCTATACTCTTCCAATGTGCTAACGGAGCAGCCATATGTCAAACGACCAGCCATCGACCCATGAACCCCTGGAAGAAGGAGTGGTGTTTCATGTACATGGCGTAACCAAAGTGTACCAAATGGGTGAGGTGCAGGTGCATGCGCTGCGCGGGGTGGATCTGGATCTGTATCGTGGCGAGTTCACCGTGTTACTTGGGGCCTCAGGTAGTGGTAAGTCCACGTTGCTCAATATTCTTGGGGGACTCGATACCCCCACCGATGGTCATGTGTTCTACGGTGAGACCGATCTGACCCGTGCCAACGAAAGCGAACTCACTGACTACCGCCGCTTCCATGTTGGTTTCGTGTTTCAGTTTTACAATCTCATCCCCAGTCTCACTGCACGGGAAAATGTCGCGGTGGTGACGGAAATAGCCACCTCGCCCATGCAACCGGAAGACGCATTGGCGCTGGTCGGTCTCGGCGAACGACTGGATCATTTTCCCGCTCAGCTCTCAGGTGGTGAACAACAACGGGTCGCCATTGCGCGGGCCATTGCTAAAAATCCCGCCGTGCTGTTATGCGATGAACCTACCGGGGCCCTCGATTCGAAAACTGGCATTGTGGTGCTGGAAGCTTTGCAACGCGTTAACCAGGAACTGGGAACAACGACCGCGGTGATCACCCATAATGCCGGGATTGCGCAAATGGCGGATCGGGTCATTCGCCTGGCCGACGGACAGATTAGTGAAGTGAATATCAATGAAACCAAACTTGCCCCCCACGAACTGAGCTGGTGATGAGTATGCGGGCCATCGACAAAAAACTCTGGCGAGAACTTTGGAACCTGCGAATGCAAGCGGTGGCCATCGCCATGGTGATTATCGGTGGCGTGGGGATTTTCATCATGTCCTTAAGCACCCTGGATTCTTTGTATGAAACGCGTGGCGCGTATTACCGTGAACATCATTTTGCTGATGTGTTTGCCGACCTCAAGCGTGCACCGTTGGCCATGCAAAAACGTATCGAAACCATACCTGGTGTTGATAAAGTAGAAAACCGGGTAGTGGCTTACGTGAGTGTCGATGTACCGGGCTTTGATGATCCGGTTAGTGGTCATCTGCTTTCCTTGCCGGACAACAGTCGCGGTTTGTTAAATCAGATCTATCTTCGCAAGGGTCGTCTGTTTGAACCGGGCCACGATAATGAAGTGGTGCTGAGTGTTGAGTTTGCGGCGGCGCATAAGTTACAACCTGGTGACAAGTTACACGCTACGATCAACGGGCGACGAAAGATGCTTACGATTGTTGGGTTGGCCATGTCACCAGAATATATTTATCAAATTGCCCCTGGTGCCTTGTTTCCAGACTTCAAACGCTACGGAGTGATGTGGATGGCACGTAAGCCGCTGGCCACGGCATACGATATGGATGGTGCGTTTAACAACGTGACGTTGACGTTAACGAAAGGGACGAATGAACGGGATGTGATCGATCGTCTTGATGATCTACTTAAACCCTATGGTGGCATAGGTGCCATTGCCCGGGCCGATCAACTTTCCAACCGGTTTTTGACCGAGGAGCTCAAGCAACAGGAAACTATTGCGACTGTCTTTCCGATCATTTTTTTTGGGGTAGCGGCGTTTTTGCTCAACGTGGTGATCAGTCGATTAATCAGTTTGCAGCGAGAACAGATCGCCGGGCTCAAGGCATTCGGTTACAGTAACCTGGCAGTGGGTCTGCATTACATCAAGCTGGTCATTTTGATTGTTGGCTTTGGGATTATCGGTGGCATCAGCGTCGGTATCTGGATGGGGCAGGGTATGAGTAATATCTACATGGAATTTTTCAGTCTGCCATTTATGCTTTATACACTAAAGCCCGGGGTGATCATCAGCGCGATCCTGATCAGCCTGGGCGTGGCGATCCTCGGTACCCTGTACGCAGTTCACCATGCCGCTACCTTGCCACCGGCCCAGGCCATGCGTCCTGAACAACCGGCCATTTATCACGCCACCATTGTCGAGCGTCTTGGTATGCAAGGCTGGTTCAGTCAGCCGACGCGCATGATCCTGCGGCATATCGAGCGACGCCCGTTCAAGGCGGTGTTGACGACGCTAGGTATTTCCATGGCATGCGGGGTGATGGTGGTCAGCGGATTTCAGGAAGGCGCGATCGATAACATGATCGAAGTCCAGTTCGGTCTGAGTCAACGCGATGACATGATGATCACTTACACTGAACCGACATCTCAACGTTCTTTGTATTCCTTGCGTGATGTCCAGGGCATAGAACACGTCGAAGGTTTTCGTAATGTGCCGGCACGCTTGCGTTATGAGCACCGCACTTATCGTACTGCGGTCACGGGTCTTCAACCGGATGGTAAATTATTGCGTTTACTCGACAGCAATCTTAAACCGATCACTCTCCCTCCTGAGGGTGTGGTGATTACTGATTACCTGGCCAAGATTCTGCACATCAAGCCCGGTGATCTGTTAACGATTGAAGTCCTGGAAGGTCATCGGCCGATCGTACAGGTGCCGGTGGTCGGTACGGCCAAACAGGACATGGGCATGAATGCCTATCTGCAACAGGCCAGTCTGAATCGGTTGTTGAAAGAGGGCGATGCCATCTCCGGTGCCTATCTTAAAGTTGATGAACCGTATCAACGCGAGGTGTACCGCGAGCTCAAAGATATGCCGCGCATTGCCGGTGTGATTGAGCAGGAATCGGCGGTCGATGCGTTTTATGAAAACGTGGCACAGACTATTTTGTTTTATACCTTCATCACCACAATACTCGGTGGCAGTATTGCATTTGGCGTTGTGTATAACAGTATGCGTATCGCCTTATCAGAACGCGGTCGTGAACTGGCTAGCTTGCGTGTACTAGGTTTCAATCGTGGTGAAGTGGCTTATATATTGTTGGGTGAAATGGCTGTGCTGATCCTGGTGGCTATCCCCGTCGGTTTGTTGATCGGTTATGGCCTATGCGCCTATATGGCCTATGCCTTTGATACCGATCTGTATCGCGTACCGTTAGTGTTGGGTCTGCGTGTGTATGCATTCTCAGCACTGGTGGTCATTATCTCTGCATTGTTATCCGCCCTGATGATCTGGCGCAACATCGCCCAGCTCGATATGGTGGCGGTATTGAAGACCAAGGAGTGAGTCATGCCTGTAAACTTACAAGCTCTGGTACCTGACATTTTGCGCAAGCACCCGGTTATTGGCTTAATTGCTGCCGTCGTTATTGGCCTGCTGGTGTGGGGTTACTGGCCACAACCGGTGTGGGTCGAAGTCGTCACGGTGAAACGTGCGCCGATGACAGTGTCCATCGAAGAAGAAGGCCGCACCCGGGTGATTGATCGTTATGTCATCGCCGCGCCGGTCGATGGTGTGACCTGCCGGGTGCAGTTGAGTGTCGGCGATCAGATCAAACAGGGTGAAGTGTTGCTCGGCATCACGCCGCTCGAATCCCAGGTGCTGGATCCGCGCAGTCGCGCCGAAGCGAAGGCACGGGTCGCGGCAGCAAAGTCGGCTTTGGAGTCGGCACGCGATCAGGCGCAATCGGTTAAAGCCACAGCGGACTTTTATAATAGTGAAGTCAAACGCCTGCGCCCGTTGTATGAAAAGGGCGTCATCCCCAAAGGTGAATTTGATAAGGCCCAAATGAATCAGCGGACTGCCAAAGCTAACTCGCGTTCTTCGCGCCATGCCGTGGAAGTGGCGACCTATGAGCTGCAAGCGGCCAGGAGTGTGCTGGATTATCACGCCGGCAAACAGGGTGAACCGGCTGAGCGGGTACCGGTCTCTTCACCGATCGATGGTCGTATCTTAAAACTGCATCACGAATGTGAAGGCCCGGTGCGTACCGGCGAGCCTTTGCTGGAAGTTGGTGACCCGGAAGTGCTGGAAGTTGAAGTGGATGTTTTGTCGTCTGACGCGGTGAAAATCGAACCGGGTATGGCCGTGTTGTTTGAACGTTGGGGTGGCGAGCAACCTTTGCAGGGTATTGTTCGTAACATCGAGCCAGTGGGATTCACCAAAACTTCTGCACTCGGTGTGGAAGAACAACGCGTTCTGATCATCGCCGACTTCACTTCTCCGAAAGAACAGTGGCAACGCCTGGGTGATGGTTATCGGGTTGATGCACGCTTCATGCTTTGGCATGAAGATAATGTGCTGCAGGTACCAGCCAGCAGTGTGTTTCGTCAAAGCGATGGCTGGGCGGTGTTTGCGATCGAGAACCGGCGGGCGCAACTGCGCGAAGTTAAGATCGGTCAGCGTAACGGGTTGATTACACAGATTGTAGAGGGGGTACAGGAAGGGCAACAGGTGATCAATCATCCAAGCGATCAGGTGGAAGATGGCGTAAGAGTAAAAGTAAGGTAGGTCTGTTACTTTAAAAAACCGAAACTCCGGCTTAAGCGTCGCACCTGTTAAATATGTTCTGGCGATTAAATACGATCCGATTGTTTATCTCGCAGAACCCCTTTAATATTAATTCTATATAAACGCAAACGGAAATATAATCATGAATGTCAAAATACTAGAACTGATGAGCAACAATGTCATTACCGCTCAACCCCACCAAACTGTTGGCCAGCTTAAGGAAAAAATGGCCAAGCGCAGCTTGAGCAGCGTACCGGTTGTCTCTCCTGATAACATACCAGTTGGTGTAGTCTCCGCCTCAGACATATTGGCGACAGAAAAGGAGGGTACAGCCATTTCTAATATCATGACTGAGAAGGTCTATACCATTCCAGAATACGAAGATGTGTCAGTGGCAGCTCGTATGATGCGTAATCACAAAATTCACCACTTGATTGTTACTCAGGAAAAAAAGGTTGTTGGTGTCATCAGCTCTTACGACTTATTAAAATTGATCGAAGGCCGCCGCTTTATTATGAAAAATCCTCCAACACCAAAAAGTAAGGGTGTGGGTAAACGCTCCAAAGCGGAGTCATAAAGTATAAAGTAAATGGGATAGAGTGATCTTTAAATCAGATATGGTCTAAAGGGGGCGAAGTGATTTGTAAATTTACAAATATAACAAGCGGTCAGAGGAGAATCCCTACGGCCCGGTTTTCTTCGTCCTTGAAGAACTTATTGTTGAGAAAAACATTATTTATACTTTTAGTCTTTTGGACTGTTATTTTATTTATCCCTCAGTCTTATGCGATTGTCAATATGCAGGCGCTGCATTTTGATGAACATGAAAAAGGACTCGGCGGCAGTGTTGAATTAAGTGCCGCCAGGGCAACGGGCAATTCAGTAGTGGAACATTATAAATTAGATTTGCAATTACATCAGCGAGAGGCAGCGTATATCAATATTGGCCTAGTCGGATATGAATATGGGAAGTCGAACGATCAAACCAACATCGATAAATCGTTTGTACATCTTAGACACATACGTGATTTTAGCGATCATTGGGATTATGAATTTTTTACCCAATTCGAACAGAATGAATTTACCCGCTTGTCTTCCCGCTGGTTAGCAGGCGCTGGCGCCAGGTATTTATTTAAACGGCCTGATTGGGAAAATTATTTCGGTGTGGGTGCCTTCTATTCGGAAGAAGAGATCGATGAAGTCGTAGGCCAGACCGATAGTGGTAAGACCGATGCCTATCGTGCGAATCTTTATTGGTTAACGCGCTATAAGCTGACGAGCAACGCGGATCTCACTGGGGCTTTGTACTACCAACCGGATGTCGAAGAGTTTAGTGATTATCGGTCGTTATTTCAGGGAGCGATCAACGTTAAAATTAACGATGTAATTAAGTTAAATGTTTCACTCGATGCCGCCTATGACAGCCGGCCACCACAACTCATCAAAAAGGAAGATACCACCACAAGAGTCAGTATCCAGTATGACTTTTAGGGAAAACAGGGGCAGAGCAAAAACTCATCAGCCACTTACTTCTCGTATGGGCTTTATTGCTTTCAGCCATTGCGTTTAATTTTTTAGCTCGTTGACCGTACCGAGGAGTTCAAACCTGGTGGTAGTTGGAAAAAATGCCGGGTTGGTTTCACACTATGGAGGTTGGATTTTTACGGAATAGGGGGTTTATACTTCCTGGAGTCCAGCTGCTCGGCAAGGCTGGTCGAAGTGAACTCTCAAGCCAGTGTCTAACAGTGATTGGCGCAAAGGGTTGATAATGCCCGCCCGCCTCGGTTTTGCATACATCGAGAATCCTGTAATCAATAATATTTGGATATGTTGATATAAATCAGCATGTTCCAAAAATTACATTGGTAAGCTAATAAAATAAGAGTTAATTGGCGGCTACCGCAATGCAGAAAAAGTTTAAACGTCGAATTGTCAGGACTGCGGGTATATTGCTCGCTATCGTCGTTTTGTTTGGCGTGTTAATTTCCCTCCTGCCGGCACTAACAAGTTGGTACGCCACCAACTGGCTGGAGGCGAAGGGGGTTAGCGCCTCGATCGAAGATATTAGTTTCAAACTATTGGATGGCCAGGTTAGAGTCAAAGACTTCAAAGCGATCGGACCAAAAAAACATAAAATCGAATTAGGCGAGATTTTAGTTCAAGTGCATTTACGTGATCTGTTAGATAATAAGGTCACAATTGAAAAGATTGAATTTTCGGATTTCTATATCGATATTTATCAGCAGCTAGGAAAATCTATCGAAGTTGGCGATATTTCCTTTGCTACATCCGCTACTTCAGATACAGAGGAAGACCAACAGCATAAAGAGTCTGCTGCATGGGAATTTGTGGTCAAAGATATTGACTTCAAGAATTTCGAAACCTGCATCCAATTGCACAATCAAGAAGGTAAGCCGCTGTATAACAATTGCCTCGCCCTGGGTAATTTCGCATGGGATGGACAATCCAGTTATCTTTTGGATACAAAGGTAAATGGTGAGCCAGGCAAGCTGGGCGCAAATTTATCCTTTGTGCTAAAAAACCTGAGACTGCAAGATACCAAAGATGCGAGTGAGATATTGAATATTGGTACATTGCAGTTAAATGACCTTGCCATTGACGGGCTCGATAATATCAAGATTGGTTCACTCAAGCTTGATGACTATGCCATTCTGCAACGCGCAAAAATAGAAACCAAAGATGATACTTATATTGCAAATGCTGAACATGTTACGCTGAAAAAAATAAGTATCAACAAACTGAATGAATTTTCAATCGCAGATGTAAATATTGATGGATTAGTAACATATTTATTTCGAAATCAGAAAGGCGATTTTGAGCCTATATCTAAAGTAAAACAGCTTTTGTTCCCGGAAACGATACAGGAAATAGATAAGCCAGAAAATACAGAAATAAAACAAAGTAAGGTAAAAGACAAACCAGTTTTTAAAATTAATAGTCTAACTATTACTGGCGATTCCAAAGTGATCACTAAAGATGAGGGTGTCGAACCAAAGTTTTTTGGAACTGCGCGGGATATCAGGGTTCAAGTGTCCCAGGTTGATTCTTCTGATCCTGTTCGAGCTAGTCCGGTTAAATTTTCTTTTATTGTTGGCGAACATGGAAAAGTAAATTTTGATGGCAGCATTGCGTTATTTGCTAAACGTCCCACCGGTAAACTTAAAGGGACCATACGCGCGGTCAATGCAGCTGATTTTTCTGCTTATCTTAATAGCACTGTACAACATCGCATCAAGAGTGGGCATGTCGATGCTGATATCGACGTGGTAGTTGCGCAAGGTAAACTTGACTCAAAGTTCAAATTTATTTTTCACAAACTTTACGTAGAAGAGTTAAGTGAAACAGAATCAAAACGGTACAAAGAAGCGCTAGGTGTGCCGCTTTCAGTTGCGCTTGATTTATTGCGTGAAAGAGATGATAGTATTGAATTAAGCCTTCCCGTTACTGGAGATATAGAAAAACCGGATTTCTCACTGAACGATACTATCCAAAAAGTAATGGTGGATGCGATCAGATCATCTGTCATCAGTTATTACACACCATTTGGATTAGTCACGGCTGCCACCTTTGCCTTTGATCTGGCAACGGCATTACGATTTGAGCCAGTCCTTTTTGAACCGGTCAAAACTGCTATTGACGACGATGATAAACAACACTTAGAAAAACTTGTAACAATGCTAACTGAACGGCCTAATATTAAATTAGTGGTGTGTGGTCATACCACATTGGACGATCGCTTTAAGTTGTTTCCAGTTGATGAAGTCTTGGAGAAACAGATACAGAATATTGACCCGCTGGATGAAGAACAAGATGTGGATATCAATACTTTATTGCCTAAATTATCTGTCAAGGAGTTCGCTCAGTTAAATGAAATTGCAAAGCAGCGCGGTGAAAATGTACGTAATTACCTGGCTAGTGAGAAAAATATCAATGCTGCACGTATGATTATGTGTGAACCGAAGTTTGAAAATGACCAGGGTAAGCCACGTGTCGCAATATCCTTGTAAATAGCTTATTTTACCAGAAAGAAAAGAACACCCCTGGAAGAACAACTGATTTAGGAGAAACTGTGAGACGTAAATTCTTAATATTCGCTCTCATTTTTCTTGTCATACCTGTTCTTGCAATTGTTTCAGTGGTGACGATTCGCATTACTGGGCCGAAGCTCTTTTCAAATGCGACGTTCATTGTACCCTGTGAGCATAATGCTGTCGGGCTGACGATTGATGATGGCCCAGATCCAATCTCAACACCACGCATTCTCGATGTGCTAAGCGATAATAATGTGACGGCAACATTTTTTATTGTTGGCATGCGTGCTGAACAACACCCTGAATTATTAGAACGCATCACACACGAAGGCCATGAACTTGCTAATCATACCTATACTGAAACCGTTACCATTGCGCTTAATGAGGTGGAGCTCAAAGATAGCATTAACAAGACGCATGTTGTTCTGTCTGAATATCAAAACATCAAATGGTTTCGCCCGGGTACGGCATTTTATAACAGCGATATCGTGGAAGAGATAAAGTCTTACGAGTACCAAATAGTCATTGGTGATATCTATCCGTTTGATAATTTTACTTCTTCCAGCCAATTTCACAGCTGGTACATTAAAAAACTGGTTCAGCCGGGCTCGATTATCATTATGCATGATGCAAGGGAAAGAGGTCTTGCTACAGCAGAGACACTGGCCCGTGTTTTGCCGCAACTTAAGTCCATGGGTTTTAACGTTTCTTCACTTGGGAAATTACACTCAGCATGCACAATGAAGCGATAGTCATAGAATTATTGAGGTCAGAGTATAAACTCACAACAATCCATGCAAACTCCCCTTTTGTTTTCCCTACCAGGGAAGCAGAAAGTTTTTTATGAAGCGGCTGAGGCCAGATTCGCGATCACCCGGGCGGTCGGCGTCAATGACAATGAGATTGTGTTCCTGTGGTCGTATGTAAAAACTACTTAAGTAAACGTCGACAAATGAAAGCGTCGAGTCGACCGCGAAGCGGGTATTCTTTTGCCAGGCTAACAGTCGACCGGGCGCGATGCTAACCGCAATGCCGCCTGAAATTTTACTCGGCGAGGGTTTACCATAGCTTTTTAAAACCAGTTTACCGGGACCTTGCACGGCCGGAAAGATGATCTTGCCAAACAGCAGCGAGGAGATGCGCATGCTGATGATTGAGTAAAGCTGCAGTGATGCACTCATCGCAACGAAGAATTTGAAGTCAAACACAACAACCTCTCCGGCCTTGAGGTTCCAGACCACAAATTCCTGCCCTTGCGAGGCCGAAAACTGTACCCTGGAGCTACCGCGACTTTTTTTCAGGTGATTCATTCCCCAGGTCCCGTTTAGCAGGCGTGCAAGTGGTACGGCACCGGGTTGTGGAAGGGAAAATTTTGGTGCCTGTCCCTGTGGTTGGTACTTTCTTGCTGAGTAAAATTCGCCGTCGCGCGCCAGATCGATAATGCATTCGCTGCCAGCGCGTCGGATAGATCCATGCGGCATCTTGTGATGGTCATCGCGTAGACTGACATAGGCTTTCTTATCGGAGCCGAAAGCAACGCGGGCAAATACATAAAGAAAACTGCGCAGGCACAAGAACAGCAAGGTAATCAGGCAGATCAGCGCCAGCGTTTCGAGCAGTATGAAGGCGGTCTCCAGTGCTTTGATATGAGCATCCCTGACAGCGTTGATGGCGCCTTTGGTTTGCTGCTTGACCACTGTCTTGCCTTTACCCAGGTTGTTTTTCAATTTACTGCGTTGCTGGTTTCGCGAGCTTTGATATTTGGAGCGGACAGATGAGCGCACGCCGTTGCCGATGGCGCAGGAAATATCTAACAGTCCACAATCCCGCGGCTCAAGTGCATCGATACGATTCGGCACTGCGGTATCGTAAGCACCTAGTGCGGTGTTATTGAGATTACCGTGCGAATTGCTGATTTGCCTCTCGATATTTTTGTGCTTGGTGGCGTAGAAGTTTTTGTTTGCGGCCAGTGTGTCCGAGCGGAACTTCTTGATCGACCGGGTCTTGTTGACTTCGCCTTCGACACAGTCGGTCAACTCATTGGTATCCTTCGATACCACCCGGGTATTGTCGGGATCCGTTACCATGCAGGTCATGACGCCGAGGCTATAGCGGTGGCTATAATCAACCCAGTAATAACCCGGTACAGCGAATGCGAGTATCGGTGTCCAGTAGAGCAGCGATCTTAAGGTGATTCGCGCCGAGCGAAGCCAACCGATCTGACGCAAAACGTCGATGTTTTGATTGATGGCAAACAACAGGTAGCGCAAAAACAGGCTCATCGCTAATAACAGCCACGCAAATATTCCGGGGAAAATCAGATAAATCAGCAGGAAAACTATGACGAACGTTTTCGAAAAAATTCGCCCTGCATGTGCATACCAGGCCAGGCTGATGCCTGTCACCATTATTGCGAGCCATTGGCTGTATGGTTGTAAGATCTCGAGCTTAAAATCAAAAATATGTGCTGTCAGCATAAGCCCTAGCAAATAATGTATGGGGAGTGGTGCAAGTACAAGCGTTGTCCAATGTCGTCTAATGAGGCAGACCAAAATGGTGAACGGGTAAAGCAGGGTTATGATGGCCAGGGTTATGAAAATCAGGCTCAAAAAGAGACCGATATCGTCCGGTTGGAGTTCGTTCTTAATATCGATTAGTTTAGTCAGTTCGATTTGGCTCAATACGAGGACCGGGGCTACCGAGCCGCAGAGTAGCGCGAGGAGCTGGATTAGCTTATCGGCAATCAGGGCGCGTTTGGTCTTCGACGGTTCGGATGGATCGCGCATGCTAAAGGTCCATCGCAGGACCGCCTTGATCATGCCGGATACGTTCACCTTCATTATCATTTCCCTTATTATTTTTCTTGTGGTTATAACCCAGAGGGCGCCGGATTTTGAGATTAGTATACCGGTTTAGATCGTTTGAAATAGCTGTAACATGACAATTATTTGTAAAACATTTAAATACTGGATCAAAGAGCGCTTATTATCTCTTGAAGCGATATCTCACCGGGAATCCCCTCATATAATTTGAAAAAATATCATTACGGATTGATCTTTTCTATAATATTCTTGATATGAAACTAAATGTATCCAAACCTGTTTTTGTCATCTTGCTGTTATTGCTGAACGCTATCCCTATCTATGGTGTGTTCCAATGGGGTTGGAAAAGCTTTGATCTTATATTCCTTTACTGGTTAGAAAATCTCATTATCGGTGCCATCATGATATTACGCATGGTGGTACGACCTTATTCCCATATGGCTGAGTTTACGCTTCCTGTTTTCCTGGTGCCTTTTTTTACTGTTCATTACGGCATGTTTTGTTTCGGGCATGGAAAGTTTGTTATTCAGTTATTTGGTAAAAGCTTGCAGCCCGAACTGGCTGGCATGGATGTGCCGGAAATCATTTTACCACTCATTGAAGCTCGTCATTTATTTTGGCCATTAATGGCTCTATTGGCCTACCAACTTCTTGACTGGGGGAGGGATGTTAGTGAACGCGGTCTAGGCAGCGATGGTATCAGGCAACTTACCATCGCACCTTATCGGCGTGTTATTGTTTTGCATATTACGATTATTGCCTCCGGTTTTGCGTTAGGATCTCTGAATGAGCCACTGGTAGGGCTTTTGTTATTGATTGCTTTTAAGACCGGTATGGACATTTATCATTGGAACAAAGATGAGCAGACAGCGGCAAAAGAAGAAGCACCTGTCATTGATGAAAAAACAAAACGCAAAGTTGATGCTTTCCTGGATGATCCAAAAATAACAATCAATGGCAAGGAAACGCGTTATAATAGTTTCGAGGAACTTAAAAACTCCCCTCAATACGTAAAGTTGAAGGCGATCTTAAGTATGACGGTGGGTAATCAACAGATCAAAGCCATTGAAGCCTATGTTGAACAGCGTCATAAAAAACAATATTTGGGGTCAGAGTAAAAACATGTTGCTATACTATTTTATAAGACCTTCTTCTTGAGAGAGGATATTGAAATTGGCGAATAGATACTGCATACGATTTTACGGAGTGGCAAGATTTGCTATCAGCCTGCCATTGTGTTTGTCTTTAGTGGCTAATTGTCTGGCCGCCGAGAAGGCTGTGCAGGAAAGTTATGTAAAGACGATTACGGCGTTACAACAGCGATATATGGATGAAATTATTGCCCACCAGAAGTACGGTGCTTATGCTAAGCAAGCAGAGAAAGAGAACTACCCGAATATTGCTCACCTTTTCCGGGGATTGGCTGCCTCGGAGGTAGTGCATGCAGGCAATTTCAGAAAATTGCTGGTGGATCTGTGTGTAAAGGTAAAACCACCAGAGAAACTTGAATTTAATATTGCTACTACCAAGGACAATATCCAACATGCAACAACAGTAGAGGCAGAAGAGATAGACAATGAATATCCAAAAATTCTCAAAGCCATTGATGCAGAAAAACATCAGCAAACTATCCTGAACATTACCTATGCCTGGAAAGCAGAAAAGCAACACCGCAAGCTGATCCTTAAGATCAAGAAGGCATCAAAGCGATTTTTCGGATTAGTGGCGGGTCGTATCGAAGGCGAACCAAACCGTTATTATGTATGTAATGTGTGTGGTTCAACGCTTACTGCACTACCTACCGAGCATTGCCCGATTTGCAATCATTCCGCATCCGAATATCATGAGGTGCCGGGCTTCCCTGGTATACCAGAAGAAGAATAGGTCATAGGGGACAGACCACCACTACTCTATGCTGCTGTTCCATATATCACGATGCATCTTCCAGTGGCCGGCTTCATTTTTCCAGATCACAATCCCTTTACCTTGATCAACTATTTGGTCATTCACGTCACTAAGCGTGTACTTGCTGATCTCGATGGCCGTATTGCCATGTTGTTCTAGCTCTATGAGATCGAGCTTGACGTTCTTGATGCCCATATCCATTGCTTGTTGCCAATATGTTTTTATCGCGGCTCTTCCCTGAACAAAATCGACCCCTGCGGGCAAAAGCATTCCGTTATCGCTATAGAACTGCGCGATGTGTGCGGCATCGCCCTGTTTGAAGACTGACTCAAACTGCTCAGCAAGGGTGCGGATGTTTGTCTCAATATTTGTTGATGGTGTAGTCATCGTGTTCTCCCTCATTCGTTAATCTCACACATTTAGTAGGATAGTCCTGGTGTTTTGTGTAGGTACCTGGGATCAAATAGTTGTTTCAACATAAAGTCTGCTACATCGCTGCGAGAAATTTTTAGCTTTGTAGTTTTGTCTGATCCGGAAAAGCCGTGACGATAATCTCCGGTTAGCTCGCCGTTAACAAAGGCGCCTGGTCTTACGATCGTCCAGTCCAGCCCGCTTTTCATCACATGTGCTTCCTGAAGAATGTGGTCGGCATAAGCCTGGCGCAAAAACAGGCCAAACATGATGTATTTCCACACCATATTCAGGTTGCCGCGGCTGCTTCCTACCCCGAGAGTCGACTGGCAGATTAATCGACGGATACCCAGCTTTTTCATTGCCGCGATAATGTGTCGAGTCGCTTCTGAGCGAACCGTGCCTTTGCGGCCTGCGCCAATGGAAACCAGTACCGCATCATGGCCTTGAATGGCGCTTTCTACCGAGTCGGCATCCATCGCATTGCCGGTCGCGATACGTAGATTTTCATGCTCAACCGCCAGTTTAGCGGCATCGCGCACAAAGGCGGTAACCTGGTGACCTTTTTTAAGTGCCTGATTTACAACCTGTTTACCGACACTGCCTGTTGCTCCAAAAATGATGAGTTTCATAATAGTCTCCTTAAAATAAGCCACTTGACACTGTGTCAATTGACATCATGTAAAGCTTAGGATATGCTTGACACTATGTCAAGTGAAGAAATCGATACAAAAACAAAAATCCTGGAAGCCAGCTGGCGACTGCTGGAAGCGCATCAGGGGCAGGGCGTGAAGATGAGTGACATTGCCAAAGAGGCGGGTATTTCACGCCAGGCGGTTTATCTCCACTTTGCCTCAAGAATAGAGCTGATGATCGCGACCATGAATTATGTGGACGAGGTCAAAGGTCTCGACGCGCGGCTTGCGCAACTCAACAACGCAACATCCGGCACTGAGTTGCTTAATGCCTGTGTCGAAGTTTGGGGTAATTACATACCGGAGATCTATGGATTAGCGAAAGCCATGTTGATGATGCGTGATACGGATGAGGACATGGCGGCCGCCTGGAACAGCAGTATGAAATGTTTACGCGATGTCTGTCAGAACGCCATTGAAGCACTTTATAAAGAAGGTAAGTTAACAGAAGGTTGGTCGATAAAAGAAGCCACGGATATGTTTATGGCTACGATCTCGATTAGTCAATGGGAACAGTTAACCATGGAATCTGGTTGGTCAAACGAACAGTATGTGGACTGGACAAAATTTTTGTTGTCACGAACCTTTGTAAGATAAAAGAAAACGAATTGATTATACATTGCGCTTGTTATTAGCAGGCGCGGGTTTAGCATCTGGCATAACATCTCCGGATCGTTTTTTGCGAGTTGCTAGGTGAGGCCGACGTAGAATTTCGTGACTAAGTAATTTGATTTTAGCGCTGGTTTTATCTAGCGAGTCTGAACCTATTGTTCCTTCTGCGTGACCATGATTTCCTCTAACTTGAATCCAGTGAGTATGCGTATGGTTCGCCACAGGTAATACAGAATGACAAACATCATCAGTGTAGATGGGATCGCAATCACAGGATAACTAAGCAGCGTCATCTGTCCAAGTTCCTCATTGAATGCGGCGGTCCCAGACTGGCTGGTGACGATCCATTTGGCCAGTATGTAGTTCATAACGGCTGAAAACAGAAAGGTACTGCTCAAAAAGTATGTCGCATTTTGCAAACGACGTTCAAATGTTTGCGTGTTACCGAGTTCTTGCAGCTTGATCTCAATCTTTTCTATGTTTAACACCTTAGGGTTATACAATAAGGTCTTAATGAGGGGGTAAGGCGTATAAGTGGAGATCAGGATTGCAATACCGATAAGACCAGGTATAGCCGCTTCCTTCACCGCCAACCATTTTGCATCTATCTGCAATAGGCCAATACCGCCAGTCAGTAATACACTTACCAGGCCAAGCAGTGCAATGACATTGAATTTCCTGTACTTGATTAACTCAAACACGCCCCATCCCAACGGAAAGGCTAACGCAATGATCAATGCGCCGCTTGCCCCCAGGTGCTCTGGATCACTGAATTTCATCAGGATAATGGATGGAATCAGGATGCTGACCAATAAGTCGATCATCGGTCTGGGTTTATGCGTCGGGATTGATTCTGTTCTGGGGGGCGTATCGTTATTCATCTGCTTCATATTGATTGTGGCTGTCGTATACCATAACATGATGTAAGACCATACAAAATCCATTTTGTTCAGGATTTAGATTCAGGCGTATTAACTCACAAGTCTGTTCTGGGCGCACAGCTTTTTTTCATTGTAAAACCTAATGTGGTCTATGTCCTGACCCTACTGTCTTATAAGCAGTCCCGGATTACTGGCGAGTATCACATAGTCTGGTTATTTGTGAGAAACCTGATATGGTTTAAGCTATCAAATGGAAACTTCTGGTCGATATTCAAGAGACGAGTCAAATTTTGATATGAAGAAATTAATAGGCATTTTACTCTTGTTGATGTTCACCTTACCAGCCGCCAGGGCAGAATTGGTCACGGGTACCGATCAGCAGGCGCAATTACCTTTCTGGGAATGGCATACTCCCGTGCTTTCTGTCCGCTTTGTACAGCGACTTCCCGATCAATCTCGAGCGTATTTTGCCGGTCGGGGTTTTGAACCGGATGAGGTTAAGTTAATTGCTGAACATTGTATCTTTCAGAGCGTTTTTAAAAATGTCGCACCCGCCGATACGAAACAGGTGATTGAGTACGACCTGGATGAATGGGCCATTTTATATAAAGGCCAACAGGTTTCACTTAAAACACGTGAAGACTGGCAGGCCATCTGGGAAACACGAAAAGTAAAACCGGCGCAGAAGATTGCATTTGAATGGTCTCTGTTACCTACACGGCAGCGTTATCAGCCCGCCGATTACAATTGGGGCATGAGCGTGTTCCCACTAAAGCACGGCTCGCTATTTGATTTGCGCCTAAAGTGGAAAGTTAATGGTAAAGTTCAGCAGACAACGATAAAGAATATGCAATGTGCGAAAGATGTATATATCGCGCCAGCGACGGAGCAATAGCGCATGATGAAGCGATTCAAACACATTCTATATATTACTATCCTGATCGGTCTTACCCAGTTGGGTTATGCCGAGACGGATAATACGAATTCGGAACCGCTGCATATCGTCAAAGATAAACCGCTTGCCGCGGATTTTACGCTATATGATCTTGATGAGAAGCTACATAAGCTCTCGGAATACCGTGGTCGTGTGGTGATTGTTAACTTCTGGGCGACATGGTGCCCACCTTGTCGATTTGAGTTACCGTCCATGGATCAGGCCTATCAGATGCTGAAACAGAAAGGTGTTGTGATGCTGGCGATTAATGTGGGTGAGGACGCCGATACAGTATTTAATTTTACTGCAGATTATCCGGTTACCTTTCCGTTATTGCTGGATAAGGATGCCAAAGTTATTAAACAGTATCCGGTAGTGGGCCTGCCCACCAGTTACATTATCGACCCACAGGGACATATTGTTTATCGCGTCATTGGTACCCGTGACTGGACAGACAAAAAGCTACTCAAATCGATTCTTGATTTAAAATTATAATAGAAATAAATCGGGTCACGACTGCTGGGACAGATTATTACTCCTGAATAATCTGTATTCCCCACACACTTGCCACCTGTGTGATCGCGGTGGGTTTGAATCGGTCATCAATTGACATAGATCATTTGTTGCTCATTATCAGGTTATATTCTGTGAAGATATTATGGTGCTATCCATCTCTGTTTTGAGCCAAAATGCTATAGTGGACGTGTAGGAGGAAGAGATTATGGAAGTTAAAAAAGGATTCAGAGCAAGGTTAGCTTTGATTGCGGCAATTGTTCAAGCTTCAGCAACAGTGGGTATGTTTATCGTGGCAATAATCGGTATATCCAAAGTAGCTCCGATTATTACTTATCAAACTTACCAGATCGAACAAAAGCGAGAAGAAGAGACCAAAAAGCAAGAAAAAGAGGAACAGGCAGAGCTTGAGACCAAGCTACCAAAGCATAGTATGAGTGCTGATCGTTTTGTTAATGATGTGCTGGGGTGGTGGACTAACCAGGTTGAAAACTATCAGAAGATCATGGATTTGATTGCCAGTAAAAATAAGCAACAGTTAAAGATTACTTTTAGAATTGTCGCTGCCAAGTCTGATGATAGTGAGTCAATTGCCTCACCTGATTTTTTGATTGTGAATGCAACTGATCCAACTGGAAAAAAACAGGTGGTGAAAGTAGCGGTTAACGAAAAAGCCATGAATCCCAATCAATATATCCAATGTAAAATTAATCAGGGAACGCTTTATGATATGACGGCAACTGATCGCCAAAAGGCTGAGATAGCCATTACTCGATATATTCATCAAGGCATGGTGAATAAAGTACCTCCAGCCTATGTGCAGTCTGACATGACATTGAAGCAACTACGTGAAGCTATCTCGTTTCACCAAGCACAGCGAGTAGAAGCGATTAAACAAGTTCGCGCACTGCAAGGTGTGATTGAGACAGCGCTGCAATAATTGAGGCACGAGTAAAAACTAAAATCAACCCATACTCTGGCTTAAGTGTTGCAGTAGCGATTAAATACTTTTCACCATTTACAGTCTTACCCGGCGCGGTGTTCAGCATCTGGCACAACATCTCGCGATCCCTGTTAGCGAGTTGGTGGGGGGGGAGTAAATAGCGCGAAATTAATTCAGTTTTACAAGGAAATTCCGGGTTGGATTCAGTCTAGTAGACTGGTTTTTGGGTAAAAAGGGTGGGTATACTTCCTATATACGAATTACGATTAAGTAAGTTAAGTATTTCAATTGATACACTGCTAGACACTTATGCAATTCTAGTGATCCATACTAAATTAAAAGATATTTAACGAGTGATTCATATCAAGGTTTTGGATAATTAATCGTGACTAAAAATTCATTTTTATACGGACCTCAAATATCCATGCCTTACCGCTGCTACATACTACACAGCGGGTGAATACGTGCTTGAAACCTTAACTCTAACTCAACTGAGTCTGGCTGCCGCGGTCATTGTCATTGCCTATTTTGTTCGTGGGCTGGCGGGGTTTGGCTCTGGTCTGATTGCTATACCACTGCTAGCGTTTATGCTCCCACTGTCAGTTGCAGTACCGATGATCGTTCTGCTGGATTATCTGGCATCGGCCAGTCATGGCATCAAACATAGCGAACATATCAAGTGGCATGACCTGTTACCCCTGTTGCCTTTTTCCCTGATAGGGGTTTTGCTGGCACTCTATATATTTAAGCATGTCGATGCGGTGCTCCTTAGCAAGGGACTGGGTGTGTTCATTATTCTGTTCGCTATTTACACCCTGTCTAATCTTGCCCCACACCATGTCGGTGCCCGGCTCTGGGCCATCCCGGCTGGCAGTCTCGGAGGATTAATTGGTACCCTGTTTGGGACAGGGGGACCTTTTTATGTGATCTATCTGAAACTGCGTGGCATGGATAAATCTCACTTTCGTGCAACCTTTGCCATGATCTTTTTGTTGGATGGTGCCGTCCGTCTGGCAGGTTATCTGTTTACCGGTTTTTATAACCTGGACAGTTTATTGTTAGTGGCGGTCAGCGTGCCAGTGATGATTATCGGCATGTACATCGGTGGTCATATCCATGCCAATATCTCGCAGCAGGTATTCCAGCGTGCCATTAGTCTGTTACTTATCGGTAGTGGGGTAGCCCTGCTACTTAAATAGGGCTCAGGGCGACTGGAAGGTATTCTTCAAGATACCGACGCCGTCGATAACAATCTCCACAGTACAGCCGGCAGGCATAGGTTCCGTACCGATTGAGGTACCACAGGCTATCACGTCGCCGGGATTAAGGGTCATATCTTGCGACAGCATACTGACAATTTCCCTCGGCCGATAAAACATATCATTAATTGGATAATGTTGTTTCTTTTGACCATTAACCAGCGTTTTGACCTCCAGCACATCGGGTTCGATGCCGGTGACGATGCCGGGGCCAAACACACCGAAAGTATCGAAACCCTTGGCACGGGACCACTGCACGAAAGAAGGGTCGGCCTTCATAATATCTTTAGCGGTCACATCGTTGACACAGGTATAGCCAAAGATATATTCATCAACCTCGTTTACCGCAACCTGATGACAACACTTTCCAATGACGACACCCAGCTCGCCTTCAAACACCACAGGACCTGAATAACTGGCCGGCTGCCGAATGGGTTGCCCGTTAGTAGCAAAGCAACTGTTTACCTTGACGAAATAGAGGGGATGGGCCGGTTTGGTCAAACCCTCAACTTCAGCCCGTTGATGAAAGTTGTTCCATAGCGCTAGCATCTTGGTTGGCTCACAGGGGGGGAGCAATGTGACATCATGGCATGACAGAGTCTCCCCCGTCGCCGTTGGTTGTTCGAAAAGTTCACCTTCATGTACCTTTATTTTCTCTCCCGCCAGAATACCAAAACTGTTTTTACCCAAGTGTGAATAACGTACCCATGTTGTCATCGTTTTTCTCCCACGTTGAAAATTGCTGACACTGAAAGGGAATTAACTCCTAAGCATATTATGCCAATCTACTCTGACATTTCCCGTAAAAAATCTAGGTGAAATTTAAAGAGATCGATCTTAATGCCGATAGTATATGTGTGTAAAAAAGCAGCAATCCTACCTATGATGAAGAAAAACGTTGAGTCCCCTGATATACCAATCAACCTTGTTCGGGACAAAGCTAACCAGAAACCGGTGAGTCGCATTACTTATCTTATTACCCAGAGCCTGGCCATCATTGCGGTGTTCATGCCTCTAATCTGGTATGTGGTGTACCTGCGTGGAATTTATCCACATGATACCAATCTGCTGGCGATAGATGCTCTGCACCTGATTGGTGCTATTTGTCTGCTTATTGCGCCATTATTTGTTTTGCATCTTCTGGGAATCAAATGGCGTCGTCCCTCAAATAAGGATGGAACTACGCTAACTGATTGAAATTCCAAGGGTAAATATCTCCAATCGGGCCCGTTACTGAGCCAAGCAGCAAGCTGCAAACCAGCCCAGGCTTTAAATCTGTGCTGATAAGGGCAGATCACAAGGGAGACACCTACTCATCTGTCTCAATTATTTTGCGTGCTAAATATGATCATTATCAACGGGACAAATCTGTAATCACACTTTAATCATGCCGGCTTTAAAGAATGGAGCGGAATGGCCGATTACTTAGGTAATTTGTGGGGAAATCACAGAAGCTGCCATTTTTGGAAGCAGGGGGTATCAGTCATGCTGAAATGCGACGATCTAATTACGGATAACAGGTCCGTATTATATAAGTGTGAAAGGACGATGGCATGGATGTTTGTCCTGGCTGTGGTGTATCTGGGGCAGAGCCAAATCGTCTTCGCGGCAAATTGTCTGTATGTCTCATCCTATCATGCGGGTAATAAATGGAATGATGGAATCGAACGCGGTCTTGATAAGGTCCTGGCTGGCAAGTGTGCGGTCGACAAGTTTTATATGGATACCAAGCGAAATAAGGATAAGGATTTTGCACTTAAAATGGCGCTGGAGGCAAAAAAACATATTGAAGCCACCAAGCCTGACGTGGTTATCGCTTGCGACGATAATGCATCCAAATACCTGATCAAACCTTATTATAAAGATGCGGGGCTGCCGTTTGTGTTTTGTGGTATCAACTGGACGACAAAGGAGTATGGTTTTCCTTACAGTAATGTCACGGGTATGGTAGAAATCTCACCCATTCGTCCTCTGCAAAAAGTGGTGCGTGAAGTTGTGAAGCCAGCTAAAGATGGTGTCTTTATCTCGGCCGATGTCCTGTCACAACGCAAGGATTATGAGCGTTATAAAAAAGACTACGCTAAAAACGGCATTGTCATACGCGGTGTATTTGTTAAAACGCTGCAGGAATGGAAACTGGCTTATAAAGAGGCGCAACAGGCCGACTTTGTCGTGATCGGAAACTATGCGGGTCTTGCCGACTGGGATGAGTCCAGCGTGGTTCAATATGTTAAACAGCATGCCAAAGTGTTTAGTGTGACCAATCATCAATGGATGATGCCCTACAGCATGTTCGCCATGACAAAAATTCCGGAGGAACAGGGTGAATGGGCCGCACAACTTGCTCTCAGTATTCTTGATGGCGAAAAACCTGCGAATCTGCCGGTCGTTTCAAACAGACGCTGGAATTTGTATGTAAATCTTGACCTGTTGGCAAAAGCAGGTATTACCCTGCCAGCAAATTTGATAAACAAGAGTGTGAAAGTCGGGGGTTAGTTTTGCGGAGCAATCTGTTCCAGCCCCAGTTGAAATTTTGGTTGGCGGCAATTTTCTTGGGTGCTGTTGTTACAGCAGGCTTCTTGAGTTTTGTCGTATATGATGACCTGAGTAGAATAAAAAACAATTTTCGTATACAGACAACTGATATACGAGACATCGTTCATCGCCGAATCAATGCTGCGGATGAAATTACACACAGCCTTGCTACCTTGTATGGTGCATCGACCAATGTCGATGCAGATCAATTTCGTATCTTTGTAGAGTACGTTCTTGACCGTCATCATTACGTTTCTTCAGTAATGTATCTGCCGCAAGTTATCCACGATGATAGACCGGCATTCGAAGAATCGTTACAAGATTATGGTTTTATTTCATTTGCGATTACAGAAAAGGGCGATAAAAATAACTACGAAAAGGCGCGCGACAGACAGGTTTATTTCCCTGTGCAATATCATGAGCCCCTTAGCCCGACCAGCTCAATCCAGCTTGGTTATGACATTTATTCTAATCCGAAAATGGCCAATGCAATTTCCCTCGCGATCGACAATAACACTGCGGTAGCCGCCTTACCGTTTGAACGTAAAAGCAATGCTAGCAGTTATGTTCTTATCAAGGCACTTTATTCGGGCAAATCGGTTCCAACAGACGTGAGTGAGCGCAGGCAAAATGTTAATGGTCTGCTAGCCATTCATATCAACATGCAGGATGTTTTCGCCGGAAATACAAATAATATAAATGGTGTGAACCTGGAATTTATACCAGCCTCCTTACCTGAGAAAAAAGCAGCATACAACCTGATAAAATTTAACAGGGCAAATACCTACCCGTTGACAATCACATCATTACAGGAAAACCTTGCTATTAAGCTTCCTGGGCAAACGTTTAACCTGGAATTTCTGCAGGATGTCCATTGGGGGCTGATCAAGCAGAGGAATATTTTGTATGCCTTACTCTCTGGTGTGATGCTGAGTATCCTTTTTATGGTCATTGCTGCAAGGGGACGGGCTATTTCCAAGGAAAAACAGTTGCGCGAAAACGAGGTGCGTTTGCGAAAATGGAATGATGCCATTACCAAATTGGCAAAAAGCAAGGTGATTGCAACGGGTGAACTGGAAATGGGGATACGAGAGATCGTGGAGACTGCGGCGGAGAATCTCAATGTTGCGCGCAGCAGTGTCTGGCTATTTTGCGATAGTCAAACTTGTCTCAATTGTGTTGATCTCTATGAGCTCGATTACAGGACACATTCAGAGGGAAAAAAATTATGTGATGTTGATCATCCTGAGTATTTTAATGCGCTAGAGCAGGGACGTGTTATTGCCGCAACAGATGCATTTACTCATCCGGGAATACGCGAATTCAGTGAAGCTTATCTGCAAAATTTGAGCATCAGTTCGATTCTCGCTGCGCCATTTCGTATCGAAGGTAAGGTGAAAGGCGTTATTTGCTTTGAGCATACTGGTCCGCAACGTGAATGGATTGCGGAAGAGCAGAATTTTTCTGCCGCAATGGCGGATATGGTGGCGATGGCCATTCAATCGAACGAGAGAAAGAAGGTTGAGGTAGCCTTACGCGAAGCGCGGGACGAGGCATTGGCGGCAGAAAAGACAATGTCAAACTTCCTGGCAAATATGAGCCACGAAATCCGAACACCATTAACAGCCATCATTGGCTTTTCCGAATCCCTGCTCGATAGCGGGCAAACGATGTCAGAACGAGTGGATTCAATCAATACAATTATTCACAGTGGCAAGCATTTGCTAAGCCTGATAAATGACATCCTTGATTTGTCAAAAATAGAGGCAAGCAAGTTGTCGATAGAGGTATTGCCTGTTCCGGTTTTCAAATTGTTGAATGATATAAAACTGCTTGTACAGAATGATGCTGAGAGTAAAGGGGTAGAGTTCTCACTTGATTATAAATTTCCTTTACCGTTAACGATTAACACTGACCCCGTGCGGTTAAAACAAATACTGCTCAATCTAGTCAGTAACGCCATCAAATTTACCGACAAGGGTAGCGTCACCGTCCGTGTTCAGTGTTTTAAAGAAAAACAGACGATTGAATTTGATATCATCGATACCGGCATAGGACTTACTCCTGAACAGTCAAGCAAGTTATTCAACCCATTCACTCAGGCGGACAATTCGACTACCCGTAAATTTGGTGGAACTGGCCTGGGGCTGTATTTGTCAAAACAATTGGTGGAACGACTTGATGGAACCATAGCTGTGGATAGCGTCATGAATGTCGGGAGTCGTTTTACTGTCAGCATCGCCACCGGTAATCTGAAGCATGTTGAGTTTGTTGATAGCACTAGCGAGATGATCGGCGCTCAAGATAATCTTGATGAACAAGATGTGCTAGTGAAAAGATTTACCGGTAACATTCTGCTGGTTGAAGATAATGAAAATAATCAAAGACTCATATCATTCTATTTGAAGAAAATGGGGGTAACATTTGCTATTGCCAATAATGGCAAGGAAGGTATGGATGAGGCCTTGGCAGGCGATTACGATGTTGTTCTGATGGATATGCAAATGCCAGTGATGGACGGGCTTGAAGCAACAATAAAATTACGCGCCCAAGATTATAACAGACCGATTATTGCCCTGACTGCAAACAGTTTAAAAGCTGATCAGGAAAGATATATCGCAGCAGGGTGTAATAGCTATCTGAGCAAACCGATAGATAAAAATAAGTTTTATACTGTTATATCAGAATATCTTCAACCTGAAGAATCACAACCACAACAATTAGAACCTCTTCGCTCTTCGTTGGTAGGTGAGGATAACGAGATAACCGAACTGATAGATATCTACGTTCAGAAGTATCCTGAAATGGTAAAAAAATTACGCGAGGCATTTGAAAAAAGAGACTGGGAATCTTTAAAGAAGTATGCGCATGATTTGAAAGGTACCGGAGGTAATTTTGGTTTTAGAGAAGTTAGCGAAACTGCTAAGCTGCTTGAATTTGAAGTATGCAAAAAGAACGAAACAGCAGCAGCTACATATCTAGATGATTTGGATAATATGCACAAACGGATGTGTATGTAATAAATATAATCAATAAATAATAGAATTTGGAGTGATTTTAGATTAACCAGATTCTTTACATCTTTTGATCGATCTCTTTGTCTTTGCTCAAGCACCCTCCCTAAAGAATAAATGTAAAATAAATGGATCAGAGAGGTGGCACATAAAAATCGCATGCCCAATCACGCCTTGAACTCGATCATAGCACTTGAGGGTGTCTCACCATCACGAAACTAAGACGAGTAGGGACTGGTCACGTTTATGATTAGACGTGAGAATTTAATCGTGGTTTGTCCCCATTTTTCCACCACATTCAGCAATCAACTGGTGGGGCGAGAAATTGACCATTAACAGACCAATATTCGCGAAATTAACGCGACCGATGAGGCAAATCATGGGCATCAAGGGTAAAGATGGACGGTAGGTTACCGCACGAGAAGGTGGTTTTTAAGCGAAGAGAGGGGGTATACTTCCTGTACTATGCGTTGTTATTTTATTGAGATGTTACAATTAATTTGAACATGGTAATTTTATTATCGCCAGACAATTTAATGTACAAATGAATCTAGACAGTTAATAACTATTATTTAGTACCTCCACTTTCTGCGAGTAAACACTATGCGCATTGTTTTATTGCTAGTCACAACCCTCCTCGCTTTTTCGGCCATGGCTGAGACGCCGCATGGTTACCCTTTTCAGTCGTTTGATAAAGCAATGCAACAGGCAAAGACTGAGAACAAACCACTATTTGTATACTTCGGGCGTTATGGATGTGGCTATTGCGAAAAAACGAACAAGGAAGCCTTTTCTGATAAACAGGTGCGTGAAGCTTATACCAAGCACTATGTGTTGGCCTATGTCGATTCGGAAAGCGGTAAGCGCTTACGCTTGCCCAGTGGTGAGCGAGTTACCGAGCGTGAGGTTGGTACTCGTTACAATGCGTTTGTCACTCCTGTCTTTACATTTATGACTGCCGATGGCAAGCCGCTGTTGCGACTGGTGGGTGTGCAACGCATCGAGGATTTACGTGAGGCAGATAGTAAAGTGCAACAGTTATTGGCCAAGTCGGGTAAACCATGAGACTGCAAATAGCATGGTTTTGGTTGCTGCTCACTGTGGCGCCACTGAGTGTGCAAGCCCAACCCTGGGAGTTTGATAAACCGATCGCGGTTACTAAGACCCAGGGTGAGAAGATCTTTCACCACCTTGAATCGGCTGGCCGACATAACATCGCTATCTCCACTGATACGGTTGCAGTGGCGTGGGAGGACAATCGCGATGGTACGCCGCGGATTTACCTGGCCCGTAAGGGCCGTAACAGCCAAAGCTTTTCGGCTGCAGTTAAAATCAGTGGCGGTGGGGAAGCTTTCGAGCCATCGTTGGTGGCACTAAGCACTAACCGGTTTGCGTTGGCCTGGGAAGAGGATGCCCGAATTCATATGCGCCTCGTTACCCCGACCAAGCTGGGTCCGATTTTCACCCTGGGTGAAAGCGAGGCAATGCAAGCCAGTCTCGCCAATCATGATCAACAATTGTTGCTTGTCTATTCCCGACGTGATGGCCGTTATGGTCGTATCTGGATGCAACACATCGAGATTGATGGACAGACATTACGTCCGAAACAAGTCTGTGCAGTGGATGCCGAGCCAGTGCGAGACGAACAACTTTACCCCACTGTTATCAGTCTTGCGGATCGTATCATCGTCGCCTGGGAGGACCGCCGTCCGGGACATACCATCATCATGGCGGCCCAAACTGATAATCAGAAGTCTTGTCACTTTCGATCACCACAACGGATCAGCGCAGCATCGCCTGGCCGCAGTGCCGCTTACGGTAAGGGGCATGGTGTGGCCCGGGTTGCACTCGCTCAGTACGGTACCGGACAGCTGGTCGCCGTCTGGGCCGATAAGCGTGATTTTCGCGAGGGTTATGATATCTATTCTGCTAATTACCAACCTGGCAACAAGCAATTGTTCGGCCCGAACATTCGAGTGCAAGACGGTTTTGGCGGCGTTGCACAGCAGTGGCATGCGACGGTAGCGGGCGATCCTTCTGGCAGGCTAGTCGTCGGTTGGGATGATAAACGTGATGGTGATGCCAACATCATGCTGAGTTGGCGCGATGATAACGGCTGGAGTGATGACTTTGCCGTGCCGGGTGCGGATAGTGCAGGGGAACAGAACCATCCCACAATCAGTCTTGATCAGGAAGGTAATCTATATCTAGCCTGGATTGAACGAACAACTATTGATGGACCTACCCGAGTGCGTTATCTGTTTGGCAAGGCCATTAAGCAATGATGTTTAAGAAAACCTGATAGCATATTTGGTATCTTAGAAGTATAGTCTTGATAGCAATAAGAGACTTCTAAGAAAAAAAGCAGGTCGTTTTAATCAATCAAATAAATCTAATCCAGTACCTTATATAGGTCTGACCCGAGTAGGCCTCTTATGGAGACACACGTTTTACTACTACAAATTGCACTGATCCTTATCAGTGCTCGAGTCTTCGCTGAGATTGCCACGCGTTTAAATTTTCCATCGATTATTGGCGAGTTATGTGCCGGCATTATATTGGGACCAACCGTTTTTGGACTGATCGAGCCATCCGTTGCGATCAAGCTGCTGGCGGAAATTGGTATTATCCTGTTGTTGTTTGAAGTCGGGCTTGAAACCGATTTAGAGCGTCTGGTGCGTGCCGGTCGACGCGCAACGACAGTCGCTATATTTAGTTTTGTGATTCCCTTTATACTCGGTTTTGGCATGTGTTACTACGTGTTTGATCTGTCGGTCCTGGTTTCGTTGTTTGTTGGTGGGACACTAACGGCTACCAGTATCGGTGTGACCGTCCGCATTCTTTCAGACCTGGGACGACAAAGTAGCCATGAAGGGCAGGTTGTGCTGGGTGCGGCAGTCGTGGACGATGTGCTGGGGGTCTTTTTACTTGCTGTGTTGTATGAATTCTCCGTTAGCGGATCGGTCAGTTTGTATAATGCAGGAAAAATTATCTTTTTGGTTTCATTGTTTTTTATACTGGCGCCGATTGCTGCAAAACTTATCTCCCGCCTGCTCAAACGTTATCAACATGTCAGTGACATTCCCGGCATCATTCCAATCACCCTGATATCCTTGGTACTGTCATTTGCCGCGCTTGCACACCTGATGGGTGCACCGGAACTGCTGGGTGGTTTTGCAGCCGGTATAGCTCTGTCACGACGCTTCTTTTTACCCTTCGGTGTCGTTATGAAAACCGACCCGGATTTTACCGAAAAGTTACATAGGGAAATTCGTCCCATCATCCAGCTGTTTACGCCGATATTTTTTGTCATGGTTGGCTTGTCACTGGACCTGAGTGCGATTGACTGGAGTTCTGGGTTTATATGGATGTTTTCTCTTTCCCTCGCGGTGATTGCTATTGCTGGCAAGCTGGCAGGTGCATTCTTTGTTCGCGAACCGACCCACTCACGCATTGCCATCGGCATGGCCATGGTACCGCGTGGTGAAATCGGGTTGATATTTGCCGAACTGGGCCGTGTTTCAGGAATATTTACCAATGCAGTCTACGCGGGCATGGTTATTGTGATTGCCTACACAACGCTGTTCTCACCGTTCTGGATTAAGGCTTATTACCGACGATTTGGACACCTGTTTGACAAGGCTGAAAAGTAAAACCGGTGGCCATTTTGCCGAGATATGCGGCTCGGCTATGGGGCAAATAGTGGTTTTTAGTGAAAAGTGCCTGATAGTTCCTTTTTGCTCCTTTACTCCTGTAGATTATTAAAAATAAGGTCTTAGCTGTAAGAGAAACCTCCTTCTCTTCAAAACGGTATGGGGAATAGATTATGAACATCAAATCGCTATTTGCAGCTGTTGTTGTCGCATTTTTAATGACCGCATGTGGTGGTGGCTCGTCAGGTGGTAACGCTGGTAGCGCTGTGCCTATACAGTGTATCGATTCATTAACTTTTTATGCGAGAATAAACGGCGGTAATATGTCTGGGTATGCATCAGGCTGGAGTGATTCAGATCGAGACGCTGTTTTTTTCTACTTGAACAACGTTGATCCAGGTAACTGTTAATTTACCTGAACATAAAGGGGTCGGTGACAAATTAGAATGATCAGAATATGTCACTGACCCCTTTTGTTATTGATTTAGTTCGAAATGAAAAAGCATAAAGCTATTCAATTCCTCTTTTGTTTTACTGTAAGCAGCCTGGTTAAACGCCAGTGTAGGCCCATGCTTGACACAAGGATCTGAATAACTAAATCGCTTTCCTGTTTTAGCATTAATAATCTTTCCATTGGTGGTTTCTGTGAGTACACAGTTTCGGGTGGTCTGTGCTTTTTTCATCACAAACGGTTTCCGAATCTTTTTATAGTCGAAGACGTGGTGTGTGCCAGAAAATTCATGTAGCTCTATATCTTTGTTGTGCTTTTGCAGACGTTTGACGTATTGGCGACAGGGTGCAATGGGGTTGTAGTTGTCGGCACTTCCATGAAAGATGTGTATGGGTTTATCTGTGACAGCGTCATCATGTTTATAGCGTGTTCCGCAAGCAGGGTAGAAAGCAAGATAGGCTGAAAACTCGTTGCCTGAGTTTGAGCCATGCAACTTCTGGAAACGCTTTAAACTGGAATACAAGGTAACTTGCCCTCCGCGCGAAAAGCCCATCAGTGCGATACGCGCTTTATCAACATGCTTATGTTGTGCTAAGACATCTAGGGCACGATAAGCATCGATGATCTGGGCCAGGCGACCGAGCTGGCTTTGGTCGTTATTGACTTTGTAGAGCCCCCTCCCAATAAAGCAATCAAGGATGAAAACGGCGGTTCCTATTTTATTGAGTTCTTTTGCCCAGTCATCAAAATAGCCAGATACGCCACCCGAGCCGTGAACTAATACAACAACGGGATAGCGTTTCATTTTCTTTTGGGGGAAACGTAGTTCACCCGCCAGGGTGACCTTGGGACCCGATTTGATGCCCTGTAGAAATTGCTGGTCGGTGAGTGTCATGGACTCAAAGGTGTGGATTTCGATTCGATTGACTTCGTCATCCGCTCGCGCCTGGTGAGGCGACGAAGTCATTAGTAAGATGGATGTCAGGATCAGAATAAATAAAACGGGCAATAGATGTCCTGTTTTCTCTGGGGTAGTTAGGTTGTTCATGGTTTGTTCCTCTGTAGTGATTCGTTTCAGGAAGTATTAGCCAGACTGCATGGGGAAGTCCCGACGGAAGCACTACGGAAAAACGAAGAAGCATTTAAGCTATTAATTACAAGAAGTTACAAAAGGTGGTCGATAATAGGGGACAGGCCATGCTTTTTGATATCTCAGAGATACTAATAGGGGTATGTGTACTTCCAGCTGGTTTCCCGATAATGGGAAAACAGCTGACAGCGACACGTTCGACTTTGTTATGTTGAATACTGGTAGCCAGTATCATTTTTATTACATGAATGAACAGTAAAAAATTATGATGTTGCTAGTCGTCAATTAGCAAGTGACCAAATAAGGCGAAGATACCAATCATAATCCCTGTGACAAATTGGGCATGCACCAGATAGGAAAATTTCTTTAGCTCTGTTGGGCTATAGCGCCATGAAAGAAACAGCCCAAACAATCCTTGCCAGATCACCAACGCCAATACAGCGGGAAAGAACATAATCCGCATGGGGACGCCCATCATGGCGATGTGCAATAAAATGACCGCCACGGCAGTGATACCGACATAGACATGGGTACGATTTAGAAAAACCAATAGCTTTTCTAACAATGGTAGATCCAACGTTGGGTGATAGTCTGGCAATAAGCGGTGAGCTATCTTACCTTTTCCAATCAGTATTTTCAGTAGTGTCCGGCCATAGATAAAAAGCAGCAGCCATAACCCGATTTCACCAAAACCTTCTCCCATCTCGGTCAGGAAAGTCTCACGTTCTGGAACTTTGGGGTAGGCAAGGTAGACGTAGATGAAGTAGACCAGTGAGATGACGAAAACAATGGCGGTAAAACTTAGGATTCGTTTTAAACCACGACTTAACATAGTGTTATCTCCTGGTAATTAAATATATAGGCTAGAGTAAAAACTTTTATCCTCCCATGCAAACCCCACTGAAATTCATCACCCACGTGTTTCCTGTTTGGGTGTTGTCGTTCTCTGGGTTCCTGTTTTCAAGGCTTTTTTTGATCTGTATCATAACTTTGACCCTTACAATAGAGTAGTTTCTTAGGCATATCTATTTTTCATGAGGGTTTCGATATGTTTGTCGATGCATTGATTGTGGTTTTCTGCGTGCTTGTTCTGATCGCCACCGTTGCCTTCATGCTGAGTTATGAAGAGGCTCCCCGGGTCTTTGATGAAACCGAAAAACGGCAGAAATTACTTCACATAGTGAAAAATCTGCGTTTGAGTGACATGCTGAACGTGTTAAAAATTCCACTGTGGAAATACATCCAGACTGTTCCGGTGAATGATATAAACAGACATGTGTCGACCTGTCGTGGATGTACAGAGTTAGATGTTTGCGATGGTTGTCTGGAAAAAGGAGTGCCGGAAAAGGATATGAGTTTCTGTCCTAATCATCAATCTCTTTCAGTACACGCCAGATCGTTGAGGGATCGGTAGCAGACAGAGTAAACACTCATAACACCATACAACCCCCTCTTGTTACCTGTTTGGGCATTGTTGCTATCAGGTATCGAATAAATGGGATCAGAGTAAAATATTTACTCTGATCCCGATGCTAATAACAGTCTTACTTAAGTATTTTCTCTACTTGCTTGGATGCCTTGCGCAGCTCTTTTTGCGCAAGCTCTAGTCCTTCTTTAGCGCCGGACATCATGATTTCATCCATTTCATCGAGTAAATCACTTGGATCCTGTTTTTTCTTTTCTTTGAGTGCCATCCATAAAGAACGCACTGCGCCACCATAGGCTGCCATGGTCATAGCATCAAAGGCCTGCTGGCTCATTGCCGCGTCCATTATCGACTTTTTAGATATACGTTCTTCAAAGCGAAACTCACTGAAAAAGTCAGGATTGATTGGAATGAAAGGTTCTAGAATCCAGACGGTTGACTGACAGCGACTGGCTAGCGACATAGCTGCAGCCTCCAAGTCATCACAAAGAGTATGAGTGAAACCAGAGACAAAATCTAACGCCTCATCCAGAGACAGATCAGTTGCCTGACTACCTCAGCCTTATCTAACACACCTGTATAAGCAGCAATACATTTATGCGCTACTTTAAGTGAGGCCAATTCTCTTGTCATGTACGCCATATCGTTATGGTAAGACCCACGTCAACTTTGAACCCCACGATTTCATTGCAAGAATCGCGGCATTGGTCCCACAATCGCGTGTGGAATTAACGCGCTACCATCTTACATATCGCTCAAGTAAGACTTCGCTTCTTCACCTGGATTAGGCAAACCAGCAACACGCCATGCGTTAAGACACGTAGCAAACAAATTGTGTACCCATAGTCCATCCTTATCATATGAGCGACATATATTAATAGTCACGCAAGGCATTAATGACGAGCCAATGATCCTGGCTCAATGTTTTTATACCAACCACCTGGGCCATTTCTTCTGCGATCGACTCATTCCAATCTTTCGGGTTTAGTATTAGGCCATCTTCATCCAGCGGCGGTAAGTCTAGTTGTTCAAACACAGCTTCCATGGGTATATCCTCCTACCACTGTAATTGAAATAGGTAAGAATGCATTAACGTGAGTCCATCATCCCCTTTGATTGTGCTTGAACTTATCACGGTAACGTTGCGTAAGTTCCAGAAAACGTGGAGTCAAGCCCATATCCTGATATATTGGATCACCGTATTCATCCTCAGCAATAATATTTTCACCTTGCAGATAGGGCATTGTCTCTTCTAACTCATCAACAGCCGCAGTCAATAGATCAACTAGAATCTGCTTTAGGGTACGACCAGGATACAGATCTTTGAGTGCCATAAGGTGGGCGCTGAGTTCCAGTGGCAAATGAAGCTTCATGCTCATCACGGGTTCCTCAATTTGTACGGTACTGGCCCATTCGTTAATTAGTTCTTTTACTTGCATGCTGCCTCCTAAATACTAAGCTTGAATAGGGTGATTTTCATAAATACAGCTGCATTTTAAACATAGGAGAAAAAACGATAAAAAATATTAATCAACGTTTTATCTATCTACGTAGAATAAATTATTTTAATATCAAATATACTTATCGTCTTATCTCATTGTCGCGGTAATGGGAATCAGTCCAGCAGCGCGGTAACGCTTCACCAGATAGAAAAACCAGGTTGGCCTTATTAATTCTTTCTGGATCTTGCTGTTCTTCACCTTCTTGATAACGTACGTAAATTTCATCAAGATTAAGATTAATTAGGTCATCGAAATTTACGACGTCGACCATATGATCATTCGCTTTGTTTTTTAATAACATGGTGACCTCCTATCGTGCTGGTGGTGTATTGGTAAAAGAAAATTCACCAAGAGATACCGTTATTATAGACAAATTTATTCAACTATTTTTAATGTAAAATAGGAAAAATCGCGGAATAAAATTGAAATTGAAGGGTTATTAAGTAAAGGCAGCGGTGGTATAGCTACATGCTACTCATTTACCAGCGCTCCATTTGTCGCTATCGGAAAAAATGTCTGGTTTTTGTCTACAATGATGATTTATTTCCTAGTGAGAATACAACCCGCGTTTAAACTCAAAATCTTTTGAGTAATTAACACCTTCAGGTTGTACTGAAAGTTTGAATGTGAAATTTTCTCTATCCAGCGCAGTAAAGTCACCAACATAGTAGATCGCATCGCCATCCTTGACTTCTTGCAGCGTTATTTCTCGTACATGCCCCATTAGCGTGTAGACGCGACCTGAAATATTGGCCTTGACTGATTGCTCTGAATGTCTACCAGGTAGCCGCCTTTTAACCACAATAGTCAGAACATTACGTGATGATGAGCGTTTGATTCCCACAGCGCTGGCTATACGTGGTTCAAGCGATATGCTGGGGAAGGTATTGTAGTAAATTATGTAATTATCGAAATGAATTTCATTTTTAGCAGAGTAGTTTATCGCAAGTATCACTTGCGAGCTGTAAAAACATAAAACTGTAAGAACAAGATATTGGATGGTTAGCTTCATGATTATTCCATTAGTACAGATTTTTAGTGCATCCATTTAACTGCGGCTGATGTGACGAGAGAGATATCGCAATACTACTATATAATTGTAGTCGTGTTTGATGGCTTACAGAAATAGAAAAAAATAATATGTGATACTCGGTAAAAATCACCACTTAAAAAGTGATACTAATTATTCTGCGCGCTTGCTGATATCCTTTTGATTATGTGCTTTCGGAGTCTGGGTATAGATTCAGTTAATAATAAAAAATACGAATGAATTGATATAAGAAAAATTATTGTTTATTTTCACTTTGCCACCTTTGATTGTAGGGAAAAGTGCATAATAAGTTGAACGAACAAAGCTTTCTTATGGATAGTCCACTGCTTCACGTTCATCCTGTGTGAATCGTTTCAGTCGATAGGGTTGCCAATCCTGCTTACCAAATTTACACATCCCATAGCGGAAAGGGGGAGTGGATGTAGGTAAAGTAAAGCGCAGATCCATAAACCAAAAACAGTGATCGTTTTCTAATTTATCAATGCGATACAATGCTGGATATCGGGCAAAACGTCGATAACGCTCGAAGCGAGGATGTATCCAGGCAATTTTACTGTTGAGGTCATCGTTATAAAGTCGATAGCGATACCAAGTTAAATTATTTGCATGTTGATAGAAATCAGGCAAATCCCAAAACCCGGCAGTTTTTTCGTCAGGTAAAGGTGAGTCTTTTTTTGCAACTAAATTGACATAGGCTAGACGGTATTGATTGTTGGTGGCGACGATTAACTTCCAATTAAATGGCGAAACCGGTTGTGGCATTGCAAACACATGCGCTGACGTCAACTTTTCTTTTTTTATGTATGCCTCAGCGATATTCTCCGCCTGTTGTTTCAATACAGCTTGTAGAGCAATATAACTTACCAGCACTACTAATCCTGTCCGAGCGATGAGACGCGAGTGTTTGAATATAGCGAATAACAAGGCTGTAGCAATAATCAGGGTAAAGATTGGGTCAATGACAAAAGTAATACCTAATGCGGGTGCAAAATCAGAAATTGGTGCAAAAATCTGAGTACCCCAACTGGTGATTAGATCCGTCAGGATATGGGTGCAGATACTCAGGGCGCAGATTAAAACACATTCACGCCATTGTGTTTTGTGACGGGTTAAATACGCAAAGACGACACCTAACAGCAAGGCCCATATCGGTAATATGACCAAAGAGTGTGTCTCCGCGCGATGCCAGTCCGCGATGAATGATAGCGGATTGATCAACATAGTGACGTAATCGGTGTCAGGAAAGGCCGCGGCGATCCCCCCGACGGTCATACGTGCTCGGATTGTTATGTGTTCGTGGTTAATGTGTTTCGGTGTTGTGGCTCGGGCAGTTACGGCGCCAATCAAGGCATGGGTAATGGTATCCATCTTAGTGATTAGGTAGTCACGTTAGATTTTGTCTTTGGCATTGGATTAAAACCTGGAAGTTTATTGGCCAGGGTTTCTGCTTCTTGTAGTCGATGTTCCAGAAACGTGCGAGTACGTTGTTGTTGTTCAGAGCGATCATTCATCCAAAACGTGAAGGTGGCGAGATAAATCGACGTGAGTCCAATCTCTTCGATTATGCGGCGTAGGTGTGTCGAGTCTTGCTGTGCGGCTTCACGGATCCACTGTACTGTGCGGCTAACGCGCAGAATGCCTTGTAATTGCAAATGAATATGAGCCGGTTCCAATTTATACAGCAACATATCGCGGGTTACCCTATGATGCGTGGCTAATGCATCTAGCCAGCTGATGATAATATGATGCAGGCGCTCGCGCATGCTCAAATTTATGATGTCAGGTGAAGCCGCAGCTTGTAACATTATGCTATCGGCTCGATCGAACCAGGCCTCGACCAGATCATCTTTTTGCGCATAATGCCGTCGAATCTGATCCAGGCTGATTTCCAACTCTTTGGCGATTTCCTGCAAGTGTAGTTGTTCCCAAGACTGTGCCTCAGCCAACTGAAGGGCAGTGTCGAGAATGGTATCGGCAAGCTCGGGTTGAGTGACCATGATCAAGCCTCCTATGTATAGTCTTTTGCTAATACTTTAATAGTGCTCATCACTACAACATATGATAGTGGTGGTACGACTATATGCACAGCTCTATTCAGCAGAATTTAATTAAATATCATCGAAACACGAATCACTTTGGATTGACAAATTTGAGTCTAAAACTTCTTCGCAGCTGGAATTGTACTAAAAATTCTCAATAAGCCATTTTCTTCCCAATTATTATGATATGGCATAAAAACAGCTCCTCTATAACTACCTGATTAATTTAAGATATGAACAGCAGATAGAGAATTATACTTAGATGAATTTACCCGATTACTTAATAATTGACTTCAAAGGGGGCAGTGAGCAGTTATCTTGCATATTCGAGTCTGATTCTATTTGAAAAATAGTTATTTACGCTCTTTTCTTATTGTGACTTGGGTTCTTTTTCAAAATTGTATACCGCCCAAATAAGAGCAGCAAACCATAAAATACCAGACCAGGCACCTAAAATATTTAATATCGCGATGGGGATTCATTAGCTGTGATCGCCTCGCTCCGCCGCGTTTTCTTATGATTAATGTGAGTTATCTGTAAGCCACTCATTCATAAAATACTCTTACTTAAGCGCCAATTCGATTACTGATTTATCAGGATCTATAGTTTTTAGTTTTTTTGGTTTTTAGAAGGAGATAGTTATGAGTGACTACCGTCGAGAAGAATCATCGAATGTTAGAGCATCGGCTGCAAAGTTAGCCGCTGATCGGCCAAATATAACTCATCAGGCAAATGGTGATGAACAACGCTATGCTAGTGCTAATTACGCAATGAATTTTACCAAGGGTCTCGAACATGATCATGACACGGGGCTAATTACAAATCCGCAGGACTTTGAATCATTCCGCACTGCAATCGATGAAGGGTATATCGATTCTTTTACGACCTCAGTAAGCCCATCGCGTAACAAGCAACGTGCATGGGAGGCACCGACGGCAGGGCTTGTATATGAACTACAAGGCCCTGATCCACAGGCCGTTACAATGGCACCAGCACCCGCGCTAGGTTCAATGGAACTGGCATATGAAATGGCAGAGGTATACGAACTAGCGCTTTTACGCGATGTCCCGCTAACTGAATTCAACGATGCAACAGCAAATGCCTCTGTACAGGATGCAGTCACTCGCTTGAATAACATTGATTACGCCATCACCGGAGATGAGGGTCGCCCACGTATAAACGTTAATGGCGATCTTACACCACAAACATTGTTTCGTGGTTCATCACCTGGTGTGGAAGTGGGTCCCTACCTTTCACAGTTTATGTTAATTGGCAACGATCAACCTTCGGACCCCGGTGTTGCTCACGGCAAGATTCAATATGGTGCATTACAAATTGATCAACGCGTACCTGTTGCCGCTAGTCAGGATTATCTAACCGACTGGAACACCTGGTTGCAAGCACAAAATGGTGTAGACCTGCGTGATAACAATACACTTTTTGATCCATCGGGTGACAGACGCTTCATTACCTTCCCTCGTGATCTTGCTACCTATGTGCACGATGATGCACTCTACGAGGCTTATTTAAACGCATGTTTAATCCTGTTATCGATGGGTACACCCTTTGATCCAGGATTTGCCAAACTATCAGGGCAAGGTGAGCTATTCCTTAACAGTCTGGATGTTAATGCTAACCTCTCTCTCGAAAGACATCCTCGTCAGGCAGCTGGATTTGCCTTGTATGGCGGGCCGCATATTCTTAAATTGGTCACAGAAGTCGCTACACGTGCGCTCAAGGCCGTGCGTTATCAGAAATTTAATAATCACTTGAGACTTCGCCCGGAAGCCTTAGCTGCTCGTATCCACCAGGCAAGCGATATTGAAACAACCTTCCCAAGCGTGGGTAATGGCTTCAGTGATCTTGCTAGCGCCATCAACCCTACCGTGACAGAAATCATGACTGCTAATGGTGGTGCAAGCGCATTGTTACCCATGGCATTTCAGGAAGGTTCACCGATGCATCCATCGTATGGTGCAGGCCATGCGACTGTGGCAGGTGCGTGTATTACGATTCTCAAGGCTTTCTTTGATACCAGTTGTATCTTTGTTCGTAGAGATGATGGCGGTGTTGATAAAGATATTTTTGCTCGATATCAGTCAGGTGATATTGCTGTGGAATATACGCCTGATGCTACAGGTGCAAACCTGGTTGATGACACCGGGAATGCATTCCTGACCCTGGAAGGAGAGCTCAATAAGCTAGCGGCTAATATTTCCATTGGCAGAAATATGGCAGGAGTCCATTATTTTGCTGACTATTATGACAGCCTGCGCATGGGTGAAGAGATTGCACTGGGTATACTAGAAGAGCAGGCTCTGTGTTATCCAACCGACCCATTCGTACTATCGGTGCCCACATTCGATGGAGAAGTCTACCGAATAGGACAACGTTAAAATAACAAAAGAATAAGGGGTCGGTGACAATTGGGAATAATTTTGGTTTGTCACCGATCCCTTTTTTCCGTAACCACACAGATTCGATCACTTCGCACTAAAGCAGGGCATAAATTAACAAACCGCACTAATTATTTTCATCTTCTATAATTTTTTACGTAACAATCTTGGGATATTTTTGGCGTGATACTTGCTCTATTTATTCTTAGTAAATGATAGAGGGTGGCAAAATGAATTACCTTAGTGCGATTGAACGCTATCATGAATATAAATATGCCATTAACGAGTTAATGGCTTCTATTGTTACTGGAATTTTTGACGCAAAACTCTTCAAAGATGAAGATAATCTTAATCAAGCGATTAAGTGGTTATTTAAAAATTATCCGTTTGTAGATTTAATTTTTACTTTAGATGGAAATGGTGTGCAAACCAGTAAAAATATTTCTATAAAAATGATAAAAGAAAAAAAAGGGCAGAATGGGTTAGGCGTTAATCGCCGGCACCGACCTTATTACAAACAAGCCTTTGAGACAGAAGGGGTTATTGTAACCGAGCCTTATCTATCCGTTTCGAGCCACGATTTGTGCATATCCTCTGCTATACGCTGCGTAAATGACGAAGGTGGTATAAAAGGTATTCTTGTTGTAGATGTTGATCTTGCAGATGCTATTGAATTTATAATGGGGGACAGGCGAAGAAGAAAGTTTCAGCCATTCTTTATATCAATATATGCGGTCATTGTGCTTGGTTTATTTGTTGTTGTAGGGATACTTTTATATTTTGTTGCTAGTGAGGTTTTTGCTCTATTTAGTGCCCCGCCGAGTGGAGATATCCATTTAAAACCATTTAGTATTATTATCTATTTGACGTTAGCTTTGGCGATATTTGACCTCGGTAAAACGACATTAGAAGAAGAAGTCCTGATGCATAAAGATATCTTTCGCCATAGTTCAACTCGTCGAACCATTACACGGTTTATGGCAGCTATCCTGATTGCCGTCTCCATTGAAGCACTCTTGTTAATGTTTAAATCGGTGTTAGGTACTCCCGAATACTTAACAAATGCAGTTGCGATGATGGCTGCCGCGGTTGGTTTACTTGTGGGCCTGGGAATCTATGTATACCTTGGAGCAAAAGCGGAATCGATATTGAAGCAATCTACTGAAGATAAAATTGGAATAAAAAATAAAAGCTGATATACAATCAACGCAATATTTTGCGTCAGAGTACAAACTCATAAACTAGCAGCACCGTCACCATCGAGGTCGACATGCAAAACTTCGGTTTAAGCATCGCACCAGTGAATTATGTTCTGGCGATTTAAGACTTCGCTCTATTCGCCTCAGTATTTAATATTTGCCACACCATCTCTGGATCACTGTTAGCGAGTTGGAGGATAAAAAAAAGAAATAATTTATAAAAGGGGCAGAGAAGAATCGCTCTGCCCCTTTGCTGTTATTGTGCAGTTACACTCTCGAGATCTTTAATAAGAGCACGTTTGGTGTCATCAGGGATGTTTGCCAGTTGCACATTCTCAATCATCGTCGTCTGCATATCCCTTATGAGTTGGTTCTTCCTGTCATCAGAGATATTCGACTGTTTGATTGAATCAACGATCTGATTAAATTCAGCAATATCAAAAGAAGAGTTATCTTCTGCGATGCTGATATTGGCTGTAGAAAAACTCAAAGTTAATAGCATTAAAGCTGTAAATATTTTCGATTGAATCGCCATAATTTCAAAATACCTTTTGTTGGGTAGCGCACTAATAAAGGGTCGGTAAAACAAAAGCAGGTTCGCCTGACAATGACCCTTACAGTGCTAAAATATTATTAATCACGATATATCTGGCTGTACTAAAATTAACTGGTATTTAGAATATAAGAAAATACTAATATAGGCAAGACTCATTTCTGTGACAACGATCCCGTTTTTTATAACTTACTGTAATATATATAATAATCGTGTTTGAAAGCGGTGAAATTAATCTGGGATAAGCACAGGTAGGGCCAAAAACGAAAAATTGGGTCAATTAGCAGTTGTTTCTTACTATATATAGATACCCCCTCCTGATCGAAGTCTACAGACAAAACTCGGGTTCTTGAATAGTAGCGTTTGTGCTCTGAGCCTTATTCCTTCCACCTGAAAATATCACGGATAATCGCCTGGAAGCCCTGCAAAGGGTAAAAGGATTAGACTGAGCGGGCTGAATTGAGGGTACCCAAGTGGTATTAATCCCTTGATATGCTTAAAATTATCACAGGATGGCGTATAATAATCGATTGAAATCCACACCACCTGCATTCTATCTATAAGGCAATCAACGCATGACAAAACAATCAGTCGACTCACCAAAAGTGGGAGTCATCATGGGTTCCGTTTCCGATTGGGAAACGATGAAAAACGCCGCCGAAACCCTCGAAAGCCTCGGCGTGGCGCACGAGGTCGAAGTAGTCTCTGCGCATCGCACACCGGACAAGTTATTCAGCTATGCTGAATCGGCCGCTGAACGCGGACTAGAAGTGATTATTGCTGGCGCAGGTGGCGCAGCGCACTTACCTGGTATGGTCGCCGCCAAGACCGTTGTTCCGGTCCTTGGTGTACCCGTTCAATCTAAGGCCCTAAATGGCATGGACTCGTTATTATCCATCGCGCAAATGCCGGCCGGTGTTCCGGTCGGCACATTGGCGATTGGTCGTGCCGGAGCCGTGAACGCGGCTTTACTCGCTGCGAGCATTGTCGCAAATCACGATGAGAAGATTCGCGCGGCATTAAATGAATTTCGTAAAAACCAGACCGACAAGGTTCTAGCCAATCCGGATCCCAGGAACGCCACATGATCATTGGTATCGTCGGCGGTGGTCAGCTTGCAAGAATGCTGGCCCTGTCAGGTATTCCATTAGGGATGAAATTTATCATCCTCGATCCTGCTGAAGACGCCTGCGCTGCACCACTAGGTGAGCATCTTTGCGGTGAATACGATGATACTGAATTATTAAAGGTCATGGCCGATAAATGCGATGTCGTGACTTACGAATTTGAAAACGTACCAGCAACATCCATTGCGTTTTTATCTCAATCGATTGAAGTTTTTCCCTCAGAGCATGCGTTAGCAACGACAAACGATCGGCTGCTGGAAAAAGCGATGTTCAATGAACTCAAAATTCCAACCGTACCGATTGCTGATATCCAATCAGAAAATGATTTAAACAAGGCTGTGAACAATATCGGCCTGCCTGCCATTCTAAAAACCCGTACCCTGGGATACGACGGCAAGGGCCAGTTCAAAGTAAAACAACAGGACGATATAAAAAAAGCCTGGCAGGAACTCGGTGGGGTGCCGTTGATTTTAGAAGGCTTTGCAAATTTCAAACGCGAAGTGTCGATCATTGCGGTTCGTGGTTACGACGGTGAAACACGGTTTTATCCATTATCAGAAAACATCCATCAAGACGGTATTTTAAAAACAGCCTATAGTCGTCCGGGCGATGCGATGCAAAGTAAAGCAGAGGAATATGTTAGACTTATCCTTGATAAATTTAAATACGTAGGTGTTATGGCGCTGGAGTTATTCGACACAGGCGATGAATTATTAGTGAATGAAATGGCACCGCGTGTTCACAACTCTGCGCACTGGACCATCGAAGGGGCCGTGACCAGTCAGTTCGAAAATCATCTTCGCGCAATTGCGAGGTTACCGCTAGGTAGTACTGCCGCAAATGGCTATGTGAAAATGACAAACTATATTGGTGAGATTCCAGAGAAAAAAGAATTACTTGCTATACCAGGTTTGCATCTACACGACTACAATAAAAAAGCACGGCCTGGTCGTAAAGTCGGTCATGCCACGCAATGGTCAAATCACAAACTCGATTGATCCTGGATTGAAGCGAGCTGGATTAAAGAGTTCGGAGTAATACTTTGACCTTTACTAATTATCTTTACTGGGGTAAACGATCTCTTAAAACCCCAAATAACCAGGTCCCATGCAGGGCACTCACTAATAAAATCAATGCGGGTATGGAACCTGTGCCGATGAGCGCAAAGATGGGTCCAGGACACAAACCAATTGTCCCCCAACCTAGACCAAATATGAAACCTCCTAGTGGATAGTTCACGCGCCCAGGTTTTTTCACCGGTATATTAATCACTTCACCTTCAAGCGAAGGGCGGCCCACCATACGACGTACAACAAACAAACTTAGGGTCGCCGTACTAATGGCGCTGATGATAATGCCGTACATGTGAAAACTTTGAAAATAAAACATTTCCTGGATACGGTACCAGGATGCTGCCTCGGATTTGATCAAGGCAAAACCAAACAGGATCCCCAGCAACAGGTAGGGAGAAAATCGAATCAACGGTAAAAATTTTTCAGCCATGATGCACTCCTTATTGCCAGCTTAACAACAGCGGTACAATCCAGTGCGAAGCGAGCATGCCACCGGCAAAGATACCGATCACGGCATAAACGGACTGAATTTGAAATGTGGAAATTCCGGTAATTGCATGTCCCGATGTGCAACCGGATGCATAGCGAGTACCAAAGCCAATCAATATTCCACTAATAATCAATAATGGGATGGAGCCCCATGAAAAAGAGAAGAGTTCAGGAGGGTTAAGTAGAGTCATATCCTTAAGTCCCCACGCGCTAAACTGTTGTATAGCCGCTGAACTCAATTCAATAGGCTGAGGGTTTGTGAATACGACGCCTGCCAGCCAACCTCCAATGGGAACCCCCGTTGCAAAGATCAGGCTCCAAAGTGAAGGACGCCAGTCATATTTGAAGAAGCGAATGTGAACAATGCGTGGTTGAGAAATAGCACAGAGGTGTTCCAGGTTTTGTGAAATACCAAACGAGCGATTCCCCACCAGGAGTAACAACGGCACCATAAAGCCGATAATAGGCCCGCTGACATACCAGGGCCAGGGCGAGTGAAGTAGCTCCAAAAGTGTCTCCATAGCAATTCCCAACTGATTTTGTCAAATATTAGAATTTGCTAATATACACAATACTCCGCGCTATTTCCAGAATTTTTATACGTATTAATTTCGAGTAAATTACATTATTTATCAATGGCTTGGCGCAATTCTAACGATCAGTGTGGAAAAGAGTGCGTTTTAACATTTCGCTTTTACATTTTCCTGTAATCTGCTTGTCATCTGTTTCATGCCCGCTTTTCCAATATATTTGTATTTTAAACATGGCAAGGCAAAGGGGCTGTACTACCTGGAAGAGCACGTCTTTGCGATGCGACGTATATTAATAGTGATACGTTTGTCGAGGAAAGGTAACTATCCATCAGGTAATGAGTAGTTCAAACAAGAAACTTCTATGTTGCTGAATCAATGACTATAGCAAAACCTGATTCAATTTAGTGCGACATCACGCTAATCATCTAAAGCCTTGAGAAGATCAATGGGATAGAACTTAGAAGCCTTTACGCTCATTAAGTATTTACAGAAACATCAACCAGTCTTCAGCTCAATCGAGCTATTCCCAAAATCGTTCGTCAATCAGTTATTATATGTCGGTATGATTAATCGCCCCAAAACCAAGATTGTTGCCACTATCGGTCCTGCTAGTGATTCGCTAGAAATCCTGAAGCAAATGATGCTGGATGGCATGTGTGTTGCGAGAGTGAATTTATCGCATGGCAGTATTAGCGAGCACACACAGCGAATCAAGTTGATCAGAAAAGCAGCCAGCGATGTCGATACCAATGTCGCGATCATGATCGATACTAAAGGCATCGAAGTCCGCACCGGCAAATTAGAGGATGGCTCAGTCGTACTTGAACCTGGCTCAGAATTTAGACTGTATGCCGATAACAGAATGGGCGATCAACAAGGTGTCTCAATTACTTACCAGGAACTTTACCAACAGGTGTCGGTGGGTGTGCCCGTGCTGCTGGATGACGGCGTGATTGAGCTTGCCGTGCAGGCTGTGGATGGCGCCGATATTGTTTGTAATGTGATAAGAGGTGGCACCTTATATAACGCAAAGGGCGTCAATCTGCCACAAACAGAACTGCCAATCGAAGTGATTAGTGAGTCAGCCCGTCAGGAACTGGCCTTTGCGGCTGAAAATGATGTTGAGTATGTAGCCGCCTCGTTTGTGCGTAATGCAAAAGATGTCAATGAAATACGCGCTGTGTTAAATGAATACGGTGTCGATATTCCAATTATTGCCAAGATTGAAAACCAAAAAGGTGTCGATAATCTTCAGGAGATTATCGAGGCAGCAAATGGCACCATGGTCGCACGCGGTGATCTGGGGGTAGAAATTGCCACTGAAACTGTGCCGATGGTGCAGAAAAAAATCATTCGCCAAACTGTGATGAATGGTAAGCCAGTGATTACGGCAACCCAGATGCTGGATTCCATGGAAAGAAACCTACGTCCAACTCGGGCTGAAACCACTGATGTGGCCAATGCAATACTGGATGGTAGCTCTGCAGTGATGTTGTCGGGCGAAACGGCAACGGGAAAATATCCGGTGCAGGCGGTCAAGACGATGGCATTACTGGCAATGCATACCGAAGCCTCTCTACGCGAATATGGCAATTTGGAGAGAATCATTCCTCTCGCCTCGAATGTTGTGACCGAGGCCGTGAGTCAGGCGGCGAACACCATGGCGACGCATTTGAATGCTGCGGTTATTGTTACTCTGACAGAAACAGGATTTACCTCGCGTATGATTTCACGCTACCGTCCGGAATGTCCGATTATTGCCATTACTTCCTCGTTAAAAGTAGCTCGTACTCTGCCGATGGATTGGGGGGTAAGACCAGTTTTATATGATGGCGAGCCGAGAGACGACGCCAGGATAAATTTTGCAATTTGGAAGCTTAGGAAAATTGGGCTGGTCAAGGAGGGTGATAATGTCATCATTACCCACGGACATGATGCTAAGGCAGGGGGAACGAATCTTATCCGAGTCGTGACCGTCTAGCCAACAAGATCCACATTAAGGAGAAGTGCTGGTTTATCGAAAAATTAGCTTCGATACGCAAATAAGAATCTACGCAGGGACATTAAGCCGATGAAAAATAAAGCATTATTACTGGATATTGAGCTTATCTGCGCTTAATCACTGAAATCCCTTAGAACGCTAGAACTAGCACTTAGTTATATAGAATACAGCCAGTCTGCCGATAATTACCTGATAGATATCTTTTTAATATCGGGTGAATATGCGCATATCTATATATTCTAAAAATCGTTTCGAACAAAAAATTATTCAACTAGTATAATTAAGAAAAACTGGCTTGGAGAATATTATTCTCGTCGGCCATAATATATTTCTACAAACCTTTTGAGTATCTCCTGGGCATACGGGGTGGGTTTCTGGCTAACTTGATTTTTTAATTCATCTGCTTCGTGCGGTTTGAAGTAGCCGTGATTTCTGTAGATGTCGATCCGCAATGAAAACTCCTCGGCATCACCTTCCGGGTGGAACTGCGTGGCATAGACGTTTTCACCAACGCGGAACATTTGTACAGGGCAATCACGTCCTGTCATTAGTAAGGTGGCAGCCTCGGGTGTGGTATCAACGGCTTCCTTGTGCCCGAGTAGTACATCGATTTGTGCCGGGAAACCCTCGAGTAATTTATCTTGTTTGCCTTGCTCTGTAATCTCTAATCTGACACAGCTCACGGGCTCTGAATACTTTGTGGAGATACGGGTGCCGAGGACATGGCCCAAAAGACCGTTACCGGAACAAGCGCCAAGAAACGGGAAGTCCCGGGTAACGACCTGTTTCAGTAGCCTGTCGAAATCGGCCTCTATCTTTTTCTGAATGTCGGATTTCATGTCTTCCGGGGTACTGATATCGAAAGGGCTTCCGCCGACTATGATCGCAGCATAATCACTAATCTTCAGATTCTCAGGAATACCTTGTTGCTCGATACGAATTCTGTGCGTGTCTTCGGCGCGCAAGCCTCCATATTTAAGAAAGCAGGTGTATTCACTATCTGAGGTCTCAGTTTCAGGCCGCAATTGCAGAATCAGAATGGGTTTGGTTGATGACATATAGTCTATTATCGCATGGGATGGGTATAAATCAGAAGGAATAAGGGGTCGGTGATTACTGAGAATAATTTGGATCTGGCTGGATCTACTATCGACTTTTATGATTCAACTTTTATGATTCAACATCTCATGATCACTTTTAACGAACTGGTGAGTGTGGAGGAAATAGCGTAAAGTTATTGTTATCAAAAGATATATGGGTATCTCGTAACCAGGTGAGGACAAGTATATGGCGATCAAAGGTGGTGTAAATCATGTCACGCTACGTGTTAAAGACCTACTACGTTCAGAGGAGTTTTATAGCGGGTTGTTAGGCTTGACGCGTGTTGGTGAGCGACCTGGTATGCATTTCTATAGTAGTGGTCATTACAATCACGAGTTAGCATTACTAGAAGATCCTGATATGACAGCGGTAGATATAAAGCGGGGTGGCTTAGTTCATATTGGATTTAATATCGAAAACAAGTCGGTACTGGAAGTGCTATATAAAAAGTTTAGCGAGTTGGATAACCCGGTTAGTGCAGGTGTTGATCACACGATATCTCAATCTTTCTACGCACGTGATCCCGATGGCTATGTCATCGAGTTAACCACCGACTGTCCGCGCAAAGAATGGGAGTCAAACCCTGAGAGTTTTATGAAAGACACTATGTTTGAGTTTTGATAGCTAATGGGATCAGAGTGAAAATTATTTTACATGCCAATTTGAAATCATCAAACTAACCGTTAATTTATCTGTGGAGATATTACAATGTTTATTGTCGCAAATAGGGTTCCCGTAGCATCGGGCTGGGAAGAAAAGTTTGAGCAACGCTTTGCGCAGCGTGCAGGTCAGATCGATAAGCAGCCTGGCTTTGTACGTATGCAAATCCTCAAGCCAGATAGCGAGAATACACCCTATATCGTCTTAACCACCTGGCAGGATAAGGCATCATTTGAATCCTGGGTAGGCAGTGAAGATTTCAAACTCGCGCACAGTAACCCTATGCCAAAAGACGCGTTTGACGGAGAGGGTAAGCTAGAAATGCATGAGGTGGTTATCGACGCTGAGTCGAGTTAGCGTTTACAGCTCTTTTAATGGCGTGGGAGTGAAGGTGAAGTTATCTTGAAAAGCTATTTTAACTTGCTGGTGGTATTGCTGTTACCTTGGGGATCATGCCTTGCGGCAGATGAACCGCAAAAAAATCAGTTACCCATTTTCGATGCGCATATCCACTACAGTCATGATGTCTGGGATGCTATTCCACCAGAGGATGCGATCAGGCGCTTGCGTGAGGTGGGAGTCAGAAGGGCTTTGGTGTCGAGTACCAGTGATGAAGGGACGCAACGACTTTACGAGACCGCTCCTGATTTAGTTGTTCCTTCACTTCGTCCTTATCGTAAACGCGGCACGCTGGAAACCTGGATGTACGATGAAAGCGTAATACCGTATCTAAAACAAAGGTTGAAGAAGTATCGCTACGCCGCCATTGGTGAATTGCATATTGATGGTGAGCAGGCACATCAACCGGTGATGCTGGAAATTATTCGCCTGGCCAGACAATATAATTTAATGCTGCATGTACATGGTGATGCCAAGGCCATCAGCTTTATCTTCGAGAAGTACCCCGAGGCACGTATCGTTTGGGCGCATGCTGGTTTTGAATATGCGTATACGGTGCGTAAGCTTATGGATAAACACAGTACTTTATGGGCAGATCTGTCATTTCGCCGTGAGATATTTCACAACCATCGCTTTCTACCGGACTGGAAAAAGTTGTTGATAGAGCATGCAGATCGGTTCCTGCTTGGTCTTGACACCTATGAACCTCAACGCTGGCTGAAAATTAATAATGTTATGAAGTGGCAGCGAAACTTACTTGCTGCTTTACCTGAAGATGTCGCCAGAAAAATCGCCTATGAAAACGGAGAATTTATTACAAGAGACTTTGTTTCGGAAACAAGAAAAGGATCAGAGTAAAACTCATTAACCAATAATTTCCCGCTTTGCTGTGTTCGCTCTCCTACCCCCCATCTTAACTTGTAAGAATGGGGGTTTAAAAAGTCTAGTGAAGTTTCAGGGTATAACCACGCAGGTAATACGAAAATTCCTGTAATACTTCAATACCACTTTTTTCAGCTTCGACACACCATGCCTGTAAACGCTGAATCCGACGTGACTGATCATTAGATGATTTCATCCAGATCTCTTTTAGTTGCTGTTTGAAATCATATACGGTTTGCAGTGTTTGGCTTTTACTTAACGCAAAATCGAGGCGGCTACGTTTATCTCTGTCCAGGACAATATCTTCACGGGTTAAAAGTTTGCTGACACGTCGTAACAGTCTCTTGTAAGTCAGTTCACTATTGCGTTGCTGCTGTTTTATCATGGGTTTGGTGACATTACGTGCATATAGTTTTAGCACGTGAAAGCGATCACGGATCACCGCACGAACGGTTTCTATATCAATATTGTGTTTATTACTGTCACTTACTGCCTTAACGGCAACTTTTTTCACTTTGGCAAGTTTGAGTGCTTGCAGGACGCGGATGTATAACCAGCCGATGTCAAACTCCCACCATTTATTGGATAGTCGTGCTGAAGCCGAATAACTATGGTGGTTATTATGCAGTTCTTCGCCGCCAATCAATATACCCCACGGGACGATGTTACGTGAGGCGTCCTCAGGTTCAAAATTACGATAGCCCCAGTAATGGCCTACACCATTAATTACGCCAGCGGCCCAAAAGGGAATCCAGATCATTTGAATCGCAAAGATGGTAATACCAATTAGTCCAAACAGGGCAATGTTAAGTGGTAATAACAAACTGATACCCAGGAAAGGAAATCGACTGTAAAGGTTTCGTTCTATCCAGTCATCAGGTGTACCATGACCATATTTCTCTAAAGTTTCCGTATTGTTTGCTTCAGCGCGATATAACTCGGCACCTTGCAGTAGTACTTTCTTTATACCTTTAATCTGTGGGCTATGAGGGTCGTCTTCTGTTTCACACTTAACATGATGTTTTCGATGTATAGCAACCCATTGTTTAGTTACCATGCCGGTGGTCATCCATAACCAGAAGCGGAAAAAATGACTAATCACTGGATGCAAGGTTAATGCGTTATGGGATTGGTGGCGGTGTAGATAAATGGTTACTGCAGCAATGGTAATATGGGTGAGTAGCAGGGTGATACCAACGTAACCCCATGCTGACAGGTTCAAAAAACCATCTAATAAAATGCTCATAAGTTGTGCCTTTTGTGTAATAAGATCAAAAACAGAGCGTCAGTGGTTTCTGACGTTCTGTTTGATAAAGGAAAAATGTGTAAATTCATTCAGGATAATTCAGGTTTGGATCGATACGAGAGCCGCTCATGGGGGCCAATATTAGTTAATATAAGGCCGTTATCGGGTTTTTCAAGTCCAGATGAAGTCCAGAAAAACCGGGTCAGAAGACAGTTTATCGCCCTTATCTTAAATTTCAGTTAAATAGTGGCCTTTGAATATGTTGTAACAAAATGTAATTGTATAAAATTTAGCAATAATTTGTCACAAATCTCCCGAACCCTTGAAACACTTAGTCTGTGTAGGGTACCTATACTTTCTCCAGTTCAAAGACTTAGATCTGGAGAGACCAATGAGAAAAATAATTCTATGCACTGTTTTATTAAGCTTAGTGACGCTTGGTGGATGTGCTACTCGAAAGCACGATATCGTGATCGACCCGAAGGGTGTCGATATGGGAAATTACAGCCAAGATCTGGCCGAATGTAAACAAATATCACGACAAGTAGATTCTAAAGTTGGAAAAAGAGCCGTTGGAGGTGCGATTATTGGTGGGGTAGCAGGTGAAATTATTGGTAATAAAAATAGCACTAAAAATGGCGCTAAATTGGGTGCTCTAGGTGGTGGTTTAAGAGGTGCTGCGGCGACCAAAAGAGAACGCACTCGCGTTGTTAAAAATTGTTTACGCAGACGAGGTTATGCTGTGCTGAATTAATGTTTAATTTTAGAGATGAAGAATTTTAACGGTAGTGAAAGATGCAAGTAATCTCCAAAATAATGATTAGTTTTTTAATATTGTTTATTATTTTTACAATACTAGAAAAGCTGTTTCCTGCCATTCGCTCCAAACGGGTATTCCGCGATGGATTCAAATTAGATCTTCTGTACTGGGTAGTTGCACCAACGATAAATGCAGCGATAAAAAATGGAAGTGCGATTGTGGTGATCGTACTGATCGCCACGATTTTAGGTTTAAAACTGGATGATGATATCGTGCAAGGGTTTGGACCGATTAGCCAGCAACCCGCAGGACTTGTCATCGTAGAGATGTTATTGCTTGGTGACTTTATAGGATATTGGACACACCGTTGGTTTCATCGCCAAAGGCTTTGGAAGTTTCATGCGATTCATCATAGTTCGGAAGAACTAGATTGGTTATCATCCGTTAGGGTCCATCCTTTAAACCAGGCTATTAGCAACTCAATCAACGTTGCCATAATGCTGGCGCTTGGATTTCCACTTTTGGTGTTGGCCGCATACTTACCCTTTATCTTATTTTATAGCATCCTTCTTCATGCAAATGTTTCATGGAGTTTTGGACCTCTTCGATATGTAATCGCTAGCCCACGATTTCATCGTTGGCATCATACTTCTGAAGAACAGGGATTAGATAAAAACTTTGCGGGACTATTCCCTATTTATGATTTGATCTTTGGAACGTTCTACATGCCTCATGATAAACAACCTGAAAAATTTGGTATTTTAGACAAAGATTGCCCCACTACATTATGGGGTCAGATGTGTTATCCGTTTAAAAAGAATTCCAACAAAGCTCTGTAGTTGTTTTAGTGGCTTGCTGAGGAGGAAATGTTGTATTTCTATCAGTCTTCATTAAGGAATTTGTAGATTAAATATGGTCTGTCTCCTATTATGGTTCAAAGGGGACAATATGAATCAACTAATAAAAATAACGATTATGTGTATTGGAATGGCTTTGCTGGCAGCGGGCTGCTCGTCGACTCCGAAGCCAGCACTGGAGGCACGATCCAACTTTTCCAAAAATCTGCCTTTACCTGCAGATATCTACAAAAAAAAGATTAAAGGCAACAAGATTTTGTTTGTTGCCGACAATCAAAAGGCCATGATCAAAACAGAACCCATTCTCGAGCAGGGGTATTATTCAGAGAAGTCATTAAATACTGCGCATCGACGCGCAGCGCTAGATGCATTCTCATTGGATATTCTGGAGCATATTTTTGAAACAGAGAACCATGACCTGATTATTCATGCGGGTGACATGTTAAATAATAGTTGTTTAGAAGAGTATAAAGACGTAGAGCAGTTACTAAACGAAAATGATCGTCCCTGGTTTGTGGCACCGGGTAACCATGATGGTTACTACCTGGGGCTGTCATCACCGACGGCGATACGTAAAGGTGTATTTCAATTTATTAGTGGGCCTTCTGCATTCCTAGATGAACGTTCCAGTTGGGCCCGTATTTGTACTGAGGTGGTGAAAAAACAGGAATTGGGTGATTCAGGGATTTTTAATGACCGCAACTATGAAATATTCGAGAAAAATGTAGTCGATAAAACAGCCTTCAATGGTCTTTACTTGAAGTCTTTGGGTGTACTTGATCTGAAAAATAACGCGACCCGCGAGGCAATGGGTAAAGAGCCAGGGCGCGAAGAGTATGAAGGATATTCTTTATATTGCCTGAGTTTTGATGCTAAAAAACTATATCGAGGCTTCATGAGCAATATTTGCTGGACGGAGTATGAAGCCGGTAATACGCCTGGCGATCACTTTAATAATTTCACTTATGATGAAAATAGTGATCAATTCGCCTGGTGGGAGGAGAAAAAACCGTGGTTAAATTTTGTGGTCCAAAAACTGGAGGTCAAACTTCACAGCAAGACAATCGATATCATTATTATCGACACTTCAAGTTATACGAATGGTGTAGGAATCAAGGACACTGGTCAGTTCGATTTTGGTACTAAAGGGGCAGCAGATGCCGGGCATTTGTCATTAGAACAGTATAACGCTTTGTTACCCTGGCTGGACTCAACAAGAGAGACATATATAGTTGGCCACCATCCTGTCGGTGATTTTGACTTAGAGTCATTTGAACGTTTGTATGACATGTTCGATAAAGATAAGTATAACGTTAAAAAGTATGTCTCGGGAGACACCCACGACGGTTACGATGTGACGTTCAAGTGGCTAGACAAAGACAAGCCAGATAATGATTACCTGGTTAATGAATCAAATTTAGGTGCCACGATTGATGCACCCATTGAATATGCTGTTCTGGGCCAGAGTAAAAACGAAACCATTATGAAGCGTATTTCTCTTACTCCATTAAAAGAAACGCGCATTATCAAGAAAGCAGGATCAATTAAAAAACGTACTGTCAAAGATAAAGAGTTTCATAAGGATTATGCCTATTTTAAAAGTGATACCTGGTCAGGATTATGTGGTCATCAGCACCAGTGGTTATTCCTGCAAAGCGATGTCCCCTTTGACCCTTTCCTGAAAATGACTCCGGACGAGCAACGTCAATATCAGGATAGTGTAAAAATCCCTCAAACTGATAACTGGCTTATGATCCACTATTTCTTCAATCCATTTACTGTGTTGAACATTAGGCAAAAATCGCTTGAGGCATATAAAATTAACCGGCTAACACATCTGGTAAAGGTTTATGAACAGCTGTTTACATACGCAGATATAAAAAAGTCTGATAAAGCGATTATGTTAACCGAGCAGTATGAAAAATCGTTGCATAAGCTGAAACAGAATGTATTTAATGCGTATTCAAATGAAAATGAAGAGCCATTTAGAGATGTACTATATGATTTAAATCTCTTGATTAATGAACTCGAAAAACATGATTTTTCATCTGAAAAGGCAAAATCATTTAGGATCTGCAGTGCTTTGTATGAAGCTGAGCGAGAGTACCTTAATCAGTGGTTTTAATAAGCCAAATTCATGATAGATGGAGATAAAAACAGGATCAGGGAGCACTACATAATTCTTTCGTGCTTGACTGATAAGAATGATTTAGGCTCCTACGTCTCTTTCATAGTTAATCGAGTAAATTTTCAATTTGGGTGATTACCTTCTTGTCGAATGGCTTGGTGTAGCTGGAAAAATTAGCCACAATATTTCCCTTTTGACCGAGTAAGTATTTATGGAAATTCCAACTTGGAAAATCACCGCTCAATTCACCTAGCACTTTATACAAGGGATCAGCGTTATGCTTTTGTACATTACTCTTGGCAAACATCGGAAACTGCACACCATAAGTTAAACGGCAGAAGGATTTTACCTTTGCTTCGCTACCCGGTTCCTGATTGCCAAAATTATTAGAGGGAAATCCAAGGACTACCAGGCCACGTGATTTATACTTTTCATATAATTTTTCCAGTCCCGAATACTGATTAGTATACGCACACTTGCTTGCGGTATTGACTATCAGAATCACTTTTCCTTTGTATTCATCACAGAGCTTAATAAGCTTGTTGCTGTTAAGAAAACGGACCTCATGATTAAGTGTGGTAGGGCAGTTATCTATTTCTTCAGCACTGGCGGAGAAGGATTGAAGTCCGAGCCATAATAGTAGTGAAATGATAGAAATATATTTAATCATGGTACTGCTCCTAATTATTCTGCCTTATGCTGTAATAGTTTTTGCCTGGCAATCAGGAACTGATCATCACTCATTTGTTCCACTATAATCGCGCGCAAATCAAATGCATCTCGATCGCCTTGTTCTATTGCCAGGCTTAACCAAAGGTAAGCATTGACTAAATCCTGTGTGACCCCGCGCCCTTCTGCATAACATAAACCTAATGCATACTGAGCATCCATTTCACCTTGCATTGCAGCTTTTCTAATACCGTTTGTGGTATCACTATTACTGTTCCAGAGTATTAAGTCCTGTAAGTAGTTATTGTTCTGCATGCAATAGTTCCTCTTTTAAATCGGTGTTTTTGTATAAGTTTATTACAAGCATGACTAACTCTTTTTCATGATTTCGATTGCATTTCCCTCTGAGTCTTTTATATAAACAGATTCAGTGCCATCACGATGTTTAGTTAACTGACCAAATCTTTCAGCCTCGGGGTTTTCTATTGCAATATGGACCGGGTGTTGCTCAGGGATCACTAAAGCAAGGCTTAGATTATTAAAATTTAATAATGCCCAGGATTCATCTTGATAAGTGACTTTGGTATTAAAATGATCCTGATACCAATCAATTGCTCGTTGTATGTCCTTCACTTGAATGGCGACATGGTGAATTGCATCAGTCTCACTTTTTTCTACAATGTTATCCATTATGGTTTCCCAAATCTATTTATACGTTAATTTTCTCAACCTCAATAAGGTGTTCCAATGCCTGCTCTATAATCTGGCGGGCCTGTGCAGTGGCACTATGTAAATATGCATGTAGCGCCGCATCTTCGCGGGTTTGATTCTCACATTTTGCGCTATAAGTCTCGAATGCATTTAATCCCATAGTGAGTTCAGCGAGATGATGAGGGCACTCACATTTCAGTGCAGTTGATATGTTTGCAATGCGAGCTAGTGTGTTATCGTCGTATAAACGGGGCGGTATGGTGTCTGACATGATAGGAAATTCCAGTGTCACCTCTCTTGATTCGTTGAGTAGCTGGTGCAGAATTGCTTCACAGTGACGACGGAGTGTTGTCATTTCTACGGGAGCCCGCAGAGCGATGCAGTGTGTTGTATTGATGCGTTGCAGTACTCTCTCACTGGAAAATCTATAGACCACCAGGGCATAAGGCGCATTCAGACGTTCTTGCCACTGAGTTAGCTTTTCGATGTGCGAGTCATCAAGCGTCGGCAACTCAAAAATGACTACATCAGGATTTTCTTCAAGTGTGAGCTCGTCTATTTCTTCTGTTGTCGCACAGGCGCCCGCTACTTCGAGTCCTTGCAAATCATCAACAGCCTCTGCAATGCGCATCGCCATGTTTGAACCAACCACAACTACTCGGCAAGGACGTTGCGCTAGCGCTTCTGATTTTAGTCCAGCGCTCTGTAGCGTCTCGGTTCTTGCCCTGAGTGTAGGAATATCCAGTTCAGCCAGGGTACCGATATTGTCACCAGCATCTATTAGATGCTTGATCAGGCTCAGTTGGATTAAATCCTGTTTGCTATAAACCCGGTTGCCCGTATCTGTCCGGTAGGGCTGCACGACCGAATAGCGTTTCTCCCAAATGCGTAATGTATCTGGACTGATACCGGTCAGGCTGGATACCGCACCAATTCGGTAGCCCGTTTGATCTTCTGCCTTCTCTAACTTATTGATTTCACTAGCCATGCATGTAATCTCTAATATGTCGATAAAATGTCTAGATATAATATAGACAAAACATTGACAAAATCAATAATAATGTCTATAAATATCAACAATGACTGAACATTTTAGTCAACTATTCGAAGGAGGATAGGACATGAAGAGACTACTAAAGGATCCACAAGATTCCCGGGTATTTAAACGGATTATTTTTATCGTCTATTCGCCTCTGGTCTTACTAGCAGGAGCAGGGTTTACCCTGATGTAAAGCGGCCATGAATACACGCTATGTAATTATCACCGGCGCAACGGGTGGCTTGGGCCAGGCAGTGGCCCAACACCTGGCGGCACAAGATTGGTCGTTAATCCTGTTAAGCAGGAACGCTGAGAAACTTGATCGGATAAAAGCCCCGAAAGGCACACTGCGTATAGTCACTGATGTTTCCAAGCCGGGCGGTACCAGCGAGGCTATTGAAAAGTGCCGTGCCAAGTTTCAGCGATTTCCTGTTGCCCTGGTCAATTGTGCCGGTTCGGTGCTTCTTTCTCCTATGCACCGTATGGATGAGCAACAGTACCAGGACACGATACACGCCAACCTTGATACAGCATTTAATTCACTCAAGGAATTTGTGAGCGCCTGTATCCAGGCGAGGGTTCAGGGATCGGCGGTGCTTATCAGCTCGGTGGCGGCGCAAATTGGCATGGCCAATCATGAGGCCATTTCTGCGGTGAAGGCTGCGATTGAAGGACTTACCCGTTCCGCCGCTGCAAATTATGCACAGCATGGGATTCGTATTAATGCGGTAGCACCGGGTTTGATGCGCACACCGGCCACGGAACAGTTTTTCCTCAGTCCGAGCGCAGTACGAAAAATCAATATGCAGTACCCATTAGGGCGGCATGGAAAAACGGAAGACGTTGCACAGGCTATCGGTTGGTTGTTATCAACTGAAGCCAATTGGGTGACGGGGCAGGTCATATCTGTCGATGGTGGTTACAGTGCCTTACGTACCTTGTCGCGTAGCGCCTGAGAGGGTGGCAATCACAAATTTTACCTTCGTTAGTGCGAATGAGCTTTTTAGCTAACACTTCACGTAGAGGAGAAGCACAGCATGAAACGTACTAAGAGTTTTGCTAGAGCGTTACAACACACAATAGTAATTAATTTACCGATTATTTTTGTGTCAACACTGCTGATGGTTGCGCTGGCGATTGCCAAGTAATGGAGAGTTTTAGTTTATATATAAGTTGACCGAAACGAACTAGCTTCCCCCAACAGAGCTACCCATAGCTCTAAGCCTTAGCCGGAGGTTTTCCCGCCTCCGGCATTTTTTAACTAAAAGGCTGTGAGGATGAGTTGGTGAATAGAATGGTTAAAGATAAGCACTATTAATTAGTTAATTATTCCAGATAAAGAGGGATTGTGATGAGTACTTTGATTCGTATGGTTTATATCAGTACTACCACCCACCCGGTAAGCGACTACGTGGGTGGTGTGCAAAAAGACGTGGGCCGTATATTAATGCAGGCGCGCAGGAACAATCCGACAGACAAGGTCGGTGGTGTGTTGTATTTCAGCAATAACTACTTCTTCCAGTGTTTGGAAGGTGAGCAGCAAGCGGTAAATAATTTATACAAAAAGATTCTACATGACCCACGGCACAATAATGTGCAGACCGTTTTGGTCAAGCGTATTGATAAGCGTCAGTTTGCTAACTGGTCAATGAAGTATGTAGCTTCGCGGGATAAAGTAACTCAATTGTTGCTAGAACATGGCTTGCGTGAATTCAATCCGTACGAATTTGATGAGGTCATGATTGAAAAAATGTTGGCCCTATTTACCTCGGTCGAAGATGGTACAGGTAATGCCGATCAAGATTATGATCGTCACGAGTCGACCTCTAAGCCTATCGGGTTGTGGTCTCGTTTGTTTAATCGAAGCAAGGCCGCCTGAGAACCATTATGAAACTGACTATTTTTTACGACAGTCAATGCCCTCTGTGTTTGGCCGAAATGAAACAACTACAGGCCCACGATGATAAAGGCCGACTTCAATTCGCAAATCTAAATACAGATGATTTTAACGAACGTTATCCCCATATCGATCGCGCTAAGGCCAATCGTATTTTGCATGCACAGTGGGATAACGGCGAAGTATTGTTAGGACTGGATGTCACCCATCGCGCCTGGTCCCTGGTGGGAAAACACAAATGGTTAGCCATTCTACGTTGGCCGATTATTCGCTATTTAGCAGATGGGGTGTACCTATTCTTTGCCCGCTATCGGTATGGTATTTCGTTGTTGCTTACCGGCAAGTCCCGTTGCCAGGGTCAATGTGCTCTTGGCGATAGCAAGCAATGTTGATTTGTGACTAAAGCCAAGGATGATGCATAAACTATTATTTTATTATTAATTTATCCCTGGCATCTGCTAATGGCACAACCTGGTTTACAAATAATTGATGATCGTAGTAGCGGGGATTTAAGCACGCTAAACGGTAATCATTGGTCTTTAGTCACCGATAATGTAATGGGTGGGGTGTCGCAGGGCAGTTTAACAACGTCTTCCATAGAGGAGCGTCAATGTCTGCGCATGCAAGGTGAGGTCAAACTGGATAACAACGGCGGCTTTGTGCAGGTGTCACTTAATATATCCGATACTGTCATGCACAATATCACTGATTACAGCGGTATCATGCTACAAGTCTATGGCAATGAGCAACAATACAACGTTCATTTGCGCACCAGTGATGTCTCGTTGCCCTGGCAATCCTATCGAAGTACGTTCTATGCTCCGTCCGAGTGGCAAACCATTTATTTGCCGTTTAGCGAGTTTCGCCCGCACAGTATCGATTACCCATTGGATATAGCTAAACTCAAACGCCTTGGTATTGTTGCCATTGGACGTGCATTTGAGGCAGACCTGTGTATCGGTAAACTTGCCCTGTATCGCTAATATCATGCCTCGCTTTTGTTAGCCCTTTATTCGCAGATCAAAAATAAAGCCCGCATGTTGCAGCCTTAATAAATGTACTTTTTAGCATCCTTCCGGCTCCTCGTTAGCGAATTTGGTGGGGGCGTAAGAAATAGTTTATGCCCCTGTACTACTGTAACCCCTATATTTAGTAGTTTTTGCGAGGATCTCTTCGCTTTAGAGTTTTGTAAATGATGAAATCCGCCGCAAAAACAGTCATAATACTTCTGGGTATCATATTTTACAGGTAAGAGTATGGTTCGGAGAGTTCCTTTTTGGCTGTGCCTGGTTCTATTCGCCATGTTAAATGCATGTGCAACGCCAGTTCCTACCGACCCGGAATATGCCACTATCGATATGACTAATCTGCCTCAGCCGGATTTCTCTGTTAATATTTCCGGCTTAAGTCCTTGCACGAGTTCAGTGGACACCACAATCCACCTTAATTCTAATGAACCGGTTACAGTCATCGTGCATGGTTGTTTTGGTTCGGCAGCCTTGTACCGTTCGCTTGCCCAGGTATTTGCCTTTCATGGACAACAAACCGTTTGTTTCAACTACAATGATCGCGATAGCATGACACAAAGTTCAGCCGAGTTAATCACAGCGCTGGATACCCTTTCGACAAAAATGAGTAATAATAGCTTCACCTTGATAGGGCATAGTCAGGGTGGTTTGATTTCGCGAAAAGCACTAATTAAAGAACGTGACGATCGCTTACAGGCAAAGAATAAAAAGTTAACATTGGTGACGATCTCTTCTCCTTTTGCAGGTATTGCAGCCGCCAATCATTGCGGTTCTACCACGGCACGTTGGTTGTCACTTGGCCTGGTGGTACCGATTTGCAAACTCATCAGTGGTGATAAATGGTATGAAATAACAGCACCGTCACCCTTTATTCAACAACCGGGTAATATGCTCGATCAAGTATCCAGCCACTTAAAGATTGTGACGGATGAACGTGGCACCTGCAGGAAGTACGACGAACAAGGTTATTGCCTCGAAGACGATTTTGTCTTTAGCGTCAATGAGCAGAAGTTTGAAAAAGTCGATAATGCGGCAGTTGTTGAAAATCTTGAAGTTGCTGCCGGGCATGCAGAAATCGTTGGTGACTATCGGGTAATACCTCACAAGTTGATCAAGCTGCTGCAAGACAAAAGTATACTCAAACGCACTCCGCCTGAGCGTAAAGCAGAGTTAACTTTGTTGTTAAAGAAAATATATCAATAAGGTTAAAATCAGCATTGCAATATTTTCCATATACACATTATAGAGGCAATAGTTAATTGAATTGTGCTCTGTCCTCAATTGCCAGGAATAAGATCCAACGTTATGAGTGAAATTCAGGCTAAAAAAGACAATTCGATTCGTATCGGCATTAGCAGTTGTCTGTTAGGGCAGGAAGTTCGCTATGATGGTGCACATAAACACAGTCGTTATATTACCGAAACTCTCGGGCAATATTTTGAGTTTATGCCTTTTTGTCCAGAGGTAGCCATTGGCATGGGCATCCCCAGAGCTCCAATCCGACTAGTTAGTACAGCGGACGGAATACGTGCGCGTGGCGTGAAAGATAGCAGTATCGATGTAACGCAACAGATCGAAGATTACGCCATGCAAGTTGTTCCACAGGTAAAAGGTTTGAGTGGGTATCTATTTAAACGCGCATCGCCTAGCTGTGGCATGGAACGAGTTAAAGTTTATACCGAGGCAGGAATGCCTGTGAACACTCACAGTGGAATCTATGCGGGCAGTTTGCTGCAAGCATTACCAGAGCTGCCAGCCGAAGAAGAAGGCCGGCTAATGGACCCTGTTCTTCGTGAAAATTTTATCGAACGTGTGTTTGTTTACAATCGCTGGCACAATTTGTTGGATGAAGGATTGACCGCAGGCAAGCTAGTCGATTTCCATACACGGCATAAATATAGCGTATTAGCACATGATGAACCCAAGTATCGCCAGCTTGGCCAGTTGGTCGCCGAGGCAGGGAAAGGTGATTTACAGAAAACCGCAACACGCTATATTAGCTTATTGATGCAGGCTCTAACGAAAAAAGCGACGCCGAAGACACATACCAATGTTTTGCAACACCTGAGTGGCTATTTGAAAGAATACCTGGATACAGATGATAAAAAAGAATTATTAGAAGTAATTGATAGTTATCGTCTTGGATTGGTCCCGCTAATTGTGCCGATCACACTACTAAAACATCATTTTCGTAAAAATCCGGATGCTTATATTTTGCAACAGTATTATCTCAATCCGCATCCAAAAGAGTTGATGTTGCGTAATAGTTTGTGATCGGGTAGCCGTCATTTCATTCCAGACTGAGGACGAGGTGGAGGCATTCGGTTCATTTGATTAGAAGTGAATACCGATCCTCCCGTCCTCTTTTTTACTACTGCTAAATGAGGTTTAGATTCGACCATCTAAACGACTTCTTGTTGATGTACCGCTTTTGATCACTCCGAGCACTGTTATGGTGCATCTCGATCCAGTCACATAAATAACTCTTCAATCACTAACCACTTAAATACAATAGAAACATTCATTTAGCATACTTCTTATTATTTGCTTAGTTGGCACAGTCTTTGAAGGTATATCGACATAGTGTTAACAGACACCTCATTCTAAAAGGGATTCCGATGTCGACCATATCAGGTGTACCACGTCGCCCAGTCTTGATGATCATTCTTGATGGTTTTGGTGTGAACCCCAGCAAACGTAATAATGCTGTCTACGAGGCACCCACGCCAAGATTGGATGAGTATTTTGATAGCTATCCACATACATTATTAAGCGCGTCAGGTCGGTCGGTAGGATTGCCAGATGGGCAAATGGGAAATTCAGAAGTTGGTCATCTTACTCTTGGCGCAGGTGATGTGATCCGTCAGGATATTGTTCGTATCAATGATGCAATTGCCAGTGGTGAATTCAGTAACAATCCTAGCCTGCTGTACGCGCTAACCAAGGCAAAAGAATTGAATCGCCCGATTCATTTATTAGGATTAGTCTCGGATGGTGGTGTACATAGTCACATCGAGCATCTCTATGCCATATGTGAAGTATGTCGAAGATACTCTGTTAAACCATTGCTGCATATGATTACCGATGGTCGAGATACTGCGCCACAATCAGCGTTAAAATTTCTTGAGCCATTAGAGAATATAATCCATGAAGCAGGTGGTGCCATTGCCAGTATAATGGGTCGCTATTATGCGATGGATCGTGATAACCGTTGGGATAGAACTGAACTAGCCTGGCGTGCAATGGTGATGGGAAAGGGACAGACTGCCGTTTCAGCTGAAACAGCGATCGGTGCCGCCTATGCAGCAGGTGATACCGATGAGTTTATACGACCCATTTTATTACCGGCCTTTCAACCGATTGAGCAGGAAGACCAGTTAATATGTTTTAATTTTCGTAAAGATAGACCGCGTCAGATCGTTGCGGCACTAGGACGGCGTGATTTCGTTGGCTTTGATCGTGGCAATGCATCTTTAGCGGACATAACTTGTATGCTGCCTTATGACCGAGCAGATAAGTTTGCATATTTGTTTGAACCAGAAAGACCCGTAGTGACATTGGGACATGTTATTAGCACTTTGGGTCTTGCACAGTTTCATTGCGCAGAAACCGAAAAGTATGCTCATGTGACTTATTTTTTCAATGGTGGTCGAGCTGAACCTTACAGTGGAGAAGCACAACTTTTAATACCTTCTCCTAATGTATCGACATATGACCTCAAGCCACAGATGAGTGCTCATGAAGTTGCAGATGCAGTGATTAAGGCAATTAGTTCTGGTCGTTATGGTTTTATTGTAGTGAATTTTGCGAATGGTGATATGGTGGGGCATACGGCAAAACGTCATGCCGTGCTAACGGCGGTAAAAACATTAGATGCAGAAGTGGGTAGAGTTCTGGATGCTGCTGAAACCGCAGGTTACTCGGTGTTACTGACTGCTGATCATGGTAACTGTGAGGAAATGGTTGATCCACTGACAGGCAATCCACAAACCCAACACACGACTTATCCTGTGCCTTGTATGATTATGGATGAAGAAAACTGGCAACTCTCATGTGATGGGGGGCTTGCGAATGTCGCGCCGACGATTCTTGAGCTAATGGGGATTACCATTCCCTCGGCGATGTCTGCAGGTTCGTTATTGCTCAAGTCTAGCAAACGCGAGCCATCCCGGCATAAACCGCTAGAGTTACAAGGCGTTGCATGATCATTATTAGAACGTGATCAGAGAGGGGTATAAGGGGGGGGGGCGACAAATGAAAGTGATTTAATTTTTCACTTACCTCTTTTTTACTGGCCTCGTTTTCCTAATCCAACCATTTTCTCTAACCAATGCTCACGATGTTTTGGGTTGCCTTCGACCATTCCAATGAGACTTTCTTTGATCGGTTTAATACCACAAAAGCGAAGTATATTCTTTTCAAGACTTTTAAGGCTATGTGCGCGAAACAACCAGCGGTAAAGAAACGCAGGCATTCCCATGGTCACAATGATACGAGCAGATTTTCCTTTAAGTAATTTCTTCCAAACTTTACCACCTTCGACTGGCTGCATAGCGAAGCCAGGTCTGAACACCTGCTCGAAAAAGGCCTTTAACATGGCAGGCATGCTGCCTAACCAGAGTGGATAAATAATCACGATGTGATCAGCATGACGTATATCATCCTGACATTGCTTGATAACAAGTATGGGTTCTTGCTGATAGAAGTCTTCATAACTTCGCAGCAGAGGGAATTCTAATTCTGCAACCGTAATGGTTTTAATTTCATGGCCACCTTCTTTTGCGCCCTTGGTATATGCCTCAGCCAATGCATGTCCATAGTGAAACTTTGCGGTATCGGGGTGGCCCTGGATAATTATAATGTGACGAGTCATATGTTTATTCTAGTCTTTCTCAAGTTCATTTTTCCAAAAATATGGTTTTGGTTAACTTCGATCATTCTACAAGTATACTCAGTCCTCATTTTTAGTGCGTTGTAAATTGGCAACATCCCAGCCACTTGCCGTTGCTAGTAAATGATAAGAGTCACGTAAATGTTTTAATAATGTGTTGGCAGGATCCGAAGCTGTTCTAACAGGTTCAAATGGATAGAACAACATCGCGTAACCAAAGTCTGTATTCCAGCTGGCACCATCGGTTTTTATTGGTGTAGTGGCGAGGTTATCTGGTTCCGGATAAGCGTAGGCATAAAATGCCGGTTCACGCATAATGGCATCTCCCATCCAGAAACCAAAACTGATTACCTCATGCGAATAGGCTTCCTTGTCTGCATTGGTACCGCCTTCAAGGGGTGGGGCAGCCTTGCCTGAGAACCGGGTTAGCGCCAGATCTGCATGGTGCCAGAACAAATGTACCGGCGTGCTTTTGCCGACAAACTCACCATGAAACTGTTCAAAGAGCGCATTCACGAACATCATGATATGCCAGTATTTCTCAATCGATTCGCGATCATAACTGGCATGTTCTTTATCCTGTGCAAACGGCGTGTTGCTGAAGGGAACATCGTATGGTTCCGCTTTGATAGAGACATCAATGCCAAGTGCCTTTAAATTTGCAAATACGTTTTCATAAAAGGACGCAACGGACTGGCCTTCCAGGGAAAAAGTTTTGTTGTTACCGGTGCTGCAGGAAATCACCAGGTGGTGTTGAAGAAAATCAAACGCAATCTCGAAATATTTATCCTGGTAGGGAATGGCGCGGGTGGTCAGACCATGACAGGATACGTACAAAGGAACATGCCACCAATGATTTTGTTTTGGAAACAGGACCATCCGGATCTTGCCAATAATTTGTAGGAACAGATGCAGCGTGTTTTTGGTATCTTCCCAGTCATCGACGTGCAATTTCGGTAACGCTGCCATGGGCTTCTCCTGTTGTCATGATAACTTACCATTTAATAGCACATTTTAATGATAATCTCCCACCTCAGTACAGTTTGCGGTTAAGATGAATCGATTATTTTCATACAAATAACAACTCGATTCTTGTGAGTATTACCATAAGTATTATTGATATCGTTGAACTGGATTAAACTGAACACCTTGAACGTGCACCATTATGGACTCTATTGACAAGCTACCCGAAGTAAGAGATGGGCTTAACCGCAAAGAGCGGATTATTTTATACTGTCTCGATCAACTACAAAAAGAAAGAGGCGGCCGTAATGTACCAGCTATCATGCTCTATGGAAGAGTGATTGAGCATATTGATATGAGTATGGACGAATTTCAGTCAGTAATATCAATAGTTGGGGATAGAGTGAATTAGATTAGATAACAGAGTTAGTGAAAAATTTATCTATACTTAATTAGTAGTCCTATATATTACCCATATTAATGTAGGATATCATTAGGATGAATAACTGGAACACGGCACAAAACTACGGACGTATTGCCCGTTGGCTACATTGGGGAACGGCCCTGTTATTTTTGCTGGCGTATTGCGCAGTGTATTACCGGCACTGGTTTACAGAGAAAAAAACGCCGGAGAATCTGATTGCACTGGATTTGCATTTATCCGCTGGGATCAGCGTGGGCGTGATCGTCATCTTGCGTATTATCTGGCGCCTTATGAATAAGCAACCCACCCTGGAAGCCGGGCCGGCCTTCCTGGCTGAAAAGGTACAACATGCACTGGTGCATTTTGCCCATTATATCTTGTATGCGATTATGATCCTGATGCCGTTAACGGGTTACCTGGGTACCGGTAAAGCAACGGATTATTTTTTCTTGTTCGAAATTCCTAAGTTTGAAGATACCTGGTTGTTCGATGTCTTTGTTTGGGAATATCTTGGGTTAACCTTTGAAGAGTTTGAGGCCCCGATTGATTTTTTCCATAAAGAGATTATGGGCGCCTGGCTGGTTTGGATACTCATCGTCGGTCATGCTGGGGCGGCACTTTATCACCACTTTGTGTTAAAAGATCGTACCCTGATTAAAATGAGCAAGGGACAAATATAGTACTATTTATTCTGGGCTCGGTTATTTACTAAATAACAACGTGTCATCAAACTATAAAGCACCAAAACGATATTTTGATTAAATAAAAGAATAAACAATGATTACAGCAGGTATATGGTTAAGCTTTGCATTTATATTGGGGCTACTGGTGCGCCAGGTAGGGTTGCCGCCATTGATCGGTTATCTGGCAGCCGGATTTACCTTAAGTATCCTGGGTTATGAGAGTAACGATATTCTTAAGGAAATCGCCCATGCGGGTGTGTTGCTTCTATTATTCAGTGTTGGTTTAAAGCTTCGCCTTAGCACTTTATTTCGCCGAGAGATATTAGCCGGCTCCTTACTCCATATGTTAATAAGTGTAGGCCTGGTCTATCTCGTCTTTATTACAACCACACAGCTGGATAGCATGATTGCCTTCATGGCAGCGATTGCGTTGGCCTTTTCCAGTACCGTGGTGGCGGCAAAGGTTTTGGAAAGTAAACGTGAATTGCGCGCATTTCATGGCCGGGTAGCGATTGGCATCCTGATCGTGCAGGACCTGGTTGCGGTTGCGGTATTAAGTATTGGAAATGGTGTTGCGCCTTCGCCATGGGCCGTTGTCTTACTAGGTCTGATCTTTGTTCGTCCTGTTTTATTTCGTCTATTGGATGTGACAGGGCATGGTGAACTGGTTGTTCTTTATGGTTTGTTGCTGGCCTTGGTGATTGGTGGCTCCAGTTTCCAGTACTTTGGATTAAGTTCAGAACTCGGTGCCTTGTTACTGGGCGTAATGCTCGCCAGTCACAAGCGGGCAGCAGAGTTATCGAATTCGATTTGGAGTTTGAAAGAAATCTTGTTAGTGGGCTTCTTCCTGCAGATCGGTTTGCTAGGCCACCCTGATTTTGAAATGCTCCAACAGGCGTTACTGATCAATGTGCTGTTACCTATCAAGGCCCTGTTATTTTTCTTTATCCTTTTGCTGTTTAGATTACGTGCGCGTAGCTCGTTCCTGGCTAGCTTGAGTCTCGCAACGTATAGTGAGTTTGGACTGATTGTTGCAAATATGGCTGTGCAGCAAGGCTGGTTCTCTACGGAATGGATGGTATTACTCGCTGTTGCCGTTGCCATCTCGTTTGCCATTAGCGCACCCTTAAATCGCCATGCCCATGAAATCTATGAGTGGCTTGAATCGTTCTTGCAACGATTTGAAACCAGTCGGCGACATCCCGATGATGAGCCAATTAATATCGGTAATTCACATATCATCGTGATGGGTATGGGGCGAATTGGTACAGGTGCCTATGATTTGTTAAGCCAGAAAGAACATCGCGTTATCGGGCTTGATTCCGATCCCGTCAAGGTTGAGTTGCATCGCAAGCAAGGTAGAAGGGCATTATATGCAGATGCGGAAGATCCAGGCTTCTGGGCAAACCTGAATCTTGAAGGTGTGCATACCGTCATGTTAGCCATGCCGGAACTAGAGGCAAAATTATTGGCAACACGTCAGTTGCGTAAGCACGGATATAAAGGGTCAATTTCAACAACGATTGTGTTTGATGAAGAGGTGGAACCGCTGAAGTCTGCCGGTGCTGACTATGTATTTAATTACTACGATGGTATTGGTTCAAGCTTTGCACAAAATACCATTGCCCAGCTTTAATTTGTCACACAAAAAAATAGGCTAGGGTCGATAGAAATTGTTTGTAAAAAACGAATATCCGCATAAAACAGTGGGCACACTGTTTTTGATCTCTTGATTTAAATCAAATAATCTCTTTTGGCGCTGTGCTATAAATAGCCTATTAGCATTTTATATACTGTCTTTTTGTCCGATCTTTTCCGAATATAGTTTAGCAATGCCAAGGAGGCTGCTATGTCACATTTAATACGAGCAAGTCGTATTGCGTTATTGACGGTGTTTATCATCGTCTTACCTGCCTCGATATTGTTTGCAAATGATGTCGGTGAGCGGGTGATCAAAAGCGGTACGTTTGATGATGATCTGTATCTGGCCGGCGGCGAGGTGGAACTACAGGCAACGGTCAATGGTGATGTATCAGTTGTGGGTGGTGAATTAGACCTGGATGGTGAGATCAAAGGTGACTTGATGGCTGCTGGGGGCAAAGTGATCCTACGTAGTTCTGTCTCGGACGATGTGCGCCTGGCTGGTGGTGAAGTCGATGTCATGGCGCCGGTTGGCGATGATGTAATAGCCGCAGGAGGTCGTGTGCGTCTGGATCGTAAAGCGACTGTTGGTGGGCGTGCCTGGATAAGCGGTGGCGACATCCGGGTTGATAGCCAGATTACACAGGAGTTACGTGCCGCAGGTGGGCGCATTGTGATGAACGGACAAGTACAGGGTGATGTGCATTTGCGTGGTAAGCAAATAGAGATTGGCCCCAGCGCTGAGATTAAGGGTGATCTGTATACCCACGGTCCTCGTGAGGCACACATTGCTGAAGGCGCAAAAATTGTTGGTGAGATAAAACATACTGAGGTGAAGGTACCCGTCGCCAAGATTGTGGGACGCCTGGTTGGCGCTGCGCTGGTGTTACTGATCGGTTTGATGTTTGCCGCTGTGGTGCTCTATCTTATGTTTCCAAATTTTTCACAACGTGCCAGCCAGTCACTGCGCAGTGAACCGTGGCCGTGTCTGGGTTTCGGACTTGCGGTCTTTGCCGGTACTCCGATCGTTATCATTATTTTATTTAGTGTCGCGATTGGTGCATGGTTGGCGTTATTATTATTAGCAGCCTATCTAATAATGCTGTTACTTGGTTACTTTACTGGTGCCTTGTTTATTGGTGAGGCAGGTCTGCGATTGATCGGTAAAAAAGATCCCACTAAGATCTGGCGCGCCATTGGTTTGTGTGTGGCGATACTGGTATTAGTGATAGTCAATGCCATTCCGCTTATCGGTAGCCTGATCTTCTGGCTGGTATTACTCGGTGGAATGGGTGCCTTAAAGCGCCAGATGTATTTGGCTTATCAACAGGCTAAGTAAATCGTTCGTTAGTTTTATCTCGATTTAATATAAGGAGAGGATTTATGCGAAAGGTGATGGCAGTTGAATTCACTGCAAAGGCAGCCGGACGTGAGTTTAAAGAGGAAAGTGTCACCTTTGATAACGCGGAGGAACTTTTTGCATTTATTTCACCTGGAGGTGGCTGCGAGAATATTCCAGACGAAGTGGATGAGATACAGATGGTGTTTGTTCAGCCCACGCATCCGAATGAAAACAATCCAATTGCCGATAAACGTGTGATGCTAGAGTTAGGTATGGTGTATCTGACCGGCCCGCTAATAGAGATTGCACAAACGGCGAATCTATTAATAGACAAAGCCGGTCGTGGGGAACTCTCGAAGGCCTTTCTAAGGGTTATTGGAGAAAATTAACTAAAACTATTCAGTAATTTATTGAGGGCCGATCTCAAAGATTGTTTACCTCAGTAATATTTCGTTACATTTTTACAATAAAGAAATACCTTTCATTCAGTTTCTATTCAGCCTCCTTGATCAAAGCTATGCGCTGGTATAACCAACATGGGGCTGAAAAATTATGAAATCAATTAAGCTATTTAATCGCTATGTGGCGCCGGCGACGATTGTATTAATCGCAGCAGTGGCTCTTTCTGGTTGTCATCGCTGGCACTATCCTCATGGTCATCACGGCCATCATGGTCATGGACACGCTAAGCATGGTGGGCATCACGGGCAAATTAAACGCGGGCGCTAAGATCGGCCTATTTGGAGTCGCTAGCCCTGGCCAGTTTGGCAAGATTGATACAACAAGGGCGGCATAATTTGAGTTCACGAATATATGCGTGATGATAATGCAGGTAAATTCGTATCTGAAGAAAATAAGGGGCTAGTGACAAATGAGCATGAGTTGTATTTCACCAATCCCTTTTTGTTTTCCTTTTTTGCTGGTAGCATACAGTAATATATGGATATACAAACCGCAATAGCGCGTCTGAATAGTCAATTACCTCTCAAGACCAGGCAAGATCGACTCTCACCCAATCTAAAAGCCGCACATCAGTGCGTGATGACAACGTTGGTCAACAAAGGTCGAGCGCCGACTAGAGAAGAACTGGAAGAGGTGTTCGGTAAAGAAAAGCTCATAGAGAGTTTGCAGCGCCTGGGTTCAGATGATTTAGTCGTCCTCGATGAGCAAGGGTCATATCCGGTCGGCGCCTATCCGGTGACTACTGAACACACTCCACACAAAATTACGGTTAATGATCACTCGCTCTATGCTATGTGCGCACTGGATGCCGTTTCTGTAGCACCCTTGTTTGATGCGCACGTCATTATTGAATCCCAATGCCATGTAAGTCACACATCTATTACCCTTCGCATGCAAGGGAGCGAACTGCTTGAGATTCAACCCACGGCGGATATCATCGTGGGGATTCGCTGGCAAATGCCCTCAGCTGTGGCGGCGCACAGTATGTGTACGGAAATGGTGTTTCTTAAAGACAGGCAAACTGCAGAGGCGTGGCAAAACGGCGATCTGGAGAATATTTCATTGTTTACACTGCCAGAAGCGGTTGATTTTGGAAAAGCATTTTTTTTACCGTTGTTGGATAAATAAAGAAAAAATTCTGTTCGCTCCAATAAGTTCTTTTTCCGAACACCAGTAACTAGCAGTAAAAAACACTGCTGAATTACTGAGCAAATTCTTTTATATCTCTTAGACTTCTGCATGTGCTTCAAGCCTGGCGGCTTTTATAGATCTTAAATCTAGACTTAGCAGTATTGTGAAAGGTATTTGTAAAGATGGCTGGGGTAAGGTGACGCTTCTGTTAATAATTTAAGGAAGTAATTTAAAATGAAAACTATATATGGATGTACGTTAATTCTGGGTATGGTTGCCTCTTCGTCAGTATTCGCAGGCAACCTTCCTAGTGTAAGTAATACATTTAGTGCGAACACACCAGCATCTGCAAATGAAGTTAATCAAAACTTCGAGGATGTCCGGGCTGAAGTGGATGATAATGCAAATGAAATAGGTGCAAATGCTTCTGCTATTGGTTCACTGGATGCGCGCACATCAGCACTTGAAGCGGCGGCACCAGGAACGTTGGTAGATAGTCGCTTTGTCATTACAGTTAAATCACTGCAAGCAGGTCCCGTATTAAGAACTGGTTATGCGTGGGCCAACAATCCTAGCCCTACAATAAACACAGCCTACACGCCTAGCTCTGTGTATGCATATAATGAGGCTGGCGGTGCTATCTCCATAACTCGTACTGCTACTGGACTCTACACAGTGACATTTACTGGTCTCGATGGTGTAGGCGGTGCTGGTGGTGGAGGTACAGTGACTGTGAATGCTTACGGCTCGAATGATGTCACTTGTAACGTAGTTAATTGGTCATATACAGGATTTACTGTGAATGTCCGTTGTTTTAACTAAGCATACTCTTAACTAAAGGGAAGTGAAAATGAAACAACTGAAAATAATAGTCGGTTTAACACTCCTGGCGTTGAGTCTTACTGCCTGTGGAGGTGGTGGTGATAGCACGCCAGCCCCAACTGGCTCCAGCGAATGGGATACCATGGTTTGGGATCAGGATGACTGGTCTTAATAAGAATTAAATACAAAATAGGTCAGAGAGATATAACTCTCTGACCCTTATTTTCACCATGCCTTTTGAGAATCTTGGCTCAGGCCAGCTCCTCGATATTCTTTGAGTTTGAAAGAGGTGTGGTTTGGCTAAGTGCAAAATAAACCAGACTGCATGGCAGCGTTTGCTCTTTTATGCAAAATGTCCTGTACCCCATCAACCACTTATTTACCGTTTGAGATTAAAGAAAGTACCGCACTCATACCCTTCTCATAGAAGCACTTCACAGATCATTCTGGAAACCTTGACCTCCTTCAGTACTGCCAAGCCCTTATTTGCGTATTAACACGGCCTTTTGGGCGCAGCGGCAGAAATAGCTTCATCACGCCCAAAATTCGGGAAAATCACAGTTTTTCTTAAAAAGATGAGGGAAATCGACCAGAAATCTCGCTTAAACCAATAACGAAACATAATTCAGGGGTAATAGGTCATGGTTAAGCCAAGATTTACAGTTTTCAAAGGTCTTTCGGGGTTGCTGAGCGCGTTCGGAGAGGTAAAACCGGGTCAGAGCACAATGGTTTCTAATATTAATTTGAAAAAAGAGGGAAAACAGATGAAAAATATCAAAATAAAAAAATATATCGTAGGACTATTATTCAGCGCCTTCGCCTATTCACCAGTTTATGCGGCCGATGCTTATTTGGGGGGCGGCCTTGGCCAATCCGAAATTAACCAAAGTTTCTTCGGCGAATATGGCAATGGTTACAAAATCTTTGGCGGAGTGCGTGTGCATCGGAATCTTTCTATCGAGGCTGCATATACGGATTATGGCAATCCCAGGCAAAATTTCATTTTCGAGACTAATGCTGAAGGTTGGTTAGTGGGTGCCTGGGCAAAAGGACTTTTGCCTGTGAGCGAGAATATTGAAGTGTTTGGTAAAGCAGGATTGGCATACTGGGAGACGGAACAAACGACAACAATTTTTGGACCACCTTTAACAACATCGGAGGATGGAATTGATGTGGCCTGGGCAGTGGGTGCGAAATTCAATTACTGGGATAAAATCTCAATGCAGCTGGAGTATGAAGATATCGAGGCAGGGGGTGATATCACAAATAGATTAGCTTTATGGAGCATATCTGCTTTGTATACGTTCTAACTAATTGGGTCGAAGTAAAAACTGGTTCCGCATGGATCTGGTTTTTTGCTTTATCCCAATTATTTCACGACTAAATATTTTGCTTATTAGCCGTTCTACCAAATGTTATATTTGACCTCTGACATAACATTTCAGTTTCAAAGGTCTTAGCTATCAAAAAACTGGGGTCTGGGCACAGTTTGCTCTAATATTAGAATCTATAGTGTTAGAATATGCGAGAAGTCAAAAGAGAAATATTTGTAATATTATACCTTAATAGAGGAATACATGAAACCAGCAGTCATTGACGCACGAATTAGCCCTGAAGGTCGCTTGGATGTATTATCTAAAGTCGAAGTCAGTAAATTACTCGATACCAGCCAGGGCGGGTTATACAATATTTTTCGCAACTGTTCGCTGGCGGTGTTGAATTGCGGCAACAGTATGGATGATGGCAAGCAATTACTGGAACTCTATAAATCATTCGATATTCAGGTGGTGCAACAGGCCCGCGGGATTAAGCTGGAAGTCAAGAATGCGCCTGCCAATGCCTTTGTCGATGGTAAAATGATCAAGGGTATTAACGAACATTTATTCTCTGTACTGCGGGATGTGATTTATGTCAGTGATGAGATAAACGATAACCCGAAGTTTGATCTTGGTACTTCCGATGGTATTACCAATGCTGTATTTCACATACTACGAAATACTAATATCTTACGTCCTATGACCAACCCGAATCTGGTGGTGTGCTGGGGTGGGCATTCTATTAAACGTGAAGAGTATGATTACACCAAAGAGGTCGGCCATGAAATGGGGCTGCGCGGGCTAGATATCTGTACCGGATGTGGTCCAGGCGCGATGAAGGGACCGATGAAAGGCGCAACCATTGGTCATGCTAAGCAACGTATTAATGATGGCCAGTATCTCGGTATTTCAGAGCCCGGTATCATTGCTGCCGAATCGCCCAATCCTATTGTGAATGATCTTGTGATCATGCCGGATATTGAAAAGCGACTCGAGGCTTTTGTGCGAACCGGGCATGGTATTGTGGTATTTCCCGGTGGCGCCGGCACGGCGGAAGAGCTTCTTTACATCCTCGGCATTCTGCTGCACCCCGATAATAAAGAGATTCCTTTCCCACTGATACTGACCGGCCCTGAAAGTGCCGAAGAATTTTTTATTGGTATTAATCAGTTTATTGGCGACACCCTGGGTATTGAGGCACAACAACGTTACAAAGTGATCATCAATGATCCCGCACATGTAGCCCGTGAGATGAGTGCAGGCATGATCGAGGTGCGCGATTATCGCAAAGCTAATAATGACGCCTACTATTTTAATTGGTTGCTAAGTATTGAGCCTGACTTTCAACAGCCGTTCGAACCGACCCACGAAAATATGAGTAATCTTGAATTGCATAAAGACTTACCAAAGCACACGTTGGCGGCCAACTTGCGCCGGGCCTTTTCAGGAATTGTTGCAGGCAATGTGAAGGATGATGGTATTCGTGCTGTTGAAGAACATGGCTTATTCGAGATTCGGGGAGATGCCAGTATTATGGAGCCGGTAGATTCATTGCTCGCTTCTTTTGTTGAACAACATCGCATGAAGTTACCCGGTACCAAATATGTACCGTGTTATCGGATCATTAAGTAATGATTATAGGATCAAAGGGGTAAGAGTTGTAAACCGATTCAATGTCTGGACCCAGATTTTTGTCGTACTAGTTAAGTATCGCTACTATGATAGCTATTACAGCAATCACAGTTGAGCCAGCTGATATAAAACGGTTATTTCTAACAGCCAAAGCCATATTACGGTTATTTACAGCCAGTTCTTCAATGACTATTGCCTGTTGTTCAATTAGCTCGACGAGCTCTTGAGTTTTATCACCTTCTGAAGGTAATTCCGCATTCTTCTTTCGTTCCTTGATAATACGAATAACATCTGCGGCAGCTGAAATTAGACCTGGTGCCGCAGTTAAGACTGCTACAAGAGGAAAAGGCATGCTACCTCCTTATTTGGGTGAAGATTCTTCACCGACTGTTTTTGAGAATAATTATTTAGGTTTAATTTAAAATCGTACGACTGCCTTGCCGCCTTGCTCAATCCAACCGTGAATCATTTTTTTAGTGGTAAGACCACTGGCACAGTTTCCGTCTTTATCAATGACAATAACTCCGCCACGGCCTTTGACCTTACGAGTTAAATATTCAATACCAGCCTTCGTGGCTTCCTCTGCATTCATTCCCTTCATATAAATAAAATCAGAGATGGTTTTTGATATGACTGAACGCATGAATTCCTCACCATAACCAGTGGCAGAGACAGCACAGGTTTCATTGTCAGCATACAAACCTGCACCGACGATAGGCGAGTCACCAATTCGGCCCATGCGTTTATTGACTATACCGCCTGTAGACGTTGCCGCTGCCAGGTTTCCTTGTTGGTCACGGGCTATTGCGCCAATAGTCCCGTATTTTTGATCTTCACTATCTTCATCAGCGTCATCATGGTCCAGCATAATTTTATGCCGTCGCCGCGCCTCTTCTAATTGAGCAACACGATCAGGCGTATAAAAATATTTTTCCGGGGCAGGTTTTATGCCACAGTGTTCGGCAAAGTGCATAGCACCATCGCTGATTAGCATGACATGTTCACTTTCTGTCATGACCAGGCGTGCTAATTGTACGGGGTTGGCAATGTTGTTCACTGCGGCAACTGCACCAGCCGTGAGATCTCGTCCATCCATGATGGCGGCATCCATTTCAACTTTTCCATTTTCATTTAGGACTGAGCCGCAACCCGCGTTAAATACTGGCCTCGAGATAACGGACCGCAGTTCTATCATCTTTAACGTTATCCAGTGCTCCGGCACCGCCATGTACCATAAGTGAATAGTTATTGGCTTGATTCATAAAGGGTTTCTTATAATGTAAACATGGGCAGATACTCGTTGCAGTAGCTGCCCATGATTGACCTGGTAAGGTAAATAACCTTAATTGCTAACAATATCAGAGACGTGCTGCAAGTTCTACTGCCAAAGCCTCTTGATAGTCGCGTGAACCCGCCAAAAGAATCACAAGTTTACCCTCGAGCACTGTTCCCCAGTTCACAAGAATGGCGCCTTCACCAGCGCTTTGATTATATTCGATATCACTTAGATCAATTTTGTCCAGGCTACGATATTTAGTTGAGAATGTGAGAGCGCTCCATTCTGTAATATTAAGTTTGTTTGCTATCAGTGTTGGGTAGCTAGCACCATTAAAACGTGGGTTACATTCAATGGCAGGAAAACGAAGGCCCGATGTGGTTTGTGCTATCGCGACATCAAAGGCAAAAATACCCTTGATGCCATGCTCGACCAGCCAGTCAGCCATCGGGTCGACTATCTCCCAGGGTTCATGACTTGCCGGTACACGGTTCCCCTGATGGACGAAACCATCGAGGATCTGTTCACTAGCTGTCAAACGTACAGCTTCATTACCGACGACTTTGTATTGTAAATTTAAAAATGTATCTGTTTTCACCTCCTCTTGAATTTGAATAGGTGTGTTTGTGTCAAAGTGTCTTAAATTTTCAAAGAACTCTGTTTTGTCTGCACATCGGAAGATACCGACTCCAGAAACGGATATCGCGGCTTTAAGGTAGCAGGGATAGTTGATATTTCTCATCGTTTCAATATCAATATCAGACTTTCTATCGAAGCATAATGTTTTCGGTACATCGACGCCAAGCTCATCGGCGAGTTGCATAAAGTTATTTTTTGAGTTGATGTACTCGACCGTATTTAACCACTCGTAATCACCCCAGTACTGACATTCTTCAGGGCCATAGTAAAATACGGAGGGCTGATAGCCGATGTGAGCACCCAGTTGTTTCAAGTTCAAGTACCAGATGACATCTTCTGTATGGCTTAATCCAATACGTTGGTAATGCGCAGTTATGTCCTGCCAGAGTGGCTCTAGATCACCGTGCATTTGGATTTTATCCCAGGGTTCAGTGATACCAAGTGCACGGCCGGAATATAGATAATTACCAACTACGCCTTCAGCAGTACAATTCATAATGTCATGATTAAAGATGTGTTTGCTCACTGGCAAAGGGCTGGTTTGCAACATTGCAACTGACATGGTGTGTTCCTCTATCAAGTCTACGGTTTGTTAATCAAATTGATAAAGAAGTAGAGCAAAAAACAGGCCAAACGTAACTTATTGTTTTGCTGTGATGTTTTGTTATCTAGATGCTCTCATATGGTTAGAAACTTAATCTTGTGCACATAACTGGTGCAGGGCTAAAAACCAAGAAAAAGAGAAGGTTAATTGGTTTTTTAACCCAATTAGTTTGCGCATAATTATTTTAATGACCTAACATCCATGGGCGTCGATTAACTTGCTGCTTATAGGCCGGTTGTGCTGTATCTTTCTGGTGGTTGCAATGACTGCCGCATTTATGCGTATGTTTAACTTTTGGGGCATGTGCGCTTCGCTCATTAGTTTCATGGGCTTGTCTTGTCTCACTACGCATGGTGTTTAGGTGTGGGGCTGAGATCACTTTTTGAGCCTGCTCATCACACTGTGGACAAAAACTTGGGCTATTAAATTCGTTTACTTTTTTGATTTCAGTAAAATAAATTTCACAATCCTGGCAGACATATTCATAAACTGGCATGGTGTTCTTCCTGTATTGATTTGAAGGCACAGACCACGGGTGTGATCTGTGCCAGGTTTTAAGATTATTTATCCCACTCTGATATAGGTATATCGTCCCCATTAATATACGGTGTTGGACCTTCCGCACAGGGATTAATATCAAACTCGAATATTTCTGTTGGCAGAAACAAAGTTGCACATACATTTGGGATATCAACAATACCACTGATATGCCCCTGAACCGGTGCTGTTCCTAAAATCGCATAGGCCTGCGCGCCGGAGTAACCAAACTTTTTCATATATTCGATCGCATTCAAACAAGCCTGTCGGTATGAGACATGTGCATCCAGGTAGTGTTGTTCACCTGATTCATCAACAGATATGCCTTCAAAGATTAAATGCTGTTTGTATTCAGGCTGAATCGGGCTGGGTTTAAATATAGGGTTTTTAACCGCGTATTTACTTACGCCGTCTTTAATCAAACTTACCTTGATATGAATCCAACCGGCCATCTCAATCGCACCACAGAATGTAATTTCACCATCACCCTGTGAAAAATGCAGATCGCCCATTGATAGACCACCACCTTTAACATAAACAGGGAAATAGACCTTGGAGCCCTTGGTTAGATCTTTGATATCGCAGTTACCACCATGTTCGCGTGGAGGTACTGTACGGGCGGCTTCTGCAGCAGCCTTTGTTGCGGCTTCACCTTTTAAGGTGCCTAGATGTGCGGTACTGGCATCGGGAGGACAGGCAAGTGGAGGAACACGATCCGGATCGGTTGCAATCAAACCTAATTCACGTTTGTTCCACTCATCAAGTAGTTCCTGTGAAGGTAAGCAACCGATCAGTCCCGGGTGCATAATTCCGGCGAAGTTAACACCAGGAACGTGTCTTGAACGGGTATAGACACCATAAAAATCCCAGATGGATTTGCGTGCCTCTGGAAAATGTTCAGTTAAAAAGCCACCACCATTTTCCTTGGCGAACATACCGTTAAAGCCCCATTGGTATTCATCTAGTGTACCTAGGGCCACTAAGGTAATGAACTTTTGTTAAATCAACATCACGAACATCATCGGCTGAGTCGTTATTGTCAATTTGCCCGCCGGTCCAGTCCATGCATTCCACAACAAAGTCGTCACCAGGTTTAACCCAGGCAATCATTGGTATATCCGGATGCCAGCGATTATGTACGCATTCCTGTTCCTCCGGGCTTTTTGAGAAATCAATTTTAATTAATTTGTCAGCCATGATTATCTCCGTAATTTAATCAAAAAAATAAATAAGCGGTTAAGTTAATCTTCCGCCCCTGAAACACAATATGTTTACAAAGTGCTTTCGAAACTAAGAGCAGGAAGTGTGCCAGCTCTGAATATCAAGGATTTTGTTGATTAAAAGTAATTTTGCTGGCTGAAAAGGAAAATTATTGGACATTTGAACAGATTGTCACATGACATTGTCGACAATGTCACATGACAAAGTACTTAAGAGGACAGGAGGAATAAATAAAAATTGTAATTTATTGAACTGGTTTTACTCAATGCGTCGATTAAAGCGAATAACAAAGCGAATTAAAAAAATTCGAATCAGGTTTATATAGTGTGAAAAATATAAAAAAACTTCTGGCATAGCAGTTGCAAACGGCTTATCAGACAAAATTGTTTTTGTTGAGAATGCAAGAGAGTTAATTAACGCTTAGCGGGAGGTATCCAGCATGTTATTCAGAAATATATTTACGAATAATAAATATCGAAACAAACTTATGCTTGGCACATTGAGTGCGGTAATCGGTTTGGTAATGTCACAGGCATCTGTAGCTGCCAGTTATCCAACGGTCAATAAAACGGGATTGGCAATAACAGATAAGACAGTCAAGGTAGGTATTCTACATTCGGTTACGGGCACGATGGCTATTTCAGAAACCGGTTCTGTAGAAGCCGAAAAATTGGCCATTAAACAAATTAACGAAAGTGGAGGTATATTAGGTCGTAAGATTGAAATCATTCAAGAAGATGGTGCCAGTGATTGGCCAACGTTTGCGGAAAAATCCAGAAAACTTTTAGTGAAAGATAAAGTTGCCGCTGTGTTTGGTTGCTGGACATCTGCATCTAGAAAGGCAGTTTTACCAGTATTTGAAAAAGAAAATGGTTTGCTCTATTACCCAACTTTTTATGAAGGTCTGGAGCAATCAAAGAACGTATTCTATACAGGTCAGGAGGCGACACAACAGATCATTGCCGGCCTTGACTGGGTTGCCAAGGAAAAAGGTGCCAAGAAGTTCTATTTGATTGGTTCTGATTACATTTGGCCAAGAACCTCGAATAAGATTGCACGCAAACACATTGAAAAGGTGCTTAAGGGTAAGGTCGTTGCGGAAGAGTATTTTCCACTTGGTCATACCAACTTTCGTTCTTTAATCAATAAAATCAAGCTTAAGAAACCAGACGTTATCTACAGCATCATTGTCGGTGGTAGTAATGTAGCCTGGTATAAGCAACTTAAAGCAGCTGGGATCACCTCGAAGAAACAAACATTGTTAACCATATCAGTAACCGAAGATGAAGTACTTGGTATCGGTGGTGAGAACGTCGAAGGATTCTATTCTGCCATGAAATATTTCCAGTCATTGGATAATCCAAATAACAAGAAGTTTGTTGCCGAGTTCAAGAAGATGTGGGGCGAGGACAGT
>CAMYMU010000048.1 GCA_947259575.1 uncultured Ectothiorhodospiraceae bacterium | reverse complement strand
TGGTGGGCCCGGAAGGACTTGAACCTTCGACCAAGGGATTCACGTTATCCGAATATTTCTATTCAGCGTGGACTATATCATCACCCGCAATGTTAATTGCTAGGGTGCGGGACGCTTACACCTGTTATTAAGGACGCTTCGGTTTTTCAACCAGTCCCCAGGTAGTCTCTGCACCTTTCGAAAGTGTACCTTCGACTTGGCTCAGGATTGCCATCAGCTCGCTTACTTGAATATATAAAAACGACTGTTAAGGGTTCCCTGAATTCATCCCGTTCATCTTATTGCTTTCACAATAAGCGCACCATTTTGATGAGTCCCCTGCTCTAACCAACTGAGCTACAGGCCCGAAAACGGGGATTCTAGCAGTGTTTAAAAGAAATTGTTACTAACCTCTTATTCGCTTTACAGTAATTTGTATAGGGATTATGATAATTTTCATAGCCGTTTTATGGAAGGGACTAATGAAGTGCTTAAATTGCAGTAAAGCCCTGAAAGGAAGACAGAAAAAGTATTGCTCAAGAGATTGCAAAAACAAGGACTACAATCAGAGCTATCAATCCTATCTTGCGCAGCAGAAAAGAGGCAGAGATAGGAAGCTCGAACTGATAAAGTTGAAAGGGAGCAATTGCCAGATCTGTGGCTACGCAAAAAATTATGCTGCGCTGGAGTTCCATCATACCAATCCAAAGGAAAAATCATTTCAGTTAGATTTACGGTCATTATCAAACAGGCGTTGGGAGTTGATTTTAGAGGAACTAAAAAAATGCCAGCTTCTATGTTCAAATTGCCATGCTGAGCTACACAATCCGGATTGCTATTATTAAAAAAGGGCGCATTAAGCGCCCTTTTTGATACTACAAACACCTTAATTATTAGGTATTTTTCTGTTCCATATCCAGGAAGCTGCGTAGTGTCTCCGAACGGGTCGGGTGGCGTAGTTTACGCAGGGCTTTTGCTTCAATCTGACGAATCCGCTCACGGGTTACATCGAATTGCTTGCCCACTTCTTCCAGGGTGTGGTCCGTATTCATATCTATACCGAAACGCATACGCAGAACCTTGGCTTCACGGGCAGTTAGACCACCGAGTACATCCTGCGTTGCTTCATGCAGACCTGAAGAAGTCGCCGAATCAACCGGTGAAGTGGCGTTGCCATCTTCAATAAAGTCACCCAGGTGTGAATCTTCATCATCACCAATCGGTGTCTCAGTTGAGATAGGCTCTTTGGCAATCTTCAATACCTTGCGGATCTTATCTTCAGGCATTTCCATGCGCTCTGCCAGTTCTTCTGGTGTCGCTTCACGGCCCATCTCCTGCAGCATTTGACGAGAGATTCGATTGAGCTTGTTAATCGTTTCAATCATGTGCACAGGGATACGGATGGTGCGTGCCTGGTCGGCAATCGAACGGGTAATCGCCTGACGAATCCACCAGGTGGCATAGGTCGAGAACTTGTAACCACGACGATATTCGAATTTATCCACGGCCTTCATCAAGCCAATGTTACCTTCCTGAATCAGATCCAGGAATTGCAGACCGCGATTGGTATATTTCTTGGCGATAGAGATAACCAGACGTAGGTTGGCTTCCACCATTTCTTTCTTGGCACGGCGGGCTTTAGCTTCACCGATGGAAACCTTACGGTTAATCGCTTTCAGATCAGAAATACGCAAGCCACACTCTTTCTCAAGCGTGATTAATTTGCTTTGTGCCTTGGTGATTTCATCTTCATGTTCTTTCAGAATTTGTGCATATGCTTCACCTGAATTGATGTGCCCCTGTAACCAGGCGGCATCGGTTTCATTTTCAGGAAAAGTCGTCACGAATTGCTTACGTGGCATGTGAGCTTTGTTAACGCAATAGTTCATGATTACGCGCTCGTGTTCACGAATGCGATCAACTAATGCGCGCATACGGCTCTGCAGGGAATCAACCAACCGCGGTGTGAGTTTGAGTTGCATAAACTGCTCAATAATTTCTTTGCGGATCTTTTCAGATTTTTTGTCGTTGTGACCATGCTTGCCCAGCACGCTGACCATTTTCTTGTGCAGCTTGCGAATCTTGTTGAAACGCTGTTTTGCTTCTTCAGGGTCAGGACCCGTATCGACAGGTTCATCATCTTCGTCAGCGGTGCCTGCATTTTTAGCCGCGTTGGCCGCTGCCACTTCTTCCGGGGTAGGAATATTGTCAGGCGCATTCGGGTCAATGAAGGCGGTCAGAATATCACTTAGTTTGGCTTCACCCACTTCAATCAGGTCATAGATACGAATGACCTCAGCAATGGTATCGGGGTACATGGCTAGCGAAGACAGCATTTGGTAGAGGCCATCTTCAATACGCTTAGCGATTTCAATTTCACCTTCACGGGTCAGCAGCTCGACGGCACCCATTTCGCGCATATACATGCGTACAGGGTCAGTGGTGCGTCCAAATTCGCTGTCCATGTTGACCAGTGCCGCTGCAGCTTCTTCTGCAGCATCTTCGTCTACGGTGTCAGTAATTACGGTGTCTTCGGTGTCAGCTGGGGCAACTTCATGCACGACGATGCCCATATCGTTGATCATGGCAACGATGTCTTCGATTTGCTCAGGATCGACAATATCATTTGGGAGGTGGTCATTGACCTCGGCATAGGTTAAGTAACCTTGCTCTTTTCCCTTAGCTATCAAGATCTTAAGCTGTGACTGTTGTTGGCTTTGGTTCATTAGTCCTGGTTGCACTCTTTATTCACTCCACTGGCTATTCATAGCCACAATGGTAAGGTGGAAAAACCGACGGATTCTATACGATCCGGCGCTGTTTTTCATTAAACGGTTTTCACTTTAAACGGGGTCTTGGCGATTATTCCGGCTGAGAAGAGACTGCAATTCTGACTTTTCATCAGTACTGAGCGTACCCTGATTCGACTTCGCCAGCAGGGTATCGGTCCGTGCACTGAGATGTTTAGCCTGCAGCCTTTCTATGGCACCAAGAAACTCCTGCTGGAGGGATTCTAGGTCATTTAGGGGGGATTGCCAGGTTGCTAATTTCGCCAGATGCTTACCTTCGTCTCTATCTCGCCAACGTTCAAGTAACGCCGCTGTATTAAGAGTAGGGTTCAATTTTAAATTTTCAAGTAGATCAACGAGTAAGCCTATCCCGGGTTGGTCAATTTGTGAAAGAGATTTGGGTTCCTCGATAGTCTCCGCCAGACCCGGACTATGAATCAAACAACGCAGGGCAGTGCGGACCAGGGAGGGGGTCATGGCCTTATCTGATGGCCTGTTGGCGGTGGTACCCTGGGCCGAATAGTTCCCTGGACGGCCTTGGCCCAAGGCTTGACCGGTACTGGGGCCTTTGACGCCAAGCAGACCAAATACCTCTCGCTCGTCTTTCTTTGTGTAACTGGCCAATTCCCTGACCAGCAAGGACCTATAAGCAGCATCGGCCATGCCCTGTAAATAGGGTTTGGCCCTCTCAATTAAGGTGCGATGGGCCTCCAGATCGTGGCGGCCAATGCCTTCACGCAAGTGTGAAAAAAAGTACTCTGAAAGGGACTGGGCCTGGTCGATCTTTTCCTCAAAGGCCTGCTTGCCAATTTTCCTGATCATGGAATCCGGGTCCTCGCCGTCGGGCAGGAACAAGAAGCGTATTTGTTGGGTGCCCTGCAAGGCAGGCAGGGTGTTCTCCAGGGCCCGCCAGGCGGCTTCATGCCCGGCCCGGTCGCCATCAAAGCAGAACACCACGTCACTACAGAGCCTAAACAGTTTTTGTATGTGCTCGACGGTACAGGCGGTGCCGAGGCTGGCGACGGCATAGTCTATTCCTTGTTGGGCCAGGGCGATGACGTCCATATAGCCCTCAACGACCAGCAGCCGGTCGATATGACGCAGGGCCTTGCGGACCTCATAAAGGCCATATAGCTCGCGGCCTTTATGGAATAGTGGGGTCTCAGGCGAGTTGAGGTACTTGGCGACCTTGTCAGTGCTTTGATTGTCCTCGGGGATGATTCGGCCACCGAAGGCAATCACCCTGCCGCGGCTGTCCCGAATCGGAAACATGATGCGGTGCCGAAACCGATCGTAGGTCTCGCCAGTGTCCTTACGAATTAGCATTCCTGTGGTGACGAGATTGTCAGTCTGGTTAGGCATGGCAGGGCCCAGCGTGTTGCCCGGTGGCGCATAACCGAGGTTATAGCGGGCTGCGATCTCCCCAGACAGGCCACGCCCTTTCAGGTAATCGATGGCAACCTGGGACTGGGCGTGCTGGCGAAGTTGCTGGCGATAGAATACGTCGCACTGGCCCATCAGCTCATAGAGATTCGTTTTGGCCTGTTTCTGCGCCTGTTGTTGCTCAGGGCTGAAGCGAGAGCCACCTTCTTCACGTGGAACCTCGACCCCTGCCATTTTGGCCAGCTCTTCTATGGCCTCAACAAAATCCAGATGGTCATACTCCATCAAGAAGGTAATCGCCGAGCCCCCGGCCTTACAGCCAAAGCAGTGATAAAACTGCTTGGTCGGGTTTACTTTGAAAGAAGGTGTTTTTTCGTTATGAAAGGGGCAACAGGCCTCATATTCACGTCCTGCCTTTTTTAAAGGCACGCGCGAATCAATCACTTCGACAATGTCGACGCGGTTAATGAGTTCGTCAATGAATGCAGATGGGATGCGACCGGCCATGCCTAGATTGTATCTGATCACTTCCCTGGCTGTCCGCAGCTGGTTTCGGAAATTAAAAAATCAACTGTAGGCCATTCAAGTCAAGGACATCGATGTCAAAGTCACAGGCCCCGGTTTCGATGCGTAGTGTATTAAGACCCACATTAAACTGATCCCTACTGAGCTTCACTTCTTGTTTGATGCTTGTCTCTAAGTAGAAATCACGAAAATCAAATTCGACAATTTCCTGGTTATTCAAATAAAAAACAGTGGGCTCATAGGTAGTTGTGCAGTGGCCGGTGCTGACCACCTTAAAATCGATACTTAATAGGGCGTCTTTGGGTTGTTCGATATCGATTGGAATTGAATAAATTTTTATCTTATTACCCAGATCTTTTTGTTGCGGGGCAAGTTTGATCTGTTGTTTATTCTGGGTTTCAACGGTGTCGGCAATATGTGCTGTTGAGGCACACCCTATAAACAAAAAGCTGACAAGTAAGTAATGCGGTTTCATTTATTTCGAAATAGCCGGTAAGTCTTCTAGCGACCACCGGGCCTTTGAGTAAAACTCCAGGCCTTCATGTTGTCCTGCCATTAATCGTTGGCAGCCGGCATAGGCAATCATCGCCGCGTTGTCGGTACAGAATTCATTCTGTGGATAGTGGACTTCATAACCTTTGTCCTTGGCTAGCTGGTCGAGACGGGCGCGCAGTTTTTGATTGGCGCTGACACCACCGGCCATGACCAGTGTCGTCAGTCCAGTCTGCTCTAGAGCGCGGCGGCACTTGATGAACAGGGTTTCGACCACGGCGTGTTCAAAGGCGTAGGCAATATCAGCCTTGGTCTGCTCATCATCTCTATTTTCACGCTGTGTATATAACGCGAAGGTTTTGAGGCCGCTGAAGCTGAAATCCAGCCCAGGCCGATCGGTCATGGGTCGGGGGAAGGTGAATCGCTCCGGATTGCCCTTTTTCGCCAGTTCTGCCAGGGCAGGCCCACCTGGATAGGGTAGCTTGAGTAACTTGGCGGTTTTATCAAAGGCCTCGCCAGCGGCATCATCAACAGACTCGCCGAGAAGTGTGTACTTACCGATGCCATCGACCTGGACCAACTGGGTGTGACCGCCGGAGACCAACAAGGCGACGAAAGGAAATTCAGGTGGGTTGGGATCCAGCATGGGGGCGAGTAGATGGCCTTCCATGTGGTGCACAGCTATAGCGGGTTTATCCAGGGTAAATGCCAGAGTCCGCCCCAGGGTGGTGCCCACCAGTAGGGCGCCCAGCAGGCCGGGACCGGCAGTGTAGGCAATACCATCGACGTCAGTGAGCGCTAACTTTGCCTTCTCACAGACCTGGCGGATCAGGGGTGTGAGCTTGCGAATATGGTCGCGAGAGGCTAGCTCAGGCACGACGCCGCCGTATTCTGCATGGAGCTCGATCTGGGAATAGACCTCGTGCGCCAAAAGCCCCCGCTCACTGTCATACAATGCCGTGGCGGTCTCATCGCAGGATGTTTCGATTCCCAGTACTAACATGCCTAATATTTTGCCCTTTTTAGCCGATATTTGCCCCTCATGCTTTGCATTAGCGGCGCAAGATCAGTAGAATTGCGCGCCTTTATACCGTTAAACCTAAGGAAGTGAAAGCTTTATGCCTTCAGTTAAAGTAAGAGAGAACGAACCATTCGATATCGCATTGCGCCGTTTCAAGCGTTCTTGTGAAAAAGCAGGTGTTTTATCAGAAGTTCGCCGTCGCGAATTTTATGAGAAGCCCACCTCGATTCGTAAGCGCAAAATGGCCGCGGCAGTAAAACGCCACCAGAAGAAAGTTATGCGTGATCGTCTGCGTCGTACCCGCCTCTATTAAGAACCTATCTCAACGTCGCCCTTGAGCCAGCCATGACTCTGTTAGCCAAGATCCAGGAAGACGTCAAAGCTGCCATGCGCAGCAAAGACAAAGAACGTCTCCAGACCCTGCGTCTGATCACGGCGGCGGTTAAGCAAAAAGAAGTCGACGAACGCATCGAACTTGATGATGCGGGACTGTTGGCCGTGCTCGAGAAAATGCTCAAGCAGCGCAAAGACTCCATCGAACAATTCGACAAAGCCGGCCGTGATGACCTGTCATCGAAAGAAAAAGCCGAAGTCCTCGTAATTCAGGAATACATGCCTGAGCAAATGAGCGAAGCCGAAGTTGCCGCCATTGTCGATGCCGCAGTTGCTAGTACCGGTGCTGAATCTATGAAAGACATGGGTAAGGTGATGGGGCAAGTCAAACCTCAAGTGGCGGGTAAAGCTGACATGGGGTTGGTGAGTAAGTTGGTGAAAGCCAAACTGTCGTAAGTTTCTTTTTTCCTTCTCTTCTATCTATATTTAATTCTCGTTTGCTTAACTAAGTGTTTTTTCGCAGCACTGCTGCGACCTACTTTCTTGTATCGACAAGAAAGTAGGCAAAGAAACTCTTCCCCTGCACTCACCAAACGTTCGCGCCTTATTGGCTTACTCAGTGAAACTTTGTGATTCGCCTTCCCTGGCTCATCACAAAGGCTCGGCGTCCTGCCTCGCCCCGATGGGTTTCACTTGCGTTTAGCCAAACGCCACTCACGGTAGTGCAAGGGGAATGGTTTGCTCACCATTAGAATAGAGATGCTTCATTAGAAAATTTCTCTGTGACATCTCAGTGAAAACACCTCCATGCGCTGGCTACGAGAAGAAATTGGCTGCAACGCAAGTAAGGCCCACAGGGGCGAGGCACGGATGCCGAGCCTGCGCGTTGAGGCAGGAGGCCGAATCGCGCAGCCTTACTGAGTACTGCCCATTTATTCGAGTGATAGCCAGCGACGGAGTGTCTTTTTTCTTTCGTCTCTTTCTTTTTGGACAAGCAAAAAGAAAGGGACTCGGCCCAGTGGGACGAAACAAGTTAAATATTCAGCGTAATGAAAAAAATTAATAAAAAAAACTAAGAAGACTTCCCAATTTTCCCTTCTTTCCCACTAAGCAAATTCTGAATGTTACTACGATGCCGCCAGAACAATATTGCGGTCATCACGACGGTGCTGATGATCAGTGGCAACGCGAGGTCCATATGCATCTTCAGGTAGAGCACCATAATTAGAAACACATAGAGTGGTGCGAGTAAGGTTGCGACGAGTGCGGAGAGTGATGAAATTTTAAAACCTTTGGCCATGATCAACCAGGTGAGTGCGGTGGCGAGTCCTATGCCCCAGTGAATTCCAAAAAGCACACCCAACATGGTCGCAACACCTTTGCCGCCTTTGAAGCCAAAAAATACCGGGTATAAGTGACCTAGGAAGGCCGCAAGGCCTATCAACGCAAATGCCAGAGGACTTATTAAAAAAACTGGTTCAGCATAATCTATGTAGCCGACGTCGATAAAAAATCTGGCGATGAAGACGGGGATGAAGCCTTTTAGCATGTCACCAAACAGGGTGATGGCAGCGGCTTTTTTACCTCCGACTCGCAGTACATTGGTGGCGCCGGGGTTACCAGAGCCTTCACCGCGGGGGTCGGGCAGGCCCATGATTTTGCAAACCAGGATGGCAGTGGAGATAGAGCCGATCAAATAGGCGGCAACAATAAAGAGTATCTCTTCAAGCGTCAGCATAGGCATGGATTATAAGCATAAATTGTCCGTATTAACCAGATATCGAGTTTGTTATGATTCGCTAATGGATATTATATTTCTTTCAGATTTGCGCATTGAGACTGTCATCGGTATTTTTGACTGGGAACGCAAGATCAAGCAGACCGTGATTTTTGATCTTGAGATGGGTGCAGATATTAAAAAGGCAGCCAGTTCTGATCACATTGACGATACCCTGGATTACAAGGCTGTTGCGAAGCGTGTGATTCAATTTGTTGAAGGTAGTGAGTTTCAACTTGTCGAGACGCTTGCCGAAAAAGTGGCACAACTTATCCTGGATGAGTTTAGTGTTCCCTGGATACGCCTGAAGCTGAACAAAAGCGGTGCAATTCGTGGCGCAAGTGGTGTCGGTATACTCATTGAACGTGGTAAGCAGTAACGCGATTTGATTGATGAGGCTTAGTTGATGGCAACCATCTATATCAGTATCGGTAGCAACATTAATCCCTCAGAAAATATTCAGCATGCCTTGACTGATCTAGAAAAGGCTTTTAGTGAGATAAGCTGTTCAAGGCACTATGAGAGTGAGTCGGTGGGATTCGAGGGTGACAACTTTATTAACTTAGTAGCCCGTGCTAACACGGATATGGATTTAGTTGTTGTTGCTGAGCGCCTGCATAAGATAGAAGATCAACATGGTCGTGATCGTAGTGGCCCCAAGTTTTCTTCACGAACGTTGGATCTTGATTTGTTGTTATACGATGATCAAATCTTTGAACAGGGCAAGTTAAAAATTCCTCGTGATGAGATCCTGTTCAATGCATTTGTGTTACGCCCCCTGGCTGAATTAGCCCCTGATCTATTGCACCCTACCGAAAATAAAACCTATGCTGAACTTTGGCATGCATATGATAAAGACTCGCAACCGTTGTGGCCGATAGAGTCTAGTTAGATTTTAACTATGTAGAGAGCGGCCCCCGCAGACCGAAATAATCTGACCGGTAATGTAAGTGGCTTCTTCTGCCAGGAACAAAATAGTTTTAGCAATATCGCTGGCGTCCCCTTTGCGTTTCAAAAAAGTCCTGGAGACGATGCGCTGCTTGGTGACGTCATCGAGATCATTGGGCCACATGATGGCGCCCGGGGCGACACCGTTCACTCTTATCTCTGGCCCTAATTCGCGCGCCAGTGATTTAGTCATCATGGCAAGGCTGGCTTTTGCCATGCAATAAAGCGTGTGTTCCTTGAGTGGCCGCTCGGCATGGATATCGATCATATTGATGATGCAGCCTTCAGTTTTTTTCAAAAATGGTGCAGCCGCCTGGGAAAGGAAAAACGGCGCCTTGGCATTAGTCCCAAAGAGATCATCCCATTGATCCTGGCTGGCAGCATTCACGGGGGTGCGGTAGAAAGTCGAGGCGTTATTAATCAGTACATCAAGACGGTCCCAGGCATTGTGCGCCTCCTTCACCAGGGCGGTTAGTGCCTTTACTGATAACAGGTCAGCTTGTACCAACACCACCGAGTTTTCTCGCACTGAATTCAGTTCCTCCTGCAGCTTTTGCGCGGCATCCCGTGAGCTCAGGTAGTGAATAACGATATTCATGCCCGCGGCATGCAAGGTACGAGCAGTTTCAGCGCCGATACGGTGAGAGCCACCAGTGATTAACGCCACCCTGTTTTCACTCATTATGATATCCTTATGTTATTGTTTTAGTTCGAATGTTTTGAACCGAGCACTCTAACCCAGATCCTACTACAACACACCGCAAATATGCCCGTTATTATATCAGTGCCATTATGCCGATAAAGAAAACAGCGTCACCAATAAGCCGGTCGTATGGACATGGTTTACCTGAGCCCGGGCAAGAGGCGACGTCACATAGTCAAAGTATGCTTGAGTCTATCAAGTCTGCGATTAATCGGGCCGGTGGAAAATTATCGTTTCAGGAATTTATGCAAGAAGCCCTGTTTGCTCCTGGGCTGGGATATTACCGCTGCGGCACAGAAAAATTTGGGGCGTTGGGGGATTTTATTACCGCTCCTGAAGCCTCGCCTCTGTTTGGTCAATCACTAGCCCAGTTCATTCAACAAACCAGTGTTGCAAATCAAGTCCTGGAAGTGGGCGCGGGCAGTGGGCGTCTGGCGATTTCTATCCTACAGGCGCTTAAACAGCAATCCGCCTTACCTGAGACTTACTATATATTAGAACTCAGCACGGAATTACGTGAGCGACAACGGCAGAATCTGACGGCAGAGTTACCTGAGTATGTTGAAAATGTTGTCTGGCTCGACGAGTTACCATTGGCATTTAAGGGTGTGGTCATTGCAAACGAGTTGCTGGATGCGATGCCGGTGACACGTTTTAAACTTGAAGGTGATGAGATACTAAAAGAGTATGTTGTCGTTACCGATAATAAACTGAGCTTTCACTATGAGGCGTCAGTCAATCAGCGTTTATTGGATCGCGTCGCAGAATTAAAACAGCAAAGTACGATCAGTGAAATGGATCCTTATCTCTCAGAAGTGAATTTCATCGCAGAAGACTGGATCAAGTCACTGGCTGAGTGTATCGACAGCGGTGTCGTACTCATCGTCGATTATGGTTATCCACGTAGCGCTTATTATCATTCACAGCGGCACATGGGTACATTGATGTGTCATTATCAACACCGCGCCCATCCCGATCCGTTAATATTGCCAGGTATCCAGGATATCACTGCACATATAGATTTCACCGCGATAGCCGATGCTGCCCTTGAGTGTGGCATGGACGTCGTTGGCTTTGCCACTCAGGCTCATTTTTTACTGAACCTCGGGCTGTTAGACTTATTGGATGTTAATGAGCAAACACTGCCAGACTTTTTGCAAGCCTCCGGGGAAGTGAAGCGATTAACGCTACCCGGTGAGATGGGAGAGAGTTTTAAAGTGGTGGCATTTAGCAAGAATTACGATGATGCAGTGGTGGGTTTTGAGCAGCATGATATTCGTCACTTATTGTAAATTGAAAATTAGAAAGCGAGTCATCTTATGACATTTATTCAAATAATCGTTTTGGCCCTGGTGCAAGGTCTAACAGAATTTTTACCTATTTCGAGTTCAGGCCATTTGATCCTGGTACCTAAACTCAGTGATTGGCCTGATCAGGGGCTGGCATTTGATGTTGCCGTGCATGTAGGTACCTTGTCGGCAGTGATGTACTACTTTCGCAAGGACATCATACAAATGTTCAAGGCATGGACAAAGTCAATTGCAAAGAGTGAACATACGCCAGAGAGTCGGCTCGCGTGGTCAGTGATTATCGGTTCGATACCAGTAGCTATCGGTGGTTTATTACTTCATGACCTGGCAGATACTGTCTTTCGTTCACCTCTAGTGATCGCCTGGGCAACGATTGGTTTTGGTGTACTGCTTGGCCTGGCAGACTGGTTTGCACCACGTAAACGTGAAATTAATAGTATGACCTGGACAGCGGCAGTGTGGGTTGGGCTTGCTCAAGTACTTGCTATTATTCCTGGTACATCACGTTCAGGCATAACCATGACGGCGGCGTTATTCCTTGGTTTCACCCGCCAGGCCGCGGCGCGCTTTTCATTTTTATTATCAATCCCTGCGATCTTAATGGCAGGTGGCTATAAAAGTGTTAAGTTGTTCGAACTCCCGTATGTCGATTGGTTGTCGCTTATTTTAGGCGTGTTAATCTCGGCGGTTAGCGCTTATCTATGTATACATTATTTTCTTAAGTTGCTTGATCGGATAGGCATGCTGCCATTTGTTATTTACCGAATCGTACTGGGAATTATTTTGTTGTACGTATTTATCAAATTGTAGCGATGACAGATAAAGACAAAGTGCAGCGCGATAAAATATTTTCAAAACCGAAAGACATGTTGGTTGATTTTGTTTTTGATGAACAAGTTGCCAATGTCTTTCCAGATATGATTCGTCGCTCAGTCCCTGGTTATGACACGATTATTCCTATGTTGGGTGTGTTTGCAGAAAAATATGTACAAGCAGATACATCTATTTATGATCTAGGATGTTCATTAGGCGCGGCGACACTCTCGATGCGACGTAGAATAAAACAGCCGGGTTGTAAGATCCTGGCAGTTGATAATGCTCAGGCGATGGTCGAGCAATGTCAGCAAAATATTTCGAGTGACGACTCAGCTACTCCGGTTGAGTTGATATGCGATGATATATTAAATATTAAAATTGTAAATGCATCTTTAGTTGTTATTAATTTTACTTTACAGTTTCTAGCACCTGAAAAACGTAAAGACTTACTTGCTAAAATCTTTGCAGGATTGAACAAAGATGGCGTGCTGGTTATTTCAGAAAAAGTACTGAGTGATATTCCTCAGCGACATCAGTTCTATGATGATTTGCATACGGAATTCAAACGCGCAAATGGTTATAGTGAGCTGGAGATAAGTCAAAAGCGTAGCGCGCTTGAAAATGTACTTATTCCTGAAACCAGTGAATGTCATATCAATCGTTTAACGGATGTTGGCTTTGGGTTCGTTAGTCCCTGGTTCCAGTGTTTTAACTTTACGTCTTTTTGTGCTGTAAAGTCTTAAAACAATCCTATGTATACTCATCACTTGTTCGATCAATTGGCTAATGCAGGTCTCTCTGACTGGGTGGAGACACTGAAACCTATTCTTGCCGAACGTCTGAGCGTGAAACATCATGGTGACATGGATAAATGGCAAACTGCTTTGTCATTGTTACCTGATGTGACGCCCACGGTTGTAAGCCTGAGTCAGGATGCAATTGAAGTTGGTATTGAAGCAGATTTAAATCAACAACAACACTTGCGGCTTATAGAACAACTCAAACAATTACATCCCTGGCGAAAAGGACCGTTTGAATTATTTGGACACTATATAGATACGGAGTGGCGTTCAGACTGGAAGTGGCAACGGTTAATAAAAGACATTGCACCACTCGCGGGTAGAAGAGTATTAGACATTGGTTGTGGCTGTGGTTATCACTGTTGGCGCATGCGCGGTGCGGCCGCCGACTTTGTCCTGGGTATAGATCCCACTATCTTATTTGTAATGCAGTATTTTGCATTGCAACGTTATATACAAGACTATAATGTCGCGGTATTACCACTTGGTATCGATGATTTACCAGCCGAGTTAAACTGCTTTGATTCTGTGTTTTCCATGGGACTGCTTTACCATCGGCGTGATCCGCTTGCACATTTGCAGGAGCTGAAAAATTGCCTACGTGATGAGGGCGAACTGGTGTTAGAAACCCTCGTCATTGATGAAAAATTTGGTGAAGTACTGGTTCCAGAAGGGCGTTATGCACAAATGCGTAATGTCTGGTCAATCCCAAGCGTTAAAATGCTGGAAACCTGGCTTAAACAGGCGGGTTATAACAAGGTGCGATGCATTGATGTAACCGTCACCAGCATTGAAGAACAGAGATCTACAGAGTGGATGCAGTTCCAATCGCTTGTCGACTTTCTTGATCAAGATGATCATAGTAAGACTGTCGAAGGGTATCCGGCACCGATGCGGGCGATTGTGCTTGCAGAAAAATAAATTAGATTATGTATCAGAAATGACGCGACTTAATCTTTAGGTATTTGCTTTGTAAATTTTATCGTTTCAAAACGAGAACCATCTTTACAGATCATAAAAAAGGTACCTTGCTGTTCAAATCCGCACTTCTCATAAAAACTAGTCGCATTGATCGATGCATTAATTTTCACCTCAGATTTTTTTAGTGATTGAGCAACACCATCCAGGTAGTTAATTATTTTTGTACCGATACCCTTGCTGGTATGTTCTGGGTGGACAAAAATTGCATCAATAAATGATTCAGCAGGATCAAACTGACCAAAGCCGACAATGTTTTTACCTTCACAACAAACGATTAGAATACGGTCAGTTAACCATTTGTAGTAGAGTAATTTGCTTGGCAGGTTGTCAATAAATGAATTCAGCTTTTCTTGTGTATAGTGTGTCTTGCATAATAAGCAGACAGATGAATAAATGAGTGAATAGATGTTATCAACATCTTTTACGCTGGCTGGCCGAATAGTGTACACACTAGTACCTATAATTATGATTGTTGTTGTTATATTTTTTTATTTCTAACAGAAGGTTACCAGAACTTAACATTAAAAATAAAGTATGGTTAACTATTTTAAGTTGCAGTTCGTATAACGAATCAATTGAATAAAGTTTGACGCTTTGTAAATGATATTTGAACAAATAAAAATCAAAAGGTGCAAAAGGCAACGTGATGAAAGCTCAGTATGTTTAATTACAAAAAACAAAAATGAATATTTGGAAATAATTTATAAGAGAATGTTTTATCTTTAATCCGGAATGGATTAATTCTAGATTATTGTCAGTACTAACTCAGTAGTGCGAGTGCAAAGCCAGCTAGAATTCCAACGGGGACAAAAATAGTTTTAAAACGTGTTGGAATACACATAGCGACAATGCCACAAAATAGTGAAATCAAGAATGAACCTGCGATCACCGCCAACCATTCAGTCGATTGAGTGTTCAGTACGGAGATAGTTGCAAAGACGGGAAAAGCCCAGGCCAGTGTGATCAAAAAGCGCCTGATAAATGTCATACGCTTGGTTTTTGTTTGGTCACCGCCGAGTAATGAACTTTGTGGTGGTCTATAAAGATTTTTATCCAGCATAACTTAACTCTGACTGTAGCCTACTTAATGTTAATCCTTGTTGGCTGTTGCGTAGAGATCATGCTCATCACTGTTTGTGATAGTCACATCAAGAAATTCACCTGGCCGGGCACTCTCAGTGGCTTCTACGATTACCAAACCATCGATCTCTGGTGCATCGGCATAGGAGCGAGCGATCACGGTTCCATCTTCTTCAACATCATCAACTAATACCTTCATGTTCAAACCGATTTTTTGTTTTAGTTTATCTGCACTAATTGAGGCCTGTCGAGTCATAAAACGATCCAGTCGATCCTGTTTTGTCTCTTCATCAACATGATTGGGTAATTGATTAGAGGTTGCACCTTCTACTTCAGAATAGGTGAAGCAGCCGACTCTATCCAGTTGTGCCCCATCAATAAAATCCAGTAGTTCATCAAAGTCTTGTTCCGTTTCACCAGGGAAACCAACGATGAAAGTTGAACGTAATGCAATTTCCGGACAAATCTCTCGCCACTTTTCAATACGCCTTAGAACATTTTCACTATTGGCTGGGCGTTTCATCGCCTTTAAAACAGATTGGCTAGCATGTTGGAAAGGAATATCCAGATAAGGCAAGATTCGGTTTTCCGCCATCAGTGGAATAACTTCATCAACATGCGGATAGGGATAGACATAATGCAAGCGGGTCCAGACATTGAAGCCGGCCAGCGCGGTTGCTAGCTCAGTCATTCGAGTCTTAATAGGTTGTCCTTGCCAGAAGTCATTTTTATATTTCACATCCACACCATAGGCACTGGTGTCTTGTGATATCACGAGCAGTTCCTTTACACCTGCGTTGACCAGGTTTTCTGCCTCTTGCATGACCTCGCCGACAGGCCGACTGACCAGATCACCACGTAAGGCGGGAATAATGCAAAAGGTGCAACGGTGATTACAGCCCTCTGATATTTTCAGATAGGCATAGTGTTGTGGTGTGAGTTTTATTCCCTGCTTGGGTACCAAGTCGGCGAAAGGATCGTGTGGTTTTGGTAAGTGCGTGTGGATTGCTTGCATCACTTCCTGTTGTGCATGAGGGCCAGTGACGGCAAGCACATCAGGAAAGTTCTGTTTAACGATGTCACCCTTGGCACCAAGGCAGCCGGTCACGATGACTTTGCCATTTTCATTCAAAGCTTCGCCGATGGACTCCATGGATTCATCTATGGCATCGTCGATGAAGCCGCAGGTATTAACCACCACCACATCGGCGGCATCATAATTCGGTACCAGGTCGTAACCCTCGGCCCGAAGCTGGGTCAAAATGTTTTCTGAGTCCACCAGCGCCTTGGGACAACCAAGGCTGATGAAGCCCACTTTGGGGATATTCTTTGTCATACGAAATCTGTGGTTATTTTGAAGTGGGCTTAATTATACGCAATATTGGGGACATATTGTTTAGTATCAACCATGTCTGGCCGCTAATAACTGCATGTCAGAAAACTCTCAACAAGTTGGCGATGCGCTACAGGCTCTGGTGATCGAGCCGACCCGGCTCTATCAGGGTATTTTATCTAAGCTACTCAAAGACATGGGTTTTGAGGTGGTGATCAAGCAAAACGGTCATGATGGTCTCGAGCAGATAAAAACACATTCATTTGACCTCATTTGCATGTCGATGCAGTTGCCGGACATTGATGGTATTCAATTGTGCAGCCAGGTAAGGGCAGATAAAGACAATATGAAGACAGCTGTCATCATGATCACGGCCAATGAAGAAAAGGAAAATTTCCAGCAAGCATTGATCTCGGGGGCAACCGAGGTTTTTTACAAAAATGAATTATCCGAATTATCGATTTACCTGGAGTACTTTGTTCAGAGTGGCGGTAGTGAGACATCAAAGCCAGGTAGGATCTTATATATAGAAGACCAAAAATCCCTGGCGATGAAAACGATGGCGCTGTTGGAGGAGCATGGATATCAGGTCACCCATTTTACCAATGTGGATGAAGCTTTGTGTGAATTACAGGAAGCTGAGTATGACCTGGTACTTACTGATCTGATGTTAGAAGGTAAGAAGTCTGGTTTTACCCTGGTGCGTGAGATCAAACAACTCTCAGGTCGCTATACTGACATCCCGATTCTTGCAATCTCTGGTCTAAGCGACGTACATCGAAAGATCGAACTACTCAACTCAGGCGTGAGTGACTATATTCAGAAACCCGTTGTCGATGAAGAATTGTTGGCTCGGGTACAGAATCTTGTTCGAATGCGCCACTTGCTCGACAAAGTCGAAGCACAACGTGCAGAAATGCGCGAGCTCGCGATGTTAGATCAACTAACTAAATTATATAACCGACATTATTTAATGGATGTTGGTCCAAAGAAAATTAGTGAGTCTATTCGCCATAAAATCGATATGAGTTTACTGGTAATAGATCTAGATCACTTTAAATATATCAATGACACGCATGGTCACGATACGGGTGATACTGTTCTGGTAGAGGTAGCCACAGTATTACATTCATTATGTCGTAATGAAGATATTGCGGCTCGATTTGGCGGTGAGGAATTTATTATGATCCTTAATCACTGCAATGAAGCCAATGCGATCAATAAAGCCGAAACCATTCGTGAGCATATCGAAGCGCTGGATATTGATGGGATAAAGATCACAGCTAGCATAGGTGTGGCAAGCTTGCCGGAGAATCTAGACTGTGATTTTAGTGCACTTTTCAAAGCCGCCGATACAGCAGTTTATAAGGCCAAAGATAGTGGGCGTAACCGTGTTACACTAGCGGCGGTAACTCACTAGTCGTTAGGTAAACTTTGTTTAATAGCCCTGATACGCAGCTGATTTAGCTCCATCGCAATCGCATCACCCTTTAAACCACGTTCAACGATTGGACCTACATCAATAGCAGCCGCAGCATCAAATGCATCTTTCAATAATTTTGGTTTAGTCGACACTCTGTCTTCGTAACCAGGACGTCCCCGTGAATCAGCTTCGCAGGCGAGTAGAAACATATCGAAGCGTTCGGGACGACGAAATCCATCAAGGTTCTTGATCAGTTTTAATATGCTGCTGGCCCTGAGTTCTTTAGCACGATGGTAGTGCAAATGATAGCGAGCGACATTAACAGCCAGGTCTCGAAAATCGCGTGGTACACGTAAGCGTTCACATAATGCTTTGACCAGCGGTACGCCGCGTTCTTCGTGATTGATGTGTTGTGGTAACTCATCTTTTGGGGTGATCGCCTTGCCAAGGTCATGGGTGAGTGCGGCGAAACGCACTCGTGTATCATTCGACAGGCGAGTGGCCTGTTCCAGTACCATCATGGTGTGTACACCAGTGTCGATCTCCGGGTGATATTCTTCTGGTTGAGGCACACCAAATAGATTGTCTATTTCAGGGAAGATTCGCGCCAGGGCTCCACAGTCTCTTAGCACTTGAAAATAACGGGTCGGAGTTTGTTCGCCAAGTGCACGTTCGGTTTCCTGCCAGACCCTTTCTGCCACAAGTGCATCGACTTCGTCGTTTTCGACCATGCTCTTCATTAAGGCCATGGTTTCATCGGCAATGTTAAAACCGAGTTCAGCAAAACGCGCAGCAAAGCGTGCGTTACGCAAGATGCGAACCGGGTCTTCAGCAAAGGCAGGTGAGACATGGCGCAGAATGCGATCTTGGAGATCCTGCTGGCCGTTGTAGGGATCAACAATATTACCCTGCACATCACGGGCAATGGCATTAATAGTTAAATCACGACGGGAGAGATCCTGCTCTAGAGTGACATCGGCATCGGCGTGAAAACTAAAACCGGTATAACCCGGTGCAGTTTTACGCTCGGTTCGAGCCAGAGCGTATTCTTCTTTAGTTTCAGGATGCAGAAATACCGGAAAGTCTTTACCGACTGACTTATATCCGGCCGCCAGCATTTCTTCGGGACTAGCACCGACTACCACCCAGTCGCGATCCTTGCTGGGACGCCCCAACAATTCATCACGAACACAACCACCTACCAGATATGTTTCCATGCGACTAGTTTAACGGTTAACACAATCGCTGCACAGTTTTTTGCTTAAGCTTAGATCACGAAGTAGATCATTATTCGGAGCGACTATCGGTGCTGACCAGCTTATCCATTAATTTTGAGCTTGGCCGAATTTGGTATAACCAAACTAAAAATTGGTATTTCAGGTCATTGCGCAAAGCCTTATCGGGGAAAAATACAACCCCGGCAATAGAACAGATGGTAACTTCAATGACAAATGTCCAGTGAAAAAGATAATTGGCCACCCACCAGTCATACACGGAAGGAATACGCCAGAGGCCATAGTAAGATTTGTCGATTGGGTAAAGCCATTTAATTCCACTTGCCACGCTGTCTAGCGACATGTGCAATAAACCGCAAAGGAGAAACATGCTCAGTAATTTAATGCCTGTGCGTCCCAGCCATTTATAAACCGGATAGACCAGAAACATATAAATACCAACCCAGAAAATTGGGATGTGTGTCCAGTAACTGTGGTGTGGGTGTTGCCGTGCATCGATCAAATGGAAATAAGCCAAATCAAAGTCAGGTGCGATACTGGCAATTAAGCCAATGAGTAAATATTTGATATAGGACGGTTCATCACGTTCGTCTTTTAGTAGATAGCGTGACAACAGGAAACCGGCGGGCATGTGTGCAATAAACATTACTCACCTCGCTTACTGGGGTTGTACCAGTCTATGTTACGAGTGATATACATAATCAACGCTAACGCTAAAAACACACCAATCGAGCCGAACAACATCGAATAATTTTGTTCTTCGAGTAAGGAAAATAGATAGATATAAAGGATGGTAATGCCTGAGCCAATCCATGCAGCACGTTTGTTCGATTTAAGAATTGCTTTGGAATACAGGGAAGTCATGATGATAACTGCACTACTTGCTATGACATAGGACCAAATGAAACTGATGTGCTCAGAGAAGGCAAGTAGCAGTAAATAGAACAGGCACATGCCAAGGCCTAACAGCAAGTACTGTAGAAGGTGAACGCGTAGTTTATAAAAAATTTCGATTAACCAGATTGATACGAACGTTAACAGCAAAAACAGCATGGCATATTTAATACTGCGTTCAGTCATTCGGTAGTTATCTACGGGAGACACAAAATCAACACCAACCAGAGACTGGGTTAGTTTTGCATAGGTGAATTCATCATCAAGCCACTGTTGGGGATAATTTCGACTGATATGTGAAATAGACCAGCTTGCATCAAAGCCTTGCGCAGAAATTTTTCGGCTATTGGGTAGTTTGTAACCCTGAAAACTTGGGTCGGGCCAGTCAGAATGTATTTTAAAACTGGAGTTTTTTCCCAATGGCGCGATGTAGAATGAATCACTCCCGTTTAGCGACATCGCAATATTGTATTTAAATTGTTTAGAGTCTTTCAGCGAAATCTTCGGTATATGAAACCCGGTGTCATTACTATTGGTTTTACCCAGGCCCGGTTCAAAGTAGAGTGTTTGTTTGTTCCAACGCAACGTGACTTGCTTCTGAATAGCACGAGAATCTGAAACACCAACGAGTAGCTGGGCTTTATCCCAGTCAATCAGTTTGGGATCAATACCCCAGATACTAAAATCGGGTTTTGTAAAACTGCCTTGTAAATTAACTATCGATTGGTAAACAGGGACTTCAAAGATACCACGATAGCGTGTTTCATTTTGTATTTTTGCGGTGACGTCAAGTGTATCCGGTAAAAAGACCGCATGTCGTAGCTTACGCGTCTTCTCCAGGTGACCGTGTTTGTTCTTCCATGATTGTATCTCGTAATAAGGAACAACAAGCCTCGGTCCTATTATATTTTGTCGTTGTCCCCACTTGCTGGTGATATCGTTTATTGCATGGATGCGTGTTCTGTCCCGCTCATAAATTTGACCGCTAATCATGGCAATGGGTATTTGCAGTAAAAGCATAACAAAGCCAATAAACATCACACGCAGAAATATAGAGTTGCGCAACCAGTTTTGTATTGATTCTATTTTGAGATCCATAACTGTCCCGTTGTGGTGCTTGATAATGTTGTTGTTTTATTGGATTACAGCATGGTCAGCTGAATTCAAGGTGATGAATTATGATGAATTCTGGCAGGAGCAAATTTTCTTAGTTAGACTTCGGGTAACGAAATAAATATAAGCCGCTAATTTATGGAGACTTCAATAAACTGGTCAGCTGTCGGCGCCGATATCATCGTGCTAGTACATTTCGCATTTGTTTTGTTTGTATTATTTGGCGGCGTGTTATTGGTCTGGTGGAGAAGACTTGTATGGCTACATCTCCCTGCTGTTATTTGGGGAATACTTATCGAGTTCACAGGTTGGATCTGCCCGCTAACACCTTATGAGAATCAGTTACGTAAACAGGCCGGGCTTGAAATGTATGACGGTGATTTTGTGATGCGTTATATCATGCCGATACTCTATCCTGAGGATCTGACACGTTCACTACAAATTATACTAGGTTTTGTTGTCCTGCTGATTAATGCTATCTGTTACTTTTATGTCTTTAAAATAAAAAAATAGCCAAAAAATATTATTTTGCATTGGTGTTTTAATTGTTGGGGTTGAAATGCCATCGCTTTTGTACAATGAGTGTCTCGATATCCAACTCATCAGGTAAAGGTGGGTAAGGTGCAGAGTAGCGAACAAGTTCCATCATTTTCTCATCTAGACTAGGTTGCTGGCTCGATTTCAACAGACGTGCGCTTTTTAGCTTGCCGCTATTAGAAACAACTAGCTCAATATCCAGGTAAGTAGAAAACTGGATCTCCTGGCCAAGTGTGGGGTAACGACTTGCACCGATGATCTCGATTTTATTACTAATCTGCTGGATATAACGATATGTTTCTGCATCAGTTCCAGATTCAATCGTGACAGTCTTAATCTGCCATTGATAAGCACTGCAACTTTGAGTCAGCAGCAACACAACAACAAATAGTAGGGGTGGGTAGAAAAATCGTGACATTAAGTGAAAGTCCTGGCCAAGCTGCCCTATTAGAGCTTATTTCTGTAATTCGTTCATTAAATGTACATTTTGTAGGTGTTTAGCTTATCAATTGACCAGATCTGCATTATCCAGAAGTATAGCTATACTCTTAAAATCAAAGGAATTTCACCTTAAAAGTCTCTAGGAGAGCACATGAGTTTTACGGTAATTAATCCAGCAACTGGCGAGACCTTGAAAGAGGTAGCTGGCTGGGATGACACACAAATTGAGGCTGCCCTTGCCCAGGCGGCAGCGGTCTCGGCTGACTGGCAGGCACGCGGTTTTGATGAGCGTGCCGGGTTAATGCGTAAAGCTGCCCAGGTCCTAAGAGATAATGTCGATGACTATGCGCCGATTATTACGCGTGAGATGGGAAAACTGATTGGCGATTCTAAAGGCGAAATTGAAAAGTGTGCGACGGTCTGCGAGTACTATGCAGAGAACGCTGCGACTTTCCTTAAAGATGAAGTGTTGGCATCGGATGCATCAAATAGCTATGTCGCCTATTTACCTATGGGTACAGTGCTGGCGGTGATGCCATGGAATTACCCATTCTGGCAGGTCTTCAGATTTGCAGCTCCTGCGTTAATGGCAGGTAATACCGGTCTGCTTAAGCATGCCTCCAATGTTCCCGAGTCGGCATTAGCGATTGAGGATGTCTTTCATCAGGCTGGTTGCCCACAAGGTGTTTTCACGACGATGATGATTCGCGCATCACAGGTTGCAAAGGTGATTGAAGACCCTCGTGTGCATGCCGTCACGTTAACGGGTTCAGAGCCCGCCGGCCAACAGGTTGCCAGTACAGCAGGTCACAGTTTGAAAAAATCCGTGTTAGAGCTTGGTGGCTCTGATGCTTTTATCGTGCTTGAAGATGCAGACCTTGATGAGGCAGTGCGCAATGCGATCATTTCGCGTTATTTAAATTCAGGTCAGAGTTGTATCGCAGCAAAACGTTTTATTGTTGTTGATGCGATCGCCGAAGATTTTGTAGCTCGTTTTAAAGCGGGTGTTGAGGCACTGAAGACGGGTGATCCGATGGACCCCAATACCACCATGGGTCCAATGGCACGTGAAGACTTGCGTGATGAATTACATGTGCAAGTGACCGACTCGATTGCTGCTGGAGCCAAAGCGATAACAGGTTGTGAACCAATCGAAGGCCCCGGTGCATTTTATAAACCTTCCATACTGGACCGAGTTGAACCTGGTGTGCGTGCTTACAGTGAAGAATTGTTTGGTCCGGTTGCCATTGTTATTCGTGCGCGCGACGAAGCCGATGCCTTACGCATCGCGAATGAGTCTGACTATGGTTTGGGGGGCAGTGTTTGGACAAAAGATAGTGCTCGTGGTGAACGCCTGGCACGACAAGTGCAATCCGGTTGTACCTTTGTAAATGGTTTTGTAAAAAGCGATCCCCGTCTTCCCTTTGGCGGCGTCAAACGTTCTGGATACGGACGTGAATTATCTTCACACGGTATTCGTGAATTCGTTAATGCCAAGACTATCTGGATAAAGTAAATCTCAGTTAATAGAGTCTTTATAGTCTGAAAGTGCTTATTTCAGGTTTTAATCCGTCCGTGTCTTGTGTAAAGATATTCCTATGTTAAAACGATTAGTCTTTATGTTGCTCTGTAGTTTATTACCAAACACGGTTTTCAGTGTTGAAAGTATTTGTTATGGCACGACAAAAAATGGCCGCCTGGAGCATGCTGTGCAGTTACCTTCTTCAGGCAGCAACTTTGTCAGTTATAGTTCGCTCGCTGCGACATTGGGACGAACCTATGTGCACAGCACCGTGCGTGACATTATTGTTGCTGCCTATAAACAATTGGCGAACGACTTGCCGAATAAACGCTTTAAGTATGCCGAGACAGGCTTTAAAAAAGGGGGGCGCTTTAAGCCGCATAAAACCCACCAAAATGGTTTGTCGGTTGATTTTATGGTGCCCGTGCTCAATGACAAAGGTGAGTCAGTGCACTTATCAACCCATGCACTGAATCGCTATGGCTATGATATCGAGTTTGATGCTAAGGGGCGTTTAGATAACCTAACTATCGATTATGAGGCGTTGGCAGCACATATAGTTATGTTAGATAAGCAGGCAAAGGCGCATTCGGTAAAGCTGTGGCGAGTCATCTTTGATCCCAAGTTACAACCATTTTTACTGAAAACAAAATATGGTGCTTACATTAAAAAAAATATAACACTTTCAAAGAAACGTTCTTGGGTTCGGCATGATGAGCATTACCATGTCGACTTCGATGTGCCCTGCAAGCATTAATAGGCATTAGCCCATTGTTGTAGATGGATATCATACTTATATACTTATTGCTCGGTGCTATCGCGGGTTTAATCGCGGGGCTGTTTGGTGTCGGCGGGGGTTTAATTATTGTGCCCGTGCTGGTTTATCTCTTCACTCGAGAGGGAATGGACCCTGATAGTTTGGTGCATCTCGCTGTCGGCACATCTCTCGCGACCATTGTCTTTACGTCTATTTCATCTGTTTATGCCCATCACAAACGGGGTGCCGTGCGTTGGGATCTGTTTAGGCAGCTTACTCCAGGTATTGTAATCGGCGCTTTGATCGGCGCTGCGGTTGCAGATTGGATGCCCTCGGTTGTGTTACGACGCTTTTTTGCCATATTTGAGTGGTTAGTGGCGATCCAATTATTGTTAAACACGCACACCAAAGCATCGCGGGTTGTACCTGGGCGGGTTGGATTGTTTGCGGCGGGTAACCTGATCGGCTCGATCTCATCCATTGTTGGTATCGGTGGCGGAACTTTAACAGTTCCGTTTTTAGTCTGGTGTAATGTAGCGATGCGTAAGGCCGTGGCTACATCCAGTGCCTGTGGTTTACCGATTGCAGTTGCAGGTGCGGTTGGGTTTATCATCATGGGCTGGTCAACAACAACTACACTTGAGTGGAGTTTGGGTTATCTCTATTTTCCTGCCCTGATTGGTATTGTTACATCAAGTATTCTGTTTGCCCCTCTGGGGGCAAAGCTTGCCCATAGCCTGCCGGCAGATAAATTAAAAAGACTATTTGGTTTACTATTATTTGCCCTCGGCAGCTATATGTTTTTATCGGCTTAGTGAGTCCCGAAAGTACAAAAACGATCTCTGAAATAGCCTTTTTGTTTGCGAGAAAAAAGTGTGATCAAGATCACAAAAACGCAGCGCTCAGAAATTATCTCCTTAATAATCAATAAGTAATAAATGTGATATTATCCTTATGTTAAGTGGGGGTCTTTAATTAATTCCCTTATAATAAGCCCACTATTTTAACAGGCATAGGTTATTTGAAGGCCTCGCCAATATTATTTTCACCGGGCTACAAATAGATGCCATTAATAAATCATCTTAAAGCACTGTCTGTCTCCAGACTGATGTTGTTGGTAACCGTCATTGTTGCGGTATTACCGATTTCTATTTTGGGTTATCACCTGTATCTATCGGCCTGGGAAAATAGCTGGCGGGAAATTCACGAAAAACACAAACTGTTAGCACAAAATCTTACCGCTCCACTATCGACCTATGTAAATGACCATAAGGGGATGTTGGCCATCCTTGCCGAAACGGTGCCAATGGTTAAGGAAAAGGGAAACCATGGTTATGTAAAAGCGATGGAAAACTTCCTGGAGAAGATGCCGGGTTTCAGTGGTTTTTTATATATGGATATGCAAGGTCAGGTTATCTCACATGCGTATCTCAATGGTGCACTCGCAAGTGAAGAGCTGGCGAGGTTCAGTACGGAACAGTGTTACTTGATCTCTCGCAAGAGTCATCAATGGTCTATGTCGAATGTGAAGCGTCACCCTGTCACAAACCAACCCGCTATATTCATGGGGCAACCTGTGTTTGATGACAGCGGAGCAATCATAGGTGTGTTACTCGGTGAATTACGTATCGAGCCGATTGAAAATATTCGTAAAAATGTGAAGTTCGGTGAGCGTGGTCATTCCGCTATCGTGGACAAAACTGGCCAGGTGATTGCACACCCTAATCCACAATGGGTGAGTGAGATAAAAAACATCTCTGACTGGCCGATCGTGCAGTCGATGATGGCTGGTGAAACTGGCGCTACGAGTTTCTACTCTCCTTTTATGAAAGGCAATATGGTTGCAGGCTTTGCCTCCGTGCCTGAGATTGGCTGGGGTATCATGGTGCCACAACCAGAGTCAGAAGTAGCAGCGCATGTGAATAAGCTCATGCGTTCTCATCTTATCTGGGGAACACTGGGTTTGATCCTGGCGATACTGCTTGCACTTGCTATATCACGTTGGGTAACCGAGCCTTTAAACACATTAGCAAGCGCAGGGCGTAAGTTGATGCAAAATAACCTGGACGGTAACTTACCTTCGTTGAGAAACACTGCCCCAGTAGAAATAACCCAACTTGGTACGATCTTACGTGCATTGATTTCAAGCTTGCAGGTTTCAAAAAATGAAGTACAAAAGCTGAATGAGTCTCTTCAAGATCGTGTCGAGAGTGCTACCCAAAAATTGCGTGAAGCTAATGAACGTCTGGAAGAGGCGGCGCAGCATGACTACTTAACGGCATTGGCCAATCGACGCTATTTTGAAGACAGTTTGAGGAAGACATTATCACGCCGTACAGGCGATACGGAGTATGTCTGCATCATGTTGATCGATATCGACCACTTTAAGCAGATCAATGACTCATATGGCCATGCCGCTGGTGATGCGGTGCTCAATCAAGTTGCACGGATCCTAGAGCGGGGAATGCGTGCCGGTGACTTGGTGGCGCGCTATGGGGGGGACGAATTTGTTGCCTACATGCGCTGCGAACGTGAGGTTGGCTTGCAGCGTGCACAGGAAATTCATGCTGAAATTTCCAGGAGTGCTGTTGCCTGGAGTGACAAGACAATTTATATGACGACTAGCATTGGACTTTACTGCCAGACCATGAACCCGGAAGTTAAATTATCATCAATCTTACGCAATGCCGACGACGCCATGTACGAGGCAAAACGCAAAGGCCGCAACCAGGTTGTAGACATCACCTATTAAAAAAGCCACACTACTGGCCGATATAGATTATAGACTCATTAAAATAGTATGGTGAAACCATGTCTATCGCTCGTTTTATTGTTATTGTAAGCCTGATTTTATCGTCTACCCAAACCACTGCACTGGAGATGGTTGAGGGTGAATGGGAACTGCTTGTTAAGCAAAATGTAAGTGGTATGCCTGTTGGTATACCACCAGTGCATGTTCGAGAATGTTTCACCGAAGAAGATCCTATTCCAACCAGTTTTCTAAAGGCGCGAAATTGCTCTGTCATTGATCAGCGTGTTGTCTACCGTACAGTGCATTACAGAATAAATTGCTTTACAGAACATGGCTCGATTATTAATGAAGGCAAAATTCGTTTTGGTTCGCGCAAAATAACCGGAAGCTCGAAAACCGATCTAGGTGATGTGGCCGGGAAAACGACAGTATTAAGATACAAGTTCACAGGACGCCGCATGGGCGAATGTCGTTAACATTCTGAAGATTATGGCTTGCTGGTAATTTTGACTAACACATAACCGACTGACAGATAGTCATTGATCTGAGCAGGCCCAGTTGGAGAAACATTGACATACTCTGGGAAGTCTTCCTCGGTTACTCCGCGCCATTCGGCATGGGTTCCACAAACATGCAGTTGAATATCCTTGCCAACTAGTTGCTGAGTCAGGCTGTGAACTTTTTTATTGCCGTCTTTTTTCTGTTTTTGCAGCGCAAATTGTTCGCGTCCATGAGTGACAATTGCCACATCGATATCTGGAAAGCGTTTTCTTAGCTGGTCAATCTGACTTTTGACCAGTGGCAGGGCCCATTCAAGTCCATCCTTGCTACCGGTGACGATCTCAAACACAACCCCAGCGGGCTCTTCTTTTAGTTTAAGTATCTCATCAATTTTTTCCTGGCCCGTTGTTGCACAGGCTGGCAGTGAGAATAGAAGCAAAAATCCAATCAGGTTATATAAACGAAATTTAATTAGTCTCATCATTGTTAAATTCTTATTTTGTTGTGAAATTAAATGGCTACAGTGCATAAAGACCGTAGCTGAGTGGAGAGGTTCAAATTAAATCGAGGTGGGCTCGCTATATATCCGCCAGTGTCTATCCGCCAGTGTGTGACATGAAACGAACGATCTTGCCCGGATTGCTAGTGAACTCGTGGCGTTCAGGCTTGAGCTGGATAGCCTTGATGATGTGTTGTTTGAGCTCGTCGTCACTACAGCCATCACGCAGAATCTCTCGTAAGGGATAACTGTCGTCCTGACCTAAGCACATGTAGAGCGTGCCATCGACGCTGAGACGGACGCGATTGCAGGTCTCACAAAAATGCTGTGACATGGGGGTGATAAAGCCAATTCTTAAATCCGTACCAGCGACTTGTACATAACGGGCGGGACCACCGCCTGGCATTACACCTGGCACTAAATCAAATTGCTCTGCCAGTTTAGCCTTAACGGTTTGTAGGTCCACATATTGATTTGTGGCGTCGAGACCGGTGGTTCCCATCGGCATGGTCTCGATAAAACGCAGGGTAAAGTCGTGCTCAATACAAAACTTAACCATGTCTTCGATTTCATCTTCGTTGGTGTCTTTTAACACCACCATGTTGATCTTGATGGGGGCAAAGCCGGCATCTTTTGCGGCCATCAGGCCATCTAATACCTTGGATAGCTTGCCGCCGGTCAGGGTCTTGAAGCGGTCAGTCTGCAGGGAGTCGAGGCTGACATTAATTCTTGAGATACGGGCATCTTTGAGGGCCTGCGCCTGTTTGGCTAAACGGGTCGCATTGGTACTCAAAGACAGGTCCTCTATGCCGGGGAGTGCCGCCAGGCGTCCTGCTAACTCGGGTAGATTGGCTCGTACCAGTGGTTCGCCGCCAGTGATACGCAGGCGGCGGGTGCCCAGTTCGCCAAAGGCCTGAATAATGCGTTCGATCTCATCAAAGCTGAGCCACTCACTGGGTTCCTGGAAGTCTTTAAAACCCTTAGGAAGGCAGTACTGACAACGTAGATCACAGCGATCCGTGACCGACAGGCGCACGTATTCGATATTGCGACCGAAGTTGTCGTGTAACTGTTGCGGGTTGGATGGTGTTGTTGTCATTCGTGCTAATCGTCTCAATTTGCTCAATTATAGCCCATCACTAGCAGGCATCGTACCTGACTCAAAGGGGTAGAAACTTGATCTCGCACAGTACTAGTACCGATAAGTACCAAGCTAAAATGATTAAATATCAATCAGTTAGAGTGACTTACCGACACGCAGCTCATGGATAACAAATAGGACAGCGGTAAACAGTAGAAGTGCCCCACCCTGATGGGCAGCACCAAGCGCAACCGGGACCTCAAATAGCAGGGTGGTGATACCAAGGGTGATCTGTAGCGCAAAGATGATAAACAATAGATAAAAGGCGCTCCGGGTTCTTGCGGTTAATACATACTTGTTGGCTTTGTACCAAAGGAAGGGAATATACAAGATCAAAAGGTAGGCAAGCATGCGGTGGTTAAACTGTATTGTAGTCTTATTTTCAACGAAATTTAGATAAAACGGCGACATATCAAATAGACCTGGCGGGAAGAAGTAGCCATTCATCAGTGGGAAGGTGTTGTAACCAAGGCCTGCACGAGTCCCGGCAACAAGCGCGCCACTGACAATCATGATAATAATCAGGGCGGCGGCAATTTTGGTGTACTTGCGCAGATTCTCGATTCCTCTTACCCAGGCGTTCTCGGGTGATGGATTCAGCAGGCTCCAAGCAACCCAGAGAATGTAACCATATATAAGGATGGCTGCACTTAAATGCGCAGTGAGGCGATACTGGCTTACATGGGGGTCTTTAACCAGCCCACTTTTTACCATATACCAACCGAGTAAACCTTGCAGACCGCCCAACACAAACATCAGGATCAGCTTGGGCATTAGCTGGGGTCTTATCCTTTTTTTAAGCAGGAAGAACATGAATGGGATAAAAAAGGCCAGGCCAATGAAACGCCCAAGCATGCGGTGTGAATATTCAAAGACAAAAATACCTTTAAATTCATCCAGGTTCATTCCTTTGTTTTTCTTCTGGTACTCCGGAAATTGCTTATACTTTTCAAACGTTTCCTGCCATTCTTGTTCAGTCAGGGGAGGCAGTACTCCCATAATCGGTTCCCATTCAACCATAGACAGGCCCGAGCCAGTCAAACGAGTGACGCCACCCAGGATGACCATCCCATAAATAAGTAGGGCAATGATGATTAACCACAGCGCAATCGCGCGGTCATCGTTATGTTGAGAATTAGAGAAATCGATCATCTTTATCTGCTGGCCAAGGTCTCGATGCTGATTGTTGTTATTTTAGTTTAGCGCTCATTCTACATGAAAAGCTCTAGAGAAATTAACCCCGGCCAGGGGTAAACCCGGTCTACATCACGATTATCTTATTGCTTTTAAGTGCCGCTAACCCAAATAGCCATAAAAGGACGTTCATAAAGCCAACGAGTCTATTGTGTTAATACGGCGAAATCATAGTCAGTGAGGTTGTTGATAGTGTGATCGAAGACAATCAGTTGAGTGAAATATAAAGATATTTATCCTAGTATTTTATACCTGACACAATAATTATTTTTTGATAGTCAGGCAGGATTACAAGATTAGTGCAGGGGGCAGGATCGGCTTCAGATTAGAGCGCAATAATAATTCGTCAGATTTCATCCTAATGCATCATTATTGCGGTGTGCCGCAGTCAGCTTTCTCTTCTATAACATTAATACCACAAAACTAAAATCAAGGGAGTAGCCCGTGATATCAACACAGGTTAGGTTTTCATCTAAATGGCTTATTGGGTTTTCAATCGTTGCATTATTATTTTCAGGCTGTGACAAGCTTGATCAACAAGCTAAAAAAGAATCGGTAAAAAACGATCCAGTCTGGACCCAATATATAAGCGCACATAATCGCGGCACGATTTCTAAAACAGAACCGATTGCGATTCGATTCGTTAATGACATCATTCCAAATGAAAAAGTAGGTACCGATGCTGTCGGTATTCTCGAAGTCTCTCCCAGCATCCAGGGCGAACTTATATTCAATACACAACGGGAAATTATTTTAATTCCGGAAAAACCCTTGCAGTCCGGACAACGATACCGTTTCAGTTTACATACTCACGAGTTACTTGGTTTTCCAGAAAGCTTAAAGACTTATGTCTACGATGTGGATGTCATTAAGCAGACATTTGAAGTCTCGATTCGTGGCGTCAATGCGCAGCTTGATGCAAACGATAAACTGCAAATCGTCGGAATCGTTAACACGGCAGACAAAGAAGAAGCAGATAAACTGGAAAAAATTCTGAGTGCCGAGTTCAAAGGAAGCCCGCTCGGGATTAACTGGCAGCACAGTCCCAATGGACGTCAGCATAGTTTTGTTATTCCGGGTATTACGCGCGACGAAAATAAAACCGAAGTTATTCTTGCCTGGGATGGTAGCAACATTGGTGTTGCTAACAAGGGTGACAGAACAATCGACATCCCGGCAAAAGGTGATTTTAAAGTTGCACATGTACGTGTGGTGAGCGGCAACCAACAATATATTGAAGTTCAGCTAACCGATGTCATCGATCCACGACAGAATTTAAATGGCCTGGTGCAATTTAGTCAGGGACAGACGCAGAGCCAGTTCCGAACTGAAGTCGAAGGTAGTATCTTGAAGGTCTATCCCAGCACCAGCATCACCGGTGAAGTCAGCGTGATCCTGGATGCCGCGATCAAAAGTATCAATGGCAATAAATTGGGTGAGCGTGTTGAGCGCAGTGTTGTCTTTACCAGTCAAAAACCTCAGGTACGTTTTGCCGGCAAGGGTGTGATCCTGCCGGAGAACCAGGTACTGGCGATTCCTTTTGAGACCGTTAATGTGCATTCAGTACAAGTCACCGCGATGGTGATTTATGAGAACAATATTGGCCAGTTCCTGCAGGAAAACCAGATGGGCGGCTCCAGTAGTCTGCAACGAGTCGGACGTTACCTGTGGCGTAAGACGATTAAGCTGGATTCTCCTCAGGGCGATAAGTGGAACCGCTTTAACCTGGATGCGACTGAGTTATTAAAGAGTCATCCTGGTGCCTTGTTTCAGTTGTCTATCGCTATTGACCGCGGCAACTCAACCTATAGCTGTAGCAAGGAAGACAATGCCGTACCCGTCAAGAAGCGAAAGGGAATCATCAACTACGAAGAGGCGGACATCAGGCAGTCAAGCAACTGGGACTATGCAGAGCAATACTATAATCAGGACTATTATCGTCAATGGGAGAATAGGGATAATCCCTGTAAAGATGCCTACTATCGGTTCCAGACCAGCAGCACAGTTGCGTCGCGTAATTTCATGGCCTCGAACATTGGTTTACTTGCCAAGCGCGGTGAAGGTAATCATGTCCACCTTGTTGCTACAGACCTGAGCACTTCGGCGCCGCTTAACGGTGTTGATATTGAGTTGCGCAATTTTCAGAACCAGAAACTGCAAAGTGTAAAAACCGATGCCAATGGTTTTGCCAATGCAGAACTTTCAGGCCGCCCATTCTATTTAGTAGCACGTAAGGGTAAGCAGGTCGGTTATCTTAAACTGAGTGTTGGTAGTGCTTTGGCTACCAGTCACTTTGATGTGGGCGGACAAAAGGTTCGCGATGGGATTAAAGGGACAATCTATGGTGAACGAGGTGTCTGGCGACCTGGTGATGATATTTATCTAACCTTTGTGGTTGAAGATAAGCAGGACAAGATCCCGGATCAACATCCAGTCACGATGGAGTTGTATAACGCGAAAGGTCAGTTGGTCGAGAGTAAGACTAATAATAAACCGGTTGGTGATTTTTACAAATTCAGGTTTACGACAGCAGAAGCAGCAGAGACCGGTACCTGGAAGGTGAAGGCCATCCTGGGTGGTAACAAGTTTGTTAAGAATATCAAAGTTGAAACCGTTGTCCCTAACCGACTCAAGATCGATCTCAAGTTTCCTGCTGAAGAGCTCTACCAACACGACATGCCGCTTGATATTGGTTTGTCTAGTCAATGGTTACACGGCGCGATTGCAGCGGGATTAAACAGTGAAGTGGCGGTACGTTTGATACCGAGGAAAACCAAGTTTAGTCGTAACGAAGATTATCGTTTTGATGACCCTGCTCGGCGCTTTAATCCTGAGCGTGTGGTGTTGTTTGAAGGTGAGCTCGACGACAAGGGCAACAGAACCTTTAGCGCGGATCTAAAACCGTCATCACCACCGCCGGGTAAACTTGCGGCGAGTTTCAATACTCGGGTGTTTGAATCAGGTGGTGCCTTTAGCACCCATAACACACGCATTGATTATCACCCTTACACTAATTACGTCGGGATTAAATTACCGAGTGGTGATGCGGCGAGAAATATGTTGCTGACCGATGTTAAGCATAAGGTTGAGATTGCAAGCTTGAATGCAAAAGGCGAGGCCGTTTCGCTCCGTCAGGTCAAAGTAACACTATATAAAGTGAACTGGAAATGGTGGTGGGATCAGTCGGGTGACAACCTTGCACAATACGCTAGCTCTTACTATAACCAGCACATTCAACAAAGCACCATCTCAACCAAAGATGGCCGTGGCGAATGGGAATTTGAAATCAAATACCCTCAGTGGGGACGTTACATGGTACGTGCCTGTGACATGCAGGGTAATCATTGTACCGGACAGGTCTTTTACATTGACTGGCCAGCCTGGGCAGGTAAGGCAAGAGAGCAAAAAGGTGTTGGCGCCAGTGTCCTGAATTTCTCAGCTGATAAACCAAAGTATAAAGTCGGTGAGACTGCGACTATCAAACTACCCGAGACTTCGTCGGGTCGTGCCCTGGTCAGCATTGAAAATGGTTCGCGTCTGATCAGCCAGCAATGGCTTGAAGTCAGCAAAGGCAAGACCACCTTCCCGGTGAAGATCACCGAGGAAATGAGTCCTAATGTCTATGTCTCGATTACCTTGATTCAACCGCATGCAAAAAAAGACAATGACCGTCCGATTCGTCTGTTTGGTGTTGCGCCATTGATGGTTGAAGATCCGAAGACCAAGTTAACACCACAACTGACAGTTGCCGAAGAATGGAAACCGGAAACGAAAGTTGAGATTGGGGTGAAGGAAAGCAATGGTAAGGCGATGACCTATACAATTGCCGTGGTGGATGAAGGCCTGTTAGGGCTCACCAATTTCAAGACACCTAATTTACACAAGTTCTTCTACAAGAAAGAAGCACTAGGTGTGAAGACCTGGGACTTGTTCGATGATGTGACCGGTGCCTATGGGGGTGAGTTAGAACGTTTGTTGTCGCTTGGTGGTGATGATGATGCCGGTGAAGATGAGACTGAAAAGAAAAAACGTCGCTTCCCACCAGTGGTGACTTACCTTGGTCCATTCCAGTTAGAGGAAGGTAAAGAGGCCAAACATAGTCTGGATATTCCACAATACCTGGGCCAGGTCCGCGTCATGTTGGTCGCGGGTGACAAGGGTGCTTATGGTAAGGCGAATAAATCAGTTTTTGTTCGCCAACCACTTGGTTTATTGGCGACCTTGCCGCGGGTGCTGGGACCGGATGAATCCTTGCGTGTACCGGTGTCATTGTTTGTGATGGATGATTCTATCTCGGATGTTCAGCTCAAGCTCGAGACAGATGAACACTTCAAGATTGAAGGCTCTGCGACCACCAATGTTCGCTTTGATGGACCTGGTGAACAGATTGGTTTCATTAACGTCAAGGTTGCTGACAAGCTGGGTAAAGGACATATGAAGTTTATTGCCACCAGCGGCGATCACACTACCCAATCTGATATCTATATCGATGTGCGTAGTGCCAATGCGCAAACGACACGGACGGCACGCGAGGTCATCAAACCCGGTGAAACCTGGTCGACGAATGTTAAACCGCACGGCATTGGTGGTACCAATAAGGTGAGCCTGGAAATTTCAGCGATACCACCACTCAATCTGGAAGGCCGATTGCAATATTTAATTCGCTATCCACATGGTTGCCTGGAGCAAACGACCTCTGCGATCTTCCCGCAGTTGTTCCTGGGTAATGTCATGAAGTTATCGCCGGATCAGAAAAAGTCGATTGAGCGACATGTTGGCATTGCGATTCAAAAGATCCAACACTACCAACAGACGAATGGTGGCTTTAGCTATTGGCCCGGTAACAACTTCTATAATAGCTGGTCGAATAGTTATGCTGGTCACTTCCTGGTGGAGGCGGACAGACTTGGCCATTATGTATCACCACAGTTATTGGCCAACTGGATAAACTATCAAAAGTCAGTTGCCAGCTCCTGGGTGACAGGATCAGATCGATCAGAACTGGATCAGGCCTATCGTCTCTATACTTTGGCGGTTGCGAATCGCCCCGAGTTAGGCGCGATGAACCGCTTACGAGAGTCAAGTAGTCTTGGTAACACTGCACGCTGGTTACTTGCCGCGGCCTACCAAAAAATGGGCTTGAGTGATGTTGCCAATGAGCTGGTGCGCAATGCGGATATGAGTGTTACTGACTATAGAGTTGCTGGCGTGACCTTCGGTTCAAACTTGCGAGACAAAGCAATCATTCTTGAAAGCCTTGCCTTGATGAAACGTTACGATGAGGCACGACCTCTGGCGGATGAGATAGCGAAACAATTATCTGCTGAGCGTTGGTACAGTACACAGAGTGTTGCGTTCTCTTTGATTGCGATGGGACATTTTGTTGGTGAAGGTGTGGAAGGCGGTAACCTGAGCTTTGAGCAAACGATTGCGCAGAATCAATCGGTTACAGTCAATGTCGACAAACCCGTATACCTACAGCCCTTGAATGGATTCCCCGATGCCGGTGACAAGGTGAGCGTGAAGAACACCAGTGATCGTGTCCTCTACGGAACCATCACCGTCGCTGGAATACCGCGTGCCGGTGAAGAGAGAAGTGCACGTAACGGAATTGGCTTGCAGGTGCGTTATACCGATCTGGAAGGTGACCGGGTTGACATCACTCGCCTGCGTCAAGGTACGGATTTAATCGCCACGGTGCGCGTACGTAACCACAGTGATTTTAAACTGGATCAACTGGCGCTTAGTCACATCTTTCCATCAGGATGGCAAATCCATAATCCACGCATGGCCGAAGGTGAGAATGATGTCTTGCCTGCGATTGACTTCCAGGACATTCGTGATGATCGGGTTTATACCTACTTCAACTTAAAACGCGGTGAAGAGAAGATCTTCAAGATCCAGTTGAATGCCTCCTTCCTGGGGCGTTATTACCTGCCGGGTGTACATGTTGAGGCGATGTACGATGCGACCAAGAATGCGCGCAGCAAAGGCAAGTGGGTTGAGGTCATTAAATAAATGTTAACCGGGTAAGTTCAGCCATGAAACGACATATTTTATTTATTGCAGTCGTCATTGCCGGTATTTTTTACTGGCAATGCTTACCCGATCCACTTTTCAACAAACCCGTTTCAACCATCATGTTGGATCGGAATAATCAATTATTGGCGGCGCATATCGCCAAAGATGAGCAATGGCGTTTCCCTAACATCCAGAAGGTCCCTGAAAAATATGAAAAGGCGATTCTTCATTTTGAAGACAAGCGTTTTTATTATCACCCGGGGGTTGATCCTGCGGCGATGCTACGGGCCATGTATTTAAATATCACCAGAGGCAAGATAGTCAGTGGTGGTAGCACTATCACGATGCAGGTGATTCGCCTGGCAAAAAACAATCCACCGCGAACGGTTTATGAAAAATTAAAAGAAGTCATTGCTGCAACACGACTAGAGATCGATTACAGCAAAGATGAGATCCTGGCCTTGCATGCCTCGAACGCGCCTTATGGTGGTAACGTGATCGGACTTGAGGCAGCAAGCTGGCGTTACTTTGGTCGCACACCGGAACAACTTTCCTGGGCAGAGAGTGCAACCCTGGCGGTATTACCGAATAGCCCCGCGTTGATTCACCCGGGGAAGAACCGCGCGGCCTTAAAAAAGAAACGAGATCGCCTGTTAACAATATTACATGAACATGAGGTCATCAATGAGATTGAGCTGAAGCTGGCCATACTTGAGCCCTTACCACAAAAACCCAAACCACTACCGCAATATGCCCCACACTTACTTGCGAGCATGATGCAGGCCCATGTTTCACCCCGTCTGCAAACTACTGTCGATGCGAAGACTCAGAAAAATGTTGAACAGGTCACTAAACAACATGCAAAAGATCTTGAATTACAGGATGTGCATAACCTGGCTGCATTGGTGATCGATAACGAGACCTTTGAGGTGATGGCCTATGTGGGTAATAGTAAATACAGTAATCAACTCGAGCGTGGTCATGCCGTTGATATCGTACACCGTGCGCGAAGTACCGGTAGTATCCTCAAGCCCTTATTGTTTGCACGCATGATCCAGACCGGTGAATTGCTACCGGATACCCTGGTTGCAGATCTACCCACGCAGTACGCAGGTTATATGCCAGAGAACTATGATCGCCTCTATCGAGGGGCGGTACCAGCCAAGCAGGCATTGGCGCGTTCCTTAAATGTGCCCGCGGTGCGCATGTTACGTCAGCACGGCGTCTCACGTTTTTATTCTTATTTACAACAGGCGGGTATGACAACGTTAAGTCGCCCAGCCGATGATTATGGTCTGACCTTGATTCTTGGTGGTTCAGAGGCAACGCTTTGGGACATGGCCTCGATTTACGCCAACCTTGCACATACTGCTAAGCAGGACCGTTATCAGATCGATGCACGTTATAGAGCAATTAAAGTTGATACTGCTGCATCAACCGCTACTAACCGAATCAATCAGATCAGTCCGGCCACGGCTTGGATGACACTCGATGCCCTGTTAGCCGTGAGTCGACCAGGTCAGGAGAGTTACTGGCGGGAGTTTAATAGTAGCCGCAAGGTCGCCTGGAAGACCGGCACCAGTTTTGGTTTACGTGATGCCTGGGCGATAGGCAGCGATACAAAATATACCGTTGCAGTCTGGGTTGGCAATGCCAGCGGTGAAGGTCGTGCTGGACTAACCGGTGTGAAGAGTGCGGCGCCAATCATGTTTGATATCTTTAATAAGCTTGAAAAACCCGAGCGTTGGTTTGTAAAACCTTTGCATCTGATGAAACCGGTTAATATCTGTAAGCAGAATGGCTACCTCAGTGGTGCTAACTGTGAAACCAAGAAGGTCTGGATCCCACGGGAGAGTCATTTCCAAAAGTCCACACCACACCATCGTTTTGTTCACCTGGATAAAAATAAGCAATGGCGAGTGAATGGCCGTTGTGAATCCGTTAGTAATATGAAACATGTTAGCTGGTTTGAGTTACCACCAGGACAGGCATTTTATTATCAACGTAGTCATTCCCGCTATCGTCCCTTACCGGCACTACGCCCAGATTGTCGCAGTCACCTTGCCGATAATAAGCAACATGGACCGATTGATATCCTTTATCCCTTGCCGGGTACACGGATCTATATCCCGATGGATCTAGGCAAACAAAAGAGCCGGACGGTATTCGAGGCAGTGCATAGTAATAGCGATTCAACTTTGTTCTGGCATCTGGATGAAAAGTATTTAGGCACGACCGAAAAGTTTCATAACCTGGCATTAAACATTGCACCGGGTAAACACACCCTGACCCTGGTCGATAGTACGGGATATCGGATTACACGTCGCTTTGAAGTACTTGGTAAGGAATAAAGCCTGCTTTCAGTTTTTTTAGCCCCTTTCAAAATATGAGACAAAAAAAAGCGGCTCAGAGGACTGAGCCGCAACGGGGGAGAAGCAGTGTGGAGACACTGCTTACAGAAAAACAAATTTACCTAACCTTCCCCGATTAAAATGCACGGCTATCATGTGGCAGTGACAGCCATGCTAAAGTCCGTGAACGTCAGGTTCTAATAAACCTGACGACACGGAGGAGGAGCCTTACAGTTGTGAATTCTCAAGTGGTGCTGTGGCCTGTTGCTTGGATGGCTTATTAGCAGGTTCAGCTGCTTTAACGGTTTCTGGTTCAGCCGTAATAGTTTCTTTCTTATACGTGCCGCCAGCACCATCAACAACAATACAGTCATACATATCTTCTGCATTCAGTGAGTCAGGACATTGGTCAGCCATGACCAATCCACTTACTGCAAACAGACTAACGGTAGTTACGGTTTTGATTAAAGTTTTCATTTCCATTCCCTCTTTGAAGTTCCATATTTTTTGTCGCCTCGCCATGATCTAATGGTGGCTCAACGACATCCCAAATAAACAAGTCTTCATTTATCAGCTAGTCAACGTCGATTACCCCCGACTAGATGTAAATGATTAATATCTTGTTTTATTCCCCAGTTGTTACTGCCTGGGTCTCCTCCTGATAATTAGTTTTGCCAAAATTAATTTGTTTGGCGACTTTCCTCGATTGGCATACTGATCGATTTATAAATTCTTACGGTCTCCGACGAGGGCAGCACGCTCAGTTGTGTCGCCAGGGCTTTTCTACAACGAAGATAAGTACTAGCCGCTTCTGCTAAACGTCCCTGACGGACATAGACATGCATCAGCTCCTGATAGAGTTCCTCACAGGTCGGCGCCAGCTCAATGCCGCGTAGAAAAATACCGATCGACATCTCGTTGTCTTCCTGCTGTAGCCAGTATTTGCCTAAGCGAATTAATAGATGATTGAACTTAGTGCTTAGGCTCTCACGCAACGCCAGGGTCCAGGGGCGGACATGATCGTTATTGAGATATTGCCCCTGATATAAATTCAAATAGTGATCTGTCAATTGACGAATTAATTCAGGGTTTTTACTCAAACGGTGTAATTCACCTTCGAGTTGACTGGCGGTCCGATCAAACTCCCAGGTATCAACCCAGACAAAGCGCGGATCAAGAGTAAGTTGACTGCCATGCAATACTAAAGCTTTGTTGCATTTAAGTAGTTTGCGTAACCGATGCAGGGTTGTATCGAAATTACGGCGTGCACTATCACCTTCGGCATCAGGCCAAAGCGTGTCGATAATGCGGGTACGGTTTACCTGTCGGCCACCGAATGAAATAAGTGCTTTGAGTAAATCAAACGGTTTGTTGTAGCCGGCACGGGTATAAGAAAGTGTTTGCTCGCCAACCTGAACCGAGAAGTCACCGAGGGTGCAGATCTTCACAGGTTTGTCGACTTTAGTGTTAATATCAATCACGTCGGGCCCATCCATCATTAAGGTTTTAAGACTTTGTTTCACATAGTCCTTTTCAATCCCTTGTTGATAAGACCAAATCAGTAAATCTTTTAACACCTGATTATTAAGCAGCTGCAAGTTGGCATTGCCCTGCTGTTTGCATAGCCGCAATGCAGTTGTCATTGCCGCCCTGGCCGTTTTTCGCACGCCTTCCTGCAATGCGTAATGCGCCTCAAGCAGAGCAAGAATCGGTTGCTGAGACTGATTAACAGTCCTCGGTGTCGCATCCATGATATTCATGTGCATTTTCCTGTCCCCTACGTTTCGATTTGTAATGTGCTTGTTCATAGTTAAATCTTAGTTTTTCGCAGTCTTTCTTGCTGTGAGAAATGATCTGCAGCCAATGTGAAATATTCACATTTATATAAAGCACTTTTTGCTCATGTATTCCCTCATCGAATTACAGATTCTTTTCTAGTCCGGCATGCCTGCTAGTTTCTCTTGTCATCCCGGCCAGTGAGCCGGGATCCAGTCAAAATAGTGCAAAAACAGTGAGTTAATGCCATCCGTGGCTCCCCTCATCGAGTCCCTGAGGTGGAGTAATGTAAGCAATGAGTGAGTGTGGGGCAGTGAAATAGTGGGTGTTAGAAATGTGAAAAATTCACATGACGTACAGGTTTGTACTAACATCGCGGGAGGCCGGGAGTGATGATTCTGAGACATAAAAAAACCGGCCCGAAGGCCGGTTTTACGACTTACGTTGTATTATATTAGAACTGTAAGCAGTCTGCTGGATAGACAAACACTATCTCATCACCATCTTTAATTTTTACAATGCAATGAGGATTATGCCGAGTGAAAAGAAATGGACCCGCTTTGCCTTGGAGACTTACGTTAGTTGTCGCTTTACAGATAGGAGCATTGGCATATTTCTTACCATATAATTTACCAAAGATTTTTTTTCGCTTCTTGTCATTTTTAATAAGCTCTTCACAATGTGTACCAAACTTTTTTGAAAGCTTAGATGTACATAGGGCGCAAGGACTAAAATTACCAATTTCACCTTTATGATTGATGCCTTTCATCGTAACTACATCCCCGTTTTTATCGTAAGCAATAACAACACTTGCTTTGGAATCTACAGGCACTTTGACATCTGTAGCACATGCCGAAGTGGAAATAGTGAGATACACTAACATCAATATATACGTAATTTTTTTATTAAGTTTATTTATCATATGTTTTCTCCTCCAGAGAGTTTCTAGAAAAATAGGTTGGCTTTGAATAAGATAGTTTGATCCGGCGTAAATCGTGAGACACGATTAGTGTCTGTTCGGAAGTTGTTATCATAGTAGTTAAATTCCTGGTCAAACAGGTTATTTATATAGATACCAAACGTACCCATACGTTTCTGTAAAATATATTCTAGACCTATATCAAATAGCGTAAATTCATCTTTATCGGTATTTGCAGCAGGTAAATTAGGTGTAATTGGGATCCCTAAACTTTGTGAGACATAGGTTGCGGTGAGTATTGATTTGAAAGCACCGTAATTAATGGTAGCTGTAATTGGAGCTGTTTTGGTTAATAGCGTACTAGGTTCACTGGTCTCATATAAGTCAGTTTTGTAGTTATCATAAGTATATTTCGCGCTAAGAGTAAAATGGTTTGATGGCAGCCAATATAAGTATATATGATGAACTTCTTCTTCCTTTTCCTCTGGAATAATTGGTGCATTTGGTGTTTCTGGTGAATCAAGTCGTCGAGCTGTAAATTCGGCACCAAATAAGAATTCTTTATTGAATTGGTGTTCCACCCCAAGCCCAACGCGTTTTGTATCAAATCCATTATCACCATCGTTAAAGTACTGATTAAAACCAGCAACCTGAGTGGTTTCCATCGTTACTGCACCGTAAAGTGGACCCTTCATTGCTCTCATTGCAGCTAGCCGGAGTGTTGTGTTTTTTGAAGGTTTCCATACGATTCCAAGCTTTGGATTTATTTGGTCTTGTTCTTTGTCACTTGTGGAAGTAAAAACTTCACGATTATAATTGTCGTAGCTTAAGCCAAAAGTAAATAATAGTTCTTTTAGTGGTTGATAATTATTGTAGTAATATAGTTTTCTATGATGTATATCAGCAATATTTGTTGAAGAAATTGGCGTTGTAGAGACTGGAAATCCTCCGATAAAGACAACTGCTGATCCAGTCGTATTAGTTGTATCGTCCTGTTTATAATATGATGCACCAAAAAAATGCTTAGAATTACGATCAAGAACTACGTATTGAAGATCATAGCTATGATTATCTGATTTTGTAGTTGCCGTAACATCAACTACAGTCGTTGCTGCTCCGCTGACAGCGGATCTATAAGTTCGTTGATCATTTTTCCTATCGCTATCAATAAGCGAAAGCAAAAAATATTGATCCTTATTTATATCAAGTTTGTAACCCAGCCGGGTCGACTCCAGGTCTTCATTTCGTTGGTCATTATCAAAAAAGGAGTTTTCGTAAAATCTCATTGATAAGTCACCGTGATGAGTTCTGCTATCATTCCTTTCTATCTGTATGCTTGAGTTATCTCCTATTTCCACTTGGGCAAATACATCAAGTAAATCAACTTTCTGGTGATTGTTTGGTCTGAACCCGTTAGATTCATAATGATATTGACCGATGCTGTAACTGAAGTTTTTATTTATGCCTGATAAAATCAAATTATTACCTAATGTGTTATGAGTGCCAATCACCGTATCAGCAGTTACATTCGTCGTATTTCTTGTAAACAATTGCGAATATTCAGAAAATGAGCTATTAGATGGTCCAGAGCTGGCTAAAATAGGTATTGTTGTATTATTTAAATGGGGAAGAAGTGGTATGGAATTTAAAGGTTGCAACATCTTCGCCATGAGCAATTCACTTTGTTGGGCTGTCTCATGTCTTTCCCTAGTCGCATATGCACCAGAAAGTAGCCGATGGCCAGAGAAATTTACTGGATCAGTCTGCACAGTTTCCCAACCAGTTATAAGCGCTAATTGGTCAAAACTTAAGTCATTGTAGATATTTGCCAAACTAGCACTCCGTGCCGCTTCATCCTGATCCAACTGCAAACTGGAGCGATACACCGCTCGATTATCATTAAGCTCAATCGATTTGTTTAAGTCTTCTAGTGCACCGACTGGATTATTTTCAGTTTGTTTACGAATCGCATCGTAGTAATACGGTGTTGGATCATTGGGATCCAGCTCTTTAGCCATCGCAAACTGTTCGGCATCGAGCGGTGCACGTTTTTCTTCGTAATAGGCCTTACCTAAATAACTACGGATGATGGCGTTGTTAGGATCTAAGCTAAGTGAGGCAACGGATCATTTTGATCCAGGTCAATGGCTTTGTTAAATGTAGCCCGTGCTTGAGGAATATCAATTTGGGTCAGGTAGGCATAAGCCAAAATGGTTTGAGTGCGGGCGATGCTTGGGTCCAGTTCACTCGCCCTGGTTGCAGATTCTTGGGCATTGCTTAGTTCACCCACCGAGAGTTGTAACTCAGCCAGGCGTGACCAGGCGATGGCATCATCGGGTGCCTTGTTGGTCGCCTGTTTAGCACTGGCCAGTGCCTGGCTTAGATTCAGTTGGGCTTGCCATGCATAGGACATGGCAATGTGGGGGGCAGCTGAATCCGGAGCCAGTTGAACTGCTTCTTTGGCGAGGGCAATCGCCCCTTCCTTGTTATTGTTAACGATGGCGATGATGGCTTGTAGCGCTTTTGCTGTACCACTACCTTCTATTGCCGCTAACAGGATGGCGGCTTCTTCGACGCGCCCTTTATATAAGAGTGAAGATGCTTGTTGTAGCGTATTGCCTTCAGCATCTGCTTTGATAACGGGCGGGAAGTAGAGGGCCCACTGCACCGTGTCGCGGGGTTTGGCGAGCAGGATCTTTTCCGGCGCCTGACCTTGTTTGGCAATCGATGATTCATTCTGGAGCAAGCGCACCGAACCGTTTTCATTCTCGGTTAAAACGATACCTTCGAACACGGTCACGGTTGTGTCGTTATCCTTAACGGCAACCACGAATTCAGTCCCTTCAATCGCCGCGTTGACGAAGGGCGTATCCACTTTGAGGCTGCGGGGTACACGCGAGATAAAGTGGGCGATACCTTTAACCAGCTCTAATAGCGAAGGGCCTTCGGTCTCGATTTTAGTGAGGGTGATTGCCGAGTACTGGTCCAGGCGCACCAGGGTGTCATTACTGAGAATAATGGAGGCACGGCTATCTTTACCCACCCGGATCTGATCGCCGGGGCAATAGATTGCATTACGTTTGGCGGCATGCCACTTGTCTTCGTTAGTCCGTTTGGCTTCGACCTTTCCCTGGACCGCAGCTATTTTTGCTGCACCGAACTGGGATTTAGTTTGAGATTCAGTCTGGGATCCAGTGTTGGATCCGGCAGGATCACAGTTGAATTTCTCATCTGCGCTAGCAAACTGGCTTGGCAGAGAACCCCATGCAGTAAAGATAAACACCCATAAGAGACGCTTCTTCATTCCTTCGCAGCTCCATTATTTTTATGGCGTCTGCGCATCCCGCTTGATCGCGTTGCTCCCTTACGCACCTATAATTATTATATTGTCCCAACCTTGAAAAATATTCCCTGGGACGGGATGCCTCTCACACACCTAAATATATTTTTACTTTCCTTGCATATGCTTCTATTAGCGACATGGGGGGGCATTCACTAATCAACAAGTGCACAAATTATAACGCCATCATCTCTAAAAGTGTTGGTAATTTTTAACATTTCAACGCTTTATGAAGAAACTAGGATGATTACTACGTCTTTTTGAAAGTTATTTTTCAGTAATATATGGCGGGATTATTTCTTGCTGAGCGCAATATAGTCTGAGTTCTCGGTAGGGGGAGTACTTATATATTGCTTACAACGTTCTGCATAGAATTGACTGGGCCCATCAGCTTCGTTGGCATTAAAACACGTATACGCCGCTTGCCACTGTTGTGACTGGTATAGCGATAACCCTTTTGAAAACGTATCCAGAAGATCATGGTCAATCTTTGCACTATCTTCTATCAGACCAACTAGTTCGTATAATCTAGTAGGTGCTGATTTGCCAACAAGTTTGAAGCGACCTAACTCTCGTGTGATAAATCCATTTGTCCCCTTTAATACTGCCTCTGATACGATGATGTGAGTACCGAGTATTTTGTTTACACCCTCGATACGGGAAGCAGTATTAACGATGTCGCCTATCGCCCTGTACTCATAGTGGTCTAATGCACCAACATGGCCCATTACAATCTCGCCACTATCCAGTCCAAGCCGTGTTGGGAGTGCATGCTCAGGTTTTGCCTGGTTGAATTGCTGAACGGCGTGCAGTGCATTCAAGGCGGCGTGACAGGCCTGTTGATGTTGCAGTGTCTTGTCATTGTCAGTCGGTTTTTTCCTGGTCGATGAGGCCCAGATTGCCATCGCGGCATCGCCGACCACATCAGAGACGATGCCATTGTGCTGACGAATAGGTTTGAACAGAGTCTCGTAATAGGCGTTCATCAAACTATGTAATTTATCCGGGTCCAGCTTTTCTGAAAGCGTTGTGTATTGCTGGGCATCAGTAGCCATGACGATGCCGTGCACTTTCTCGCCTGGGCTGGTGACGTGGTCAACACCTTTAGCGAGTTGATCAACCACGTTAACCGGCAAGTGATAACCAAAGGCCTCGCGAATATGCTGGCGTTCCCGCTTAATAAGATGGTACTTCCATAAAAAAGTTAACAGGCTGGCGAACAGTAATTGAACTGCGATCGGTGTTACAAACGGTAACCAGAAGTGAAACTCGACAAAACTGTAATAGACAACGCCGCTATAACCCAGGGCTAACATGATCGTTACCGGGATCTGCAATATTGCGGAACCGAAACGTAGTAGCATGCTGATTAGAAACGCCCAGGCCAACAGTATCGCAATTTCCCATTTGCCTTTTGGCACCCGTATCGCATTTTGCTCCAGGAGATTGGAAAAGGCGGTGGCAATTATCTCTACGCCGCTGATATCCGAACCGCTGTCCTCGTTGGTAAATACTGTGTAAAAGCCGTCTTTTTGTTCGGGCTGGAATTGTTCAGAGAAACCTACAAATACTGCTTTGCCTTTTACATCAATGGATGGATTAGCCGGATCGGATGCGAGCACCTGGTGATAAGGTATGGTCGTAATCGAGCCAAAGCTGCCGTAATAGTTTAAATAAAGATAATCAGGTGCGGTGTAAATATTCAGTAATGCGCGGAGTAGTTTAATTTGATGATCTGTATATGCACCATCAGGTAGCGACAGTGTGTGCTTAAGTTTATCTGCCAGTTCAGGTCGGCCTGAAAACAATTGCCGAAACTGAATAGTGATATGTTGAATGCCATGATGTCGTTTCACATCAGAGATATCACTACTCATAGTTTGGCGTAGTTCCTGCGCAAGCTCTGGTTCGAATCGATTGATCAACCCTATCAATTCAGCATGTACGGGGCGAGCATGCAGTTGCAGCATCGTCACCGGTAACGTCGGCATATCCCCCAGGTTTTCTTTATATAAAGAGAAGTGGTTCACCTTGGCAGGTGCTTTCGGTAGAGGAAAGGGCGACAAACCCTGAGCACTGTCGGCCAATACTGGTATGGGTGTGATCAGCTTTATGATTCGCCCTTGTGTGATACCGTTGAGTTTATCTTTGGCATCTTCCTGACGAATATATTGAAATAAGATGACTTTATTTGTCTGATGCATTGCGTCGGCAAATTGTTGATTGTCAGCCGGGTCGCGTTGTTCGTCGAAGATGATATCGAAACCAATCGCGGTAGCACCATGGGCAGCGAGTTGCTTTACCAGCTTACCGTGATAGTGGCGAGGCCACTTCCGTGGCTTGGCGGGGAGTCCTAATTGCCTGGCTGAAATCTGGTCAATACTGATGACGGCGACATTATCTGGTGTAGGTAATTTACCACGCAGTTTAAACAGGAAGGAAAGCCCGACGTCTTCCTCTAACCAACGACCGAATGGGCTCAGAGCAGTGCCAATACCCAGGGCCATCATCAGGAGCATGACGATCACGCTGCTGGATGTTGGTGAGCTATATATATAGTTAGAGTGCTGTTTTTGCATAGGGTGGTATTTAAGCTCGCCGTTGTATTTGGATTCTTGCGTCCGTTGTCATGACTTCGCTGGTTAAATATTATATGCTTGAATGTATAATAAATAGTTAAATAGAGGATTTTACGAGATTTTTGTGAAATCCCTTTCGGGTGAGAAGCGGGTAGACAAGATAATGTCTGTCCTGAAGGGTGGTTTTTGTATGCTTCGAAGAGTGCAAGGAGTGCATAAATATATTCGTTATTGGTTAGTGGCATTAACCTGCCAGGTCATTGCACACTAGTAAACGATTAATCGAGGTCAGACATGCTACATCAAGTTTATATGTTTTCGGAGCTGGAACCGAGCGATACCTGTCTGTTAACGCAGCAAACACACACGCGTAACTATCCAGCCAATTCCATTCTGATTAATGAAGGCGATCAGACCGATTCCCTTTACGTCATCCTCGAAGGTGAGGTGAAGTGTTATTGTAGTGATGAAAATGGGAAAGAAGTCATCCTCAATATACTTGGTCCCGGTGAATACTTCGGCGAACTATCTTTGGTCGACGATGAACCCCGTTCAGCATCAGTGATGACCTTAAAACCCACCAAGGCCATGATCATCTCCAAGCAAAACTTCAAACAGTGCCTTGCCGATAATTCAGAACTTGCTTTTAATCTGATTCGTAATTTAACCCGACAAGTCCGCGGGCTGACTGACAGCGTAAAGAACCTCGCACTAATGGATGTATATGGTCGCGTTGCACGCACCCTGCTGGACCTGGCCGATGATATCGATGGCAAACAAGTCATCGAACAAAAACTCACACACCAGGATATCGCCAACATGGTGGGTGCCTCTCGCGAAATGGTCAGCCGTATTCTCAAAGATCTTAGTCGAGGTGGTTACATCACGACGGATAAGAAAAGTATTACGATCAATGAGAAATTGCCATCAGGGTGGTAATTGTCATTCTCGCGTAAGCTAAAAAACTATAGACATAAAAAAACCGGACACCTTTATAGACGTCCGGTTTTTAATAACAAAGAGACAAAACTCTAAATTATTAACTACACCCTTTAGGACGTGGTAGACCAGCAACCTTATTGGCGCATTTGATCAGACCTGTAGGGAACAGCGAGTAGATGTACTGTTGGCTTGAACGATCTGCGCCAAATCTTTCTTTCATCAACTTTGAAAACTTACGTGGTTCGGCGACGGTGCCTTGATCCTGGAAGTATTCACGTGCTGCTTTGATGATGTCCCAATGCTCCTCAGTTAGCTCAGGAATCTGTTCATTCTTTGCGATTTCGACGGCAAGCTCTTCGCTCCATTCGTCTAGATTTTCCAGCCAGCCAGCTTCGCTCAGCTTGATGGTTTGGCCGTTTACGACTGCTTCCATTTATATAGACCTCAAATATTATCTGTTAAAAACTTGAGTAATTATATCAGGTATTATCTTGAATTGGTATATTCAATATCAAATAAAAAATCAAATAAAACAACAAGTTAAGACATTCTTCTTACTGGTGGCGGATCGCATATATTTCTCGGATTGTCATAAAGATATGCAACAAGGCGAGTGGTAATGGATCGTAGAGATTTCTTTCGCGCCGGACTCAAGAAAGTCACCAAGACAGTGGTGAATGAAATTGACACGCGTGTTGAAAAGAAAGCAAAACGTTATATTCGCCCTCCTTATGCATCGAATGAGGTTGATTTTTTACTGGCATGTAAACGATGTGATGATTGCGTGAGTGCATGTCCGCATGACGTATTATTTAAATTGTCTGCAAAGTTGGGAGCAGATGTGGTGGATACACCTGGAATGAGTTTACTCAGTAAAGGTTGTCATCTTTGTGAAGACTGGCCTTGTGTGACAAGCTGTACAACAGATGCACTAGTGTTACCGGTTATCGATGAAGAGCAACAACAGGATGAGCCATTACCTGCTCCATTGCCAAAACTTGCAGTGGTGACTATCAATGAAGAAACGTGCCTGCCTTTTTCAGGGCCGGAATGCGGTGCCTGTGTGCCCGATTGCCCCGTGCCCGGCGCTTTGGTCTTGAATCAGGAAAAGCCCTATATTGTCCCAGACTTATGCCCGGGTTGTGGGATGTGTCGTCAGGCCTGCATTTTAGAAGAAAAGGCGATTTGCATTACCTCTCGCTAATGGTCTGTTTTTTATACTATTTCACTACATAAATAGCCTGCAGAAAATTTCTCATTGACCGCTAATTACTCAGTCTTTCGAAGAAACAGAGCAATTAGATATGGTAAATCTTGTGCGGAATTACATAATCGCAGGGATTCTGTTTATTATTGTTGCGACCTTGCTATTAGGGCACTTTTATCGTGAAGACCGGTTAAATAACCTAATCGATCTTGCAGCTAACGAGAATCAAATTTTTACCCAATTGTTTGTAACTAACTCATGGAAAAATTTCCACCCTAATCTTAATGAGCTAAAAACGATAAAGAGTGAAGATATTCAACTTCGCTCTGATTTTAGAAAGTTTGTTGATCTAATGAAGCAACAGACCCGTGGCCTTAATATTGTTAATGTTGAGATCTATTCTTTAGAAGGTAACACGGTCTTATCCACACAACCAGAACCATTTGATCTTAATGTGAGTTTAAGTCCTGGTTTTTTATTAGCGCAATCAGGGCAAACACATACAGAATTAATATTTCTAAGTAAACTTAATTCAGAAAAAGGAGTACTTTCTAACAGAGAAATTGTTATTAGTTATTTTTCCATTAATTATTTTGATAATTCACAACCTGATAGCATCGTTCAAATTCAGAATGATGTTACAGATGCGGTTCGGGAGATCGATCAATTACGGGTTAATGCTTATTTTATTATCGCATGCGGAGGGGTGGCACTTTTTTTGGTGTTACTCAGTGTGATTAAACGTGCTGATGTGTACTATAGAGAGTCCGTCAGCAAAATAAAAGATCAGTCTCGAATTATTGACTATCAGTCGTTTCATGATGCATTTACGAAGTTACCTAACAGAAGATTATTTAATGATCGTCTACAACATGCAATGCATGGCGCAAAGCGCCAGGATTTTCTATTCGCTATTCTGTGTGTCGACATCGATCGCTTTAAAAATGTTAATAATACTTATGGCCACGAAGTAGGTGACACGCTACTTGTTGAATTCTCTGAGAGGTTGCAGTTGTGTATTCGTGACCATGATACGGTAGCACATTTTGGATGTGATAACTTTACACTTCTATGTGAACTAATTAAGCACGTTGATGATGTAACAGAAGTGGCAAATAGATTATTGAAGGCGATGTCAGAACCATTTTATATACGTGGCATTGAATTATATATAACACCGAGTATTGGAATCACTATGTATCCATTTAATGATGATAACGAAAGTGATTTGTTGAGTCATGCTGAAACTGCGTTACTTCAAGTTAAACAGGAAGGTGGTAATGCTTACAAATTTTACTCGATGAGCACTAATAAAATTAATTCTTCACGCTTTTCAATGGAAAATGCAATGCGCAAAGCCTTAAGCCAAGGTGAATTTGAATTATATTACCAGCCATTTGTGCGAGTTCGTACTGGTAAGGTTCTAGGAGTGGAGGCTTTGTTGCGATGGAATTCGCCGATACTAGGGCTAGTCAATCCAAATGATTTTATACCTTTACTAGAAGAAGTTGGATTGATTATTCCCGTTAGTCACTGGGTTTTGGAAGAAGCTTGCAAACAAGGCATGTTATGGGAACAAATGGGGATAACGGATTTAAAAATTAATGTGAATATCTCGGCTATGCAGTTTAACAATAGAGAGATAATCCAACAGATAGGGGATGCGCTAGACTCTTCAGGTCTTAAACCACATTTACTTTGCCTTGAGTTAACTGAAAGTCTTCTACTGGATAATGACGGTGAAAATGACAAGATTCTAGAAGAAATTACTGCCTTGGGTGTATCTATTAGTCTAGATGATTTTGGTACGGGTTACTCTTCAATGCAATATCTCCGACATCTTCCTATTGATTCAATAAAGATCGATAGGTCATTTGTACGTGACGTGGTTTTAAGCTCAGAAGATTCATTCATAGTAGAAGCGATAGTTTCATTGGCAAAAAGCTTACGGCTGAATATCATTGCAGAGGGTGTTGAGGACGAGGAACAATTTGTATTTCTGAGAGATTTAGGCGTTACGGCAATACAGGGCTATTTGCTCAGTCGTCCATTGCCTGCCAAACTTATTGAAGATGCCTTGCTTAGTGGAAAGCTTGTTAGCGAGCATTTACTAACCATACCTAACTAAGGTATATCAATTAGTTAGCTCTTTAATTCGAATTAAAGGCTAATTTCCCAATGTAAATAAAGGTTACAATCAATAAAAAATTTAAGAATTTCAATATCTTGCCGATAAAAAAGTACCTTATTGGGAATAATTAGAGTTAGCGATCTTCGCTAAGAACTCCCTGCGTGGTCAGTCATAAGATGTTAATGAAAATTAAAGCGCCATCGAAAAGTATCCGTCTTGGTGTTAGGCAGAAAGTACTGTTAGTAATGCTTAGTGTACTTTTAACGGCCTTGGGCATCAGTGGCTGGTTAGCACTCAAACAAGAGCGAAGTGATACCTTAAAAGAGATTGATCAACGTGGCACGGATATCAGTCGATTTGTTGCTAAATCGTTAGCCTATAGTGTTGTTGGCTACGATTACCACACCGTCCAATTGTTATTGGATGAAATTACTCTGGCAGATGATATTGGTTATGCCAAAGTCATTAACTTAAAAGGTAATGTGATGGGTGAGTCAGATTCATTTGAGGATATAAGTGATTCGACGATGGTGATGTTTGTTCAGGACATTTTTTTAGAAGACGAAGTGGTGGGTAAGTTAACCCTTGGGCTGGATACAAGAAATACGCTAAATAAACTCGAGTCACAGAAGTTTGCATTGGTAAGACGCGAAGCGTTAATTATTATTTTAATAGCATTTGGCGAATTTCTTGCACTTTCTTATATTATCATTCGGCCCGTCAGCCTAATGTCAAAATCATTAGACAGTACAATCGATGATGATGGCAAAATCATTGGGGCTATCCCTGTTTTATCAAAAGATGAGTTTGGTCAATTAGCTACACAGTTCAATGAGCTGGGGACCCAATTAAATGATGCAAATGCACGTCTTCAGTCAAAGATAGATATTGCCGACGAGGAACTGGTTAAAAATAATAGAATGTTGCTGAGGCAGTCAGAGGAGTTAAAACGGATTAGTGATGAATTTAAGAAGTTGGCTATTACAGATTCACTTACAATGTTGTTTAACCGGCGACGGTTTAAAGAATTAATGGAAACCGAAGTAGAAATGTCGATTAGACATGGTGATACAAATAGTTTACTAATCATTGATATTGATTATTTCAAGAAAGTAAATGATAACTATGGTCATCCCGTTGGTGACAGGGTATTAAAAGGTGTCGCAAATTTGTTGAAAACACATCTCCGAAAAACGGACATTTTATGCCGAATTGGTGGCGAAGAGTTTGCAGCGCTTTGTAAGAGAGCGAATAAATCAGCGGCGCTAGCTATTGGTGAAAAATTAAGAAGTGCAGTACAGGGCTGTATAACGAGATTTGGTGATGAGAATATCAAAGTAACTATAAGTGTCGGTGTTGCGACGATAGATAGCCAGTCTGTTGGCATCAACAGTGATGATTTATACAGGCAGGCAGATATGGCCGTTTATTGTAGTAAAGATTCTGGGCGTAATCGGGTTACACATTTTGATGATATCGACCCGCCTAAGAATAATCATGCAAAATAAAATTTATCGGATATTTAAGGAGATGAGTATGAAACCATATAAGATGCTGTTAGCAGTGTTTATGTTCATAATGAGCGGGTTAACTACACAAGTTGTAGCTGATGAGCCCGAGGTACTGTTTGGTTCAGTGGCTATGGATATCCCAGCCGTTATGCATAAACGACTTTCACCACTCACCAAATACTTAAGTGCGAATTTAGGTCGTCAAGTCACATTAAAACTGTCTCCAAATATGGGCGCCGCTATCAAAGAAGCTGCAGAAGGTTCTGTTGATATTTCCTATCTTACGCCCGTTGCCTATATAAAGGCTCACAAAATGGGTGGTGCAAAAATCGTAGCAAAAACTGTGACTAAAGGAAAAGCCTCATTTCAACTTATGATTGTGGTAAAAGAAGATAGCCCAATTAAGTCAGTAGAGGAATTGGTCGGCAGAACCTTTGCTTTTGGTGATAAGCGAGCATTATTGCAACGAGCATCAGTTGTCGGTTCTGGAATTAAAATGGAACAATTTTCGAGCTATCAGTTTTTAGGCCACTACGACAATATTGCGCGCGCTGTTCTTTATGGTGATTTTGATGCCGGTATTCTAAAAGATACGATGGCATTTAAATGGGAAGGGAAAGGACTTCGTATTTTATATAGCTCTCCACAATTACCGCCTTACAATATAGTGGTAAGCAAAAATGTCGACGACAAACTACTAAAGGAATTACGTAAAGCATTCCTCGATTTGGACGGTAAGAACCCTGAGCATTTAAAAATAATTAAGGCACTAGACAAAAAATACGACGGATTTGCCGCGACCAGTGACGCAGAATATGATGTAGTACGTGACTTGATAAAGCCATTTTCAAAATGACGTCACCTGACAGTTCAGCTATCGAAATTAACACATTGTATTAAAAAATATGATTTATATAGTTTGGTAATATAAATTCTGTGGATGGTTAGCTTGTGCAAAGAAGAACCAACGCTCAGCGATTAAACCAATATATTGGATCACAAATGCAGTTAGCAGAACCGTAGTGTTTGCTTCTGTAATGCCGTACCAGATGACAATAACAGGTACGATAAACACCAGGACAATGAATACCCATTTCATGCTCTTGAATAATATCGCTGAGGCATGATGGAAGAAGTCGCGAGTGTTCACGGAACCACCCATGAAGCCCATTGCCTTTTGTTGAATTTTATTATGGCGAACACCTAGTGCCGTCTGCATAGTCGACTTGGCTTTGATTCTCGAATTTCGAATCAATGATGCTGAGCGAGTGATAAATGCGGCGATCGTAATGATAGTTGCCCAGATGCCGAAGAAGCGCATGAGTTCTGGTGCATTGTGGTTTGCAAACGCCGTTGCCAATACAAAACCGGATGCTGTACCCAACAGTGTGTAGTTAATCACGGTTAATGGGCTGTGCCATTCCTGCAGGAATTTCAAACAACCATAAATCATGCCGGTACACAAAAATAGAAGAAATGTTGCAAGCGCGCCAATAATACCAACAACTAGTGTTACTTGCAGTTTTGCACCTTCCTTGGTTGTAAACAGGACGGTGTCCCACTCAAAGTAATGCATTACACCATATACAAACACCAGAAACATTAAGGCCGGTAGAACGATAACTTCACGTGATAACCACGAAGTGCGCCACTGTGAGGCTGCACGCCAGGCACGCTCAGGACGCCCTAAGTGAAAAAATGAAGCAATAAGGCCACCGATAAGAAACAACATAACGATCGCGGCGCCGTTTCCATAAAATTGTGTACTGTCCTGACTCGGCAATAATTGAACAGCGGCATAGCTTTGGCCGGTAATTAACGCCAGGAACAGACCTTGGCCGGCACCGATTAAAGTTGTTAAAAATATTACGCTAAATGCGGGGTGCATACTAAATTCCTCGTTACCAACTGGTACTATCATCAAGAGTGGGTGCATCGACAGGTGCACTTGGTCCACGCTCTTCTTTCTTCAATGGATTATCTGCGCGCTGCAATTCATCTTCATGGATATTCATGCGCGTCTTACGGCGTGGCAGATAATGGTTCGCAGGCTTTGTGCCCCATTCAGGCATAAGCTGATAACCACCTTCTTCGCGAATAGTGACCGAGACATCTGATTCGGAGTCATGAACGTCACCAAACAAACGTGCGCTAGTTGGACATGCCAATACACACGCTGGTTTACGTTCTGACTCAGGTAGTTCCTCGTCATATATGCGATCGACACATAAGGTACATTTTTTCATAACCTTTTGAGTTTCATCGATTTCGCGAACACCATAAGGACAAGCCCAAGAACAATAACGACAACCAATACACTTGTCATAATCGACTAAAACAATCCCGTCTTCCTTGCGCTTGTAACTGGCACCCGTTGGGCAGACAGGTACGCAGGGTGGATCTTCACAATGCAAACAACTCTTTGGAAAGTGAAGCGTTTCTGTCGCAGGGAACTCGCCAATCTCGTAAGTTTGTACGCGATTAAAGAATGTACCGGTTGGGTCTTTGCTATAAGGATTTTCATCGGTCATGAAACCCGCCGAGCCTGACGTGTTCCATTCCTTACAGGAAGTTACGCAGGCATGGCAGCCAACGCAGACGTTTAAGTCAATGATTAATGCTAATTGTGTCATTTGTTCTAACCCGCCTTCTTCTTAAACATACCCGCAAAGTACTTCAACACTTTGCCGGTCTTACCGGTACCGGGTAAGGCTGGCATCTCATCAAATTGCGGATAACTGGTTTTATCTTCGTCTTCAGCTGCTGGATAAATACGTACGCGTACGTCATACCAGGCGGCCTGTCCGGTATTCGGATCCGAGTTAGAGACATGTTCTCCCGCTTCATGGGCTGGTAACTCTTCACTGATGAGGTGATTTAACAAGAAACCTTTTTCAGATTCATTGGCATCTTTATCTAATCGCCATGCACCTTTCGACTTACCAATCGCATTCCAGGTCCAGACGGTACCCGGTTCAACCGATTCACTATAACGGCACAAGCAGCGTACTTTACCGTGCATGGATTCGGCCCACATCCAGCCACCATCTTTAATGCCAGCGGCGGAGGCAGTCTTGGGATGTACATACATAAAGTTATAGGTATGGATCTGACGTAACCAGGCGTTTTGCGAATCCCATGAGTGGTACATCGCCATCGGACGTTGGGTCACGGCATTGAGTGGATATTTATGTTTATCCGTTAAGTGATTTTCCAGTGGTTCAAAATAGAACGGTAACGGATCGAAGTAAGTTTCAACACGCTTACGCAAATGCTCAGGTGGTTGTTTGCCTTCACGCTTACCTTGTGCAGCCAAACGGAAGTTCATCAGGATTTCAGAATAAATATGAATGTTGATGGGTTCGGCATAACGTAACAGGCGATGTTCCTGTGCCCAGTTTAAGTAACCGCGGTTCCAGTTGCGCATGTACTGGTATGACTTAGGCATCTCATAATGGAACACGCAATTGTTCTTCTCATACATTTCCCACTGGTTCGGGTTCGGTTCACCTTTCATGAACTTCTCACCACCCTTGCCACGCCAACCTGCGAGGAAGCCGATACCGGAACCTGGCTCGGTTTCGAAGTTCACGATAAAGTCCGGATAATCACGGTATTTGCGTGAACCATCTTTATTAGTGAAGGCAGGTAAATTTAGGCGTGAACCCAATTCGATCAGGACTTCCTGGAACGGCTTGGTTTCACCCGTTGGTGGCACAACAGGAATACGAACGGAATCCACCGGACCGTCGTATTCGGAAATAGGGCGATCCAGCATACTGATCGTATCATGACGTTCTAAATAGGTAGTATCTGGTAGCACCAGATCTGCATACGCAACCATTTCCGATTGGAAGGCATCGCAGACGATCAAGTATGGAATTTTGTATTCACCGTTTTCGTCTTTGTCATTCAACATGTCACGCACATTGGCGGTGTTCATGGTGGAGTTCCAGGCCATGTTCGCCATGAAGATCATCAAGGTATCAATCGGATATGGATCCTGGCGCCAGGCGTTGGTGATCGCATTTTGCATCAGACCGTGTGCGGCGAGTGGGAATTCCCAGGAAAAGGCTTTATCAAGACGTACTGGTTGGTTGTTTTCATCAACAAATAGATCATCTGGAGTTGCCGGCCAACCCAATGGCATGCCGTTCAGTGGTGTATTCGGTTTAACATCATCTGGTGATTTCGGGGTCTTGGCACAAGGTGGTATGGGACGAGGGAATGGCGCCTTATGACGGAAACCACCTGGGCGATCAATCGTGCCGAGGATGGTCATTAGGATGGTTAAGGCACGAATGGTCTGGAAGCCATTTGAGTGGGCTGCCAGACCACGCATAGCATGGAAGGCTACCGGGTTACCGGTGACGGTGTCATGGTCTTTACCCCAGACATCGGTCCAGGCGATCGGCAATTCGATCTTCTCATCACGTGCGGTAATGCCCATTTCGTGGGCAAGGCGCTTGATGGTTTCCACCGGGATCCCGGTGACTTCAGATGCCCACTCTGGGGTGTAATCCTCAACTCTATCCTTTAATAACTGGAAAGATGGTTTGGCTTCGCGGCCATCCGCCAGGGTGAATTCACCTAATAGGAATGGATCCGCATCTTTGGTGCGTGCATGCACGGCTTTATCTGAATTGCGGTCCCACCAAACTCTATCTTGAGGGTCAAAACAGTCTGGGTCCTGGGGGATATCGGTGCGGGCAAACAGGCCGAAGTCATCACTGTCTTCATCGGTACTGACCAGTTCAGCCGAGTTGGTGTATTGCACGAGGAAGTCACGGTCATACAGACCCGTGCGAATCAGCTCGTGAATGATGGCTAAGAATAAGGCGCCATCGGTGCCAGGTTTGATCGGTACCCATTCATCGGCGATCGCTGAGTAACCAGTACGCACTGGATTGACTGAGATAAAGCGACCACCATTGCGTTTGAATTTGGACAGCTCCATTTTCATCGGATTGGAATGGTGGTCCTCAGCGGTACCGATCATGACAAACAGCTTGGCGCGTTCCAGGTCAGGACCACCGAATTCCCAGAAGCTGCCACCCATGGTATAGATCATGCCAGCGGCCATATTGACCGAACAAAAACCACCGTGGGCCGCATAATTTGGGGTGCCGTATTGCTTGGCGAACATACCGGTTAAGGCCTGCATCTGATCACGGCCGGTGAACAGCGCAAACTTTTTCGGGTCAGTGGCACGTAGATGCGCAAGGCGCTCTTCCATAATGCTGAACGCTTCGTCCCAGGAGATCTCCTCGAATTCGGCATCACCACGTTCACTGCCTTCTTTACGACGCAGGGGTTTGGTGAGTCGAGCAGGTGAGTATTGCTTCATGATGCCGGAGGCACCTTTGGCGCAGATGATACCCTTGTTCAACGGATGGTCGGGGTTGCCTTGAATGTAACGCACTTCCCCATCGCGCAAGGTTACCCGGATACCGCAGCGACAGGCGCACATGTAACACGTGGTGTTTTTGGTTTCGATGCGGCCTTCGGGGGCCTGGAGTGGGTCGTGGACAACTGTCATGAGAACCTCATATTTCTATTTATTACAATAGGTTAGAACCTATTCGAGTAAAGTTTTCTAATGCCATAACCGGTCTGGCACGTGTGCCTGATTAGGCGAGTTGGGCAATATAGAACTGTCTAGTATATAAGAAAATACTAATAAAGTAATATATTTATGGGATTTATGGATCCCCCAGCTAATGTGATATCTAGTCCAAGCTGGTGGAGACAATATTAGACCAGATAGGTAAGCATGCTAGGTATCGGCAGATCTTAACGCGACTAAATATTGGGGCGTCTTATGCTGACGGTGCAAATTAGATTGAAACGCATTTTCTCGTTTGTCAGACGAACTAAGAAGATTGTAGAAATCCCGTCTAAATAAATTAATAAAAATTTGTACCTGTACGATCCCTCAAAGTTTGCCAATCACGGGGTCAGTTTTTTATTTACGCGGTTCTTTTCTACTACAATTCAAAATAATATTTATGGGATTGAATCCGATCTCTTTTTTCGTTTTAAGCCTGTTAATTTTTCGTAGAGTTTTTGTATAAAACAATGATCAGCATGCGATGCCCTTATTAAATATGACGTAGTTCGCTTTATTTTATTAGCTCTTTGAAATTACTCGCTTTTATAAATGATCATTTTTTTTAGATGGAGTAAACTAAATCAACTTCGTAGGGAAGCGAAGATATAAATAGTCAAATCATAATTACACCAAGTCTATAAGTAAATAAGGATAAATTAATATTCTATCGTTAAAAAATCTGTAGGGGACGGGCAGGTTTTAAAGGCATGGAGGTTATGTCATGGCTCGTAGTTTTAAATTACTTCTTTTATCGACCGCGTTATCATTTTTCGCCACTAGTGCACTGGCTGTTGAACAGCAGGGTACAAGCTTGCTTTGGGCAGGTTGTGGTATCACTAAAAAGGCATTCATGGCAGAACTTGCCAAGGCCTATGAGAAAAAGACCGGCATCAAGGTCAACCTCAAAGGTGGTGGTGCGACCAAGGGCATTCGCAATGCTTCAAAGGGTGCCATTGATATAGGGGGTGCTTGTCGCCCGATTATTGATGGCCACGCTGAAGAGCGAAGTGCTTATCAAGTGCCTGTCGCCTGGGATGCACTGGTTGTTATCGTTCACCCTAAGAATCCCGTTGATACTATCTCAGTTAGACAATTACAGGATATTTATACCGGTAAGATCAAAAACTGGAATCAGCTTGGTGGTTGGGATAAACCTATCGAATTGTATGTCCGTCGTGGCAAGATCTCTGGCGTAGGCAGAACTTTACGTGAATTAGTCTTTGCAAACTTTGATCAAAGCTTTGCCGGTGCAAAACACATCGTACGATCTTCAGGGCCATTGGAAAAAGGGATACAAACCAATATGCTAGGTTTAGGCACCACAGGTATCAGTAGTGCTAAACGCCGTAAAGTAAAAATACTAAAACTTAATGGTAAAGAACCTAATTACGAAAACATTAAAAGTGGTTCCTATGTATTGTACCGCCCGTTATACCTTGTCACTAAGGGGCGTGCCTCAGCAGATAAAAAAGTGAAGGAATTTATTACCTTTGCTTTATCTAGAGAGGGTCGTGGCGTAATCAAGCGAGCCGGCTCAGTGCCGTATTCTGATGCCATGGGTCTGGTGATGAAACAGATTGAGCAATACGATGACGCGACTGATAAAGGTCTGCATCAGACGGCTGCAAAACGCTAGTCTGCACTTAGGTTATCGAAAGTAGAGAGGGGGCCTTTTGGCCCCTTTTTTAATCAGACTAATTTAGTCAATAATATCAATCGGTTATTTTGCATTCCCCAGCCATTTATGAAACTTTTTGTAAAGTTTCGGGAAAATCTTCCGACAATAAGTAGGTGACCAGTAAACTATATGGAGTATAGAAATGCACCGTTCGGCATATTACTTAATTTTGCTACTGACTATATCGTTCTCCACCGCAGGTGTTTCTGTGGCGAAACCTCAGGATTCCAGCATACTTTGGGCGGGTTGTGGTATTACTAAAAAAGCCTTTATGGCTGAGCTTGCCAAGGCCTATGAGAAGAAGACCGGCATCAAGGTCAACCTCAAGGGTGGTGGTGCGACCAAGGGCATTCGCAATGCTTCAAAGGGTGCAATTGACATCGGTGGTGCCTGCCGTCCCATTATTGAAGGCCATCCTGAAGAGCGAGGTGCCTATCAGGTACCTGTTGCCTGGGATGCCTTAGTTGTTATTGTGCATCCGGATAACCCTGTTGATTCGATTTCAGTGAGTGACCTGAAAAATATTTATCTGGGTAAACTCAAAAACTGGAAAGAGCTTGGCGGTCCAAACAAACCGATTGAGCTATATGTTCGCCGTGGTAAGTTTTCTGGAGTTGGACGTACCTTGAGAGAACTAGTATTTGCCAATTTCGATCAAGGATTTCCTGGCGCCAAATATATAGAAAGATCTTCAGGGCCTGTCGAAAAAGGGGTTCAGAAAAATAAGTTCGGTATTGGCACAACAGGTATTAGTAGTGCCAAGCGTCGTAAAGTGAAGATCCTGAAGCTGAACGGTAAGGAGCCTAGCTATGAAAATATTAAAAGTGGCTCCTATGTATTATATCGACCCTTGTATTTGGTGACCAAAGGACGTGCATCTGCTGACCAGAAAGTGAAAGATTTCATAACCTTTGCTTTATCGCGTGAAGGGCGTGCTGTGATAAAGGCAGCTGGTTCAGTCCCCTATTCGGATGCAATTGGCCTGGTGATGAAACAGATTGAGCAATACGATGATGCGACTGATAAAGGTCTCTTTCAGACTGGCGGAAAAAAATAGTACTAGCAATAATCAATAAACAAAGGGAAGGGGCCGTAAGGCCCCTTTTTTATTGCGATGTGAATTAGAACAACTTGTTCACCAATGAGCTTGGTATTGAATCGTTTTGTTTAGTAAGTTCTTTGGCTAATTTCTATATGGACGTGAAGATCTGACACTATCTGACAGTTTGGCCCTATTTACACAATTCAATATAGCTTATAAAGCATTTTATGAATGTAACGTACAGGGGATTATAAAATGAAATTGTATTACAAAGAATATTTGAAAAGTCTTGTTGGGTTAACAATGTTAATGGCGCTATTAGTGTCAACTAATGCCTATGCGGCGTCAGCCTGTAAAGGTATGGCAAAATCGCAATGCTCGGGTAAAAGCACGTGTGTTTGGGTTAAGGGATTTACTAAACAAGATGGTACAAAAGTCAAAGGATATTGTAGGGCCAAAGGTAAGAAGGGTGAAAAGGCCACAAAGGATAAGAAGTCTAAAACAGACAAGAAAGATAAGAAATCCAAGAAAGATAAGAAATCCAAGAAAGATAAAAAATCCAAAAAAGACAAGAAATCTAAAAAAGATAAAAAATAAGATTGGTGTCTTTAGTTAATAGTACTATTGCCTATTATCAGTAACATTGCTCGCGAGTGAACAAGGTTGGTATATCACACCATGTGTTAGCTATATTTTTTGCTGATAGCGATCGAGAAATAGATGATTGATTTTGTTCTTTATTTTGGTCTAGCTAAACAGATACGTAAAAAACTGGATAGTAGAATCTAGTCTAGTTTTACGTGAACTTAAATTTTCAAATGGTTCTGTGCAGTTTAACCAGGTGGATATAATGATTGGTAAAGGTATTAGAGAAGATACTTTAACTGCCAAGGGTTACGGCGAAGATGAACCTATAGCAAGTAATAGTAAAGCCAGCGGACGAGCCAATAATCGGTCAGTAGAATTAGGTTGTTAAAGTAAATTCAATGACTGAGTTCGTCTATATGATTTGTGACCAGATGTAGTTTTTTACGTCTGGTCATTCTATTATTACAACGAAGATATACTAAATGTGTTAATTAGTCAGAGTTAGATACTTATAGCGATTTTTATTAAAAAGGATTATTTGTGCGAATTGCAATCCTCGAAGATGATTCTGCTTTACTAGAGTTGTATCAATCATGGCTTAATACAGCTGGACATAACTGTGTTGGTTATGAAACTGGGCAGGAATTTCTTAAGGCTATCAATCGAGAAAACTATGATTTAGCTATACTTGATTGGGAATTACCTGATATCTCAGGTGCTGAAGTTTTAGAAAAAGTTCGCCAGCAGGTTGACTGGCATGTGCCAGTCATATTTGCGACTAATCGTGACAATGAGAGTGATATTGTTTTTGCATTGAAGACAGGTGCAGATGATTATATGGTTAAGCCAGTAAAGCAGCATGAATTACTGGCTAGAATCGAAGCGATTGCAAGAAGAGCAGGGATTAAAACTGAAGAGAATATTGATACGAGCCCATATGAATTCTGTAGTGGGGACTTAAGTGTTAATTATGAAAGCAAAAAAATTGTTTTGACTAGAAAAGAGTTTGATTTGGCTCTTTTACTTTTTAAAAATAAAGGCCGCTTATTAAGTAGAAAGCACATTATGGAAGCTGTGTGGGGCCAAAATGTAGAGTTAAATACAAGAACCGTAGATACACATATTAGTTCAGTTCGACAAAAAATAGAGCTTGGACCAGAACATGGCTGGCGAGTTGTTTCTATATATGGGCATGGCTATCGATTAGAATCTGTTTAAAACTTTAATCATTAAATTATGAGTAAGAAAATCAATTTATATTTTTTACTGCTGATAAGTTTTTGCATAATATCAGATACAGTAATCGCACAGGACTGGATATATACAACACGGCCTGGCGATAACCTCTGGAATATTAGCAAAACCTATCTAAAGTCAGTCGACGACTGGAAGAAGCTAAAAGAATATAATAGCGTCAATATACCAAAACAACTAAGCCCAGGGATTCGCCTGCGAATCCCCGTTTCGTGGTTAAAACACCAGCCCGAGTCTGTGACAATAACTTTTACGCGAGGAAATGTGCATGCTATTCGTAGTAGTGGTGAAAAAAACGTTGTCCAAGAAAATGATCAACTGCTCATTGGGGATAGGATAATAATTGGAAGCGACGCATCTGCTACTTTACGATTTGCTGACGGGTCTATTATATTATTAGAGTCTGAATCTGAGTTAATTCTAGACTCCTTGAGTGCCTATGAAAATACAGGCATGGTTGATACACAGTTGCGCTTGCAGCGTGGTGGCTTAGAAACACAGGTTATTCCTTTACGAAAGTCAAACTCGCGATATGAAATACTCACTCCAGCAGCAGTAGCTGCAGTACGTGGTACCCGCTATCGTGTAGATATTGATACAAGTGGAAAAGTCATGCGAGCTGAGGTATTAGAAGGTAAAGTGAATGTCGCAACTACCATGGCTGATCAAGATGTTAATATGGGTTTTGGTACCCTAGCAGAAAAGAATAAACGTCCTCTACCACCACGTAAACTCTTGAAGGAAACAGATCTCAGTTTAATACCTAAGAAAATTAGAAAGTTACCGTATACTGTTGAGTGGCCAGCCCTAGAAGGTGCGAGATCTTACCGGGTTCAGGTTGTTACTGGCAGTAAGGATGAATCGGTAGTGTATGATTTAGAAGTCGCAAAGTCAGTAACATCAATTGATAAAATTATTGATGGGAATTATATTTTAAAAGTCCGTGGTATTGATGATTTAGGACTGGAAGGCAAAAACGGTATAGCACAATTTAGTATCGACACAAGCTTGTTACCTGCACTACCTGCGCCGATTTTGAATGATCCTACGTTAACGGATAGAAAAGTTACTTTTAGCTGGCCGTCTGTTGAAGGATCAAGAAAATATCATGTGGAATTAGCAACAGATCTGGAGTTTAACAATATTTTAATCTCTGAGAGTATAGATTTGAATGAATTTACTACCACCCTAGCAGAGGATCTAAATTCCGGTTATTTCAGGGTAAGGTCAGAATCAGATTCTCATCAAATTGGTACGTATAGTGATCCAAAAGCTATTACTATAGAAGAACATGGTATTTTATATTTTTTCGGTGTAGTTTTACTCTACATTCTTTGATAAATATCTAAGGTAAATATGTATTTCAAGCGACTCACAGGTCTATCTGAAATACTAAAATTTCTAGCATCTTTATTAGTCATTTGTATTATTTTGCTTAGTACTGATCTGCTATGGCGTGCAGATCAGATATTCTATGATATTAACCAACGCCTTATAGCTCGTGAAGCACCTAGTGATGTATTAATAGTAGCAATTGACGAAGCAAGTTTGTCTCATTATGGTCGCTGGCCATGGCGGCGCAAATTACATTCAGAGTTAGTAGAGCGGCTTACATCTGAAGGTGCGAGAATCATTGCGTTAGATATAATTTTTGCTGAACGTGATCTGCAATATCCTGAGGACGATACTAAGTTAGTAGAGGCTGTAAAGGAAAGTGGCAAAGTTGTATTACCGGTTATTGTAGAACAGGCCCATCGAGGTAGTGTGCTACATGAAACTTTACCATTTGCTGAGCTATCACAAGCCAGTGCTGGATTGGGTCACGTTCATGTAGAGCTTGATCCTGACGGTATAGCGCGTAGTCTCTATTTAAAAGAAGGTCTAGGAAAACCAAGATGGCCATCACTGAATTTAGTAATGCTACAATTGGTTGAGCCAACAGAATGGAATAATTTATTAAGTTTTAAGAGTTATCGGAATGAAAAGTCATCAAGCTTATATAAATGGATACGTGACTATCATGTAAAAATTCCATTTTATGGTCCACCAGGTCATTTTCAAACAGTATCATATCAGCAGGTATTAAAAGGCCACTATCCCAAAGGTTTATTTACCGACAGGGTCGTTTTTGTTGGTGTTACTGCGACCGGCCTGGGCGACTCATTACCAACACCTGTATCAGGCTTAACTTATGCTATGCCTGGTGTTGAAGTGAATGCAAATATATTTTCAGGTTTACGCGCAGGATTAATGATCCAGGATATTGCCATTGCTGGGCAATACCTCATTAGTATTTTTTTGATTAGTCTACCGGCTCTACTTTTCCCTTTTCTACGGCCGCGTATGGCATTTATTATAACCTTGATTTTACTCGTCGTTGTGATCAGTATTTCTTTTATACTGGTAAGGAGTTATCAAGTTTGGTTTGCACCAGTATCCGCACTCTTAACTATTGCACTAAGTTATCCTATTTGGAGTTGGCGAAGGCTAGAATACACTCTGAGATATATGGATAGTGAATTGACTATGCTTGACAGTCAAACTGCTACTGTAACAGATCAGGTTGAATCTAAAGTAGAAGATAAATTAAATTTCATAAGTACTTGGCTTCCAATAAGTGGCTTATTAATAACTGATAAAGAAAATAATGAATTGTTACTCTGGGGGGATTATATCGAATTAAGAGGGATAAAAAATATCAATAATGAATGGAACAAGATAAACAATGAATATTACTGTTCTGCTATAGAAGCTCAAAACTCAATAGTTAAGTGTTGTTTTTCATGGAATGGCGATAATTATCCACCAGAGCAATTATTCAATATGCTAGGAGATATGACTAAACATGTTTCATCTAGTTATAAATCAAAACCAGTTACTTCTTTCGAGTTGATTCAAAAGCGTATACAAGAAGTACATTCTGCAACAAAAAAATTGAGCGAACTAAAACAGTTTATTGAAAGCTGTTTAGATCAAATTGCTGACGCAGTGATAGTATTAGATAATAGTGGAACAATTATATTGAGCAACGAGCGTGCAAAATATATATTGGGTGAGGATTTTAAAACTGGTACTCAGAGGATCACCGCAAAAAGTTTGTTCGAAAAGGTAGATGTCGGACCAAAATGGACATGGGAAAAAATATTTTCAAATATTTTTGAACATAAAAACGAAATACAGTTACAGGGATATATAAGAGATAGTTTTGATTTATTGATCAGTATATCTTTACTCCATCTTGCGGGTGAATTTGAAGGACACGCCTTTATTGTTAGTATGACTGACATTACTGAATTGATGAAAAGTGAGCGTAAACGTAACGAGGCACTTACCTTCCTATCACATGATCTACGGTCACCATTAGTATCAATTCTCGCGTTAACAGAATTGATTGAGCAAGATTCAAAAAATACCGGAAAATATAACAACCTAAAACGTATTGAGCAGCATGCACGTAGAAGTATTAAACTCGCTGAGGACTTTGTACAATTCTCAAGAGCAGAAGGTAATGATCAAATATTATTTTCTGAAGTAAATCTAATAGATGTTGTGTTAAATGCGATAGACCAAGTATGGGAACAGGCTAATTCAAAAAATATTAAAATTGAAAAATTTTTTTCGGATCAGGGGTGCTATTTAAATGGCAATGCTCAACTCTTGGAAAGAGTATTTATTAATATACTAACTAACGCGATTAAGTATAGTAAGGATCATTCACAGGTTTCAATAGAGTTAAATTCAAATGATCATATACGCTGTATCATAGAAGATCAGGGTATCGGTATACCAAAGGAAGACTTACCCACTATTATGAATCGATTTCAGCGTGCTGAAAGTAAACAGCATGAAGGCATTCAAGGGATAGGACTCGGACTTGCATTTGTTAAAGTCGTAGTAGAAAAACATGGAGGAAAAATAAATATTGAAAGTGATCCTGGTCAAGGAACAAAAATTAGTATCGATTTTCCAAAATAGACCGATACCAGTAGTTTGACTCCTACTGGTACCGACAAAACAACTTTATTTAAAACTTATAGACTAACGTCACGATTGTTTCTGTGTCCTTTTTTTCAATCGCAGGCGGTACATCTGAGGTATGCTTGATACTGTATGATATTTTAGCGGAAAGATTTCCGACTATATTCATCGTCAAAGTGCTCGCTGAACGTGAAATCGTGGAGTCTTCACCTACATCGACCGATAATAACTGGTTAAATGTGGATGTTTTACTGATTTTCCATTCTAGGTTAGCAGCGCCACGTATGATACCTTCATTCGTTGATGAAGCATTGATGGGCTTGCTTTGGCGAGCACCAGCACCAGCTTCCAGTGCTAAAATCAGATCTTCCTGTTTAATCACAGTGTAACCGTAACCAAAAACTTCATTTGTCTGATATTCATATCCAGAGAACTCATCGTCTTCATAGCTAAGTAACACAAACAGATAGGACTTATCATCTATTTTATAGTCACTCTTGCCAGTTATGTACCAGCGTTTAGCAGTGGTAGTATTGTTATCACTTTTATCGACAATCTCTAGAGTAGCCGTATGACGCCATTTGTTACGGTCATTGATTATTTTGCCTTTCAGATGCAGGGATTCTGTTTCGGTATTACCTGTAGTTTTGAGATAACCGAGTTCAGCATCGCCGCTCCATTTACTGTCTTTAGTTTCAGCAGCTGAAACAGAACCTGCTATTAGCAGTCCAGACATGATTAGTATTTTCTTTAACATAAAGTTTTTCCTAGATTTAGGCTAAGCAGCTACTTGGTGGAGATGCAAATCACGTTGTGGGTAAGGTATTGATAAACCTTCAGCATCAAACTTTTCTTTGATTGTTTGTAGAAGATCGGCTCTTACTACCCAATAGTCGCCACTGTTAACCCATGGGCGGACAGCGATATCGATACTGCTTTCACCGAGCTCTAACACCATAATTGTTGGTTCAGGATCAGATAGAATTCGTGATTCCTGGCTAATGATATCTTGGATAAGTTGCTTGGCTGTTCCAATGTTATCGTCATAGCCAATCCCAATTACCAAGTCAATACGACGTGTTTCTCGTGCGCTAAAGTTGGTAATAATTCCACCATAGATTTGCGAGTTTGGAACTGTAATCTCCCGGTTATCACCAGTTTTCATTACGGTATTAAAGATACGAATGTTTTCAACAACGCCCGAGACACCGGCAGCTTCCACAAAATCTCCCAATTTGAATGGCTTAAACAGGATCAACATGATCCCTGATGCAAAGTTAGATAATGAGTCTTTAAATGCAAGACCGACTGCTAAACCTGCAGCCGCAAATATTGCGAGCACAGAGGTTGTATTTACACCGAGTTGCTCTAAAGCAGCGATGATGACAACAACAGTTAAAATAGCTTGGGCAATACTGCCTAAAAAGTTACTGATAGTTTCATCAAGTTTCGCCTTAATCATAACCTTCTTTAACAGTCTGACAATTATTTTAGAAAGGTAGCGACCTATGACAAAAATAGCGATGGCGGCAATAATTTTTATACCCCATGGGATGGCGTATGTTTCAATTAAACTTTGATATTCTTCTAAATTTATTTCCATAATGAATCTCCCCGCATATTGAATGTTCGTGGTAATAAAGATTTACTAAGATTAGTTGTTCTACTTTCTCCAAGTAAAAATATTTCTTAAAGCGAGATTATGAAGTAGTTAGAGGATACGACAACATAATTTGGTAGGAATTGACAGTATCTGACATTTAGCAAAATAGCCGGCAAAAAAACAGACTTGTTCTTATAAATATAACCTGTGTTTATCTATGATGAATGTCAGATAGTGTCAGATCAACTCAAACTCACAGGTAACATGACCGAAAGCCTATTACACTTACTCATAACTAAAAAGCAGATAGCCTCTCAACGCTATGATTAATAAAACAGTAATGGAAATAACATGATAGATAGACATGCCAATACGATGAATCTACAGCCAAGGATACTGATCTATGCTGATCATAATGATGATCGGTATTTGCTCACACATTTTTTAAGGTACTGTGAGTTCGATGTTAGAGATAAAAAGAATACCAGTACCATCATCGAGGACGTTCAGAACTTAAAACCAGATTTATTGGTTTTATCAGATCGTTTATCTCCGCTCGATGGGTATCAGCTGAGTAAGATGTTACGAAAGGAGTTTGATGACAAGAGTCCGTGTATAATTATTCTCGTCGACAATGCATCGAATATCTCTAAAACTCAGGCACAACGTGCAGGTGCCAATGACATAGTAGCTCGCCCACAAATCTCTGATAAAGACTATAGTTATTTCAAGATAACTGAATTTGTTCATCGACATTTAATCAATAAATGTACACAAAAATCTTCATAAAATAAGGAAACCAGACATAACAAGTATGCCTGGTGTTATAGCAAGGATGTGGGGGGAGTCTTTGTTGCCATACTAGCGATTCACACTAGATAAACGATAAATTCAAATAACAACCAACCTAGTATCGTAAAACTAACGGCCAAAACCGTCAGAACAATCAAAAATAGAAAAGTCCACTTCGTTACATATTTTATATATTGAATCGTATTTGTCATTGTGAATATTACTTTAAAAGTGTTTTAGGTCTATCTGTCTATATGAAATAACAATTCACAAAGTGGATCAATGTCTGAACTGTCAGATAGTGTCAGAGCTTTAAAGGGTATTGCGGCTAGGGAGAAATTATGTGTGTTGGTAGTGGAGGTTCAAAAATCCCCGGTTATTGCTAGCCGGGTCTTTGTTAACTCTTATGCGACTCGATTGTCCAAATTGCTTAGAAATAGTAGAAACCAGGATAACGAGACTCTCCATGGAACTTGATGTATTTCATGTGTGCTCCCGCTAACAGGATAAATCGTTAGCCTACCCGTACTTCGTCTTCTCATACTCCACATTAGAAGCCCTTAGCACATCGTTCAGTGCTTCTTAACTCACTTTGTTTGTTCTGGTCGTGGAAGCACTAGTCATACTTAATATATCTACTCTATATATGTGTTCTCCAACGATATGGCTAATCATCTTTTTTCACCTGTGTGCAGCCTTGTGCCATGGTCGGTATGTTTTTATTAAGAATAATATAAACTTACAATATATAAGGTTATAGATAAAAATTGTAGGGTATTAATCACTAGCAGATAAGTTGAGGGTATAAATTATATGTATGGGGTGTTAACGCATACATTCTAGACGGTTCGCCCTTTTAGGGGTACTCTATGCCACCAAAATAATTCACAGGGTCTTCGATGGAGGAGGCTCGAGTATAACTAGTCTGAGGAAAACAACATGTTTGCGACCAATCCCTTTGCCGAGCTTTCGGTATCTTTTATAACGCCTGAAGTCATGCAGTGGTACCTCATTGTCATGGCTGTACTTGTCGCTGGCGGCACAATACTTGACATGATTCATAAGAAAAGTGCGAAGTACTTTTTTGCAGATTCAGAAAAAGCAAAGAAAAGCGCTAAGCGTACTGTCGGTACGGGTGAAAAAGCCGGCCTTGCGGTTGCAACACTAGCCAACGAAGTTTTAACTTCTGGCGAATTCCAAAACACGAAGCGTCGACTTTCACACCTTTTAACCATGTACGGTTTCATTCTATTTGTTGCGACGACAATCCTGATGATCTTTGGTATTTCAACCAGTGCTCTCACCGCGCAGCTGTGGCATATCGGTGCAATCATGCTGGCTGTTGGTGGTTACTGGTTCTGGTTCTTCATTCGAGTTGATGTGAATTCAGAAGGTGTAAAATGGTATCAGCTGCGTCGTGCGGATCTTTTCATTGTTTCTCTGTTAACTACAGCGACATTCGGATTAATCTGGTCTTATATGCAGTTTAATGGTGGTAACGTTGCTGACATGGGCTTAACAACCCTGTTCTTTGCATTATTCATCCTTGCAAACACAACGCTGTTTTCTACCGTATTGTGGTCCAAGTTTGCTCATATGTTCTTTAAGCCTGCGGCAGCATTACAGAAGCGTATTGCTAAGGCCGATGGTTCAAACCTGAACTTACCTGCGGATTTCGATCTATCAGATCCAGCAGTACATGCAAGATTCCCGGATATCCCAACCTACATGGGTAAGAATCCACCTAACATGGGACCTGGTATCCGACGTGAACCAGCAAACCACTACTAAACATTAATTTAACTATTTCTATAAGAAAGAGAGAATATTATGCCTACTTTTGTATATATGACTCGTTGTGATGGTTGTGGACAGTGTGTAGATATCTGCCCATCCGATATCATGCACATCGATAAAGGTCTGCGTCGTGCTTATAACATTGAGCCAAACATGTGCTGGGAATGTTATTCCTGCGTAAAGGCCTGCCCTCACCACGCGATTGACGTACGTGGTTATGCTGACTTTGCTCCATTAGGTCACTCTGTACGCGTGCATCGTGATGAAGAGAAAGGTGTTATCGCCTGGCGCATCAAGTTCCGCAACGGCAAAAAAGATATGGATCTTTTAGCGCCAATCACAACTAAGCCTTGGGGCTCAGGACATCCTAAGCTGTCTGAAGCCGCTGCACCAAATGACGAAGTGCGTAAGAGTGAATTATTGTATAACGAGCCTAAGTATGTCCGTATGGATGATGGTGGTTTACACACCCTGGAATCAAATGGCTTGGAAATTAAAGAAGGGGTTTACTACTAATGGGCTACAAGACAATTATTGAAGACGATATCGACGTCCTGGTTGCTGGTGCGGGCCTTGGTGGTACCGGTGCTGCGTTTGAAGCAAGATATTGGGGCCAGAACAAAAAGATCGTGATTGCTGAAAAAGCTAACATCGATCGTTCTGGTGCCGTTGCCCAGGGTTTATATGCGATCAACTGTTACATGGGTACCCGCTTCGGCGAGAACAACCCGGAAGATCACGTACGTTACGCGCGTATCGACCTAATGGGTATGGTACGTGAAGATCTGGCATTTGATATGGCGCGTCACGTTGACTCGGCTGTACACCAGTTCGAGGATTGGGGCATGCCTATCATGCGCAACGAGAAGACCGGCGCTTACCTGCGTGAAGGTCGTTGGCAGATCATGATTCATGGTGAATCATACAAGCCGCTCGTAGCTGAAGCTGCAAAGAACTCAGCTGACAAGGTATTCAACCGCGTCTGTGTAACACACCTGTTAATGGACGAAGCCAAGGAAAACCGCGTAGCGGGTGCCGTTGGTTTCAACGTTCGTACTGGTAACTATCACGATCGGGTTCTGCTTACGGTCTTATGATTGAAGCGGGTGCGAAGATGACTCAAATGGAAAACCGTATCGTTCTGGCTCGATTCAAAGATGGTTACGGCCCTGTTGGTGCTTACTTCCTGCACCTGAAAACTTATACGCAGAATGCTTACGGCGAAGAGTATGAGTCAAAGTGGTTCCCTGCACTGCAGGAAATGGTGGGTAAAGAATACCTGGACCCAGAAGCGTCTCACACCACTCACCGTCCAATTCCAACTTGTTTACGTAACCACGCAATCATCAGCGAGGTGAATGCGGGTCGTGGTCCAATTCACATGGTTACTATGGAAGCCTTCCAGGATCCTCATCTTGAAGAGATCGGTTGGCATAACTTCCTGGGTATGACTGTTGGTCAGGCGGTACTTTGGGCTGCTACAGATGTAGATCCAAAATATGAGAACCCTGAATTAACCACTTCTGAGCCATATGTAATGGGTTCACACGCTACTGGTTGTGGTGCATGGTGTTCAGGTCCTGAAGATGTTTCACCAGATGAGTATTTCTGGGGTTATAACCGCATGACGACTATTGAAGGTCTGTTCGGTGCGGGTGATGCGGTAGGTGGTACACCTCACGCATTCTCATCAGGTTCGTTTACTGAAGGTCGTCTCGCTGCTAAAGCTGCCTGTAAATATATCGATGACGGCAAAGCAGAAGGCATTCGTGTTACTGACGCTCAGATCCAACGTCGTAAAGAAGAGATCTTCAAGCCTCTGGAAACTTATACTGTAGGCCGTAACGAAATCGTTGCTGGTTCTGTTAACCCTAACTACATCAACCCACGTCAGGGGCTTGACCGTCTGCAGAAGCTGATGGATGAGTACTGCGGTGGTTTTGGTGTGAACTACATGACCAACGACAAGCTCCTGCACATTGGTCTTAAGAAGATGAAGGTTCTGGGTGAAGATCTGGACAAAGTTGCTGCTGAAGATATCCATGAACTATTACGTGCATGGGAACTTAAGCATCGTTTCCTTACTTCAGAAGCTGTGTTCCAGCATACGTTGTTCCGTAAGGAAACACGTTGGCCTGGTTACTACTACCGTGGTGATGCCATGAAGGTTGATGATGAGAACTGGCACGTACTGACAGTATCTCGTCGTGATCCTAAGACAGGTGAATACACCATGGAAAAAGCGCCTCTATACCACCTTGTAGGTGACATCGAGGACGAAGACCTGGCTAAACTGAAAGCAGAAGGTCACCACTAAGCAAATAGTGGCCTGGCCCGGATATTAGCTGGGTCAGGCCACTTAAAAATATTTGCTCTTAAAAAAGGACTGACATATATAGTGTTGGTCCTTTTTTTATCTATTCCTTAAGATCTATTCAGGGCCTTGTTTACCTCGTTTTAGATCGTATATAAAAGAACATTGTGTTTTTTTAATGGAGTTAGTTAGATGAATATTATTGAAAAAACAGATGAAGAGATTTTAGAGCTAGCCCACCCTATGTGGGCGGATCTGGTCAAATACTCTAATGAAGGAAACTACGGTGCGTTTACTCGACAGTTTTCCAGTACGTTGATGCAGGGTGCCAACGAAGTCGAAATGGGTAAGCAGTTTGCGAGAAGTGAGCTTACGAAAAACCTGTCAGACGATTATACATATCTTGGCATGATACGTCGTGGTGAACATATCACGGTTCTTTATAAAGTGATTAATAAGAAGGACAAAGGCGAGTGGCTGGGCAGACTCGTGCTGGGTTTTGAAAAAGACAAAGTAAAAATTTTTGGTTGTACCCTTTTCTAAGTTCTGTGTTTTTAAACAGGGGTTCTAAGATTAGGGCACTAAAACAGGTTTTTAAGTTATGTCAGATACAATTGAAGACGAAAAATTCGTTGAACTAAATTATAAGGTCGTCGACACCAAAACCGGTGATGTACTTGTCACTGTGGATTACCCCCTGGGTTACGTTCATGGTGTCAATGATGTGATGTCAGAAGAAGTGACCAAACATCTGTATGGTAAAAAAGTCGGCGATATCATTGAAGTGCCGATTGACACTACACAGTTATATGGTGAACGTGATGAGTCACTGGTGTTTACCGACAGAATTGAAAATGTCCCAGAGGAGTATCATCAAGTTGGGATGACCATTACCATGGAAAATGAAAAAGGTGAACCCAAAAATTTTATCGTGACTCGTTTTGACGACAAGACCTTAACCGTTGACGGTAATAACCCACTATGTGGTAGAGAGGTGACATTCATGCTGGAAGTGTTATCTATCCGTGAAGCCACTGATGAAGAGATCGACCTTGGCGGAGCGGTTGGCGCTGATCCTGATCTAAACGAAATACTCGATCGGGCAGAATGAACTACTTCAAATGAATTACAGTCAGTCATACATTCTTTATCCTCTAAACCATGTACTGGAGCGCGCTATTGCGAGTTCTCTCAGGCTGCTTGATGAAGAAACACTGGAATTTGCTACACCTGACAGGAGTGTCCCGGTTGCAGATAATTTTCTGTTCACGCGTGGTAATTTTGAACAGCATAGCTTTAGTGCAAATATTTACGAACCTTTACGTGATGTGCTTGAGGCATCCCTGACAGATGAATTCCGTAAACAGGATCCTATAGCCTGGGCTGATACACAGAACCGCTTGGGGAATATTCTTGGTGCTATTGGACAACAGCTGCACGATGCTGAAATATTTCAAAAGGCTGTCGAGTGTTTCGAGCTTGCTCTGGAAAAAGTTAAGCAGGAAGATTCTCCGTTAGAATGGGCCGCAACGCAGGCGAACCTGGCGACGGCTTTGCAGGCTCTGGGGCGTCTCGAAGCAGATGCAAAAGTACTGAATCAAGCGATCGATGCCTATACGGCTGCGTTATTGGTATATACAAAAAAAGAAACCCCGGAAGAGTGGAAACTGATCATGCTGCAGCTGGGTATGACTTTCCATGAGCACGGAAAACTTCTTAAGGGTAACCGACAATTCCAGAAAGCCGTTGTGGCCTACAAAAATGCAATTGCAGAGCTGGATGCTGACAACTACCCGGTTGAATTGTCAGCGGCCCATAATAATTGCGGGGCGGTGCTGCTTAATCTGGCGGAGTCGGAACAAAACCCTGAACGCTTTGAAGAGGCGGCAAGATCTTATGAGACTGGTTGGACAGTCTGTATGGAACAGCAACGTCCTGTACATCTGTCTGTGCTCTGCAGGGTAAATAAGGCAGCTGCAAGAAGTGAACTGGCACTGTTAACAAAAGATACAAGCCTTGCTGATGAGATGGCCGATGAGTTTGAGTTGATTATCGAATGCTTTCCGCATGCACTTCAACCGCTCTGTTTAAAGCGTTGCCAGGATCTGATGAGCAAGATGCGAGAAATGGCCGAAGCGGCTTGAGTATGGAAGAAAAAAAGCGAGACCCGAATAACCCATGTCTGTTTTGCACTGATCCACGTGGAGTATCACTGCAGAATGAGCTGGCCTACTGCGCCCGTGACACCTACGCGGTCAGTCCTGGGCATTCTGTTGTGGTCCCGAAACGCCATACCGCCGAGTTTTTCGACCTGACAACGGAAGAAATAGCAGCCTGTATGGATCTTATTAATGAGGAGAAAAAACTTATTGATAAGGAGTTTAAGCCAGATGGTTATAATATAGGCGTTAATATAGGGCCAGCGGCAGGGCAGAGTATTTTCCATGTCCATATTCACATCATCCCGCGCTACAAGGGTGATGTCGAGAATCCCCAGGGAGGGGTGCGGCATGTGCTACCGAAGAGGGCGCATTACAAGCGCAAATAATGTATAATTTCGTCAGTTTACTGGGAGGGACTGACATATTTGTTTATATTCCTCCCGTTATTGCAATAATTAAGGAGCTAATATTATGGGTGAATTTACACGACCTAAGGTGCCTGAAGGCGTAACAGAGTTTGTGACAACAACACAGAAAGAGATTGTACCTGGAAAGTTTCATGTTGGTTACACAACTACATGGAAATCTTTCCAGAAAGAACAGCCATACCAGACACCTAAAAAGCCATAAGCCAAGCCTTAGTTTGGTTTATGACAAGCACGCTTTTTAGCGTGCTTTTTTTATTGGTATCCAAAAAGATAAATAAATTTTGTCTAGATACGCTCAGATAGCTTGTAATCGACATTTATAAAAGCACCAATCTCAGCACAAAATTTAGTTACCCTGGAACCAAACCCCACATCGGGGCAGCTCTCATCTTTGTCGACAGACAGTTCCAGTTCCACACTAATCCTCGGTGAGAGATTGTGGCTTTTGCAAACCTCAATAATTTTGTCTTTTGCTGGTTCAATTTTTTTCAGGATTTCATCATCAATCAGTTTGTAGATATCAATTTCTTCATCGTCGGAAGTGATCGTGTCCGTTGAAAACTCCCAGGAACTGATCACGGGCTTGTCCAGTCCACTTTGTGCACCGTCAGCGTTGATTGAGGTTGGTTCTATGCCAAGATGGCGAGTGATATCATCGGGATGAAAATGATAACCAACCAGCCCAAAGTAAGCCCGTGCTTTATTCGATGCCAAGATAATATCCTCAATAATTACCAAAAAATGTGGCCAAGGATTATAACGCATAGGTTTATTAAATGTCGTTACAGCTGAGCTCCTGTCTGTGATCTTAATTAATTCCACGCTATTACCCTGGCTTCTAACAGGTGTGAAAATTTATAGATGCAATTTTTTATAGCGGAATCTCCTCTTGTATGTTCACTGAAGACCATTAGAATCAGCGAATGGGAGAATCTATTCAAACTGCGGTTACTCGCCAACGCATGTTGCTCAGCAGTCGCCTGGCCGATCGCATGGAAAAACTCGCTAAAGAATGTCAGCGTGCCTGGCCCGATCGTGAGGCGCTGGAAGCCTGCCTCCTCAAAGGGCTCGAGATCCTGCCCTATTGTAAGTACCTCTATGTACTGGATGACGAGGCCAGACAGATCACCGCCAATATCGCGCATAGCGGCCTCATACCAGAGAGCTTTGGGCGGGAACGGGCCACCCGGCCATACATGAAGGAAGCCCTTGCGGGTGCCCATTTTTCCCTCTCCGACGCTTATATAAGCCGCAATGTGAGACGGCCCTCGCTGACCGCCATTCAGCAGATACAGGACGAGCAGGGCCAGCTGCTGGGTTATCTGGGCTCAGATTTTGACCTGCGTGAGTTGCCTCTGACCCGCGAGCTCTATCAACAGCCCGAGCAGTGGGTGCAGATGAAAGGCGACCCAGCGATTCGCGGTGGTCTGTTCCTGCAGCAGCGCATACAAAGCGCGATGGACGAACGCATCGAGGAAGTGCTGGACCTGATATATGAGCTTATCGAGGTGCATGGTGTGTTTCATGCCAAGCTGCATTTTTCCAGCTCACGGGCGACGCTCTGGTTGATGGAAGACCCATATCGCTACAATATACTGGATATCGATGACCTGACTGACCCAGGTATCTGCCTGGCCTGGCCGAGGTGTGCCTACCCTGAGGATGCTGTCATTCCCGTGGAGCGGGTCAGGGACGTGTTTCGTACTTTTCGTGATTTACGCTTCATGGACGAAACCATTTACCTGCGTGCCGGTTCCCTGAATATCTTCAATGGTATGGTGGGGCTGAATTTTTCCTGCGATGGCTCACACTACATGCCCTGGGCGGAATTCCTGGACAAGAATATGGGCTTCTGGCTCGGATCGGATGAGATGCTCGTTGAGGATTAGGCCAAATACAGGCGTCGCGAAACCACATAAAAAAGGCGCATCTGTTTCCAGATACGCCTTTACAGAGCAAGTTAAAGCTTAAGTATTACAGGCTCTGATAATACTCAATCAAGATCTGAGCCACTTCAGGACGTGAAAACTCTTTAGGTGGTGCAATACCGTTACCTAACATCTCACGCACCTTGGTACCTGATAACAGAACAAAGTCCTCTTTTTCATGATCAGGTGCTTCACGCATCATCACAACTTTATTCAGTTTCTTCGACCAGGCTGTATGGTCAGCCTCAAAGATTTCGATCTCCATCGCGCCTGAAGGCACCTCTTCCTGGAAGATGGTCTGGGCATCAAAGGCACCGTAGTAGTCGCCCACACCCGCGTGGTCGCGGCCAATAATGAAGTGGGTGGCACCCATATTCTGGCGGAAATAGGCGTGTAAGACCGCCTCACGTGGGCCAGCATAGAGCATATCGAAGCCATATCCGGTCACCATGGCGCTGTTTGGTGGGAAATACAGCTCAACCATCTTACGGATTGCGGCATCACGAACCGGTGCAGGGATATCGCCTGGTTTCAGCTTACCGAGCAACATGTGGATGACCAGGCCGTCACAGCCCAGGCGGTCCATAGCAATGTGACATAGCTCTTCGTGGGCCAGGTGCATAGGATTACGGGTCTGGAAGGCAACCACTTTCTTCCAACCGTGCTCCTGAATTTCATTACGAATCTCAACCGCGGTGCGGAAGGTATCAGGGAATTCAGTGCTGAAATAGCTGAAGTTCAGGACCTGGATAGGGCCAGAAATAGCCGTGCGACCCTGGGTATTAAAGGCATTTACACCTGGGTGCTCCATATCATCCGTGCGGTAGACCTTGTCAGTCATGACTTTCATCTGGTCATCAGAGACTTGTTCGATGTTCTCAACGTCCATTACTGCCAGCACCGGGTTGCCATCGACATTGGGGTCACGCAGCGCAATGCGTTTGGCATCACCAATTGCGTCAGCATTTTCCAGCAGACATAGAACGGGGACAGGGAAGAATGAGCCGTCAGTCAGGGTCATTTTCTCAGCGGCACCCATGGCATCAGCAACATTCATGAAGCCTTTCAATGGGTTAAAGTAACCACCGGCCATCATCACGGCATTACCGGCAGCTTGTGAACTGATCACAACCGAAGGCAGAGATTCTGCTTCTTTACTCAATTTTTCATGTTCGGCAGTGTCGTAAACGAATAATGGATTTAGCTCATCAGAGCCAATTGGTTTAATCATTCTAATTTCCCTCAAAGTTAGGCACCCCTGTGGGGCACTATATTTCTAAAATTCGGTACTTCATATCGTCACAGCGCTTTGTAAATGCGCAAAGGGAGCCAATCTCATCAGGCTGCCTGAAATGGGCTGCAACTATACAACACTCTATTCCGACTGAATAATAGGGAAATTTATGAGGGTATAGAAAGTTGGCGTCTGAACAGGGCAAAACTGTGTCTAAACAAGCATTTATCATTATATGTACAAAGGGTAAACTAGCTTGCTATGCACTTTATTGCGTATTGCTCGAGTCAAAATACTTGAATTTAGCGATCTTACCGCAACGACCTTTATCCCAAGGATAAGAACAGAATGACTAAGGATAAGCTAGAGTTTCTCATTCCTGTCTATAACGAAGACACATGCCTTGACCATTTGATGGAGCGGCTGGATAGGATCAAGCGGGATTTTACCGATGTCGAGTTAAGCGTTCTATTTATCAATGATGGCTCAAGTGACAATAGTCTGGAAAAGTTGATTGGCTATGCTCAACAATATGACTATATCCGCGTTATTGATCTTAGTAGAAATTTTGGTCATCAGTTTGCCCTGACAGCGGGACTCGATCACTGTGATGCAGACTATGTCTGTATTATAGATGGCGATCTACAAGACCCACCTGAGTTGGTTAAGGACCTCTATAATCGTGCCAAACAGGATTCCATAAATGTGGTGTACGGTCAAAGAAGTGCGCGAGCTGGTGAAAGTATTTTCAAAAAAGTTACGGCATCATTCTTTTATAAAACCATTAATGTGATGTGTAAAACTGACATCCCGAGAGATACAGGTGACTTCAGGCTAATTGATAGAAAAGTACTAACCGCATTAAAGGACATGAAAGAATCCCATCGGTTTATCCGCGGTATGGTGCCCTGGGTGGGTTTCAAAAGTGAAGCCTTTCAATACGAACGCGATTCTCGCTATGCCGGCGAAACAAAATATACCCTGACCAAGATGCTCCGTTTTGCGATGGACGGGATATTTTCGTTTTCACGTAAACCGCTAAGGCTTGCCAGCTATCTAGGTATCATTGTGGCGTTTCTTGGTTTCCTTGGCATGGCTTATATGATTTATCTGAAACTATTTACCAATGATGTTGTGGAAGGCATTACGATTATTCTGGTGAGTATTGCAATTATCGGCGGCGTCCAACTGCTAATGTTAGGAATTCTTGGTGAATATATTGGCAGGATATTTGAGCAGTCAAAGGATCGGCCACTGTACGTCATCGATAATATTTACGATGGGAATGAAGGTTCAGCCAAGCGGATGACCGATGTCTGAGAGACTTAAGTTAGGCATTAGAATCGCAGTCAGCCTGATTTGTTTTGTAGTCGTTTTCAGCCTAATAGACATCAATAAGATCACCAGCCTGCTGAAAGACATCCAGTTTGAGATTATCTTATTGGCGCTTCTTTTTATGTTACTTGGTCATGTTGGTAGTGGTTTAAGGTTCCACTTTATTGTCAACCGGCTTAAACGAAAGCTAACAAAGCCGGGTGCTATAAAAGTCAGTTTTGTGGCGTTGTGGTTTAACCAGCTTCTTCCAACAGGTATGGGTGGTGATGTTGTTCGCGCGATAATGTTGGCAAAGACCTGTGGGCGTGCCCGAGTAATCTTGTCAGCACTATTAGACAGAATTCTTGGTCTATTGTGGATGATTTTGATGTTATTGGTTTTTGTACCCGTGGCGTTGACGTCATGGCTTGGTGGTGATGTTACTATTGTGATTGGTGTGGCGTGTTCAGTAGTTCTATTTGCCGGTTTTTCTCCAGTATGGATTAAAAGGCGTTTATGTAAACTGTCTTCGAACAGGCACTTATATAATATATGCCGCTTTTTATCGTTATTGGGTCATGCAATGCGCTTGGTCGTATTGACGAGCACTTTTTACAAGCTGGCATTTTACTTGGCACTGTCGTTTGTTCCGTATGTGATATATGTGTCCTTGCTTGGACATTCATTTGGGTTAGAGTTAACCCTGCTTGAATATCTTGCTGTGGTGCCGGTTATTTTTATAGCGATGCAGTTTCCTATCTCGATCGGAGGCTGGGGTGTTCGAGAGCTTGCTGCACTCTATGTATTTTCATATATGGGGATATCAGAAGAAGTGGCAGTGATAATATCAATTTTGTATGGTTTTGGCTTATTGATAACAAGCATTCCAGGGAATTTTTTCTGGATTAAAACAAGGCATAATACTAGTAGTGCAACAGCGTAGAAGAGCCTGAAGCGACATAAAGGTAAAGACAAAGATAATGAAGAGTAAAGAAGAGATCATTAAGAACGAAGAAGCCTTTCATGATGAATGGGCTGAGTCGATTAATCCCGAAGATGTCCTGGTGGGTGAGTCATTCATGGGCTCAACATCTCCAGAAGGCGTCTGGATTATCAAAACACTTGGTGATCTGAAAGGTAAGCGCATACTTGAATTGGGTAGTGGTGCTGGCGAGGGCGCTGTCTTCATGGCCAAACAAGGTGCTGATGTAACAGCGACAGATCTTTCATCCGGAATGCTGGAAGTTGTTAAGAAAGTTGCGGCAATACATGATGTCTCTGTCGCGACCAAGGTTGCGTCAGCAGAAGATCTGTCAGGGTTTGAGGATAATTCATTTGATATCGTTTATGCAGCTAATCTGTTGCACCATGTTGATATCGCTAAATGTCTTGATGAGGTAAAAAGAGTATTAAAACCGGATGGCCGAGGAGCCTTTTGGGATCCAGTGGCACATAACCCTGTTATTAACGTCTATCGTAAAATGGCGGAGGATGTTCGAACCCCGGATGAACACCCTATTCGTCGCCAGGATATGAAGTTATTCAGGGAGCGCTTCTCAGAAACAAAGTATAATTTTTTCTGGTTTACGTCACTGATTGTCTTTATCAAATTCTGGTTAATCGATCGTATACATCCATCGTCCGATCGGTACTGGAAACTTATTATCACTAAAGAAAAAGAACTGCGCCCGATGGTTTCTAAGTTTATGGCGGTAGATCAATTTATTATAAAAGTACTCCCAATCCTGGGTTGGTGGTGTTGGAATATTGCCATTGTGGTACGTAAGTAGGATTTATATATGAGTTTTTTTGAAGGTGGCCTGAGCAAGTTAGCCTTGTCAACTCTGACCAAGGATTACCCTGCCTATGTTCAGTTTTATGTAACAGCCAGATGTAACCTCACCTGTGAGCAGTGCAATATCATTTATGCAAATGCTGATCAGGAAGAGTGTACGACAGAACAGGCTTACAAAATTGCTGAAAATCTTGCGAAGATTGGTACATCGGTTGTTTTACTCACCGGTGGTGAACCCTTTGTCCGCAAGGACATTGTCAAGATTGCCAAAGCCATGATGGATAACGGCATTCACCCACGTCTGCAAACTAACGGGCTAGCTTCAAGAAAACAATTAGAAGAGATGGTCGCGATTGGTGCACATGACATCTCAATTTCACTGGATAGTGTTTTACCGGATGTACAGGATCAAATTAACGGTGGCTTTAATAATTCCTGGGAACGAGCCATTAATACCATCAGTATGGTCAATGAAATCTTTCCCATTAATTCATTTTGTGTGTTTGGCTGCGTGCTCGCACCGAGAAATATTAAACATATAACCAGTGTAATAAAGTTTGCGACCGCAATCGGCTGGTGGGTTTCACTCGTGCCGGCACACCAGACGGAGACAACGGAGCCGCGTAGCTTCAGCACTTTTGATAATGATTTGTGTTTTCATCCGGATCAATACGAAGAAATTCGTGAAGTACTGGAGGAGGTAAAGGTACTCAGGGATGAAGGCTATAATCTGTATGATTCAGATGAATACCTCGATGACATCTATCGTTTCGTTACCAAACAACCTATCCAATGGCGCCGCAGAAACGGTGGCTTGTGTGATAGCCCGAATTTGTATTTTGCAATCCAGCCAAACGGCGATATGTCCGTGTGCTGTGATTACCGCTTACCAGAATCGTACCCTGTATTTTCTGACGATTTTCCAGATAAGTACCGAACTGAGATAGTCCGCAATGAAGTGACGGCAATAACCAGCGAATGCTCAGGTTGTATGTATGGTAGTTTCCCCGAGATATCGATCTCTACTCGTTTTTTTGTGCCCATGCTCAGGCGTGCAAAGTTATTTCTTTTTGATGGGGTGGATCGGCAGTTGAAGCGATTATCAAAGCAGGAAATTATTGATATTGCTGATAGCATTGCTGTTGATGCGGGGCTTAAGTAACGGTTTATGAAAGCGAATGCCCTTTATCACCTCATGCAGTTACGTGCCCGTAAACTGAGTGAGCACTTGCCAGAGAACCGCAAAACTGAATTATTAGAAATCCAGGCTTCGATAAAAATTCAAAGGAAACCTGGAACCTATAAGATTGATTGGAAAGTCGACCAAAAAGATTACAGTATCACCCTGGAATCAGACCCTTTTCAGTTTTATGAAAAAGGAGACAACGCAAAACGCAATGCTATGCGTACAGATGACCTGAACTATCGAACACACAATTGGGATGCCGCGTTAGCATTATGGCAAGATATTTTTAAAGCCAGTGACCTGAACTCGGAAATGATTACCGATGATGGCAAGCTTGCATTTGGTAAATTCGGAAAAAATAGCACTAACACACCACTGTATCAGAACCTGGGTATCGCACTACTATTTTCAATATTGAGTATTCTACGGGTTCCTCTGGTTGAAACACTTCAGTTCTTTATATTGATATCGGTCTTACTTCTTTTTGCAGACAATTTTTCTACGGTTCATTTACGTAAGCCACTTTCCCTTATTGAGAAACTTATTATTGCCACAGGCTGTATTATTCCGTTGTACTACGGAGTGAGTTTAGCTGGGGTTATATTCATCTCGACAGGATTATTTCTACTTGGCCTTGCTGAACGGCAGGATAAGAATAAGGCTATTCTGTTTAATGTATCCGGTATCACATTTGGACTAGCAATATACTCGATGGGCATTTTTGCTATTACGCTTTCCGTTGCAATGGCAGTTACACTTCTATTGATAGCCCTTGTCGATAGGCAGCGAATTAGTATATCCAGCACGGGTTTATTTATAGCCGGTATTCTTATTGCCTGGTTGGCAACGTATGCACTTATTTTAGCAGGCAGCTTTTCGCCATACATGCAACAGGAAATTATATTAAGCCAGCAGCACCTTAATTGGGTCACCGCCGGGACGTTAGTATTGCTCTTTTTAGGATTCACAATGTTGTGGATTATTGGTGTGCAGTATTATTTATTACCATGGTTATCATTGTTTGCTGTAGTTATTGCAACAGTGGCACTGCTTTTTGTCGAAAGGACTGATGTGTTAGTCATGCTAGGTATATTTACTGGGTTTTCATTTTTTATTTTTGAGCGCGTGCTAACCGGTTTTTTTACCAGTATGCATGGTTCAGGTAGAGTTATTTAAAGTTGGTTAGACATGGCTAAATATTTTATAACAGGAGTTTCAGGTTTCATTGGCCTTGAATTGTGCCGTTTACTTAAACACGGCGGACACGAGGTGGTGGGTTTAATCCACCGGAATACACCTCCAGAGTTAACTACATTAGATGTAACCCTCATTACTGCTAATCTCAACCAGCCAGAAAAATATCAAGATGCGCTAAATGAATGTGACTTTGTTGTGCACCTGGCGGGGAATCCAAAATTTGGTAATGGACCCGAGTACGAAGCACAAAATGTCGATACAACTCGTTCACTGCTGGACGCGGCTAAAAAGTCGTTGGGAAAACTAAAACGATTCATCTTTATAAGTACTATTGGCGCGATTGATCGTTCTGCCGGTGATAATTGTAGTGAGCCTCTTAACGAGAACTCTCACGCTTTTCCATGCTCAGATTATGGTAAGTCAAAATTAAAAGCAGAGCAACTTGTTCAGGATGCCGAGATACCCTATACGATTATCCGCCCAACTTTGGTGATTGGGAACAAAATGCGCTATGCAAGTCATGCTGCGGTGTTTAGTCGAGCCGCACTCAACAAATCACTTTTTGCAAGGATTAACTGGCCAGGGAAAATTTCTATCATTCATGTATCTGATCTGGCTAACTCGATAATATTTTCATCACAGAATGCAGAGGCTGAGAATAACACCTATTTCGCAGCCGGCGATGAGGTTGCCATTGGCAAAATTATGCAGCAGGCAAATCCCGCACTTTTCCAGATTAATATTTCTATTTTTATAAAGGTGCTCCACCTGTTTACTCGCTTCATTCCATTTTCGTTAAAGGCGTTACTCTTTCCAGCTCTAACTGCGTCGGATAAAAAATTAAGAGACTTGGGATGGACATGTAATTATTCAAATGCGGAAGGTATTGCAGAAGTCGTCACACGGGAAGAGGCACGTAAAAATGTTACAAAATCACCAGGTGGCTGGACATTGATAACAGGCGCGGCCTCTGGCCTGGGTATGGAGTTGGCACTAAAATTAAAGGCATTAGGTCGCAAGCTTATCCTGATTGATATCGATAAGGAGAAATTAGAGGCTGTATGTGCAGACCAGCCAGATGTTATAAGGCTGCAGTGCGATTTATCTGACTGGCAGGCAACGGAAACAACCTTGGTTAAGGAACTTGATGGCGATATAGCCAATAATATCCTGGAGACTTATCTGTGCGCTGGTTTTGGCTTGCGTGGCGAAATCAGCAAACTTGATGCACAGACACAGGCAGATATTGTCCGAGTTAATCTATTGTCTCGGCTTCAGTTAGCCACCAAATTTATTCCGGCGATGGTAAATCACCAGTTTGGCAGGATCATTTATATCAGTTCTTCTTCAGCCTATCAGCCTTTGCCCTATATGGGCGTGTATGCTGCATCCAATGCAGCCGTTTTATCGCTGGGAGAATCACTGGCTTATGAAAATTCTAACAATGGAATTGAAGTATTAACGGTTTGCCCGGGTGGTATGGCGACAAATTTTCAGAAATCGGCGGGTGTTAAGGAATTGGGTGGAGAAAAGTTAATGACACCTTCCGAAGCGGCAGACATTATTCTAAATAACGTTGGAAAAAATAAACAAGTAATTATGCCTGGCTTCCGATCATTTGCAATGTCATTAGCCGCGAGAGGTTTGCCGAGAAAGATCTCGCTAAAGTTATGGGGTAAATTAATGTCAGTTGCCAGATAATATTTAAGACATAGGCATATGCGTCTATTTCACTCATACCTGTTATTTTTTATTTTCAGCCTGCCTTTGATCTATTGGTATATAAGGAAGAGCGGCCAATTTTCGGATCTATTCACAGTTCCACGTTTAATTTCGTATTTATCGCTAGGCTACATGTTCTGCACTGTGGCTTTGTATATCTGGGTGCCAACTTATCGTGAGCATATCGAACCATCGATCACGACAATTTCTTTAATGATTGCAGATGGTTATCCCGCCTATACTCAGTTTGATGATTCCAATGTTTATAGCATTTTGTATGGACCGACAACTTATCTATTCCAGTCAGAGTTTCTGAAATTATTTTCAAATCCAATACTCGGTTCAAAGGTGTATGGAGCCTTATGTTTTGTTATTGGTTTTGCTGTGCTGTCGTATTTTTTAATCAGAAAATATGGGGTACGCTATTCTCTACAAGGCTTGTTTTACTTTTCTATTTTTGTTCTTTTATATTATCAGGTTGCTTACCGTAACCAGTCTGACAGCATTATTTTTCTGGGTAGCTCATTAGCAGTGGCCTCGTTGTTATCGCCCTCAAAGTGGACAAGCAGATTATTGTTAGCTTTTGGTGTTGCCTTATCCGTTAGTGCCAAATTCCATGCAGTGGGTTATGTTTTACCACTCCTTTATTTTTTCTATCGCCAACATGGGGTCAAGCAGCTCATAGTGATCGGAATAGCGAGTGCTGCACTAGCATTAAGTCCCTTTTTACTTGAGACATATAGTCTATCGAATTTCCTTACCACGATGCAGGCATACTCAAAACTTAAACTGCATTATTGGTTATTTCTGCATAACTTAAGCATGGCGTATGTGATCTTCCTGCCACTACTCTTACTTATATATACTGATCTCAGAAACAAGAAGATTAAGCCGCTTTTGTCGAATGAAAGCTTCTGGACGTTTTTGTTTACAAACGCCATGATGATTCTGGTTTGTTTGACTGCTGGAATCGATGGTGCAGGTAGTTATCATATCGCTCCTTTTGCGCCAGTCGTCGCGGTGCTCTATACAATTTACTACTCACGTCATCGAGATGAGTTTCAACATCAGTTTAGTTCTAGAGGTATTACCTATAAGACACTCTTGATGACAGGTATGGTCGCATGGTGTTTGGCGATATCAGTATTTACTGTGAGTGTACAAAAGAAATATATTTGGTTTATCCAGGACCATTCGTCACGTGCGATTGAAACAGAAGTACTGTTAATCAAAAAAGAAATAGAGAAAAATAACTGGCGAGTGCTCATGGGCTATTCCAGTGAGGAAGGGTACCAAAAGACTTATTATCGACCCTTGTTATGGTCAGCGATTAAGGATAACAGTATGGATCCTATTGCCATGATGGGACGGCGGGCAGTAGGGGTGCCGATTCCTGAGATAGGCGTCAATAGGATTGCCAAGAAATATTACGACATCGTTATTATTCCAAAACCTGGAAAGCCTTTTAGCATGTATAACTGGCATGATACCCAGCAATCTGTTTATGGGGATGATTTACCCAAATTATTTGATCAGAATTACTCACCACTAAAAGAATATGAGCATTTTGTGTTGTGGCAAGCTAAGCCAAATTAGTAGCAGAGAGACAAATATTACCATTCAGTTCCTGTTCAGCTTCAAACCAATACCCTGATTGAGCTGTAGACCAGTTAGTTTCTTGGGGATAGAGGTTCAGTGTTGATATTTGGTCTTGGATATCCTTAAGGCTAGATTTAGTGTGGGTTTTTATATTAGGATAGCCCGTCAGCCTGCTTTTAGGGCTTTAAACTATTTAGACCCACAATAAAATAATCGACGTTTGTGGGATATATAAAATAATAATTTCCGGGGGGAAATTCATGAAGTCATTTATTGTGCTGCGCACCATCCTGTCGTTTGTGTTTTTGTCATTATTTATCACCGCATGTGGCGGCGGCGGTGGGGGTGGTAGTAGTGATCCTTATTCGCTTTCGTCCAACTCCATTAGTTTTGACGCGGTAGCAGGGGGTTCTGCGCCGGCTTCTCAAGTCGTTACGGTAACCGTAAATAGCGGAACGGTATTTGTAGATGTAGTCGAGAGCAGTGCTTATTTTAGTACTTCGTTTACACTTACTGGCCCGACCACGGGTGATATAACCATTACCCCAACATCACCGACTATGGCGCCAGGCCAATATAGTGGCTCGATTACCGTTTACGGTTGTAGCGATTCTTTTTGTAATGCACAGGTTGCCGGTAGTCCCAAAACTATCGATGTCACTTATACTGTCACGGCGATCAATGTCTCTCCAGAGTTTATAAATTTCTCACTACTTGAGGGTACGGCTACTGATACGAAGCCTGCCAGTGTTGACTATACCGGTGTCGCCTCAGGCTGGAGTGCGAGTGTTGTGCCAGGTACAGGTACTGCAAATTGGTGGTCGCTCTCAGCAACATCCGGCGCTACGCTTCCTGCACAAATCAATGTAACAGCAGATGTTACCGCAATACCTGTTGGTGTCCACACGGCAACTTTAAATTTTACTGTGAACGGTGTAACCAAGTCGGTACCGTTAACCCTGACTGTAAATGCGCAAGCCGTTAATTTCGTTTCGCCATATGTGGCAACAACAAGTGTATCGGGCGATGTGATCATTCGCGGTCATGGATTTACAGGCTTGACTACACCACAAGTTATGTTTGGTGCGACGGCAGCAAGCGCATTCACCATTGTCAATGATTCAGAAATACGTGCTACACACCCTGGGCTTGCTTTAGGGAATTATGTAGTAACTGTAGAAGATAATGGCTCTCCATTAACGAGTAATGCCAGTCTGGTTGTCATGGATGCACCGGTATATAGCTATCAGGCAATAGCACGTACCGGCAACGAAGTACGCAATATTGTTTATGATGCTGAACGTCAGTCTATATATATTTCGGATGCCACTGAGAACCAACTAGAACGCTATGTTTTTGGTACTAGCTGGAGTTTAGCTGAGGCTATCAACCTAACCGCCTTTAGATCAGGTAATGCGGGTGATATCACTATGTCACCTGATGGACAAACTCTGTATCGAACAAACAGTAGTTCTTTCTATGCGATTGATCTGGATAATACTGCTAGCCGACCATTAGTGAACGTATTCCCGTTTACCAACAGCCTGAGCTACGCGAAAGCCACGAATGATGGCAAGATAATTATGACATCCACATCAGTGGGTAATTACTTGTTTGCCTATAACAGTCTTAGTGGTGGATTTGAACCCCTGAGCAATTCCTTCCGGTATGCAAACTCATTCCTGGGTGCACCGACTAATGGTAGTCAGGTTGTCATTCCTTACTTCGCCCTGGGTGCTGCGAGTGAGTTTGTCGAAAAGTATTTGTCTAGTACTGGTGAATTAAGTACAACTGGTTTAGTGACTTCGAACTTGTCGGGTGTCTCTCTAGATAAGACGGGATCAAGAACAATTATCTGGCATACCGGCGCCATCAACGAGCACCGTGTCTATGATGAAAACCTGAGCTTATTAGGCTCACTACCCCCACTCGATGGACAGAGTTTCCTGAATGGGATTGCAGGGGCTCTATCGCCAGATGGTACACGTGCATATGCCTATAACAATTCAACGGGTTTACTACATGTACTCGATACAACCACTTCGGATGGTGCAGGTGGTTTTGTTGAGATAGGTACAGCTACGACGATTGCAGACAGTGCCGGTACCAACCCTAGAATGGTTGTGACCCCTGACGGCGGTACTATTATTATTGTTGGTTCTAGCAATGTCCTAGTAGTACCAGCACCGTAATAAATTAATTGCTAGGCTAGGAAAAGAAAAAGCGCGTCCTAAATTAGGACGCGCTTTTTTTATGCTGGATGATTTGCTTGTTAGTTACTACGGCGTCGACGTAGATGTATCAACGATAGCAGCAACAGTAGTGATAGCCAGATAGGATCAAAGCGTCCGTTCTCGCTTACAGTACAACCACCACCACCGCCACCACCACTCGGTGCAGGTGGTCCATTTACAGTTACTGTAACGGTATCTATATCCGCATTCCCCTCCGGATCAGAGGTTGTCAGCTGGAAGGTTAATTGCGTAGCGTATTGTGGTGAAGTAAAGCTTGGCGTAGCTGTGTCGGTACCCGTAAGCGTCACACCTGTACCACTGGCTTGTGTCCACGAGTAAGTAAAGCCGCTATCAGAGTCTGAGCTATTGCTGCCATCAAGATTAACAGGTGTGTCAGCATCGACGGTTAGATCAGGGCCTGCATTCGCAACCGGTGGAATTCCGCAGGTGTAAACGCGAACATTGTCTATTGACCAGAACAGACTTGCGACGCTGCTATCCGAAGCATGTCTAAAGCGAATCTGTATATTATTACCAGTTAGAGAGGATAGGTTTAGTCGAGTCGAATTATAACCATGGCTCGGGCCGACAAAGGCACTTCGACCTTCCTGAGTATTACCAAATCCAGCTGCTAATGTGCCCGTATATGTGCGACCGTCATCGATTAATGAACCTGCATCCACCCAGGTTGCGCCATTGTCAATACTATACTCAAGCATGCCGCCATCAAAATAGAATGGGCCAGCAGGGTTAAGCTCATAATCAAAGACATGGTCAAAGTGGAGGTATGCTGCGCCTGCTGAAGGTAACACTACCGGGTTGACGTTAACCAGCGCGACGTCTTCAACTAACCCACCGGGGAGTGCACCAAATGATAATGAACCAGAGGTTGCGTAACCATTCACATAACTCCATGGATTTGAGCCTGCCATGGTCATGGTGCCCCAATTCCCTGCAGATGTATTTTCCATGTCATCGAAAAAGAGATCATTGACGGTAATTGCACCTGGGCAAATGGTAGCCTCAGGATTAAAACTCGCAACAGGTTGCTGATTCATTTCAACTGCAAGCAGCGCATTATTTACCTGGGTGCAATCAGCACTGGTGATGCCGTTAGTGCCAATTAAATTCTGACAGCTCTGGTTAAGACCATTATAAAGGTCTAGGTAATCTGAGCCAGAAATTAGGTAGTTGGTTTGCACTTCATAATAGATATCTGCGGTCTTGTCTAATCCGATCGCAGTGATGGTCTGACCATTGAAACTACCACCATCGACCATCAGACTGACGGCCTTGTTGTTAACACCGCTGTTGGAGTGCACACCACCATTATCCGAAGCGCCTGTAACATAATTGGCGCTGACCATTCGATCAGGGTCGCCATAATCAGGTGGGTTAGCCATGCTACGTATTGCACCGCCGGGTATGTCTTCACCTAATAGCCAGCGTTCAGGGGCACCGTCGGTACCTCCTGTATTAGTCAGATCAACAAACTCACCCCAGACATCGGAGAGTGATTCACTGATTGCACCGGACTGGTAGTAATAGAAAAGGTTAGATGTGTTATTGGTGACGCCGTGAGTATATTCGTGTGCGACGACATCATCGGCTAAGGCAAAACCAGGGCCAAAACCCATTTGGGGTACGGGGGTACTATCTGTCCAAAAGGCATTGCCAACATTGCCAAAATTGACCGTGGTAACAATGGTCATACCATTGTCATCCAGACTATCACGTCCATGATTAGTAAAATAAAAGTTATAGGAATCAGCAGCATATTGATGCGCACTCTGTGCATCGGCGCCACTGCCTACACAAGTCGGGTCCATGACTTCAGTACACACCAGGGTGCCGGGTAGATCGGCTATGTTTCCACTGATAGCAGTATAGGTTTCACGGCTTAGTACATGATCGATCTGGTTAAAGTGCAAGACAATGACATTACGCTCAGCATCAACGAGGACATATTCTTTAACCGGTGCAAGCGTAGTGGGTGTGACAGTTAATTGCCAGACAAGGCGTTGCTGACCGCTACCCGGTCCGATGAGTGCGGGATCATAAATTTTAAGTTCAGGTGAACTTGCATTTAAATCAGCGGGTGCAAATGCGTACCATTTTGCTACTGCTGCTATCGCCGTGTTTTGTGCCTGCTTAGAATTTACAGTGGGTACAAGGCTTTTCACATTAACAGTTGAAGTCTCGCCAGACATGGAGATCAGTTGTTGATTGCTCAGGTTGGCCACCAGCTCGGCACCGATAACAGGTATACCTTTGTATCGTTGCTGGTAGCGAATGTGCTGTCGGTTTGCCGAGGGGGAGTGCTCTTTTATAACCGTTAAATCAGTAGCGGGATTTTTAATGCCAAAGTGAGGTGCAAATTGTCGCTTGACCGAATCAGCAGTGCTCTCGCCTGCTGATTTTTGTACTCTGAGTGCACCGGCGTTGCCGCGTAACATACGGACTTTGTTGGTAGCCGGATCCTTCTGGAACGAAAAACCATTATTTTGGGTTATTTCTTTGGCGGTGATTGCGCTTGAAAATGGGATCGAAACAAGTAGTGTACTCACCAAAACGATCCAGATTTTTCTTAAAAACATTATTTCCCCTTACAAATTCAGTATGTGTAGAAGTATTACTTTTTAGCTGCCATTTCAGATGCAAGCATCGTTAGATTTTTAATAAGTTCGTTGGCATCTGAGCTACCTAGTGTGAGGTCGTTTGCGGTTCTACGTTTGCTGGTCCCATCAAAAGAGGCGACAAGTACGTAGTTGATGCAATCATTACAGCGAGTTGGCTTGGGCTTCAGGGCCTGATTAACTGGTAAAATTTTGACCAATTTCACATAATTCTGCAAGTCCTGCTGAGTGACCTGCTTCTCAACTCTGGATTTTGCTCTTTTATCTATATATATGGCCTGACCGTCTTGATTCAGGGAGATCGAGCGATTTAAGCCCGCAAAACCGCCAGATAGGGTCAATTTTACCGACCAATTTGCGCTTGGACTCATCGTATCTGAAGTCGTTGGATTACATGCAATCAGAAGGATTGCAAAGCTTAGGAGCACCGACAAAAAGCCGGTTTTAATACCCAATTTAGCTAAAGTGGAATTTTTCATCTGATCGCACTCCATGATCACCATCTTATTTGACAGCATTAAATAGCAAATTATTATGCTAACACGCTTAATGCTGAATGATTTTAAGATTACATCTTGTTACAAAACCTAAACAGCTCACTCAGAGTTTTATCTGTGACGCCGACTCCTGATGTGAACTCCAGCTAGCAACAAGAGCAACAACAACCACAAGGGATCAAAGCGTCCATCTTGACTCACACTACAGCCACCGCCACCGCCTGATGAGCCGGCAAAGACAAAGTTAACCGAGACTGTCACCGTATCGGTTTCGGTTACACCATTGCTGGTGGCGCTGAGAGCAAAGACCATGTTGTCGGTGTTCGAGGGTGAGGTGAAACTAGGTGTTAGTGTGTTTGCATTTGTTAGGGTGACAGTTGGGCCACTCTGCTGTGTCCATTGATAGGTAATTGCATCGCCATCGGGATCTGTTACCGAGCCATCCAGCTGCACATTCACACCACCACTAACGGTTTGATCTACACCAGCATTGGGAATCGGCGGTGCATTGTTGGCACAAAGATAAAAACGGAAGTTATCAATCGTCCAGGGACCGGACTCGACACTTTCATCGGCAAGACTTCTGAAACGGAACAATATGTAATTGCCAGCAAGTGAGCTTAAATTTAATCGAGTCGAGTTATAACCATTACTGAAGGTAGTAAAAGCACTGCGCCCGCTCTCTGGATTTGTGTAAGCTAATACACCGTTATAATTTCTACCTGCATCAATCAGGCTGCTCGCATCTACCCAGTTACTCCCGTTATCAATACTGTACTCAATAACGCCACCATCGAACTTGGCAGTAGAAAATTCTTCGAAGTAAAAGGCATGATCAAAATGAATGTATGCCGTTTCAGATGCAGGAACACGCACAGCGGTGACAAGTTCAAGTGCAGTGTCGCTATCATCGAGGGGATTATCAGGGGATGTGATCACGGTATTATGGCCATCGGTCAGTATGGTCACATCGCCTGAGTTACTGGCAAGGTTGGTGCCACCGGTCGTCCATTTATTGCTGCCTAACTGATTGGTTACCGCCCAGCTGCTTAGGCCGTTGTTCTCGAAATCATCGAGAAACAGATCATACGGACTGCCTACCGCACAGATGTCGGCACTTGGTGCATAGGCTGCATTAGGTGTCTGGTTCATTTCAACCGCCGCCAGGGCAGGGGCGACGGTATCTGTACAGTCTGCAGTAACAAGATCACCGCTGGTCACCAAATCTGCACAGGCTGAGTTCAAAGCATTGTATAAGTCGAGATAATCTGCGCCTGTGGTCAGGTAGTTGGTCTGTACCTGGTAGTAAAGCTTGGCAGTTTTAGTGATGCCCATCCCTACAACGGTTTGGCCGTTGAAGGTATCGCCATCCACCATCAGGTAAGCGGCTTTGTTATTTACGCCGCTATTGATATGCACACCGCCGTTATCATCATTGCCGATATAAAAGTTTGGACTGGTCATGCGATCAGGGTGACTGTAAGTACCTGGATTTTTCATGTCTCGCACAACACCGATGGCGGCAGGCAGGTCTTCACCCAGTTTCCAGGCATCAGCCGGAGCATCTGAACCCGCACCATTGGTTTGATCGACAAACTCACCCCATAGATCGGACATGGACTCATTAATCGCACCCGACTCGGATAAGTAAATTAGGTTAGAACTAAAGTTGGTGACACCATGGGTGAGTTCATGGGCAACAACATCATCTGCCAGGGCAAAACCATCGCCATATACCATTTGATTTCTGGCCCCGAGATACGGAGTGCTCCCTAACCAGAAGGCATTTTGAAATGGGTTGAGTTGATCTGCTGCGGTACCAAAATGGACGGTAGATGTAATCTTCATGCCTGCGTCATTGATGCCATCGCGAGCATGGGTATTGAAGTAAAACTCATAGGTATCACGGGCATAAGCATGGGCGGCATCGGTATCGGCATCACCTGAGCATGTGTCGGAGGGGGTAGCCTCGTTACAGATCAGTGCGCCGGGTAAGGTAAACAGATTGTTTGCATCATGAGTCTCACGTAAAAGCGCCGTGTCGACTTCATTAAAATGTAAAACGATGCCGCCCGTATTGGCATCAATAAAAAATTTCTCATTGATATCAGCAACTGTATTGGGCGATACATTCACTTCCCAGACCAGTGCGGATGAGGGGCGGGTGTTCATCAGCAGGCTTGGGTCAAAAATTGAAAGCACCGGTGTGGATGCGACCAACTGATCAGCGGCAAGTTGATACCACTTGGCGGTGGCCTGCATGGCGTTGGCACTGGCTTGTTCGGCGCTGATGGTGGGAGTAACATCATTTAATCGAACCGCGCTGATCTCTCCTGACATTGAGGTCAGTTGATCTTGCTCATTAAGGTTCGCGACTAACTCACCACCAATAACCGGTAACCCCTGGTGGAGCTGACCGTAGCGAATATTCTTTTTGGCATTCTGGGATTTTTGTTTTTTTACGCGTAATTGTTGAGTCGGATTGGGTAGACCAAACTGAGGCGCAAACTGGTCAGCAACTTTCTCGTGGAGTGGGCGTTGGCTATTGTCTTTTATTGCCATCGGACCTTTCTGGCCACGCAGCATGCGTAATTTTTTATTGCCTAGATTCGATTTAGCCTTTTGCGCACTATCAACAGCATACACTTGAGTAGTGGCTGTCGTCAGCGTGCTTAGACTAATTAGTATAACAGCGCAGGTGTGCAGTAGTTTGGCACGTAGTAGTTTGCGGTTCATTCGTTAATCCCCAGTTGAACAAGTGCTTAAAAAAATTTGTATTTTATTATTTTGGTCAAGTCCAAGACGCGGTGCGGTAACGTGTGCGGAGTGCCTGTGATTAACATTATAGGCGGCTCAACAGGTCTCGTGTGCTCAAACTTGATGTCATCATAATACCAGCCTCTTCAGCACGATGCTTTGCGAATAAATGCCGTTCAACTTAAACAGGTTGTACATATAGTTAACGGCCAGAATTGCACTAGTGAGAGTGCTGGTATTGTGATCTGTGAACCAGGGCACGTATTACCCTTTCTTACCATTCCCCCTGTAGACGCGGCTAACTTATTGTTTTATTTAAAAATAAAATAGGTTAGCCACTGACATGGTAAAAACGCTGGATTGGCTGCTTACTATATATAATGGTGGTTCTATTTGGGGGAAGTGGGAAGTCAATGAAGGTAGACGAATGAAGCGTATTCTAGTCGATTGGCAATTTTACCTATGCCTGCTGCTCGGGCCCATATCCTGGTCAGGCATCGCCTATTTTCAGCCCTTACAGATAGGGTTTCCGGCGGCTATTGCCTGGTATCAGATTGTGTTGATTATCCTGGTTTACCCGCTCTTAGAGGAAATAGTCTTTCGTGGCCTGCTGTTGGAATTACTGGCCAAACGGTTTGTGCAGCGTTATGGCCTGCTCAGCGTAGCAAACCTGCTGACCAGTCTGATCTTTGTCCTTGCTCATCTGATTTACAGCCACTGGATTTGGGCCTTGCTGGTTTTTTTCCCGTCCATTGTCTTTGGTTACTTAAAAGAGCGGCACCAGTCATTGCTCTCACCGATAGTTATGCACGGCTTTTATAACGTTGGATTCTTCTGGTTATTCTGGCCATAAAAAAAGGCGCATCAGGGGATGATGCGCCTAACTACAATGGAGGAGTGTGTAGTAGAGAAAACGTTTAAGCAGCTTGTTCTTTTGCTGCCCTTGCGGCCTTGGCTTCTTCCTCAGAATAAGCCTTACCAGACCAGAGCATTTCGTATGCGATTTCTTCATTACCGTTTTCGCACAGCTCTAAAACCTGCTCGAATAAAGGCTGGAAAGTCTCTGATTTATGTGACTCTTCGTGATCTTCGAAGGTTTTCCAGAAGGTGATAATCAGCGCTTCTTTACCTTTGTATTCACTTTCAACGGCCTGACCAATGGTCGAACCTTCGTTGGAGACGGCACCGCTGTTTAGCGATACGAAACCACCCACAAAACCTGTATCCGAGTGGTAGGTTTTGACGTTTTCACACAAAAACGCAACGCGCTCTTGCAGGTCATCGGTCGTGTATTCTGGTTTCAAAATAACGCGGTTAATTGTAACTACGCCATCGTGTGGAAAATTAGCAATAAGTCCTGACATAAGTCACCTCATCTGTGTATTAGTAAATAAGCAAGTAATAATATAGTAGTTATTTCATAAGTAAAAATCAAGCCATGTAATAAAAAATTAATAGCCCAAGCAAAATACTCGGAATTAAAGTGATAGTTGATAAGAAACATATAACTTATTGATTATAATGGAAATATAGCGTTTGAGAGGGGAAAAGAGGGCTAAAAGAGATAAACTGAGACTAATATTTACTCTATAAGAGCCTAGTTGGTCCTCAGGGAGTGATTTGGAATATAAATTTTAGTCGTTGTTACGCGGTGTGTTTGTTCCAAAGACTTTTCAGGTTTTCTGATAAGGTCATGGGATCGAAGGGCTTGGGTATAACATCAATAGCACCTTCGTTACGTAGTTGTTCGATTTCTGATGGCCGTACCTTGGCAGTCATAAACATAGCTGGCGTGTTTTCCAGCTCAGGTTGCTTACGTAGTTCCTGCAATGTTGAGACGCCATCCATACCTGGCATCATTACATCAAGTAATAGCAGGTCAGGTTTAAATGCAGGGGCTTTTTCAATTGCTTCAAATCCAGATGAGCAGACCTCAAGTATAAAACCGCCGACACCTTCTAAAGCAATGCGCGCCACTGCCTGAATATCCGGTTCATCTTCTACGTATAAAATCCTTTTTAGTTCGTTCGCCATTATTCTTGTTTTCCTGCTGTGTCAGATATAGGTGGGGTGTCCTCTGGAGGGGGGAGTTCAATATGTGCCGTTTCTGGATCTTGCAGAATATCATCTGTTTCACGTTCACGGATTACTGACATGATGACATTAATGAGTTCCTTGCGCCCATCTTTTGATTTGACCAGCGCCGCCTTAACCTTTCGTGCAATATCGGGTCCCACCTCGTTAGAGGAGAAGATAACAACCTGTGGCATATACTCTACCTCATCCAGGTCATTGATAAGATCGATGCCAGAGCCATCGGTCAACTCAACATCTAGTAGTATTAGATCATAGACATCTTGGCGTAGTTTCTGGTGCGCTTCGCTTAGTGTCGGTGCTAGTACCAGATCGACTTCACCACGCAACAGTACACGCACCATTTCAAAAATAATTGGATCATCTTCAACGTGCAAGATACGTGGTAGTCCTTGTTTGTGGCTTGCGATTAACTTAACTGCAGACAGTAGTCTGTCTTCGTTCAGTGGCTTTTCCAGCCAGTCGATGATACCAAAGGCGCTGCCATTGAGTCGGCGCTTGTGTTGATCGGCAATCGCGGAGACAACAATAACCGGTAACTCACGGGTACGATCCTGTCTGCGTAACTCTTTAACCAGCTTGATACCTTCTGGATCATACTGGCGTCCCTGATCATCGGGCAAAGCCAGATCAAGAGTCACGGCTAGATAATGTTGTTCTTTGATGGCCTTTTTCGCCTGCTCAACCGTTCTAGCAGTATCCGCATCAAAGCCTGCCTGGGCGAGAATCATGCGTAACATAAAGGCAATATCAGGATCGTCTTCGCAGATCAGGATGCGATATTTAGCTGGTGCGGGTAGAGAAGGTGTATTTGTTTCCTGGTTTTGTGTCCAGACCGGTAAATCAAAAAAGAAGGTGGTGCCGATGTTAACCCGAGATATAAAATCGATACGGCCACCATGTTGTTCAACAATCGCTTTACTAATACTTAAACCCAGGCCGGTGCCACTCAGGGCGCGTGTATCTGAGGCATCGGCCTGCGCAAATTTTTCGAAGATATGTTTCTGGAAGTTTTGGGGGATACCTTTGCCATTATCGGTTATCGAAATTCGAATCTTATGTGATCGTCGTACTGCAGATATTTCAACTTGGGAACCCTGGGTTGAAAATTTTGCGGCATTGGAGAGCAGGTTATTCATCACCTGCATCAGTCGATCATCATCTGCATAAATTTGCACATCGGGGCATTGGGTGATGGAATATTTAATATCAAATTGCTCACCATAGGCATTGTTAGCCTGTAGTGAGGTTTCCAAAAATTCATTCAGGTTAAGCAACTTATAGTGATAGACCATTTTTCCTGATTCGATTTTTTCGATATCAAGAATATCGTTGATCAACAACAAAAGCCGTTCAGTATTTTTATTTGCAATACTAAGTAAGGTAGAGGCCTGTTCTGGTAATTGCCCAACTGCGCCACCGACTAATAAACCTAATGAGCCTCGTACCGAAGTCAGTGGAGTTCGCAGTTCGTGTGAGACGGTTGAGATAAATTCGTTTTTAATTTGCTCAACTTTCTTACGCGCTGTAATGTCGTTAAAGATAACCACCGCACCAGAGATAAAATCATTCTTTCGAATAGGTGTTACTGTGTACTCAACGGGGAAGGGTGTGCCTTCTTTACGCCACATCACCTCATTAGAGACACGTTGGATATCACCTTCACTGATCGCAGCATAAGTTGGACTAAACTCATATGGATAATTGGATTTATCGATATAACTGTGCTGCACAATTTCGTGCATATGTTTACCAATCAGGTCAATTGCATCGTAGTCCAGCATACGCGCGGCGGCTGGGTTAACAAATGTGGTACGACCATCAAGGTCGAGACCATAAATTCCTTCACCAGCTGACTCCAGCAACATACGCGCGCGTTCTTCAGCATGCGCCAGGTTTTCAGCTGTTCGACGTCGTTCCGTGATATCTCTAACGATGGCCACGAAACGTGGCTCCTGATCAATCGGGTAGATGTACTGTAAAAATACTTCGACGGGAATCTGGCCACCGTTTCGGTGTTGGTGATAAGACTCAAAAGTGATCGCATTACGTTGGCCATCTATCATCGAGGCCAGCACGTTTCGGAAACTTGTTTCATCATACTGAGTGAGAATGTCTACCGGCGTCATTCGAAGCAGCTCATTATAAGTATAGCCGACTTGTTCCATCGCGCCCTGGTTTACATAGAAGTAACGCAGGCTCTCAGGGGAAAACATAAATACGCAGTCAAGCGTCATATCCAGGGTAGTTTTAAATCGGCTGATTTCTTCTTCCGCTTCTTGTTGGCGACTGATGTCTCTAGCGATCGCCACAAAACCAATAATCTCATCATGCTGATCATGTAATGCTGTCATAGTGAGTAACACAGGAAAGCGTTTGCCATTTTTACTGATGTAGGTCCATTGTTGTTCGTCGGCGATGCCACTGCGCGCCTTGGCAACAAACACCTCAAAACCAGAACGGATATGTGTACCTAATTCTTCGCTCAACTTAATCGCGCGCTGAGTGATTTCATCACGGTCATGAAAAATCTCCGGTGTTGCACGACCGATCAATTCACGTTCGCTATACCCCAGCATTTGTTGTGCAGCGGCATTAAATGTCTGGATGATACCGTTGGCATCTGTAGAAATAATACTTAACTTGGCACTATCAAGAATACCTTGTTTGAAAGCCATGGTGTCTTCAAGTAAACGCTCAGCTTCCTTGGTCATGGTGATGTCACGAATAATACCGGTAAAGTGACAGCGATCACCTAGTTTCATTTCACTAACTGCAAGCTGCATTGGGAAGGTCGTGCGATCGGCCCGCTGCCCCATTACTTCACGACGTTGTTCAAGAATCTTAGGTTGACCACTACTTAGGTAACGCTTTATAAAGGTGTCATGTAAGGCACCTTCTTCACTACTCATGAGAAGGCTCACATTGCGACCGAGTACATCTTCTGCGGCATAGCCGAATATTTTTTCAGCCGCAGGATTGAATGTTTCTATAATGCCTTCATCACTGATTGTGACAATGCCATCTACCGCCGTATCGAGAATCGCCGCAATCCGGGTCTCTCTTTCACGCACGGCTTCCTCAGCGATTTTCCGCTCAGTGATATCGGTATGTGTACCTACGATACGCAGTGGTCTGCCAGTGACGCTACGTTCAACCACTTTGCCTCGATCCAGGATCCACAACCAGCGACCATTTTTAGTTTTTACGCGATGTTCGCTTTGGTAGATAGCTGATTTGTTATCAAGGTGTTCCTGTAATGTATCTTTTACCCGTTCCAGATCATCGGGGTGAATAAGTGATTCTTTACTTTTAAATATCGGTTTGACTTCACTCGGATTAAAACCAAGCATAGTTTGCCAACGGGGGCTGTAATAGGCCTGGTTGTTTTCGATATCCCAGTCCCACAGACCATCATTGGCACCTTCCATCGCCAGTTGTAATTGTTCTTCTGACTCACGCAGTGCCCGCTCGGTATGGATACGTTGCTGTTCATTTCTTAACGCCCAGATTAAGTTTGCCGAGGCAGTTGCCAGGGGTGCCAGGGTGTACAGAAAACTTTCTTGATAACCGTCAGGGCTATTCGCCAGACCGAAAATACCGACCAGTTGGGTACCATGATAAAGTGGTACCCCCAGGAAGGCACTGAGTGGCATCTCTGAATCTTTCTCATCAAGGTTATTTGAAATTATTGGTGCGCCGCTGCGAATGACTTCACCCAGGACATTGCTATGATCACTTAGCTCTGCATTTTTAATCATGTCCTCAAACAATGTGATCAATTCATCGCCATTTTCGTAACGTTGTCCCATGGCGCGAATTTCTACGCTGGGTTTTTTATCATGTGTGTTGTTAACCTCAGCAATAAAGCCTACGTTGCTGTAAGAGAGTGCTAACAGATCCGAGAGAATCTGATCGAACATAGCATTAGGTTGCATCTGTTCATTAATGAAATAAGATTGGGCGCGACTAATAGATTCAAGCAACTGGTTTTTAGTTTGCGAGGTCTGTTCCGATTCGCGCCGTTCAATTTCAAGACCGATCCACTGTGACATCAATTGCAGGAAGCGAAAATCGGCATTAGTAAAGCGGCCCATATAAGGATCAAAGCTGGAAAAGTTTAGCGTGCCATAAACCTTGCCCCTTACATAAACAGCCGTTCCCAGGTAAGCAGCAATGGATTGTTTGGTGTAGTAGGGATGATCCATACCGAGATCAGGATTGGTTTTTTCAAAGCCAGTTGGATAACCATCGTTCAGGGTATGGCGGCAATAAGTATTGGCCAGGTTAAAATTCATTCCCGGCTGCAGGATGTTGTCCGGACTCACAGCAGTTACGATAGTGTAAGTGTTGCCATCAACACGGGAAAGGATCGCAACTTCCATACCGAATTCATCAAGCCCCATCACCAATAGGTCGCGTACTTTTTCATGAAAGCTCATTTCAGACGAAATGGTGGTCTGCTGCAAGTGATTCAGACGCCGTTGCTCACGTTGTAGTGCTGAACTTTGTGTCAGGATCAGACTGTCGGTACGGCGCAGGAACCATAAGGCGGTACTGCCAAGTAGTAATAACAGACTGAACGCCCAAAGCGCAGTGGTCCATGCCGATGCAAAGGGTCCACTGCGTGTTACGATAGCGGTTAATTCCCAGTTGCTGTTCGCAATCGGGGTTTTGTAATGAATATCATCATAGCTATCGTTACTGATAAAATTAGGGCCGTTATTCGCGAGACTCTGTTTGAGCCCAATTTCAATTAATCCTTGTTTCTTACTGTGAAGTAATACGGTCTCGTAGTTATAAATTTTATTGGTCTCTAACAGAGTCTTTATACGATCAGGGGTAAAGCTCATGTGAACAATATTCACATCACCTTCACTTACTGTGACGCGCGTTAAAATATCAAAGTGGGGTCCTGCTTTGGTGGTGTGCATCTCAATGGGATGCCGCTTACCCGTGATTGCAAACTTGCGAAGGTTACTATGACAGGCGTCAGTGATGAGCCCCTGATAATCTTCCAGTAGCACAACACCTTTATCGTTGGCGATGGTCAGGTTAAACAGCTCGGGTAATTGCTGACGGAGTTTACCAATCAGTTGATCTTGTTCTTGTTGATCGAGTGGGTTGTCCAGTACCGCCTGGATGTCTTTGCGTTGTTGTCGTACAAGCATGCTTGCTTCACGGTTCAAGTTATCCAGGTACTGGCTGATTTCCTGGGCGGCACCATCAATGGCAGTCTTAACCTGCAGGGTGCGTTCTTGTTCGACAGTGGATTGTTGATCGAAGGCATGCCAGATAATCAAGCCACAGGCAAAAAGCAATATGCCTAGTAAAGCCATCACCCGAACACTTTGCGTGCTATGTGTGAACCGGAATTTCATCTGGACCTATGACGCACCATCGTTTGTAAAGCTACTCATTCCCGCCTCGAAATTCGATTTCTACCCCAACCTGCGCGTAGCCGTTTAAGCGGCCATCTAGTTATCGCACTATATCGTAATCTATATATAGGAGTGTAGAACAGCACAATCCTCTCAGATTGTGCTGTCGTCGCAGACCGTAATCAGGCCGGAAGGCTAATTATAAGTATAGGAATAAAGCGGCGTTACCGCGTTGGATGTTCAGGAGGAGTTTTTTCGAGCCCTTGATAGCGGCCTTAAAGTCTTCCAAGTTCTTGATTTTTTTACGATTAGCGGAAGTGATCACGTCTCCCTTGCGAATCCCTGCTCTGGCTGCAGGGCTACCTTTTTCCACATTAAGCACCAAAACACCTTCGATCCGGCCATGCAGGCGTGAACCTTCCTGGATGTTACCGAACTGGGCACCCTTGAGCCGCTTATGCAGGGCCTGGCCCTTTTTCTTGGCCGTTATGGGCTCACTGACCACGGCCACCAGATTTTTGGTTTTGTTGTCGCGCAGGATTTTCAACTCTACGCGCTGGCCTATGCGTAAAAGACCAATCACATTGCGCACATCTGAGGCATCCCGCACCGGTTTACCATTAAGCTCGACAACAATATCGCCTGCTTTCAATCCTGCTTTGTCAGCAGCAGAATCTGGGGAAACCTGGGTGATGACGGCTCCGCCATGACCATTTTTCAGATTAAAAGCCTGGGCCAGATCCGGTGTCAGATCCTGCGCCTGTGCACCAAGGCGTCCGCGTTTTACTTCACCGTGCTTGATCAACTGCTGCATAACACCCCTGGCCATGTTGATCGGGATAGCAAAGCCAATTCCGATGTTGCCGCCACTTTGTGAAAAAATAGCGGTGTTGATCCCAATTAACTCACCACCCAGGTTGACCAAAGCACCACCCGAGTTGCCGGGGTTAATTGATGCATCGGTCTGGATGAGATCTTCATAGCCCATAATTCCCAGGCCACTACGCCCCAGCTGACTAACAATGCCGGAGGTGACGGTTTGGCTCAAACCAAAGGGGTTACCGATCGCGACCGCAAAATCCCCGACGCGTAATTTATCTGAATCTGCCATCGGCAGGGCTGCCAGGTTATCGGCCTTGATCTGGATAATGGCAACGTCAGTTTCGGGATCGGTACCGATTAATTTCGCCTTGAACTGGCGGCCATCTGATAATGCTACTGTAATTTCATCGGCCTTGGCGATGACATGGTTGTTGGTAATGATGAATCCTTTGTCGGCATCAACGATGACGCCCGAACCCAGGCTCGAGGTTTTCTGCTCTCGTGGTTGTTCCGGAATATCAAAGAAGCGACGGAAGAAAGGGTCATCGAGTAAAGGATTAACGCGTGCTTTGACCGTCGCTGTGGTTGCGATATTTACCACTGCCGGCAGGGCTTTTTCCAGCATAGGTGCCAGTGTTGGTAAGGATTTTCCCTGACTGTCAACGAGCGGTAGTCCAGCCTGAGCCGCTTGTGTAAACGGTAATAATGTCAAAAATTGCAGGCTGAGTGCTGCCAGAACGTACTTCAGGATCCTCATTGTCTAACACCTTTTATTGTATGAATGTAATGCGCACAATTTTTGCGTACGTTGCTCATACGTTTTTAACGATTTAATCGATCGACTTGAGTCAAATCGAAAAGTTCAGCGAGATTATTTTATTTATAAAAAATGCAAACCACGCACGAGCTAACCCATGCGTGGTGCACCTTCCTAACCTACAATTTTTTGCTTAATACAGCCTTAATGCTGAACTTCAATCTTGCGTGGCTGTTCTTTTACATGCTTTGGAATCGTCACTTCGAGAACACCGTTTTTGCTCTTGGCATTAATCTTGGTGGCATCCGCTGTTTCAGGCATGCTGAAACGACGGTAGAAAGAACCATAAGAACGTTCTACACGCTTGTAGCCATCTTTTTCCTCTTTCTTTTCGGATTCACGTTCACCTTTTATCGATAACACACCATTTTCCATGTGCACCTCGATGTCCTTGGGATCAACGCCCGGGATATCGGCGACGATAACAAATCCATTCTCGTTTTCTTTTATGTCAACAGCGGGCGTCCAGTCGCTGGTCGCTACGTCGCTGTTCTCTGCGCCGCGAAAACTGCGGTCGAGCTCTTTGCTCAGCTGGTTTAACAAACCCCATGGCTCGTATCGGACTAATGACATGATTTCTCTCCTTTAAAGTTAGTTAACAATGGCTCGCAACATCCACATCGTTGCTGTGGGGCGAATGCAGTATCAATGTCTAATCCCGATGTAGGGATGACGCAAAAAGGATCAAGGACTTGAAAAAAAGTTAATTGCCACCAGATAGTGGGCTTTTTTTTGATCAAAGTTTGATCACTCTACGTGCAACATATGCACTGACTCTCTTCAAAAGGTACTGTTTTGTTAGTACTTACTTACGCGTGAGATCAATAGGGACGGGAATATTAGTAAAACACAAGATATAGTGGTTGGGTTATAAACAGCCTATCAACATCTCATCCGCAGGATATCCACAGGTTATTCTAACTTGTTGATTTATAAGAACTAAAAAACTTGATAAATTTAGTATACAGACTATTGACAGATCTGTCACATAGGCCTAAATTCACAACATCCACTATATCTTGTGTTTTAACAAAGCGACGCTTTTGGATTCCCTTTTCCTGGGAAAAAGTCGTCTAAAAACAAATAATTAGAGTATATGGCCGTTGTATCCCTTAACTCCGACCATACTTATAAGAATAACCGCTAGATCTGCCCGTATGGACAGGAGGAAACAACACGCATGAAGAGCGCACACTTGAAAGAAGTGAACCACCATTCCGCAGCTGACATAAAATTCCAGGACGCCTCTCTCGACATCTGGGATGTTAAATACAGACTTAAATCAAAAGACGGTCAAATCATTGACCAGAACATCGACGAAACCTATCAACGTGTGGCCCGTGCGCTGGCTGAAGTTGAAGAGGCCGATCAACGTCAACACTGGTACGAAGAGTTTTTATGGGCCCTGCGTCATGGTGCGATCCCGGCGGGACGCATTACCTCGAATGCCGGCGCCCAGGCACACAAACCTGCCACCTCCACCATCAATTGCACGGTCTCGGGGACAGTGCATGACTCGATGAACGACATTCTGGATAAAGTGCATGAGGCGGGTTTAACCCTGAAGGCCGGTTGCGGTATCGGTTATGAATTTTCGACTTTGCGCCCCAAAGGCGCATATGTATCGGGTGCCGGTGCGTATACTTCCGGGCCCCTGTCGTTCATGGATATCTACGACAAAATGTGTTTTACCGTCTCCTCCGCTGGCGGTCGCCGTGGTGCGCAGATGGCCACCTTCGATGTTGGGCATCCTGATGTGAAGGACTTCATCCGTGCCAAACGAGAAGATGGGCGCCTGCGGCAATTTAATTTGTCGTTGTTGATCACCGACGACTTCATGCATGCGGTGGAGAGCGATGCCGACTGGCCGTTGGTCTTCCCAATGGACGAGAAGGAAGCGGCGGAAGATAAACTGGATCTCAACGATCCTACTCAGGTGATCTGGCGTGACTGGCCAGTCAAGGAAGGTTACCTGACCAACGATGAAGGTCTGGTGGCATGCAAGGTCTATAGTACGATCAAGGCGCATCGTCTCTGGGACATGATCATGACCTCGACCTATGACTTTGCCGAGCCTGGTTTTATCCTCATCGATAAAGTCAATGAGATGAACAACAACTGGTTCTGCGAGACCATTCGTGCAACCAACCCCTGCGGTGAACAACCTTTACCGGCTTATGGCTCTTGTTTATTGGGTTCCATCAACCTGACCAAGTTTGTGCGTGACCCCTTTACCCCTAAAGCCAAATTTGACTGGGACGAATTCAACAAGACCGTTAGCATCTTTACTCGCATGCTCGACAATGTGGTTGAGATCAATGGCCTGCCTCTGGAAGGACAGCGTGATGAGATCATGCGCAAGCGTCGTCATGGTATGGGTTTCCTCGGTCTGGGTTCGACCGCGACTATGTTACGTATGAAATACGGTTCAGATGAGTCCGTTGCCCTGACCGAAAAGATCAGTCAGGAACTGGCGGTCACCGGCTGGCGTACTGCCTTAGAGCTGGCCAAGGAAAAAGGTCCAGCCCCGATCATGAACGAGACCTTTGTCGTTGATGCCGACATGTTACGTAAGCGTCCTGAGCTGAAGGAAGATGGTTTCAAGATTGGCGACAAGATCAAAGGCAAGGTTTTACACGCCAAATACAGTCGTTACATGCAACAGGTTGCAGAAGTTGATCCTAAACTGGTTGAGCAACTGGCCAAGACCGGTGCGCGCTTTAGCCACCATAGTTCAATTGCACCGACGGGTACCATTTCACTGTCACTGGCCAACAATGCCAGTAACGGGATCGAGCCCTCGTTTGCCCATCACTACTTCCGCAACGTGATCCGCGAAGGCAAAAAGACCAAAGAGAAAGTCGACGTCTACTCATTTGAGTTACTCGCCTACCGTGAAATGATTAACGAGAAGGCCATGCCTTACAGTGAAGAAGAAGGTGAGCAATTGCCCGACTATTTCATCACTGCCGAGACGATCACACCAAAAGCACACGTCGATATTCAGGCCGCGGCGCAAAAATGGGTGGACTCATCCATCTCCAAGACCGCTAACGTCCCGACTGATTATCCGTTTGACGACTTTAAAGATATTTATACCTACGCCTATCACAAGGGACTCAAGGGTTGCACCACCTTCCGCTTCAACCCCGAAGCCTTCCAGGGCGTACTGGTGAAAGAATCAGATCTGGAAAACACCACTTACAAGTTCACCCTGGATAACGGTGAGACCATTGAAGTGAAGGGTAACGAAGAGATTGAATATGACGGTGAAGTGCATACCGCCGCGAATTTATATGACGCTCTTAAAGAAGGTTATTACGGTAAGTTTTAAGCGGCGTCTTTTGTGCTGAGAGGGTGTTAAAGCAATGTTTGTCGATACTCACATACTATCTGTATGCTCCGTTCGCCAAACATCACTTTGCCTACTCTCAGCAGCAAAATACTTGCTTAAAACAGAGCAGAGCAAGTAACAGGAAATAAATCCACTGTCATTCTGGCGCAAGCCAGAATCCAGTAAATATTTAAGAGATGTAATTTGCGAGGAGGGAAGTGGTCTCGCAAAAGTTGTAAAAGGAGAGGTAAAAGGGAAATGGATAAAGGAAACAGCCAGATACTGAGGACCTAGCCATGACACTGACACAACGCATTACAGAAGTACTACAGCAACGCAAAATAATACAGGAAAAGCGTGAGCGCGCGGCGAAGCGGGAGCATCTGATCGATCAGATAACCTATTTGCAGCAACGTAAAACCAAGACACAAATGCAGTAAGTTTTAAATCTCTGGAGCGAAGTTATTCAGGGAATGAATGGATTAATAAACGGTTTACAACAAAGAAAGTGTAAATAAGCCCTGTTGTACCCTCTCCCTGTTTAGGGGGGAGGTGTAGGGCAACAACACCTTTAGCAGGAGCCTAAATGAATACCATTCAGCGTACGATGGCAACACAACAACAGCGTCGACTACTCCAGCAACAACGTCGCGCACAGCAACAACAGCAGAGGACCAGGAGACAATGGCAGCAATCAAAATTGGAAAAAAGATAGTCGGTTATGAAGTCGCAAAAGACGACGCCGATGACAAAGCAGCGGAAGCCGCGCTAGCCGCAGCACGTGGTGCAGAGGAAGAAACCAATGTCGTGCAGATGCACGAGAAACTCGAACGCCCGGAGATGCTGCTCGGCAGCACCTACAAGATCAAGACGCCACTGACCGAGCACGCGCTTTATGTGACCATCAATGACGTCATCTTAAATCCCGGCACCGAACACGAACTGCGCCGCCCGTTCGAGGTGTTTATCAACTCAAAGAACATGGACCACTTCCAGTGGATCGTCGCTTTAACCAGAATTATCTCAGCGGTATTTAGAAAAGGCGGCGACGTGACTTTCCTGGTGGAAGAGCTGCGCTCCGTATTCGACCCACGTGGTGGCTACTTCAAGAAGGGGGGTAAATACATGCCCTCACTGGTGGCCGAAATCGGTGATGCCATTGAGTGCCACTTAAGAATGATCGGCCTGCTAAAAGATGACGGCTTAGACGAACATCAAAAACAACTGGTCGAAGAAAAACGTGCCCAGTTTGAAAAATCCGTCAAAACTGCCGAAGATAAAAGCCCCAGTGACTTCCCGGATGGAGCGCAGTTGTGTGGCAAGTGTAATACCAAGGCCATGATCAAGATGGATGGGTGTATGACGTGTCTTAATTGCGGCGACAGCAAATGCGGTTAAGAGCGGCGCGACGAATCCGCATGCGGCGTTGCGGCACTCCCTGAAAATGCTGACGTACTATATGTACGCTCCGCCTTTCAGAAAGCACCGCGCCTTGCCTGCGAATCCCTCGCTGGCTCTTAACAAAAAAATAAAAGCAGCCTCTGGCTGCTTTTTTATGAGTGAAATATTTAAGTAGTAGTTGATAGAGGACAGTTATGAAAAACCCGGGTCAGAACACAATTAACTCTAATATAGTAGTCATGTAGTTAGTGAAAATACCAGGTAGCGGTCGATGCCAAACAAGGTAATAGCCCAAGGAGATGAATAGATGAACTTTCTCATTCTCGGCATTGTGTTGTTTTTTACTATGCATCTGGTGCCTGTTGTGCCGGGCTTTCGTGGCTGGTTGATCACGTCGATGGGTGAGGTGGGTTATAAGGTTGCCTATGCCCTGGTGTCGTTGGCGGGCATTGTGTTGATGGTCTACGGGTTTTCGCAGACACCGGTTGAGGTGGTGTATGTACCACCTGCCTGGGGTCGGGATGTGGTGTTTGTGGTGATGGCGCTTTCGTTTGTGTTGTTTGCGGCGGCGGATATGAAGTCGAATGTTAAACGCTTTACCCGTCACCCGATGTTGTGGGGGATTGTGCTTTGGTCTGCGGTGCATTTGTCGGTGAATGGTAATCTGGCGGAGGTGCTTTTGTTTGGTGCTTTTTTAATTTATGCACCGATTGCGATGTTGTCTGCCAATATTCGTGGTGCGAGCCTGCAGCAGGAAAAACGCCCTATTAAGAAGGATGTCATGGCGATTGTCGGCGGTATTATTGTATTTGCCATCTTCGCTAAGTGGTTGCACCCGTGGTTAATTGGTGTCGCGGTTATTTAATATTTCAGGCATTTAAGGACAGACACCTAGCGAATTTATCCAATCTGAAACAAATTGCAATCCTTGTAGATCTTCTATGTCGGATCCAAGTGGAGGCATACGTTGATTTGTTGGTGCAGCGGCTTCCAGCATTCGTTGGTATAAAATTGAATCTGTGATGTTCATTGGAGTAAAGATCTGTGTCGCACCAAGGACATTGCCGTTGGCTGGGGTAGCATCACAAATGTTCATGTTTGTGAAAGGAACATCATAGCGTAAGTCTATACCGGTTGGTGCAAGGCTTCCTGGGCGATGACAGTTACTGCAGTTACTATGTAAATAGCTGCGTGCCAAGTCAATAGGCTGTGCTAACGGATCATCGTATTGAGTCAGCGCCGGTAAAGAAGCAGGAGATGCAGGCGAAGTCGTAAACATGCCAATCATATCAAGGTAGCTAATTTGATTGATTTGATTAGCAGGATTATCGGGGTCCGTGATTTCCCTGTTGATTTGTGCCGTTTCAGGTCCCAGTGCTATACCGGCTGCCGAGGTATGGCATGTTAAACATTGTCCCTGGCTAGGGTATGTCCAGTTCTGGTTGTTTATAGTGACAGTTTTTCCTGTATCCAGTAATGTCGCATCCGTTTCAGAAGCGTTCCATTCATAGCTGTATCCCGCCCAGGAGCCATCATTATGATGAGCCAGTAATCGTGTTTCGATGATACGACCATTAAGGTAAAAATCTTTTCGCAGGACACTACCCATTGGAAAATCCCAGTCATGTGCAGCATCAATATCAATGGTGGTGCCATCCGGGATAGCAAGCCAGCGAGATTTGTCTGCATTATCCGACCAGAGTGGCGCATTGATTTCAAAAGGTATCATGCCGCTTGATTCCTGTTTTGGATCAGAGCTATCGGCACAACCTGTTTGCGATAACAGGCTAGCGAACGGTGGTGATGAGGGAGATCCAGTATCCGGTATGAGTTTAAAAATCTTATTAGAAAATATATTAAGAAAATATAACTCTCCATTTGCAT
>CAMYMU010000047.1 GCA_947259575.1 uncultured Ectothiorhodospiraceae bacterium | reverse complement strand
TTTTTGGAAGGTAGGCTTACCACGTGCATTAGAGTGGTTACCACCAACCCAGATAGCCAGCTGAGAATGGATAGGATCGTTAATCTGCATTGGAGGACATGGTGGGAAACATGCACCACAACAGATACATTTCTTCTCATCTACTTCCAGTGAAGGCTTGCCGTTAACCAGTGCAGGACGAATCGCAGCAACAGGACAACGGGCAACAACAGTAGGACGCTCACAAACGTTAGCAACTAGATCGTGGTTAATCTTAGGTGGCTTAGTGTGTTGAACGTTAATCGCGATATCGCCTTGACCACCACAGTTGATCTGACAGCAAGAGGTAGTTAAGTGAACGCGGTTAGGCATGTTACAGTTTTTAAAGTCGTCGATGAGTTCGTCCATCATTGACTTAACAACACCTGATGCGTCAGTACCAGGGATGTCACAGTGTAACCAACCTTGTGTGTGTGAAATCATAGCAACTGAGTTGGCAGTACCACCAACAACGAAACCAGCATCTTCAAGCGCTTTGATCAAAGGCTCTACTTGCTCTTCTTTCGTTACCATGTATTCAATGTTTGAACGTAAAGTGAAACGTACAAAACCATCTGCAAATTCGTCGCCGATAGAGGTCAGCTTGCGCAGAGTGTATGAATCAAGAATACGCTGAGTACCCGCTTTAACAGTCCAGATTTCGTCACCGCTATGTGCAACGTGACGTAAGACGCCAGGACGTGGATGCTCGTGGAATTTCCACTGGCCATAGTTTTTACGCATCGAAGGATGCATGTACTGAAAGCCATCTGGGCAACCTGATTCAATCGGTGGGCGTGGAGCCGCTTTTTGATCCGACATGAGTTGTTCTCCTAAAACTTCGTTAATTCTGTATGCTTAAAATGCCAAAGCAATATAATTAAAGTACAGTGCAGGATTAACCTGCAGCTGCTGCCTTTTCTTCTGCCTTACGGTTGAACCATGCTTCAGCTTCTTCGTCCCAACCATCCATACGTACGTATGAACATTGACGTGGGCTGCTGACCATATTTGGATCAACGTCGACACCGATACCTTCAAGGAAGTTAACCAAACCAATACGTTCGATCATCTCACCGGTACGTTCGTGCTCAAGGGCATTCTCTGCAAAGAAGTCGATGGTCTCTGAAGCAAGATCAACAATTCTTTCATAATCATCAGCTGTTTCCAGCTTCATGAACGGAACGATTACTGTACCCATCAAGTCACCAATCTTCAGCGTACGCTTACCACCGATAAGGATGGTTACACCTTTGTCATCACCAGGTGATAGTGCCTTGGTCATAACGTTCAGACAGTGCATACAACGTACACAGTTACCGTTGTCGATATCTAAAGTATTGTCATCGTTCAGAGTCATGCAGTCTGTTGGGCAACGTGTAGTAACGTTATCGATAACGTAGTCACGGCCTTTTGCTTCGATGAATGCTTTAACTTCATCTTGGTCGACTTTCATATCATCGCGCCAGGTACCAATCACTGCGAAGTCAGAACGCTCAATTGAGTTCATGCAGTCATTTGGGCAACCAGAGACTTTGAATTTGAATTTGTAAGGAAGGGCAGGACGGTGAACATCATCAGTAAAGGTGTTAACCAGATGACGCATAACCGCATGCTCGTTACAGTTAGATTGTTCACAACGAGCCGCACCAACACAAGCCATCGCAGTACGTACACATGGACCTGCACCACCTAAGTCCCAACCGTATTCGTTGATTTCATCAAAGAAGTGTTGAGTACCTTCAGTCGTAGTACCGATAAACATGATGTTACCAGTCTGACCGTGGAAGGTGATCATGCCCGAACCATGTTTTTCCCAGCTATCAGCTAGTTGGTTCAGCATATCGGTTGAGTAGTAGTTGCCGGGTGGTGGCTGTACACGCAAGGTGTGGAATTCTCTTGATTCAGGGAAAGCATCGCCTACTTCTGAGAAACGGGGGATGATACCGCCGCCGTAACCAAATACTGAAACTGTACCACCTTTCCAGTAACCTTTACGGGTCTCATAAGAGTGCTCAAGTTGACCTAACAGTGAGTTAGCAACTTCGTTGATGCGCTCACTTGGGTACTCATCGCGCATACGCTTGAAACCAGAAATGAAGCTAGGCCAGGGTCCTTCTTCTAGGACGTCTAGCATTGGCGTAGGATGAATCTTGCTTTTATCCATGGCTTTCTCCTTCGGATATAAACTCGTTAATTGCCGGCTAATTGGGTATTTAAATCCCCAGCTAATCCAAATAAAGATTTAACTAGGGTACATATAAACCTTGTTCATTTGACTGAGCGAAGTCTAGGTCGCGCCGCCCTCTGGGAGAACCTCACCTATGGGGTGATCATACATCCCAGGCTTACCCCTTAAGGGGTAGATAAAAATTAACCAATCGACCATAAATTGCTTTTGCAGATGATTGATTTTTTTTGAACCCATGTTTTCACAAAATAAAACAATAAGTTACGAGCTTTAGTAAGTTGCAAGCGCGCAGAATTATATATCCATATGCAGTACAGGTGAATACTTTTGGCGATTATTTTTATCTGCATGGCGCCTTAATAAAGTTGCGTGTATTACAATGTCATTAACTTTTAATGTAAAAAATTGATATGTCAGAAGCTCAGTCAGAATTACAAGAGATTACGCTATCGGCAAAGCGTGCTGAGGCCTTTAACCTGTGCAATGGGCAGGCCTACGCGCAGTGGCGTGAAGCGAAACTGGCCGGATATCCACCCCACATTCAGGATTTAAAGTGCGAGATCAATACCCCTGTAATGTTGAGTGCAGAGGAAAAGAAGGCCATTGGCCAGTCTTTAGACAAGACCAATGTAGCCATATATAAGTGTAAAGGGCCGGCCGCGAGCAAAGATGACATCCAGGCTCTGGCTAGCCAGGTTGGCCTGAGCCAGCTGGATAATAATCTCTGCGCGGACGAGGACAGCATTACCTCGCTGCAGGTGAAAGAGAATGGCCGCCATGGCGGCTATATTCCTTACAGCAACAAGCGTTTAAGCTGGCACACCGATGGCTACTATAACCCCCCTGAACAGACGGTCAGGGCAATTGTCATGCACTGTGTCCGACCTGCCGCTGCAGGCGGTGAGAATACCTACCTTGATCCGGAGATCTTATATATCCAGCTACGCGACCAGAATCCTGAGTGGATTGCGGCATTGATGCAGCCCGATGCGATGACCATCCCTCCGAATCTGGAAAACGGAGAAGAAATACGGGCTGAAACCAAAGGACCAGTATTCTCTGTAGACAATTATGGTTATTTACATATGCGCTATTCAGCTAGAACCAAAAACATTGAATGGGCTGCAAATGGACATATAAAGCAGGCAACGGATTTTATTACGGCATTTTTAGCAAGTGACTCGCCTTACATTTTTCGTTATCGACTTGAGGAAAATGAAGGTGTGATAAGTAATAATGTGTTGCATAATCGCAGCGCATTTGAAGATGATGAACAGCATAAACGTTTATTGTTTCGCGCGCGTTTTTATGATCGTGCAGACGTAAAATAGTAAACTCAAAAGCACAGGAAAATTTGTATGTTATGGCTTAGCGAAGTGTTATTGCAGAATCATGAAATGACTTCATTTGATGAATTGAAAGTAAAAATCGCCGAAGGTGCTAAAGGCGAAATGTTTTTTCGCATGGATGTAAAACCACCTTTTTTGGATACACCTGAAAACTGGGAAGATGTACTGGAATCTTCTTTTACTAGCGGGCAGCGGACTTAACAAGAGCCGCAATAACCTGTAATAACAGGATTAAATTAATGTTTTGGACAGAAGATACAGACACGAAAAAAAGATATGAAGCGCCTGATGATGTGATGGACGTCAGTTTTAAACTTGACTGTAAAACATTACCGATCGATCACGCTCAATCATTGTCAGATGCAATTCATACTGCATTACCCTGGTTCGCCGATGAAGAACTTGCTGGCTTGCATTTAATTCATGTTGCCGAGTCAGGTAATGGTTGGATGCGCCCTGAAGACCCTGAAAACGAAGTGCTCTGTTTATCTAAACGGACACGCATGACCTTGCGTGTGCCCAAGCATCGGATTGATGATGTAAACAAACTTACGGGGCATGCGCTTGAAATTGATGGTCACCCTTTAACTGTAAAAGAAGGGACATCAAAAACATTGAGTGTGTTACCGACCATGTTTGCCCGTTATGTACTGACGGAGCAGCAGATTGACGAAAATGAATTTCTAAAAGAAATGGCGGGCGTACTTAGAGCAATGCAAATCCCGGTCACAAAAATAATGGCAGGGCGCCAAAACAAGATGCGAATGACTGATGGTGAAATCTATTTGCGTAGCCTGATGGTCGCGGAAATGACCCCTGAAAATGCCTTCAAGTTGCAAAAGCATGGTATCGGCGAGGGTCGAAAGTTTGGCTGTGGCCTGTTTGTACCGCAAAAAGGCATTAGCGCCGTCAACGCTGACGATTAATTAAAGGCTGACTGAAGCCCTAAGGTTTTGCATGGGCCTGCTTCTATCACCGATGGGGTGCTTGATCCGGGGCAAAAAATCCAGATAATAGGCGCACTTTGATAACTGGATGGGGCTACCTGGAACTATTCGGGTACTAAATAGGCCTTTTTCCAGCTTATACAGTTTAATAAAATTCTAGAGGTGATTAACAATGGCACTGGACGTAAACGGGCAATCTATCGAAACAACAGACAATGGTTATCTTGTGGACGCAAGCGCCTGGACCAAAGAGATTGGCCAAGCGCTGGCAGACGGCGAAGGCATTGAGATGACTGACAAGCACTGGGATGTGATCGACTACCTGCGTGATGAACACTTCAATAATGGTGGTTCCGAGCCAAATGAGCGTACAATCCTGAAAGACATGGGTAAAAAGTGGGGCGAAAAACGCCTTAGCTCAAAAGTCATGTACGAAATGTTCCCGCTAATGCCTTCAAAACAGGGCCGTAAAATAGCTGGATTGCCACAAAGTACACGTAAAGGCGGCTACTAAGTGTCCGATAAAGAGGCACCTGACCATAAGTGATATAGAGACGGTATAAGTCGTTTGCTATATTCACTGAATCATTAATTAGGGCCTTCTAGCCAGGTTGAGTACAATTCAGCCTAAGATAGATAAAATTCAATAAGTTAAGTGAGGTTTGCGATGAGCGACAAACAGGCAAAGATTAAAAAGATGCTAGAGATGCAGGAAAAGTTTATTGCATACGAGCAGAAAAATGGTGTTACAGCTGAAGAATACTTCGTTGCACCTGAAGGACATGAGCTGCACAATTTCCGTCAAGAATACCTTGCACTCGCTGATGAAGTTGTAAATATGGCACATGCTGATAAAGGTTCTGAAAGGTAAGAACTACTATCAAAAAACAAGATCTACGAAGAAGGCCGCAAACGCGGCCTTTTTTGCGTTCGTAGGTTGAGAATATAACCGAAACTAACTTAATAAATTACTTTAACTATACATTAAGTAAATAACCTATCTTCTTGTTATTTCTAGACTTCTGACCACATGCGAACCAGGTTTACATAGCTATGATCAACCTGATGGGTTGTCGCATTATCGGGTTGTTCCCGCATTAACGTCTCACGGGCCTGGTTAAGCTCAAACAGCAGCTCACGCCTTTCAGCCTGTCTTATCATGCTCTGAATCCAGGTAACGGCGACTAATCTTGTCCCTGAGGTGACGGGGTTAACCTGGTGTAGACTGGTTGAGGGATACAGAATGGCACAGCCAGCCTTTAGTTTGATTTCCTGTGCGCCAAACTGTGTTTTGATGCTGAGTTCACCTCCCTGGTAGTCGCCAGGTGAGTTCAGGAACACGGTACAGGAGATATCGGAGCGATAGCGCTGTCCGGCTGGCCCCATCACGGGATCGTCTATGTGCTCGCCATAAGTCTGTCCTTTTCCATACTTGGCATAAAATGGAGAAGCAATGCGATGGGGTAAGGCGGCATTCTGGAAAAGGGGATGCTGAACCAGGGTATTCATGACCAAAGTATTTAAACGATTTAGTTGTTGCGCATCCTGTGGCAGCTCCGTGTTGTTTTTAACTCGCTGTGCGGCTTGCCCCGCCGAGAGTTTACCATCGACAAAATCGGCCTGGCTGAGTATGTCCTGAATCTCTGCGAGTTTCTTTTTGGATAGTAGCGCTGGAATTTCAATAAGCATAATGGTTACATCTAGTTGCGGCTGCGAGGTACAATAATGTATTTGAATACCAGGATAAGTCAATGAAACTGAATATCTATGTCGCTGATAATATGATCCCAATTGAAGTCCCTGAGGACATGTTGGCAGATGCTGAGCAAATTTATGCAAAGATGGATAGTGATATGGATAAAGGCTGGCAAATGTATCGTGACTGGGTAGACGATTTGACACAACAACAACGTTGTCAGGTGGTTGCGAATAAAATATTAACGGCGCTTGAGAATGAAAATAAACCTTCTGCGATGTTGATGGCGGGTTACATTATGACGCGCATGCCAGGGGTACTAAACGTGCATATTTCAACTGACGGCGATATTACTCAAACCCAATTGGGTTAAACAGTGTCGTTTGCGTCCTTACTGCCTGAAACAGTGTCATAATGGCCACCAATAATGATAACACCCAAATTATTATCGCTTCCTTATTATAAGCTTGGCGGCTAACGTTTAAGTTAAGTTTTTTGAATGCTTCTACTATATAATTGGCTGCCTGTCCGAGGCCTCCCTTATTAAATATATTGCGTTCACAATAGTCTCGCTAAATAAACTAATGTGTTGTAGCAATGTTAACTCTGTAGTGAGTTCTGAATCGTTAAGCTAGATATCACTCTAAGTGGCAGATATGCCAGGTGCGGTAAATCGTAAAGGTGAAAATAGATAAAGACCCGAAAAGAAAATAATGAAAATTGCAACAATGATTATTGTTTTTTACTCATAAAAAATTTGTTTAACGAACGTCGTATGAGTTTGCAAAGATAGAGAGATTATGACACACCCGATTCAAGAATAAAGGCGGTTTGAGTGGGAGTGGTTTGTCTAGTCACAACTGCTTTTCCATTTTTGTGTGTGGTATACGATTATAAAGTGTCTGTGTAGCTTCAAGTTTGATATAGCCCTTCTTCAAGTAAAATTCCAGCGCGGTATCCCTTGCGTTCAACATGATTGTTTTTGTTTTCCAGTCCTGAGCCTGTTTTTCAAGCCGTGCAAGCATTAGGCTTCCGATCCCGGTACCTTGTAGTGAGTCAAGTACTGCCATGTAACGAATTTGAGCTGTCATATGATCAAGCTGGTGAATTCGGGCGACGCCAACAGCCTGGCCTGTTTGGGTGATCGCCATGATATGAAAGCTATTTTCCTCAAACTCGTCACGTTCACTACCGGGTGGTTGCTGCCAGGGCTCTCTTAATATTTTCCAGCGTAACTCAAAGTAATTCTGCCAGTCGTTATCTGTTTGCGGTGTTTGAAGTGTAATGCTGTTAAGCAAAGATGACCCAGGTGGTTGCAATATATTTTATACCCTTCTCAAGTGTGACACCTCGGTGTTCGTGTGTCCAAAATGGGGGAAACAAAAGTAGTTTACCTTGTTCCGGTTTTATTTTGACATCTTGATATAAAAACTCAGTCTCACCACCGGGGCCGGGGACATCATTCAAATACCAAACAGCAACCAGCTGTCGCTGACTGAATTCATGACTGCCACCATCGATATGCCAATGGTAGTGTTCGCCAGGCTCGGTGCGCTGAATCGCATAACCCATATCTTTAAATGGTCCTTTGAAATAAGGAAAGGTTTCCCTGAATTCCTTGATTGCTATCCCTAGCGAAGAGAATAATCCGCGATCAACATCCTTCCAATGCTCTTTGCCGCTTACCACTAGATCAGTGGATTTTTTAATGCTCTGATCTTGTTTGGCCATTTGTCCAATACGGCCCTGATATTGATCATCCTTATAATGTTCAAACCGGCGTATCATTTCTTCACAGGCATCCGCTGGAATAGAATGCTTTTTTTCGAAAATAAAGGTATTGGGTTTTACTTCAATGATAGTTGAAAGTGGTTTGATCGTTTTTTCCATACAGCTCTGCTTAATCTATTTAAGTTCTTTTGCAGTAGTTTTTATAGTTTATTGTTATCGATAATGTCAATCAGTGCTTGCTTGTCAATATTATTGTCTTGTTTCCATATGTTTAAAACAGACAGACATATCTTTTCCCAGTGCGAAGCACTTTTTTCCACGACACCTTTGAGTTTGCTGAAATTTGAAGTCTTGACCCAGTCTTCATACGCACTCATTAATCCGGGGAAAAGATCTTTTCGCATATGAGTCAGGTTGGCAATGTAAAAGTGCAATGAGGGTATGTTTTCTTCTTCAAGAATGATTGGTAAGGTTGAAAGACTATCGGCAAGATGGTCGCGAACCGAACGCAACTGAAGTTCCAGTTTTGAATGGGGAAGGGCGAATAGTAATTCTTCCCACTCGCTGCCTAATATGTCATGGGCCTTTACTTCGCCGATCTCATGCAAGATTGCCGCATTGAGTTCACGGTCAGTCATTTTGGTTAATGAATGTTCTAGCTCATTTTCAAAGTCATAAAAATCTAATGCGCGCCCAAGGGCATTGTTTGGTTTATTCCATAACCACTGTTCATACTTTTCCCAAATTAGCCGGCGCATGGCTTCACGACGAATATATATAGTAGTGCCCTGGCTCATCGCTGGCGGAGCAGTTAGGTCGCGAGCATACTCATCTGCGACGACAATAATTTCAAAGCCATTAAATTGCTCGTGTCTTTCCAGGACGCCTAGAAAAAAATGGGCATGGGTGTTTCTTCCGAGGCCTCCGCTGTAAACGAGCCTTTGTGGTTTCAATATGTCGTTTATTGACTGCGAGTCAAAGGGATCATATTCCACGCCGTCTATAGGGATACTTGAGAATTCATTTTCGGCAAGGCTTTCCCACAATTCTTCACGCATCCGAAGCCAGCTACCGACTTCTTCGCCGGGGATCGCATCACCGTAGTCATAGCCACTTTCCCAGCGATAAAGCTCTCGCATTTTTAACAGATAAATACACATGGTGTAGTTACCGGCCGCGTTGGAATCGGCAATATGACAGTTGGTTTGAACAATGTCCTTTATGTTTGAAAGATTAAGATTCATCGCCAGAATAGTCGTTGATTAAATAAGGTTAGAAACCACTTTCTCTTTGGTGTCGCCAGAAAATTAACTTGGAGTCACCAGTACAACAAAGTAAAATACATGCTGTTTTAATCCTAGCATGCTAATTCCAGGCCTGCTACTCACCAAATACATACTTGGTGAGCTTAACCAGTTGTTTTGTATGTGATTACTGAGGTGTAGTGTGCGCGTAAAAAGTAAATGGCATAAAAAAGATAAAACTCATTCCGTCGAAGAGCTGGCCGGAGCGCTAGCCTTTATTGCGGTAAGAATTGCCCAAAATGGCACCCTGAATTTGGAAAATAACGATTTTCAAACCGATACGGCTGCACAACGACTGGAAGTCATGACCGAATACCTCTGTTTTACCGTGCACATGATAGATCGCATGACGATTGAAAAATTTGATGAGAATGAACGTCAGCGTTTTATGACAGAGCTTTCTTTAAAATGTGCAAAACATATTGAAGATAACAAACGAGATTTAATTGGCCCGGGTGACTATAGACAAGAATTCGTCGATCGCCTGAACCAGCGCATGCATGATTATGCCGACTTTAAATACAATGAAGACGAAGGTGGTCCCAGCTTCCCAATGAGACGCTTTTTCGGTGATCGCATGACCGAACAAATGGGTGAAAAGAATAAAAAGTGGGTTGGCGACCAGATTATAGAGGTCGAAGTGCCAGAGATTATGGAATCCTTGCACAAGGGCGTGCCAAACTTGTTTAAGTGATATTTCTTGCGGTAGTACGTAGACAATAAAAAAGGCGGGGAACCCCCGCCTTTTTTAGCACACGGATGTGCTTATGTCGCGAGAGGCCATGGACGGCCAAAGCGACGAATAACAATTACAAAATTTACTTAGCAAATTTTTTGTAATTGTCCATGTTTCGCTCAGTACCATCATCGTAACCAGCGCTGTACGCGTCGTTTACACGCTGCTCTTCACGAATAGGGTTGATCAGGAAGCCACCTTGCCAGCCCTGGATATACTCAGCGTCAACACCAGCTTTTTCCATAGCATCAACATGTGCGTGGTAGGTTTGTAAGTCCTGTGCGTTCATAGTTATCTCCTCTTAAGTATCTTTACTTGCAAGTTTCAAAATAAATTCAAAGTAAATCATCCCGCCTGGAAGTGGGCGAGTGCTTTACCAGATGTAATTGCATCTTCTGCAAGCTTTGCAGCAGATGCGAAGTCGTTAGCCCGTCCTAAATGCTTCAAGCATATAGCGGCGGAGTAAATCATGGCGTTCATGGCAGGGCCAGTCTTGCCATTTAATGCCTCAAGTCCATATTCTGCGGCCTTTTGCGCAGCTGCATCGGCATCAAATTCATTAGCGATATTATCCGCTTTATTGGTAGCGCTGGGCAAATCTTTAGGAATCGGCACGGCGCGTGTTGTTTGCTCGATGCCGAGGTCTTTAGGATTGATTTCTACTGCGCTCTCTTCAGACTTGTCGTGATAACTGAATATCTTGGCCGGTTGTTGCAGAGAGGGGATAACCCCGCCTTCTACGCCTCGCACGATCATCGCCGAGTCAAAGTTCGCAAAACGGGCCAGTTCAGCATACACAGGTGGATAGGCCTTGTGCACATAGCCAGTGAGCAAATGGGTCTTGTTTTTACCACGAATTGGGCCGACCAGGACCTCAACCGTCGTCAGGACCTGACGCTTCACCATCCTGGTGCGCAATTCCAGTAAATCATGCAAGCGGGGGGCAAAAGCACGTTGGTCTACGTAGGCCCAACCACAATCAGGCTGACTGAGACGAGATGCTGCCGTTTTAGCGTCAAGATCGACACTTTTACCAGCAGCTTGTAGTACTTTATAGTGTGTGACGCCATATTTAGGCCCCATATACTCAACACCATGGCAAACCGATGGAACACCCAGTGACGCCATGACCGGGGCGATGAAAGCTGCCATGGGTAGGCCGCGTGCGTGGCCGTCATAGGGGTCGGCAACGTCAAGTACCTCGTCGACATCGGCTGTCACTATCTCTGCCGTATCGAGGATAGACTGTAGTACGCCCTTGTTTTCATCGTCGACTTCACGCTTCATTCTTAGCGCGATCAGGAAGATAGCCGCCTGGACAGGGTCCATCGACTCAGAGAGAATCTCCGACATAGCTGCGTGAGCTTCGTCGAAATTCAGGTTTTTGCTGTACTCAGGGCCAGTTGCGACCTTCTGAATACCCGCCCTTAAGGCGTTTTTTGCCGCAGGCAAGGCCTTGGATGGTACCGCGCTCATTAGAGAGCACCTCTTTCATGAAAACGGCTCGAAGTATAGCCACAGCAATAGGTTAGCTGTATATCCCAATAGGGAAAGTTAAGTGAAACCTTGTCAATTATGTAATTGCCCCATCAGAGGTATTCTATAAACTCGAGTAAAAAGGTAAGTTTATAAAAATAGTAATATTGTGAAGGACTTAGCGCACAATCACGCAAATTTCATGTGAGAATTGGAGAAAATATGGCAGATTCAGACGATATCAACCTGGCTAGTGCAATGGCCGCCTTTGAATCAAAACAGTTCGCTCAGGCATTGAGGCTATTTATGCCATTCGCCGAACAAGGTGACATGGATGCCCAACATCGTATCGCGATTATTTACCAAAATGGCTTAGGTGTGGTGAAAAGCTGTGAAAATGCACTTAAATGGATGAAGGCCTCGGCCGAACAGGGTTATGCCATTGCCCAGCATGGCCTTGGTTTTATGTATCTGGAAGGTGAGTGCGCTGATCAGGACGCGACACTTGCGGCTGAGTGGTTCCAAAAAGCAGCAGATCAAGGTCTGGCAGGATCACAAACGACACTAGCCCAGCTCTATGAGCAAGGAAATGGGGTAGAGCAGGATTTAGAGAAAGCCAAAGAACTCTATAGCCAGGCCGGATTTTAAAGCCCCGTGTTGACTTACTAACGTAAATTTTAAAACGAATAATTAGATTTAGATCGAAGGACAGTACAAGCTATGCGCCCAGCACATTTGTCACAGGTTTTAGACACAGAGTTTGCAAGCACTCTAGAAGGCCATCATACGCCAGTGATGTTGTGGGGACCGCCGGGAGTGGGTAAGTCACAGATCATTGCCCAGGTCGCAGAAAAACAATCGGTGCCCATTATTGATATTCGCTTATCACAAATGGAGCCGTCTGATTTACGTGGCATCCCTTTTCGTGAGACGGACCTTGTGGAGTGGGCCATTCCTGCCATGTTGCCAGATAGCAAACGTCACGGTGCTAAGGGAATATTATTTCTTGATGAAATCACATCGGCACCTCCCAGCGTCTCGGCGGCAGCCTATCAACTGATTCTTGATCGTCGCTTAGGAAGTTATGAAATTCCTGAAGGCTGGGCCATTTTTGCTGCGGGTAATCGCCAGGGTGATCGTGGTGTGACCTATACGATGCCGGCACCTTTGGCGAATCGTTTTTCACACTTTGATGTTGAGGTGAACACCGATGACTGGGTAGCCTGGGCTTATCGCAATAATATTGATGACCGAATTATTGCATTTGTGCGTTTCCGTCCCGAACTGTTATTTGATTTTGATCCTGCACATAATCCTATGGCGTTTCCTTCTCCGCGTTCATGGGAGTTTGCACATCGCGCACTACAAAAATTTGAGCACCAGCATGATTTGTTATTAGGTTCGTTGCAGGCCTGCATAGGCCAGGCGGCGGGCATCGAAGTTAAAGCGTTTGTCGACAATTTAGACCAATTGCCCGATCTGGATGCCATAACACGCGGTGAAGATGTTCCTGCACCCAAAGAAATTGATTTGCAGTATGCCGTTGCGACAGCCTTAGTTGGTCGTGCAATACGAAGTAAAGAGAGTGATGATGCTCAGACAGTGTTTGGTCATATCCTTAACTATGCAAGTAAGTTTCCACAAAAAGAGATGGGGGTTATGTTGGTAACCGATATGCACCGTGCCATTGGCGAAGATATCTTTTCTGTCCCTGAATTTGCGCGCTGGTCAAATGATGTGGCTGATCTAATGTTATACGAGTCATAGTCATTCTTTAGTTTTTGATAACCATATCGATATGGAAAAGCTAGACATCGAAAATAAACTTGCCGCGGCAAGAACGCGTTTAATTCTCGATAAGCCTTTTCTGGGGGCGCTTGTTTTACGGTTGCCCTTAGTGATGGCCGATCCCGATTGGTGTACAACGACAGCGACCGATGCCCGTAAATTTTATTACAATCCTGAATATATAGAACAACTCACCTTATCGGAAACACAGTTCACGCTCGCGCATGAGGCTCTGCACTGTGCCTTGTCACATTTTGCTCGCCGTGAGCACCGCATAAAGCATCGTTGGGATATTGCCTGTGACTATGCAATTAACCCTCTATTGATGAAGGATGGCTTAGATGCACCTCCAGGTTCGTTGTTTGAACGTTCCTATGATGGAATGACGGCTGAAGAAATTTATCCATACATTGAAGATAATGAAAACGAGGAAACACTGGATCAGCATTTGTATGATAAACCGGATAACCAACAACGCAGTCAAGACCACAGTCAGGAACCGCCCCCACCACCGCCAGAACAAAAGGATGATGAAGAATCGGGCGCAAGTCCTCAACAACAGCCGGATGAAAATACCCAAGGGGCACCACAACCCCCACCTTTATCACACGATGAACAAGATAATTTAAGTGTGCAATGGCAGCAGCGACTAGCCGGAGCAGCGCAGCAGGCGATGCAAGCAGGTAAACTGTCTGGCGATATGGCAAGGCTGGTAGATTTTCTTATCCAACCACAGCTACCGTGGCGAATGTTACTGGCGCGTTATATGACAGCACTTGCACGTGATGATTATAGCTATACACGACCTTCAACACGTCGCGGTGATCCAGCTATCTTTCCCAGTCTGCGCAGTAGTCAGGTTGACGTTGCTATCGTAATCGATACCAGCGGTTCGATCTCTGAGAGTGAAATGAAAGAATTTATTACTGAGATCGATGCTATAAAAGGGCAAATGCGCGCTCGCATTCTTTTGCATGCCTGTGATGCTGAAATGGACGAAAATGGACCATGGATGTTTGAACCATGGGAAGAGTTTAGCTTACCCGCTGATATAAAAGGTGGAGGGGGGACTAACTTTCGGCCTGTATTCGAATGGGCTGAAACACTGGATCGAGCCCCTGATCTATTAATCTACTTTACGGATGCCGAAGGACGCTTTCCAGATGCTGCGCCATACTACCCTGTTATCTGGCTAGTAAAAGGTAAGCAGCCTGTTCCATGGGGGCAACGTATACAGCTTAACTAGTTTTTGGAATTAGTTACTGAAGTAGGTCGTCTAGCTTATGAGGTTTAGCGATCCCGTAACCTTGTAAAAAATCAACGCCGATTTCTTTAAGGATTGCAGCAGACTTTTCATCTTGTACAAATTCAGCAACTACCTGTTTTTCCATGAAATGGCCAATCTCACAAATTGATTTTACCACAGCATAATCGTTGCGATTGTTTGCAATATCTTTAATAAAGATGCCATCGATTTTCAGATAATCGACCGGTAAACTCTTTAGATACGAATAGGAAGACATGCCTGTTCCGAAATCATCTAGTGAAAACTTGCAGCCTGTGCCTTTTATGGTTTCAATAAAATCGGCTGTATCGGACAGGTTGGTTACACCCGCAGTTTCAGTTACTTCAAAACATACACGTTCAATAGGGACAGAGGTTAGGTTTACTTGTTGATAAATAAAATCAATAAGTTGTTCATTATTTAATGACTGGCCTGACAGGTTAATGCTGAAATCAGACATATCAGTGATAGAATCTTCATATTTTGCAAGCCATTCAAATGCAGTTTGGATTACCCAGCGATCTACTGCAGCCATTCGGTTGTGTTGTTCAGCGGCTTGAATGAAATCCCCGAGTGATTGTGCTCCACCCAATTCATCGGAGATGCCTAGCAAAATTTCATAGTGTGGGCGTTGATCAAGGTGTGGTTGTGTGGGGGCGATTTTCTGACAGCGTAAAAATAAAGCATCTTCGTCGAGCGCCTTGTCAATCTTGGTTGCCCACTCCATATCTTTTTTGCGACGAGAAAGACGGCTTGATCCTGCATGGGCGATTTGTACCTGATTGCCGCCTGATTCTTTTGCAATGCTGCAACTTGACTCGGCAGTCTGTAATAAATTGTTTGTGTCATTAACGTTGGCATTTATTAATGCGATGCCTGAACTGAATGTAACAGACAAACGATCTTCTTTCCATTCGAAACGATAGTCGACAATTTGATCCATTATCTCTTCAATTAGTTCTACCGCATCATCTGTTGATGTATTCTGCAGTAATAGTGCAAACTGATCTGCGCCAATTCTTGCGAGTACATTATTTTCCTCAGTATTGGACTGAAATAGTTTTACAATCTCATGTAGTAATTTATCACCCGCATCATAGCCATAGTTAGTGTTGACTACCTTAAAATCATCAATATCTATATAGCAGATCGCATGTTTGTTCTTGCTTTGTTTGGCGTCATCAACAGCCTGCTGCATACATTTAAGAAATTCTCTGCGGTTGACCAGCCCCGTCAATTCGTCATGTGACGATTGAAAAAGGAGTTGCTTGTGTAGCTTTTGCAACATGCTGTACTGAGCTCTATCCATGGCGGGATCATCTGAGCCATCAAGTACAACAGCTGTGCCTGCCTGGAACTGTTCAGCCAATTTAATGTCAGTGACAATACGGTCTTTTCGACCCATTACGTTTACAAAAACATACTTACCCTTACGAGGTGCCACCCAGGCAACCTTTAGTCGTTTAGATTCATCACCATCTGCCTCGAAAATTACCCAGTGGTTTTCTTCAAGGCGACGGGCCATTCTTAGCCACTTATCGTGTTGTTCGTCCTTGCTTTCTGATATAGAAGCTTCATCACTGCTTACTTCTTCCTCATGTATTGCTTCAGCCACAACTTGCTGAATATTTTTTTCAAACGATTGTTGCTGAACATTGATGAGGAGATCTAGTTGCTGAGCTGCTCTCGTGTATACCTTGGTTGTACCATCAAATTCTTTGTTTACAAGATTAATAACCCAGTTAAACGCCTGGCGCACGGCAGCTTGTTCTTCTTTGTCTTCTGCGCTGGCTAAGACTTCGAGTTCTGCGAGTTTATTGATGACGTTACGAACAACATGATTCTTATCTGTAAAGATATTGTCGTCGAGTAAGGCCATTTTCATGACCGGGATCGCCAGCTGTTCCAGCCAGGGTCGTATGCTCTGAGCAACCTGGAGATCATTTAATAGTGACGTGAATACATTTTCTGTAACGTCAATGATTCTGCCTTGTTGCAAACTGAGAGACTTTTCTGTCTCAGTATGAGAGGCTTCGATTTTCTCATTCAAAGTTTGCCTGAATTGAGCAAGACTTTGACCATCCCCCTTGACGTTATTTGCAGAAATAGCGATGTTTGCAATCACATCTAAAACTTCTGCCGTGCTGTATGAGGGCATCTGTACGATGTTTGGATTATTGCTGGCTTGTGTATTATTCTCAGGGATTCCAGTTTGCGGCTCGCCTGTAACAGTATGTCCAGAACTGTAGTTAGTGTTGATTTGTTGTTGCAAGTTGCGGATTTCGCCAACTAACTCGTAAAGAGACTGTTGTGTAACTGGACTAGCGTTGCCTTGTGCGTCTAGTTTGTCTGACTCTGAGAGGATCTGCTTTTCACTAACATGTTCTCTAGGTGTAGATTCTTTTTCTGAAGTCTCATGGTTATCATCGGTTGACTCAGGATTTTCACTTTCTGTTTCGCTGTTTTCTTTTTGAGGATTGGTTTTTCTACCCTGAGCAACAATATCTTTTAAATTCGGTAAAATATTGTGTTGGATGAGAATTTGATTTATTTCTTTATAGATAGTGTCTGCAAAAGTGACCAATATTGACCTGAATGCATCGTAACATGCAGGTTTGGTTGCATTATCAAGCTCAAGAATTTCAAGCATGCTTTGGAATGAGTTGACAAAAAGAGTCGGGCCAAAAGGGTTGTTTCTTCGATCAACCGTTTGCTCGTAGATGTAGCTTAATCGTTTTTCTATTTCGCCGAGTTGTTGTGGGCATTCACTTTCAATTTTGTTAATAACCTTTGAATTAGCAAGCCAAACATTAAATGCCTCATCGCTTATTAATGCAAGGGATTCATCAGGATCAAGAGCCGCATTATTTAATTCATCCTCGCTTTTAAGGGCGTGATTCTGATCAAGTTCTGAATTTACAGATAGTATAAAAGAGTTTTTGATCAGATTTTTATTGTTGTTAATCTGTTCGAGAGATTTAAAGTAAGTGTTTTGTATGCTGATGTCATCAGTGTCTTTTGCACTCTGAAGCAACTTGTCATTTATCTGCTCTAAAAATTTATTTAGCAGCGGCTCGCAATACGATCTCATCTTACTATTGCATGCGTTCAAAATCTGAACTAATTGATCGGAAGTGACTTGCTTGTTGTCGCTAGATTTATTCGTAGAAGGGCCTTGTTCTTTAACAGCCTCTTCAGTTGTCTGCATGACTGATTGTGCGTCAGCTTCTGCGTGATGACTCAACGCCTTTAAAGCTATTTGATCCGGATTAATAAATGATACACCGATGCTATCCTGGTCCGCGCGAACGATGCGAGCCCGCATGCGAAAATCATCACCGCTAATGTTTAAAGTGATAAGGCACAAACTATTCTCAACAGACGTATCTGTCGGTAGTGCATGCTCAGGTTGGAAGACTACTAATAATCCACCTGGACAATAATCACGCGCTTCGGCACTGCGTTGTCCGAGCCCCTCGATCATAATATCAACAGGTACTGAAACTGGGTGCCGCGAATGTGCACGTCGTTCTTTGCCTGCATGATTTGTATTTGTTGCTGAGGGTCGGGCCTGATCCATTTAATACTTTCCAGTGTCTAACATTTGACGAACACACAGTAGCCTTCCACGCCAGGAAACTACCTTTATATATACAACATCGACTTAGATAGTCAGGGCTTTAGGGGTAAATAAGTCTTACGAATTAATTTTGCATGTAAGCTGTATTTTCAAGTTAGAAACTAAATCAATAATATCTTGTATCTTATTGTTAATAATACAATAAAATCATCTGTACGGCGAGGTATGGTGAAAACAAAAACGTATAAATTGTTTTACCCAGTCGCGAAGATTTAGTCTACTCGTGGTGCTTACTGTGACGAATAATTGTACAGCCAGTAGTGTTGCATGGTTGCTAGATGATGGGAAAACCTTCACTTTCGAGCATGCGAATCAGTCGGATTAGGGGGAGGCCAATCAAGGTATTGGGATCTTCACCTTCCATGCGCTCAAAGAGTGCGATACCCAATCCTTCAGATTTAAAGCTGCCTGCACAATTATAGGGCTGTTCTTTTTTTAAGTAGTTTTCGATTTGGCTATCGGTCAGTTGCCGAAAGATTACATTGAACGGTACAACTTCAACCTGAGCTCGTTTCGACTCAGTATTAAATAAACAAAGACCGGTTAGAAAACTAACGCGTTTACCTGCCGTGCGACGAAGTTGTTTAACGGCATTTTCATGATTGCCGGGTTTTCCTAAAATTTGTCCGTCAACAACAGCAACCTGATCGGAACCAATGATTAAAGCATTGTTTTCATGTTCAGCAACTGCTCTAGCCTTAGCTTCTGCGAGCCGTGCAACGAGTTGCTCAGGAATTTCGTCGATGAAAATACTTTCATCAACCACAGGGGCTTTTGTTTCAAAGTCGATATCCAATTTTTCGAGAATGGTTCGACGATAAGGCGAGGTGGAGGCTAAAACTAACTTCATTTTGAACTGGCTTGAGTATCGTGGTTGAAAACAGGGATTATATAACGAATCAAATAGATTCGGCAGTAAAGTTGCAGGAAAAATTTAGCTGCAATATGAAAAATTAGTTGACGATTTCGATTAACATTTCATCGGGCGTGACCGAATCAGCTTTTTTTACATGGATTGCTTTGATGGTACCTGCGATGGGTGCTTGCACCTCAGTTTCCATTTTCATCGCTTCGGTAATTAACACCGCATCGCCGGCTTTCACCTCGTCATCAATGGCGACAAGTACATCAACAATCGTTCCCGGCATAGAAGTAGTGACGTGGCCGGGCTCTGTTGCGCGTGGTCGTAGACCGTTATTTTGTTGAGCAGAGGGTGTGTCACCATTTTGGCTGCCTGGCTCAAGGCTAATGCTGTCCAGCGGCTCCACCAAAATTTCTTCAGGCACACCATCGATACTAATATAATACGGGCGTGTAGGTTGGTTACGATAACCAGTACCATTTACTTTGATGTGATAACTCTCTCCATGGATGGCGACATTAAATTCAGTCGCCGCCATGCACGCCGCGTTGGCATTGTCATCAGGAGAAAGCAGTGCTTCTGGTTCCAGGGTACCATCTTCGCGTTGTTGTAAAAAATCACGGCCAATATCGGGGAACATTGCATAAGTGAGTACATCTTCATCATTATGGGCCAGGCTACCGATTTCACTTTTTAGTTTAATGAGTTCTGGCGGTATCAAATCGGCTGGGCGCACATCGATAACATCCTCGTTACCAATGGCTTGGCGTCTTACCGCTTCATTTACCTTACCCGGCGCCTTTCCATAGCGGCCTTTCATGTATAGCTTTACTTCATTTGTAATGGTTTTGTAACGCTCATTAGCGATTACATTTAATACCGCTTGGGTGCCAACGATCTGTGAAGATGGTGTGACTAAAGGGGGATAACCAAGATCTGCACGCACTTGTGGTATCTCTTCAAGTACTTCTTGCATGCGATTCAATGCATCTTGTTCTTTTAACTGATGCGCGAGATTTGAGATCATACCGCCTGGTACCTGGTTAACCTGGACGCGTGTATCAACGCCTGTATAGTCGCTCTCGAACTGATGATACTTTTTGCGCACATCGTAGAAGTAAAACCCGATGCTTTGAATTAATTCCAGATCGAGCTGTGAGTCATATTCCGTTCCACGCAAGGCAGCCACCATGCTTTCAGTGGGTGGGTGACTGGTACCGCCTGCAAATGAAGATATAGCTGTATCAATGGCGTGTGCACCATTCTCAATTGCTTTCATTTGGCACATAGCCGCTAGCCCTGAGGTTGCGTGTGAATGAATATGTACGGGCAAAGAAATGTTCTCTACCAGTGCTGAGACGAGTTCACCTGTTACATGTGGAGTTAGCAATCCAGCCATATCTTTGATCGCAATGCTGTCGCATCCCATATCCTGTATTTGTTTGCCGAGCTGAACGAATTGTTCAATTGTATGTACCGGGCTGGTCGTGTAACAAATTGTACCTTGTGCGTGCTTGCCTGCTTTTTTGACTGCATCGATTGAGATCTGCAGGTTGCGTAAATCATTCAGTGCATCAAATATTCGAAATACATCCATACCATTGTCTGCAGCTTTTTGGACAAAGCTGGTGACGACATCATCTGCATAATGACGGTAGCCTAATAAGTTTTGACCGCGTAGTAACATTTGCAAAGGTGTTTTCGGTAATGCGTCTTTTAGTTGTCTTAGACGTTGCCAAGGGTCTTCTTTTAGGAATCGAATACATGCATCGAAAGTAGCGCCGCCCCATACCTCCAGTGACCAGTAGCCAACTTGATCCAGTTTGTCGCAGATAGGTAACATATCTTCGGTGCGCATTCGCGTTGCGATGAGGGACTGATGAGCATCACGTAATATGGTGTCTGTAAAATGAATCTTAGCCATATGAATTATTTATCCTTATAAACCCATGCTTGCAGCGATAGCCGCACCTACTGCAGCAGCCATTTCTCGATTGGAATGTCGAACAGAATAATTAATTAGCTCTGGGTGTTCAGCGACAAAGCTGGTATCAAATTTTCCAGCCTGAAACTCAGCTGACTTTAAAATTTCTAAGTGGTACGGAATGGTAGTCTTTACACCCGCGACAGTAATATCGTTGAGTGCGCGTTCAGCGCGATCTAAAACGGCATCCCAGTCTAACGCCCAAACTATGAGCTTTGCGCACATTGAGTCGTAGTAGGGTGGAATGGTGTAACCTGAATAGATTGCACCATCTGTTCGTACACCTGGACCACCGGCGGCAAAATATCGATTAATTTTACCAAAGCTTGGTAGGAAATCATTTTTAGGATCTTCGGCATTAATGCGAAATTCGATGGCATAACCACGTTTAATAATTTGTTCCTGGCTGTACTTTAATTTTAATCCAGAGGCGATACGTATTTGTTCTTGTACGATATCAACACCGGTAATGACTTCGGTGATTGGATGTTCGACTTGTAGACGAGTATTCATTTCCATGAAATAAAAGTTTTCATTTTTATCCAACAAGAACTCAACCGTGCCAGCATTGGTATAACCGACGGCTAATGCCGCTTTGACTGCCAGTTCGCCTAACATGTCTCGTTGTTCATCAGTCAGTTGAGGCGAAGGAGCTATTTCGACCAGCTTCTGATGACGGCGTTGAATTGAGCAATCGCGTTCGAACAGGTGGATGGCATTGCCATGTTGATCGGCCAGAATCTGGACTTCAATATGTTTGGGATTTTCGATGAATTTTTCGATGAAAACGTCAGATTGTCCAAAAGCCTTGGTTGCCTCGGAAATCACCCGTTCGTAATTTCGCTTTAAATCATTAGCAGAATCACATTTTCGGATGCCGCGGCCACCACCTCCTGCTGTCGCTTTTAGCATTATGGGATAACCCACTTTTTCCGAGATGCTCAGGGCCTCTTCTAGATTGGCCACATTACCATCGCTACCGGGTGTTACAGGGATCCCTGCTGCGGTCATGGCATTGCGTGCCTCCGTTTTGTCTCCCATTTTGTGGATGACTTCGCTAGTGGGGCCGATGAAATAGACGCCTCTACGGGCGCAGATATCTGCTAGTTCGGGGTTTTCAGAGAGAAATCCATAACCAGGGTGAAGGGCATCACAGCCTGCCGCCTTGGCTAAATTGACCAAACGGTGAGCATTGAGGTAGCCAGCAACGGTATCTGGGCCCAAACTATAGGCTTCGTCAGCCTTTTTGACATGTAGGGCATAGCGATCAGGCTCTGCATAGACCGCGACAGACTTAACGCCCATTTCGGCACAAGCCCTTACTATTCTTACGGCAATTTCACCTCGATTGGCAATTAGAATCTTTTTTATCATGCAGCTATCTTAGATCTCTTCCAACATGGGAGCCTCTGGTGCTCATTTTGCCTGGATCAATATCTTGAATCCCAACCAGTATAGCGTACAGAAGCCCCCGAAAACGCTACATTTTTTTGACAGAACTATGCCTGATCGATAAAATTCGCGGCCTATGTCAAACCAGCGCAAGCGGTTGCCACACGAAATCGACCCTTTTCGGCTCGTAGAGTCCAGGTCGGTATTGGAGGGCACCATACCTCTCAAACAGTTCAAGCGTTTGAGACCATTATTGGTCGATGATACGGGTACGATCGCAATTGTGTTAAACTTTGACACTGACGAGTTTGGGGTGCCTTTTGTTTCAGGTCGTATTGAGACGAATTTAGCCCTGGTTTGCCAGCGTTGTCTTGAACGATATGATTTTCCTATCGAGAAGGATTTTTCGCTGGCGTGGATCAGGGCTGAAAAAGAAGCAAAGACACTACCCATAAGGTTTGAACCTTATCTCGTCGAAACGAATCCGTTGATATTGAATGACGTGATTGAAGATGAACTTTTGCTGGCAATGCCTCAGATACCGATGCATGACAGGTCAGAATGTTCCGCTTCAAAGTGGATTAGTGATTCGGATGGCAAGACTGATAACAGTGCTTCTGAAATAAGTGCTGATGATGAGGTAAAAGAAAATCCGTTTTCAGTATTAGCAAATTTAAAACGTAAAGATTAAATATTTTAGTATGAGGCAATAGAACTATGGCTGTTCAAAAAAACAAAATGACACCTTCGAAGCGTGGCATGCGTCGTTCGCATGATTCATTACCTTCGCGCACACTCTCAATCGAGCCAACCTCGGGTGAGACACACCTGCGCCACCACGTTAGCCCAGATGGCTATTACCGTGGACGCAAGGTTATTGATACAGACAACAACGAATAATCAGAAACGTATATTTCTGATACAAACGGGACATGAAACTTCATGTCCCGTTGTTTTTTATAAGCAAGCTATTTTTGTAAAGGCCAGTGTAAAAGAAGCCAGGCATGTCGAAAAAAAATACTAACGATATGATAATTATTGCGCTTGATGCCATGGGTGGGGATCACGGTCCTGACGTAACCGTTTCTGCTGCTGTACATATCCTGCAACGTCATCCTGATTTAAAATTAATCCTGGTTGGTGATAGTAATATATTAGAGTCGGCAGTCAGTGAAGAAGGTGGCAGTGTGAGTGACCGGCTTGTGGTTGAACATGCCTCAGAAGTTGTCGAAATGACAGACTTACCTTCACATGCGCTCCGCAAGAAGAAAGACTCATCCATGCGCGTCGCGATCAATCTAGTAAAAGATGGTGTTGCACACGCATGTGTTAGTGCAGGTAATACCGGCGCACTCATGGCTACCGCACGGTTTGTTTTAAAAACATTGCCAGGCATTGATCGCCCAGCCATCTGTACTGCCTTACCAACCATTTCTGGTCATACCCATGTGCTTGATCTTGGTGCGAATGTGGATTCATCTGCTGAACACTTGCTTGAGTTTGCTGTAATGGGCTCTGTGTTGACCAGTGCTGTAGATGACAACCCGAACCCAACAGTTGGTTTGCTCAATATTGGTGAAGAAGAAATTAAAGGCAACGAGCGCGTCAAAGAAGCGGCTCGTTTGTTCAATGAATGTAACCTCAATTATGTGGGTTTCATCGAAGGCGATGGGATTTATATGAATCCAGCGGACGTGGTTGTCTGTGACGGTTTTATTGGCAACGTTATGCTTAAAGCGAGTGAAGGCGTTGCTAAAATGTTCGGCGCTTACCTAAAAAAAGAATTTAAACGTAATATCTTTACCAGGCTTTCGGCTCTGGCCGCCTATCCAGTCCTCAAAGCTTTCAAGAAAAGACTTGATCCACGTTCTTATAACGGTGCTAGCTTGTTAGGTTTGAACGGTATTGTTGTCAAAAGCCATGGTGGTGCTGACGCGTATGCGTTTGGCAAGGCGATACTGGAAGCCAGAGAAGAAGTTATTAAAGATGTTCCTAATCAGATACGCAGAAAACTGGAAAGCCAGTTAGAAATTGCAAAGGAAGAGCAGTGAGTTACGCAAGAATATTGTCAACTGGTTCTTATTTGCCCGAGAAGGCGTTAACCAATCATGATCTTGAAAAGATCGTTGATACATCTGATGAGTGGATTACAGATCGTACCGGCATTAAAAAACGCCATATTGCAGCTGAAGATGAAACTACCTGTGATCTGGCAGAAAAAGCCTCACTTGATGCAATTAAGACGGCAGGCATTCAGGCCTCAGATATTGATCTAATTATTGTTGCAACGACAACACCTGATCGGATTTTTCCCAGTACCGCTTGCTTGCTACAGGAAAGGCTTGATATTCATGGCTGTGCAGCATTTGATGTGCAGGCTGTATGTACGGGATTTGTTTATGCACTTTCTGTGGCAGAAAAATTTATTAAAACAGGTGAAGCAAAAACAGCGCTGGTTGTTGGTGCTGAAACCTTATCACGAATAGTCAATTGGAAAGATCGTACCACCTGTGTGCTGTTTGGTGATGGTGCTGGCGCAGTTATCCTGCAAGAAAGTGATGAGCCTGGAATCTTGTCAACACACTTGCACGCAGATGGCGCTTACAAAGAATTATTAACCGTCCCCGCTGGTATTTCTGAGCACCCTGAGCTTGTCGAGAAAGGTGAAGCAAAGATGACAATGCAGGGCAACGAAGTATTTAAGATGGCTGTGAATACTCTTGGTCGAATCGTTGATGAAACTCTCGCAAAGAATAATATGGAAAAGTCTGATATCGATTGGTTAGTTCCACATCAGGCGAACATCAGGATCATCAAGGCTACAGCAAAAAAATTGAAAATGGGAATGGATAATGTCGTCGTGACCGTGCATGAACACGGTAATACTTCAGCTGCGTCAATTCCCTTAGCATTAGATGTGGCGGTAAAGACCGATTGTATTAAAAGAGGTGAGACCTTGCTGTTAGAAGCCTTTGGTGGAGGTTTTACCTGGGGTTCAGCGTTATTAAAATATTAGTAACAGGGCTCTTTCTAATTTAAATTTATAGGTGTGTAATGAGTTTAGCGATGGTATTCCCTGGTCAGGGTTCACAGTCAATCGGTATGTTGACTGCATATTATGAAGACAACCCACAAGTAAAAGAAACATTCGACGAAGCGTCTGCAGTTCTTGGTTATGATCTCTGGGAGGTGGTGACTTCTGGACCCGAAGAGAAATTAAATTCTACAGATGTAACTCAACCAGCGATGTTAGCCGCAGGGGTAGCAGTATGGAAACTGTGGAATGAAAAAAATGGTGAACAACCCGTTGTTATGGCTGGACATAGCCTTGGTGAATACACTGCACTTGTTTGCGCAGGTGTTATCGATTTCAAAGATGCGATCAAGTTAGTTTCAGCACGTGGTAAGTATATGCAAGAAGCCGTTCCAGCGGGTACTGGATCGATGGCCGCTATTCTCGGCCTTGACGATGATGCGGTTCGCGAAGTTTGTAGCGCTGCCACTGGTGCGGAACAGATAGTAGAGGCCGTTAATTTTAATTCGCCCGGTCAGGTCGTCATTGCTGGGCATACCGATGCAGTTGAAAAAGCAACGGTGTTGGCAAAAGAAAAAGGTGCCAAGCGAGCAGTGATCTTACCTGTCAGCGTGCCATCACACTGTCAGCTAATGAAACCAGCCGCTGATAAACTTGCAGCTGATTTAACGTCTATCAATTTTTCAGAGCCCACAGTACCGGTGCTTAATAATGTTGATGTTAACGCGGAAAACTCAGCTGATCAGATTAAACAAGCGCTTGTTCGTCAGTTATACCAACCTGTGCGTTGGGTAGAAATAATCAAGAGCATGGCAAATCAGGGAGTTGATCGCATACTTGAGTGTGGTCCTGGTAAAGTATTATGGGGTTTAAACAAACGCATTGATAAGACGCTTACACATGCTGCACTAATCGATTCAGCAGCGATAGATGCACAAATTTCAAATGGTTAATTATTTGTAAAAGGTAAAAAACATGTCTTTAGAAAATGAAATTGCACTCGTAACTGGCGCTAGCCGGGGCATCGGTCAGGCGATTGCGCTTGAATTAACTGCACAGGGTGCGACAGTCATTGGCACGGCGACCTCGGAAAAAGGCGCACAAGCAATTTCAGATTACATCACAGAGGCGGGCGGCAAAGGTGCTGGGCTTGTGCTAGATGTTACTAGCCAGGAAAGTATTGATGCGACTATTAAAAAAATTACGGATGAATACGGTGCGCCTTCTATCCTGGTCAATAATGCAGGTATCACCCGTGACAATCTTTTGATGCGAATGAAAGATGAAGAGTGGGATGCCATTATGCAGACCAACTTGACCTCATTATTCAAGGTATCGCGCGCCTGTATGCGGCCGATGATGAAGGCACGTAAAGGCCGTATTATTAGCATCGCATCAGTCGTCGGTGTTTCAGGCAATGCTGGTCAGACTAATTACGGGGCCGCCAAGGCTGGCGTCATTGGCTTCAGTAAGTCGCTGGCAAGGGAAGTCGGGACGCGCGGCATAACGGTAAATGTGGTTGCCCCTGGTTTTATTGATACGGATATGACCAAAGCGTTGCCTGATGCCCAAAAAGAGGCCCTATTGGGTCAAATCCCAATGAACCGCCTGGGACAACCAGCAGAAATAGCCAAAGCTGTTGCATTTTTAGCCTCTGAAGGCGCTGGTTACATCTCTGGTGAGACAATCCACGTAAATGGTGGGATGTATATGGCTTAATAGCTATAACATATTGATATTATTGATTTAATTGTGAGTGAATCGGTTCCGATTCTGGTAGTAAAATTGTAGCATCGTGGCGGCGTTTCAAATACAATAGCCGCCCAGTCGTTCAACAAGAACGAAAAACTTGGAGGAAGAAAACGCATGAGTAGTGTAGAAGAACGCGTCAAAAAAATTGTTATCGAACAATTAGGCGTGAAAGATGACGAAGTAAAAGAAGACGCGTCTTTTGTCGACGATCTTGGAGCGGATTCTCTGGATACAGTAGAATTGGTCATGGCTTTGGAAGAGGAATTTGAAACAGAGATTCCTGATGATGAAGCTGAAAAAATCACGACTGTTCGTCAAGCTATCGATTACATTAACTCGCATAGCAGCTAATTCAGCTAAGAATTCCCGGCCGCATACCACTTCATCAGTGGCTGCGGCCTTTTTACTGTGTTTTTAATTTTTTGTGATTTTCACCATGTATCTATATTGGGAGAAAACGTTTGTCTAAGCGTCGTGTAGTTGTAACCGGACTTGGTACTGTCTCACCTGTTGGTCTCGACGTTAAGACGTCGTGGGAAAACATTCTTGCCGGTAAAAGTGGAATCGGTCCGATAGAGCACTTTGATGTCACTGACTACACGGTTCGTTTTGGCGGCACCGTTAAAGATTTTGTCCCAGGTGACATTATCTCGACAAAAGATGCAAAAAAAATGGATATGTTTATCCAATATGGTCTTGTTGCTGCAACGGAAGCTATGATCGATTCTGGGCTTGAAGTCACCGATGAAAATGCAGAGCGTATTGGTGTTGCGATTGGTTCTGGTATTGGTGGCATTGGTGTTATTGAAAAAAACCATCAAACCATAATGGAAAAAGGTCCTCGTAGAGTTTCGCCTTTTTTAATCCCCGCCAGCATTATCAATATGATTTCAGGTCATGTATCTATCCGCTACGGATTGAAAGGGCCCAATATTGCATTGGTAACTGCATGCGCCACAGCAACCCATAGTATTGGTGATGCAGCACGCATTATTGAGTACGGTGATGCTGATGTAATGTTGGCAGGCGGCGCAGAAAGTGCTTCAACTCCTTCTAGCATGGCTGGTTTTGCTGCTGCACGTGCATTATCGACCCGAAATGATGATCCAACTACTGCAAGCCGACCTTGGGATAAAGATCGTGATGGTTTTGTCTTGAGTGATGGCGCAGGTGTTGTTGTGTTAGAAGAGTATGAGCACGCTAAAAAACGCGGTGCCAACATTTATGCCGAAGTTATTGGCTATGGCATGAGCGGTGATGCTTATCATATGACTTCACCGTCAGAAGGTGGTGATGGCGCTAAGCGTTGTATGCAGTATGCGATGCGTAACGCAGGCATTAATTCAGATGCGATTAATTACATTAACGCCCATGGAACATCAACACCTGCGGGTGATAAAGCGGAAGTTTATGCGGTAAAAGGCGCCTTTGGCGATCACGCGAATAAGATTGCAATGAGCTCGACCAAGTCAATGACAGGCCACTTACTCGGCGCGGCAGGCGGCATTGAAGCTATCTATACTGCACTCGCAATTCGCGATCAGGTTGCGCCACCAACGATTAACATTTTTAACCAGGATCCTGAGTGTGACCTTGATTTTGTACCGGATACTGCAAGAGAGATGAAGATTGATGTCGCACTTTCCAATTCGTTTGGCTTTGGCGGCACCAACGGAACACTCGTGTTTCGGAAGATCTAAGCTTTTGTACACCTGTTAGGTAAAAGCAGGGTGTTAAAAAATCCAGCCATCATCCACGAAATATATCCCGGTCGCTATGACCTGGTATCACTGTTAGAAAAAGATCCTGAACGTTACCCTTATTTACTTGAAACAACGGCTGTTTCAACTGAATCTCGCACCGGTAATTTCGATATCTTGTTTGCCTTCCCTCAGCAGCGACTTATAAAACACCACGATAACTCAGTCACATTTGATGATCAATTATGTCCAAGTAAGCAGTTTCTAGCTGAATTAGATCATGTTTGGAAGAAAGAAGGAGTGGATTCAGAATTAAAATCCTCTAAAGGTGTACCTTCCATTCCTTTTTATGGTGGCTGGTTCTTATATCTTGGTTATGAACTTGTTAATGAAATAGAGCCGTCGGTTAATATTAATCAAGTTGATACTGTATTACCTTTGGCCTTTGCGACTCGAATTCCCGCTACAATTGTTTATGAATATGCCCAGGATCAAACTCATATAATCGTCGAGAAAAAATATCAGCATTTACTTGAAGATATGCGAATGGCATTAAAACAAACTAATCAGTCATTTATTAGCACGGATAAGACACTGGTAAATTCAATTAAGGAAGAGACACCAAGCGTATATACAAACTCGATCGGAAAAATTCTTAAGTTTATTCATGACGGTGATGTTTTTCAGGTCAATTTGTCACGGCAGTGGGAAGCAGAATTAAACGAAACAGCATCAGATATTGAGCTTTATCGTAAACTTAGAGCGGCCAACCCGGCACCTTTTTCCGCGCTGGTTAAATTCGACGAGTCATCTATTGTGAGTTCATCACCAGAACGATTATTCTGTACACATAACAAAAAAATAGAGACACGCCCCATTGCGGGTACTCGGCCCCGTGGCTTAACTGAGGATAACGATGCCGCGTTACAATCTGAGTTAATCTCTAATTTTAAAGAACGAGCAGAACACATTATGCTGATTGACCTGGAAAGGAATGACCTTGGTAGGATCTGTAAACCGGGTACAATAAAGGTCGATGAGTTTATGGCACTAGAGTCTTATGCACATGTCCATCACATCGTATCGAACGTCTCGGGCGAGATGCAGGATGATATTACCCCAGGCCAGATTATCAAAGCGATTTTTCCAGGCGGCACAATTACAGGTTGCCCAAAAGTACGCTGTATGGAGATTATTATGGAGCTAGAGCAGACCGCACGCGGCGCATATACTGGCTCACTTGGTTTTTTAAATCATAATGGAGACATGGACCTGAACATTCTTATTCGTAGTTTGACAGTTAAGGATAAGCATGTAACGTTCAGGGCTGGTGCTGGGATCGTTGCGGATTCGATCGCCGATAAAGAGCTTGAAGAGACCCGCGCCAAGGCCAAAGGTATGATCGTTGCCTTACAAGGTTTAAAATAGATGACATCGGTTACACTCGTAAATGGTGGGCTAACCGATCAAATTTCAGTCTATGATCGTGGTCTGGCTTATGGTGATGGCGTCTTTGAAACTATCTTGAGCGTTGATGGCCAATTGATTTTCTTGGACCAGCATCTGAAGCGACTAACCCGCTCACTTAGCCAATTAAAGATTAGTCCATTTGATGTGGAGGCGTTGCTCCCCTTAATCCAACCATACCTAAAATCCACAGGGCAACAAATCATAAAAATAATCGTTACGCGGGGAATAGGTGAACGTGGTTATGCTCCTCCGGAGACAATTCAGGCACACAGCATAGTCTTCATATCTGACAAGGTGAAAACCACAGTTGCTTGGGCTACAAAGGGAATAAAGGCCCAGATTTGTGCGACGCGATTGGCTTACCAGCCAAAATTAGCAGGCATTAAGCACCTGAATCGACTTGAACAAATATTGGCCCTTCAGGAACTCGCTGGCACAGACTGTCAGGAAGGTATTATGCTTGGTTATGAAGGCGAGGTAATTGAAGCGACTATGCATAACCTGTTTTTGGTTAAAAATGGTGAACTCTTTACCCCGGATCTGTCCGAATGTGGAGTAGCCGGTATAATGCGTACTTTTATTACTGAATATGCTCAACAGCAGGGAATACCTGTGTCTGTGAGCCGCGTTGAAGTTGCTCAACTTATGGAAGCGGATGAGATATTTTTGACCAACAGTATCAATGGTATTTGGCCAATATGTGAACTTGGTAATACCCGGCTGGAGATAGGAGAGGTAACTTGTCTTTTACAAGACAAGGTTGTCGATATAGTTAACTCGCATGATTAAAAAAATAATATATAGCTTCGCCATTTTGTTAGCCATTTTCGTTCTCGCTCTGGTTTGGCTTATCTACGATATTCAACAATTCATGTCGGAAAAGATGCAGGTTCCCGAAGATGGCCTGATTATTAAGGTCGACCAGGGAAGCAACTTAACACGCATAGCGCGTCAACTACATCAACAAAATATTATCAGCAATCCTAGGTATTTGACCTGGTATGCGCGCTGGACTAGTCAAGCAAGCAAAATACATATCGGTGAATACAAACTTGAATCAGGCGCAACACCATTATCATTTCTTGAAAGTATTGCTAACGGTGATGTTGTGCAGTATTCAATCACCATAATAGAAGGTTGGACATTCAAGCAAATGCTCGCGGCAATTAAAGAAAACCAATATATTTCACACACCATCAATGGGCTTAGTGATAATGACATTATGGTAAAGCTTGGTCATGCCGGTGAACATCCTGAAGGGCGCTTTATGCCGGATACCTACCATTTTCCTCGTGGTATTAGCGATTTAGTGGTGCTTGAACGCGCCTATCAATCGATGCATAACTATCTCGTCACTAGCTGGGAGGAACGGGATGTCGGCATCCCGGTGAAGTCTCCATACGAGGTTTTAATTCTGGCGTCAATTGTAGAAAAAGAAACTGGGCTTGCCTCTGAAAGACCAGCAATAGCCGGTGTTTTTTCCAGGCGCTTAATTAAACGAATGCGCTTACAAAGTGATCCCACGGTTATATATGGGATGGGTGACCGCTATAAAGGAAATATTAGACGGCGTGACTTAAGGCATGATAATCCCTACAATACTTATCGGAACTTTGGTTTACCGCCTACGCCTATTGCCATGCCAGGGCGCGAAGCGATTGATGCTGTTTTAAGACCCGAAGAAGGTGAGGCGCTCTATTTTGTTTCCAAGGGTGATGGTAGTCATTATTTTTCGGCCACCTTGCAGGAACATAATAATGCTGTTATTAAATATCAATTAAAAGGGCGTAAAAAGCCGTTCTCGTCATATAACCCAGCCAATAACTAGCGAAAATATGCAGACAGGAAAATTTATAACCATCGAAGGTGGAGAAGGGGCAGGGAAAAGCACGAACATATCATTCATAAAAGACTACCTGGAGCAACACGCAATCGAAGTTGTATTGACTCGTGAACCTGGTGGTACACCACTTTCTGAACGTCTGCGTGAAATACTTCTGGATAAGAATGAAACTAATATGTGCAGCGACACTGAGTTGTTGTTAATGTTTGCTGCCCGCGCGCAACACTTGAATGAAGTTATTATGCCATCTATCAGAGAAGGCAAGTGGGTAATCTGTGATCGTTTTACTGATGCGACCTATGCCTATCAAGGCGGTGGACGTGGAATAGCATTTGAGCGTATAGCTGCACTTGAAAATTGGGTGCAAGGCGATGTGCGTCCAGATATGACCATTATTTTTGATTTACCTGTTGATGTTGGATTATCACGCGCGAGTAACCGCAGTGAGCCAGATCGTTTTGAACAGGAAAATATTGATTTTTTCACGCGGGTTAGAAATGCATATTTAGATAGAGCAAAGCAGTTTCCCGAACGCTATGCGATAGTGAATGCTGAACCGCAGTTGGATATTGTCCAGCAGGATTTATTGAGTGTGTTAAAAACATTGGTGCAGGCCGTATGATCTTTCCATGGACACTCTCACAGTGGCAACAACTTGTACAGAGAGTGAATGAGCAACGTTTACCTCACGCTATGTTGTTTGGTGGTATTGAAGGCCTGGGTAAACTGGATATTGCACGTCAGTTTGCGCAGTCGTTGCTTTGTCAGCAACCCGATGACAACTTTATGCCATGTTCACAGTGCCGTTCCTGCGCACAATTTGAGGCCAATACTCACCCAGATTTTCATTTGATTGAGCCCGAAGAAGAGGGAAAAGGGATCAAAGTTGACCAAATTAGGGGGCTTACTGAACAGTTTGGTTTGGCTGCTCACTACGCGTCCTATCGTGTGGCGATTATCAGCCCTGCTGAATCCATGAATCTTGCAGCAGCGAATAGCCTGTTAAAGTCACTGGAGGAGCCACCGGAAAACACCCTTATTATTCTGGTTTCCTCACATAGCGCCTCGCTGCCATCGACTATTCTCAGCCGTTGCCAGCGAGTTAATTTTGACAGTCCTAGCGCTGATATGGCAGTAAATTGGTTAAATAAACACCATACCGGGCTATTTGATGGTGAAATTGGTGGAAGCGAGCGGGCAGTTCTGGCCATGGCCAATGGTGCCCCGCTAAAAGCAGTGAAAAGTGTAGATTCTGAGCTTATAAAGCAGCGAGAACAGATGTTTTCGCTGTTTCTCGCTGTGGCTGAGGGGGCTGAATCCCCCCTGGGCGCTGATAAGCAATGGTTAAAGACCGGAATAACTACGCCGATACAGTGGGTATACAGCTGGATCAGTGACCTGATAAAGCTGAAGGTTAATCTGCGTGAGGCGCTGGTTAATCTGGATAAGTCGGCTGATTTGCAGAAACTGGCACAGCAGGTAGAATTAGGTAGCTTATACCGTTTTTTAGATAACATTTTAGATATACTAAAAAAACAACGTGCGCCGTTAAATACACAAATGATAATGGATGATTTGTTGTTAGACTGGAAAACCCTGACAGCATCAGTAGAACATACGCACTATCGGTAGTACAGGAGAAAAGGAAAATGAGTAATCTGCCAGCCGGTATGCCCGGAGGAAGACAAGGCATACTTTCATTGACGATTAAGGACAAAAGCGCATTGTATGCTGCTTATATGCCTTTTATCAGAAATGGCGGCCTGTTTATTCCTACCAATAAATCATACAAACTGGGTGATGAAGTTTTCATGCTGCTCACCTTGATGGACGAAAAGGAAAAACTACCTGTTGCCGGCAAGATTGTTTGGGTAACGCCTAAGGGTGCGCAGGGTAATCGTGCGGCAGGAATAGGCGTGCAGTTTAGCGAACAAGATGGCGGTAGTGCCAGGACCAAGATTGAAACCTACCTTGCGGGTGCCTTGAAGTCTGATAGACAAACCCACACTATGTAATTTCACTATCCCCTTAATTAGATTTAGCAAAGAAAGTTATAACCATGTTAGTAGACTCCCATTGTCATCTGGATCGCCTGGATCTGGAACCTTATGACGGCCAGCTACAAGGCGCGCTTGATAAAGCCAACGAACAGGGTGTCAGCCACTTTTTATGTGTCTGCATCGATCTCGAGCACTTTGACGATGTCTTAAACCCGGCTAAAGAGCATAAAAATATTTTCGCATCCGTTGGTGTTCATCCTAATGAAGATGAAGGGCATGATCCTAGCGCAGAGGAATTACTTAAACTTGCTGCACATGAAAAAGTTATCGCAATCGGTGAGACCGGGCTTGATTATTTTCGAAGCGAAGGTGATCTTGAATGGCAACGAGATCGCTTTCGTCAACACATTGCTGCATCAAAGCAAAGTGAAAAACCTCTCATCATTCACATGCGTGATGCTACCGAGGACACCTTGCGAATCATGAAAGAAGAAGATGCAGGAGAAGTGGGTGGAGTTATGCACTGCTTTGTCGAAGATTGGGAAACGGCTAAGCGAGCTCTGGATCTTAATTTTTACATTTCATTCTCTGGGATCGTGACTTTTAATAGCGCAAAAGAATTAAAAGAAGTGGCGAAAAAAATGCCTAAAGAGAAAATGTTGGTTGAAACTGATTCGCCCTATCTTGCGCCTGTTCCATTTAGAGGAAAACCGAACCAGCCGGCTTATGTCAAACATGTTGCAGAGCATATTGCAGAACTACGTGGAGTGCGCCTGGAAGAGGTGGGGGAAGTAACAACAGAAAACTTCTTCAATCTATTCAAAAATGCTAATTATTAGTTACTAATTTTATTCTTTTTTTTATTTTCAACTGGGCGCGGCTTCCTGTCGGCATCAATTGCCACATAAGTTAGTTTTGCCTGCGCAACTCGCTGGCATTCAGCTGCTCCTCTTTTACGTTCGGCAAAGGCAGAAACTTGGACTTGCATTGAGGTGTTGCCGACATGAATCAAATCTGCAAACAAACTAACCAGATCACCAACGAATACAGGTTTAATAAAAACGAATTCGTTAACCGCAACAGTCACAACACGTCCATTAGCAAACCGATATGCCACAATGCTACCTGCAATATCGACTTGGGACATAAGCCATCCTCCGAAAATGTCTCCTGCTGCATTAGTGTCAGCGGGCATAGCAAGAATCCTGATTTCCGGTTGTTTATCCTTCGGTAATGAATCTGAATCAGTAGCCATTAGTGACCTTCGTATAGCTTGGCGATGTCATCCTGGTAGTATTTTTGTATCTCACGTCGCTTCAGTTTCAAAGTGGGAGTCAACATATTGTTTTCCACTGTCCAGGGTTCAAGGATGATCTTGATTTGGTAAATATTTGCATAACCAGGAAAATCATTAAGATGCTGCTTCACTCTTTCCAGGGTATATTTCTTGACTATCTCTGAGTCGAGGTTGTTAGGAGTGGCATTGATATTAAGTTGTTTTGCCAGCTTATTCCACTCTTCATCATTGAATACAAGGAGTGCGGCCAGGAAGGGTTTTTGCTCGCCAATAATCATGGATTGCTCAATCAGAGTATCGTTCGCCAATGCCAGTTCTATGTCAGCGGGCGGTACTTTCTCGCCGTTGGATAAAACGAGAATCTCTTTTATCCGACCGGTAATATAAATATGCTCATCGATAATTTTAGCTTTGTCACCAGTGTGCAGCCAACCATTATCGTCAATGATATTTTCTGTGGCTTCGTCGTCATGCCAATAACCAAGCATCACCCCCGGTGATCTGACACATAGCTCATCGTTTTCTCCTAGCTTGATATCGATATCCCGCAGTGCTTGTCCAACGCTGGTCGGTTCATTGTCATTTAGCTTATTGGTGCTAACCACTGGACTAAGCTCGGTCATGCCATACCCTTGAGAAATAGTGAGGCCTAGTCCAATGAAGGTCTTTGCAATATCGCCAGCAAGTGGTGCGCCACCACTCACAGCGAGTCGCATGTTACCTCCAAGTTTAGCCATAATCTTTTTACCGACGAGAGCATACAATAGCGGATAAAAAATTAAGCTAGGAATCCAGCCAGTCTTACCTTGCTGGTATTGGAAGCGGCGCCATCCGATATTAACCGCACTATTAAATAAAAAGCGAGCAACGGGTGATTTCTGGGTCAGTTGGGCATTAATTTTATTATAAACGCGCTCAAATATGCGTGGCACGGTAATCATTACCGTAGGCTGAACAGTAATAAGATCTTCGGCAAGATGTTCGATCGAACGTGCATAATTCACTACTGAGCCGCATAGCATCGGTAAATAATATCCGATAGAACGCTCGAACATATGAGACAAGGGAAGGAAGGAAATGAAGCTGTCACTTGCGTAGATTTCAATACTATCTGTGCCACTATCCGCATTCCAAAGAATATTATGGTGACTAAGCATAACCCCCTTGGGTCGCCCAGTAGTACCTGACGTATAAACGATTGTCGCTAAGCTGCTGCCATGGACATTGAGCTCCGCAAGCGGGAAACGCCGAGCAGGATCGGGGAGCCAGTTATTTATGTGAATAACGTGTCCATCTGGATCGCTAACCTGCTGATGGGTGATAACTTTTTTTAGGGAGTTTTGTTTTTCACAACCTTCTTTTAGTTGTGACCATTGCACTTCGCCTTGGATGAATAATAACTTTATACCAGCATCTTCAATAATATAACAAACATTGTCCGCGCGGTCGTTTGTATATAATGGGATAATGACAAGCCCCAGCCCAAGTGCAGCTTGCTCAAACATAACCCATTCAGGGCAGTTATTAACCATGATGCCCACTCGATCCCCTGGGCTAAGGTTTTCATTTTTGAGCGCATGCTGCCAACGTGCAACATGATCCGCCATTTGCGACCAACTATGAGTTTTCCATGCCTCGGTATCGTCATCATAATATTGGTACGCATCTTTCTCCGCAGAACGGTGCACTCTTGAACAAAACAACTGATACAGATTGTTGATTTCGTTAATATCTATTTTGTCGAGTATCTTTTGCATTGTGCCTACTACCGTGGTTTGCTTAGTCCAGGTTTTCCCAACCCTTGTCCGCAACGAAACGTGGACCATATCGTTGTTGAAGGTGCTCTAACATTTTAAGTAATTGTGCCGTCCCGCGGGTTTGTATATAGTGAAATGGTCCGCCGCGAAAAGGCGCAAATCCCGTTCCAAATATAATGCCTGCATCGGCTTGATCAGTCGTTTCAATAACGCCATCACGTAGACAGGCTACGACCTCATTCAACATGCGAAGTATTAAGCGATCCTGAACGTCGACGGGGGTGGTGTAATCTTTATTCGGTTTGGTTTTAACCGGTTTGCCATTTTTAAACGTATAAAAACCATGCCCGCTCTTTTTGCCAAGCTTTCCGCTTTCAACCATCTCTTTGAGCTTGACGGGGACTTCAATATCCATAGATTTCGATAAATTCTCAGCCACATGCAGGCATATATCCAGGCCGACCGTATCTGCCAGTTCAATCGGCCCCATTGGCATGCCGTAATCAGTCGCCGCATCGTCGATAACGGTGAGGGGTACGCCTTCTTCTGCCAGCACAACAGCTTCCATTAAATAAGGCATTAATACACGGTTCACCAGGAACCCAGGAGTGCTGGTTACCGGTAACGGTAATTTATTAATTTTGCGCGTAAAGGCAGCGGCCTTTGTAGAAATTTCTTTATCGGTGGTTGGGCTTTTGACGATTTCTACCAACGGCATCATTGCTACTGGATTAAAAAAATGTAACCCAATTAGTCGATTGGGTTCTTTTAATGCCACATTGATTTCATCGAGCGGAATACTTGAAGTATTTGTTGCAAGAACGGCATCTGGTTTCACTACAGGCTCAATGGATTTAAATAGATTTTTCTTAACCTCGGCATCCTCAAAGATTGCCTCAATGACTACATCTGCTCGTTTGAGGCCGTGACCTTTAGGATCAGGAATTAATCGATCCATTGCGTCAGTAATTAATCTTTTTAATTTGAGGCGCTTTTTATAAAGTCCATATGCACGTTTAACTACATTAGCCAGCGCCTCTTTTTTCTGGTCCTGTATGGTCACAGTAAAACCTGAAAATGCACACCAGGCGGCAATATCGCCACCCATTACGCCGCCGCCAATGACGTGCACATGCCGTACTTTATAATCGTTAAGGCTCCCCAGGCCTTTTAGTTGCTCTTGCAGCGTGAATACACGAATGAGGTTTTGTGCAGTTCGACTAACAATGAGTCGCGCGACAGATTGTGCCTCTTTTTCTAGCATCTCATTTTGGTTATCGTAATACTGCACCCATAAATCGATTAAGGCATAGGGAGCGGGGTAGTGAGTGCGTGGTGCACGTGCTGCTACCTTTTTGCTGATTATCTTGGCAAGAAGTGGGCGCACATGTTTGTAAGATGCCAGTCGTTTGACAATAGAAAGTGGTTTTTTCGTTGGTGGTTTATTGATAATACTAATCGCGGAATTAACAAAATGACGTTTAGGTACAGCAAAATCGATCAGGCCTTGTTTTTTTGCAATCCTTGAATTCATATTTCGGCCAGACAGCATGAAGTTCATAGCTGACATCGCACCCATTGTTCGGATCGAGCGTACACTACCTCCAAAGCCCGGGTGTATGCCGAGTTTGACTTCTGGTAGTCCTAGTTTAGTTTTGGGGTCATCATCGGCAACGCGATATTTGCAGGCTAGTGCTAACTCCATTCCACCACCCAGGCAAAAACCATGGATCAATGCGACAGTCGGACAGGACAGGTTTTCGAAGTCGTTAAATATTTTGTGGGCACGCTGGATGACTTGAAGTGCAGTATCCTCGGTTTCAAGTTGGGTAAATTCTTTAACATCTGCCCCGGCAATAAACCCAGATGATTTGTCCGACAGCAGTACAACCCCTTTCGGTGTGGCACTCATTAAATTAGAAACAATGTCTTCAAATTCAGATACAACTTCAGCTGAGAGGACATTGGTAGTTGAGTCAGCTTTATCTAGCGCCAACCAGGCGATATCATGGTTATCGCGTGTGACGTTCCAGTTACGGTATGTTTGTGTCATTGTGTATCCTTTAAAATCTCTATTCAACCCGCTCAACTAACATGGCACCACCTTGCCCGCCACCTATACATAAACTGGCCATGCCACGTTTTTTCTTGTTACGTTCTAATACATCGAGCAGATGCAAAACGATGCGAGCGCCACTGGCCCCAACCGGATGGCCAAGGCTAACGCCACCACCATCGACATTTAAGATCTCCTGATTCAATTCGCCAATAGTTGAGCGACTTCCCAGCTCATTCTTGCAATATTCAGGATCTTGCCAGGCCGCAATACAGGCAAGCACTTGGGCGGCAAAGGCTTCGTTAATTTCCCAGTAATCAATATCATCCAGAGCAAATTTGTGTCTGTTCAGGATCGGTGTTACGGCATGTACCGGACCAAGCCCCATTTGTGCGGGTTCGAGTCCAGCCCACTGGCTATCCATGATCTGGCCTAACACCGGTAAGTTATGATCCTTGACTGCCTTTTCACTTGCGAGTAACAATAAGGCAGCACCATCAGTTATTTGGGCGCTATTCCCAGCTGTGACCATACCAAATGGTCTATCAAAGACAGGTCTGAGTTTTGCTAATGCTTCAGTCGATGAGTCCTTACGCACGCCATCATCAAATTCATACACCTTACCCCTGGTGTCATACATGGGCTCTATCTCGCTAAGACGCTCTTCATCCTGGGCGCTAGCAAGACGTCGATGACTTCTTACTGCAAACTCATCCATTTGCTCGCGTGTTATTTTAAAACGATAGGCCAAATTTTCAGCTGTCTGTCCCATTGATAAGCCGACGACAGGATCGGTGAGACCTCTTAGTAAACCGATAATAGGTTTAAAGTGTCCCGGCCTGATTTGGCTGATCACTTTTAGTTTTTGAGTCAATGTCTTTGCAACGCTTAATGCACCCAGCCAGGTAACCATGCTTTCGTTATATAAGACTGGTGCATGACTCATACACTCAACGCCACCTGCGAGCACAAGATCGGCGCGTTTAGTGGCGATCTCCATTGCCGCACTGTCGAGTGCCTGCATGCCAGAGGCACATTGACGTTGCACTGTATAAGCCGGGACATCTTTACCAATGCCCAGGCGCAATGCGGTCAGGCGTGCAATATTGGCTTCGTCTGGGCCCGGCATGACGCAACCCAAAATAACCTCATCGATCACTGATGGATCAAAAGTCTGGCGTGAGAGCAGGGCGCGACCACAATTCACTGCAAAATCTGCGGCGGCAAAGGGACCGGGTTTTGCGCGTGCTTTCAAAAAGGGAGTTCGACTTCCATCTACGATGTAAACGGGGCGACCCGGTTTGCCACCCGTGCCAAAGTTACGCGCAGAGTGTGTAGTCTTTTTTATCGACGCGGTTTTTTCGGGTTCAGCTCTGGTGGTTGTCGCTTTTTTTACGGCTTTCTTTTTAGCTACTTTTTTTCTGGTTGCCGCCACGTTGCTTGCTCCTATCTCAAGTTGGGTGAAAAGTCGTCGACCTGAATGACTTTCCACCGGGCTGATTCCGCTTCACGGATTAGATTGGCTTCTTCTTCGGTAATAATATTTTCAGTTAGCGCTCGCTTCAACATATCATCCATCACCTGGTAACCGGGCTGATAGTCCTTCATTTCTTTCTTTAAACGCTTCTCTATATGTTCAGACTTGATTACTTTAACCAGTGCATCTTCAAGCTCCGATACCACCTCGGCAGCGTCTGCTGGCGGCATGTATATACCCTGGGTTAGTCTGTCGCGAGATTGTGACGGCGTCAATAGCAGTTGGGCGACCTGATGGTCCAGTTTGTCCGATGGTGGTTTGAAGCGCTGGCCATAAGGGAAAATAATAAAATGCAATAACCATGCAAGCGGGCGAATCGGAAAGTTTTGCAGCAGACCATCAATTGCGACCTGAATTTTGTACAACATCATTTCGCACGACCATCGCATAAAAGGGATATCTTCCTTGGTGCAACCTTGTGTTTCAAAATGTTTTAACACAGCGGTGGACAGGTACATATAACTCAAGATGTCACCTAGCCGTGCAGACATCTGTTCCTTTCGTTTAAGGCTGGCGCCAAGCGTAATTAGAGAAAGATCCGCTAACAGGCTAAAAACAGCACTCATCCTGGTTAGTTTTTGATAGTATCGGCGTACTGGAGATCGGGCGCGTGTTAACGCAAATAATGAACCGGTGAGTCCATGCAAAAAACTACGAGTATAGTTGCTAATAAAGAAACGAATATGAGCAAAAAATGCGGCGTCGAATTTTTTTACCGAATCTTCCCAGTTATCTTCATCCAATGCCGACATTTCTTCAAATATATAGGGATGGCTTCGAATTGCGCCCTGACCAAATATAATCATACTGCGTGTTAATATATTTGCACCTTCGACAGTGATACTGATCGGCACGGCCTGATAGGCGCGACCAAGAATATTCCTTGGGCCAAGACAGATACCGGCACCACCCACCACATCCATGGAATCGTTTATGATTTGTCTCATGCCTTCGGTTAAATGATATTTTACAATCGCAGAGATAACCGAAGGTTTTTCGCCCAGGTCCAGTGCGCCTGCAGTTAACACTCTTGCCGCATCCATCATATAGCTGTAACCACCAATTCTGGCCAGCGCTTCTTCTACCCCTTCAAAACGACCAATCGGCATTTTGAACTGACGTCGCACACGTGCATAAGCACCTACACAGCGACAACATATTTTGCCTGAGCCAACACTGAGTGCGGGTAAGGAGATTGAGCGCCCATCTGCAAGGCATTCCATTAGCATGCGCCAACCTTCGCCAATTCGTTCTTGTCCACCAATAATGAATTCCATCGGGACAAATACATCTTTACCGCTATTAGGGCCATTCATAAAGACCATGTTGAGCGGTATGTGGCGCCGGCCAATGTTGACATCAGTTAGATCGGTTGGAACCATTGCCAGGGTTACCCCCAGGTCTTCTTTGTCTCCAATCAAATGATCTGGATCATAAAGTTTTACTGCAAGACCCAGCAGGGTGGCGACTGGCCCCAGGGTGATATAGCGTTTGTTCCAGGTGAGTTTTACGCCGAGTACATCTTTTTGATCTTTGAAATTACCACGACAGACAATGCCATAATCAGGAATCGCACCTGCATCACTTCCTGCTTCAGGATTAGTTAGCGCAAAACAGGGAATTTCTTCGCCGACGGCAAGTCTAGGCAGATAGTAATCTTTTTGCGCTTCAGTGCCATATTCAAGCAACAGCTTACCAGGGCCAAGTGAGTTGGGCACCATCACCGTTACCGCTGCAGAGACGCTGCGGGTTGAAATTTTCATGACTACTTCAGAATGCGCCAGGGCAGAAAATTCAAGACCACCATAAGACTTAGGGATAATCATACTTAGAAATTTATTTTCTTTGATATAATTCCAAACCTCTTCAGGCAGGTCATGTCGCTCATGGGTAATGTCCCAATCATCGATCATCTTGCATAATTCGTTCACCGGTCCATCTAAAAAGGCTTGTTCTTCTTCAGTCAGCTCGGGTAATTTGAGACGTCGAATTTTTTTCCATTTAGGTTTGCCACTAAATAGTTCGCCATCCCACCAAACAGAACCGGCATCAATCGCCTCTCTTTCGGTTTGTGACATCTTCGGGCTGACTTTTTTGAACATTCGCAGTAGTGGACCGGTAATCCAGCGAATACGCCAAGGCTCATCTGTATCTTTACTGGAGGCACATCTAGCAGCAAAGTGTGGGAAAAACCAAATGTTTAATAGAGCGCTTATTAGAGCCAAGAGAAGTATAATGATAGTGCTGGCAGCTAGCGTTTCAGTTAAAAACAAAAAGCCAGCGGGTAGGATGACAACTAACAGCTTGAGAGATTTTTCCATCGTTTCGAAATTCCTTATTCTTGACTCAATATGCCTACGCTTAGGCTAAACGTTTCGTAACAAAAATCACGACTTACTTACTTGTTCGAACACATCCAACTAATCATGTTCCCTGGCGTTTACCTGTATTTTTGTGATTTCATTCAAAACGGTCTCACACGATAGGGTCGGCTTCAGTCTAGTACCATAAAATATGCTATTTATATGTATATATATAGCGGTATTTCCAGAACTATACTTGAATATTCACAAATATTTGTAGATAAATTAGCCAGTTAGACCGGCTAAGTGAACAGCTGCTTTAATATCGTCAAAAGCGGTATAGAAATGGGGTGAAAATCGGACGCCACCTCCGCGAGGAGCACAGATAACATTATTTTTCATCAGCTTTTGATAGAGCGTCTGACTTTCGATAGTTTTCGAACGGAAGGTGATAATACCGGCAAGCCGCCTCGGTTCACTGTTGGTTATGAGCTCAAGGTTTGCGTTTTCGCTGATCTGATCGATAGTGAATTGGGTTCGTTGCAGGAGCCTGCGTTCGATTTCATCCACACCGATTTCAAGTAACAAGGACATGCTCGCATTTGCGGCATGAATACCAATCATGTTGGGGCTGCCACACTCGAAACGGCGTGCAGTATGAGTGATTTCATATTCGGCAGGAGTATAATTACTCATATCTTCCAGCATGTGCCAACCGTACTCATGTAAACGTAGATGCTCACGTAAAGCAGGACGACAATAGAAAAGAGCAACACCTTCCGGACCGAGCATCCATTTGTGCGTATCGGCCATGACAAAATCGGCCTGGATCGCTTTAAGATCAAACGGGATTATGCCAATACTCTGAATCGCATCGATACAAAATAACACCTTGTTTTTTTTGCAAGCCTGACCGAGTGCAGGCAAATCCATTTTCAGACCGCTGGCATACTGTACAGAACTGATCGAGAGCAGCTTTGTTTGATCATCCATCGAGTTAATTAGCGAATCCTCAGGAGAGTTTTCCGAACAAAGCTCTACTTCTCGTACTTCAACACCTTTAGCTTTCAACGAGTGCCAGACCATAGCATTTGAAGGGAACTCCTGGTTACTAATGACTACATTATCCCCAGCTTGCCAGTCTAATCCGTAGGCAACAAATGAGAGAGCTTCAGAAGTGTTTTTTAAAATCGCAATATCATCGCCCGAGCCAGCATTTATAATCTGTGCGAATTGATCACGTAACACAGCCTCAACTTTCATCCACTCCAAATAATGCTGTGCGCCGCACGTTTCGTTTTCAGTAGCAAAATTTCTTACTGCCTCAGCCGTTCTGCTTGGCCAGGTACCTACGGCGGCATGATTTAGATATATAAGACCCGGTTTTAAGGATATTTCTGTTTTTATCAGATCTTCTAAGGATATACGCATGCTTGCTCTGTTGGATTGTTATTTTGATGGCCGATTGTAGAACAAAACGAACAGAGCAAAAAGGGAATTGAGATCAGCTAATTGAGCAACAGAGTGCTCAGATTGAGTAGATAACCCGCTGGTATCTATTTGCCCTGTAAGCACCGGAGTGATGTTACGCCAAGGTTAATTTCAATTGCCCTGGTTGCTGCTGCACTATTGTGGAGCATTTATCAGCAACTAGTCTTTAAGCCTGTAATTATTTCGTGCATCGGGAGAGCGCGAACGATTCGTCAGCGTGCATCGTTTTGTGGCAAAACGCGCAGTAATGGTGCGTATAAGTTATGATTTCAGCTTGTCGAAAAAGTAAGCGCTCTAATATTCCTAATATAAACAATATCTTATAGTTGTTTAAGTGTTTTCTAATGGATGGCACGGAGCTTGCTCTGTAGATAGCAACAAATATCAGATAGTTGGAGCTATTTACATGAAAGAGCGTTTAGTCGTCATTGGTAACGGCATGGCAGGGATGCGTACCGTAGAGGAATTACTGAAACTAGCCCCAGATGCTTACGAGATACAGGTGTTCGGTGAAGAGCCTTATGGAAATTATAACCGGATTATGTTGTCTCCCGTTCTAGCCGGTGAAAAAACCATTGAAGAGATCATGCTTAATGATTTGAAGTGGTATGAAGACAACAATATTACTTTATTAAAAGGCAAAAAGGCCGTCGATATTGATCGTAAGGCCCGTAAAGTTATCGCTGATGACGGTAGTGAAGTTGAATATGATCGTTTATTAATTGCAACAGGTTCTACGCCCTTCATAATTCCTGTGCCAGGTCACGAGTTAGCGGGCGTTGTTGCCTTTCGTGACATCGCTGATGTCGATGCCATGCTTGAGGCTGCAGGTAAATATAAGAAGGCAGTTGTTATCGGCGGCGGATTACTAGGGCTGGAAGCAGCTAATGGTCTGATGCAACAAGGTATGAGTGTAAAAGTTGTACATATCATGGATACCTTGATGGAACGACAGTTAGATGAACCTGCGGCAAAAATGCTGAGGACATCACTAGAAGAACGGGGAATGGAATTTTTAATGGGTGCACAAACAGCATCCATCGAAGGTAAAGACCGGGTTGAGAAAGTATGTTTTAAAGACGGCAGCTCCGTCGATGCCGATATTGTTATTATGGCAGTAGGTATTCGTCCAAATATCGCACTTGCTGAGAAAGTCGGAATACATTGTGAGCGTGGTATTGTTGTTAATGACACGATGCAAACTTTCGACCCACGCGTATACGCAGTCGGCGAGTGCGTTCAACATAGAAATGAAACCTATGGTCTGGTCGCACCTTTATTCGAAATGGGTAAAGTCTGTGCCAATCACCTGGCTAAACATGGTATCGGCCGTTATGAAGGATCGGTTACCTCTACTAAATTGAAAGTGACGGGAATTGATTTGTTTTCGGCTGGTGATTTCACTGGCGATGACACAACCGAGGAACTGGTTTTTCAAGATGCTGCTTCAGGCGTCTATCGCAAAATCGTTGTCCAGGATAACAAAATAAAAGGCACCGTGATGTATGGCGACACCATCGATGGTACCTGGTATTTCGATTTAATGCGCGACCAAACAGATATAACAGATTTTCGCTCAACGATCTTATTTGGTCAGGCTCATTTAGGTGATTCTGGTCACGGTGATGATAATCGTGTTGCCAGCATGTCAGATACGGCAGAAATTTGCGGCTGTAATGGTGTTTGTAAAGGTGACATTGTTTCTGCGATTACCGAAAAGAAATTGTTTACTCTGGATGATGTGCGTGCACATACCAAGGCTTCAAGCTCATGTGGTTCATGTACTGGCCTGGTTGAAGCTTTGTTGGCGCACACTGTTGGTGGCGACTATTCAGTTGCGCCACATTTAAAACCAATTTGTGCTTGTACTGACCATACGCATGATGAAGTCAGAGCGGTTATTCGCGATAAGAACTTCAAATCAATTCGCGAGCTACAGCAATTTATGGAATGGAAAACATCAGATGGCTGCCCTAAATGTCGTACTGCGTTGAACTATTACATGGTTTGCCAGTGGCCTGAAACACACAGTGCGGATGATGCGCAATCACGCTTCATCAATGAACGTGCACACGCAAACATTCAAAAAGATGGTACCTATTCAGTTATTCCTCGCATGTGGGGGGGTGGTACTACGCCTGATGAGTTGCGCGCTATTGCTGATGCTGCTGAAAAGTTCAACATTAAAACCGTTCACGTAACGGGTGGTCAGCGTATCGGCCTTTATGGACTAAAGAAAGAAGAGTTACCGGTTATTTGGAAAGATTTAAATGATGCCGGCATGGTATCTGGGCATGCTTATGGTAAAGCTTTACGTACGGTCAAGACCTGTGTCGGTAAGGAATGGTGTCGTTTTGGTACGCAAGACTCAACACATCTCGGGGTTGAGTTAGAGAAAATGACCTGGGGCTCATGGATGCCACACAAGTTCAAGTTGGCTGTCTCTGGTTGTCCTCGCAATTGTGCTGAGGCGACTATTAAAGATTTTGGCGTTGTTTGTGTTGATTCAGGATATGAGCTGCATGTCGGTGGTAATGGAGGTATCAAAGTCCGCGCAACAGATTTCTTGTGCGCTGTTACCACAGAAGAAGAAGCAATGGAATATAGCGCTGCGTATATTCAGCTCTATAGAGAAGAGGCGCATTATCTTGAACGTACCGCACCCTGGATTGAGCGTGTTGGTTTAACGCATATCAAGGAGAATATTGTTGATGATGCAGAAAATCGTAAGCAGTTAGCCGAACGCTTCCATTATTCACAACAATTCATGCAAGATGATCCATGGGAAGCACGTGCGAACGGTGCACAGCAACATGAATTTAATGCCATCAAGCAAATCAACGCATAATAGTTATAGGTTATAAATCAATGAGTGACTGGATTGAAATAGGAACACTAAATGATATTCCACAGTTAGGCGCACGTGTTGTGACCTCTGATAATGGTAATATCGCTGTATTTAGGACAGCGGAAGACAAGGTGTTCGCGATAAAAGATGAATGCCCGCATAAGCAGGGTCCGCTTTCGCAGGGTATTGTACATGGTGATCGCGTCGCATGCCCGTTACATGACTGGAAAATTCAACTTGATACCGGTACCGCTGTGGCGCCTGATGAAGGCTGTGCGGCGACTTACCCGGTTAAGATGGAAGGCAACAAGATTATGTTGTCATTAAAGCCTAATGAAGGATGTCCTAATCAATAGATAGGAAAATGAACTATGTTGTTTGGTCGTAAGCAAAAAAATCCGATTAAAATTGCTGACAAGGGTGTTGTTGACTGGAAGTACACAACTTGTGGTTATTGCTCAACAGGTTGTTCGATTGAAGTCGGTTTAGATGAAAAGGGTGAAGCCGTTGCAACGCGTGGGGTGGCAAGTGCTGATGTGAATCGCGGCAAACTCTGCTTAAAGGGAATTTACGAGCACGAGCTCTTCAAATTAGAAGGGCGAGGTGAAACGCCACTGATTCGTGACAAGTTTTATGAGCCGTTTCAAAAAACCGACTGGGACACCGCGCTTGACAAAACGGCCGATGAGATAAAACGTATTCAAACGACTTATGGTCGTGATGCCTTCGCTATTGTCTCTACCGGCCAGATAATGACAGAAGAATTCTACACGCTTGGAAAACTTGCGCGTGGTGTTATTGGAACAAATAACTATGATGGTAATACAACACTTTGTATGTCATCAGCTGTATCAGGCTATAAACGTTCCTTTGGATCAGATGGCCCTCCAGGGTGCTATGAGGATTTTGAGCACACAGAGTGTTTGCTAGCGATAGGATCAAATTTACCTGAACAACATCCCATTATTTTCTGGCGTTTAAAACAGGCGTTGGAAAAACGTAAATTCCCCGTAATTGTAGTTGACCCACGGGTTACCATGATGGCGCAAATGGCCGATATTCATTTACCGGTTACACCGGGCACTGATTTAGCCTTATTGAATAGTCTTGCGTATGTCATTCTTGAGGAAGGGCTGGCTGATAAAGAATATATTGAGGCACATACTAATAATGATGAAGAATTTTATAAGGTCATAGAGCAATATGATCCGGTAACGGCTTCTAAAATTTGTGGTATCGACGAAGACACGATTAGAAACGTAGCGCGTACTTATGCTAAAGCAGGTGCTGCTATGACTATCTGGACCATGGGTATTAATCAATCGACTCATGGCTCCGATGGCGTTTGCGGGATCAACAACTTGAATTTAATTACCGGCAATATCGGCAAGCCGGGTGGCACTAGTCTGTCGATTACCGGACAGTGCAATGCGATGGGTACAAGAGAATGGTCTTCGTGTTCAGGGCTGCCAGGATATCGCACGCTTGAAAAAGAGGAAGACCGAGAGACGATTGCAAACTTCTGGGGAGTTGATAAAGAGTTTTTCCCCAAAAAACGTGGTTTGTTCCAGACCGACATTTTCCCTGCAATCGAAACTGGGCAAATTAAAGGGCTCTGGATTATCGCGACCAATCCAATGACTTCAATGAGCAATACCGATCGGATTCGTAAAACGTTTGAAAAATTGGATTTTCTTGTGGTCCAGGATGCATACCAGGATTGTGAATCTAACCAATATGCGAACGTGTATTTTCCCGCAGGTGTCTGGGCTGAAAAAGAAGGCTGTTTTACCAATACCGAGCGTCGTGTAAACCTGATACGTAATGTCATAAAACCATACGCCGACTCAAAACCTGATTTGTGGATCTTTAATCAAATGGCCAAGCGATTCGAGCAAGGGCAAAAGGTTAAATTCCCAGAAACATCATCAGGTGTATTTGATGAATTACGAGAACTCTCCAAAGGTCGCATGCTGGATTATTCTGGCATGACCTATGACAAGATTGAAGCGCAGCGGGGTATTCAATGGCCCTGTAAAGATGGTGATGAAAAGGGCTTGCAGCGTTTATATACCGACGGTAAATTTCAATATCCAGATGGTAAGGCAAAGTTAATGCCGTTACCATTTATCGATAATAATGAACGCCCGGATGACGAGTATCCTTTCTGGATGAATAGCGGCCGTGTGGTTGAACACTTTCATACCCGGACACGTACCGGCAAGGTTGGTAATATTAACAAGTTTAGCCCAACACCCTACATGGAAATGAATCCTGACGCAGCCAAAGCACTGGGTATTGCTCATGGCCAATATGCGCGCCTTACCTCTAGGCGCGGCGATGCCGTGGTGATGGTGCAACTTACACAACGCGTTTCGCCTAACATGGTATTTATACCATTCCATTTTCATGATTGTGTTAATCGCTTATCCCTTGGCTTGCTTGACCCACATTCCAGGCAGCCTGCTTTTAAACAATGCGCAGTCAAAATTGAATTAGCAAATGATCAACAAAGTGCAGCGCTTCGCAACAAAGAAGCGCGTGGATTTTAATATGTACAAAATAAGAGACGACGAACCAAAATACGCATTTCTTCCTGACACAGCAGCACCTGAGCGCAATCGATATGGTGAGAAAATTGATCTGGCTGCACAGGATAATGCCCTTTTAGGCGAAAGCTTAAATATTAATAATGATGCAGGAGTTGGTGAAAACCCGAATCGTTATAAGCAGCACGGTTTTTATTTTAATGCAGATAATTGTATTTCTTGTCATGCATGTGAATCGGCTTGCAGTGAGAAAAATGATTTACCGCCATATCTGGCTTATCGATCGGTGGGGTATGTTGAAGGTGGAACTTTTCCTAATTATACCCGCTTAAATATATCGATGGCATGTAACCACTGTGACGACCCTGTTTGTCTTAAAGGCTGTCCGACACGTGCGTATACAAAGTACGCCGAATATGGTGCAGTTCTTCAAGATCCTGATATATGTTTTGGTTGTGGTTATTGCACATGGGTTTGCCCCTACAATGCGCCACAACTCGATACCGAAAAAGGACACGTGCATAAATGTAATATGTGCGTTGATCGCCTGGAAGTTGGTTTGAAACCTGCGTGTGCTTCCGCTTGTTTAGCCGGTGCGCTGGATTTTGGTGTAACCGAAACAACACCAGAGAATCGTGAACAACTTAAGACCCAGATTCCAGGATTTCCAACACCAGAGATTTCACATCCGAATATTCGCTTCCAGCAAACGAAGACGTTGCCGAAGGAGATGTCGCGCACAGATTCAATCGATGTTAAATATCGATTAAATGATAACAAAGATGCCTATGTCCCTGTTATTAATGAGAATCGTGCAAATACTAAAAAGAGCTGGAATCTTAAAAAATTACTGTCATCACACGAAAATGCACACATCGCCTTTACCTTGAGTGCACAGACGGTAATGGGTGCATTTTTACTATTACTGTGTAGTCAGTATCTAGGCGTGGAAGCTTTATCAGTGCTAACAACTACAGCAAAATGGCCACTACTAATCGTAACCTTTATTTTAATGAGTTTTGGTCTGTTGAAGCTGAATCTACACCTTGGCCGGCCTCACAGATTTTATAGAGGTTTTAATAATTTGCGCTATTCGCCGGTCAGTCGAGAAATCGCTGGTGTCTCAATGTTTTTTGCAGGCCTGTCAGGCTACGGTTTTTTTAGTTTATTCGAAAACAGTTTTGCGACATTCATGATGAATGCCTCAGCCGTGGTAGCAGTCCTGGGCAGTGTTATCGGTACATATTACATGTACAAGTTGTACCGCATCCCGGCCAGGCCTTATTGGGATCACTGGCAAACCGCATCAAGCTTTATTGGTACAACATTGAGTCTGGGCGGTATCCTGGTTGTTACCGTTGGTGTGATTAGTAATGGTGTGTCAGCGTCTGCAGCGTTGATTGAAATTACCAGTTTAATCGTGATTGCAGGTCTGGCTATAGAATTGATTGGGTTAGTTACGCATGCGCGTGATATGAAATCTGCACAGCACGAAGGTGCGCTTTCACATTTCGAACAAACTACCAAATATGGAAAAAGCTACTGGTTACGAAATATCGCACTCCTGGCCAGCATTTCAGTTGTTAGCGCTATTTATCTGTTAGGTGCAACGCATGAAGCCTTCCTGGCCCTTGGTGTGTTGTCCTTAGCCTTAATTATGACTGCAGCGTTGATTGGTCGAGCCCTGTTTTATGTATTAGTCATACCAACAACCATGCCCGGCGCATTTTTCTGGCGTAATAAAGGTTTTGAAGAACATGCCCGCGAAACAGGCCTTGCAGACATGCCGCAAACCGGTGTGGTACCTGATTCGCATTAAAAATTACTGCATGTCTACTATGATAGCCCGCAGAAGTAGGGGATCGACTTGCTGGATTGTTAAGAACTAGAGGTGGTCGCTAGTCGCCGTATTCAAATGCAGCTTCACCGTCAATATCATCAAGCGGACTTGCCCATGTCTCTGGGTGCATGGGCTCTTCCGTGTCACCAAAATCGTCGGGAACCAAATCATCATAAGGTCCTGACCAATCCTCTGGTGCGGCGATAGTTTCTAACTTTTGTTCATACCAGTTATCGATGTCCATCTCTTCCAGTTCGCTTTCAAAGTACTGGATTTCTACTGTTCCGCCATACTCATCGATGGCGACAACTTCATATACACGTCCACTCTCTTTATCGCGATACCAGCTATTGATAATGGGATCTAATTCGGTTGCCATGTCATTTCCTTCATTCAACATTATCTTTCTTTACATAAAAGAGTAAACGTTTAGGAAATCATCGCTAATTAAAAAAATTTATTCGCAATAATTGCGTATATTTCGTACTTTGTGTTCGAAATTGAAACATGAACTTATTCAGATAGATAGAAAAATCAGTTGAAGTAGAATGCCAACGTTTGATTAGCTGAATTTATTAAGAATAAATATTTAAATAATAGTTGATCTAGCGCAAATAAAATCTACTCATAATCCAGCTAGTAAAGGCTTATTCGCGATAGGGGTCTGTGTAGTATTCTTTAACCGGATTAAAGATGTAAGATATGGCAAAACCTAACATAAGCGCATCTTTTTGTTTAATCAGCGGGCTGTCTTCAAATGTCGCGCCTGATAACAAGTCATAGCGTATAAAGCCACCCCACCAATAGTGTTTACTAATACGCTGGCTGTTGGTTAAGGTAAAGCGAAAGCCGCTGTATCCTGCTTGTGCATCATAGGCTGGTCTGCCCACAGTCGCGTATTGATTGTCGACCTGGTAGTAATAGTCATGGAACTTCTCAGATGCCCACATGGGCCCAACAGAAAAAGCCGTTTCCATAGTCGAGTAATAACGCAACTGTAAGTAGGGAGCAAAAAACCAACCTTCGTTACCGGCATCAGATAAATTTACGGCAAGGCGTACCGGTGCTGTGGCACGAAAGCGCAAACGCCGATCCTCACTTTCCCATAAAAACCACTGCATTCGAGGTCCGATCTCCAGAATAGCGTCAAGATCAGGCATACCCTGACGGCTACGATTGTCATCACTATCTACAGGTAATGCAAATGCTGCACTTACATCGAGTTTAAATGTTTCGCCGTTAATAAAGTAATAACGCCCCCCTTCGCGATCGACTTTTAGTTTCTCACCTCGAAAACGGACATAGGGGACGGGGGCAAAATATTCATCGCGTTGATCGGAGCCACGATAGTGAGGCAGACTCAGCACACCGAGACCGATACCCAGTTCCCATTTAGTTTTCGTGGTGTCGTCTTTGGCGTGACTTATAGGTGAAATAGAAAGTATTAAACAAACTAAAATTAATTTATATCTGACAGCCGTTCTCACACTAGATCCTTGATTTTGGATTATTAATTATTATGGGTGTTTAAAGTAGCACAATTAGATTCTGAATGGAGGAGGGTGGTTATTAACGGTGTATATTCAGGCTTGCGCTTTATCGACAAGCTGCTTGTTTGAGTTACCCCAGTCTGCGAGATTCTTTAGCAAATCAATAATGGAGTAGTCGTATAGGCAGTAAAAAACAAAGGCACCGTTCTTTTCACCTTTAACGATACCTGCCTCTCGCATAACACGCAGGTGAAACGAAACGTTCGTCTGCGAAAGCCCAGTTTTAGCAATGATGGCTGATACGGGTACACACTCTAGCCCCATACTGCACAGAATTCGAAGGCGGTTAGGCTCACTTAGTATCTTCAATATCCTGGATAGCTGTTCTATTGGTAATTCGTTAGTCTTCATTTAATCGTATGCGCACTTGTTCATATGAGTATCTACGCATATAATGAGCTGAATTGCGACTAATGTCAACAGCCAAATATAGGAGATAAACTATGTTTTTCAAGCAGTTAGCGACAAAAGAGGCATCGTTATCGTATCTGTTAGGATGTGGCTCGCTAGGAAAGGCTATCGCCGTTGATGTTGTCGCGGGCGATGAAGACTGGTTTGTGGAGCAGGCCGAGGCTCAGAACGTCTCCATAACCCATGTACTAGAAACCCACGTGCATGCTGATCATTATTCGGGTGGGCGCGCTCTGGCTGAGCGTCTCGGCGCTAAATATTGTTTATATAAGGATGCCAGCCCAGAGTTCGAATTTGAGCCCTTGAATGATGGTGATGTAATCGATGTGGGTAATGTGAAGGTGAGGGTAATTTACACCCCTGGTCACACCATGGACAGTATTAGTCTAGCTGTGTCCGATAATCGTCGTAGTGAAGAACCCTGGTTTTTGCTAACTGGTGACACCCTATTTGTTGGTAGCATTGGTCGGCCTGACCTGGCAGGTCGCGAAAAAGAAATGGCCGGAATGTTATTCGATACACTGCATACTAAATTACTAAGCTTTCCGGATACCACAGAGATTTATCCAGCCCACCAGGCAGGTAGTGTTTGTGGTGCCGGTATTTCCGGTAAGCCTGTTTCCACCTTGGGATTTGAAAAACGCTTTAACCCAATGCTAAGCGTCACTGATAAAGATGAGTTTGTGCAGCTGCTCACTAAAGAAATTCCACCACGCCCAGCCGAGATGGACAAAATCGTTGCGGCAAACATAAAAGCATAAGCGAAAGATTTAATGAAAGAACAGGAATATCATTTTGGTATCCGCGTAAACGCGCATCAGTTTGCCCACCAATTGTGGCAAGTCTTACTCGTGGGTCTAACCCTGGGCATGATGCGTACAGTGATCCCTGCGCTTGCTGAAAGTGAGTTTGGTGTTCCTAAAGGTTCATTCTTGTTGCTCATGGCCTTTGTCGTTGCATTTGGTTTTGTTAAAGGTACATTAAATTTTGTTGCAGGACGCTTATCAGAAAGAATAGGGCGCAAACATGTTTTGATGCTGGGTTGGATAATCGCGATTCCCATTCCGCCAATGATTATGCATGCGCCTAGTTGGAACTGGATTGTGATGGCAACCGTTCTGTTGGGTGTTAATCAGGGGCTAACCTGGTCAATGACTCAAACAGCTAAACTCGATCTTACTCACCCAGAACAGCGTGGTTTTACTATAGGGTTAAATGAGTTCTCTGGATATTTTGGTGTTGCAGTTGCAGGTATTCTTACAGGTTATTTATCAGAATGGCTGGGTGCGCGTGAAGGGCTAATGTGGTTTGGTTTAGTTACGGTTGTTGCTGCTATTGTTACAACCCAGTTTTGGATTAAGGAAACACTGCCATGGGCCCAGGCAGAAGCCGATCAACATGCAGCGGGCACAGCAACTGGACCCACACCGCGTTTTCCAACTAATATCTCAAACAAACCGACAACCTGGGAAGTATTTACCCTGATGTCATGGCGCGATAAACGCATGTTCGCCTTTAGCCAGGCGGGGCTGGTTGAGAAATTTGTCGATGCCTTAATTTGGGTGTTTTATCCGGTGTTTTTATACCAGCAAGGTCTTAGCTTGGCGAATATTGGCTGGGTAGTGGGTATCTATGGCTTTGTCTGGGGCGGTTCACAGTTTTTAACCGGTAAGCTATCCGATCATGTCGGACGACTATGGCCGATCATTATCGGTATGTGGGTCTGTGGTGCCGGAGTAGGGTTGACCTTATTGGGCGATACACTGCTTTGGTGGTCTATCTCGGCCGCAATTACTGGCTTTGGTATGGCATTGCTGTATCCAAATATCAGCGCCGCAGTGGGTGATATTGCTCACCCTGCCTGGCGTGGTTCAGCCATCGGGATCTATCGATTCTGGCGCGATCTGGGTTATGGTATTGGAGCGCTGTTGTTAGGGCTTGTCTCCAATTTTTCTGGTTTAATTAGCACAGGATTCTGGTTCGTGACTATTTCCATGTTTGTCTCGGGACTCCTGGTACTTATGTTTGCCGAGGAAACCCATCCAAGACTTAATCCTAAAGAGGGGCAAAGTTTAGAATGAAACTTAAACTTTTTACACTACTCGCACTGACAATTATTTTATCTACGTCTGGTTTACTTATAGCGGCTGAAGATAATCCTGTTCCGTTTGTTATGCAGTTAACACGTACTGGTGACAACTACGGTCATCGACGTGCCTTTCTTCAAATTGATAAGGTGTTAAACGATATCGGTGAAAAGAAGTTAAAAATAGAAGTTGTTGCCTATGAAAATGGGATTCAAGCCTTGTTAGCAAACAACAAAGAAACATCACAGCTTTTAACTAAATTGGCTAATCGGGGCGTTGTTTTCAAAGCATGCCGGATCAGTATGAGAGCCTGGAATCTTAAAGAAGACGAATTTCCGTTGGAGGTCGAGTTTGTTCCTGCTGGCGCTCCTGAAGTGATCCGCCTTCAAATGCAGGGCTATAAATATTGGCGTCCTTAAGAAGACATTATTGTGACATTTGTGCAAAGTTGTAATAACGGATATGCGCATAATATATATTATGTTAAATAGTATAAGTCGCATTTATAACCTTGTGGATACGAACCATTAACTCATGTATTGCATTCTAGTACCGGTTTACCAGGTGAAAAGGATGCCTGCTGATCTAATCAAACACCCCATAATGATATGCCCCTTCAATTACACCGCTAGTATAATATCCATTCAAACCCTTGAAATCCCCTTTTGCGAAATATACTTGCAATTCAGGATTATGATTCATTGCCTTTTTTACATTATCTACCAATTGGTCATCGGCATTCTTTACAAGTACACCGCAGAAACCTGCTGTCAGAGGAAATATATCGTTCCCGCTGTCTCCGCAAAATACAACATCCTCTTTCGCAGCACCGAACTCTTCAACCACAAACTCCAAGGCTGTTTGTTTTGTCGCACTAGCAGGCAAAAAATCAAGAAGCCCTTTGCCATCCTGTGAATCAAAACTGTATACGATGACTTCATCAAACTTTCCCTTTACCCGTTCATCAACTCTTTTTAACACCTGTACATTTTTTTCATGTTCAACATAATAACTTTGCTTGAACTGGTTTTGATGTTCACTTTCCTGTTCCCGCATACCATCAATCCCGACAACGGCATCTCTTATCGCCATGGCATCCCACCGTGGACTCTCCTTCTTGACATGATTAACCCAACCATCATCAAACTGCCACTCACCATTCTCATATTTTCTAATCGAAGTGCCGACGTCACCGCAGAGAATATTCGGGTGTCGGACCCCAAATTCTTTTATCGCATTCTCGGTAAGGGCCAGATTGCGTCCTGTTACATAAACAACGAGCACGTCGTGTTTTTCTGTCAGGTTATTAAACAGACTGATCGCTTCCCTATCACTCTCCCAACTGCCATTCGGCAACAGAGTTCTGTCCAAATCTGTAGCAAGTATTTTCATTAATTAACTCCTTGGGAAAGTCATCATCAGCGCTGAATTGTCCATCATCGATACAATGTAACAAACTCAACATATCCTTCACCCTCATGGGTAACGCTAAAGCCGTACCCTTTCAAGTCGGCAGAGAGTGTCGCCACACAACCATTGTTTCTCCAGCTTAGTTCCAAGATATGCTCATCAGAATCGTGGATCTCCAATTCACCATCAAATGCGGGGGATTTGTTGCGTAGCCTAATAAGCTCCAGCTGGTCTCGCACAATAATTCGAGAAAGCCCTTGTTCAATATCACTATTGGTCAACGTGGTACGATTGATTTCCTTGTGCCCGGCCGGTCCACCTTTGTCCGCCGCTGCGTAATCGTTTTTGCCGGCAAACAGATCCAGATACCATACTTGAGGTATCCCCGGCATAAACATTTGAATTGCCCGAGCAAGGCGTAACTTTCGTTCGTCTTCACCCAGTGCGCTAAAGAAGGTCGCATTTACCTGGTAATACGATATTTTCTTGCCATCCGGGCCATACAGGTTTTTAACTCTACCCCCCCTGTCCATTATCTCATCGACGAGTGCGTCAATTTCTTCTTCAATTATTAGTCCTTCACGTGACTTACCGGTATCATCCTTACCTCGTAGATCAAGCACAGGGATACCATCGTGACAGCCAAGCATGTTAATTGTCTTGATCTTCTTTTCCAGTATCTCGCCAATCCATTTTAGAAGATGTCGGTTTGTACCTCGTTCCAGAGCATGAATAACCAGGCCGGGAAAGAAGAAATCGTAGATAGGAAATCCTTTGGCAGCCACTTCCTCATGCAGCCCATTACCATACTCAGAATGTATTTCAGGTAGAAGAATCAAATCATACTCATTGGCTATCTGTTTGAGTCTATCCAGATACTCCCAGGTGCCAGGTTTATTGAAAAAATTGGCCTCACCCGGTTCCTTATGTAAATAGGCAAAGGCATCAAGCCTGACGAGCTTACCACCATGATCACGCAGCTTCTTTAACGTTTCATCGTAAAAATCCCAGACCTCTTGTGATTGAGCGTTTAAATCCATTTGCCCAAGGTATCTACGATTCTGCTCAACAAGGGTAACAATATCATCCTTGTGATGGGAAAAATCACCCAGATCTATCTCGCTCAGATCCCGCTTCGCATTTAATATATCATTCAAAATTGCTGAAATGTGTTCTGCATCATCGTGGGTCAGTTCTTCGATGCCTAATGAATGTAGGAGATCATGGGCAGTAACCTCATGGTATATAACTTCCTGATAAAATGTATTCCAATAAGGCCTGTCTGTCCCATCCGGAAAGCGTACTTTCAATATCGGCAGTCCGGGTTTTCGCATAAAAAGTTTATCTAGATGTTCGTCAAATGGTATCACATGACCATCAGAGCTCAACTCTCCATGCGGACCCCAAAATTCATTCCAATTAATAAAGAAGTCCTTATATTTAGATTTGTCCCCACGCTTCAATAGATCCTGAAACTGGGGAGAACCCACAGACAGGTGGTTCAACACGAGATCAAACTTAAACATCACATTAAGCTCATGCAGTTGCTCCAGATCCTCCCGGGACACAAGCTCGCTATTGAGATCATAATCTATGATAGAAAAACCGCGATCCAGATCACTATTAAAAATGGTAGGCAGGATGTAGAACAAAGAAAAAACATCTTCGAATTCCGGTCTCTTTAGCATAGAGACTATATCAGCCAGATTCTGACCAATACTGTCAGGATAAGCGTTAAATACTACGCCTTTCGGGTAATCTATTTTTTTTGACATGACTTGAGTTTCCATAACCTCTGCTCAATTATTTATACTTTTTTCTTAATCATATACCTGACCAATTAGCTGATAAGTATTTTATCACGCCTCACGCTTGCGTTGCTGTGCCGGCGTGAAAAAAATCATAATAATCTATTGCCTCAAGAATACCTTGCGCATAGTCCTACTCCGTAAAATAAATCCTTTCCTGATCGACCAACTGAGAAAGCTCTTCATAATCTCTGTTGCAAACAACCGCCGCTAACATATTACCTCGCAGCATGTCTTCGTCAGCGCCAGAGTCACGAATCGCAAGGAATTGCTACATAATACGGATGGCTTCTATTTATGACGCATTAGTTATGAATATACTGCAACATACTGATATTTTGGTGAAAATATTTCTAGATGATTTTGCATATGTCAGTTCAGATCGCTCCTGCAGCCTCTTAAACTTCTTTATTTAGTCTCAGACGCAATATGGTGTGCCCAGCGTGTCGTCTCAGGTAACCGATACTTGGTTGTACACTTCAATACAATGTCACATGCAGTTAGCAGGGAAATCTTGTGCCCTGGTGATATATAAAGTGGTTTAACATTATCGCGTGTACGTAGAACATAACCAATCTTATCTTTACCATCATAAAGCAAGCTTTTATTACCTTTACGGTCACTGGGTTCTTTAAAAGTACCGATTAATCGTGACTTTGCGACGCCAATCGTAGGTAGACCTGTTAACACACCTAAATGCGAAGCTATGCCAAGTCGACGTGGATGAGCAATACCTTGTCCATCACAAAGCACGATATCAGGCTCAATAGATATATTTTCGAATGCTTTTAGTACTGCAGGTAATTCTCGAAATGATAAATAACCAGGTACATAGGGAAAGGTTGTCTTTATACGAACAAGCGAACTATCGATATGTTCGAGTGTTTTAAAATCAATAATAACGACTGCGGCACGGGTGATTTTACCGTTATTTTCAAACCCGACATCAATTCCCGCGACATACTGAATGTCATCAGGTAATTTATCTTTTATGATGACTTTTGAGGCAAGCTCTACCTGTAACACTTTTGCTTGTTGTATTGATAGATCCCAGGGGTGCGGGTTATCAAGCTTGAGTTGCATTCAACCTAATTCAGTTTATCTTTTTTGGTTGACGGCAGCGGGATAACATCAATGCCCTCTTCATGCAATTCAAGCGCATCTTCAAGTGTAGCTGAACCAAAGATGTTGCGTTCGTCTTCTTCGCCATAATGCATTTTTTTAGACACTTCAGCAAACTCTTCCCCAACATCTTCAAAGTTATTGGTGACATATTCAGTTATTTTATTAGAGAGTGTCTCAGCGTTTTGTTGAATTTCAATTAACTCAGCGAGCTGTTTTTCTTTTTTACCGAAATTAATGTGGCTAACACTCGGTACTTTTATAACATTGTCTGTCCCGCACATAGGACAGGTTAACAAGCCGGTAGTTTGTTGTGATTCAAAATCGCTGGCATTTTTAAACCAGCCTTCAAATTCGTGGTCAAATTCGCATACAAGATCAAAAACAATCATATAAATTCTTTTTCCGGTTTAATTTCTGCTAGGAGTGATGTGTTTTAGCAAACTCGAGTACATTTTCACTGCTTCTCGTATTTTTCGAAGGTGTATTTTTGGTACTGCGTGTAAAGGTTAACTGGCAGCCGCCAATCTTTATTTCGGTGCCAATTTCTAAAGGAGCAATATCGACTCGCGACCCATTAATAAAGCACCCATTAGTGCTATTCAAATCACGCAAATAGACTGTGCGGCCTTGTTGAATAATTTGAGCATGCTGTCGACTTATAAGCGTATCATCGATGCGCAGATCATTCTCACTGTGGCGCCCTATTGTTATGCGTTTTTTGCGTATGTAATATTCGCTCGTGATTTTATCTTCCGAGCGAATAATTAATTTATACGATGAGCGGCGTTCTTCTTCGAACGTCTTTTTGTTTTTTGGCCGCACTTCTTCGGCGTACTGAACGCCAAATGGCACCCACTGCAGATCCGCAATAGCATCATCAACAACACGTGAAGTAATTTTGTTAATATCTTCCAGGTATGAATAGGTCAGGACATGATCAACTAAAACATTTATAAGCCTTGGTCGTCCGCCAGTATATGTTTCTATAATCGGAAAAATATCATTCTCAAAGTGAACACTTTTATGGCCCCCTGCTACAGCCAGTCGATGATAGATATACTTGCGAATATCTTCCAATACTAAAGAGCTCAAGTGATATTTGGTATTGATAGTGGAGATAAATTCTCTTACTGACGGGTCTTCCAAGGTGTCACGTAGTTTGTTCTGTCCTACCAAATAGATGGTACAGATCTTCTCGTTATCGATGCGTTTTTGTGACAACTCGAACAAGCGAACCAGATTTTCGATTTCAAGATTCTGAGCCTCATCAATAACGATAATGGTATGTTTCTTTTCTTCACGTAGCTTTTCTATTCTTTCAACAACCTGTTTGAATAGTGGTGTAATTCTTACTTCTGGCTGAGTGTCATCATCAACCAGTTCAAGAAAAATCATTTGAAACAATTCAAGCTCGGAGAGTTGTGTTTGGTTTAGCTTAACAACCTTATGAGCGTTTTCATCAATGCGTGACAGAAAGTGCTGCACTAACATTGTTTTGCCTGTGCCGACTTCACCCGTTAGCAGCATCAGTCCCTGACGTTTAATTAGAGCAAACTCCATCATCGCATTCGCGTGTGTATGCTCAGGGCTGAGATAAAAGAACTTCGTCTCGCAGGTTAAACGAAAAGGATGCTCTTTTAGATTGAAAAAGTCGTAATACACGTGTTGGTAACCAGTTTGCTAACTTTAATAATATGTCATGCCAATAATACTGCATTTGCCTCATTTATCGTTAATAACAATTTGATTAAATTGAATATTTTCGACTGGTCAATTATACAGCAAAATACTTAACTTGGTGTAACTATATATATTGTTGATATTAATAGAAAAAGCAACAAAGACTTGGACTTCCGGTGGATTCAGCATGACAGAAGGTCAAAATTTGCTGCTAATTCTGGGTAGCACTGCCTATTCGAAGATTGACTCAAATAAGACATAAAAACAACAAGTTATCGATTTCTATGCTAAAACCGGAACATTTATCGCGACGGCAATTAGCGAACCGTCTAGAGTGCCGATCTGCTATCATGCGTTAGCTTTTCTGCCAACGACATAGATAATCACGTGACAACCACAGCCTTCTCTACCCTGCCCTTATCACCGGAATTTCTCGTCAATATAGAATCACTGGATTACAAGGTGATGACACCTATTCAGGCACAAAGTCTACCTGCGATTTTAAAAGGCAAAGATTTGTTGGCTCAGGCAAAAACAGGCAGTGGTAAAACGGCTGCTTTTGGTATTGGCATTTTGCACAATCTTGAACCGCAAGAATATAAAATGCAGGCTCTGGTGCTTTGTCCGACTCGAGAGTTAGCTGATCAGGTTAGCAAGGAACTGCGTCGCCTGGCGCGCGCTATTCCCAACACGAAAATTCTTACTCTCTGCGGCGGTGTCCCCACTGCGCCGCAGTATGCCTCGTTAGAACATCAGCCACACATTGTAGTCGGTACGCCAGGTCGCATTCTTCAGCATTTACAGAAGGGCTCGTTAAAAACAAACAGCTTAACAATGTTAGTGCTTGATGAGGCCGATCGCATGCTGGACATGGGGTTTAGTGAGGACATCATGCAAATAATAGATATGACGCCTAGCAAGCGACAAACCTTGTTATTCTCGGCCACCTACCCCGATGAAATAAAATATATAAGCGATACGATTCAAAAAGATCCAGTTGATGTGCGAGTAGAGGCATCACATGAAAATAAAAAAATCAAACAGGTTTTCTACGAAATCCAAAAAGGTGAACGAACCAAAACACTCGTTACCGCTTTAAAACACTATCGACCTGAATCCAGCGTTATATTTTGTAACCGTAAACAACAATGTAAAGAGCTCGCCGAAGAACTATGGCAGCAAGGCTTCCATGTCCTAGCGCTACATGGCGATCTTGAACAACGCGAGCGCGATCAAGTGCTGGTGCAGTTTTCAAACAAAAGTAGTTCCATTCTAATTGCAACCGATGTAGCTGCGCGTGGACTGGATATTAAAGACTTACAAGCCGTTATCAACTTTGAGCTTTCACCTGACCCTGAGGTATATATTCATCGTATCGGCCGTACCGGTCGTGCAGGCAATGAAGGGCTTGCGCTCAGTTTGTTTATGCCTTCAGAGGCACCTAAAGTAACAAAGATCGAAGAGTACTTGAAAACGTCAGTGAATATCGAAAAACTAACATCGCTAAAGCCACGCGAGAACTTCAGGCTTAGCCCTCCGATGGTTACCTTATGTATCAATGCGGGACGTAAAGATAAAATACGTGCTGGTGATATCCTGGGTGCACTCACAAAAAATACAAACTTACCTGGCAAGCAGATTGGGAAAATTGATCTGTTTGATAATATTGCCTATGTGGCCGTGGAACGCCCTATCGCCAAACAGGCCTTGAAGATTTTGACAGAAGGTAAGATTAAGGGTCGGAAATTCCGGGTACGTAAGCTACGTTAAAAAGAGATGGTGCCCAGGGCCGGAATAACCGTAGCAAAGCGTAGGAAATCCTGGACGAACGCACAGCGTTCAAACCAGGGGACCGTAGCAAAGCGTAGGAAATCCTGGACGAACGCACAGCGTTCAAACCAGGGGACCGGAGCGCAGCGTAGAGAATGCTGGGGGAACGGCGTAGCCGTTCAAGCCAGTGCGAACCAGATCATATCAGTACCGTGCCGGTCTAATCTTCGGTTCAAATAAAATCAGATAACTATTCGGTTAAGATGGTGCCCAGGGCCGGAATCGAACCGGCACGGTGTTGCCACCGAGGGATTTTAAGTCCCTTGCGTCTACCAATTTCGCCACCTGGGCTAAGAAATGGAGGCTGGGCCCGGAGTCGAACCGAGGTACACGGATTTGCAATCCGGTGCATAGCCACTCTGCCACCCAGCCAATCTGTAAAGACAGCTATCGCCACCTTTGAGTCTTTGTGATGAGTTGTTTGATACAGCCTAAGCGACTGATTTCTAACGATTCTTGTGCCACAAAAACGGGCGCCATTCTACCCTATTTTGCCCCCCGTGTGGCAAGCAAAATCTAATTTCATGCCCCATACCAGACCATATTAAACGAGCTGTACACTGTTTAACCTAACTGTCTGAAATGGGGAGAAAATTTGGAGCGGGAAACGAGATTCGAACTCGCGACCCCAACCTTGGCAAGGTTGTGCTCTACCAACTGAGCTATTCCCGCGTGGAAGGCGTATTGTAATGAGCTAATGTAAAGTGTCAAGAAGTTGAGGCAAAACAACTAGGGATTTTCATTTCCCGCTCATTTTTTCACAGAAAAACTCGACCAGGAGGCTCTCAAATAGACCACCATAGACCACAGGGTCAGGATCGTAGCGATATACAGAAGTACGTAACCAACAATAGTTGGATCGAATGTGCCAATCGGTTGATCGTAGAGCAAAAACCCTATCGCTAGCAGCTGGCTCGCCGTCTTTACCTTGCCAATGAAACTGACCTTTACCTTGGTCTGAGCACCCACTTTGGCCATCCACTCCCGTAGAGCAGAAATGGCAATTTCTCGGCCAATAATAACAATGGCGGGGAAAACAATTAGCAAGCTGGGGCGCTCGATTCCTGGTGGAGACATCACTAACAAGATCATGGCAGTTGTTACCATCAGCTTGTCAGCGACGGGATCCAGAAACGCACCAAATGCGGATGACTGCTTCAATTTCCGGGCAAGAAAGCCATCGACCCAATCACTAAAACCTGCCAGAAAGAATAACGACACCAAAACAAGCGGCTTGTAATGATAGTCCGGCATTATGAAGGCGAGCACAAATACCGGGATAATAACAATCCGGAATATGGTGATCATATTAGGAATGGTGAGTGGTATACCTATCATTTTTACCAACTACTTGTTGTCAGGGTGGAAACTATCATAAATTTTTACAGCCAATTGCTTACTGATACCAGGAACGCTGGCTAGGTCATCGACACCTGCTTTTGCGACTTCTTGCAAACCACCGAAGTGAGTTAACAATGATTGGCGTCGTTTTGGACCCAGCCCTTCAATTTCTTCCAATACCGATTTTGAGCGTTTTTTCTTACGTCGATTTCGGTGTCCACTGATGGCAAATCGATGTGCCTCATCACGCACCTGTTGAATTAAGTGTAAAGCCGGTGAATCTGCAGGCAGTATAAACTCGGACTGGTGCTCGGACAAGCAACCGGAAAGAATCAATGTCTCCATGCCTGCTTTACGTGTTGGGCCTTTAGCAACGCCGACTAAAAGCGTATCAGCTATTTGGAGCTCATCAAATACGGCCTTTGCACGGGAGAGTTGACCTTTACCACCATCGATAAACAAAATATCTGGGAGTTTTTCAGTCTCCTCATTGGCTTTTCGATAGCGCCGCATCAGGGCTTGCTCCATTGCAGCATAATCATCGCCGGGAGTAATGTTCTCTATATTGTAGCGTCGGTAGTCCGATTTAATTGGGCCTTCATGTCCAAACACAACACAGGATGCAACTGTCGCTTCACCCATCGTATGACTAATATCAAAACACTCCAGGCGTGTTGGTGTTTCATCTAACTTAAACACCTCGCGCAGTTTATCAAAACGAACTAATAAGCTGGTGCTGGTTGCTAGACGTGATGCCACAGCAATATCCGCATTATGCCTGGCCATTTCGATCCATTTGGTTCGACTACCTTTAACCTTAAAGCTTATATCAATCTTTTTGCCAGCTTGCTTAGAAAGTAATGCTGCTAACACGCCCCTATCAGGCACGTCTTCTGAAATCAGTATTCTTGTTGGCATATTTTGTTTGTTGGTTGCAGCAACGCCGAGATAATGCTGCGACAAAAAGGCATTAATTAAATCTGCTGTTTGTTCGGATTCTGATTTTTTCGGGTAGAAGGCTTTATTGCCCAGGTTATGCCCACCTCTGATCATAAATAGTTGCACGCAACTCACGCCTGACTTTGTAGAGGCAGCAATTACATCGTAGTCACCCTCGCCTTCACTGATATATTGTTTTTCCTGGATGCGTCTTAAGTTGGTGATTTGATCGCGCAAACTGGCGGCTGTCTCATAATCCAACGATGCAGATGCCTTTTCCATTTGCTTTATCAAAATATCATTTAACTCTGTACTTTTACCTTCTAGAAACATGATTACGTGATTAACTTCTTCAGCATAAACTGCTTCATCAACTAGCCCGACACAGGGTCCGGAACAACGTTTTATCTGGTATTGTAAACATGCGCGTGATCTATTTTTGTAGAAACTATCTGAGCATTGGCGGACAGAAAATACTTTTTGCATCAAAGCCAGTGTTTCGCGTACTGCCCCTGCGCTTAAATAAGGGCCAAAATAACGGCCTTTACCTTTACGTGCGCCACGGTGAAAAGTGAGCCGAGGAAAAGTCTGGTCGGTTGATATATAAATATAGGGGTAACTTTTATCATCCCGATAGAGAATATTGTACCGGGGCAAATGTTCTTTAATTAAGTTGTTTTCTAGTAATAGCGCCTCGCTTTCGGTATGTGTGATAATCGTTTCAATATTATCGATATTTTTAACTAAAGAAGCTGTTTTTGGATCAGGGTGTTTTTTTTGAAAATAACTTGAGACACGTTTTTTAAGATTAATCGCCTTACCTATATATATTAAATCCTCCCTTGCATTGTACATACGATAAACGCCGGGTAATTCCGGTAGCGTCTTTAGGATATTCTTTATCTTATCAGAATGTTCCATTTTGGGTGCTTTGGTAGGGCACATGTCATTTGTCGAGTACTTTGCGGATATCTTTAAAAACTTTATGAAATAACGGCGTCGTTAAACGTTTAGTCTGCGTGTTATAACGGCTGCAATGATACGATGTAAAGAGCTTCAGTCCACTCGGTAAATCATAAGAAAGATTATGCCCAAAGGGAAAGTCTTTTTTTCTTAGTTGGAGTGCAGTCAATACTGAACTATGCGCAATACCACCGAGCACCAAAATACACGTGCCTTTTTTCAGGCTTGCTAGTTCAGCCGCGAGAAATTGATTGCAGGTTTTTATCTCTGCACCAACAGGTTTATTTTCTGGGGGCAGGCACTTAACTGCATTGGTAATTCGACATTGTTTTAGTTTTAAGCCATCGTCGAGTGAGACAGACTCTGGTTTGTTGCTAAATCCAAATTTAAATAATGTCTCATATAAAAGTATGCCCGCGTAATCACCGGTAAATGGCCGACCCGTTGCGTTGGCACCATGCATACCTGGGGCAAGGCCGACAATAAGTAATTTAGGATTAGCAGCACCAAAAGGGGCGACTGGCAGCGCATGATAATCCGGGTGCTGTTTTTTTACCTTACGCAGGAACTCGGCAAGCCTTGGACATTGCTTGCAGTCTAAATCAAAAGTGGTTTGGGTCATGCAGTCGTTTGAATCCGAAGGTTAATGATCACTCTTCTGGATAATACCATGACCGATGGCCAGGCGGGTCAACTCAACATCAGTTTGGATCTGTAATTTGCTGAAGAGACGGTGACGATATGTACTGACTGTTTTCGGGCTAAGACATAGGCTGTCAGAAATCTCATTGGTTTTTCTACCATCGAGCACCATCATCATGACCTGCAACTCTCGTTCAGAAAGATCATGGAAGGGAGATTGTTCTTCTTCTGTCCTGGTACCCGCCAGCGCTAGCTGTTGGGCGATTTCAGGGGTGAGGTAACGTCGGTTCGCCATAACCTCTTTGATGGCGTGTACTATTTCTGCGATCTTACAGCCCTTGGTTACATAACCTGCTGCACCTAGTTTCAATAACTTCTGTGCCAGGACTTCGTCTTCATTCATGGTTACGATGATGACTTTAATACTGCCATCACGCTGGACGATTTTTTTTGTTGCTTCCATACCACCCATGCCGGGCATATTAATATCCATTAACACAACGTGGATACTCTCGTCTCGGCACACCGAGACCGCCTCCTCCCCTGAGGTTGCCTCAGCAATTATGTTGAGTTCATTGTTATCCTCGAGCAGGCGTCGCATCCCCATGCGCACAAGATCGTGGTCGTCAGCTAGTAGTACATTGATCATCGAGTTGGCCCCCTACTTTTTAATACTAAACTTATTCATCACTCGATGGGTGAAAATATGATTCAAAGTATACTTGATTCATCCTTATGTTGCTCATTGTTTATCCAATAGGGCTGATAATTGAATTTATGGGATGGGGGCACAAAAAAAGGCTACCCCGTTATGGCGTAGCCTTTGTTGTTTTATGGCGGAGAGGGTGGGATTCGAACCCACGGAGGGTTGCCCCTCGCCGGTTTTCAAGACCGGTGCATTCGACCGAGCTCTGCCACCTCTCCAAATTGTTTTTCCTTTACCAGACGTTGAAAGTCTCCTTTCTGGCCATTATATATACTAAAATATGCTCTGGATGACGTATTGGCGAAGGTTGCGCAGCATACCCGAGTCCCTCGGGAAAATCTAGCGAAAATCGAGCCTTTACAACAACTTGCCAAGCACCTAAGTACTTGATCTTGGGAACCAGTCAGGTATGCTGTTGTCCATTGAATACTGAAATTATGGATTTTTAGAGAGGTTAACCATGTATAACGACCAACCAACCATTGCACGTCCTAGTGAGTCGATTCTTTCGACAAACAAGCTCGTCAAAAACACTTATATCTTGCTGTCGATGACGGTTATTTTCAGCGGTATTGTCGGTTATTTTGTAATGCAGGCAGGACTACCCTACCCTGGCTTTGTGGTCTACCTCGTAGGCGTCATTGGTCTGTTTATGATGACACGCTGGCTACGTAATAGTGCCTTTGGCATTCTAGCTGTCTTTGCGCTGACGGGCTTCCTCGGCTATATAGCAGGTACAGCACTTGCGCCGTTACTCCAGGTCCAAAACGGTGCCGATGTCATATTGCATGCCTTTGGTGGCACTGGCGTGATCTTCCTGGGCTTGTCGGCATACGCATTAACCACACGCAAAAACTTCAACTTTTTGGGTGGTTTTTTGTTTGCGGGTATCCTGATTATACTGGTCGCCGCGGTTGCAAATTTCTTTCTTGAGATGACAGCACTATCACTAGCCATTTCCTCGGTCGCAATTCTGATATTTAGTGGTTACATTCTTTACGATACCAGTCGTATGGTTCACGGGCATGAAACCAATTACATTACCTGCACGGTAAACTTGTATATCAATATTTGGATGCTCTTTATGCATCTCGTAAATCTACTAATGGCTCTCTCGGGCAATGACTAGATAACATTATTTTTATACATAAGCCTCGGTTTTGCCGGGGCTTATTTTTTTGGGTTGTAGAAAACTGGAAACGAAAAAATGGAAGATTGGGAAAAAATAGTCTCGGCCATCATCATCGGTGCACTAGTGATTTTTGCAATCCCAAGACTCAAGCAATTGTTTGAGCAAGAAAAGCAAGACAAAGAAGAAAAAGATTGGAAAGGATTTATCATTCCAATGGTGCTAATCGCACTCTTCGTTATATTTCTCGTTATGTCGGTGAGATAACTTCAAAGCCGCAATAGCGATGTAACACATCAGGGATCGTAATGCTCCCATCCTTGTTCTGAAAATTTTCTAAGATAGCCACCAAGGTCCGGCCTACTGCAAGCCCTGACCCATTTATTGTATGCACCAGTTCAGGTTTACCTGTCTCTGGGTTACGCCAACGCGCTTTTAAGCGACGTGCCTGGAAGTCCCCAAAGTTACTGCATGAAGAAATTTCACGATAAGTGTTCTGAGAAGGTATCCATACTTCAAGGTCGTAAGTTTTATTGGCTGAAAAGCCGATATCACCCGTACAAAGATTCACAACACGATAAGCCAGCCCAAGGCGTTTCAATACTTCTTCTGCATGTGCGGTTAACTCTTCATGTGCTGACTCAGAGTCTTCTGCTTTGACTACTTGCACTAGCTCTACTTTTTCAAACTGGTGTTGGCGAATCATGCCGCGGGTATCTTTGCCGTAAGATCCTGCTTCGCTACGAAAACAGGGGGTGTGACAGACGTATTTTCTAGGCATGTACTCTTCATCGATGATGGTATCACGTACGATATTGGTAACCGGTACTTCCGCAGTCGGGATTAAATAGAATTCATGCTCTGAGCGTAGTTTAAAGAGATCTTCTTCAAACTTCGGTAGTTGACCTGTACCACGTAGTGAATCCGCATTCACCACATAGGGCACATAGGTTTCGGTGTAACCGTGTTCCTGTGAATGCAGATCGAGCATGAACTGTGTCAAGGCACGATGTAGACGAGCTACTTGACTGTTCATAACCGCAAACCGCGATCCTGTTATTTTAACTGCTGTTTCGAAATCCAGTTGACCGAGTTGCTCACCTAAATCAACATGATCTTTAACTTCAAAATCAAATGTGGGTTTTTTACCCCAGGTCCTAATTTCAAGGTTATCATTTTCATCTTTACCGTCAGGTACACTTGCATCAGGAATATTAGGAACACTCATGATGATAGCGTCTAGTTCAGATTGAATTCTCTGGAGCTCTACTTCTGCCGCTTTTAATTCATCTCCGAGACTAGATACTTCATCTAATAAAGGCTGAATATCCTGCCCTTGAGCTTTAGCTTTACCAATCCCTTTTGATTTACTGTTTCGTTCGGCTTGTAAATCCTGCGTTTTAACCTGTACTGATTTTCGACGTTCCTCTAGCTCAGAGATCGTGTTGCTATCAAGTTCAAAGCCACGGCGTGCAAGCTGCTTTGTTGTTTCATCAATTTCCTGTCGAAAGTGTTTTGGGTCTAACATGACTTAACCTTTGCTTCTTTTTATAAGTTGATTTCTGCATTCCAGCGCACCATGTGCCCTGGCTTAATAATTTCGTTTAAATGTTTCCAGATCTCTTCGATCTTTTCCTGGTCGTCAAAAAATTCAACTACTACTGGTAGATGTAAGGATAGGTCGACAATTTCGGTACCATGAATGACGCCGGATTCACCGAAACCAGTGATACCTCTGAAAACGGTAAGCCCACGTAATTTTTCCCAATCCCGTAACCGCTTAATTAGTGTTTTAAGTTGCGCCTCACCCTCAGTCAGATAAATTCTGACCATAGTAATTTCATTACTGGCGGGTTTAGTATTTGAATTATTATTCATAGTTGCCTCGCGACTAAAATACCTATCCAGGCGGCGAACAAACAGATCGTAACACTTAAAAGAATGTTTGCTACAGCCTTTAGTATTTCTCCAGTTTCAATTAGATTGAATGTCTCAAGCGAAAATGTTGAGAACGTGGTGAATGCGCCCAGGATGCCGATCACAATAAAGGCACGCCATTCAGGTCCAAAGCTCACTCGCTCTAGTAGAGTTATATAAAAAAATCCGATTAATAATGAGCCCAGCACATTGACGGTTAATGTGCCATAGGGAAAATCACGACCAAACAGCGCATGCACTCCATTCGAAACACCGAATCGCATCATGGCGCCGATGGCCCCGCCCATTGCTATTAAAATAAGTTGCTGCACATTACTTAGTCATAAAGGATGTATAGATGTGATTGTACGGGATTTTTGATTGTTTATAAAAGGGACTTATCTATGGCTGATAGAATTTCTGGGGAGTTATTGCTTGGCTTTTTCATCCAGATTTCTGAGGAAGGCCAATCTTTCGCTGATTTTCTGCTCTAAACCATATGGCAATGGTTGGTAGTAGTGAGGATTCATCCCTTCTGGGAAATACTGTTCACCTGCAGCGTAAGCATGGGGTTCATCATGTGCGTAACGATAGGTTTTACCGTAACCCAGTTCATCCATTAATTTGGTCGGTGCATTACGTAAATGAAGTGGTACCTCGGCACTGCCCGACTGTTGGACGTCTTTTTTTGCCTGATTAAATGCCTTATAGACGGCGTTACTTTTGGGTGTACAGGCGAGATAAATAATTGCCTGAGCAATCGCTAACTCCCCTTCTGGATGTCCAAGGCGCTCCTGCACATCCCAGGCATTCAGTGCCAGCTGCAGACCACGGGGATCAGCATTGCCAATATCCTCACTTGCCATCCGGACCACACGCCTTGCTATATATAAGGGGTCACAGCCTCCATCCAGCATTCGCACAAACCAGTACAGTGAGGCATCGGGGTTGGAGCCTCGTACAGATTTATGCAATGCGGAAATGAGGTCATAGAAAGCTTCACCCTGTTTATCAAAACGGCGGTAACTTTGCTGGAGTACATCTTTGAGTATGTCTTCACTAATTATTTTTTTACCGTCGACTTCCTCTGTGAGATCAGCGGCAATCTCAAGCAGGTTTAAGGCACGGCGCGCATCACCATCAACGATGCTGGCGAGTCGTTCCAGGCTCTCATCGTCAATAGTTATATGCTGATCAGCCAGGCCCTTTTCTTTATCGGTGAGTGCGCGCTGCAGTACTTGTTTGATGTCTTCAGTCTGTAATGCCTTAAGCACATAAACACGTGCGCGCGATAGTAGCGCATTGTTTAATTCGAAAGATGGGTTTTCTGTGGTGGCACCGATAAATGTCACTGTGCCATCTTCAACAAATGGTAAAAAGGCATCTTGCTGTGCTTTGTTGAAGCGATGCACCTCATCGACAAATAAAATACTGTGCTGCTGGTGCATGTGCAGTGTTTCTTTTGCTTCATCTATTGCCGCACGAATATCCTTAACGCCAGACAGTACGGCCGAGATAGTAAGAAACTTCGCCTGACATTGTTCAGCAATTATTCTGGCCAGAGTAGTTTTTCCGGTACCCGGGGGTCCCCAAAAGATCATGGAGTGTAATTTACTTTGTTCAATTGCCTGCTGTAGGGATTTACCCTGACCAACCAGGTGTTGTTGCCCAAAGAACTCGGTTAATTTTGTTGGGCGTAGCCTGTCGGCGAGTGGCTTATAGAGATTGCGCTCTTGAGAGGCAAACAAATCTGCTTCTCGAGAAGAGGATCGACTCATGGTGTACCTGAGTCATCGGACATTACATCACCGATTACATCCACGCCGTCGGGTGGCGTAAAAGTGAATTTATCGCTGCTAATGGTTGGGTTATATTGTAATTGACTGAATTTTAGTTGAGTACGTTGTCCAAACGAATCATACAGCTCCATTACATACAGATTCTTACCAGTAAATCCAAGACGGACATGATCAAACTGACTATCAGGGTTCTTTGGCGTTAAATGAAACCAGTCGATATTATGTTTTTTGCCTTGCGCCTGTACAACATAGGCCTGACTTAATTCAGAGGGGTTGCCCAGGATGATCGCAGGTGAGTTTGCCAATAAGCCCTGCTGCTTTTTCACTGTAACCTGTTCTAAGTCCTCGTCATAACTCCAGAGACGTTCACCATCAGCCACATACTCCTGTTTGTATGGCTTAGTGTAATCAAGCCGGAATTTATCCGGACTCAATACAAAAATCTTACCCGCACTCTCTTCTGGTTCTTGGGTGGATTCGTTAAAAACATATTGCGCAAACACGGCCGTCAGTGATTTAACGTGGCCGAGATAATCATCTAACGAACTTGCTGTAACATTAAAACTGGTTAACAGAAGCAACGTAGAGACAACAAGGCTGGTAAAAGCTCGTGTTTTAAAGGTGGTATACATATTTCGTTTTAATCCTTGGGTGGTGGCGGTGCAATCACTTCGCGGTTGCCGTTAGATTCCTGCGGGCCCACGACACCTGCTGCTTCCATTGCCTCAACCATTCGTGCGGCACGGTTATAGCCAATTTTCAATCTACGTTGTACGCCTGAAATAGAGGCTCTACGTGTCTCTGTGACAATTTTAACCGCTTCATCGTATAACGGGTCTGACTCATCATTTTTTTCTGCCGAATCAATACCAGTAAGGCTTAATACCTGAGAAGCATCACTTGGTCCATTTAAGACATCATCTTCATATTGTGGTTCACCACTTTCTTTGAGGTAATCCACAACCCGATGAACTTCGTTGTCAGAAACAAAGGCGCCATGTACACGAATTGGCACGCCTGTACCTGCCGGTAAATACAGCATGTCACCATGTCCGAGTAATGATTCTGCGCCCTGTTGATCAAGAATGGTGCGTGAATCCACCTTTGACGATACCTGGAAGGCAATACGACAAGGTATGTTAGCTTTTATCAAACCGGTTAACACATCTACCGAAGGACGCTGAGTTGCAATTATTAAATGAACACCCGCTGCCCGTGCCTTTTGTGCCAATCGCGCAATGAGCTGCTCAACTTTTTTGCCCACCAACATCATCATGTCGGCCAATTCATCGACGATAACGACAATGTAGGGCAGCTTCTCTAATTCCGTTGCAGGTTCTTCAGAATCTTTTGGATGCAGGGGATCGAGTATGGGCTCGCCCTTATCTTTTGCTTCCAGCACTTTACGATTATAACCTGCGATATTTCTTACCTTTAGTGCCGCCATCAGTTGATAACGACGATCCATTTCAGCAACACACCAACGCAATGCATTCGCTGCATCTTTCATATCCGTTACGACTGGTGCTAATAAATGCGGAATACCTTCGTAGATTGAAAGTTCCAGCATTTTTGGATCAATCATTATCAAACGAATGTCTTGCGGTTTCGCGTTATATAAAATACTCAAGATCATCGCGTTTAGTGCAACTGACTTACCAGCACCGGTTGTACCCGCAACCAATAAGTGTGGCATCCTGGCGAGATCGGCAACCACAGGGTGACCACTAATATCCTTACCCAAGGCTAACGACAGCGGTGACTTGGCATGCTCAAAGGCGTCGGACTTAAGGTTGTCGTGTAACTGTACTACTTCCCTTTCTTCATTAGGAATTTCGAGTCCCACAGTCGACTTACCGGGAATAACTTCAACAATTCGTACACTGATCGCTGATAAGGCACGCGCAAGATCTTTTGACAGATTGCTAATCTGACTAACTTTTACACCGGGTGCAGGTTGCAATTCATAACGTGTGATCACCGGACCGGGATGAACCGCTACAACTTGGACCTCAATACCAAAATCAGCCAGTTTGATTTCAACTTGCCGTGAGATCGCTTCCAATGATTCCTTAGATATTGGATTTGCTATCTCCTCCTGTTCATCTAACAAGGCAAGCGGTGGTAACTCGGTTTCACCGTCAGTTCTAAACAAGGGGACTTGACGTTCTTTTTGTTCACGCACACTGACCTTGGGCTCTCTGATCACTGGTTCAATCCGGGGCGGAGTGCGCTCTGCCTTTTTCTTTTCCTGTTTCTCGATCTTGATCCTGGTTTTTTCAAAACGCTTTTGTTGGTAGTCTTTATCTTGTTTACGGTCGATAAAGGTCATGATTTTGTCCTGGACCCAGGCAATGCTATTCAGCGTGATCGCACCGGTAATATCCATCAACTTTAACCAGGACAAGTTGGTAAATAAGGTAAAGCCACTGAAGAACACCGCGAGTAGCAACAAAGTTGCACCCAGTTGGTTAAACGCATAGATCATTCCGTTCTTAACCAGGTCACCGAAAATCCCTCCAGCCGTTACGTGCTGCGGCAAAGAACTTACGACCTGATTATCGTAAAGGCTAGCAATGCCACAGGCTGATGCCAGGGTAAATAAAAACCCCAGCCCTCTCAAAGCCAGCGAACGCCATTCGTGCGGATTAACAGGCATTTGACGGAATATTAGCCAACCTGCATAGGCCACCATTATCGGGATTAGGTAAGCCAGGTAACCAAACAGGGCCAGAACAATATCAGCAAACCAGGCCCCGGCGAGACCACCCAGATTATGGACTTCACCCCCCTCGGCGCTTGTCGACCAACCCGGGTCCTGGGGGGCATAACTTGAGATAGCGATCAGGAAATAAATCGCCACAAATGCAAACACAAAAAGCGCACCTTCACGGAGGCCCCGTTGTAGATGCTCGGCCAGTGGTGGACGATCTGACTTTTGTTTTGCTTGGGCCATTTTACTGCTTCACTCTTAAACTACTCTATTAACTAATATCGCTAACTTACTATTTTATATATTATTTATCAATAACAACTGTCATGAAATCAGGGCTGGATGCACGACTTTGCCTGCCCTCACATTGACTCCGGAATGCAGTACATCATCGTGCTCCCAATCGGGTGTTGCCAGGCGCAGGATATAAGGTAGCAAGGCCGCCGACAATGCCTGTGAGGCACTCCGAGGAACCGCCCCAGGCATGTTGGTAACCCCAAAATGCACTACATCATTCACCAAATAGGTGGGGTCTGCATAGCTCGTAGGTCGTGTTGTTTCAATACAGCCACCTTGATCGACTGAGATATCAATGATGACGCTACCGGGGTTCATTTTCGCCACCAGGTCTTTGCTGACTAGCTTGGGAGCCTTTGCACCTGGTATCAAAACAGCACCAACCAGCAAATCAGCAGCCTTTACATGCGTCTCTATATCGTGCGCATTGGGATGTAAACCCGTGACATTGGGGCCTAATGCCCTCATTTGCGTCAATTTGTCGCGATTTGGGTCGAAAATGGTGACATTTGCCCCTAATGCCTGTGCAACCAAAGCAGCATGTCCTCCAGCAACCCCGGCCCCAAGTATGACAACCTGACCACGCTCAGTGCCAGCGAGACCGCCGAGCAGAACCCCTCTTCCGCCATTTTGATGCTGAAGAAGCGTTGCGCCAATCTGTACGGACAGGCGTCCGGCTATGTCACTCATCGGCGCCAGCAAAGGCAGCTGCTTGCCAACCTGAACGGTCTCAAAACCAATAGCCGTCACCCCTGATTGCTGCAAGCTGTTGAGTAAAGCCGGTTCAGCAGCGAGGTGCAGGTATGAAAAGAGCAATTGCCCCGAACTCAACATCTGAACCTCTTCCGGTTGTGGCTCCTTGACCTTAACTATGAGCTCTGCTGACGAGTAAACCTGCTCGGCGGAATCGGCTAATTGGCAACCGACTTGTTGGTATAACGCATCCGCATAACCGGCGTGTACCCCTGCCTTGGTTTCGACAATAACCTCATGGTTGTTCTGGATTAACTCAGCACAGGACGCTGGCAGCAAGGCCACTCGTGCTTCATAGGTTTTAATTTCTTTGGGAATACCAATACGCATTGTCATACCTCTTAACTGTTTACCGGAACCAACCCTTTACGTACCATAGACACACAAATTTTCCGATGCTGTGCAGTGAACCTATCCTACCTGTGCATTGTCCTCAAATGATTAGATCAATTAAATATAATTCGGAGATCCCTGAATGAGTGAAGTAAAGCATTGTCGTTTGTTAATCCTGGGTTCTGGTCCAGCAGGATATACCGCCGCTGTCTATGCAGCACGTGCCAATTTAGATCCTGTGCTGATAACAGGACTTGAGCAAGGCGGTCAATTAATGACCACAACTGAGGTCGACAACTGGCCTGGCGATAATGAAGGCGTTGAAGGCCCGGGTCTAATGGAGCGTATGCAAAAACATGCTGAGCGTTTTAATACCGAGATTATATTTGATCATATCCATACTGTAGACGTAAACAACAAACCTTTTACCCTGACGGGTGATAGCGGTACTTACACCTGCGACGCACTCATCATTGCAACCGGTGCCTCTGCGATGTATCTCGGTCTCCCCTCAGAAGAAGCTTTCAGGGGCAAAGGTGTTTCTGCTTGTGCAACATGTGATGGTTTTTTCTATAAAAACCAGGACGTCGCTGTTATCGGTGGTGGAAATACCGCGGTTGAGGAAGCCTTATATCTTTCAAATATCGCCAAACATGTCACGGTGATTCATCGTCGCGATAAATTCCGCTCGGAAAAGATTTTAGCTGATCAACTTATAGATAAAGCCAAGACAGGCAACATTACTATCGAATGGAATCATGAAATGGATGAAGTACTTGGTGACGACAGCGGTGTTACCGGAGTGCGGATTAAAAACACACAAGATGGCTCAACAAAAGAAATTAATCTCATGGGCGTGTTTGTTGCGATTGGACATAAACCAAATACGGATATCTTTGATGGCCAGCTTGATATGGAGCACGGTTATCTGAAAGTGCAAAGTGGCAATGCAGGTAATGCAACGCAAACCAGTGTACCTGGTGTCTTTGCCGCAGGAGATGTTGCCGATCATATCTATCGTCAGGCGATCACGTCTGCTGGTTCGGGTTGTATGGCGGCTTTGGATGCAGAAAAATTTCTGGACAACCTCGAAGCCAAGTAATCAAGGTAACAGCATCTGTCAGGATTGGAGTCCTTCTTCAATCCTGACTTAATAAATTGTGCAGACTAAAATACTAGAAAGCATTGGAGAGATCGGTTCAGAAAAATGGAATCGACTAGCCGGATCCAATAATCCCTTCATTCAATTTGAATTCTTAAGCGCGCTAGAAAAAAATCACTGTCTGCATGACTTCGGTTGGTATCCGCAGCATATTGCTTTGTATGACGATGATGTTCTTGTTGCCGCCACACCTTTATACATAAAAGATAATTCCTATGGCGAATTAGTCTTTGATTGGGCCTGGGCAGATGCTTACCATCGTACGGGCATCCCCTATTATCCAAAATTAGTTACCGCAATACCGTATACACCCGTTACCGGGCCACGACTGCTCATCGACGCAGATCAGGACTACGCTAAATGGGCAAACCATTTAACCGATGCAGTTATCAAACATGCTGAACAACTTAACGTATCCAGTATGCACTGGCTGTTTACCGATCAACGCGACACAGCATTTTTGGAAAAAAATGACTATGCGATGCGACTTGGTTGTCAATTTCACTGGCAAAATAACAACTATACAAATTTCGATCACTTTTTATCATATTTAACTTCTTCGAAACGAAAAAAGATAAAACGTGAACGACGCTATGTTGTTGAACAGGACGTGCAGCTCGAGATCAGGCATGGAAACGATATGACTGATGAATTGTGGCAAATTTTTCATGGTTTTTATACCAGCACATTTGATAAGAAAAGTGGAATGCCAACTCTACAGCTGGATTTCTTTAAAGAGATCGGCGAGACCATGCCCATGAATATTGTGATAGTTTTTGCAAAACATGATGGAAAATATGTTGCGAGTGCGTTCAATATGCGAGATCAGTCTACACTGTATGGAAGGCACTGGGGATGCAACGCTGAGTTTCATAGTTTGCATTTTGAGGCCTGTTATTATCAGGGGCTAGATTATTGCATCGCTAACAAACTTTCTACATTTGAGCCTGGCGCCCAGGGTGAGCATAAGATCAGTCGTGGTTTTCTGCCCACCGCAACCTGGTCAGCGCATTGGATTGCTCATCCGGAATTTGCTGGCGTAATAAACCAGTTTGTAGATAGAGAACGCATAGGCATGGAACACTATATAAATAGTTTGATGGATCATTCTCCTTATAAAGAAATGCAACAAAAATGACGAAAGGGATCTCTACCGCACCATTCTGGCTAGATCCAGATGACGTTAACAGCTTTCCTGATGTGGCGTTAGCACTCACCGATCCTGATGGATTGTTGGCTGTCGGTGGCGACTTATCAACTGAGCGATTGCTCGCTGCATATAGTAAGGGCATTTTCCCCTGGTATAGTGAAGGTCAACCCATTTTGTGGTGGTCGCCTAATCCTCGTGCCATTTTGTATCTGGACGAACTTAAAATTTCGAAAAGTCTAAAAAAGTCATTAAAGAAATCCGATTACCACGTAACCTTTGATACCGCATTCGAACAAGTGATCAAAGCATGTGCTGTCAGCCGCCGCGATGGATTTGGGACCTGGATTGTTGACGACATGGAGCGCGCTTACATTGCCTTGCATCATGCAGGTTTTGCGCATAGTGTCGAAGTCTGGCATGACGATGAGTTGATTGGTGGGCTCTATGGTGTCAGCCTGGGTAAAGCATTTTTCGGCGAGTCCATGTTTAGCAGACAAAGTGATGCATCAAAAATTGCTTTAGTTTATCTTGTGATGCACTTACGCAAATGGGACTTTGGCTTTATTGACTGCCAGGTTTATTCTGAACACCTTGGCACGCTTGGCGCGCGGCAAATTGAACGGCAGGCCCTTATGGATTTATTATCGGAGCACTGCAAGCAAAACAACATAACCGCTCATCGAGGAATTTGGTCTTGCGAGGTCAATCAGGGAGATCTGTTTCTCAATGAATGACGAGACGAACAAGTTTCATGCCCTGCATGATTTTCGATTATTGATTACGCCAGAACACGAATGTAGTTATTTGGCTGATCATCAAGCGGCAACCCTTTTTGTAGACCCTCAGGCAAAAGTCGACACTGGCACCTATAGTTTATTTTCTGAACTTGGTTTTCGCCGCAGCGGTGAACATGTTTATCGTCCGCACTGCCCTCTCTGTAATGAATGCAAGGCAGTCAGGATTAATGTTGAATATTTTGAGTTATCCAAATCACAAAAACGTCTAATCAATAAAAATGTAAATACCAAATTGCATTGGGTCGATGCAGAATATAACGAGGAACACTTTCTACTATATAGTCAGTATATGTCGTTTCGACACGAAGGTAGTAGCATGGAGAGTGATGACCCGGAGCATTACATGCGGATGATGAAGGCGAGTTGGTGCAATACTAAGTTGGCAGAGTTTAGAGTTGAAAATAAACTTATCGGGGTTGCCGTGACTGACTGGCTAATCGATGGGTTTTCTGCAGTCTACACATTTTTCGATCCAGATTATTCAGCTCTAAGTCCAGGCACCTATTCAATATTACAACAAGTCGCTGAAGCCAAAAAAACACGCCGACAATATGTTTATCTTGGTTACTGGATAAAAAACTGCGAAAAAATGTCCTACAAGAACCGCTTTTCCGGGCTGGAAATTTTTAATGGTCATAGCTGGGATCGCTTTAAAAAAGCAAAATAATTCTAAATTTTATTGATCTAACGCAATACATTACCTTCTCCAATATAAAACAATACCTTACGAAAGATTCAAGTTCGTAGCTGCAAAACCGATATATTTATGTAACGAAACTGACTTTTTTGAGCAACAAATACTTCGATTTGCTGTCACATAATTAAGTCAACTTGCATAACCAGAAGGTTAGTTAGGAGGGTGAGATGATCAGTTTCCTTTGCAGACTCGCAAACAAATTTGAAATCGAGCACGGTTTCCGCCCTAATATTCTCTATCTGAATCCCAAGCATTATTCACAACTACGGACCGATCTGGCCAACATCAAGAATCTGGATGAACTAGTGACTTTTCTGGGTATGGAGGTCGTTTTGGCGGGTGAAATGAGCCACCCACATGTCGCATATAGTGTTGTTGAATGGGAAAAGTCCCAGGCAGTGTGACCCTGTTCACAGCCAGATCTGTGCTGGCTGTCGAATCTTACTGAAATCCATCAATTTTTTCCTAATTATCCCCTCTTAGCTTTTGATTAAGCGAGAAAATTCAGGCATTATTCGCGCTGCGTGTTTAAGAGCACGCACGCCTTTTAGGGTATTACACTACAGCGAGGAAGAATGGCAAAAGAAGAACACATTGAGATGGAAGGGACAGTGATTGATACGCTGCCTAATACCATGTTTCGAGTCGAACTAGAAAATGGGCATGTCGTGACGGCTCATATCTCAGGTAAAATGCGCAAGCATTACATCCGAATTCTCACCGGCGACAAAGTTACCGTGCAACTAACCCCTTACGATCTAAGCAAAGGGCGTATTGTCTTCCGAGGCCGCTAAAGGCTTATTTGCTGTGAGCAAGCTCTTCCTTGCTCTCTAGCTCAAGTGCAATCTTGTCGTCGCGTACCGTGATATTTACCCGACCACCATTCGCTAATTTTCCAAACAGTAATTCCTCAGCAAGTGGCTTCTTGATGTTCTCCTGTATGACACGCGCCATGGGACGTGCACCCATTTGCGGATCATAGCCATGCATGGCCAGCCAGGTACGTGCCTCATCATCGACGGATAGCTGTACGCCCTTCTCTTCCAGTTGAGCTTCAAATTCAAACAGGAATTTGTCGACGACATGCGTGATAATCTCTGTTGAGAGCTGCTTGAACTGAATAACAGCATCCAGTCGATTACGGAATTCTGGCGCGAAGAACTTCTTAATACTTTCCATGCCATCGGTCGAATGATCTTGTTGCGTAAACCCAATCGATGAACGATTCAATACATCCGCACCTGCATTGGTTGTCATCACAATAATCACATTACGGAAATCTGCTTTACGGCCATTGTTGTCGGTCAGCGTTCCATGATCCATCACCTGCAGTAACAGGTTAAAGACATCTGGATGGGCCTTTTCTATTTCGTCTAACAGCAACACGGCATGCGGTTGCTTGTTAATGGCCTCAGTTAACAGACCGCCCTGATCGTAACCGACATAACCTGGAGGGGCGCCTATCAGACGCGAAACGGTATGGCGCTCCATGTACTCAGACATATCAAAGCGAATTAACTCGATACCCATGATTCTGGCAAGTTGACGGGTGACTTCTGTTTTACCCACACCGGTTGGCCCTGCAAACAGGAAGGAACCAATGGGTTTTTGTTCATTACCAAGGCCTGCACGAGATAACTTAATAGCCGTTGATAATGTGTCAACCGCATCATCCTGTCCGTAGATAACCAGTTTGAGATCGCGCTCAAGATTCTTAAGTGCTGTTTTATCACTAGAGGAAACAGTTTTCTCTGGGATACGTGCAATCTTGGCAACAATCGATTCAATCTCTTTGACACCGATGGTTTTCTTGCGTTTTGATGGCGCCAGCATACGCTGGTTTGCACCGGCTTCATCAATCACATCAATTGCCTTATCAGGTAGATGGCGGTCGTTGATATAACGATCGGCTAATTCTGCAGCCAAACGTAATGCCTGCTTGGTGTAACGCACACTGTGGTGTTCTTCAAAGCGTGATTTAAGACCTTCAAGAATCTGAACGGTTTCCTCAACAGTAGGTTCAGGGACATCTATCTTCTGGAATCGACGTGTTAAGGCACGATCTTTTTCAAAGATGCCACGATATTCCTGATAGGTTGTTGAACCCAGACATTTGAGATCACCTGATGCCAGCACTGGTTTGATCAGATTGGAGGCATCCATCGCACCGCCGGATGCCGCACCAGCACCGATGATGGTATGGATCTCATCAATAAAGAGAATGGCTCCCTCTTCATCTTTCAACTGATTAATCACAGCCTTCAAACGTTTCTCAAAGTCGCCGCGATATTTTGTACCAGCAAGTAACGCACCCAGGTCAAGTGAGTAGATGGTGCAACCATCCAGTACCTCAGGCACATCATCATCAACAATTTTCTTCGCAAGACCTTCAGCTAAAGCTGTTTTACCAACGCCTGCTTCACCAACAAATAGCGGATTGTTTTTACGGCGACGGCAGAGAACCTGAATTGTTCTTTCAAGTTCGTGCTTACGACCAATTAACGGATCGATTTTCCCCTGTTCGGCAAGCTTGTTCAGGTTAGTTGCAAACTGACTAAGTGGATCTTGTGGTTTTTCAACTGCATCTTCATCAGTAACAGACTCATTACCCATTGGTTGTTCATCGTCACCAATTTTAGAGATGCCATGTGAAATATAATTAACAACTTCGAGTCGTGTTATTTCCTGTTTCTTAAGGAAGTAAACGGCCTGTGACTCTTGCTCACTAAAAATCGCAACCAATACATTCGCACCAGTCACTTCATTTTTACCTGAAGACTGCACATGAAATACAGCACGCTGTAATACGCGCTGGAAACCTAAAGTGGGTTGTGTGTCGCGATCATCGTTGGGTGGCAACAAGGGTGTTGTTTCATCGAGGAAGTTGCTGATCTCGGTTCGAAGCGCATCGATATCGGCGCCGCAAGCTCGTAGCACATCAGATGACGATGCGTTGTCACAGAGAGCAAGTAACAAATGCTCTACTGTCATGAATTCGTGGTTTCTCTCGCGTGCTTGCTTGAATGCATTATTCAGCGAGCTCTCTAGTTCCTTACTTAACATAACTGACCCTCAGTACTTACGACTCTAGTCATCTGCTTCCATCGTGCATAATAGTGGGTGTTCGTTTTCGCGCGAATAGTCATTAACGTACATGACTTTTGTCTCAGCAATCTCGCGCGTAAACACGCCGCATACACCATGTCCCTTTGTGTGCACATTGATCATGATATGTGTAGCCTTTTCACGATTCATGCCAAAAAATCTTTCCAGCACGTGCACAACAAACTCCATAGGAGTGTAATCGTCATTTAGCAGAATTACTTTATACATTGGTGGACGTTTTAATTTCGGCTTGGCCTCTTCAAGTGCCAATCCATCATCATGTCCACTGGGAATTATTCCATCACTCATAGTCAGTTATTGGTGCTTTAAGCCCTAAAAATCAATGTCTCGATAGTTATTTTAACAAGCTCTGAGAGGAATATTATGAATTTTTGTCTATAGTTAAAAGGCTCGGCTTTCGTGCTGGGGTCCTACCGCTAAGTATTTGTTTTGTAGTCAATATACTGACGTAATGGAGCACGAAATACTTTGTAGAAATTGCAGGTATGTAAGGAGGCTAGGAAGGCATGGCTATTGGCATCGTAAAATGGTTTAGTAATTCCAAGGGTTATGGGTTTATCTCTCCAGAACAAGGTGGTGACGATATTTTTGCTCATTTTTCATCCATTACAATGGACGGTTATAAGACTTTAAAAAAAGGTCAGAAAGTAGAGTTCGAATGCACTCAGGGACCGAAGGGACTGCATGCGACCAGTATTACACCCTCACACTTAGAAGGGTTAGTAGTAACGCACTAGCTTAGACTAGCTAGAACCAACAAAACCGCTGTCGGTCTCCCTTTCGTTAGGGATGACAGGCAGTGGGTGGGTAAAATACAACTACAAGCGAATCCCTCCTCTATTCCAGGTTACTATTTTGACAGAGACCTTGAATCGTCAATTTCTAGCGCCTAAATTTTGGCTGCCTCAGATTAATTCGCCGAGATCATATTCACCTGTATTTCAGCCAGCGATGAAACAACGTTTAATGTCTGTGGTCGGAATGTCATAATAAACGTGTATTGCTCACGGCTTAAAATTTACCCCTAAGCCAAAATAATATTTAACTTTAAGTAAAGAAGGTAACTCTTTGTTATTATTGTCTTTTAATAAGCCATTTGATGTGGTTTGCCAGTTCCGCAGCCATGATCAGGATGCCGTGCTAGCGGACTACATAACTATCCCCGATGTCTATCCAGCAGGCCGCCTGGATAAAGACAGCGAAGGTCTCCTGCTGCTAACGGACCATGGTGGCTTGCAGCACCGTATCAGTCAGCCCGAGCATAAGATGCCTAAAGGTTATTGGGTACAGGTTGAGGGTGAGCCGGATGAGCAAGCTCTGCAGCGTTTAAGACAAGGTGTGCAATTAAAAGACGGCTTAACTCAACCTGCAAGAGTAAAACGCATTTCAGAACCACGTATCTGGCAACGTAATCCACCAATACGAGAGCGAAAATCAGTGCCAACTTCATGGTTGGATATCACCATTAGCGAAGGCAAGAACCGGCAAATACGCAGAATGACGGCAAAGGTTGGCCATCCAACCCTGCGCTTAATTCGCTATAGAATTGGCCCCTGGTATCTAAATAACCTTCAACCGGGTAGCTGGGAAGAAAGAAAAGTTCCTGGCGACGTCAAAGCACAGGTTGAGCAAAAGAAAATCAAACAATGAACTGGTCCCCACATATAACAGTTGCCGTTGTGCTCGAGCGCGAGCAACATTTTCTCCTGGTTGAAGAACGCATCAACAAACAACTCGTCTTGAACCAACCTGCCGGTCATTGGGAACAAGGTGAAAGTCTGCTTGAGGCCTCGATCAGAGAAACACTGGAAGAGACAGCCTGGCAATATCAACCCTCACACCTGGTCGGCGTTTATCAATGGATACATCCAGAAAACAATGAGACCTACCTGCGTTTTTGTTTTTGCGGTGAGCTGCTTGAACATGATCCAGGGCGCAGCTTAGATAAGGAAATTGAGCAAGCTGTCTGGCTCGATTACGAGCAACTCAAAGCAAGACAGCAACAACATCGAAGCCCGCTGGTTTTAAAATGTATCGATGACTATTTGCGCGGCCAGCGTTTTGATTTATCTGTTTTTCAAAATGATTAAGGCTCCGTATTAAAAGTTAGATGACTGACCAAAAAGAAAATAAGAGCATTATTGTAGGCATATCGGGTGGTGTTGATTCATCGGTGAGCGCGATGTTATTGCAGCAACAAGGCTATGACGTATACGCCGTCTTCATGAAAAACTGGGAAGGCGATGACGAAGATGGCCACTGCCCTGCTGAACAGGACTTTAGCGATGCAAAAGAAGTGTGCAAGTTACTTGGGATTGAAATCCAGGGCGTTAACTTTTCCGATCAATACTGGGATCGAGTATTCAAGTATTTTCTTGATGAATACTCCGCTGGGCGGACGCCTAATCCGGACGTATTATGCAACAAGGAAATAAAATTCCGCGCCTTCCTGGATTACGCCTTAGCACAAGGGGCTGAAAAAATCGCAACCGGGCATTATGTACGAACAGAAGAACGCGACAGCGAGCACTATCTATTACGTGGCAAAGACGTCGACAAGGATCAAAGTTACTTTTTATATACTTTAAAACAGGATCAGCTAGCCAAAAGCTTGTTCCCAGTCGGTGAGCTCTCAAAAACTGAAGTTAGAAAATTAGCTGAGAGCAACCATTTAATAACCCATAACAAAAAAGACAGTACCGGGATCTGTTTTATTGGCGAACGAGACTTCAAGGCCTTCTTGCAACGCTATTTACCCGCCAAGCCTGGAGATATAGTGACACCTGAAGGCGACAAGATTGGTCGGCATGATGGCTTAATGTATTACACCCGTGGGCAACGGCAAGGCCTTGGTATTGGTGGCCTGGCTAATTACAATGAAGATCCCTGGTATGTAGCAGACAAAGATCTTGCCAACAACAAACTCATTGTGGTTCAGGGGCATGATCACCCGTTACTGCAAGGTCGTTGGTTAAAAGCGACCAACCTTGAGTGGGTTGCACCTAAGCCACTGGCCCTACCGCTCAGCTGTACTGCTAAAACACGCTACCGACAGGTCGATTCCGTTTGCCATCTCAGCACAGATGACGATAATAGCCTGCTTGTTGAATTCGATGAGCCACAGTGGGCTATTACACTCGGTCAATCTGTAGTTTTTTATCAGGACGAGGTTTGTCTTGGTGGCGGCATCATAGAGGCAACGGATAAACTTATATAAAACCATGAAAAATCTTACTGACAAAACTATTGCCCTGGCAGGCATTTTTCAAAGCGCAAGCCTGGTGACGCAGATAGCCAGCAAAGGCATCGTTGATTCACATGATCTTGAAACTGCAGTACGCAGTACGCTCAACATGAATCCCAGTTCGACCGCAGCAGTATATAATGGCGTCGACAACCTCCGTACTGGATTTCATACCTTGTGCTCGCATCTAGGCGAAGGCGCATTTCAACGCGATGCCAACACCGCACGCTATGTGATTAGCTTGCTGCACCTATCGCGTAAACTTTTAAAAAATGATGCAATGCTGGCGACAATTTCACAGCGATTAGAACGCGTGCAAGAGCAAGTCGACATGTTCGGTGTTACGCATGACAACACACTCGCCAATCTTGCCAGTATTTATTCCGAAACAATCAGCACCTTGTCACCTAAAGTGATTGTCACCGGTGAAGATAGTTACCTGACTAGCCCCGGTAATGCCGACAAAATTCGGGCGATATTATTGTCCGGTATACGTTCTGGAATTTTATGGCTGCAGGTTGGCGGCAGTCGTTGGCAGATTGTGCTAAAACGGCGATTCTTTGTACAAGAGGCGACACGCATACTCGAAAATGAGATGAACCAGAGCCTGCACTAGTTTCGAGCAAGATTTCCTCGCATCATTTTTAACCACATTGCACATGGCGAGCCCGCCCCGAAGTTCGCTATAATGAGCGATTGCGCGCCAGCATAATAAGTAATTTTAAGGAGTTTCCATGGCTGACAGTTTTAAATCCCGCAGCAGCATCAAGGTTAACGGGACAGACTATACTTACTTTCGCTTAGACAAAGTCAAAGGCAGCGAGAAGCTCCCTTTTTCGTTGAAGATTTTGCTCGAAAATCTGTTGCGCCATGAAGATGGTATAAGCGTCACTAAGTCTGACATTCAAGCCCTGGCCAAGTGGAACCCGAAAGCAGCCCCCGATACTGAAATCGCCTTTACCCCAGCCCGCGTCTTAATGCAGGACTTTACCGGCGTACCCGCCGTGGTTGATCTGGCTGCGATGCGAGATGCGATGAAGGATCTGGGCGGCAACCCTGACAAGATTAATCCTCTATCACCTGCAGAGCTGGTTATCGATCACTCGGTGCAAGTTGATAAGTTTGGCAGCAGTGATGCTTTCTCTCTAAATGAATCGCTGGAATATCAGCGTAACCGGGAACGTTACAGTTTTTTAAAATGGGGACAGAACGCATTTTCAAACTTTAAAGTGGTGCCTCCCGAGACGGGTATTGTGCACCAGGTTAATCTGGAATATCTGGCTCGCACCGTTTTCACACGTTCAGATGGCAATGAGACCATTGCCTATCCAGATACGCTGGTGGGTACGGATTCCCACACCACCATGATTAACGGCCTGGGTGTGCTCGGCTGGGGTGTGGGTGGTATCGAGGCCGAAGCCGCTATGCTTGGCCAGCCGATCTCAATGTTGATACCACAAGTCGTTGGTTTTGAACTCAAAGGCGCACTACCTGAAGGCGCAACCGCAACTGATTTAGTCTTAACGGTCGTTGAAGCCCTGCGTCAACATGGTGTTGTTGGAAAATTTGTTGAGTTCTATGGCGATGGCCTGGATCACTTGTCACTCGCGGATCGCGCAACACTTGCAAATATGGCGCCTGAGTATGGTGCGACCTGTGGCATTTTCCCTATTGATGATGAAACACTGAATTATTTACGTTTGTCCGGTCGTGATGAAGATCAGATTAGTCTGGTGGAAGCGTATGCGAAAGCACAGGGTATGTTCCGATCGGCCAATCAGAAAATCGCAAACTATAGCAGCACGATTTCAATGGATCTGGGTACAACAGAACCCAGTCTTGCAGGACCAAAACGTCCTCAGGATCGTGTACCACTGCGTAAGTCAAAGAGTATGTTCCTGGAAGCGAAAGAGACTTTACACAAGGAACGTAATCTTTCTTCAAAAGGCGCTGTCGATACCAACATCAAAGGCCAACCCGCTACGTTGAAAGACGGCGCGGTTGTGATTGCCGCTATTACTTCCTGTACTAACACCTCTAATCCATCGGTGATGATCGGTGCGGGCTTAGTTGCGAAAAAAGCTGCTTCACTGGGTTTACAAGTTCAGCCCTGGGTTAAAACTTCATTAGGACCAGGTTCACGTGTAGTGAGTGAATACCTTGAAGCCGCTGGTCTGTTAGATGACCTTGATAAGCTTGGATTTAATGTCGTCGGCTATGGTTGTACCACCTGTATCGGTAACTCTGGCCCACTACCTGAAGAAGTCAGCAAGGCTATTCACGATGGCGACCTGACTGTCTGTTCGGTGCTCTCTGGTAACCGTAACTTTGAAGGCCGCGTGCATGCTGAAGTGCGGATGAATTATCTTGCTTCGCCACCACTGGTCGTTGCCTACGCCATCGCTGGTCGTATGGATATCGATCTGTATAACGACCCTATTGGTAAAACTAAAGACGGTCAGGATGTCTTCTTGAAAGATATCTGGCCAAGCCAACAGGAATTACAAGCGGCAATACAACAAAGTGTTACTCGCGAACAGTTTAGTAGCAGCTATCAAAACGTGTTTAAGGGCACAGAGCGTTGGCAGACATTAGCCGCAGGCAGTGGTCAACAATTTGACTGGCAAGATGACTCGACTTATATCCAGAACCCACCTTACTTCTCCGGGATGACCGCAGAACCGGGTGAGATCAAACCCATCTTCGCTGCCCGCGTCCTTGCCCTGCTCGGCGACTCGGTAACAACGGATCACATATCACCTGCAGGTGCGATCAAGGCGGACAGCCCTGCCGGACAATACCTGGTCGAACATGGTGTTGCACCTACCGACTTTAATTCCTATGGCTCACGCCGTGGTAACCACGAAGTCATGATGCGCGGCACCTTCGCTAATATCCGACTGCGTAATCTGCTTGCACCGGGAACTGAGGGTGGCATCACGATTCATCTGACCAGTGGTGAACAGACCTCGATTTACGATGCCGCCATGAAGTATCGAGATGAAGGTTTTCCCTTAGTGGTCATCGCTGGTAAGGAATATGGTTCCGGCTCCTCCCGTGACTGGGCGGCCAAAGGCCCGAACCTGCTCGGCGTACGTGCCGTGATCGCAGAAAGCTATGAGCGTATTCACCGCACCAACCTGGTCTGCATGGGCATTCTTCCGCTGCAGTTCAAAGCGGGCGATTCTGCAAAATCACTGGGGCTGACTGGCCAAGAAATGCTGACCGTTGGTGACCTAAAAGGTGGTAAGGCCAAGCAAGTCGAGATTCTTGCCGTGAGTCCTGACGGTAAAAAGAAACGATTCAAGGTCAACGTGCGCATCGATACGCCAAAAGAAATTGAATACTACAAACACGGCGGAATTTTACATTACGTCCTGCGCCAATTATCCAGCTAGACCACTAAAATCAACGACACATCACGGCCACCTTCCCACTTTGCTGAGTAAAAATATCAGCCGGGTGGGAAGTGTGAGTTGTTTCACGCATTTTTTACCCCAGCCAGGAATTCTGTTACCTGGATCACATCGAAACTAAAGCACTGGAACCCCTCGCCGATACCTAACGTGTAAGTAATATATCGTTCAACACTCGTTTTGAGAGGTAATAGGCAGTGAGCAATAACAAATACGGCCCCGCAATTGGCACCCATCTTGGTAAACCTATTTTTTCAACGATTGAATCAGAAGATGGCAAATACAAATTTGACCGTCTAGCTGAATGCGATCGTGATGGATGTCCACTGGGACAGCTTCAAAAAGATGAATTAATGTTCAACCCTGGGCTTATTTACAAGACTGCATAGGCCCTGACTGTATCAACAGGTGTGACGGCAGTTCACACCTGGGCTCCGGGTGAATTATTTCACTGTGAATTATTTCACTGGTCACTCCCACCGCTAGCCGCCACCCCCTCAGCCGGGTGAAATAACCTCTTTAATCCTAAAAAAGCCCAATCAATCCCATAAAATCACGATAAGTGGTAGAATCCATGCCTCATAGATTTGAGCAGGTACAGCATGGATTTAACTACACTCACCGCAATATCACCAATAGATGGTCGCTATGCCGGCCGCAGTGCCCCACTCCGCGAATTATTCAGCGAATACGCATTGATCAAACATCGCGTGATCGTCGAAGTACGCTGGCTGCAACATCTGGCCGCCGAAAAGAAAATTGTGGAAGTACCTGCATTTTCTAAAGCAGCCAATGCCAGCCTTGATGCAATTGTGAGTAATTTCTCGATTGAAGATGCGCAACGGGTCAAAGATATTGAAAAGACCACGAACCATGACGTAAAAGCGGTTGAGTATTTCCTGAAAGAAAAGATTGCTGACAATGAAGAAATTCTGAAAGTCAGTGAGTTTATTCACTTTGCCTGTACCTCTGAGGATATCAATAATCTCTCCCATGCCCTGATGTTGAGAGGTGCCCGAGATACAGTGTTATTGCCCGTCATTGATGAGCTCATCGATAGCCTCACGTCGCTTTCAAAACAAACTATTGACATGCCGATGCTTGCCCATACACACGGACAACCTGCATCACCGACAACGGTCGGCAAGGAAATCGCCAATGTCATCTATCGTCTAAAACGACAGCTCGACCAATTAAAGGATGTCGCTATACTCGGAAAAATTAATGGTGCGGTTGGAAATTATAATGCGCATGTCTCGGCCTATCCCGATGTTGATTGGCCAGCCTTTGCAGAATCTTTTGTCACGAGTCTTGGAATCGACTTTAATCCAATGACTATTCAGATCGAACCTCATGATTACATTGCTGAGTATTTTCATGTGCTGATGCGATTCAATACGATCCTGATGGATTTTAATCGCGACATCTGGACATATATTTCATATGGCTACTTCAAGCAAAAGACTATTGCTGGTGAAGTGGGTTCATCTACCATGCCGCATAAAGTAAACCCTATCGACTTTGAAAACTCAGAAGGCAACATCGGCATTGCCAACGCGATTTTCGATCACCTGGCCTTAAAGCTTCCCGTCTCACGTATGCAACGTGACCTGACTGACTCAACCGTACTCAGAAACCTGGGTGTCGGTATCGCCCATTGTTTGATTGCTTACCACTCTTCATTGCGCGGTATCTCTAAACTGGAAGTCAACGAACAGGCCTTATTAGATGATCTGGAAAATAACTGGGAAGTTCTAGCAGAACCAATTCAGACCGTTATGCGTCGATATGGTGTACCGGAGCCGTATGAAAAACTCAAAGCGCTTACCCGCGGACAACGTATTACCAAAGAAAGCATGCAGGCATTCATTGATACTTTAGAGATTCCCGATAACGAAAAGCAGCGACTCAAAGAATTAACCCCTGCTAGCTATATTGGATTAGCCAAGTCGCTGACTTAATGACGTTTGTCAATTGTTCGCGAAGTTGTATTCGGTGACCTAGAAACTGGTAAGCCGTTATAAATCAATTATAATTTCATTATGGATGATACTTACACTACAAATAACGAACAACTCTGGGCCGACTACCAGCTCGGAGAAAATTCAGATGACATTGTTATTGAATCGAGTGACGACAACCGGCAGCTCGCAATCCAACTCGTCAACCAGGCCAGTCATCGACTGGATGTATTTACTCGCGATCTCGACCCAAGAGTCTTCGATAACTCAGAATTTGTCGATGCAGTCAGATCGCTAGCCGTGAATGACAACAAAGCCAGAATCAGATTTCTTGTTATCGATCCCGATAAAGCCATCAAACTAGGACACCGACTCCTGGATCTAGCGCGCCGCCTTTCAAGCACCATTGAAATTCGCAAAGTACATGAGGATTACGCTGCCAACCAGTCATGCTATTTATTAGTTGATGAACGCGGGCTCATGCATCGGAAATTGGCGAGTCGCTTTGAGGCGATTGTGAATTTCAACAATCCAGCGGACGCCATCTACTTTGAGCATCACTTTGCTGAAGTATGGGACCATAGCTCATCAGAGCTTGATTTTAAAAGCCTGCATATATAAATATGAGAAAACTGTTTGCGCTATTACTGTTTGTTGTCTCGACTAATCTCTGGTCGGCAATGATCATTGAAACTATTAAATTATTGCATCGCCCTGCTGATGAAGTGATTCCCATCGTTAAACCCATGTTGGCACCAGGTGCAAGCATCACCGGTACTGGATATAAGCTTATAATTAAAAGCACACCTGAAAATATCAGTCAGATACAAGCCGTACTCGAAGAAATTGATATCAACCAGAATCAGCTTAAAGTTACGGTTTCTATGGGGGATCCACACCGGGGTAACCCAACCGCTGGTAATTCGTCTAGTCGGCAGGAACAACATGGTTCAGTCGCGATTGAAGCTGGCACCGACAAAAAGACCAAAGTTGATGCGCGCATCTACCAGACAGAGCGAAAAAAAGACGACTCGACAATGCAGGTCATGTCGGTGGCTGAAGGTTATTGGGCCAGGATTGCAATGGGTCAATCGATACCGATTGCGACAAGAACACGCAATCCAGATGGCACCGTGACAGAATCCATTACCTATCAGCAAATCATGACCGGTTACCAGATTATGCCGCGCATCCATGATGACAAAGTTACCTTAACTATACGTCCAATTAGTCAGTCTGCTGATAGCAGTGGCACCATCGAGACAAACGAATTAGAAACGACGATCACAGGTAAACTGGGTGAATGGTTATTCCTGGGCGCCACTAATCAGGAAGAAAATCTCAGGAATTCAGGAATCAATTATCGGACCCGTATACGCTCAACCGATGTCAATCAGGTCTGGGTAAAGGTTGAACGACCATAATATGCAACAAACTAAAACAGACCTTCGCTACACTATCATCCCGAGTCAACCCGAAGCCCACCTCTTCGAAATAACCTTAACCATCATGAAACCGGATCCCACGGGGCAAGTGCTGTGGCTACCTGCATGGATCCCAGGTAGCTACATGATTCGCGATTTTGCAAAAAACATCGTGACCCTGGCTGCGACTAGCGAGAACAAAGAAGTAAAGGTCAACAAGCTAGATAAACAAACATGGCAGTGTGACCCCTGCAAAGGCACCCTAACGATTACCTATACTGTTTATGCCTGGGACATGTCTGTTAGAACGGCGCACCTTGATACCACCCATGCCTTCTTTAATGGCAGCAGTGTCTTTCTTGCGGTCAAAGATCAGGAACAACAACCACACGAAGTAAATATACAATTACCAGAAGCTGAACATTATAAAGACTGGCAGGTGGCGACTTCGTTACCGCGTCTAAATACTGATTTATTTAAACCCGGAACCTACATCGCAAACGATTACGATGAACTCATTGATCACCCCATCGAGATGGGCGATATCACTGAGGTCTCATTCGAAGTAGCCGATACGCCTCATCACATCGTCATCAGTGGTAAACATCAAACCGATCTAAAGCGCTTAACCGATGATGTCAAAAAGATCTGTGAGACACACGTCACTATGTTCGGTGAACTCCCGGAGATGGAGCGGTATGTATTTTTGTTAACCGTGGTTGGTGCGGGTTATGGTGGTCTGGAACATCGGAACTCTACCGCGCTTATCTGTAGCCGGAAAGATTTGCCGACTAAGAATATGAGCAAGTTAACGGATGGTTACATCAACTTGCTTGGCTTATTCAGCCACGAGTACTTTCACACCTGGAATGTCAAACGGATCAAACCGGAGAGTTTTATTCCCTATCAACTGCAAAGTGAATCCTACACAGAATTACTCTGGGCCTTCGAAGGTATTACGTCATACTACGACGAGCTAGGCCTGATCCGTAGCCAGGTGATTGAAGAAAAAAACTATATGGAATTACTTGGTAAAAATATTACCCGTGTCATGCGAGGTAGTGGCCGATTCAAACAGACCCTGCTTGAATCAAGCTTTGAGGCCTGGACTAAATTCTACAAGCAAGACGAAAACACACCGAATTCAATTGTGAGTTATTACGTTAAGGGCGGCCTGTTTGCACTCGCGCTGGATCTAAAAATACGGGAACTCAGTGGCAATCAATCTTCATTAGATGATGTCATGCGAATCCTCTGGCACGAGTTTGGAAAACCACACCAGGGTATTGAACAAGACACCATCAAAACCCTTGCCGGCAAGATAGCAGGTCAACCTCTTGATGAATTCTTTGAAACCTACCTGTCCACCACCGAAGATATCCCGCTGTCATCATTGCTGGAAAGAATGGGCATCGAACTAAAGAACAGAGCAACGCTCTCTTATGATGATCCAGGCGGTAAGATTGGTGATAAACATAAGCCGCAGGCTTTTCATCTCGGTGCCAAATTTGCAGCTGATCCAGTTGGTGTAAAGATTCAGATAATCCATGAGGGTGGCTGCTTGCAAAATGCCGGACTGGCAAGCGGAGACATCGTCATCGCTGTAAATAAAATACAAGCAACCAACAGCAATATTAATGACCTGCTTACCCCCTACTCTGCTGGTGATACTGTTACCTTTAGCGCATTTCGTCGTGATGAGTTGATGGAGTTTGCGGTCACACTCACAGAAGCAAAAGAAGATACTTATTATCTTGATGTAACCGAAAAAGAATCAGAGAAACGTAACATCTGGTTGCATAAAACTTGATTAAAGATCGCTATCGACCCAAATCGGACATTCAACTATTCGTAGAATACAAAGATTATGACAACATGGAAATATCTTTCTACATTATTGATTGTAGCTAACCTAGCTATTTCACATCACTCATTTGCATCTGAAAATCAAAAGTATATTGATTTTTATCGTTCATATCACGAAATAAGAACAAGCATAATCACAGCTGAAATAGCTGAAAAATTAAGAGCGGATTTAGTACCTAATAAGCTTGATTTGCATGTAGACGTATCACCGTTAAAAAAATATTACCCAAAAGACTCATGGGATGGTTTCATAGAGTGTTATGAAGATAGATCCTGTCGTGGGTATATGTTACTCACAATACGAGATTGGTCCCTGAAAAACTTTAAGGTAATTGATTTCAAACATCACAATGGTTGGGTAAAGATGTACTACACGGGTATTCAAATGGATAGCGAAGAAGGTCATGGATATGTCAGCATCCTTAAAACTGATGACGGCTTGAAAGTTGGTACAAGTTGCTGGAAACCTGGGATATACATTTCAGAGAAATATAAATGTACGTAGTTGAATGACAGCTCTTGGCCGGTAAGAGACCGTTAGGAAGCCACCGTGGACTACTATCGATGAAAAGACGAAAACCCAACCAAAGTTGCAATGTAAATATCACCTTTATCAATAGACTCATACCCTAATCTAATAGTTAGGGCTTTGATCATGTTTCTGATCAAATTCTGTTGACTAACTCTAGACTTGGTCATATAGGGCATCTATGCTTCTTATACTCACCTGTTTTTGAGTACAAATATGATGCGAGCTTATTCACAACGCTTATTGCCTCCTTATTCAGGGTTCGTGCAGATTGCTGAATCGGAGAGTGCACGAGCACAAAGTTTTGACGGGATAAACTGGGAAATCCAGTTTTTATCAGGTGATAAACAGACAAACGAACAAAAATATCGAGTCCAAGGTTACGGTCTTGATCGAGGCTATTATAATGTCGCCTCCCTAAAAAATCAGGAATTAAAGACCTTCATGTTCCCCTCTTGCGTGGACCATGATCAGGTATCAGAAAGCATACACGAACTGACAGAATTCCTCTCTACCGCGCAAGTACCCTTTCCTGCCGGAGACATCTTCGAATACTGGCTACTGGATGGAGCTGATGAGTCTCCGTTGGCGTTGATTTACTCCTGCTGTGATGAATCACTGATGGATACGTATCCCGGCCAAACTGAATGGACTGCTTTACCACATTCAAAGATGCAGGTTGAAAACACAGAGGATGAACAGGGACGCAACGAACCACCGGTCAACCATCGTTTTCAGCGTCTGATATCCAACCAGGCAGGCATCAACCCACGCGCTGCATGGTTCAAGAGAGATCAAAATGATGGTGATGACTTTCCACGTCTTCTGGTAAGGGAGGACTGGCAAGAACAAACCGACCATGATTTGTGCCAGCGCTACCTTATGCGCAAGGCGCCACGCTTATTGATGCTTCAGGGTTTATCCGCAAATGAGCGCGAGCGCCTGGAGCTTGCTGCCAAACAACATGTTTTTGAAGTCGCCCATTATTACCCAATGTATCCAGAGATAAATGACCAGCAATTGATGAATACCATTCGAGTAGAAGCAAAATTAAGGCGAGCAACACCACAGACTTCCGAACCAAGCAAGAAGAAAAAAAGATCAATCGACACGCCGCTTGATAAGAATATGCGGATTATCGAAAATTGAATTAAAGAGGACGCAGGGCTTATTTATTATCACTTCGCCCCATCACATTGGAAAAGCCGTGTGCCAAGTCAGAAAAATATTTTTTCCAGGTAATTAAATCATGAAACCCAAATCACCATTCACACAGCCTTATGAGGCACTACCAGCAGAGCTGCCCATTTATCGTCTAGAAAATGCATTATTACCCGGCGGTGAACTCCCATTAGAACTCTCTGAGCCCAATGATCTGGCTATGTTCCTAAAAGCTCTAAAAACAGATCAACTGATCGGCATGGTACAACCTAAAGACAACAAGCAACAAAATAGTCTTTATAAGACAGGATGTGCCGGGAGAATCAGGCAATATCGGGAGAGAAAAGACGGCAGATTGAATATCATGCTGACAGGTATATGCAGATACAAGATAACAAAGGAACTGCCACTGAAGAATGGTTATAGAATGGCCAGGGTCGACTGGAGCATGTATAAAAATGATTATGAGACTGAAGAAGTCGACACACGGGTAGTTAACGATTTCAAAGCAGTATTACGCAACTATTTTGATCGGCACAAGATGCAGGTGGATTGGAAAGTTTTGGACAAACTGCCTATCGAAGAAGTAGTTAATAATCTTGTTTTAGTTATGAACCTGAACATTGAAAGCAAGCAGCGACTACTGGAGTCATCCACTGTTACTGAACGTTTGAGGCTATTTTCAGATCTGCTTGAACAAAAAGCTGATCCAATACTGGCATCGTCAGCTGAAAGTAAACTTGTAAATTAAAAACTGTGGTTAAAATAACCGGTTAGCCTCACACGGACGCTCACTAAGCTTGAGGTACCTCAAAATAATGCACACTAAACCGGTCATCCTGATCGGTCCAGACTTTAATCGGATTAAACCCTGCTTTGTGGCCCAGTGACTGAAACTCTTTAATCGTATATTTATAGGAACTTTCGGTATGAATAGTCTCACCGCTTTCAAATGAAATGAGATGCTCGCCGATTTTTATTTGCTGCGGTTTCTGACTAACTAGATGCATTTCTATACGGCCGACATCGGCGTTGTAAAAGGCATGATGATCAAAATGTTCCAGCTCAAAGTTTGCATCCAGTTCTGAATTAATGCGTGCCAATAGATTTAGGTTAAAGTCTGCGGTCACTCCGGCATTATCATTATACGCATCGTTAAGTATTTGCTCGTCTTTTTTCAGATCGACGCCAATCAGTATCCCTCCTCCAGGTCCAACCAGATTCAGCACGTGCTGCATAAATTTTTGTGCCAGGCTGGGCTCAAAGTTACCGATACTTGAGCCTGGAAAAAAAGCTAGTTTACGCGCTTCATCCGGACAAAAGGGAAGTTCCATTGGTTCGGTAAAGTCTACACAGGCGGCGTGTACATCTAACCACGGAAATTCATCTGAGACTGCTTGTGCTGATTCCTGTAAAAACTCCTTAGAGATATCCATGGGCACATAGGCTTCGGGTTTAAGGGTATCTAATAAAAGTTTTATTTTTTCGCAGCTGCCACAACCAGGTTCGATTACATAATGGTGGTCACCAATAATTTGCGCTATCGAGCTGGCATTGTCTTCCAGTATTTGTTGCTCAGTGCGCGTTGGATAATATTCAGGTAACTGACAGATCTGTTCAAATAAACGTGAACCCGTTTCATCGTAAAAAAACTTGGGCGGTATTTTTTTAGGCTCCGTCTTTAAACCTTCGACAACCTCGGAATAAAAATCCGACATCTTGGGATGAAAATCATAAAACTGTATTTCATTATCTGTTGAGGTCAATACGCTCTGATTCTCTGCCATTAGATTGTCTCCGCAAGTCGGATACCGGACACCTGCCAGCGGTCACCGGGGTAAAAGAAATTACGATAACTGGCGCGTATATGGTTTTGCGGCGTAAAACACGAGCCGCCGCGTAATACCATCTGGCTACTCATAAACTTACCGTTATATTCACCCAGTGCGCCTTCGGCAGCGTGATAACCTGGATAAGGCGTATAACTGGACTGAGTCCACTCCCAAACATCACCATAAAATTGGGTTAATGCTTCATCGCTGGTCGAAATAGGTTGCAAGTAGTCGATGTCACGAAAGTTACCGGTAATCTCAAGATCGTTTGCAATCACCTCCCACTCCATTTCAGTGGGCAGACGCTTGTTTTTCCAGTTAGCAAACGCATTTGCCTCGTAAAAGCTGACATGAGATACCGGTGCATTTAAGTCAAGTGGACGCAACCCAGCCAGGGTCATTTCATGCCACTCAGCATTTATATTTTCCCAGTACAATGGTGCGCACCAGTTTTGAATTTGTATTGCCTTCCACCCATCCGATAACCATAGTGCCGGGTTCTGATAACCCCCTGCTTCTATAAACTCGAGATACTCTTTGTTAGTAGTTAAGCGCGAGGCAATACGAAACGGTTCCAGATAAACCTTATGGCGAGGAAATTCATTGTCGTAGGCAAACCCATCCTTGCTTTGACCGATCTCGTAAATGCCTGCCGGCTGCGCATGCCAATTTAACTCTGGCACAACTGTTTGCGGGGGCAGATCCAATTCTTTATAGACTGGCTTGAGCGGGTTATACGCAAAAATATTTTTTATATCTGTCAACATGAGTTCTTGATGCTGTTGTTCATGATTGACACCAATTTCTGTGCGACGCAGAATCTCCTGCTGTTCTGGATGATGCTCATCATCCAATAGATCGAGCATGTAGTAGTTTATATAGCGACGATAGTCGTAAACTTCATCCACGGTGGGTCTGGAAAGTAATCCCCGTTCGGGTCGTGGGTGAAAAGTACCTGCCTGTTCATAATATGAATTAAACAGGTGTGCATATAAGGGATCAAAGCTTTTAAAATCAGAAAGAAAGGGTTTGAGAATAAAGGTTTCAAAAAACCAGCTAGTATGAGCCAGATGCCACTTGGGTGGACTGACATCAGGCATCGTTTGAATACCATAGTCCTCGACGGCTAATGGAAGACAAATTTTTTCTGAATCGGCTCGAATTTCATTAAATGCAGCATGAATTCGGTGGCCTGCTTTATCATCGTCGGTGTTTTTATTATTCTTTTGTGTTGATAGCATAAATCAAGACATCCTTTACAAATTGACCTGCCAGCACCTGTGAGCGTCTTCCTAACCACTTAATTCACTACTACATAAACAATTATTCTAACGCGTTCTATTTTGAAAGCACAAATCGCGTCACAATGTCATAAAAATACTGTGTCTATTAATCCAAGGCTTTGCTGCTATTTACAGTCACCGTTTCAAATGATCCTTTAAGCCATTGATAGGCAAGGTTTTTAGCTAATTTTTCCGCAGCCTCTTTATCAATAAATTTTTGAATCATGGTTGCTGTTAAGTTGACTTTGACTGTAGTGGTATTGAAATGTTCCATTAATTTTTGTGTGAGATTTTCGTCATTGATGCGCACAGGGGGCAAGGTTTGTGCAAGCGACTTGATTGTTTCGAATTTTAGGTTGGAAAAGACGGGGCGCATTTTTATTCGTATTTCATTACGAACCATATTGGTGACGACCCAGGAGATACTTTGCATTGCATCCAGTAGATCGGGATCTATTCCATTGTTATTGATATAGAAGTCGATGGCAGGAAAATAACCGAGTTTATGTGTTTTTTCGTAATCTTTTACTGCCGCGACAATCTCATCCGTTACGATAGAAGGTGATGCGGCAATATGTTGTTCTAATGCAGCTTCAGGCACGACCACCGTCATTGATAATGAGATGGATGTAAATTGCAGGCTCATGCAGATTTATTTTCCGAGTAGTATATTCAAATGCTCGGTGAGTGGCTTTGAGATTGGTTCGAGCTTACGGCGCATCACAGTTCCCACTGCATCCGTTGTTGCAAAAATAGGCGCCGCCAGTTGTTCACCAACGCAAGAAAGGACCAGCAGACTTGGAACCAGCGAGACAATATCTGGTATTTCAGCCTTGAGCGCAGTGATCTCATCACAAAATATTGAGCTCTCAGGTGTTGCACACGAAGTTTCTGCTTCGCTAAGAATATATTCGATATCCCTTCGTTTTTCAGCATGCGGACGTATATTCAAGAAATAACTTTCGATCGCCTCAAATAGAGCCACCACCACATCCTGGTTAACCGGTTTTTTGAGAACTTGCTCTGCCGTTTTGAGCCAGGCCTGACCGGATTGCGAGAGTATAAGAAGCAGGAACTGAGCCAGTCGATTGTTATTCTCAGCAAGGGCAGTTAATTGCTTGCGCCAGTTAGCCAGGCCCGGGTGTTCAGAGACAGCTTGCGGAACAATCGCTAAATCTGATTTTAAAAATCCCACAAGAAAGGCGTTTTTACGCTGCCCTATTTTCCATAATTTTTCCTGGGCGGGTGTCTCGGTTAACCCCGGTTGCAAAACGAGACGAACGGACTCAATGACATTACGTGGTTCTTCTTCAAACGGCAGAAACTCTAGCAGGAATTCAGCAAGTACTTTGCCCATCTCACCTTGCGCAACTTCATTTCTTGCCAACATGCGTCTTGCATTTTCAGCGTTGGGCATCACCCACCAGGCACGACGCGCAATTTCATCCGTAATACCTTCGGCACCGACCACTGCAACGACGGCCTCTGGCTCACCTAGTTTGAGCAGGTTTTCGAGACTCTCAGAACGGGCCTGCCCCATGCGTGTCCAGCGTTTCAAGAATACCGGGTAACCACCGGGTGAACCGAGCACGTGGCTAGAGATCATCTCTTTAACCTGCTTTACATATTTTTCGTCTTTGCAGTTTGGACTTAATTGAATTTTGGCTTCACCTTTTTTGGTTAAGCCATAAACGATCATTTTGCCGTCATCGATTCGGATCGCTTCGACTGCTTGATTCAAAAGTACGTTCAGGCGAAGACTGTCTTGCTGTGAAAGTTGCATGGAAATGGGCTTACATCAGATAGATTAAAAACGAGATTATACCGAACTCTGCGGGTAAAAGCAGAATAGTCTGCCTCCCGTTACGGAGGCAGAATTCTTTATCACTTAACGCATCAAGATATTGTTGCTCTGGAAGGACTCAGCCAGCGTGCTGGCCGCGGCTACCCCAAGGCGATCTGCCAATTGCTCAAGATAAGAAGGTTTGGGCGTGTAATCGACGATCTCTTCTGCCTTAATAATTTCGCGGGCCACATGACTGCTGCTACCGATAGCATCTACCAGACCAAGCTTTATTGCTTCTTCACCCGTCCAGATTAGACCACTGAATAATTTCTTGTCGTCTTTAATTTTGTCGCCCCTTCCCGTTTTAACAACATCAATAAACTGTTGATGAATTTGCAGCAACAATGTTTCTACATGATCAATCTCACCTTGCTTTTGAGGTGAAAAGGGATCGAGAAAACCTTTGTTCTCACCCGCTGTATATAATCGTCGTTCAACACCAAGCTTTTCCATTGCATCCACAAAACCAAAGCCATTCATCACGACGCCTATCGAGCCTACCACGCTGGCCTTGTCGGCATAGATTTCATCGGCCGCTGCAGCAATGTAATAACCACCCGAGGCACATAGATCGGTAATCACCGCATAGACTTTTTTATCCGGGTGAAGTTTTTTGAGACGTTGGATCTCATCATTGATATAACCAGATTGAACTGGGCTACCGCCAGGACTATTAATTCTTAAGATGACACCCTTCGCATCTTCGTTTTCAAATGCCTCACGTAGTCCAGTAACAATATTATCGGCGCTGGCCTCAGCGTTAGCGGCGATAACACCATTAATTTCGATTAGCGCTGTATGGTCGCCCTTTGGTATTGCATCTTTAGTAGCACTGGGGAGCAACATAATCAGCAAAAGAATAATAAGGTAACCGGCAAAGATACCTTTAAAAATATTGCTATAGAGCCGCGTTCTCTTCTGCTCTTCAAGAGAAGAAAACAGCAGCTTGGTCAGTACATCTTGCTGCCATTTAGGATCGTCTTTACCTGTGTTATTCACTTGATCAGTCATATTGATTTCCGTTTAGTTATGTCCCTGGTTAGAAATTGCATCCGTTAGCCACGAATGTAAGTCTTGTGCACTTCGCACGCAAGCAATCGGCTTGCAGTCTAAAATACGTTGTTCTGCATGTGCGCCGTAGCTCACACCGACACCATGAACATTTGCATTATTGGCCATCTCCAAATCATACTCGGTGTCACCGATCATTAACGTATGATCGGCCTCTACGCCAAAGTACTCTATCAGTTCTTCCAGCATTTGAGGATGGGGTTTTGAGCGTGTTTCATCTGCACAACGGCTAGCGTGAAAAAAATGCCCCGCACCACTTTCGTTTAGGGCGATATCGAGGCCATGTCGGCCTTTGCCAGTGGCAATAGCCAAATAATATCCCTCATCATTTAGATTTTTCAACATATCCAACACCCCTTCGAACAAGACACTCGGTGTTTTATCTGCGGAGAGAAAATAGTGACGATAGACGTCAATCAGATCTTTGTGAAAACTGTCATCGTCATCGGGATAAAGTGACAGGAGGGCCTCTCGAAAACCTAGCCCGATAACATTACTTAACTGCTCATCACTTCGTTTTTCCTTGCCGATTTTGTCAATCGCGATTCGTAAGCAATTGACGATTCTGGCCTGGGAATCCATGAGTGTCCCGTCCCAATCAAAGACCAGAAGTTGTTTTGAATATTTCATACTGTGAGACTCAGCTTGCTGAGTACGTCCTCAAATTTTTTGTCCAGCGGTGCATTAACCGCGATATCGACATGCGGCTCTTCGAGCTCAAAGGCAATCCCCCTGGCATGAAGGAATAAGCGCTTAAATCCGAGACTCGCCAGATAGCGATTAAATGACTCATCGCCATATTTTTCATCGCCCGCAATCGGGTGGCCAGTATGGGCCGCATGTACTCGGATTTGATGGGTCCGGCCAGTGTGGATTTCAACTTCTAGCAGGCTTGCCTTGCTTGATACAGCAAGTGGACGAAAGGTACTGGACGCAGCCTTGCCGTGTTCACTGACCCGCACGACTCGCTCACCGGACCGGAGTATCTGCTTTTGTAGTGGTACATCAATGCGCTTCGTGCCGTATTGCCAATTTCCTTGCACCAGCGCCAGATAGCGCTTCTGAATTTTTCCGACCCGCAAGAGTTCATGCAGTTGCCTAAGCGCACTCCTTTTCTTGGCCAACACCAGGCAACCTGATGTATCACGATCCAGCCGGTGTACGAGCTCAAGGTAGTGAAGATCAGTTCGCGATTTCCGCATGCTCTCGATCACACCAAACTGGATTCCGCTGCCCCCGTGGACAGCAATACCGCTTGGCTTGTTCAGGATAATGATACGTTTATCCTCATAAAGTATACGGGATTCGAGCCTCTCACCGGCTGCCGATGAGCCAGGATTGGAGTCGGCCGACATTCTGATCGGGGGAATTCTAAGCTCATCACCGGCCTTAAGCCGGTATGTGGGCTTGATACGCCCCTTGTTTACTCTGACTTCGCCCTTACGCAATATGCGATAGACCATGCTCTTTGGCACGCCCTTAAGGATACGTAGCAGGTAATTGTCGATCCGCTGACCAGCGTACTCGGCATCAACTGTCAGCCACTGGACCTTCGTATGTTCTTGATTTTTCATGGGGTTCAACTGCTTAAATTCTAATCTTATTATACTGCCATTGCTGGGATGTCATTAGACTGTTATATTTAGTCTTATCTGGCATGGCCAGTCGGTCCCCTTATTTAGCCTGGGGGCATGAAACAAAACAGGTTTTGAGCCATTTACCTCATCGTTAGCGTGAAATACCAAAAACGATACGCTAAGAAAGCGATACGTAGGTGGTCTGAAGGAAAAGGTGTGTCTCGTCCCCGAATCGAATGTTAACAAACACTCGGGGCAGAATGACACAAAAGTGAAATTGCGCTCCCATGGATTCTATATGGATCATGATGAGCAGACCTACTTTATTTAGACACAACCATACAAATTAACTGAGTTGTGTAACAGAACTGGTCTGGCGAACCTACTGCATTAGGCTGTGGTTGAGCGCCGTTAGTATAAGGTTTTTTAAAATGAAACGTATGTTGTTTAACGCAACTCAACCGGAAGAGTTGCGTGTTGCTTTAGTAGATGGTCAACGTCTGTATGACCTCGATATCGAAACTACCACCCGAGAATCCAAAAAGGCCAATATTTACAAAGGCCGAATTACCCGAATTGAACCCTCCCTTGAAGCGGCATTTGTCGACTATGGTGCTGAGCGCCACGGCTTTTTACCGCTAAAGGAAATATCTCGACAGTACTTTAAAGAAGGTACTGACTTGTCCAAGGGCAAAATCAGTATCAAGGAAGTCCTAAACGAAGGTATCGAGGTGGTGGTCCAGGTTGGTAAAGAAGAGCGTGGCAATAAAGGCGCGGCACTGACCACCTTTATCTCCCTAGCCGGCCGCTACATGGTCTTGATGCCCAATAATCCAAGAGCGGGCGGTGTCTCGCGCCGTATTGAGGGTGATGACCGCTCAGAGGCCCGTGATGCAATGAGCTCATTGGAAATCCCATCCGATATGGGGGTGATTCTGCGTACAGCCGGTGTCGGCAAGAGCAGTGAAGAATTACAGTGGGACCTGGACTACCTGATTAACCTATGGCGGGCCATCTCCGACGCCTCTGAAAAACGTGAGCCTCCGTTCCTTATTTACCAGGAAAGCAACCTGGTTGTTCGTGCCATCCGCGACTATTTCCGCGGTGACATAAATGAAATCATCATCGATGAGCCCAGCATTTATAAACAGGCAAAAGACTTCATGGAACAAGTCATGCCGCATAACGTTAATCGTATTAAACAATATAGCGATGACGTGCCTTTGTTTACTCGCTATCAAATCGAAACTCAGATTGAATCCGCTTTCCAGCGAGAGGTTCGCCTGCCATCGGGTGGTGCTATCGTTATTGATCCCACTGAGGCACTTATTTCAATCGATGTTAACTCTGCGCGCGCAACCAAAGGTAGTGATATCGAAGAAACTGCCTTGATGGCCAATCTGGAAGCCGCCGACGAAGTGGCTCGCCAAATGCGTCTGCGTGATATTGGTGGTTTGATTGTTATCGACTTTATCGATATGACCCCTGCCCGCAATCAACGTGAAGTTGAAAATCGTTTACGTGAGGCACTTAAGCTTGATCGTGCTCGTGTCCAGGTCGGACGCATCTCGCGCTTTGGTTTATTGGAAATGTCACGCCAGCGCATCCGTCCTTCACTTGGTGAATCGAGTCAGATTGTCTGCCCACGTTGTGATGGTCATGGCACCATTCGTGGTATTGAATCATTAGCGCTTTCAATCCTGCGCCTGGTTGAAGAAGAGGCCATGAAAGAAAACACATCACGTGTTATTGCTCAGGTCCCTGTTGATGCGGCAACATTTTTGTTGAACGAAAAACGCACCACTATCGAAGAGATCCAGCAGCGCCATAAAGCCAAAATTATTCTTGTACCAAACCTGCAGTTAGAGACACCCCACTTTGAGGTTGTTCGTGTTCGTGAAAACGATATGACCCCTGAGCTAGAAAAACAAAGCAGCTTCGAGATGGTGACCCAGACTGAAACAGAGATCGAGTCAGGCCCAGCCGCTCCGGTAACAGCTCCTGAGCAACCCGCAATTAAATCAGTAATGCCCGCCGCGCCGCGCCCTGCTCCAACACCTGTGCAAGGCCCGGGTATCTTCGTACGTTTATGGCGTGCATTGTTTGGCACCGGACAACCTGCAAAGAAGAAACCCAGTCAACAGCGCCGCCCACAAAACCGCGGTCAGCAACAGCGTAATCGCAAACCTTCGCAACGTCGTCAAGGTAAGGGGCAACAACAAGGTCGACGCCAGCAAAGCGATCAGCGTAGTGATAGCCGTCAGCAAGCTGGTGGCAATAAAGGACAAGCTCGTCAGCAAAACCGTAATCAAAATCGCCAAGGCCAAAAACAAGCTCAAGAGCGCCAAGGCCAAAGACAAGCACCGCAGCAAAAACAAGCTCAAGAGCGCCAAGCTCAACAACAAAGTCAGCGCCAGTCGCAACAGGATCAACAACAGCCGCAACAAGCAGCTCAAAATGCACCTGCAGCAGATGCTACAGCCAAACCAGCGGCTGGTCAGGGCCAGAGCAAACGTCGCGGCCGTCGCGGAGGCAGACGTCGTCGAGGCGCTAACCGTGATAATCAGAATGCGAACCCAAATTCGGCAGAGAACAAGTCACAGGCTCAATCAGAGAATCAAGGTGATAGCAATAAGTCCCAGACTAGTCAGGGGCCCAGTGAAAAAGTTGGCGAAAAAGTCAGCGAAAATACTAGCCAAAACAATAAGCCGGCCCCGGCAGCAGCGGCCAACACATCAACAAGTGCACCAACACCGGTTGAAGCCAAGCCAGCTTCAGCCGCTTCGCCTGTGCAATCAGTTCAGACCAAGCCCGATGCAGTTAAAACGGCTTCGGCCAGTACTGAAACAAAACGTGATTCTGCCCCTGCTCCAGTTCAACAGGCAGCCAGTACACCCAGCGAATCGTCAAAACCCGCAGCAGCATCTGCCGCTGCCAAGCTTGTGCAAGTTGAAACCAAATCATCACCTGCCGCACCAGCCAGCACTGGCCCGGCAGCTGCCCCCAAAGATTCATCAGCCGATTAGTCTCGAATAGGGTAAAGAAAATCACCCCTGATCCGATATCTGGTATTAAGTAGTCATTAATACCAGGTATCCGATGCAACGACTTTTTTACATTTTCAGCTTACTGGCTCTTTCAAGTGTCACACTAACACCTACTGCTTTTTCTGCCGGTAGTAGTGGTGGCACACCTTACTTCGAAATTGCCACACCCTTTGTCGTCAATATCACCAATGAAGGTGGTGCGGCATTCTTACAAGTTAATGCCCAGTTCAAAGTAAAAAATGAGGAATTAAAGCAACATCTGTATTCACATTTACCCGCAATTCAACACACTGTCATGTTGGTGCTTAGCGAGCAAACAGCTAGTGGGATCAGATCAGTTAAAGGAAAGCAAAAATTAAGGGAAGTCACTCTAAAGGAAATTCAGGAGTTTCTTACCGCACAGATAGGTGATCCCATCGTCGAAGAAATCTATTTCACCGGTTTCATTATCCAATAAGGTTTATAATCAAGCCTTATTTTTTGAAGTCAAACGCTCATTAATTTCAGCAAGTAGTCCATTCGATGCAGACTCGACCAGATCGAACACGTGTGTAAATCCGCGCTCACCACCATAATAGGGATCGGGAACTTCGGTCTCACTAAGATCATTTGCATAAGACAGAAAAAGTTCTACTTTTTCTCTGTGGTGTTCAGGGCACTCGTTTAGCAGACCTGCTAAATTATCGTTATCCATGGCAATAATGTAATCGAATTTCTCGAAATCATCATGGCTAACCCGGCGTGCTCTTAAGTCACTTATATCAATACCGCGCGAATGTGCCGTTGCCTGGGCACGCTTATCCGGTGGCTCGCCAACATGATAGGCATGTGTGCCCGCGGAGTCTGTCTGAATCAGGTCACAAAGATCGGAATTTTCGACCACATGACGGAAAACCCCTTCTGCGGTGGGTGAACGACATATATTGCCCAT
>CAMYMU010000046.1 GCA_947259575.1 uncultured Ectothiorhodospiraceae bacterium | reverse complement strand
GCCGGTTTTGGCTGGCGTGATATGACTATATATAAGCTGGGCTGGCAGTGGGTGCATTCTTCAAACCTGACCCTACGCGCAGGCTTTAGTCATGGTAAACAGCCCATTCCTGATTCAGAGGTTGTGTTTAATATCCTGGCTCCGGCGGTTATCGAAGATCATCTAACCCTTGGCTTTACTTATGGGGTCAGCAAGGATAGTGAGTTGACGGTTCAGTACATGCATGGTTTTGAAAACTCGGTAACAGGGGCAAACCCGCTTAACCCGGGACAGGAAGTAACGATTGAAATGGATCAGAATGAACTTGAAGTCAGCTGGGGCTGGAAATTCTAAGTCGCTGAAGTACCAGGTATCTAGGAAAGGTCGCAAAAGCGGCCTTTTTTTATGCCTGCCCATATATCTTTCATTCAGATTATTCAGGATCAGCTACGCATCATCAGTAAATACGAATATAATACGGGGATCAATTATCCACCCAACTTCAAAGTGTTTTAGGGGCCAGCATGTTTAGTAAAAGTATGAATATCGCCGATTTTGATGACGAGCTGTGGCAGGCCATTGTTAAAGAAAATCAACGTCAGGAAGAGCATATCGAGCTCATTGCCTCGGAAAACTATGCGAGCCCACGTGTCATGGAGGCCCAGGGGTCTTCGATGACCAATAAATATGCAGAAGGTTATCCGGCCAAGCGATATTACGGTGGTTGCGAAAATGTGGATGTGGCGGAGCAGTTGGCCATCGACAGACTTAAAGAATTGTTTGGTGCCGACTACGCCAATGTGCAACCACACTCAGGCTCGCAGGCCAATGCTGCTGTCTATTTTGCACTGTGTGAGCCGGGAGACACGATTCTAGGTATGAGTCTGGCGGATGGCGGGCATTTGACCCATGGCTCCAAAGTGAATTTTTCCGGCAAAATTTATAACGCGATTCAATATGGTCTGAACAATGAAACGGGTGAGGTGGATTACGATCAGGTCGAGGCATTAGCTAAAGAACATAAACCAAAGGTGATCGTCGCGGGTTTCTCAGCGTATTCACGTATTATGGATTGGCAACGCTTCCGCGATATTGCGGACAGTGTGGGTGCCTATTTATTTGTCGACATGGCACATGTTGCTGGTCTGGTCGCAACCGGACATTATCCAAGCCCAGTACAGATAGCAGATGTGACTACTTCGACCACACATAAAACGTTACGTGGTCCACGCGGTGGTATTATTCTCGCCAAGTCCAATCCGGAACTGGAAAAGAAATTTAATTCGCTAGTGTTCCCTGGTATCCAGGGTGGTCCTTTGATGCATGTGATTGCTGCTAAGGCGGTGGCATTTAAAGAGGCATTGCAACCCGAATTTAAGGAGTATCAAGGCCAGGTTGTTAAAAATGCACAGACTATGGCCAGTACATTGATCGATCGTGGTTATAACATTGTCTCAGGTGGTACCGATGATCACTTGTTCCTTGTTGACCTCATTGACAAAGGCATTACCGGTAAAGAAGCCGATGCGGCACTGGGTGCAGCCAATATAACGGTTAACAAAAATGCCGTGCCAAATGATCCACAATCACCGTTTGTTACCAGCGGTATTCGAATTGGTACACCTGCGATTACAACTCGTGGTTTCAAAGAGGCCGAGGCCAAAGATTTAGCAAACTGGATTTGTGATGTACTGGATGATGTAAATAACCAGGATACGATCGCTGCAGTTAAACAAAAGGTGCTGGATGTTTGTAAACGTCTGCCAGTTTATACAGATTAAGTTTATAGGCGATCTGTATTTACCTCCTCATATCAAGTTTCTTCCATAGGAAGAAGAGCCTATTTTAAAGTGGTGAAGTAATGCATTGTCCCTTCTGTGGTGCGAACGATACCAAAGTGATTGATTCTCGCCTTGCAAGTGAAGGTTCGATGGTGCGCCGTCGTCGCGAATGTCTGAGCTGCACGGAACGCTTTACTACCTTTGAGACTGCCGAGTTGGTGATGCCACATATCATCAAGTCCGATGGTCGCCGTGAACCTTTCAATGAGGAAAAATTACGTTCAGGTATCGTGCGTGCCCTGGAAAAGCGGCCGGTTGGTATTGAAGAAATCGATGCTGCGATCAACCGGATAATGAAAAAAGTCCGTGCTAAAGGTGAACGGGATTTTGTCTCACAGTCAATTGGTGGCCTGGTCATGGATGAATTGCGTGACCTTGATCAAGTAGCGTATGTTCGTTTTGCTTCAGTCTACAGAAGTTTTCAGGATGTGAATGCTTTTGAAGAAGAGATTGAAAAACTAAAAAATGTACCATCACCTGAAACCAAAAAGCGACAACACTCGCTGTTACCTGATGAAGAAAAATAAGTCACATGACTTTGCCTGAAGTGAGTAGATAAAAGTAATGACCTTTTCCATAGAAGACCATCAATACATGAGCCGTGCAATTGAGCTTGCTGCACGCGGCTTGTATACCGCGGATCCTAATCCAAGAGTCGGCTGTGTCATTGTTAGTGGAGGTACGATCGTTGGCGAAGGCTGGCATGTAAGAGCGGGTGAAGGACATGCAGAAATCAATGCGCTTGCGCATGCGGGTGAAAAAGCACAAGGTGCGACCGTTTATGTCAGTTTAGAACCTTGTTGCCATCAAGGTAAGACCCCACCTTGTACGGATGCCTTGATTAATGCCAAGGTCGACCGCGTTGTTGCTGCTATGCAGGATCCAAACCCGGCCGTCGCAGGCAATGGTCTACAACAATTAACCAATGCAGGCATTTTTGCGGAAGTCGGATTGCTTGAAACTGCGGCACATCAATTGAATCCTGGTTTCATTCAACGGATGAAAACCTCGCGACCTTTTGTGCGTTGCAAACTCGCGATGAGTATTGATGGTCGCACCGCCATGGATAATGGTGACAGCAAGTGGATAACCAGTGACGAAGCGCGCAAAGATGTGCATCGCTTGCGTGCGCGCAGCTCTGCAATTGTGACTGGGGCGCAAGAGGGTGAGACACATATCCTGACGTGTAGTGACGATGAAGATTCAATTGACTTACTCAAAAATTCAGGTGCTAAGGTTATCAATTTACCAATGACACATAACCGCGTTGATTTGTTTGCAATGATGGATTACCTCAGCAAGCTTGAAGTCAATGAAGTCTTGCTTGAGACAGGCTCAACCCTGAGTGGTGCGATGCTCGAAGCCCAGCTTATAGATGAACTCATAGTCTACATGGCACCGGTTGTTATGGGCAATGAAGCGCGCGGTCTATTTCGCTTACCACAGTTGCAGAGTATGGAAGAGCGAATAGAGTTTTCACTACTCGAATCGCGTGCAGTGGGTAATGATCTTCGTTTGACCTTCCTGCCGCAATATCAGACTTAAAATTTACAGAGACATAATTATGTTTACCGGCATTATCCAGTCAGTGGGGCAACTAGCCCAGATCCAGCCCAAGGGTGAAGACACACGCTTATATATAAGGACGGGCAAACTCGATCTCAGTGATGTGCAGCTCGGTGACAGCATCGCGGTGAATGGCGTATGTCTGACTGCGGTTGAGTTACCCGGTGATGGGTTTTGGGCCGATGTCTCAGGTGAAACCTTAAACAAGACAACTCTGTCGAGATTACAACAAGCTAGTCCGGCCAATCTGGAAAAGGCTATGACCCCGACCACACGTCTGGGCGGCCATCTGGTCAGTGGCCATGTCGATGGCGTTGGTGAAGTGGTCCTGCGGGAAACCGCCGGACGCTCTGAGCACTTTCAGATCAAGGCTCCCGACAACCTGGCGCACTATATTGCTAAAAAGGGCTCGATCTGTGTGGATGGCATCAGCCTGACCGTCAATGACGTTAACGGTAGTGTGTTTGACCTGAATATCGTGCCCCATACCTTGCAGGAGACTACGATGGATCAGTATAAAGTGGGGCAGGAGGTTAATCTGGAAGTCGATATCATCGCCCGCTACCTGGAACGTTTACTCACTGGGAATAGCCCAGAAAATACCCAGGGAATGGCCAATTCTGGCCTGATTTCCAATATGATCACCGAGGAATTTCTCGCGAAACATGGCTTTATCAAGTAGACTGCGCGGCTGTTTGGGACTGTTTGCTGCGATAAGCTATACTTAATCAAATTTTCTTCTTGAAATTCATGGGTTTGCACCATATCCACGACTCTCGGATTGAGACAAAACTTACGAATACTTGAATCAAGAAATAACCAACGAAAGACATATCAATCAGAGAAAAACAATTGGAATCACGTCTAAATACAGTTGAAGAGATCATCGAGGATATTCGCCAGGGCAAGATGGTGATCCTGATGGATGACGAAGATCGAGAAAATGAAGGCGACCTCACTATGGCTGCTGAGAAGGTAAGCGCAGAATCGATCAACTTTATGGCAATGTATGGACGTGGTCTGATTTGTATGACGATGACCAAGGAACGATGTGAGCGTTTGCGTTTGCCCCTGATGGTCAGTAGCACCAATGATCGACATGGCACCAATTTCACCGTATCCATCGAAGCAGCGGAAGGTGTGACTACTGGCATCTCTGCCGCTGATCGTGCTGCGACGGTACTAAGTGCAGTCGCACCTGATGCGAAACCCTCCGACCTGGTCCAACCTGGCCATGTCTTTCCACTGATGGCGCAACCCGGTGGCGTACTCACACGTGCCGGACATACCGAGGCCGGGTCTGATTTAGCACGCATGGCAGGATTGGAACCCGCTGCGGTTATTGTTGAGATTCTCAATGAAGATGGCACCATGGCGCGCCGTCCGGACCTCGAAGAGTTTGCCAAGAAACACGACATTAAGATTGGTACGGTTGCAGATTTAATCCATTACCGAATGCACTACGAGAAATCTATTGAGCGTATTAGCGTATGTGATATGCCGACGCGTTACGGAAACTTTAAACTACATTCTTATCGCAATATCAATGATGGCATTGTGCATATGGCGTTGGTCAAGGGTGAGATCAACCGCAATACACCAACCATGGTACGCGTCCATGTCGAGAATACTCTGTGCGATGTATTTGGTAGCGAGCGCAGTGGTTGCGGCTGGCCTGTGGATGATGTGTTACAACGTATCGAAAACGAAGGCAGCGGTGTTGCCGTTATACTACGCTTACCAGAAGATAATGAGCAATTGATCCAGCATTTAAAAGATTATGCAGCGGAAGATGCCGGTCAAGATCTTCCCAGCAACGAAGGGACTGAAGATCTAAGGACCTTTGGTATTGGTGCGCAAATCCTGACAGATCTGGGCGTACGCAAGATGCGCGTACTGAGCGCACCCAAGAAATTACATGCACTTTCCGGTTTTGACCTGGAAGTGGTTGAATACATCAATTAATAAAAAGGTTAGTCAAGATGAGCAAGCCAAAAATAATTGAAGGCGATCTGGTTTGTCGCAACAGCAAGTTTGGTATTGTTGTCGCGCGTTTTAACAGTTTCATCACCGAAAGTTTGTTAAACGGTGCGGTTGATACTTTAAAACGACATGGTGCAGATGACGGCGATATCGAGATTGTCAGAGTACCGGGCGCATACGAACTACCCCTGGCAGTTCAGGTGATGGCGGATAAAGGTGGCTATGATGCGATCATTGCACTTGGTGCTGTGATTCGTGGTGGCACACCGCATTTTGATTATGTTGCCGGCGAGTGTGTGAAAGGCATGTCACAAGTGATGATGCAAAAGAGTCTACCGGTTGCATTTGGTGTCTTGACTGTCGATACCATTGAACAAGCCATTGAGCGAGCCGGTACCAAGGCAGGTAATAAGGGTGAAGAGGCTACTTTATCCGTGATTGAAATGGTTAACTTATTAAAGCAATTTTCGTAAAATATTTTAGCAACAAATAACTCGCAGCAGATTTTCTGCTTGAGTTTGTTCTTTAACAGATAGGTATATAAATGAGTAAAGCGCGCTCTCGGGCAAGACGTATGGCGATGCAGGGCCTGTATGAATGGCAGGTCGCCGGCAATGATCCGCTTGATGTTTATAATATCTATCTGCACGAACATGATTTGAAGAAAGTCGATCAAGACTATTTCAAAGAACTCATGTTGAGTGTTCCGGCAAAACAGCAGGAACTGGACAGGGCCATCGAAGCCCATTTGTCTCGTCCCATTAAAGAAACTGACCCGGTCGAACTAGCCATACTCAGATTGGCTTGTTATGAATTACAGTTTCGAGCGGATGTTCCCTACCGTGTTGTGATCAACGAATCGATCGAGCTGGCCAAAACCTTTGGTGGGGAGGCAGGACATAAGTTTATTAACGGTATACTCGATAAAGTAGCTCTGGACCTTCGACCGATGGAGGTCAAAGCTAAAAGATCTAAATAGTTATAATATGAGTCGCCATGTCAGAATCAGAATTCGACATTATCAAAAACTATTTTCACCTAGATGGTGAAACATCTCAGCAGCCTGACTGGTTAGATACTGGCATCGGTGATGATGCGGCAATATTAAATACTGCCCCCTTTAATTCTTCTCAAACAGAGCAACAACTCATCGCTGTTGACACCCTCAATGCCGGTGTTCATTTTCTTGAAGATACTGCGCCTGCGGATATTGGCTATAAAGCCCTGGCCGTGAATGTCAGCGACATCGCCGCGATGGGTGGACAACCTTTATGGTTCACCTTAGCAATTAGTCTACCGAAGATAGATCACGACTGGTTAAAGGACTTCTGTACCGGTTTGTCTGAGATGGCGAACCAACACGCGATCAAACTTATCGGCGGCGATACAACAAGCGGTCCCTTAAGTATTACCATTCAAATTGCAGGCAAGGTTCCTGCGCAACAGGCTCTGAAACGAAGTGGCGCCAGGCCCGGCGATGATATCTATGTGACGGGTTCGCTTGGCGATGGCGCAGCAGGTTTAAGCTTGCTGCAACAAGGCGAAAAGAAGATTAATGCTTATCAACAGACGCTGATCGATCGCCTGCATCGGCCCATACCACGCGTTAATGTGGGAATAGCAATTAGAAAACATGCCAGTGCCTGTATCGATATTTCAGATGGCCTGGCAGGTGATTTAGGGCATATACTTGAAAGAAGTTCTTCTGAGGCAAACAAATTAGGTGCTGAACTGCACTTAGACCGGATTCCTTTGTCAGAGTCACTACAACAAAGTGGTTTAGCGGTTGAGAAACAACAGGCGTTAGCCTTACATGGTGGTGATGATTACGAACTTTGTTTTACCGCACCGCAATCCGAACGACTGGCGATTGAGATGATAAGCCAACAGAGCGAATGTCCTATTTCAAACATAGGATCGATTATTGAGGAGCAAGGTTTGTATATAATAGAAAAAGAACAACGAATTGCTATAACTGAAACTGGCTTTGATCATTTTGCAAAATCATGAGTGTTAAACCGATACCCACAGAATTACTAAAAGACCCATTGCATCTACTCAGTTTGGGCTTTGGCAGCGGACTCTCGCCCGTGGCGCCGGGGACATTTGGTACGCTGGCCGCAATCCCGCTGTATTTATTACTTATCCTGACGCATTCAGAAATCGTCTACATCATTGCCTGTAGTTCCGGTCTGGTCCTGGGCTTTTATTTATGTGAACGAACCAGTAAAAGTCTGGGGGTGCAGGATCATCCGGGGATCGTCTGGGATGAGATAATCGGTTTTTTAATTACCATGTTATTTATCACACCCAGCCTGACCTCTATTCTGCTGGGGTTTATTCTGTTTCGGATTTTCGATATTCTAAAACCATGGCCCATATCTGTGATCGATTCACGTGTAAAAGGTGGCATTGGTGTTATGCTTGACGATGTTATCGCGGGTGTGATGGCACTAGTTTGTATGCAGCTTATTGCCCGGTTTACGGGAATAATTGAGACGACTTTGGTCCTGTAGGACAACGCTATTTAGATCGTAAAGTTTGTAAGGGGTTTCTAAATGAAAAATATCATTACCGGTTTGTGTGTGATGGCTTGTGTTTTGGTTTCTAATACAGGCGTTGCGAATGAAGTTGAAATTGTTAAGGTCATGATTGAGCCAAGTGCACATCGCTGGACCTTTCACGTCACTTTAAAGCATGATGATAAAGGCTGGGATCACTATGCAAATGGATGGCGTGTAGTGGATGAAGACGGTAATGAGCTTGGCATGCGCAAACTCTGGCACCCTCATGAAGATGAACAACCCTTCACCCGTAGCTTAGCGAATGTCCTGGTGCCCAAAGGCAAAACAATTGTTTATATTGAGGCCAGCGACAAAGTGCACGGTTGGAGTAAACAGCGGGTAAGGATCAATCTGAAACAAGATAAAGGCAAGCGTTATCAGATTCGCCGTAAGACTAATTAATCTTCTTTAGATTTATCTTTTTCAATCAGCGCGTAAGCAGAGTGGTTATGGATTGACTCAAAGTTTTCTGATTCAACCACATAATAGCTAACACGATCGTCGCTATTTAATCGCGCAGCAACATCGCGCACCATATCTTCAACAAACTTTGGATTGTCATAGGCACGTTCAGTCACATTCTTTTCGTCGGGACGCTTTAATAGCCCATATAGTTCGCAAGAGGCCTCTTGCTCGACGATATCAATCAACTCTTCAATCCAGACAAATTCAGCGATGCGCGCAGTGACCGTCACATGTGAACGCTGATTATGTGCACCACGCTCAGAAATTTTCTTTGAACAAGGGCAAAGACTGGTGACCGGTACAACAACTTTTACAATTGTTTCAGGCTTGCCATCATGGATTTCACCGACAAAAGAAACATCGTAGTCCATCAAACTTTCGACACCTGAGACAGGTGCCTTCTTGCTAATGAAGTAGGGGAAGTTCATTTCGATATGACCTGAACCTGCCTCTAGACGATCGGTCATTTCAGACAACATCTCTTTAAACGACTTCACAGTAATCTCATGCTCATGATGATGCAGGATCTCAACAAAGCGAGACATGTGCGTGCCTTTGAAGTTATGCGGTAAGTTCACATACATATTGAAGTTAGCGATTGTGTGTTGTTCACCACCACTACGATCACGTACACGGACAGGATGACGAATATCTTTGATCCCAACTTTATTGATTGGGATATTACGGGTGTCAGCTCTGTTTTGTACGTCTTCAATCACGAGTTCACTTACCTTGCTGTTCATGTTATTCATCCTCTGAATATGTCACGCATGCGCGATCGGTTTCCCAAATCGTAACCGCATGAACATTGACACGTTCATTGTTTAATTCTTCGCTCAAACCCTTGTAGATGTATGCTGCAATATTTTCAGCAGTGGGGTTTATCTCATCAAAGGGCGGTATGTCATTTAGATTCCTGTGATCTAATGCACCAATTAACTTGTTGGTTCCCGCCTTGATGTCCCGAAAGTCCATACCCATGCCGATCTCGTCGAGCTCGCTGGCGGAGACTTCCACATCTACTTTCCAGTTATGGCCGTGTAAACGACTACAAACTCCCGGATAGCCACGCAACAAATGTGCAGCAGCAAAATCGGTCACAATTTTCATCCGATAACGGCCAGCCATAAAAATATCCTACGATTATACTCGGAAAAGCGGTGTTTGTGTGGTGTGTTTGACTTGCGAATTCGCATGTAAAAAGGCTTCCACGCGGCGGATTATACCATCTGCGCTCAATTCTGCCTCTGCTAAAACCTCGGTCTGGGTACCGTGGGCCAGGAATTTATCCGGTAAGCCAAGATTCAGCACAGGGATCGTGATGCCCGCATTGAGCAGGAACTCATTGACGGCACTGCCCGCGCCGCCCAGAGCGGTATTGTCTTCTATTGTCACTAAAAACTCATGGTCTTTCGCCAGCTGCAGGATCAGCTCTTCATCCAGCGGTTTGATGAAGCGCATATTGGCCAGGCTGGCATTCATCACGTCAGCCGCCTGGGTGGCTTCACCTAGTAAACTGCCGAATGAAAGTATCGCAACCGAACTCCCATCGCGTTGTTGCTGACCCTTGCCAATCGGCAGGGGATCGAGGGAATCGGTGACGTCGACACCCAGTCCCTGGCCACGGGGATATCGCACTGCAGCTGGACCATCGTGATGGAAGCCGGTGCTAAGTAACTGACGGCACTCATTTTCATCGGCGGGGGCCATGATCATCATGTTCGGGATACAGCGCATATAGCTCAGATCAAAACTACCGGCATGGGTAGAACCATCCGGACCCACCACACCGGCCCGATCAATCGCGAACAGGACCGGCAGGTTTTGCAGGGCGACATCGTGGATAAGTTGATCATAGGCACGTTGCAGGAAGGTCGAATAGATCGCGACCACGGGTTTCACCCCTTCGCAGGCCAGACCGGCCGCCAGGGTAACCGCATGTTGCTCGGCGATACCGACATCGAAATAGCGATCCGGGTGTAACTCGGAAAATTTCACCAGACCGGAGCCTTCACGCATGGCGGGGGTGATACCTACCAGTCGTTCATCTTTTGCGGCCATGTCACATAGCCAATCACTGAATACCTGGGTGTAGGTTGGGCCCTTCGGCGCTGATTTTTCCAGCTTGCCCGATTCAGGGTGAAACTTACCGACGCCGTGGTAGGTGCAGGGATTTTCCTCAGCGGGTTGAAAGCCTTTGCCCTTCTTGGTGACGATATGTAAAAAGCGTGGGCCTTTGAGCTTGGACAGGTTTTTTAGAGTCTTGACCAGGGTATTGATGTCGTGGCCATCGACCGGGCCGATGTAGTTAAAACCAAGTTCTTCAAACAGGGTGCCGGGCACCACCATGCCCTTCATATGTTCTTCTGTCTTCTTCGCCAGTTCCCAGACCGAGGGCATCACACTCAGTACCTTGCGACTGCCTTCGCGCATGCTTGAGTAAAGTGATCCGGAGAGGATACGCGCCAGGTGGTTGGAGAGGGCACCAACATTGGGTGAGATCGACATGTCATTATCGTTAAGGATGACCAGCAGATTGGCATCCAGATCACCGGCATGGTTCAAGGCCTCGAAGGCCATCCCCGCGGTCATCGCGCCGTCACCAATCACCGCCACGACTTGCGTATCTTTTTCCTGTTTTTTGGCCGCCAGGGCCATGCCCAGTGCAGCACTAATCGAGGTGCTGGAGTGACCCACCCCAAAGGCATCATAGGGGCTTTCGTCTCTTTTCGGGAATCCGGACAAACCGCCTTTCTTGCGCATGCTCGACATCTGATCACGACGACCGGTGAGGATTTTGTGCGGATAAGTCTGGTGGCCGACATCCCACACTAATTTATCGACCGGAGTATTAAACACGTAGTGCAGGGCAACGGTGAGCTCAACAGTACCCAGGCCTGCTGCCAGATGGCCGCCGGTATCACTGACCGTGTGAATAAGATATTGGCGTAATTCTTCGGCCAACTGATCCAGTTGCTCCACAGGTAACTCGCGCAGCTGCGCAGGATCGTCAATTAAATTTAAAAGTGGGTAAGTTGGCTGGCTCATGAGGAATTCGCGGTTAGTTAAGTATATATAGTATGCGTTGAGAGGGAATTCGCAAAGTGATAAAACCGATTAGGCGATAAAAATACCTAATGTGAGCGCTCTAGTATATAAGTAGCGATATCACGCAATGCCTCCGCCTGGTCGTCAAACCCACTCAGAGAGCTAATCGCATCATCGATCAGTTCTTTTGCCAGCTCGCGGGAGGCATCCAGACCAAGAATACTGGGGTAAGTGGGTTTGTTCAAAGCACGATCTGCCCCCTGGGTTTTGCCCAGGACTTCGGTATCGGCCGTCTCATCGAGAATATCATCAGTAATCTGGAAAGCGAGGCCAATGCATTTGGCGTAGTGATCCAGTTTGCGTAGTTTTTCTGGATCCAGCCCTGGCGCACCCCCAGATCCACAAAGCGCACCCAATTTAACGCTAGCGCGGATCAGCGCCCCGGTTTTATGGATGTGCATGTTCTCCAGCTCAGCCTCGTTGATCGCTTTGCCAACAGCCGCCAGGTCAATCGCCTGGCCACCGGCCATGCCGCGGGAGCCACTGGCGATGGCCAACAGATCGATCATCTCCAGGCGAGTGTCAGCCGGGATCGGTTGATCAAGGCCATGGCTAAGAATATGAAAAGACAGGGCCTGCAAGGCATCGCCGGCCAGAATCGCAGTCGCCTCATCGAAGGCTTTATGGCAGGTCGGCTTGCCGCGGCGCAGATCGTCATCGTCCATCGCCGGTAGGTCATCGTGAATCAGGGAATAGGCGTGGATGCACTCCACCGCACTGGCCGCATGGTCCAGCATCTCGATCGGAGAATTCACCGCCAGACCCGCGGCGTAGACTAAAACGGGCCGAATGCGTTTACCGCCATTAAATACCGCATAGCGCATCGCGGTATGAAGCTGCTCGGGTTCGATAGTCTCTTTCGGCAACCAGCGATCCAGACTGGCATCAACGCGTGCCTGCCAATTGGCTTTCTCTTGCTGTAATGTCACGCGTCGAGGTCTTCTTCGTCAAACGGCACCAAACTCTCTTCACCCATATTTCCTGATCCCATTTTCTGGGAGAGGATCTGAACCTTTTGTTCGGCCTCTTTGAGTGCCGACTGGCAGATACGGGTCAACTCAACCCCGCGCTCGAAGTCTTTTAAAGACGCTTCCAGGCTGTGCTCACCTTTTTCCATATTGGCAACCAGTGTCTCCAGTTCATTCATGGCCTTTTCAAAATTGACTGAGTCGGCGTCAACTGAAGCGGTTGCTTTCCTGGAGGTGGTTTTCTTTGCTGCTGTCTTTTTTGCGGCCATCGTTTGGTAATCTTCCTAGCTTATTCTGGGTGTTGGAAAGGTCGCTAAGGTATCCGAAACCGCGCCTGGCTTCAATGGGGGCGTCGCTAGTCCCATGCTTTTAGCCTTAATCTCTATAACGTTGAAGGGGGGACAACTCAGCGGTAGGCTTAGCCAGCAAAACGCGCGATGCTGATCAACATCATGGCAATTTAGAATAAGTCTTGACAGTATCTTGCACCTCGACTATCTTTCTCTGTACGATTTAGACTCAGTCTAAAAACGGAATTTCCTGCGAAAGCAGACTTTATAAACACAATCTGGAGGTAATAAAAATGGCCGATTTAAAAGGCAGCAAGACCGAACAAAATCTGAAGGACGCCTTCGCTGGCGAATCTCAAGCAAACCGTCGCTATCTTTACTTCGCATCAAAAGCCGACGTAGAAGGTTATAACGACGTTGCCGCTGTATTCCGTTCAACTGCGGAAGGTGAGACAGGCCATGCACACGGACACCTTGAATACCTCGAGCAAACCGGCGATCCCGCTACTGGCCTGCCAATTGGTGGAACCAGCGATAACCTGAAGGCCTCGATTGCCGGTGAGACTCACGAGTACACCGACATGTATCCAGGCATGGCTAAATCAGCACGTGATGAAAACTTTGATGAAATCGCGGACTGGTTTGAAACCTTAGCAAAGGCTGAGCGTTCACACGCCAACCGTTTCCAGAAAGCGTTAGATAACCTGGACGGCTAAGTATCACTACCAGTTAGTGAATATTCCTATCTCCCCCCGGGTTGTTAAAACCTGGGGGGAGTGTTGGAACTTAAATCAGGAGTCCCGATTATGAGTAGCATAGGAAAATGAGTACAAGCGGAAGTCAACGCGAAGGCAGTCTCGAAGCACCCACCCGTCATCCAATCAATTGGCAAGACCCCGAGTTTTACAACGAAGAACAATTGTTTGAAGAACTGGAACGGGTATATGACATCTGTCATGGATGCCGCCGCTGTGTGAGCCTTTGCAATGCCTTTCCAACTCTATTTGATTTAGTCGATGAATCCGAGACCTTTGAAGTCGATGGTGTCGCCAAGCAAGATTACTGGAAAGTCGTCGATCACTGTTATCTCTGTGACCTGTGTTATCTGGTCAAGTGTCCCTACGTACCACCCCACGATTGGAATGTTGATTTTCCTCATCTCATGCTGCGCGCCAAGGCCGTGCACTTTAAAAAGCATGGTACGAGTGTGAGAAATAAAATACTCAGCAGCACCGATGCGGTCGGCAAATTAGCGAGCATCCCGGTGATGGTTAACATGGTGAACACCGCAAACAAAATGCCGGTATTCCGCAAAGCCCTGCAAGCCTTTGGTGTACATGAGAATGCAAAAGTACCCGAGTATCACAGCAAGACATTACGAAAAGCCTTTAAACCCTCCGCTGATGTCACCGCGAAAGCAGGGGAGAAGACCTCGGGCAAAGTTGCGATCTTTGCCACCTGTTACGGCAATTATAATGAACCGCATCTCGGTGATGATCTCCAGGCCGTATTTGAACACAACGATATTGCGATTCGCCTGGTCGATAAAGAGCGTTGTTGTGGCATGCCCAAGCTGGAGCTCGGTGATATCGAGGCAGTTGCCAAGGCAAAAGAAGTCAACATCCCCGCATTAGCTAAATTAGTCGACGAAGGCTGGGACATCATTGCGCCGGTGCCATCCTGTGTGTTGATGTTTAAACAAGAGTTACCTCTCATGTTCCCGGACGATGAACAGGTACAGAAAGTGAAAGAGGCGATGTACGACCCGTTTGAATATTTAATGCTGCGCCATAAAGATAACTTGTTACGCACAGACTTCAATAAGTCGCTGGGCAAAATTGCTTATCAAGTTGCCTGCCACCAACGGGTACAAAAGATCGGTTTGAAAACCCGTGATGTCCTGCAACTGATCCCCGACACCGAGGTCGAGGCGATCGAGCGTTGCTCTGGCCACGACGGCACCTATGCGGTGAAAAAAGAATTCCATGAGGTCTCGATGAAAATCGTCAAACCCGTCGTAAGAAAAGTAAAGGAATTGAAAGCCGATCACTATACCAGTGACTGCGCCATGGCTGGCCGTCACATCGAAAACGCAATGGACGATGGCAGTGAAACCACACATCCCATTACACTGTTAAGACAAGCCTACGGAATTTAAAAGAGATATATCGATGAGCAAGCTAACAAAAAACGATTTAATGAGCCTGGAAGACTACGCAAAAAATCGCGCCGAGTTTCGTCAGCAGGTACTGGCCCACAAAAAGCCTCGCAAGATCCAGTTAGGCGAACACGCTACCTTGTATTTTGAAAATCGCCTGACCATGCAATACCAGATTCAGGAAATGCTGCGCATCGAAAAGATTTTTGAAGAAGAGGGCATCATGGAAGAACTGAATGCCTACAATCCACTGATCCCCGATGGCAAAAACCTCAAAGCCACCTTCATGATCGAATACGGTGATGAAAACGAACGCCGTGACGCCCTGGCAAAAATGATCGGCATCGAAGACAAAGTCTGGATCCAGGTCAATGGCCACGACAAAGTCTACGCGATTGCCGATGAAGACCTAGAGCGTGATAACGAACAAAAAACCTCAGCGGTACACTTCATGCGTTTTGAGTTTAGCAATGACATGGTAAATGATGCCAAGTTAGGCAAAGATATTTCTATGGGGATTGAACATCAGGCTTACACTGAAACACTCGCACCTATCCCTGCAGATTCACGCGATTCATTGGTGGCGGATTTCGTCTAAATAACTCTGAACTTGTTATTTCGGCTACGATACCCTCTTACTATTAGTTTTTGATTGGTACGATACCCGGGATTCAGCTTCTTCATACTCTTGTCTATATAAAACCTTACAAAAAGACTATGGGTATCGTATGAGTATCACCCGTAAAAAGATGTAAATCGTATAACTTTCAAGAAGTAAGTGAAGTCCGATAACATATAGAATCTCAATAAAAATGGGGCTGGTCTATGTTTACCAGCCCCATTTGTGGTACTTCTGTTTATGCTGTCACCTCTTCCTGCACCGGGATGCGAATCTTCTGACCAGGATAGATCAGGTCCGGGTCTTTGATGACTTCTCGATTGGCTTCAAATAGTTTTGGATAATCCATCGCGTTACCTAGTGTTTTCTTAGCGATACCAGATAGGGTGTCGCCTTTCGCCACAGTATAATAATCAACCTTGGCTTCCTGTTTGGGTGCACTCAGCTTGCTGATATCGACTTCTTTGACGCCCTGGACATTACCAGCGATCAATACGGCTTTTTCCATTGCTGCCGCGCTGCTGGCCTTACCGGCTAAGCTTACGATGCTATCGTTGAAAGTAATGCCAAGACCGTCAATGCCAGGATTGTTAGCTTCGAGCTCGGCCTGAATTTTTTCAGCAGGGTCATCATCTTTACCAAACAACTTTTTACCCATGTCTGTTACAAAATCAAATAATCCCATGTTCGTTTCCTCTCATCATAGTTAAGTGTGATTGTTATTTGAATAATCCGCCGAGACTGCCGAGCGTTTTACCTAGGCTGTCATTGTTTAGTAACGAACCACCGCTACTGGACTTATCGATCATTTGTGGAATCATGGATGCGAGTCCATTTGCTGCGGAGTCGGTGTCCATGCCCAGGCTTGTAGCAAAGCCAGCCAGTTTGTCCGTACCTAAGGTTTCGGTAATTTGTTGTGTGGACAACTTTTCATTATCGCCGTCACCAAGCCAGGATGTGACTAATGAACTCAAGCCACTGGTGCCAAATTTGCTGACAAGTCCTGCTAAGTCGATGTTTCCTGATTTATCTGCGAGTAGTCCTTTCAAACCATTCATCACGGATCCAGTATCGAGATTGCTGGACTTTGAATTACTCATGAATAACTCGGTTGCTGTTTTTAATAAATCCATTTGCGTCCTCCTTTGATATATAGCCTGCCAGACCTTTAATGAGTGATCACGCGTGGCAAGTCTTTTGCCTGTTTCACCCAATCTTCGATTTTGCTTAATGATGGTGTGTGACGCACAAGCTTCTTTTCTTCGTTAATTTCATTGAGTTTCTCATGCAGGTTAGCCGCGTTGCGTTGTGCCAGTTCGGGCACAGTGTCGACGCCACCGTGTTCGAGTAAATCGGCATATTCCTCGCCTACGCCTTTGATGCGTGCCAGGTCAGCACGATTACACCAGTTTAATAATCTTTTTTCGCTAACGCCTGCCTTTTCAGCCAACTCCTTACGGCCCTTTGCAGTTGAGCCATTATTGAGTAGTGCTTCCTGATTATTGATTCCTGCGGCGACGAGTTTTTCTGCGTAGCTTTCACCTATACCTTCGATATCTGATAGTTTTTTTGACATATTGATTCTCCCATTGAGCAAATAATATTTTGAAACGTTGTTTTACATGAAACACACAATGTAGTGGTGGTTTAAATAAGGTGCGTCCACCGTTTTCATTTGTCGCTGATAGTAAAACCTTCGCGTTAAAACACAATCCGCAATGAGATAGATCTGACAATGTCTGACATTGCCGTGAAAGAGACGTAGTTTAATGAGATTGAAAAATTTCGGATAGGTCGTCGATTAGAAAAGTATTTAGGCAAGCTATGATTTGGCGCAAACATATCTAAGCCTATATAGACTTGAGTATATGATGACGTGAATGTATACTTAAATCTGACACTATCTTACATTTCAAACATAGGCCGAGTTTTAACTTTCGGATATATTGCATGCAGAGTTATCCACAATGAATGGAAAAAAAGCATGATCGATAAAATGAAACAACTCTTGGGTATGCTCATACGGCGAAAAGATGATTTTTCCATTGTTGCTGAATTACATCATGGTGAAGTTATCCTAGGTCGATCTAAGCAGTGTACTGTCAGCATTGAGGATCCGACTGTGAGCGCACTTCATGCCAGAATTTATACATACTTATCAGTGTCGTATATTGAGGACCTGGACAGTTCTAATGGAACGTTTGTTAATGATAAAGCGGTTAAGAAACGTATCTTGCTACCAGGTGACATTATTCGCCTTGGTAATTATCAATTGATCGTCGATAAGCGAAGCAGTCATACAATCGAAAAAGCCAATAATTCCTAAGAGGGCGCTACGCTACCTGACGGGCTCGGACCTAGCTAAGTCTGTGCTAGTAAAAACTAAAAAATAGACTCAAAAGGATATTAAAATTGTATTTTGCCCCAGATTTTAGTGGTGCTCACAGCGATGATGCTCAAAGCGCAAAGGTAAAACTAATTTCTGGATAGCTGTCATCACAGGTGCGATAAATCGTTTCTTCACAATCCAGATACGATTCATAGACAGCACCGATACCAATATACAGGTTTTTGCTACTCGCAATATAAACCCCTGCGCGGACACCGGTCGATTCCAGGTCAGGTAAATTCTCTATATAGGTTCGACGATAGAAGGCGCCGACATATGGCTTGGTAACCTGGCGTTTATAGAACACATACTGAATCGAAGGTGTGATTTTTGATATATCCGGATTTCCCCCTGTCCAGACTTCGGCACCGAGTGCGGCATTGAAGCCATTGGCAAAGTAATAACTACCGCGGGCACCAATGACAAAGTAGTCATCATTAAATGCGTAACCCGTTCCACCATAGATTGTAAAGTGGGTTCTGCCTTTGGAGAAGACACCTGCGACATCTGCTTGTGCAGAGGCATTGGCAAACAGCAGCGTGAGTCCAATCAGCGCAGTGAAAAAAGCATTATAGGTGCGAAATCGATACATCGTTGTATAGTCCTTAATATAAGTCTGTGTCGATTATATAACATGTATCTGGCACATCATCTGTTATTTTGCCAATCACCTCCTAAAACAGAGCCGGATCGTCTCAAGCCCGTGAAACTAAAAATATAGCGTACAGCCGGAATAGGTTATGCGCTTTCAAGCATCGGTATATTGCGCCATGGTTGTGGAGGGGCGGCAGTATTACCGATCCAAAATTGAATATCTTTTGACAAGAATTCGTTTACTGACATCAGATGATAACCGTCGCAGGAAAATGTCAGCCCCACGGTACCGTTAATGATGTTAAACGTGCCACTGCGCAAGTAAATGGTTTCATCTGCCTGTCGCAACAACTTAAATTGTGACATCACATCCATGATGGTGCTTTCAGGCACCATTGCATCACTGGGATAGGGTTGTTTCTCATAGGTCTGCATGAGCTGGTTAGAAAACAATTCATCGACAGAGAGTACCTGGAAGTCACAAGGTGTATCCGTTGACCAGATGACGAGCCGTGAACTGGAGAAATCGATTTGCACATGAAAAATGCCATGCTTTCTCAACAAGATGTAGACCAGGTAAATGACACGATCAAGACGTTGATCGAAGAGGCTAGTGCTGCGCTTTTGCATAAACACCGTGCTGCGTATCGATGGGTCACCTTTGTACTGGGTCCAGTCACATTTCTGCTCAGAGGTTTGCCTGACTATTCTAGGTAGATCATTTATATAAAAATCAGCGGCGACGAAGCCGAGTAAGTCCTGTCTGTTTTTGATCGCAAAGGTTGCAGTGATGCACGGTTGCTGGTTTTTGGCACTTAAATAGATAGAAGACAAAGCCATGCCGTTATAAGGCAAAAGTCCCTGGAAATAGGGCCGGTCTTTGAGTGATTGCCCCAACACCGACATATCTGTCCCGTGTTTGAAAACGCTGCCACTAAATTGCTTACCCATGACATCAAAACAATAAAGTAACTGGCAGTTTGGAATTGACTCGATCTGCTGGTGTAGAATTTTCGTTAACTGATCCGGGTTACCCCAATGGCTTGAACAGTGCCGAACCAGTTTCAGCATTGGCTTTTTAATACAACCTGATAATAAACGTTTCTTTTGTCCTATATTTTTATCTATCCACATCGTCTTGCTCCTTGGGAATCATCGCGATTCCCTTGCGACACACATTGTGCACGCGAAACATAGCAGACTATCTTGTGGACCCGAGTTAAACAGTTGGAGTTTTGCCTGTGAACTACAACACATTTATAGGCCTATTTTAGAGTATTGTGATACAGATCCGTTATTAGTGTTAACTGTGTTGAACTAGAAGCACTTCAGTATAAATAAAAAAAGGGGAGCTAAGCTCCCCGGTTGTTGGAAAATATTATTTTAGTCTTAGTTACAAACAGCCTCGGCGATATTTTTAGTGTTATCCAGGTCAACGATGATGCTTCCAACAATGTGTTTGATCGAAATGGTGATCAATTTTGTAGGGAACTTACCTACGGTGGTACCACCACCAGCGACGGCAGTACCTGGATTTTTCATGTTTTGTCCCCTCACTGGTGGACAGTTTTGCAGCTAATTACGGCTGCCTTACCCACTAAGGCGACAAAAACAGATAAATTCCCTTATCGGGAGTGAAAAAAATGTGATTAATTAATATATGGCTAGATTTGGTTTGTCTGGGCCTGGCAGGAGGGATTTTCAGCTATTGGTTAATTATTACGCGTTTTAGCTCGTTGACCTTGTATTAACCGGTCTGAAATACAAAATAAGCTATAGTTATCTTTAACTTAGGTCGATAATGTAGTGACGGAAAATTTAAACCAGCCCTTTTACCAGAAACCATGGACGTAACCACTAGCTCAATTCTCCTCGTTGACGACGAGCAACTTCTTCTCGATGTGTTCAGTCATGTCCTGACAAAGGCGGGCTATCTAACACGTACGGTTGCGAGTGGGCAAAGGGCAATCGATATACTGAAAGTCGAGAAGTTTGATTTGTTACTGCTCGACATCAATATGCCTAAGATCAATGGCGTGCAAGTCCTTGAGTATATTAAATCGCAAGATGAACTCACCGATCTTCCGGTAATGATGTTATCCGCTGAACATGATAATGAAACGGTATTGAAATGTATCAGCATGGGGGCGGCTGATTATATTAAAAAGCCGGCAGACTCTGAGTTACTACGATCACGGGTTTGGCGCTGCTTACAAAAGCATAAAGGACTAACAGGTAGCGGGCCTACTAAAAGCACCAAAAGCCAGGGTAGGGCACGGATCCTGATGGTTGATGATGATGAAATGCTAAGAGCGATTCTACATTATCGGCTGGTTGAAAATGATCATATAGTGCAACAGGCAAAAAGTGGTGCCGAAGCTTTGGCGGCATTGGAAGAGTCTGATTTCGATCTTATTTTACTCGACGTGATGATGCCTGAGCTTGATGGTTTTCAAACGCTGCAAAAGATAAAAGAAAATGAAAAGAGTCGGCATATACCCGTGATCATGGTATCTGCTGATGATCGTCCCGCTACTATCGACAAGTGTTTAGCGGCGGGAGCGGATGATTATGTTATGAAACCTTTTAATACGGTGCTATTAAACACACGTATTCAATCATGTTTGATCGTCGATGAGAGAGGTAATGTCAAAGGTAAAGCCTCACCATCAAAGCCGCAAGACATTGTTTTAAGTTTGGTGCAACGGCTGAAGAATGACAAAATAAAATTCCCCGTGATGCCTGATGTGGCAGTTAAGGTTAATAAATTACTTAAAGAAAAGGATGATGTTACGCCTGAAGAGGTATGCGAGATCATTAAACCAGATCCAACACTGACCATGCGTTTGATCAGTATATCCAATAGTAGTTATTACAGAAGCTCAATAGAAATAAAAACAATTGAAGATGCTATCCTTCGCTTAGGCATGAGGGAAACACAGAATTACCTCTTGCTCTTTACAAATCGTGCGCTGTTTGAAGTTGATTCACCACCATTTAACCATTTGTTGAATGATCTTTGGGAACATTCTCTGGCAACGGCAGAGGCGGCACGTCTAATTGGCAAAGCCGTTAAATATAAAGATCTGAATCACCTGTTTACTTTGGGCATGTTGCACGATATGGGTAAACTATTATTGATTCAGGTGTTGCTGGAATTACAGCAGGATGGACGTGAGATGGATGAAACCAGCATCCTCGACATCCTAAATGCACAGCACATGGAATTTGGTGCGGCGCTATTGAAGAAATGGGGATTCACTGATGAGTTTGTCAGTATTGCACAACATCACCACTCACTAGACGAAGATTCAGAGCTTTCACAGGAACTGTTGATCGTGTCCCTTGCCAATTTAATGACTCGCAAGCATGATTTCAGTTTAGTCGAAGATGATAATGAAGACCTCGCCGATAGTTTAGCTGCACGCAGATTGAATATAGATTCCAACACCATTGATGACGCCCTTGAGCGAATGAAAAAGTTTGTAGCTAGCGCAGCGAGTGTCTAATCACTATAGGCCAAGAGTATCTTGGTTTTTCTTAGTGTCCACGGGTGAATCAAGAGCTATGTAATAGAAACGATCAAATTTCTTGCTGAGTACCTGGCGATCCACTAACAGAACCAAACGGGGTCAAATTGACTCGACCCCGTTTGTAATATCTTAAAATGTTGTGCCGACACCAACACTTAATACCCAGGGATCAATCGTTACATCGACTGTGCCCAGGTTTGTTGTTGCGGTTGTTTCAATATCGATATAACGCAAATCAGCGTTGAAGAACCAGTTTTGATTAATATCGACATCCACGCCTGCCTGCGCGGCCAGACCCCACGAGTCATCAAGACTGATACTGGTGATAACAGCGGTCGCTTTTTCGCTGAAGAATGTGGTGTAGTTAATGCCACCACCGACATAAGGTCGTACATTACTCTTAGGAGCAAAATGGTATTGAACGCTGAAAGTAGGTGGTAGATGTTTCACTTCAGCAATTTTGCCAGATAAGGCACCTGTTGCACTGATGTCATGTGAAAATGGTGTGGCCGCAAGTAATTCCAATGCGATGTTGTCTCGTATCATATAGCTGACGTTAGCAAATGCCGCCACGCCGCTATCAACAGCTACCCCAACGGTGGGTGCTAACGACAATGTGCCACTACTATCATTTGGATTGACACTTGCGCCACCAAATCGTACTAGCCAGTCACCTTTGCTTACTGCAAGGGTTTGAGACGAAAGACCAATAACAATAGCGCCCAATAACACACGATAAATCTTTTTCTTACTAAACATCACGATCTACTCCTGAATTAATAAATCAAACTGCAAGATTCACAGCTTTTACAGAACAATTTTGCGAGGCACATTGGACATGGAATCACATTAGAAGTATCTGATATAGATCAACTAAGTTGTCTGAAAGGAACAAATTAGAAAATTAAATATCTGCACACAAATAAATTATGAATTGGTAAATAGCCATGGAAAATGCTCAGGTTAAGGCTGGTAGAAGCAACTAAATATGCCTACTATAGATCTATGGATAAAGAAGAAGATGTTATGTCGATTATTAATTTGCTTGCCGGAGCAGCGCAGGCAGGTTCGCAGGGTGTCTTGGCGCAAGCCGCCTTTAATTTAATGAAGGCGACCGAAGCCAGGCAAAAAGCGATGAACATTAATAATCCAGAATTTATGACCCGTGCGGGCGAACTGGTGAATGAGACACGCCGTGTATTTATCGAGCTCGCAAACGATAAAGAGGCGCTGGAAGAGGGTAAGCGCGATATCATCAATTATAAGGCCAAGCCTTATTCGGCCTAGCCGTTCAGTCTAAACTTCTCGCTTTTCCTGTCGCTATACAATAAATAGGAATAATTTTCGGTTTTAATGGACGATGGCCTTTTCTCAACCCTGCCCCAATTGCCAATATATTCGTAAAGAAACAGATAATGCTCCGGACTGGCAGTGCCCTGCATGTGGTGTTGCCTACGCTAAGGCAATGGGGGTTAATCAGCGCTTAAAAGCATCGGGGCGACCTGACCACCAGATTAAAAACCAGTATGGCAAACGTACTGGGCTTGATTGGGTATTAACGATTTTCTTTTTTGCCTGTTTAATCAGCTTGACAGTTTCATTCTGGGCCTCAAAACAATTACCAAAAGTCGATGCGATTGTTGAAGAAATGGTGAATGAGCCCATTCAACAACCGACGCGTACTAAGCCGTTTGATTTTGATTACCGGGGTGAAAAATATCTGGTTGAGCCTGTGGCCGATTATGAGCTGTGGGGTGTGGTGGTGACCCACAACGATATCACTGGTATGACTGATATCACTCACACCGAGGACTCGGTCGACATCAAAGATATTTGTGTTGTCTGGGGCAATAACATCAAGAGTAATGATTACCGCGATGTGAGTTATAGCAGTGGTGATTTTACCTGCTTTTTTTCTTATGGCCGGCAAATCCGTTTTTATCATGACAAACTCTCAAACAATCACCTGTTATCGGATAGTCAGAAGGTCAGGGAAACTATACGTGATGTGCAAATCGGTGATCAGGTCCATATGAAGGGGATGTTGGTAAATTATGCCTGGGCATCGCAACCGAATTGGAAACGAAACTCCAGCATCACCCGAAAAGATACAGGCAAGCGTGCTTGTGAGGTTGTTTTCGTGGATGAGTTTCAAATTCTTAAAGCCAGTAATGCCACTGCCAACATGATGTTTACCCTGAGTATTTGGTTAGTGTTACTGTCCATTGTGCTGAAGCTTGCCGCGATCGCATTCGCACCGAATTTGCGTAAGTAATAATAGGCTCACACCCGTTATTTCCATATAATGCTCATTCTAACTGTCACTATCTCGAACATGAAACATGTCTGAAAACAATACAGAACAAGACAACAATAGCACCGCTGTGAATTCCGGGCAGATCCCTTCAGATGAGCCTGTCATTTATGGTCGTGCCGATCACAATGTTTCACGTGACAATATTGATGACTCTGCCCTGAAAGTACTTTATCGCTTGCATAAGGCGGGTTATCAGGCCTTCCTGGTTGGTGGTGCGGTACGTGATCTTATTCTGGGTGGTCACCCGAAAGATTATGATGTGGCTACTGATGCTACTCCGGAGCAAGTTAAAGATCTTTTTAAAAATTGTCGTCTCATTGGCCGACGCTTTCGACTCGCGCATATTCACTTTGGGCGTGAGATCGTCGAAGTCGCCACCTTTCGTGGTCATCATGAACAGGCTGAGAATGAAAGCGAAGGTTCAACCCGTGATGGCATGATTGTGCGTGACAATGTATTTGGTACGCTGGCTGAAGATGCCTGGCGCCGTGACTTTAGTGTGAATGCTCTGTACTACAACATCGCAGATTTTACCGTAGTGGATTATACAGGTGGCATGGCAGACCTTAAGGCTAAATGCTTAAGGATGATCGGCGATGCCGATGTACGTTGTCAGGAAGATCCGGTACGAATGCTGCGTGCCATCCGCTTTGCTGCCAAACTGGGTTTTAAACCTGATCAAGATATGCGGCAGGCGATTGAAAATCAGGGACATCGCATTGAGGCAGTGCCGCCAGCACGACTATTCGATGAAGTATTAAAGTTATTCATGAGTGGCCACGCCCATTCCACGTTTGAATTGCTAAATGAATATGACCTACTGGTGCAATTGTTTCCGGCGACCGCGAAGCACCTGTCCGAGCATGCACATATGCATAACTTTATTGCCCAGGCCTGTAAAAATACGGATCAACGTATTGCCGATGGAAAACCGGTAACCCCAGCCTTTTTGTTTGCCTTTATGTTGTGGGGACCGACATTTACACGTGCTATGGAATTCGAATCGAATAATATGTCACCGATTCAGGCCCTACAGGAAGCAGGTCGTGCAGTACTCAATCAGGAATCCGGGCAGATCTCGATTCCGAAACGGTTTCGATTGCCTATTCGTGAGATATGGACCAGTCAGGCGCGCTTGAATAACCGGCGTGGACGACGACCCTATGCCTTGTTAGGCCAACCCCGTTTTCGAGCAGCTTATGACTTTCTGTTATTGCGTTGTCAGTCTTATCAACCCGATTTACAGCCATTATGTGATTGGTGGACTGAATTTCAGGTGGCCGATGACAAACAAAAGAAAGCGATGTGCCAGGCATTGCATCAGGCGCGTCAGGGCCAACAACCCCGACGGCCGAAAAAGAAAAAGACGAGACATAAGCCTGCCCAGCCCTCCAGCGACACCTGAGTATCATGGCGACTATATATATAGGTATCGGGAGTAATCTTGATAACCCGCTGCAACATGTCCGGCAAGCCATCGCCGAACTTGGAATACTCAGTGAATGCCGTTTTTTGACGGCATCCGGTCTTTATAAGAGTAGGCCGCTGACATCACCATTGGCCCCTCCGTCTCAGCCTGATTACATCAATGCCGTTCTTGCTATAGAAACAGAACGCGATGCCCTTAACCTATTGGATGAATTACAGGCAATTGAACGCCAGCACGGGCGAGTCAGAGATGGCGAGCGTTGGGGACCGCGACCGCTTGATCTGGATGTTTTATTAATTGATGATAAAATAATCAATCATGCAAGGTTGATCATTCCGCATCCAGGGCTACATGAACGTAGCTTCGTCCTGTATCCTTTACAGGAGATTGCGCCCGATCTGTCTATCCCGGATCACGATTCCCAAAAGAGTGTTTCTTTGCAGGAGTTAATCGCGCGCTGTGATGATGAAGGACTGGAGCGACTACACGACGCATGAACTCAGAGTTGGATTTTATTGTTGTTGAAGGACCAATTGGCGTGGGTAAGACCACCCTGGCCAAACGTCTGGCTGAGAGTTTTGGTTCGGACCTCTTGCTTGAAGGGGCCGATGAGAATCCGTTCATCGAACGGTTTTACCAGGACCCAAAGAGTGCAGCACTACAAACACAATTATTTTTTTTATTTCAACGTGCGCGTCAACTTCAGGAATTACGCCAGGCAGATATGTTTCGCCCGGTACATGTGGCTGACTTCATTATGGAAAAGGATCGCTTGTTTGCACAAATGACGCTGGACGATGAAGAATACAAACTTTATGAGCAGGTATATGAACACGTGACGATCGATGCACCGACGCCTGATTTAGTCGTGTACCTTCAGGCCCCAGTTGATGTGCTGGTAAAACGTGTCTCGAAACGGGGCCGTGATTATGAACGACATATGGATGCGGATTACCTGGATCGAATTAATGAATCTTATACACGTTTTTTTTATGACTATACAGCAGCGCCATTACTTATTGTGAACGCGGCTGAACTGGATCTGGTAAATAACGAGTCAGACTATCAACTACTATTAGAACAGATTAACAAGACACAAAGCGGTCGACGTTATTTCAATCCTGCATCATTAGGAATTTAAAATGAGTAAGCCTACCTACGGTTCAGACAATTCTATGCAGACGATCACGATCAATACCCTGAAAAAGATGAAGCAGGCGGGTGAAAAGTTTGTGGTGCTGACCGTTTATGATGCCAGTTTCGCAGCCGTGTTGGAAAATGCGGGTGTGGAAGTTCTGTTTACCGGAGACTCACTTGGTATGGTTGTGCAGGGGCACGAAACCACTGTGCCAGTTACTATTGATCATATGGTCTATCATACCTCCTTAGTTGCTCGGGTGCGCAACAATGCACTGCTGATGTCAGACATGCCCTTTATGAGCTTTTCAGATCCGGGCCGTGCCTTAGATAATGCCTCGCGTCTCATGCAGGAAGGAGGTGCACAAATCGTAAAACTCGAAGGCGGGGGTGATACGATCCGTGTCGTTGAAAATCTGGCCAAGCATGGTGTACCTGTTTGTGGGCACCTGGGTTTACAACCTCAATCCGTTCACAAGCTGGGTGGTTATCGTGTCCAGGGTCGTGAAAAAGAAGCCGCGCAGACTATGTTGAATGATGCGAAGGCGATGCAAGATGCGGGGGCTGACTTACTCTTACTCGAATGTGTTCCTGCTTCACTGGCAAAAACTATAACCGAGACACTTTCAATTCCGACCATTGGTATCGGTGCAGGCCGTGACTGTGATTCACAGGTGTTAGTGCTTTATGACTTGCTGGGGATTTCCATGGGGCACCGGCCAAAATTCTCAAAAGATTTTATCGCTGATCTTACAGGAGAGATCAGTATCGAGGCTGCGGTGCGTGCATATGTGCAGGCGGTTAAACAAAAACAGTTTCCCGCTGACCAACACACCTTCGAATAGCGTCCATACTCGATTATGCAAGTGCTTAACTCAAGTTGGGATGTAACGCCGGTTGTTCGTGACTGGCAGCGCAATTCAGATCGGATCGGTTTTGTGCCCACCATGGGTAATTTACATGAAGGCCATTTACGTCTGGTTAAGGCCGCGCAGCGAAATACAGATCGTGTCGTGGTCAGCATTTATGTGAATCCCATGCAATTTGGCGAAAGTGATGATTTCACTAACTACCCACGTACCCTGAAGCAGGATTTGCAGAAACTCGAAAAGTTGGGGGTTGATCTGGTGTTCACACCGGATGATGAATCAATGTACCCCGATGGAATTGAGCAGAGCAGTTTTGTCGAGGTTCCAAGCTGGCTCTCCACTCAACTGGAGGGCGCTCACAGACCTGGGCACTTTCGTGGTGTGGCAACCATTGTCACCAAGCTATTTAATGTCGTGCAGCCCGATCTGGCCGTCTTCGGTGAGAAGGACTTCCAACAACTCCTGGTGATCCGTCAGTTGGTGCATGATTTGAATCTTCCAATCGAGATTGTCGGCGAGCCAACCATTCGCGAAGGGGATGGTCTGGCCTTGAGTTCCCGTAATCAACACCTTACTAAGCAGGAGCGGCAACAAGCTGCTGGCTTGTACGCAGTTTTGTCCGAACTACGAGAGCGTATCTTGCTGCAGAATATGGCGATCGCCGATTTGGAACAGGCGGCTATTATGCAGCTTGAACAAAAGGGCTTTGCCCCCGACTATGTTGCTATCCGGCAGAGCGAGACGCTGCAAGAACCTGAAAATCCTACAGATTCTCTGGTTATTTTAGCAGCAGCACGGCTTGGAAAGACCCGATTAATCGATAATTTACGTGTATGAACTGGCACAGCTCGGCTGGCATGGTAAAATTACGGGATTAGAGCACTGATTGAACAATAAATAAGCAGGACTGGTAATGTTAGCAACAATGCTTCAGACAAAGTTACACCGCGCCCATGTTACGCACTCAGAACTGGAATATGAGGGCTCGTGTGCCATTGATGGCCATTTGCTGGATACCTCGGGGATTCGGGAATATCAGCAGATCGAGATCTACAACATTACCAATGGCGAGCGTTTCACGACCTACGCGATCCGTGCAGAAGATAATTCCGGCATCATTTCAATCAACGGTGCCGCTGCACATAAGGCTGAGCCTGAAGATGTCATCATTATTGCCGCCTACATTCAGCTTGATCAGCGCGAGCTAGCCAGTTTTAAACCTACCCTGGTTTATCTTGATGAAGAGAACCGGATTTCGCATACGCGCAATACGATCCCGGTCCAGGTAGCTTAGAAGATATAATCCCTCAGAAGTTTTCAGATTGTCACGGGTGATAGGTTACCTGCTATAATCCGTGCCGCATTGGCCGAGTGGTGGAACTGGTAGACACGCAGCACTCAAAATGCTGTTTCTTCGGAAGTGACGGTTCGACTCCGTCCTCGGCTACCAAGTCAAAGCTATATCCGTAACGGTTGATTCGGCACATCCCTGTGCCGAACCCTACGGGCAGCCTACGGCTGTCCAGTTTTGTTCCAGACAAAACTGTCGACTCCGGGCTCGGCTACCATAATTGAACTTTATTTTTTGATATAGATTAAGCTCGACTGAAGTGCATGGATGCCCGAAGCGGCCAAGTCCTCGGCTACCACTTTAAATGTCCAGATTCCCCTAATTTAGTGAATTGCTTTCGTATAGATAACGACTAGTCGTTATGGGGGCGGGAACGTTTGTAGTAATTTATTAGTCCATTGGTTGAGCTGTCATGGGATGTCACTTCATTATGGTCTTCGAGTTCTGCGAGTACATTACTAGCCAATTGCTTACCCAGTTCAACCCCCCATTGATCATATGAATTAATGTTCCAAATGATGCCCTGGACAAAAATTTTGTGTTCATAAAGGGAAATCAAGCGACCCAGTGAAAGCGGGTTCAAGGTTTTGAACAGTAGCGTGTTGGTGGGTTTATTGCCTGGGAAGATCTTGTTAGGCAAGAGTATCTCTATCAGCTCTTTGTTAAGACCCTCAGCTTTGAGTTCGGCACGTGCTTCATCCTCAGTCTTACCGCGCATAAAGGCCTCGGCTTGTGCAAAGACATTGGCCATTAGCAAGCGGTGGTGGCCACGGATGCACTGCATATTGCTGATCGGTGCAATGATGTCTGCCGGGATAAGTTTTGTACCCTGATGCATCAGCTGGTAAAACGCGTGCTGACCGGTAATGCCTAATTGCCCAAATACAATAGGGCCGGTGTCATAGTCAACCACATTACCATCGCGATCAATGCGCTTACCATTACTTTCCATATCTGCCTGTCGTAAATAATCTGGCAGGTATCTTAGGTGTTGGTCATAAGGAAGAAGGGCATAGGCCTGGGATTTGAAAAAGTTGCTATACCAGATACCTAACAGGGCCAGGATGACCGGCATATTTTTCTCTAATGGCGCAGTACGGAAGTGCTCATCCATTTCATGTGCGCCTTGCAGGAGTTGCTCGAAGTGATCCATGCCAATGGAAATCGCAATTGGTAGTCCGACTGCAGACCACATCGAGTAGCGACCACCTACCCAATCCCACATCTTAAAGATATTGTCAGGTTGAATGCCGAAATCGATAGCCGCGCCGGTGTTGTTGGAAACGGCCACGAAGTGTTTGCCGATGGCGGCATTATCGGCAGCCGTTTTCAAAAACCATTTGCGTGCTGTATGTGCATTTACCAGAGTATCACTGGTGGTGAAACTCTTTGATGCGAGAATGAAGAGCGTGGTTTCGGGTTTGAGTGTCTCCAAAGTATCACTGATGTGGTTTTCATCGACATTAGAGACGAAGTGCATGTTCAAGTCATGAATTGCGTAGGGACGCAATGCCTCGGTAGCCATCAGCGGCCCGAGATCAGAGCCTCCAACACCAATATTGACGATGTCTGTGATAGGTTGTTCGGTGTACCCTCGCCACTGACGAGAGCGGATCTGCTCGCTGAACTGACGCATTTTGTCGAGCATGGCTCTGACATCGGGCATCACGTCCTGGCCATCGGTCTTGATTGCCTGGTTGTTGCGATTACGTAGGGCAATGTGTAATACCGCACGTTGTTCGGTGTGGTTGATCGAATCGCCGGCAAACATTTTTTCTATCCAGGCGGGGACCTGACAGTCCTCCGCAAGCTGACAGAGTAGTTTTACGGTCTTATCAGTTATGCGGTTTTTGGAAAAATCGAACAGCAAGTCATCTAACTGCAGCGAAAAGCGACTAAATCGCTCGGGATCCTCGGCAAACTGATCACGCATATGGAGATCACGAATCTCCTCGAAATGGGATTCTAGCGCCTGCCAGGCAGTTGATTGTGTTAGTTTCGACATATCTTTCTTTATCCTTTTCGAAATAATAACATGCTGTTATATCAAGCAAAATCCCTAATCATTTCATAGATGTCAAGAGGTACAGCGATGTTGATTTCTGTATAATAAGCCTTCTATTTGACCAAATATTGAAAATCATGACCGCTGAAATTAAAACTTTTCCCTCTAGCAAGACTGAGATTCCCGCATCGTCAGTCAATGATAAGCCACTACGCCAACAGGTAAAACTGTTTGGTAACACTTTGGGTAAAATTTTAAGCGAACAGGCCGGGCAAAGGGTGTTTGCTGCGGTCGAGGCACTGCGCAAAGGGCACATTAATCTGCGTAAAGGGGAAGATCCGGCCAAGCGCCGCAAGCTGGCACGATTGATCGAGTCGTTAGACCCTGAATCATTGAGCCATGTTGTGCGTGCATTCAGTATTTATTTTAGTCTGGTCAATATTGCTGAAGAATCCTATAGTCTCAAGCAACGTCGTAATGATGTGGATCGTTTTGGCCCAACCTGGAATGGTTCATTTGTTAAAACTCTGCGTGAGTTAAAAGAACAGAACGTTACTCAGGATCAAATACAAAGTCTATTTGATCAAATGGCCTATATACCTGTCATTACAGCTCATCCAACAGAGTCTAAGCGTCGCACAGTGATGGATACCGTTCGCCGTATTTTCTTAATCAGTGAAAAGCTTAATACTCGACTCACTCGTATTGAGCGAGAACAAACTGTTTCTGAACTCGAAAGGGAAGTTCAGATTCTCTATAAGACCAACGAAGTACGTGAGCGTCGCCTCGAAGTGCTTGATGAAGTTAAGAATGGTCTGCACTTTTTTAAGGAAAGCCTGTTCAAGGCTGTGCCTCAGGTTTATCGCAACGTGGAGCGTTCTGTAGAGCGTATTTATTCCGATAGCCCTGAGCCGGTTAAAGTACCAAGCTTTATTCGTTTTGGTTCCTGGATAGGTGGCGACCGAGACGGTAATCCTTTTGTTAAACCCCAGACTACTGTTATGGCGCTTTGTCTGCAGGCACGGGAAATCTTGAATGAATATGAGAAGCGCTTACTGAAGCTGTCGCACATACTGACTCAGTCCAGCAAACTGTGTCAGCCAAGTGAGGCCTTTACTCAGAGTCTGGCTAAAGATGAAAAAGAAGTGCCTGAGACCTTCGCGAAAAAACCTGAGCGTTTTAAACAGGAGCCATATCGCCGCAAGCTTTATATCATGATGAGTCGCCTGGCGTGTTCGCTAGAGAAAATTGATATTCTCATGAATGGTGAAACGCCCGCTGAAGGTGGCTGTGGATATGAAAATGAACAGGGCCTATTACATGACCTGTATTTGATTCGTGATTCGTTAAACAGCCATGGCGATGCGATTGTTGCCGATGGTGAACTTAAAGATCTGATTAGATTGGCAGAGACCTTTGGTTTCTTCCTGACGCAATTAGATATTCGTCAAGAGTCAACGATTCATTCACAGACTGTCTCTGAAGTCCTCAAGCAATTAGGCGTTGCAGATTATTTATCACTTTCAGAAGAAGACCGCCTTAGCACACTGACAAAATTTCTATCCGCACCAAAAGCAGACTTAGACATAGAACAACTAGCCGACATGTCTAAAGAAACCGTTGAGATCTTTGGAGTCATCGCGAGTATGCGTCAGGTCGTTAGTCCGAACGCATTTGGTAACTACGTTATTTCTATGACCCATGAAGCCAGTCATGTTATGGAAGTCATGTTCCTTGCCTGGCTAACAGGTCTAGCCGGTTATAACGGAAAAGACTGGTACTGCCATGTGCGCATATCGCCGTTATTTGAAACCATCGATGATCTGGCCCACATAGAACCGGTCATGACTCAGTTATTGGATAATGCAGTTTATGCAGACTTGCTTAAGGCATCTGGTAATCGACAGGAAGTCATGCTGGGTTATTCAGATTCCTGTAAAGACGGTGGCATATTGTCTTCGGCATGGAGTCTTTATCAGGCGCAACAAAAAATTACTGCATTAACTAAATCACGTGGGATTAAATGTCGTTTGTTCCATGGTCGAGGCGGTACTATCGGTCGTGGCGGCGGCCCTACCCACGAAGCTATTTTGTCTCAGCCTGAGGGCACGGTACACGGTGAGATCAAATTCACTGAGCAGGGTGAAGTACTGTCCTATAAGTATAGTAACCAGGAAACAGCGATTTATGAGCTGACCGTCGGATTGACTGGCCTGTTGAAAGCTAGCCAGAACTTGATCAAGCCAGAATCAGAACAGAATGAAGAATATTGTCAGATCATGAAAGAACTGGCCGACACGGGTGAGCAAACATACCGTGAACTGACTGATCGTACTCCGGGATTTTTGGACTACTTCTATGAAGCGACACCGGTCTCGGAAATCGCATTAATGAATATCGGTTCGCGTCCATCGCATCGCAAGAAGAGCGATCGCTCTAAAGGTTCTGTACGTGCCATTGGTTGGGTGTTTGGCTGGGCACAGTCACGCCACACCATGCCTGCCTGGTATGGCATTGGTAGTGCACTACATAAGTGGGCCAACAACAGTCAAGAGCGCTTGCATAAATTACAAGAGATGTACCAACAGTGGCCTTTTTTCAGGGCACTATTGAGTAATTCACAGATGGCCCTGTTCAAAGCACAAATGCACATAGCCCAGACCTATGTCAGTCTGTGTCTGGATCAAAAGACAGGCACCGATGTCTACAGAAAGATGCACAATGAACACGAGCGTACTGTGCAGAATGTCTTAACCATTTCAAAACTGCCTTATCTTATGGCCGAGACACCCCAACTTGCGTTATCACTCAGTCGACGCAATCCATATCTTGACCCGCTTAACCAGATCCAACTCATGTTGTTGCAACGTTATCGTGATGAGTCTGTGAGTGAAGAAGATCGAGAGGTTTGGTTGGATCCATTACTGCGAAGCATTAATGCTATTGCAGCGGGTATGCGGAATACAGGTTAGTATTTTATTTCCATTTCGTTTTACGAATATATGAGTTTTTTCGCTCTCGCTGAGAGCGACCTACTTTCTTGTATCGACAAGAAAGTAGGCAAAGAAACTCTTCCCCTGTGCTTGCCAATCATTCGAGGCTTATTGGCTTACTCAGTGAAACTTTGTGATTCGCCCTCCATGGCTCATCACAAAGGCTCGGCGTCCTGCCTCGCCCCGTTCGGGTTTCACCTGCGTTTAGCCAAACGCCTCTCATGGCAGCTCAAGGGGATACTTCACTTAGCGAGCTCATTGCGAAATTGCCAAGAATTAATCTCTAATCTTCATGTGAGCAAAAATTCCCCCATGTGTGGGTGTGTGAGTTAGCCATGGACGGCGAGCCCGGTTTTGCTGAGCAGGGATGCGAATCAAAACCGGACAGGGCGAAAAACAGGAAAACTCACGGCTTACACCCGCAACGGGGTGTCATTTCTTTTGGGTACTTTTCTTTGGACAAGCAAAGAAAAGTACCTCGGCCCAGTAGGACGAAATAAAAATAAATTGAAAAAAGAGTAGATTCCCCTTTCGTAGTGCCCCTAAAAAAACTAAATAGAGGGGGCCAGGGGAATGACGAAAACAAAAAATATAGAAAATAATGTTCCCCTTTAATGGGAACGATAAACACAATTTAATGATAAAATACAAAAATGAAACTCAAGGACTTCCATTATCACCTGCCAAAAGATCTAATCGCGCAGTTTCCTACTGAACAGCGTAGTGCGAGTCGTTTACTCGTGGTCAATTCCAGAACGAATGAAATTGCTGATAAGCAATTCACTGATATTGAGTCACTCATTAATCCTGGTGACCTGTTGGTCATGAATAACACCCGGGTAATACCTGCACGTTTATTTGGACACAAACACAGTGGCGGTAAGCTGGAGGTGCTGGTTGAGCGTATTTTGAATGAGCACGAGGTGTTGGCGCAGGTGCGTGCCAGTAAATCACCGAAGCCGGGTTCAACTATTGAACTCGGTGACAATATAAGCGCGGAAGTTATTGCTCGTGTGGACTCTTTTTTTCAACTGCGTTTTGAGGGCAAACAATCTGTTCTGGATATATTAGATCGCATTGGTCACATTCCTTTACCGCCTTATATCGAACGTAGCGATGACAATGATGATATTGAACGCTATCAAACCGTTTATGCGGAGCAACCAGGTGCGGTTGCGGCACCCACGGCGGGTCTGCACTTCGATAAAGAGTTACTAACACGACTACGAGACAAAGGCGTGGAGTTTGCTTATGTAACGCTGCACGTGGGGGCGGGCACTTATCAACCTGTTCGAGTTGAAAACATTTCTGATCATAAAATGCATACGGAGTGGGTAAGTGTTAGCGAAGATGTCGTGAAACAGATTGAGAAAACCAAACAAGCAGGTGGCCGAGTGATTGCTGTCGGTACTACTACAGTACGCAGCCTTGAGTCCGCTGCGTTTAGCGGCTCTCTACAACCACTGGAGGCGGAAACCGATATTTTTATTACCCCCGGTTTTGAATTTAAAGTGGTTGATGGACTCCTCACCAATTTTCATTTACCCGAATCAACCTTGCTGATGCTGGTCTCTGCCTTTGCGGGTTATGAGTTGATGATGAAGGCTTATCAACATGCGGTCGAGAAAGAATATCGCTTTTTCAGTTATGGTGATGCCATGTTTATACATGGGGTTGATCACTGTCTGTAATTCCAGGTTTCTATTACACTTTAAAATATTATGAAATTTACTCTAAATAAAACTGATGGCCAGGCACGGCGCGGCCGACTTGAATTTGAACGTGGTGTAGTGGATACGCCTGCGTTTATGCCGGTGGGCACCTATGGCACGGTTAAGGCCATGACTCCGGAAGAACTCGAGGGGAGTGGCGCGCAAATCATTCTGGGCAATACCTTTCACCTTATGTTACGTCCCGGTACCAAGATAGTTCGAAAGCATGGTGACCTGCATGATTTTATGCACTGGCAAGGCCCCATCCTGACCGACTCGGGTGGCTTTCAGGTTTGGAGTTTGGGCGATCTAAGAAAGATCACCGAGCAGGGTGTAACCTTTGCCTCTCCCATTGATGGTGCACAAGTAGAGTTGACCCCTGAGATCTCTATGCAGGTTCAGCGAGACCTGGGTGCCGATATTGTGATGATCTTTGATGAGTGTACACCATACCCTGCGACGGAAGACGAAGCAGAACAGTCGATGGAATTGTCGTTACGCTGGGCTGAACGCAGCAAGCAAGCCCATGAGCAAAATCCTGCTGCCTTGTTTGGTATTGTTCAGGGTGGCATGTACCCTCACTTGCGGAAAAGATCACTTCAGGGGTTGGTGGCCATTGGCTTTGATGGTTATGCCATCGGTGGTTTGTCTGTCGGTGAGCCCAAGGATGAGATGCTCAATGTCCTGGAGCACCTGACCCCAGACATGCCGAGCGATAAGCCGCGTTATTTAATGGGGGTGGGCACGCCGGAAGATCTGGTCGAGGCGGTACGACGTGGTGTCGATATGTTCGATTGCGTGATGCCGACCAGAAATGCCAGAAATGGCCATTTATTTACCTCAGAAGGCGTGGTGCGCATTCGCAACAGCCAATATCAGGACGATATCCGTGCTTTGGATCCAGAATGTGACTGTTATACCTGTCAGCACTACAGCCGGGCCTATCTGCGCCACCTCGATAAAACGGGAGAAATCCTGGGTGCGCGGTTAAATACCATCCACAATCTGCACTATTATCAGCACTTGATGGCTGGTCTGAGGGCCGCGATTGAATCAGAAAATCTTGAGTCATTCATAAGGGATTTCTATCTGAAACGGACGGCAAAAGGCGAAACTGACAAGGCAAATATGTAATAATACGCCTCCACTATTGTTATGGATGGCATCTGGCCACACTAACAAACGATTACTATTTAAATATAAGGGTGTTCAAATGAGCTTTTTTATTTCACAGGCATACGCTGAAGGCGGTGCTGCTGCAGGTCAGCAAGGGTCTGATCCAATGATGAGCATGTTGTTCTTCGTCGGCATGATTGTCATTTTCTATTTCCTGTTAATTCGTCCACAACAAAAACGCGCCAAGGAACACCGTAAAATGGTTGAAGCCATTGGCAAGGGTGATGAGGTCGTTACTAACGGCGGCATACTCGGTAAGATTGTCGAACTGAGCGACCAGTACATGACCGTTGAAATTGCTGACAATGTACAAATCAAGGTTCAGCGTAGTGCAGTTTCCACTGTTTTGCCAAAAGGTAGTCTCAAGGCTGCTGACAAAGACTGATAATAATTAAAATAATTTAGACCTAATAAAGAAATCACATTATGAATCGATATCCTGCCTGGAAGTATGTAGTCATACTGCTTGTTCTGTTAATTGGTGCTATTTATGCGTCACCGAATCTCTATGTAGACGATCCTGCTGTGCAGATTGCGGGTAATAAAAAAGTAACCGTTGATGAAAACACACTTAAGCGGATCGAAAGTTCATTAAAAGACAGTGGTTTGGACTATAAGTCAGCGGTCATCGATGAAAAAGGGATGCTGATTCGTTTTAGTGATGAAAAGGTTCGCGCCAAAGCCTGGAAATCATTAAAAGAGTTGCTGGGTCCAAATTATGTGGTCGCGCAAAACTATGCGCGTACTACACCTGATTTCCTAAGGTCGATTAATGCCTTGCCTATGTATATGGGTCTGGATCTACGTGGTGGTCTGCACTTCCTGATTGAGATCGAAATGGATACCGCGTTCCAGCAGCAGCTAGAGCGTTATAAGAACGATATCTTTGACTATTTTAAAGCGAACAAAAAGAAAAAATTACGTGCTCGCTCGATGATCATAAAAGACAACGTGATTGAGCTGAAATACAAAGACGAAGCCAAGCGTGATGAAGTGATGAGTTTGTTACGTAATCGCGTCAACGAACTGGTCTATTCAAGCTTTGATCGAGGGGGTGCCTTCTATATTAAAGCCGAGATCACCAAGGCCAAGATCGAAGAACATCGTAGCAATACGATTACGCAAATTATTACTGTATTGAAAAAACGTATCGACGATAAGTACCAGGGCTTGATGGAGCCAGTGATTGTTCGTCAGGGTGATAGTCGAATCGTCGCTGAGTTTCCAGGTATCCAGGACAGTAAGGAACTGATGGAAGTCTTACTGGCAGCGGCCAGTCTGGAATTTAGAATGGAACACACCGGTTACTCAATTCAGGATGCACAGGCCGGAAAGGCACTGGGTGCAAGTATTTACACTATGCGTGAGGATGGTAGTAAGGTCTTACTCAAGAACAAACTGATTATTACCGGTCAGGACATCACCCACGCCACCGCCACCTCGGACGAAAATGGTCAGCCAGCCGTATCAGTCACGCTGAATAGCACCGGCGCCTCTATCATGAAAGATAATACCCAAAAGAATTTAGGTAAACGCATGGGCGTAGTCTTCATTGAATACGAAAAAGATTATGTCGAAAAAGACGGTAAGACCGTCGTAGTAAAAAGAGAAGTGAAAGAAGTCATTTCACTTGCCACGATTCAAGGCCTGTTTTCTAAACGCTTTCAGATTACCGGACTGAGTCGGGCCGAGTCTACGCAGTTAGCTTTATTGTTACGTGCAGGTGCCCTGGCTGCGCCGATCGAGATTGTCGAAGAACGTACCGTAGGACCAAGCATGGGCAAGGAGAATATCGACAAGGGAATGATGTCGGTGATAATTGGTTTCATCCTGGTCGTGGCCTTTATGCTGGTCTGGTATCGTGGTTTTGGTATCGTCGCGAACACGGCTTTGATAGTAAACCTGGTTCTGATCGTGGCAGTGTTATCGATGTTTCAGGCTACACTCACCTTGCCAGGTATCGCCGGTATTGTATTAACCGTTGGTATGGCAGTGGATGCCAATGTATTGATCTTTCAACGGATACGAGAAGAACTCGCGATTGGTAATACGCCACAGGCCAGCATCAACTCTGGTTATGCAAAGGCTTACTCTACAATTTTCGATGCGAACATTACGACCTTAATCGCCGCCATTGTATTAATGAGTGTGGGTACAGGCCCGGTTAAAGGTTTCGCGACTACCCTGACAATTGGTATTGCAACATCGATGTTTACCGCGATTATGGGTACCCGTGCCATTGTCAATCTGGCCGTGGGCACCAAGAAATTGTCTAAGCTATCGATTTAAAAATATAAAATTTACGAGATAAACTAATTATGCGTTTTTTTTCCAAAACTCCGAATTTTGATTTTGTAGGTAAACGAAAGTTTGCACTCATAATATCAGTTGTTCTATTTGTCGGCTCCATTGCCTCTCTGTCAGTGAATAAGCTGAACCTTGGACTTGATTTTAAGGGCGGTATTTTACTTGAGATTGGCTATAGCAAGGTCGTCAAAGTCGAAGACATTCGTTCGACCTTGAGCAACAACGGCTTCAAAGATGCTGTAGTTCAGTTTATTGGTCCGACTGAAAGATTCGTGACCGTGCGTATATCTGGAAAAGATAACACCTCGAAAGCTGAGATTAGTAATCGGGTTGTCGAAATATTAGAAACCAATAGCAGTGAAGAGATTGAAATACGCCGGCGTGAATTTGTTGGTGCTAAAGTGGGTGAAGAATTGCGTGAAAGAGGTGGCTTTGCGATGCTGATTGCGATGGCCGGTATCCTGATTTATGTCATGCTTCGCTTCGAATGGCGATTTGCAGTTGGCGCGATTACCGCGTTGGTGCATGACGTGTTTATTACCCTGGGTTTCTTTTCCGTCTTCAAATGGAACTTTGATTTGACCGTGTTGGCAGCCCTGTTAGCGGTGATCGGTTACTCATTGAATGACACCATCGTGGTGTATGACCGAATTCGAGAGAACTTCCGTAAGATTCGAAAGGGTACAACTATTGATGTGACCAATACATCTTTGAACCAGACCTTATCAAGAACGATAATTACCTCGTTGACCACGTTGGTGGTGTTGCTGGCGATGTTCTTTTTCGGCGGTGAGACTATTCGACCGTTTGCGATCGCACTGATTATCGGTGTATTGGTCGGTACTTATTCCTCTATCTATGTTGCGAGCAGCATGGTTCTAGCACTCAAAATCGACCGCAGTCATCTACTACCGGTCACCAAAGAAGAGAAACAGCAAGACCATCCTTAGTAGTCGATAACATCCTGGCTTATTGGCTTGTACACCTGCTGACTTGAGCAGATGATATCGGTTCAACCTGGTAAGGGTGTGTTTATCTTGAACGTCTGCTAGCAATTGTTCTGGCGGTGATGCGCCTGATAGGAATTAAGCGTTATTGAGTTAATTTGTTGATGTCTGTCATTGGATCATTGTCATCATCATTTTTAACAATGTTGCAGACCGTACTGCGTTTGTGCTGACATTTCGGATCGGCTTTATCATCGTTGACACCACGTACGACGGTCAGCGCCCAGATAAATGCAATGGCCCATAGAACCATACCTAGACCGACAGTAGCCCAGCTGACCGTTTCCATTTCGGTGGGGCCACCTGCGAAACCATAGATAATGCCAATGATACTCGCAATCCACATGACACCGATGGGGGCGGCACAGCAGCCTGCGCAGCCATAGCGGCACACGGCAATAGGTGGAATCAGGAAAGTGAGTAATAGTCTTTTCATTCGTTTCCTAAAAATCTCTAATTTCATGTGGGCAAATATCCACATAAAAGCTCAGATACTGCCTTGATTAGACCTTAATACAGCAAATAGGTCAATCCTGGTGCACTTATCTGGTATTACTGACTTTTGGGTGCAGAATGGGAAGCCTAGGGGCAGGCGGGACTGATGCGTTCCAGGCGAAGCTCGCGTTGAATCAGATAATCTGTGATGTCCTGGCTGGGTTTGACTTGAGTGACATTCGCCAGTTTTTTCTCGAAGTTAAGTGTTTTTGGGGGCTCAATGGAGAGAATTTGCAGAGTTTCTGGGTTTGAGCGGTAGGCGAAGTAGGCCGCAGAGTCGGCCAGACCTTCCATAGTATCCCGCATCGCTATTTCTAGCGCTTTCCCCCCCTCAATTGGGGCCCTGTTGAGTGATTTCGCCATCTATCCCGATCCGATTTCATTTCATGCCTGACCTAGGGGAGTAGCGTCCGGGATCGGTGGAACTTGATGGCACCTGGCCTGAACTTTTTGACTATTTTTTTACTGGTCTTTTTTGTAGCGAGGCTGAATTACCTGCAACATATGCTTGAACAGCTTTGGGCTCGCGGCAATGATATTGCCCGATTCGAGGTAATCGAAGCCGCCTGAGAAGTCACTGACCATACCGCCGGCCTCTTCAACCAGCAGCACACCGGCTGCCATATCCCATTGATTCAGGTCATATTCCCAAAAGCCATCAAAACGGCCCGCCGCAACATAAGCCAGATCGAGCGCGGCCGAACCGGCACGGCGGATGCCAGCGCTGCCGGGTATGAGTTCCTGCATCATGCCCAGGTAGTCTTCAAGAACATCTAGGTGGCTTTCCCGGAAGGGGATACCGGTACCAAGTAAGGCGCCTTCAATGCCTTTGCACTGGCTGACGCGAATACGTTTGTTGTTTAATTGTGCACCTTCACCACGCCCAGCGGTGAAAAGTTCCTGTTTAATAGGATCATATACGACCGCTTGCTGAAGTTTGCCCTTTTGCCGAAGCGCGATGGAGACAGCATATTGAGGGATGCCGCGTAGGAAATTGGTGGTGCCATCTAAGGGGTCGATAATCCACTCAAATTCATTACCACTATGGGCGCCACTTTCTTCGGCCAGGATGCTGTGATCTGGATAGGCTTTTTGTATAGTCTCGATAATGACTTGTTCGGCACGGTGATCAACTTCACTGACATAATCGTTTTTAGACTTTGTAGTAACGGTTAAACTTTCCAATTGATCACAGGAACGCGCGATAATGTCACCTGCTTTGCGTGCAGCACGGACAGCAATATTTAACATTGCATTCATAAAACAAACCTCGACAAGACTATTAAAGAACAACCGCATGACAGCGGACGCGCATTCTAACAGTATGGCTGACAATGTGGTAATCCCAAGACATAAAACATAAGCTGCAAAGCGATGAAATAAGGAAGGAAAGTGTGAGTTACGAGAATATTAGAGTGGTTTTGGTCGGTACGTCTCATCCGGGCAATATTGGTGGTGTTGCAAGGGCCATGAAAAACATGTGCTTATCAGACCTGGTGCTGGTCTCGCCCGAGGCTGAGTTTCCCAGTGGCAAGGCACGGGCAAGGGCCTCCAGTGCCCTGGACATCCTGGAACGCACCCGGGTTGTAGATGATCTAGGAGCGGCCATTGCTGATTGCCAACTGGTGGTGGGCGCCAGTGCTCGACTGCGAGCTATACCCTGGCCCCTTGTCGATGCGCGTGAAGCGGCGAAGAATTTGGTACAACAATCTGAGCAAGGCAAGGTGGCACTTATTTTCGGTCGTGAAAATTCAGGACTGACCAATGAGGAATTGGAGCGCTGTCATAAGTTGGTGCATATCCCTGCAAATGAAGAATACAGCTCGCTCAACATTGCCGCGGCGGTGCAAGTACTAACTTATGAAATACACATGGCCAAACGAGAACAGACAAATGAAACGCTAAAGGTCAGTAATGATTACCCTATGTCGACCGCAGAGGAAATGGAAGGTTTATATGCCCACTTTGAACAAGCCCTCGAAACCATTGGTTTTTACGATCCGAAAAATCCTCGTCAATTAATGCGTCGCTTGCGCCGTTTATTTAATCGAGCTCAACTCGACTCGATGGAGATGAATATCTTGCGTGGCATTCTGGCGGCCGCAGAATCACCGAAAAAAAACAATTGAAATAAAGGCTTATCAACTCTATTGTGAATGCATGGCCATATTCAGATTCATAGAAGATATCGATTGCGTATTTGGGCGGGACCCGGCTGCGCGACACCGGTTTGAAGTGATCACGACCTATCCTGGTGTGCATGCCGTGCTATACCATCGGATAAGTCATCGCCTTTGGAAGTGGAAACTAAAGTGGTTGGCGCGCTGGATATCGACGATTTCGCGTTGGCTGACAGGGATTGAAATTCACCCGGGCGCGACAATCGGTCGACGTTTTTTTATTGACCACGGCATGGGCGTCGTGATCGGCGAGACAGCAGAGATTGGTGATGATGTTACCTTGTATCATGGCGTGACCCTGGGCGGGACGAGCTGGGATAAAGGTAAACGACATCCTACCCTGGAGAATAATACTGTTGTGGGTGCCGGGGCGAAGGTGCTTGGGCCAATCATGATTGGTGAAGGTGCCCGTATAGGTTCAAATGCGGTCGTGGTCCGTGATGTAAAACCAGGTGCCTCGGTAGTGGGTGTGCCTGGCCGGATGGTGACAGCCAAAAAGGTCAAAGAAGGGCACGAACGTCGCGCCGCCTTTGCCGAAAAAATTGGTTTTGACGCTTATGGCACCACCAAGGATATGCCAGACCCGGTTGCCAATGCCATTGATGCCTTATTGGACCATGTACATGCCATGGATGAGCAGATGAAGAACATGTGCCACTCGATTAAATCACTAGGAATGGAGATCGATGAGGTCAAACTACCTGACCTGGGGCCTTGCGATATTGTCAGCGAGCAGAAATACCAGACCAAGCTGGAAGAGGATTCTGAGGAAAAACAGTAAGTTAACGGGCTAAAAGCCTTGGTATGCGGGGGTTATTAGTTGAGTAAAATAGTAGGAAATATACTTGACTAAAACACTCGGGTAAGTATAATATGACTTTCCGTACATCGGTAATTCATAGATTACTAAAATACTTAGGATGTCGCAATGAGACTTACAACAAAAGGTCGGTACGCTGTTACCGCAATGCTGGATTTGGCCATTCACTACGAAGATGGTCCCATTACTCTGGCCGATATTTCACAACGCCAGGGTATATCCCTTTCCTATCTTGAGCAATTGTTCGCCAAGCTTCGCCGCAAAGGACTGGTGGACAGCACACGAGGGCCGGGCGGTGGTTATCGACTGAGTCGTATACCTGCCGAAATCCCTGTCGCAGATGTTATTATCGCCGTTGACGAAAAGCTGGAAACAACTCGCTGTGGTGGCCTTGGTAATTGTCAGGAAGACGAACGCTGCCTGACCCACGATTTGTGGACTGAGCTGAGTGATCAAATCTATAACTTCCTGAGTGGTATTAGCCTCGGTAACCTGGTTAGCCGCCAGACTATTCAAGATGTCGCGGCAAGACAGGACGGTAACCAGAAGATCAATCTTGATACAGTTGAACGTGAAACAGTCGCTGTTTCCTAACGCAAGTAGAGAGAAATAAACATATGAAGACACCTGTATACTTTGACTATTCAGCAACCACGCCAGTGGACAAGCGCGTAGCTGATAAGATGTGTCAATGTCTTACACTGGAAGGCAATTTTGGTAACCCCGCTTCACGCTCGCACACCTATGGCTGGGATGCGGAGAAAGTGATTGATGAAGCAAGAGCCAATGTTGCAGCATTACTCAATGCGGATCCTAAAGAAATTATTTTTACATCGGGTGCAACCGAGTCTAACAACCTTGCGATAAAAGGTGCTGCCCACTTCTACAATAAGAAGGGTAAGCATATCGTCACCTGCAAGACCGAACACAAAGCGGTGCTGGATTCTTGCCGTCAACTAGAGCGTGAGGGTTATGAAGTTACTTATCTTGATCCTGAAGACAATGGTCTAATTGATTTAGATAAGTTCAAAGCGGCTCTACGTGATGACACTGTTTTAGTAAGCATCATGCACGTCAATAATGAAATCGGTGTGATCCAGGATATTAAAGCAATCGGTGACATTACCCGTGAACGCAAGATTATGTTCCATGTGGACGCCGCACAAAGTGCTGGTAAAGTGCCCATCGATGTACAAGATTTGAATGTTGATCTTATGTCGTTTTCAGCACATAAGATTTATGGACCTAAAGGTGTTGGTGCCCTATACGTACGCCGTAAACCACGTGCACGCCTGGAAGCTCAAATGCACGGTGGTGGTCATGAGCGTGGTCTACGTTCAGGCACATTAGCGACACACCAGATCGTGGGAATCGGTGAAGCATTTAAATATGCCAAAGAAGAAATGGCTGCCGATAATGAGCGTATCCGCATGTTACGTGATCGTCTTCTTAAAGGTTTAGAAGATATTGAAGAGGTCTATATCAATGGCGATATGGAACAGCGTATTCCACACAATCTGAATATTAGTTTTAATTTTGTTGAAGGCGAATCGTTGATTATGGCGCTTAAGGACCTGGCGGTATCATCAGGCTCAGCCTGTACCTCAGCTTCATTGGAACCTTCCTATGTACTACGTGCATTAGGTCGTTCCGATGAATTAGCGCACAGTTCAATCAGATTTACACTTGGACGTTATTCAACAGAAGAAGAAGTGGACTTCGCAATTGACGCGATTCGTAAGAATATTGATAAATTGCGTGAGTTATCACCACTTTGGGAAATGTATAAAGACGGTATTGATTTGAATAGTATCGAATGGGCTGCACACTAATTTTTAGTGTCAAGCTAACAATTAATTATTGAGTTTTTTAAAGAGGTAAGTCATGGCATACAGCGAAAAAGTTATCGATCATTACGAAAATCCTCGTAACGTTGGCAACATGGATAAAGATGATCAGGATGTCGGTACCGGCATGGTCGGTGCACCTGCCTGTGGCGATGTGATGCGCTTGCAAATTAAAGTGGGTGAAGACGGTATTATCGAAGACGCCAAGTTCAAGACTTATGGCTGTGGTTCAGCGATTGCGTCTAGTTCACTGTTAACAGAGTGGGTTAAAGGCAAGACACTGGATGAGGCAGCAGAGATCAAGAATACAGAGATTGCTGAAGAGCTTGAGTTACCTCCAGTAAAAATCCATTGCTCTGTTCTTGCCGAAGATGCGATTAAAGCAGCGATCACGGATTACAAAGGTAAGCATGATCAAGAAGAAAAGAAAAGCGCCTAAGAGTTTTAGTTAGTTATGGCAATTACGCTTACAGAAGCAGCAGCGCAACGCGTAAAAGATTTTCTTTCCAACCGCGGTTCTGGTGATGGTTTGCGCCTTGGCGTTAAGACTACCGGCTGTTCAGGTATGGCTTATGTACTGGAGTTTGCCGATGGCGCAGACGAAGGTGATGAGGTTTTTGAGTCACAGGGTGTAAAAATATTTGTTGATCCCAAGAGTCTGATTTATATCGATGGCACTGAACTGGATTTTGCCAAGGAAGGACTCAATGAAGGATTTAAATTCAACAATCCAAATGAGAAAGATGCCTGCGGTTGTGGTGAGAGCTTCACGGTCTAAAGGTAGAAGTCATCATGGCCGTGGAGTTTACGCAAAATTATTTTGAGATTTTCGGCCTGCCGGTAGATTTTCAAATCGATACGTCCCTATTAACAGAGCGTTATCGGGAACTCCAAAAAACGGTACACCCTGACCGCTATGCGAATGCAAGCGATCGGGACCGTCGCCTCGCGGTCCAACAAGCCGCAAATATCAATGAAGCACTAAACACCCTGAAACTGCCATTAAAACGGGCACGCTATTTACTAGAACTTAATGGTGTTGAGTTTGATGACGAAAAAGAGACGACCATGGATCCTGAGTTTTTGATGGAACAAATGGAATTACGTGAGGCCGTCGCTGATGTACGTAAGCAAGATGACCCCTTTGCCAGCTTAAACGAGTTAATGGAATCGATTAATCATAAACAAAGCACGATGATTGCTCGCTTACAGGAATTAATCAGCACTCAAGAGTATGAAGCTGCTAAAATGCAGGTTCAGAAACTCCAATTCCTCGAAAAGCTGATATTTGAATGCGAAAGTCTTGAACAAGATCTAGCGGATGCCCTGTAAACAAGAGTCGAAACAAAGAGAATCCTATGGCATTGCTACAAATCAGTGAACCTGGTCAATCTACCAAACCGCATGAGCGTCGTTTCGCTGCAGGTATTGATCTGGGTACGACAAATTCACTAGTGGCAACCGTGCGAAGTGGCCAAACCGATACCTTGCCAGATGAACAGGGTGAACACCTGTTACCCTCAGTTGTTCGTTATTTAGATAATGAACAAGCACCTGTGGTTGGCACGCAGGCTATCCAGTCTGCTGCGGACGATCCCCTCAACACGATTTCTTCTGTAAAACGGTTTATGGGACGTGGAGTAAAAGATATCAAACACCTTGGTGATCGTTTGCCCTATGAATTTGTGCAGACTGATACCAGTGTGCCGCGAATTAAAACAGTCGCGGGTGACAAGAGTCCGATTGAGGTTTCGGCCGAAATTCTGCATGTCCTAAAAAAACGTGCAGAGAAAACATTAGGCGATGAGTTAAAAGGCGTAGTGATCACTGTCCCTGCATATTTTGATGATGCACAACGTCAGGCGACGAAAGATGCGGGCAAACTTGCTGGGCTTAATGTCATGCGCCTGTTGAATGAGCCTACGGCTGCTGCAGTTGCATATGGTCTGGATAAAAGTGCAGAGGGAATAACCGCAGTTTTTGATCTTGGCGGCGGTACCTTTGATATTTCCATATTACGTCTGAATAAAGGCGTGTTTGAAGTGCTCTCAACAGCTGGGGATACAGCACTGGGCGGGGATGATTTTGATCATGCTATTGCACAGTGGATTATGTCTCAGGCAAATATTGGTGAAGACGCGAGTCATGGCGTAATACGTCGACTTTTACATGATGCCCGCAGCGCTAAAGAAGCACTGGCAGATGTTGAATCAGTCGAGTTAAATATCGATTTGCAAGATGGCAGTGCCTGGCAAGGTCAGCTTGATCGCGAACAGCTGAATAAGCTTATCGATCCACTCATTCAAAAGACGCTCATCACCTCGCGGCGCGCATTACGCGATGCAAATGTGTCCGTTGATGAAGTAAAAGCAGTCGTCATGGTCGGTGGTTCAACTCGTACTTTACGGGTACGTGAAAAAATTGAAGAATTTTTTGGACAACCACCTATGGTCGATATTGATCCGGATAAAGTGGTTGCTGTTGGTGCTGCTATTCAGGCCGATGTGTTAGCCGGCAATAAACCCGATGATGAATTATTGTTGCTGGATGTGATACCGCTATCATTAGGATTGGAAACGATGGGCGGTCTGGTAGAAAAAATCATTCCGCGCAATACAACGATTCCGGTTGCTCGTGCACAGGATTTTACGACATTTAAAGATGGTCAAACTGGGATGACGGTGCATGTTCTACAAGGTGAACGAGAGCTGGTGTCTGACTGTCGCTCACTTGGCCAATTTAGTCTGCAGGGTATTCCTGCCATGGTGGCGGGGGCTGCGCGCATTCGGGTGACTTTTCAGGTCGATGCAGATGGCTTGTTGTCGGTTACAGCGGAAGAAGAGACCAAACGTGTTGAAGCTAGTATCCAGATTAAGCCTTCATACGGGTTAACGGATACAGAAATAGAGTCGATGCTGAAAGACTCTATTGAGCATGCAAAAGATGATGTTGAATTAAGGAATGTCCGGGAGCAACAGGTAGAAGCGGATCGGGTAATGGATGCCTTACAGATTGCTTTGCAACAAGACGGCGATTTGTTAACTGCAGAAGAAGTTAAGACGATTGAAAAAGCATTACTTGCACTCCATAAAGTTAGAGATGGTGAAGACCATCACAAGATTAAAAGCGCGATCGACAAGCTTAATGAAGCAACCACTGATTTTGCGGCAAGAAGGATGAACAAAAGCATCAAGCAAGCATTGGCTGGCCATCAAGTCGATGAGTTTGACTAATGTATCTCTGAACAATTCATCCATGTGCCGCAGGAACCTCTGAATAAATCAGGATTTCCGCAAAAATTATGAGTAAAGGTGTTACTGGAACAATGACGAAATTAATTTTTTTACCTCACGAAGAGATTTGCCCAGAAGGGGCAGTGATTGAGGCCGAGCCTGGTACCAGCATCTGTGATGCGGCCTTGTCGAACGGCATTGATATCGAACATGCCTGTGAAAAATCCTGTGCCTGCACAACATGCCATGTATATGTGCGAGAAGGGTTTGATTCTCTGGAGGAGTCCACTGAAGAAGAGGATGATTATCTGGATAAGGCCTGGGGATTAGAGCCAGATTCACGACTGTCATGTCAGGCGATTGTTGCCGATGAGGACCTGGTTATCGAGATTCCCAAATACACTATAAATATGGTTTCTGAAAACCATTAAGTGGTATGACGAGTGAAGAGGAGTGAAACATGAGCCTGAAATGGACCGATAGCCTGGAAATAGCGATTCAGCTAGATGAGGCCTACCCCGATATGGACCCTAAAACAGTGAATTTTGTCGATCTGCGCAACTGGGTGATGGCGTTGGACGAATTTGATGACGACCCGGAGCATTCGGGTGAGCGGATCCTGGAAGCTATTCAGATGGCCTGGCTTGAGGAACGCGATTAAACCGGGCTATAACCCGCAATTTAGCTAGGTTTTTCATTTCCCAAACTCCCTCCGAACAGATACAATTTCCGATCAAATCCTTGTGGATTTGTGAATGTAGCCCGCGCTAAGGTGCGGGTTTATGTTATTGTAAATATTGGAATTTTCTGGAGTTTCAAATGTCTGTTGAACGTACCATCTCGATTATCAAACCTGATGCCGTGGCAAAGAATGTTATCGGTGAGATTTATGCTCGATTTGAGAAGGCGGGGCTGAAAATTATCGCAGCCCGGATGATGCATTTAACTAAAGAACAGGCAGGCGAATTTTATGCTGTGCATAAAGAACGTCCGTTTTATGGTGAGTTAGTGGACTATATGACTTCAGGCCCCATTATGGTCCAGGTGCTTGAAGGCGAAGATGCCATTGCGAAAAATCGTGAAGTAATGGGCGCCACTAACCCCAAAGAGGCAGCGGCGGGAACTATAAGGGCCGATTTTGCCACGGATATTACTGAAAATGCGGTACATGGTTCCGACGCGGCTGAGACGGCGGCCACTGAAATTGCATTTTTCTTCGGCGATGATGGGCTCTGTCCGCGTACTCGTTAATTTGCGAAGGTTGTCAATTGGATTCAAATTTAAAAGTTAATTTGCTTGATCTGGATAAAGCCGGATTAGAAGCCTTTTTTTCTGAACTAGGGGAAAAGCCCTTTCGTGCTTCGCAAGTACTGAAGTGGATTTACCAGTTTGGGGTCAGAGACTTTAACTCAATGTCGAACTTGAGCAAGTCCTTGCGCGAAAAATTAATCGAGATTGCGGAGGTCAGACCACCTGAAATGCTCAGCGAACATCGCTCCCATGATGGCACTATCAAGTGGGTCTTAAAGCTGGACGAGAAGAATTGCATCGAGACCGTTTTTATTCCAGAGGCCGACAGGGGCACCTTGTGTATCTCTTCGCAGGTAGGCTGTGCACTTGACTGTCGTTTTTGTTCGACAGCGCAGCAGGGATTTAACAGAAATTTAACTGTATCTGAAATTATTGGGCAATTGTGGGTTGCTAATCAGGCGATGGGTTGTCAGCCACGTGAACAACGAATGATTTCAAATATTGTATTGATGGGTATGGGTGAGCCATTACTGAATTTTGATAATGTGATTAAAGCGATATCACTAATGCTTGAAGATGATGCTTATGGGTTGTCTAAACGGCGTGTAACCTTAAGTACTTCTGGTGTTGTTCCGGCAATGAATCGCTTAAAGGAAGTGAGCGATGTTAGTCTTGCGGTATCGCTACATGCACCTAATGATGAATTGCGAAATGAAATCGTTCCTTTGAATCAAAAATATCCAATCAAAGAATTGATGCAGGCTTGTAAAAATTACATTGCGGATGAACCGCGGCGTAAAATCACGTTTGAATATGTAATGCTGGAAGGTATCAATGATTCGAGGCAGGATGCATTGGCTTTAGCTAAGTTACTCAAGAACATTCCCTCAAAAGTGAATTTAATTCCCTTTAATCCTTTTCCCAACACTAATTACCGTTGCTCATCACAAGAAAAAATTGATGCCTTCCGTGATGTGCTCATCGCGAAGGGACTTACAACAATTACTCGTAAGACACGCGGTGAAGATATTGATGCTGCCTGCGGCCAGTTGGCAGGTCAGGTAATGGATCGAACCAAAAGAAAATTGAGACGCGATAGTGGAGGAATAACTCGATGAGAAAGACTCTGGGCATATGTTGTTTAATGCTTTTTTTGGTCGCCTGTACCACTGAAACAGTTCTTGCTCCGACGGATGTAAAGCGAGCGTCACAACTGAATGCGCAACTTGGATTAGGCTACATGCAGCAGGGACAGTTCCAGCGAGCACTCGTCAAATTAGATAAGTCATTAAAGTTTGATCCGGAAAATGCGGATGCTCATCATTACAAGGCAGAACTCTATCGCCGTTTAGACGACCCTGAAAATGCAGATAAACATTTTCAAATTGCAATGAATCTACAGCCTGACAATCTTACTATTCAAAATAATTATGGCGTCTATCTTTGCGATTTAGGCAAGTATGATGAAGCTATCGCTCTTTTCAAAAAGCCATTATCTGATTCGCTATATGCAAATAAAGCGAGCTCATACGAAAATATTGGTTTGTGTCGGTTACGGCAAGGGCTTGTTACTCAGGCGGAAAAGGCTTTTTCTGAAGCATTAAAGATTAACCCCAGAATGGCAAAGAGTTTGTTGCAACTAGCACAAATACGGTTTGATGCTGGCAACAGTGAGGCTTCCTATTCACTCTATTCCCGTTATGTCGCAATTGCGCCACATAATTCTGAGAGTCTATGGTTGGGGATTTTGTTGGAAAATGCACGTGGAGCTAAAAATACAGTCGCGAGTTATAAAGTCAAGCTGAAGGGTAAGTACCCTGACTCGAAGGAAGCGAAACTACTTATCAAACTTGAACGGCAGGGCAAGATATAACCATGTCTGAGCATGATCAAGAAACAGAGACCCAGGAAAAAGAAGCACCAACTGTTGCTTTACCCGGGCACCGATTAAAGTTAACTCGTGAAGACTTGCATCTTAGTAAAGATGAGGTTGCTCATCACCTTCATCTTGATGTCAATATTGTCGAGGCGCTTGAGACCGACAAGTACGATGACTTACCCTCACCGGCGTATATTTGTGGTTACTTACGTTCATATGCACGTATCCTTAAATTACCTGAGGATGAAATAGTTAGTGCGTATAGCAAAGGACAGGAGATCAATGCAGCTCTGATTCCAGAAACCGTGAGTATGGAACCAGAAAAAAAGATCAATCCCGGAATAATTAAGTTTGTGGTGCTTATTCTTATTGCATTATTAGTCGCAGCGGGCTTCATGTGGTTTGCTGAGAAGTTTCAAATGTTTGACACTACCGCCAATACTGAATCAACTACGATTGATGTACCAGTTCCAGATATGAATCAACCAGAGATGAATCAATCAGCCGTTATTGAACGGCCAGCTCAGGTTCAGGAGCAGATACAACAATTTAATGCAGAACGAACCGAAGTGGCTATTGCACAAAACGAAGAGTCAGCATCTCCCTCGCCATTACTTATTGATGAAGGTGATGTTGCGGTTGAAGCAGCTGTAGTAGCAGAGCAGGTAGAAAGTGGAGACTTGAAACTAGTCGTTAGTGAAGACTCCTGGATTGAAATTACAGACTCTGAAGGTAAGCGTCATGTTTACCGCCTAGCTGCGAAGGACACAGAAATACATGTCAACGGAGTTGCACCGTATACAATTTTACTAGGAAATGCTGAGGGCGTTGCGGTTTTTTATAAGAATAAATCATTTAATCACAAGCGTTATCAACGAGATCAAATAGCATATTTTCGCCTTGGTTTAACAGAAGAATAAAAGTCATATCGTGAGTAAGTCAATTCAAGCAATTCGTGGAATGAACGATATCTTGCCAGCGGATATTAAAAGCTGGCAATTAGTTGAGCGTGTCTTCCAGCAACTGATGGATAATTATGGTTACGAAGAAATTCGTATGCCATTACTGGAGATGACCAGTCTGTTTAAACGCTCCATTGGTGAAGTGACCGATATTGTCGAAAAAGAAATGTATACTTTTGACGATCGTAACGGTGATAGTTTAACTTTGCGCCCGGAAGGAACCGCGAGTTGTGTACGAGCAGCCATGCAAAATGGGTTATTGCATAACCAGGTTCAGAAGCTGTGGTATGCCGGTCCTATGTTTCGGCATGAACGTCCACAGAAAGGCCGTTACCGTCAGTTCCACCAACTGGGTGTTGAAGTCTTTGGTATTGCAAGTCCTGATATTGACGCAGAATTGATTCTGATGACAGCCAGGTTCTGGAAACTGCTTGAAATTCAGGACAAAGTCGAACTTGAAATAAATTCTCTTGGTTCTAATCAAGCGCGCGCAGCTTATCGTGACATCCTGGTGGATTATTTTAAAGGTCATGAAGATAAGCTGGATGAAGATTCAAAGAGGCGTTTAACCTCCAATCCATTACGTATTCTTGATAGCAAAAATCCTGACATGCGCGAGATCGTTGAGGCAGCACCAAAACTGGCTGAACACCTTGATCAGGAGTCGGAGCAACACTTTAAGGAATTGTGCTTAATTCTTGATGAGCACGGTATCAAATATCGAATCAATCCCTGCCTGGTACGCGGTTTGGACTATTACAACAGAACGGTCTTTGAATGGGTTACTGATCACCTCGGTGCACAGGGTACAGTCTGTGCGGGTGGGCGCTATGATGGCTTAGTCAAACAATTAGGTGGGCGCGACACTGTAGCGGTGGGTTTTGCCATGGGAATTGAACGATTAATTTCACTGTTGGATGGAGATTTTCTAGCGAATTCTGTCCAACTACCGGACGCTTATTTTATAATGCTAAGCCCAGAAGCTCAGATCCATGGGCGACGATTGGCCGAATCGTTACGCGACGAGCTTCCAGCATTGAGACTTCATGTGCACGCTGGTGGTGGTAGCCTGAAAAGTCAGATGAAACGGGCAGACAAAAGTCAGGCAAAATTAGCGCTTATATTGGGTGAAGATGAAATGGCATCATCCCAAATAACAATTAAGCAGCTTCGAACGGGTGCAGAACAAGTAACGATAAAGCAATCAGAGTTATTGGCCTGGTTGCAAAATTATGCAAATCAAACGAATTCCTAAACTAATGGTTAAAGATAATGAGTGAACAGTTAACAGATGACGAACAAGTAGAAGTATTGAAAAAATGGTGGAAGGAAAATGGTACCGCTATTGTAGTTGGTATTGTGATTGGTGTTGGTGCCATCATTGGATTCTGGAAGTGGACCGAATACAAAGAGACACGATCTCTGGCAGCGTCTGCACTTTATGATGAGTTTGTAACAGCGATTGGTGATGAAAAGATTGATGCAGCCACAAGTTATGAGTCATTAAAAAAAGATTATGAAGGAACCACATATGCGGCTTTATCAGCACTGCGCATGGCTGCAGTTGACTATGCAAAAGGTGATACGGATAAAGCAATAGAACATTTGCGCTGGGCAACTTCACACCCAGGGCATGATTCAGTCGGACATATCGCACGGCTTCGTTTAGCCAAGATGCTGGTCGCAAAAAATGCACTAGATGAGGCTGAGAAGTTGTTAAAAGATATCAGTGAGCCTGCTTTTGATGCTAAATATGCAGTGATCAAAGGTGATATCTATAGAATGCGCGGCGATATTGAGAAGGCACGTAGTGCATATGAATTAGCCCTGGCTTCTACATCATTTGGAGGTAAGCAGCGTGAGCTTGTCCAAATGAAGCTGGACGATTTGGGAGCTAAGCCAGCTGCAGCTAAACCAGAGATAGGCAAAACTGGGGATAGCGAATAATTATGTTACGCCCAAAGTTACATTCCATAACACTGCTGCCATTGATTTTATTATTTCTGGCAAGTTGTTCTAGCTCACTTTTAGAGCCGCCAAAAACGCTACAGAAAGTTTCAAATACATTTTCGATCGAGAAACTTTGGCAGTTTCAGGTAGGTGATGGTGCGGGTGATAATTATTTAAGGCTGACCCCGGTCTTGCATGAGAATATATTGTATAGCGTTGATCATACTGGTGTCGTCTCTGCGCTTAGAATTAGTGATCGTAGTTTTCGCTGGGAAACGAAACTTGATATGGACGTAGGGAGCCCGCTTACATTGAGTGGTGAAACACTCTATCTTGGTACCAGTGAAGGTTACCTTGTTGCGATTGAGCGTAAAACAGGCAAGGTCATCTGGAAGGCTCGTGTCGGCAGTGAGGTGCTTGCCGCACCTGCTGTAGGTAGAGGTTACGTAGTCGCGCGCTGTGTTAATGGTGAGATCTATACATTTAAGGCTTCTGACGGGGAAAAAGTCTGGACTGATAGACAAGTTACTCCTTCGTTAACACTGCGTGGTACCAGTGCACCGGTTATTTCAAATGATTTAGTTTTAAGTGCTTTCGATAATGGAAAACTGATTGCCTACAATTTACAAACTGGCAGAGTTGTTTGGCAAAGAAAGATAGCTGATGCTCGTGGTCGTACTACACTAGAGCGTCTGGTAGATATCGATGCAGATATTGTGGTTTCGGATGATGTCGCCTATACCATTGCTTTCCAGGGGAAATTGGCAGCGGTTTCATTGGGTTCGGGTCAGATTATCTGGAGTCGAGATATTGATTCTTATATTGGCATGGTGGTCGATCCGTACAGAATATACGTCGTCGATTCAAACTCAAAAATATGGGCGCTGGATAAAAGTAATGGGGTGGCGCAGTGGAAGCAGGATTCTTTGCTACGACGTAGCGCTACCAAGCCTGTCTTACATTCAAATTATATTGTGCTCGGTGATTTTAATGGATACTTGCATTGGATTAAACGTGATAGTGGAAAACTTGCTGCCAGGGTACGATTAGATTCTTTTGATTTCACAGACCCTAGCCTGGATGAACAAGAAGATCTCGAATATCCGAAATCTAAAGATATTTTAGCCACACCGATAACTACGGGTAATGTATTGATCGCCATTGATCGACACGGGAATACGGAAGCTTTTAAAGCCTCTTATCCGTAATTTCTGCTTCGTCACTACACTCTTTAAGATCGGAAAATAAAATGTCTGCTTTAAAACCTGTACTAGCACTGGTTGGACGTCCAAATGTGGGCAAGTCGACGCTGTTTAATCGTTTGACACGTACACGTGATGCTCTCGTTGCAAACAAGCCAGGTTTGACGCGTGATCGTAAATACGGTGAAGGCAAGCTAGGCGGTGCCAAATACCTGGTTATCGACACGGGTGGGCTTAGTGATGATCAGGAAGACATTAATAGCATTATGGCAATCCAGTCCTGGCAGGCAGTAGAAGAAGCCGATCAGATTTTATTCCTTGTTGATGCACGTGACGGTTTGTTACCAGGCGATCAGAAGATTGCCGATCGGATCAGACAAACCGGCAAACCCGTACACCTTATTGTTAATAAAATTGATGGCCTGAATGAAGATCTGGTTCTGAATGATTTTTATCAGCTTGGTTTCGAAAGTATGTACCCGATTGCAGCTGAGCATGGTCGCGGTGTGACGGCCATGATCACAGAGCTAACAGGTGATTTTGAAACTGAGGACGATGAAGAAGATGATTTATCAGGAATAAAGGTCGCCATCGTCGGTCGACCGAATGTTGGAAAGTCGACACTGGCAAATCGCATCCTTGGCGAAGAACGTGTTGTGACCTTTGATATGCCGGGCACGACACGCGATAGCATTTATTTACCGTTTGAACGCGATGGTCAAAAGTACACCTTGATTGATACTGCTGGTGTGCGACGTCGTGGTCGCGTCAATGAAATGATCGAAAAGTTTAGTGTGATTAAGGCACTACAAGCTATTGCCGATTCACATGTAGTACTAATGATACTGGATGCCTCAGAAGGTGTGACAGAACAGGATGCAAGTTTAATCGGATTTGTAACTGATTCTGGAAGAGCACTGGTTATTGCGATCAACAAATGGGATGGTCTGTCACAAGATCAGCGCGATAAAGTAAGACGTGAGCTGGACTTTAAGCTTCCTTTTATTAATTATGCTAAGCAACATTTTATCTCTGCGCTACATGGAAGCGGAGTAGGGGATTTGTTTGGCTCTATTCTAAAGGCATATCGATCAGCGATGGTTAATATTCCTACTCCCAGATTGACACGTTTAATGACCGATTTGGTTAATGCCAACCCACCACCTTTAGTACATGGTCGCCGGGTGAAATTACGTTATGCACACCAGGGGGGTAAAAATCCTCCGGTGATTGTTATTCATGGCAACCAGACTCAGTCGTTACCTGATAGTTACAAACGTTACTTGATTAATAGTTTTCGCAAGCACTTAAAATTGATGGGAACACCAGTGCGGGTCGAATTCAAAACAGGTGATAATCCGTTCAAAGGTCGAAAAAACAAATTAACCCCGCGACAGGTAGCAAAACGTCGGCGTTTAATGAAACACGCAAAACGCAAATAACGTTATTTTATTGAGAGCTCTTTTAAAGCCGGATACTTACTAAAATCTATCTTATAATCAGGGAATAACTCAACAAACAGATCTATCTCTTGTTGAGCCTCGTCTTTATTACCGCTCGCGACTAATTCATTAATTTTTTCAAGCATTACATCAGGTGCCGCCTTACCTGAGCCGACGTGTTGTCCTGTATTAGCTTGCTGATCATTTTCGGCCACTTGATCCGGGTCGAGCGAGTTGTCGAGAGGGATGATGCGTATGGCAAACACAGCAATAATCAGGCTGGCAGCTAGTGCCAGCGGGACATACCAACGATAGTTTTTACTGGATGAACCTGACGAAGTTTGTTTTACCTCCTGGCGTGCGGCGCTGAGGATAGCATTATCAATATCTTTACCTGGACCATCGGTCTCACTCTGGTGGTAAAGATCAGACAGGGCAGACTCACCTTTTAGGTAGTCATCGAATTCTGTATCACTTGTCTTTTGATCAGCCATAGTGTTCTAACTCAACTGCTTGTTTAAGCTTATTCATTGCATAGCGAAGTCGGCTTTTCGCTGTCTCGGGTTTTACATTGGTCATGTCGGCAATTTCTTCGACCGAGAGACCGGATTCCTCTTTTAGTAAAAATGCCTCGCGTTGTGCTTCGGGTAACTCAGCTATGGCATTTAATAATTTGTCGACTTGCCGATCAGAATTTACCTGACGCTGTGGTGTAAGGTGGTTAGCCGTGTCCTCAGTATTTAGAAGGCCTTCATGCTCATCATACGAGCTGGGCACACCATGTTTTTGTTTACGGTAGTGATCGATTAATCGGTTATGAGCAAGACGGTATATATACGTCTTGAAGCTGGCGGTTACCTGGTAACGCTCTCGGGCGCGGACAAGATTCATCCAGACATCCTGGAATATTTCCTCTGCAACAGCCTCATTACCACACTGGTTTTTTAGGTAACGAAACATGGGTAGACGAAAGCGTGTATACAACACCTCAAAGGCGTTGGCATCTCCATCCTTGTACTGCAGCATTAATTGTTCGTTAGTAATTTCATCACGCATGTTGGGCTTAATGTACGCGATTATCAACAACTTGCCTAGTCTCAGCAAACTACGAGCAGCATAGTGACTGCTTAAATATTCTGCAAAGCACTTTTGTTCGAATCGCAATGGAAAGTTGGACTGCCAATTCGAGCACAACCTGGGGTGAGTTGTTGTGTTCATCTCTGTCGTTCCTTCACGCTTTTTGCGCATTACTTAAGTTTGCGGATAAAAACGCCTCCTGCTTATGGACCTTCCTGCGGTGTAAGCTAATTGCACCTAGAATAGATGCTGTTTACTAATTATTATTTTTTATAGTTCTGTAAATCTCATGAAAATTCAGCATAAAAACAATAAGATACATGTAATTTATCGACTATTTATAAACTCTTGTCGCTAATTACCCAAATTAACTAGGATAAACGCAGATAGTAGTGTTCCAGGGTTAAGTCAGCGGCTGGATTAGTAAAAAAATCGTCTATTATATGTTTACCCTAACGCACTTTGGATATAAAGGGCTGCAGCTGAACGACTAGATTTGATAGATGCAATGACTTTTGAAACTAGTTTTTATCAATTCTGGCTACAGATAGAAAGGAGGCAACACATGTCAGTCACATCCCCTAACACTGCGGTACCCTTACAGGAAAAAATTCATTACCTTGACTCGCTACAATATTGGAGTCTGATTACGGCCTATGGTCTTGCGGCCGCAGAAGGCATCAATCTGACTCAGGAACATATCGAAGTGATACTTTGGCTAAGAGCGGATTATGATAAGTTTGGAAATAATTATGATGATGAATTAATTGTTCGCAAACTAGAGAAGGACTTTCGATTAACAGACGGAAAGGCTTATCTTGAAGTGTTGTTTCCAAACAAACCAGTTTCACAATGGATGCGTATAGCTGGTTTACCCGTACAACCTGAACAATTACAAAACATTCACTAGCAAGGTTTGGTAATTAGGTTTCCATTATTCGTGTTTTAGTTGTAAACCGTTCTGGTACTTTTTAGCTAGAAATAACTTAGGCTCAATACGCGCGTTATTCAGGCTCACACTCCAGTGCAAGTGTGGGCCTGTCACTCTCCCGGTCATACCGACTTCGCCAATTGAATCACCACGCTTTACTGTGTCACCTGCTTTGACTGATATTCTGTTTAGATGGCAATACATTGTAATCAGTCCTTGCCCATGATCGATGAATACAGTATTGCCATTAAAAAAATAATCACCCGTATTGATGATGGTGCCTTCTGCGGGTGCCAGTATTGGTGTGCCTTCAGGTGCTGCAATATCTAATCCACTATGGGGACGGCGCGCTTGGCCATTGAAAAATCGGCGTAATCCAAATGGACTACTAAACCGACCTTCAACCGGTAAATCGAATGTGAAGGATATATCGTGTGCTTCAGTCCATGCCTTTAATGCGGCACCAATTATTTTCTTTTCCTTAATTATGCGATCCATATCTTTAGCGTAGGGGTTTACCTTCCGCTTGTTTTTTATCTCCAGATGCTGCGTTTGATACTGCTTTTTAATCACATTGAATTTGATTTGCTTTTGCTGCTTCTGACGAGTCACTATGAGTTTGTATTTGCCTGCTTTACTCGAAAGTGGGATCCCGACAACTGCATGCCACTTCTTTCCAGATTGAGTGACCAGCACTTTGCGTTTTTTAAATGTAACTTTGTCAGGGCGGTGACTACCGAGTTCGATAACTGCGATTCCACCTGGGACAGGGTAATGTCTTGGTAGACTACCGGCATAGCTAGTTGTAACTATAAACAGTACAAGTAAAGTGAGAGTTAAGCGTTTAATCATAATCTATATTATCGACGGTACAGATTAATTGTCCAATATGCAGCTTTGCATGAACTTTATCACCAGTTTTTACATCGTGCGCATCTCGTAAGATTTCACCCTTAGTAGGCTTGGTGACAATGGCGTATCCACGTTCCAATGTCGCTAGCGGACTAACCGCGTTAAGTGTTTTCATTGTTTGAATAAAGCGATGTTGTTTTGCTTTTAACAACTGTTCTGTCGTTTGTTTTAACTGGTGTGATAAATATACCAGCCGCTGTTTCTTAACACCAATAGCTTGCTTGGGGTGCAGGCTTGCCAATTTATCTTTCAGATGACTAACGCGCATTGAGGTGTGGCGCAGATAACGAGTTTGTGCCTGACTCATTCTGAGCTGCAAGTCATCCAGGCGTTGCGATAAATCCTGTAAGCGGCGCCCCGGATGTTGCAGCCGCTGGCTTAGCCAGCTGACCTGCTGAGTATATCGATGTAATGTCCTCGACATTACATTGCTCAATCGTGAGATGGATTGTTGTAACCGTGCTCGTAACTCGTACTGATTAGGGCTGACTATTTCAGCCGCTGCAGTTGGGGTAGCAGCGCGAATATCAGCTGTCATATCGGCGATGGTGAAATCGATCTCATGACCGATGCCAGAGACTATTGGTATTGAGCAACTGAAAATAGCGCGTGCAACAACTTCTTCATTAAAGGACCAGAGGTCTTCAAGGGAGCCACCACCTCTTGCCAAGAGGATGACGTCACACTCGTTTCTTTTGTCGACGGTTTTGAGCATATCGGCAATTTGTGCTGCACTTTCATTTCCCTGCACCGCGACCGGGTAGATGTTGATGCTAGCCGCAGGGTAACGTCGTTTCAAAGTGGTCAGGATATCCCTAATCGCTGCACCACTGGGTGATGTAATCACGCCAATAGTTTCGATGTGTTCAGGTAGAGCCTGTTTGTGTTCAGCTGCAAATAGACCTTCACTTTGCAGGCGTTTTTTTAATTCCTCGAATGCTCTACGTAAGGCACCATCGCCAGATTCTTCCATGTGTTCGGCAATGATCTGGAAATCACCTCGTGCTTCATAAAGACTAATTCGTGCCCTGATCAATATTTGCATGCCGTTTTTAGGGACAAAGCCAAGGTGAGCATTTCGATTGCGAAACATAGCGCAGCGGACCTGGGCCTTTTGATCTTTTAGGGAAAAATACCAATGACCCGAGGCAGGGCAGGCGAGGTTAGAGATCTCACCTTCCACCCAAAGCAAAGGAAAGCTGCCTTCGAGCAGGCTTTTTGCTTCTGAGTTCAAGCGACTGATTGAATAAATATCGCGTTGGATTGTCGTGTTCATCGGATGGTCACTCATTTCCACATAATATCCTGTGTTGCTGATTTCTTCATGTATTAGTTCGACAGAAAAAGTAACATGCAATAAAAAAGGCCGGGAAAATCCCGGCCTTTTCTTCAACTAAATCGTGTATGAATTAGTAGTTTGGTCCTGCATTTTTTTGCTGTTCGTACTGTGCAAGTGCATTAGTACTTTGGCGCTTCGCCTTGTTAGCAAGCTTAACGGCTTTATCATAGTCACCGGCTTTCATTGCTTTCTTGGCTTTTTTAATAATCTTGCCAGTATCACGCCACTCATAGCCTTTACCCTTTGCACGCTTTTTCTCATGCTCGGCTGCTGTGATTGCTGAACTCGCATCACCCTTATTAGCTTCAGAAGATCCGCCACCACTGGCACAGGCACCCAGTGCAAAAGCTGCTGCTATGGCGAATGGAATAATTTTTCTCATGTGTTCCTCCAAAATCAAACGCGTTTAATTCTTAAGAAAATGCTAATTAGCTGTTTTCGTGTGATATATAATTTGTATCCTGCCCTGGCGGGCCGGTCACACGCAACTCGAACATTATGCGCATAAGATGATGTACTTGGCAATGCCAAGAAGGGCTTGACGGAAGAAAAAAGTTTTGATTGTCGCTGTATTAGAAAATCTTTATAATCCGCGACTTTAACGCAACTGGATGTGGATGCCGCTCGATGCTGAGAATTATTGAGGAAGCCCTAACCTTTGATGACGTACTCCTCGTCCCTGCCCATTCGGACATTCTGCCTCGCGATGTCAGTCTGAAAACCCGCTTGACAGCCCAGATTCAATTAAATATCCCTTTATTATCAGCCGCGATGGACACCGTTACGGAGGCCCGTCTGGCCATTGCTATTGCCCAGGAGGGTGGGGTAGGCATAGTTCATAAGAATATGACTGCCGATGCCCAGGCCGCTATGGTGCATGCTGTGAAGAAGTTCGAGAGCGGTGTGATTAAAGACCCTATCACTGTCTCACCAAATGTCAGTATTCGGGAAGTCATGGACCTGACCCATGCACGCAGCATTTCAGGCGTGCCAGTAGTAGATGGTGAAGAATTAGTCGGTATTGTAACCAGCCGCGACCTTCGTTTTGAGACACGATTGGATGACCCGGTCAGCAATATCATGACCCCAAAGGATCGCCTGGTGACCGTCACTGAAGGGGCGAGCAAGGCCGAGGTTCAGGCTCTATTGCATAAACATCGCATCGAGAAGGTACTGATGGTTAACGGAGATTTTCAGCTGCGTGGTCTGGTTACTGTCAAAGATATCCAGAAAGCCAAAGAATTCCCAAATGCATGCAAAGATGCTGATGGTCAGCTTCGCGTTGGCGCGGCTGTGGGTGTGGGTGAAGGCACCGATGAGCGTGTGAAATTACTGGTTGAGGCTGGTGTAGATGTGATCGTGGTCGATACGGCTCATGGTCACTCCCAGGGAGTACTAGACAGAGTTGCCTGGGTTAAGAAGAATTACCCTAGTATGCAGGTGATTGGTGGAAATATCGCCACCCCGGAAGCTGCACTGGCACTTGCGAAAGCGGGCGCCGATGCCGTCAAGGTGGGCATTGGCCCAGGTTCAATCTGTACCACTCGAATTGTGGCGGGTGTTGGTGTTCCTCAGATCAGTGCTATTGCCAATGTAGTCGAAGCCTTGAATGGCAAAAATATCCCAGTTATTGCCGATGGTGGCATTCGTTATTCTGGTGATATCTCAAAGGCCTTAGTGGCTGGTGCTGATTGTGTGATGATCGGCAGTATGTTTGCTGGTACCGAGGAGTCACCGGGTGAAGTGGAGCTCTATCAAGGTCGTTCCTACAAGTCTTATCGTGGCATGGGTTCGATGGGGGCGATGAGTAAACAGCATGGCTCTAGTGATCGCTATTTCCAGGAAGGTGGAGAGGCAGAGAAATTGGTACCGGAAGGTATTGAAGGTCGGGTGCCGTTTAAGGGGTCGATGATGCCTGTTGTCCACCAACTGTTAGGTGGCATTCGCTCCAGTATGGGTTATACCGGTTGCCGCACGATTGAAGAAATGCGTACTAAACCCAAGTTTGTCAGAGTAACCAATGCAGGTATGCGTGAAAGTCACGTGCACGATGTGACCATTACGAAAGAAGCGCCCAACTACCGAACCGAAAGCTAGTCGCTGGCAAGTGTCAGATTCAACTCATAAAAACATCCATCAGGACCGTATCTTAATTCTGGATTTCGGTTCCCAGTACACACAACTTATTGCGCGTCGTATCCGCGAAGCCGGAGTCTATTGCGAGCTCTACGCCTGGGATATCAGCGATGAGGACGTCAATAATTTTAAGCCAAGTGGCATCATTTTATCCGGTGGCCCTGAAAGTACAATCGGTGATGATGCGCCTGAAGCACCGCAAGCGGTCTTTGAACTTGGGGTACCCGTCTTAGGTATTTGCTATGGCATGCAGACTATGGCGTCACAGTTAGGCGGCAAAGTCGAAAATGCAGATCAGCATGAATATGGCTTTGCTAAAGTGCGTGCCCGTGGTCACACCGCGTTGTTAAAAGACATTGAAGATGAAATATCGGAACAAGGGTATGGCCTGCTTGATGTCTGGATGAGTCATGGTGATCACGTGACTGAGTTGCCTGATGGTTTTAAATTGATGGCCTCAACAGACTCTGCACCGATTGCCGGGATCGCCAATGAAGAAAAACATTTCTATGGGTTACAGTTTCATCCGGAAGTGACTCATACCCAGCAGGGACAGCGAATCATCGAACGCTTTGTGCATGATATTTGTGGCTGTGCATCTTTATGGAATCCAAGCAATATTGTTGACGATGCGATTGCTAGCGTTCGAGAAAGTGTTGGTGACGATGAAGTTATTTTAGGCTTGTCGGGTGGCGTAGATTCATCAGTTGTAGCAGCATTACTGCATAAGGCGATAGGCGATCAGCTTACTTGCGTATTTGTCGATAATGGCCTGTTACGTTTAAATGAAGGTGATCAGGTCATGGCAACCTTCGCTGAGCATATGGGCGTGAAAGTGATTCGAGTCGATGCCGAACAGCGTTTTCTCGCTGCCCTCAAAGGTGTGGATGAACCGGAGCGCAAACGCAAAGTAATCGGAAATTTATTTATCGAAGTCTTTGAAGAAGAAGCAGGTAAGCTTAAGCAAGCTAAGTGGCTGGCACAGGGAACGATTTATCCAGATGTGATCGAATCTGCGGGTGCTAAAACAGGCAAGGCGCATTTAATTAAGTCACATCACAACGTCGGCGGTTTGCCTGAGCATATGAAATTAAAATTATGCGAGCCTTTACGCGAACTGTTCAAAGATGAAGTACGTAAGCTTGGGGTAGAACTTGGTTTGCCCTATGACATGGTTTACCGTCACCCATTCCCTGGACCTGGTTTGGGCGTACGAATTCTGGGTGAAGTAAAAAAAGAATATGCTGATCTGCTGCGGCTTGCCGATAATATTTTTATCGAAGAATTATTCAAACACGATTTGTACCACGGAATCTCACAAGCCTTTACCGTATTTCTACCCGTAAAATCAGTGGGTGTGACCGGTGATGGTCGCCGTTACCAGTATGTAGTAGCGATGCGCGCAGTTGAGACCATCGACTTTATGACTGCTCGCTGGGCTCACTTACCTTATGACTTTTTAGATTTAGTCTCACGTCGCATCGTCAACGAAATTGATGGTATATCACGGGTGGTGTATGACGTGACCGGAAAGCCTCCTGGCACCATTGAGTGGGAATGATGAATCCGCTGAAGGCGCACTGGCTTCGTTAGAAGTTTCCTCAAAATGCTCATTTACTTGCATGTAAACTACGCTTTTTCGTCAACTTCCTCCTTGCCATTATCGCCTTGATCGAATTCATCGAAACAAAAATTATTTGATATGCAAAATAGTGATGACAGTGAAGCACTGGATGTCTTCTGGATGCAGCGTGCGATTGAGTTAGCCAGGCTAGCCGAGTCACGTGGTGAGGTACCTGTGGGGGCGGTACTGGTGAAGGATGATCAGATTATTGGTGAAGGTTATAACTCGCCGATTAGTGAGAGTGATCCCACTGCCCATGCTGAGATACGGGCCTTGCGAGATGCGGCTCAACGCCTAGGTAATTACCGATTACTGAATACCTCCTTGTATGTCACCCTCGAACCTTGCTTGATGTGTGTAGGGGCCATTGTGCATGCCCGTATAGGTGAAGTGGTTTTTGGTGCTAGTGAGCCTAAGACTGGGGCAGCAGGTAGTGTCTTCGACGTACTGACTTCACCTGCCCACAACCATAATGTAACGCTAAGAGGGGGGGTGATGGCAGATGAGTGTGCTAAGTTGCTGACCGAATTTTTCCAGAAACGTCGAGTTAAGGCCGATCAATAGGTCCGATCTAGACTTATTTTGCCTATAATTTCACCAGCTTAGAGCTGGCCCCCCCTGTCTTTGTCCTAGCCGTCCATTTTCAGCTAATTACCAGCCAATTATCATCACCAACGCTAAATGTAATAGGCGGATCGCCGATAGTAATTAGCATGGCCATCCCTGTTCTCATATGCGACGACTCTAGTTTTGCTCAAAAACAGCTAATGCGCGCATTACCTGAAGATTTCGATGCGGAGTTGAGTTTTGCCAATAATGGTGTAGAGGCGATCGAGATTCTCAAGACAGGAAAAATCAAAGTACTTTTCCTTGATTTAAATATGCCTATTCTTGATGGCTATGGTGTCCTGCAGCATATCTATGATGAAAAAATGAACATCAAAGTTATCGTCGTTTCTGGTGATATTCAGCCGGAGGCAAATGAGCGTGTGATGAGTCTTGGGGCTGCGGCTTTTATTAAGAAGCCAGTCAACAACGTTGATATGGGCGGCATCATTAAAGAATATGATCTCGATAATGAACAATTAGATTCAGCAAATGATACCCAGGACCTGGAATTATTTGATGCTTATCGAGAAGTTACTAACGTTGCAATGGGGCAGGCTGCGGCACTGCTTGCTAGTGTGCTGGATTCCTTCGTGATCATGCCTATTCCCAATGTCAGTATGCTCGAAGTCAGTGAGTTGCAAATGGCCGTGCATCAAGCAACCGAACATGAAAGTACTTCTGCCGTTTGCCAAGGCTTTATTGGCGGCGGTCTGGCAGGCGAGGTCATGCTGGTTTTTTCCGACTCCAGTTATCAAGACATCGCAGAGATGACCCAGTTTGATGGTGAGTTGGATGATACCGCCGAAATGGAATTATTGATGGATCTGTCGAATATTCTGATTGGTGCCTGCATAAATGGGATAGCAGAACAGTTTGATATCAATATGAGTCTGAGTCACCCCATGGTCCTGGGGAGACATGCCAAGAGCGAAGATATTATAAAGAATGGAAATGATTTTTGGAAAAGTACCTTGGCAATCGATATGCAGATATCGATTGAAAATAAAGATGTTCACGTGAACCTGTTATTACTCTTCACTGAAGATTCGATACCCAGGTTTAACCAACTAATCTCATATGTTGCGGCATAGTTATGAATGACGATACAGATCTTGACGAACTACACTGGTTAATGGGGGTCGTGCACTCTATTAACGTGGGTATTATCGTTATTGACCGAAATTATACAATTAAACTATGGAATAGCTTCATGGAGAATCGCAGCGGTAAACGTGCAGATGCAGTCATGGGAAAAAAACTGTTAGATCTGTTTCCTGAAGTACCGCAACAATGGTTTGAGCGTAAAGTCGAATCTGTTTATACATTGGCAAACCGTGCTTTTACGACCTGGGAACAACGCCCCTACGTATTTAAATTTAAAAATTATCGTCCCATCACCGGTGCTTCACCCTTTATGTATCAGAATATAACTTTTCTGCCACTTATGGGTACCAATGGAATGATTAAAAATATTGGTATCGTTATATATGATGTTACTGATGCAGCGGTTGGTAAACAGCAACTTGAGACCGCCAACGATGAACTCGCGCAATTAAGCCGTACCGATCGTCTGACACAATTGAACAATCGTGGCTATTGGGAGGAATGCTTAGAGGCAGAGTTCGATCGATACAAACGTACAAAGCAACCCATAACCTTAATCATTTTTGATATTGATCATTTTAAAAATGTGAATGATACCTATGGACACCAGGCCGGGGATGAAGTTATTCGTCAGACCTCAAAGACCTTGCGCCGAACGATTCGTAAAACGGATATCGCCGGTCGCTACGGTGGTGAAGAGTTTACGGTTCTATTAGTTGATACTAAAACAGACAATGCAATGATCCTAGCGGAACGCTTGCGAAAAAGAATAGAAGCGCTCACAGTTCAACATGAAGATCTCAAAATAGAATTCAAGATTAGTATCGGCGTTTCGGAATTGAATAAAGACACGAAAGATTACAAACAGTGGCTGGAAGAGGCAGATCAGGCTCTTTATTACTCTAAAGAGAATGGCCGTAACCAAACAACGATTTATTCAAAAGAGAAAATGGGTGAGTTAAAGGATGTTGGATGAAAACGCCAGGACAGGACGTGAGTTCTGTAGGTGTGGTTGTTCTTTTTCCAGATGCCAGGTAAGAATGTCGTAGTAACTACGAATATTTTCTACATAGCGAACCGGTTCCCAACCGCGCGCATATCCATAACGAGTTTGTTTATACCATTTACGTTTGCTGAGTAAGGGCAGTGTAGCCTTTATGTCGACCCACTTATCGGGGTTGTCGCCACGTTTGGTCGCCAGTTTTCTTGCATCAACAACATGACCATAGCCAACATTGTAAGAGGCGACAGCAATCCAAACACGATCAGGTTCAGGTATGTGAGCCGGTACCTTATTAATGAGGGCACGCAAATAACGAGCGCCACCCATGATGCTTTCATAGGGATCGGTGCGGTCGACGACACCCAGGTGATCCGCGGTCGCATTGGTTAGCATCATCATGCCGCGTACCCCAGTGGGTGAAACTGCATTTTGGCGCCAGTGTGATTCCTGATATGACAGTGAAGCCAACAGTTTCCAATCAAGGTCATATTTCTCCGCCGCTTGCTGGAACATTTCCTGGTAAGTGGGCAGGCGTCGACGAATTTGTGCCAGGTAACTGTGAGTGCCGGCGTAATCGTAGTTTTGCACATGCTGGTAGTTATGTTTCAGGAGACGCTCTAACTCACCAGATTCCTTGAGTTCATTTAAAAATTCAACGGCAGCGTCATACAGACTGTTATCTTCCGAAATCGGGAATGCCCAGGCAAGCCCCTGTGGATCGGTTATATCAAAAGCCACTCTGAGCCTTGGATAATAGCGTCTGTTATAGGTTACCTCGTTTGAGTCAGCAACCGTATAATCAATGAGCTCCTCTGCCACCAGAGTAAGTAGCTCAGTGCTATCAGCTTCGCTATTTTCTATCCACTCGAGTTTAGTGTGTTTAGTTTTGAGACGGTTGAGTTGTTCCACATGACTGCTTAGAGAAACGACCTCGAAGTTGCCATCCAGTTGTTTAATCGAGCGGGGCTTAGCATTTTTAACGTTATAGACAACTTGCTGTGTAATAGTCTGATAAGCAGGAGCGAAGCGAACTTGCTGTTTGCGCTGTTCGGTAATGGTCAAACCAGCTGCCGCAATGTGCGCTTCACCGTCGCTAATTTGCTCCAAAATGTCGTTTAGATTGTCTGGGACGGAAATTTTCAGTTCGACACCGAGCTTTTCGGCAAAACGTCGCATCAGCTCATATTCGAGCCCTGATGGGCCCTGAGGGCCTTCAAAATAGGTAGTACCACTATTGCGAGTCAGGACATGCAGTTCGCCGGCAGCGAGTACTTGCTGCAGTACAGAACGCTGAGGTGCACAGGCATTGAGGACAAACACCAGTGCCACCGAGAAAACTATGATTCCACTAAAAACACGCATATTCATCAATAAAGTGAGAAGTCCATCACACTTATCGGCCGATACCGATAGGTCCTGAGGCCTACATACATCTTTTTCCTGTGGTTTTTGCGACATAGATCGCCTTTAATATCAGCAAATAATAACATACTTATAGTTTTAATTTCACACGATACTGCTTTTTCGTAGAAATTAACGACCATTTCGAACATTTTAGACTAATTTCCTGTAATTACTGTATGTTATCATCTATTTCCGATCAAAATACTTAAGTGATCTATTTAACTAGTTGATCTATATGTGTAAATAACTACATTTTCCATTGTATTCACAGTCAAACTGCTTTGTTATAAGTGACCCAGCTTAGTGGGCTTGAGTGAACAGACCCTGAATGGTTAGCAACAGCAGCAATTTGCCTCATCTGGGCAAGGTGTTATACCCTTGCGCGCCTTATTAGCGAGTGTATTCCTGTAGGGGCTACTAAAAGCTTACAAATAAGAATGGAGAGGTGGCTGAGTGGCCGAAGGTACTCGCTTGGAAAGCGAGCGTAGGGCAACCTACCGAGGGTTCGAATCCCTCCCTCTCCGCCAAATTAATAAAGCCGGGTGAAAGACCCGGTTTTTTAATTTGTGAATTCGTGATTTGAACCCGAGAAGAGGGTGAGAATCCCATTGCACATGGATGTGCAGGTGTCGCGAAGGCCAGGGATGGCCGAGAGCGACCTCCTCCGACTGCCGGTTCCCGACGCAGTCTACCTCGCACATCCGTGTGCTCGTCTCCGCCAATTCCTATCGCTGGATATCGATAACACCTTCGATTTCAACCAGTAGTTCTCTACGGCAGATGTCGCCCTGTAAAAACATGATTGGCTGGCTAGGTTTTAGGTGTGCCTTGAGAACTTTTTTCACATCGTTAATATCTTTGGGGTGTCGTATATAGACCTTCAGAAATGAGATATCAGCGATGTTGTTCACATTTAGCTGGTGACTATCGCGGACATTTTCGATCAGAGAATTTATGTTATTGATTATTTCTTCAGTTTGTTTTGAAGTACTTTCAGGATAAAGCGTCTCATGACCTACTATGCTTGCTGTCCCAGAAATAAATAGCTGACTGTGTTTTCCTTCTGGCCAGTGCTTAAGTGTTGCCCTGGCGAATGATGGACTTTTAGGTCCATATGTCTCTGGGTAGTGAAATGCGCTAATTTGGCGTGGGTTCTCAACTTGAATACCGGGTTTTGTTGCCGCCAGAAAAACTATTTGAAATCCATTTTCTTGGGTTCCGACGGCACTCGCAGAAGGTAGATAGCGCTCGAAATCAGGTATTACGCTTAAGGCTTGATGTCGACCAACAGTGAATGCGCGATAACGCTCAAGACCATCGGTGTCCTTGTTGATATCAGGGAAGTAGTTCCACATACGGAGAAGATGCTGATAGCCAAGTTGCTGGATGGCCTCAATGATTTCTGTGTAAGCAGAACGGCTGCATTCTGAAATGCTACTGCAGTCACTTTCATTCATCTCAATCGTGCCAAACATTAAATCTCCAGTGTGACGATAATGAAGATTTCTCATTTGCCCCGTCTTAACTGGATCTCCGCTAATCCAGGCTTCGATATTGTTGCTCTCGCTCAGTGAGGGTAAGGAAATGCGAAGACTGGTTCGAATATCTGCGTGTTGGGTGTCTGGCTCTAGCGGAGCGCCATAAGTAACAAGTCCAAGAATATGGGCAGGATCGAGTTCGCTTACACTACGTCTATTGGTATAGACAGCCTCCAGTGTTTTGCCACTTTTGGGGTATTTTTTTCGAAATGGGCTGACACTCATGCCGTTCAATTTTTCCATGCAGACTAAATATTAAGTGTTCATTTTACATGAATAATGCCTATTTGCATTGAAGGGTATAAGTGCAGAGAGGAGTCAATTTGTGTAAGACTTAACTTACTGTATTCTATGTAAAATTTCTAATCACGAGCTGGGCCTGGCAACGGTCCATTACGCTATAATTGCCATTGTTTTTATGAACAAGTCCAGAATGATCCTGCTATAATCCCTTGAAATTTTAGGCTGGATTGGTTAATTAATAACCAACTTTTAAAGGGGAGAGCGGTTAGGAGATGGCAACACAGACGGCAGCAGAAAGTGAAGTTGCAGCGCTGATCGTCGAGGCGTTAAATTTAGAAGATGTCGAGGCCAGTGAAATTGAACCTGATGCGGCATTATTTAGAGATGGTCTTGGCTTAGATTCGATTGATGCACTAGAAATTGCGATGGCAATATCACAAAAATATGGATTTCAGCTACGCTCTGATGATCCGGAAAACACTAAAATATTTTCGTCCTTACGCGAGCTGACAGCTCATATCGACAAAAATCGAGTCTGACTTAAATATGTTGCTGCGCATGCTGACGCTAGTTGCTGTCGTAGCCTATCCATTTGTTGTTCACATCAGTGTGTTACAGGGTGACTTAGCTCCGCCTGCCATCTATTTATCAATTTTATTATTTAGTTTCGCACTGGTAAATATCGTTCACAAACATTTGATTCTGGCAGTCACAGCACTGATCATTTTCGGAATTATTCTCACTTTAATTATTATGCGCAAAGAGAGTTGGGTAATCTATTCCGTGCCCGTTGTTATACAACTTTCTTTAGCATACGCCTTTGGTCATACCTTATTCCACGGTCGAGTTGCATTGGTAACTCAGATAGCGACAAAGATGCGTGGTCAAGAACTAGATGCACGAGCAATAGCTTATACAAGAGTAGTGACCTGGATTTGGACAGTGTTATTTATTGGCATTGGCATCGAATGCGTGTTGCTAAGTAATTTTGCCAGTCATAAAACCTGGTCGTTGTTTGCTAATCTATTGAACTATTTAATTATCATTGCGATGTTCGTAGTGGAATATTTAGTTAGGATCAAATTTTTACATCATCTGAAACACGATAATTTTAAGCAATTTATGCTTCGGCTTTTTGGAAACAACTATTAACGCTACACATATGCAAGATAAACTTCCACTTACAATTGGACATCAACTCGATAGTTTACTGGCCTGGTCAGAAGACAAGATCACACATGGCCAATTTATTGCAGACGTACTTTGTTTGGCAGAACAACTCCCTGACGCCAAATATGTATTTAACTTATGTGAAAATCGCTATCACTTTATGGTGGGCTTTGCCGCAGCCATGGTACGTGGACAAACTAATCTTTTACCGCCTTCACGCTCAGGTATTGACATAAATAAAATTGCCAGCCAACATGTTTCTAACTATGCATTACTAGAACTAAAGCAAGATACTATTTCAATTCCACAGTTTCTCTGGCCTGAACTTAACAATCAACCAAGTATGGATGTACCTATGCTTGATCGTAATCATCTTGCAGCCATCGTCTTTACTTCTGGAAGTACTGGTGAGCCAAAACCAAACCATAAGCTTTGGCGTGATCTCATTGAAGGGACAAGCATTGCTGCGGAACGTTTTCACCTTGATCAAGGGCAGTATCGGATAGTAGCTACTGTGCCGCCTCAGCACATGTATGGATTGGAAACATCGGTGTTGCTTCCATGGCTGACTGGGAATGCAGTTTATGCCGATCGACCTTTTTATCCAGCCGACATTCAGCATGCACTGAACTATAATGAAGGCAAACGTGTCTTGGTTACAACACCAGTACACCTTCGTGCCTGTGTCGGTAGCCAGCTAGAGTGGCCTGAACTTGAATATATAATTTCTGCAACAGCGCCGCTTAGTAAAGCATTGGCACTAGATGTTGAGCAGGCATTCCAATGTCCCGTGTTAGAAATATAGCGTTAGACTCGAACAAGACAACCAACGAACTTTCGTGACGGCTCCACATTTATCGGGTGAAGTAGACTTGAATGATGTTATCGAGATTACTGATGATTCACAATTTCAGTTATTAGGTCGTAATGCAGATATGATTAACATTGCTGGTAAGCGTGGTTCAATAGGGGATTTAAACCAGAAATTGCAATCGATTCAAGGTGTAGAGCAAGGTGTTTTTTTTCAACCTGATAGCGACGACGCTACACAACGCTTAACGGCCTTTATTGTAGCCCCTGATGTTCGTCAAGAAGATATAATAAAGTCATTGTCATCAAAAGTTGATCCTGTTTTTCTACCTCGGCCGCTATTTAAAGTAGATTCATTGCCATACAACGAAACGGGCAAACTGACTCGTACTACATTACAAGATTTATATAATAAGTTACGTACATAATCTATGTATTCTTCGTTATTCACAATTAGTGCATTGCACCCGAGCTTGGCTGGGCATTTCCCAGGTAATCCAATCGTACCAGGTGTCGTTGTCCTTGATGAAGTAGTTGGAGCACTCAAGAAGCAAGGATATATGAATATCATTGGTTTTAGCCAAGTAAAGTTTGTCCAACCGTTGTTACCCGAGCAGCTTTGTCATGTCGAGTTTGAGGCGTCCGAGAAATCTTCAAATATAAAATTTACCTGTCGAGTAAATGATGTTGTTATATCGCGTGGCAGTATTATCGTGGAAACAAACTCATGAGTCAGGAATGGATTCAACAGAGTGAGCGTAGCAATCCATTTACTTTAAAATTGATTCGCTGGATCGCATTACACATTGGCCGACGTTTCTCGCGTATTTTACTTTATCCAATCGTTGCATATTTCTTATTGACGTCAAACAAGGTTGTTCGCAGTAGTCGTAGTTATCTAAAACGTATATTGGGGCGACCAGCAAAAATTTCTGAGGTTGCCAGGCATATATACACATTCGCTTCTACAGTACTTGATCGCGTCTATTTCCTGACTGATCAGTATGAACGCTTTGACATACGTGTTCATAATGCTGAGATATTTGACTCCTTTCTAAAGGATAAGCGCGGGGCAATCCTGTTAGGTTCTCATCTTGGTAGCTTTGAAGTCTTGCGAGCGTTGGCGATATCACGTTACCATTTGCCGGTCAAGATCCTGATGTATCGTGATCATAATCAAATGATTACTACGGTTTTAAATGCGCTTAATCCTGCTGTTGCAGCGTCTGTGATTAACCTGAGTGATGCCGATGCTATGTTACAGATGCAAGAGGCAATTGAGTCTGGATATTTGGTTGGTATGTTAGGCGATAGGGTTTCTGGCAACGAAAAGAAGACATCTTGTAAACTACTGGGTGAAGCGACTGATTTTCCTTCGGCATATCGAGAGGCATATGAGACAAGCACCTTATAACTGGTTTAACTTTTATGATTACTGGAAAGATTATAATAAAGACTAGGTTTCTTCTGTGCAGTGTTTTGTTTTTTATAGCCACTGTAGCAGCTACTGTAGAGTTAGGGGAACCTCAGATAGCTTTAGAAGAGGTAATGGCCAAGTTATCCGAAATTAGTTCATCACAAGCAAACTTTAATGAAACAAAAACGATTGCGTTTTTAAACAAACCGCTACTGAGCGAAGGTCGTCTTTCTTATGTTGCACCCGACCACATTTTAAAAGAAACTCTTAAACCAAATTATGAAAAGTTTGAAATCAAAGGTGATTTCTTGCAAGTCAGTAAAGCAAACGGCGAAACTCATGAGATAAATCTACAGAACTATCCGGCTATAAAGGCATTTGCAGAAGCATATCGTGGTGTCCTGGGCGGTAACCTCAAGCGCCTTGAACAATTTTATGAAATTAGTTTTAGCGGCGAAATTCGGCACTGGATAATTGTGCTTGTCCCCAAAGATGATGAGATGAGTGAGTATATCGAAAAACTTGTGGTTGAAGGTCATGCTGGTGCAGTGACAAAAATGATCACAGTCGAAACAGGTGGTGATAACACGGAAATGAATATAATTCAGGTTAGATGATATTTTGAAACGCGCATCTCTCTTACTATTTATTTGGGTTGCAGTATTGCTGGTATGTATATACATAATAGCAACACGGCTCAGTGTTAGCTCTGACTTGGGACAATTTTTGCCGCCGATTGAGACTAGCGATTCAACACATTCAGGTATGGCACAGAGTGTGCTGAATGATCTTGTCCAGGGCGGCCATAATACATTAATTATGATTGCCCTTGAGGGCGATAACGCGGAAGAGCTTGCTAGCCAAAGTCGTCAGCTTGTTGCCCAACTCGAAGCCAGTCAGCACTTCAAACAAGTGAAAAATGGATCTAAGTCAGTATTACCGGGTAAAGATTCACTTATTTATCGTTACCGCTATTTGCTCAGTAAAAATACAAATCCAGAAACATTCTCACAACCAGCGCTTAAAGAGACATTCACCCAACGACTCGACGATCTACAATCGGCGCAAGGATCAATTGTAAAACGTTATTTGCGGTCTGATCCAACCATGGAAACGTTAAGTATCTTGAATCAGTGGCGAGGCGATACTCACCTGAAAAAGAAATTTGGTGTCTGGTTTGATCAAAAAGGTGAGAGTGCATTGATTTTAGCTGAGATGAAGTTAACCGGTTACGACATAGATCAGCAGGAGTTTTTACTCAATTATCTTGAAACTACGTTTGAAAGCATTCGCAAGCAAACTGATGTAACAATGATTTATAGTGGTCCGGCCCGTTTTGCAGTGTCGACGCGAAATCAAATTCGTACTGAGATTAAATGGTTAAGTACTATCGCCAGTTTGTTCATCGTCTTGATACTTGCTGTCGCCTATCGTCGCATCAGACTTGTCCTGCTGAGTAGTTTGCCCTTAGCTACTGCATTGGTCGTCGCTTTAGCCGTTTCGACTACGATTTTTTCGTCTGTACATGGTATTACCATTGCATTTGGAATGACGCTAATTGGTGTAAGTATCGATTATCCGGTACACAGTTTTAGTCATTGGATCAACAATGAATCCCTGTCTAGAAGTCTACAAAAAATTTGGCCAACTCTGTTACTCAGTGTTGTTACTACGTGCTTAGGTTACCTAAGTTTGTTGCTGACTGACTTCAGTGGTCTTAAACAATTAGGTGTATTCACGATTGTAGGATTGATTAGTGCGGCACTCGTTACAAGGTATGTCCTACCGAATTTGGCTGGTTCGAGCGGTGTTAGCCTAAATGTTGAACGTTGTACTCAACGCTTACAGCATGGAAGAGTAATCTCACCCTATATTGCTTTGTTGGTGTTATTGTTTAGCATAGTGTTGATTTGGATGATTCCCTCACGTTGGGAGACGAACCTCACAGCATTGAGTCCATTGCCAGAACAGGCACGTAAAGTCGATCAACACTTACGTGATAAGTTGGCTGTAGCCGATCTAAATCATATTGCGTTGATTCAGGCTAGCGATATTCAAAAACTTCTCGAATTACAAGAAAGCCTGGAGCCAGGTCTTCTTAGTTTGCAGAAAAGCGGTGCTATTGATAGTTTTGAAAGTTTGCATAAGTATTTGCCCAGTTTTCAGCAACAACAACGTCGACAGGCATTTCTACCTCAGTCTAGCGAGCTATCAAAACGAATCATAAAAGCACAACATGATCTACCATTTCAATCAGGAACATTCGAACAGTTTATATTAGATGTGTCTGCTTCAAAATCATTAGAACCGATTGAACTGGACGGACTTGAGAAAACCATTGTGGGTTTAAAATTATCCGGACTTTACCTTAAGAATGATAGTGGGTACGTTGGCTTAATACGCTTTAGCAATGTCACTCAACCCGAACGTCTTATCGAATGGGCAGAACAACAGAAAAACTCGCAGATTCAGTACGTCAATATCAGGCAACTAACTGAAACGACACTTAATCGTTTTCGGTCAGAGGCAATGTCACGTTTAATGTGGGGTGCAGGGATTATTGCATTGTTTTTGTTGCTGGCATTGAAACCTAATCGTCGGTTTGTATCAGTGCTAGCAACGCTTTATAGCTCTATATTGATAACGCTAGTGTTATTGAATAGCCTTGGAGAAGTTTTATCCTTGTTTCACTTGCTTGCACTGGTGTTGGTTGCAGGGATAGGTCTAGATTACAGTTTATTTTTTAGCCGTCCTGACCACCAGCTAACCTCACGTTGTCGAACTTTGCATGGAATTGTGGTGTGTATGATCTCTACCGTATCAGTTTTTGGTATTCTGTCTTTTTCGAGTATTCCCGTTTTACACGCCATGGGACAAACAGTAGCATTAGGAGTTGCTATCAGTTTTGTACTTAGTTACTGGTTGGCCCGTCAGCCGGTAATATTTGAGCAAGAAGAATTATAATAACTAATTGATTTACAGGAATTATATTGGCCATTAAACCTCTTAAAATAAGTAGTTATACATTGACCAATGCCTTAGGTACAGGTCTGCAAGCATCTTTAACTGCCTTACAGAGCGAGAGATCAGGACTTAGCACTTGTGACTTCGATGAGTGTGATTTGTCTACTTATATCGGTCGTGTCGATGGTCTTGAACAGGTAAAGATGCCCGCACAACTACAAGAATATAGTTGTCGCAATAACAAATTAACCCTGCTGGGATTAGAACAAGATGCTTTTGTAGAACAAGTACACCAGGCGAGCGAACGCTATGGCGCTCATAGAGTTGGGGTGTTTTTGGGTACGAGCACGTCAGGCATACAGGAAACTGAATTGGCATTTCGTAACATGGAACCTCAGACTCAAAATTTGCCAAACGACTATCATTATCTGGAAACCCATAATGTATTTTCGTTAGTGAACTTTACCCAACGCTATTTGAACTTAAAAGGACCTGCACATGCTGTTTCAACGGCCTGCTCTTCCAGTAGCAAGGTCTTTGCTAGCGCGTGGCGTCATATCCAAAGCGGTTATTGTGATGCAGCTGTCGTAGGGGGCGTCGACAGTCTATGTTTGACCACATTATATGGTTTCAATAGTTTACAGTTGGTGTCAGAACAACCTTGCCGCCCCTGGGATGCTCAACGAAATGGGATCAATATAGGAGAAGGGGCAGGATTTGCCTTGCTTGAACCGGCAGCAGAGGGGGAGGCATGTCTCGCTATGTTAGGTTATGGTGAGAGTAGCGACGCTTATCATATGTCAACACCACACCCAGAAGGACGTGGTGCGATACAAGCTATGCAACAAGCATTAAACACTGCGGGTCTCAATCCAGATGCGATTGATTATATTAACCTACATGGTACAGCAACACGCTCCAATGATAGTGCTGAAGATAAGGCAGTAGTTTCTGTTTTTGGTAAAAAGACTCCTTGTAGTTCGACCAAAGGATGGACTGGGCATACGCTTGGCGCTGCCGGAATAACTGAAGCTGTGTTTGGTTGTCTAGCGATAGAACATGACTTTATGCCTATTAGTTTGAATACTGAAGAAATAGATCCTGATACTTCTGCGAACATCGTACAACAGTCACAATATACAAACGTAAAAACAATTTTATCCAATTCATTTGGTTTTGGCGGTAGTAACTGTAGTTTGGTAATAGGGCGGACGGAATGAAGCAAGTATATGTGGAGTCTGTCAGCTTGCAAGGTCCTGGCCTTGATGGCTGGAAAATGAGCTTACCCATATTGACGGGGAAGGCTAGTTATAAGTATGAAGATATTCCAAAACTTTCTCCAAGCTTGTTGCCAGCGAATGAGCGCCGCCGCACGACAAGCTTAATAAAAATCGCCTTACAAGTGGCACAGGATGCTTTGGCTGATAAGATGCAAGACAGCAATAACTATGCAACGGTTTTTGCAGCATCTGATGGTGATATAGAAATTATACACCGTATATGTACGGCACTGATGCAGCCCGGTAAACCTGTGTCACCAACACATTTTCATAATTCGGTTCATAATGCCCCGGCCGGATATTGGGCCATTGCAGCAAATGCACAACTTGCATCAACTTCGATTTCTGCAGCCGATTTCAGTTTTGCGGCAGGTTTACTCGAAGCCGTTACATTTGCTTCATGCGAGCAACAACCGGTGTTATTTGTTGCTTACGATGTGCCTGTACTTATGGAGCCGTTGGCAAGTGCACGCCCCATGTATTCGGCCTTTGCTACTGCTATGGTAATCTCGCCGACTAAAACAACTGATTCAGTAGCAGCGTTGAAATGTAGTCTTAAACAATCAGGTGTTCAAACGGTCAGCGAAAACAAAGAGCTGGAAAAACTTCGTATCGGTAATCCAGCAGCACGTAGTCTACCGCTACTGGAAACTTTTTCATGCAACACTGATGCAACTATTCAATTACCTGCACCGCATGAGACAATATTGAGTGTCGAAGTTAGCGCATGTCCCAGATGAAACGTGAACAGCTGAATCGCGAGCAGTTGCTTGAATTGATACCACACGCGGGCACGATGTGTTTGTTGGATTCAGTTGAAGACTATGATGAATCACAAATCGTTTGCAGTAGCATGAGCCACCAACGAGACGATAATCCCTTGCTGACTAAGGCACGACTTAGCAGCATTCATGCGATTGAATATGGTGCCCAGGCGATGGCCGTTCATGGTGGCCTGCTGGCGCAAAAGGATAATAAAAGTATTCAGCAAGGCTACTTGGTTGCACTGAGAGATATAAAATTAAGCTGTGAGTATCTAGACGATTTAAAGAATCCTCTTGAGGTCACAGCTGAAAAAATAATGGCACAAGGTACTAGTCTGATCTATTCATTTAGAGTGAGTAGTAATAACAATATAGTTGCCAGTGGCAGGGTCACGGTCATTCAACTTGGAGAACAAACATGAAACGCGCATTGGTAACAGGTGGTAGTGGTGACATTGGTGCAGTTATATGCTCCCGTCTTGCCACAGCTGGCTTACATGTGATTGTGCATGCCAATACGGGTATCGATCGAGCCGAAAGAGTAGTGAATGAGATCAATAGTTCAGGCGGTTCTGCTGAAGCCGTTAGCTTCGATGTTTCTGATTCCGCGGCATCTAAGCAGGCGCTCGAGACATTAGTTAGTGCTGGCCCCATTCAGATCATTGTGAATAATGCAGGAATTCATGATGATGCTATTATGGCAGGAATGAAAGCAGAACAATGGAAAAAAGTAATCGATGTTTCCCTAAATGGTTTTTTTAATGTAACTCAACCATTACTTCTGCCTATGATGCAAACACGTTGGGGACGGATTGTGAACCTTTCATCAGTAGCCGGAGTGATGGGCAATCGCGGACAGGCAAATTATGCGGCAGCCAAGTCAGGACTGCATGGTGCAAGCAAGTCGCTTGCGATTGAAATGGGTTCGCGTGGTATTACCGTGAATGTTGTAGCGCCTGGCGTAATCGAAAGCAGTATGACAAAAGAAGTTTTCAGCGATGAAATGATCAGGCAAATGATTCCTATGCAACATGCAGGTAAAGCAGAAGATGTTGCTAATTTGATTGCCTTCCTGGTTTCTGACGAAGCGCGTTATATCTCAGGCCAGATTATCGGCGTCAATGGTGGAATGGTATAAGAAGAGATTATCTTATTCGGTTCAGCATATGCTGGTTATTGATTAGAATAGAGAAAATTTTTCCAATCCAATACCAATGTGTATAGAAGGCCTCTTTTAGCAAGCGAATAGAGTTTAAAAAATTTAATCTAAAAATATCGTCTGCCGGGCAAAGCGTATGTGGAATCTTAAAACCATTTGCCAGGGTGTGTGCTCTATATAAATGATAGCGCTGACTAATCAATGCAGTGTCTTGAAGTTCTTGTTCAGATAATATGTTTTTTGCCTGTTTAAGGTTTTCGAGAGTGTGACGTGATACATCTTCGAGTACGATATTGCTTTCGGGAACATCTTGTGACAGCAAATAGTCACGACCAGCCTCAGCCTCGGTAAGTGTTGACTGTCCTGTTTTACCACCAAGTATCATAATTTTCATATTGGTATTACGTTGCAAAATATTCTTTGCACGCTCTAGACGTGCTAAATAGAAAGGGCGTGGTTGATTGTTGTCGAGTGCCATTCCCAATACCAGGGCTGTATTGAATGATTGTTCAGGTATTGCGGTGTAGCGTGCAGTCATCCATGTTTTAAACAGTAGCCAGAAATAAAGTAATCCCCCAGTCACAACAATAACGAAACAGGAAAGGAGCATCATTGCGATGCCATTGTGGTTTAATCGCAGAACGATATAAACCCGGTAGGTAGAAGAAGCGCGTGATTAACGACCAGGCTACCATGCGTGTGATATAGGTTATATCCATGCCACCACGAAAGTGTGAAGGGCGAGAATCTTCTTCATAGATCGCAGCTATTTTTATAGGCGTGCTGTAATAATTTAATTGTGCCGCCTTGATAAGAATTTCACTTTCAAAGACAAAGGATTTGTCTTTGCTGACCTTGATGTCGATCGAACGGATTAGTTCAGCCGGGTAAAGTCTAAATCCAGATTGACTGTCTTCGATAGGGTAGCCTGCTGCCCATGAGATCCAGAAGTTTGCAATTTTATTGGCAATATACCGTTTACGTGGTATCAGATGTTTATCCGCTAGACGTGCGCCAATTATAATGTGATTAGTATTCTCTTCGTAGGCCTTGATAAAGCGCGGAATATCTTCAGGCTTATGTTGGCCGTCAGCATCGAGTGTAATGACAGCGTCGACACCGTGGTCAGCAGCATGCTTCATACCATTAACCAATGCGACAGCCTTTCCTTGATTCTGTTCATGCTCGATCAACATAATAGGTAGGTCACGCACCGTATCAGCAGTACCATCAGTCGAACCATCGTCAACCACAATGACCAAATCAATCGAGTTTTTTAAAACTTGCTCGGTTACCTCACGAACAGTTTTTGCCTCATTGAAAGCGGGAATGACAACAGCATATTTAGGCATGTAAACCGGGACCTTTTTTAGTAATTACTTGCTAGGGTGGGCATATTTAACATGATGTAGCCACCGTTTGTCTTATTAATTCATCTTAATTAGATTTATATATTCTGGCTTGTTTCATTAGATCCAATTTAATATCATATCATATCAATTCTAATGGTGAAATTAACAAGTCTTATGCCAGGTTCAGTACATCATAGTGATATTTTAGTCATTGGCGGTGGGCCAGCGGGCTCAACAGTATCGACTCTTTTGCAAAGAAAAGGCTGGACCGTCACTCTTCTGGAAAAAGAATATCACCCACGTTTTCATATAGGCGAATCGCTATTACCCCGTAACCTGGACGTCTTTAAAAAGTTAGGAGTGCTGGAAGAAGTTGAAAAAATAGGTATTAAAAAGCTTGGGGCAGACTTTACGCCTCCATTTGATAATTCAGAATACGTCATGTTTGATTTTTCCAAGGCGATGGATCCAGAATATCCTACTGCTTTTCAGGTACGTCGTTCAGAATTCGATCATCTTCTTTTAGAGAATAGTAAAAAAAATGATGTAAACGTGCTCGAGGGCTATGACGCAGTAAGTTTTGATTTAAGTCAAAATGACCAGGTCACTGTAGTTGCAAAAGATGAATCCAATACGGAGCATACCTTCAATGCAAAATTCTTAATTGATGCCTCAGGTCGTGATACTTTTCTCTCTTCAAAGTTAAAGTTAAAGCAAAAAAACCCTAAACATAATAGCGCCGCTGTATTTGGTCATTTTAGTGGGGTTACTCGTCGTGAAGGTGAGCATCAAGGCAACATAAGCATTTACTGGTTTGATTATGGTTGGTTTTGGCTGATTCCACTCAAGGATGGAACGACCAGCATTGGTGCTGTTTGTTGGCCAGAATATTTAAAGATGCGCAATGTGCCATTGGATGAATTTTTACTAAATACTATTAAGCGATGTGAGCCACTGTATGAGCGGGTTAAAGATGGGAAATTAGAGACAAAAGCAACGGCAACAGGCAATTTTTCTTACCAATCAAAAAAATTGTTTGGCAACAACTATATGCTGGTCGGTGATGCTTTTGCCTTCATCGATCCCATTTTTTCTACCGGTGTTTTTGTTGCGATGTATTCAGCAGGAAGTGCCTCAGAAGCCGTATCGAAATACTTACAGGATCCTGGCAGATCAACTGCGCCGTTTAAACGTCATCAAAATAATATTATCCGAGGCATTAAAACTTTTTCATGGCTGATTTATCGATTTAATAGTCCTGCCATCCGTTTTCTGTTTGTAAACCCGAATAACAGATATCGAATTGTGGATGCGATGATAACCTTGCTAACGGGAGATGTGTTTAGGGATACTCCGATTAAGAAACCATTGTTTATTTTTAAAATAATCTATTACATATTTAGCCTTAGTTTGTTTAAATCCAGTATCACGGCATATCTGCATCGCCGAGCTCAAGTTAAAATAATGTCGGACTAGTATCGCGACTGCCCAACGCTTGGTTTTTCCACGACTGTGGTAAACTATTTAAAAATTCAGTTATGAAAATCATATATTTGAGCCCCAAATGACCATATCTTATTGAAATGAATCGACATACTAGCCTGGGATAGGTATGACGTTATGGTTTTGTATGTGTTTCGCCTGTCGTCTGATGAATTTGTGAGCTGTATTAAGGTCAAATGCGATTTAACTATCGAAATCTCAAGGCATTTTTGGGCACAATAATCTGAAAGTATAAGAGATTGATTAATATAGTATTTTCAGGCACTATTGGCATTCTTGAGCAGTAAATTTAACTGATTTAATCTAGTTCAATGGTGCTTGCATCGGTTCCCTCGCGACGATAAGTCGTGAACTCCGCCAGGCCCGGAAGGGAGCAACGGTAGCGATGGGTTCGGGTGCCGAGGTGTAGCGGGTGCGAGCGCCACCCAATTTACAATAAAAGCTAAGGGATTCAAGGTGTAAGTGGGGTCTCCTGTATACACCGTCCCTATGATTGCGGTCACAGGCAAGCGATGGGTTCGGGTGCCATTGCGTATATCTAGCGATAGCTGTAGAGCACCACCCAATTTTACTCACAAGCAGATGCGTGTCTGACAGCGAGAGGTTAGAATGCTGTGTCGCCACTAATATAGAAGACGAATGTGAGTTATCAAGTTTTAGCCAGAAAATGGCGCCCCCGTAAATTTGACGAGATGGTAGGCCAGGAGCATGTGCTACGTGCGCTTGCGAATGCACTGGATACCGGGCGGATCCATCATGCTTTTTTATTCACCGGCACACGTGGTGTTGGCAAGACGACCCTGGCTCGTATTTTTGCCAAATCGCTTAATTGTGAACAAGGCATTAGTTCGACACCCTGTGGTGAGTGCCCAACCTGTCAGGAGATCGATGCAGGTCGTTTCATTGACTTGATAGAAGTCGATGCAGCATCACGAACCAAGGTTGAAGATACACGCGAATTACTTGATAACGTTCAATACGCACCAACCCGGGGACGCTATAAGGTCTACCTGGTCGACGAAGTGCATATGCTTTCGAACCACAGTTTCAATGCGCTGTTAAAAACGCTAGAAGAACCACCAGAGCATGTGAAGTTTTTACTAGCAACCACGGATCCTCAAAAACTTCCGGTTACAATTTTGTCACGGTGCTTACAGTTTAATTTGCGTCGCTTGCATCCTGATCTAATTAGTGAGTACCTGACTAAGCTACTTAGCTCTGAACAGCTGGAATTTGAAGAGGCGGCCTTGCAGCATTTGGCTCGTGCAGCCGATGGCAGTATGCGTGATGCACTCAGCCTGCTTGATCAGGCGATTGCATATGGCTCGGGTAAAGTGATCGAATCAGATGTAAAACAAATGCTTGGTACTATTGAGCAAACTCATTTGTATCGAATTCTTGCTGCTCTGGCCGAGCGTAATAGTGAGGAACTATATAGCGTTATCAAGGAACTGAAGACCACAACACCCGACTACTCAGATGTCATTGCGAGTTTATTATCGGTCTTGCACTATGTTGCCTTGCTGCAACAAATTCCATCTGCTTACGATCCCTCAATGGGTGATGAGGCTGCCTTACGGGATCTTACCGGTAGGCTGTCAGCTGAAGATATTCAACTCTTTTATCAGATCGGTATTAATGGCCGGCGTGATCTGAATTTTGCTCCTGACCCAGCGATGGGGGTTGAGATGACACTGTTGCGCATGTTGGCGTTTAAACCAGTAAAGGCTGAGGCCTTGCCTGCTTCGACGCCCGCACCTGTCGCAACACAAGCAGCAAGTCAAAAACCGGCACCGCAGGCAATACCAGAAACAACAGCGCAAACTGCGACGGTAAAAGCAGTGGAAACGGCTGACTTAAACGCTGCAAAAGATCCGGATGCATTAAACAGTTGGCCAGAAATTGTTGCAAAACTCAATCTAGGTGGAATGCTTAACCAGCTTGCGATGAATTGTTCTTTGTTAGAAAAGAGTGAACAACAGTTTGTTCTGGCTTTAGATCCAACGTTTGAAAATTTATTAACTAAAGAGCGTCAAAACAGTTTGAACGACGCCTTGAATACGTTGTTTAATAAGAAACTCATTCTCGAAGTAGAGGTAAAGCAAGCCGAGAATGAAACTCCGGCGATGCGTGAACGACGTGAAGAACAGGCCAGGCTCGATAATGCTCAAGAGGCGATAGAAGGCGACGCGAATGTGAAAAAAATACTCGACACATTCCAGGCGCAAATCAATACAGATACAATTCAACCTAAATAAATTAAGAACACATTCTGCTAAAGGCAAAACATAGAATCAGAGGTAAATGAAATGAAAGGTGGACTAGGAAATTTAATGAAGCAGGCTCAGGCCATGCAGGACAACATGAAAAAAATGCAGGAAGAAGTTGCCAGCATGGAAGTGGAAGGGCAGGCTGGCGGCGGCATGGTGAAAGTCACTATGACTGGGCGCCATGATATTAAACGTGTTCATATCGATGACAGCTTGATGGGCGATGATAAAGACATGCTTGAAGACCTGATAGCAGCAGCCGTTAACGATGCGGTGCGCCAGGTTGAAAAAACCACATCGGAGAAGATGTCAGGTATTGCCGGTGGTATGGATCTACCTCCTGGTTTTAAATTACCTTTCTAGATTGCGTGAGTCCTTTAATCGAGCAATTAATTAGCGCGTTTAAGTGCTTACCCGGTGTTGGCCCAAAGTCAGCACAACGCATGGCGTATTATTTGCTGGAACGTGACAAGCAAGGTGCACTAGAACTGGCGCAATCACTACAGATGGCCGTTGAAAAAATTGGCCACTGCGATATGTGTCGCGCCTTTACGGAAGATGAGCGCTGCGAAATCTGCTCAAACACTGCACGACATAGCAACCAGCTTTGTATCGTTGAAACACCTGCGGACATCCTCGCCATCGAACAATCAACGGACTATAAAGGTTTGTATTTTGTCCTGATGGGACACTTGTCTCCACTGGATGGCATGGGCCCATCAGAGATCGGTCTGGATATACTCGCCAAACGCCTGGCAGAGGAATCGATCAATGAAATTATTTTGGCAACCAATACCACCGTTGAAGGTGAAGCAACGGCGCACTATATAGCAGAGATGGTTGCGGGAGAGGATATTAAAGTCACGCGTATCGCGCATGGTGTACCAATAGGTGGCGAACTGGAATATGTAAATGGCTCGACACTGTCGCATGCCTTTTCAGGCCGTCGAGAAGTCTAGTCTTACTTTAGCTCATTTAATCCCAGTAAGTTTTACAGCTAAGCTTTTTGTGCGATTCCCAAAGCTGCAGAAAAACTGCCACACAATTTCTTGAAATAATTGTAACTTGTATTATCGATTTGGCATGAGCTGGTATGCCGATCGGCATAGACTATGCCATGTAGTTTGTTGTCTATATAAATAGACATAGCGGTAAAGCTATTTGTACCGATCAACTTTTGAAACTCTACAGGAACCAGAGACCAGAATTTTTTACGATTACCATCGTTTACACAGACTGCTTGTGATTTACTTGCGAGCTGCTGGAACAATGAAGCCTGATTGAGTTGAATGCTGAAACGACTAAATACAGGGTCATTGTCTGCACCAAAGATGGCTTTTGCTACCAGACGGTTACTTTCACTCTCGAATTGTGTATACACAACCCGGTTCAGACCAATACCATCGTGTAATCCCTGTAAAAAAATCTTCAGAATTTTATCCGGTGCTTGCTTTTCCTGAACCGCCATTTTTAATTGCTCTAGCGTCTTTTTTAGCAGATTGATTTGTGGCATCAAGCATATATCCGCCTCATAGTCTGTGGCTACGCTCTGTTTTATCGTAGTCTGGGAAGTCTTGCTTTTAATTTGCGGTAATAATGAGGCTGACTGCATCACGCTATAGAACTGGGTTTGTCTTGCGATATCAACAGCTAGTAAATGTGACTGTCGAATTATTTCGTCTATTGTAATATCAAGTAATTCAGAAGCATGTTCATAGATGCTCATCATTTTATCACTATACCAGTCAATGGCAGCGCTTCGGGCTAATTGTACTGCCAGCATAATGCCAAAACCTCTGGGATTACTCGCATTCTCCGCCTGTAACGCTTCGCGAACCAGTTCAGGTAATTTCCACGCCTTGGCGATGGCCAGCGAGAGCTGATCAAAAGTGAAACCGAGACTAATGTATTGCGCTTCTTCGTAAGAAATACTCTTGTCATGCCTTAATTTGAATACCGCTAGTAATTGTTCTGGAGCATGAATAGCCAACACCATTTCTCCGAGAAAGTGTAACTGACTGACAGCAAACACTTCATCGGGTGTCATATCGCGGCGTAACTTCGCCCAATAGACTGCCTGGTAACCGGCGTGATAAGCACGGCAAAAAGTCCGTAAGATTTGTTTTTGCGCAGCCTCAGAAAAATTCTTCTCAAGTACGGGTAATTGATTGGCAATACTTTTTAACTGTTGTGTGCCAACCAGCATAACGGCCTGTTGTACGGAGCTGATTTCACGTTGTAATCGACCTCCGTTCTTACTGTTACATGTGCGCAACAGCTGGACGGTCAGGCCTGGGTCCTGTTCAACTACATCCACAATCTGCTGCGTGGATGTGTCATTATTTGCACATAATCTGCTCAGTTTCTCAATACTATGTGTCAGCACCGGGATTGGTTTGTCCCTGATCTTCGTAACCCAAGTTTCTAGACTGACTGCCATATTCAACCATATTATCTGTAAGGTGTAGTGTAAATGTTGGAGTGCTATCTAGTGCTATATCGGGAACGGTGGTCCGGGCTTTAATTAAGAACAATTAATAATATGGGCTACAGGGATTTTATTTAAGTTTCATACAAGCCAGACGATAAATTCCTTATGGATTAGATGAGTCTAACAAGGAATTAGAACACTCATGAAAGTCATTTTTGGTACTATCTTTGTTATCGTTTGCGTGTTTGGTGGCTTCATCATTTCAGGTGGACAATTACTGGCATTATGGCATCCACCTGAGCTCATGATTATTCTGGGTGGTGCAACCGGTGCATTTATTATTTCCAATCCTCCCTCTGTTTTAAAAGCATCGGCTGGTGGTCTAGTTGGTATATTAAAGGGCAGTAAGTACAAAAAGGCGACTTACATGGATCTGCTTACCCTGATGCATAACCTGTTTGCCAAGGCGCGCAAGGAAGGCCTGATGGCACTGGAAGCCGATATCGACGAACCTCACGAAAGTGAAATCTTTAACCAGTTTCCTAAGATATCCAATAATCACCACATGATTGAATTCATTTGCGACTATTTGCGCCTGATGGTGGGCGGTAACATGAATGCCATTGAACTGGAAAGCCTAATGGATGTTGAACTGGAAACGCACCACCATGAAGCGAGTGCAGGGCCTACCGCCGTGACCACCATGTCGGATGGTTTACCCGGTTTCGGTATCGTTGCCGCGGTAATGGGCGTGGTTATTACCATGGGCTTTATCAGTGAACCCCCTGAAGTACTTGGTCAAAAGGTTGGTGCTGCTTTGGTGGGTACCTTCCTCGGTATTCTATTTGCTTATGGATTTGTTGGGCCAATGGCAAAAGCCATGGAGGGGCGTGCTGAAGAAGATGCCATGCTGTTTGGATGTGCTAAGACTTGTATCCTGGCGACTTTGAATGGCTATACCCCACAGATTGCTATTGAATTTGGTCGTAAAGCACTTGGCAGCAATGTTCGTCCTAGCTTTACTGAACTGGAAGAACACATCAAGGGACAGAAGTGAGCTTCCTGACAGGGCCCTATCATGGACGATAAGCAACAACCGATAATCATTAAAAAGATCAAGAAGGGTGGGCATGGCCATCACGGTGGTGCCTGGAAGGTGGCTTATGCTGATTTCGTAACAGCCATGATGGCCTTCTTCCTGTTGATGTGGTTATTGGGTGGATCTTCTCACCATGTACGTGAAGGTATTGCTGACTGGTTTAAAAATCCTACTGGTACACAAGGCCCGGGTGGTGCTAGCACTAGTATGATCAAGATGGGGGGGGCTATGGATGTGCCTCGTAGTAATAAACTGAAAAAGGCACCTAGTGACAAAAACAAACAATCTTTTCAACAGAACTCAAAAGAAAATACCCAAGAAGGGAATGAAAAAGAAGATAAAAAAGAAGACAAGAAAGACGATAAAAAGTCACCTGTCTCTGAACAGGAAAGAGCAGTCGATAAAAAACGACTGGATAAATTATTAGCTGAGTTAAAGAAAGCCATTGAACAAAGTAAATCTTTAAAATCCTTTAAGGAGCAGTTACTACTTGACGTTACTCCACAAGGATTACGTATTCAGATAGTCGACAAAAAGAATCGGCCAATGTTTGACTCCAGTAGCGCTATTTTAAAATCGTACACAAAAGCAATACTTCGAGACATAGCCAAGATAATAAACACCGTTCCGAATCACATCAGTATCTCAGGCCACACTGATGCCGGTGGATTTTCAAGCACCGTACTGGTGGAATATGCTTCTTTTATGGAGCGCCGCGCCTATAGCAACTGGGAACTCTCAGCCGACCGTGCCAATGCGGCACGTCGCGAGCTGGTTAAGGGTGGAATGAAGCGAAGCAAAATCGGTCAGGTCGTAGGGCTTGCATCTTCAGTGTTGTTTGATAAATCAAATCCAGCAAACCCCATCAATCGACGGATAAGCATTGTTGTATTGAATAGAGAAACAGAGGTTGCATTAGGGTTGCTGGATGGCAAGGGAGGGGTGAAGCCTTTAGAGCTTAAAGAGAAATTAAAAGGGAAGCCTGCGTCTTAGTTATTTTTCTTGTTATTCCCGCGTTGGCGGGAATCCATTATTTATAATTTAATTTATTTTTCGTCCCACTGGGACGAGCTATATTCTTTGATTGTCATATGTTTATTTCGCCTCACTGAGGCGACCTACTTTCTTGTATCGACAAGAAAGTAGGCAAAGATTTGTACAGGATGTACTTACACCGCGAAGGCCATGGACGGCCGAGAGCGGTGCAATCGTTTAGGCGTCGCTCCGCACATCCCTGTGCTTTCACGACGTAAGCACATTCCATGTGCTAACCATGGCTCATCACAAAGGCTCGGCGTGGCCCAGGCCAGCTTCTCGATTTCCAATCTCACCTCCTCCTTGCCTCGCCCCATTCGGGTTTCACTTGCGCTTAGCCAAACGCCTCTCATGGCGCGCAAGGGTGTTATCCACTAAGTAAGTACAGTGAAATAAAGTGGTGTCGGAACCTCTATTCTGGGTGTGAGCAAAACGCCCCCATGTGAGGGTGTGTGAGTTTTGGTGTTTTTTGAGAATTAATAATAGAGCGAGGCAGGACGCCGAGCCCGGTTTTGCTGAGCAGGGAGGCGAATCAAAACCGGACAAGGTAAAAAAGACTAAAACTCGCTGATTACACCCGCAACGGGGGTGTCTTTTCTTTTGGGTACTTTTCTTTGGACAAGCAAAGAAAAGTATCTCGGCCCAGTTGGGCCGAAACAATCATATGATTAAGAAAATGGATTCCCTGTTCCCAGGGGAATGACGAGATTCACTCTTGGAGTGAAGCCAGAATCCCCAAATAACTATCAAACCGCATTTGACTGATCTCGCCTGTTTGCACTGCTTTAATAAGAGCACAACCGGGTTCATTGGTGTGGGTGCAGTCTCTAAACTGGCATTGTCCAAGGTGTGGTTTGAATTCCCTGAATCCTGTAGCCAGTTGCTCTGGGTCGATGTTGCCAAGTCCAAATTCTCTAATACCCGGTGAGTCTATGACATATGAGTGTTCATCCAGTGTGTAGAGCTCGCTAGTTGTCGTTGTATGTCGTCCTTTGTTGGTTTTATCTGATACTTCGGCGACTTTAGGTTTTGCGTCTGGGACCAGGGCTCGGATGATAGTGGATTTACCGACACCCGATTGGCCAACCAGTATGCTTGTTTTCGACTGCAGTGGTTCTTTTAGTGTTTCAATCTCGTTTTGTTTGGCGCTGGTATAGTGAACCGGATAGCCAATGGCCTGGTAAACAGAGAGTTGCTGTTTGAATTCTTTCGTTTTGGTTTCCTTTAGGGTGTCTGTTTTGTTGAACACGATGTGAGCATCAATTCCGGACAGTTCGCAGGCAGCGAGGTAGCGATCGAGTAAGCCAGTGTTGAGCTTGGGTTTGTGGCTGCAAACGACCAGGACAATATCGACGTTTGCCGCGATGAGTTTTGTTGCCTTAAAGGGGGTTGAGCGGGTTAGGGTACCATGTCGTTCTTGCAGGCCAACTATGACGGCATCATCGAATTCGGTTAATTGCCAGGTTATCTTGTCGCCACATACGAGTGCTGGAAGGTTTTGCCTGGCAGTGGCGCGCCGACGCTGTCCTTGTTCATCACAGATCAGAATTTCATTGCCAAAATGACTGATAACCGTGGCATGCTGATCTGTATCAGGCGTTATTGTCATAATCGATCTTACAATTTAAGTGAAGAGCTGATTAATTCGAGCAGCACAAATAAAATCATTGCGTGACAGACCACCGACTGAGTGTGTACTGTAAGTTATGTGACATTGATTGTAACTGACTTTTAAATCAGGGTGGTGATCTTGTTGGTGGGCTATCCAGGCGACAGAGTTAACAAATGCAATCGTTTCGTAATAGTTCTTGAATTTAAAGTCTTTGCTTATGGATAGATTGTCATTACTGATTTCCCAATCAGAGATAGCGTCTGCTAACTGTTGGGCTGTGCTGCTGTCGATCGCAGGTTCTCCCTTGCTTAATGATACACAGGATTCCTGTAACAGCCCCGACAGTACTGATCGACTCATTCTTCTGCTGGTGTGAATTTATAAAAGGTTTCATTGAGGTAGGTAATGACATCCTCAATCTGGTGATCAGGCCAGGGTACACCCAGGCTGGTTTTGCAACGTCTTACCTGTTTGTTTAAGGCCTCAAAGGAATCAATACGTCGATCCTCACGGGTATAAATCTCAGAGCCATCGCCACCCATTTTAGCCTGGTGACATGAAATACAGTTTTCCTGGTGTAACTCACGCCCAGATTCTACATTCGCTGCAAAAGACACTGGCGAACCACATATCAAAACTATGGCCAGTAGTGTTTTACTATTGATACCCCCGGTTTTCATAGTATTTCAACTCCTGTGTTATTCTGTTCTTATTTTAGATGATAAATAAGCGACACGAACCGGCGCGGGTGGATGTGAGTCGTGAAACGCAGAGTAGAGCGGGTCTGGTGTTAGCGTGCTCGCATTCTCTTTGTATAGTTTAACCAGCGCCTGGATCAGGTCATTCGCATTACTTTGCTTCGCTGCAAAATCATCAGCCTCAAATTCATTTTTTCGACTAAAAAATGAAAAGATAGGCTGAAAATAAATGCCGAATATAGATATGACCAACATAAACAGAATAAGTGCCATATGGGTAGATTCTGTCTGGATGCCGAGGCCGGCATAAAACCACGCCTGTTGCATTAACCAACCCAGCAAGGCCAGTGAACCAAGCATGAGCGTGGCGGTAATGATTAGCTGTTTTCTAATATGTTTATGTTTGAAATGGCCAAGCTCATGGGCCAGTACCGCTTCAATTTCCTGTGGTGCCAGTGACTCAAGTAGGGTATCGAAAAAGACGATGCGCTTGTTTTGTCCAAAGCCGGTGAAATACGCGTTGCCGTGACTGGAACGCTTGGAACCATCCATAACAAATATTCCCTGACTTGCAAAACCACAACGCGAGAGCAGTGCCTCAATACGTTGTTTTAAGTCACCATCTTCGAGGGGGATAAATTTATTGAAGATAGGGGCGATCACGGTTGGGTAGATAAACATCATTAACAGCATAAATGATACGAGCAAGACCCAAGTATATAACCACCAGATTTCTCCTGCAGATTGCATTAACCACAACACCACCCATAGTAGTGGAGTGACAATGGCCAGATTGACGACGATGCCAGTGATGGTGTCTTTGATAAATAGTCCGGTGCTCATTTTGTTAAAGCCATATTTTTCTTCAACAACAAAGGTCCGGTAGATACTGAACGGAAGATCGATGAGCACTCCAATAATAATAAAACTGACCATCACCGCGACGCTGTACCATAAGCCATCGCCGATGCTGGATAACCAGAGTTGATCGAGTAGGTTTAGACCGCCGCCGTATGTCCAGGCCAGCAAAACTGCAGCAGCATACAATAATTCAACTTTCGCCACATTGAGCTTGGCTATTGTATAGCTCGCGGCTTTTTGATGGGCATCAAGGCTGATTTTATCGCTAAATGCTTCGGGGACGGCCGCACTGAATTGTGATACATGTTTGTATTGACGGGCCATTAACCACCACTGTAGGCCCAGTGCGCCGATAAGGGCGGCAATGAAAAGATAACTAAACCACACAAGCTACTCCTGATTAACTTTGATATCTCTAAACCCTGGTGCCTAAGAAATTTAGTAAAATTTAACTAGGCTATTTCAGGGTGATTCGTACGGCTAATATATGTAACACCGCTGTATCGGGGAGGGTAGCCTTTGCTACAATACAAGGCAAGTTGGCTACCAACATCGATAAAGGGCGAGTATGACACAGAATGCAAATAATCTAATCTGGATTGATCTTGAGATGACTGGACTGGATACACAAAACGATATGATTATCGAAATTGCGACAATCGTAACAGATGCAGAATTGAATATTTTAGATGAAGGGCCGATGTTAGCGATTCATCAGCCCGACAGTATTCTGGACAAAATGGATGAATGGAATACCCGTCAGCATGGTAAGTCCGGTTTAACAGAGCGTGTTAAAAAGAGCACGATTGATGAAAAACAAGCTGAGGCCGCAACCATTGAGTTTTTGCAACAATATGTACCTGCAAGCGCTTCTCCAATGTGCGGTAACAGTATTTGTCAGGACCGACGCTTTCTAGCACGCTGCATGCCTAGCCTGGAAGAGTATTTTCACTATCGAAACCTCGACGTCAGTACCTTAAAAGAGCTCGCCAAGCGTTGGTTACCCAATATTGCGAGTGGCTTTGATAAGAAAGGCGCCCATCTGGCCCTGGATGACATCAAGGAATCTATCGAGGAACTACAGTATTACCGTAAACATATGATTCTTCCCGCGGAATAGCGAGAAGCATCAATCCATCAGCGAGACGCCGGTTAATCTCGGCCTCTCGTCAGATTCTCGGCAAGTGTGATTCCACAACTTGTCAAACCTCTGGCGCAGCCCGCTTTTGCTTTGCTAAGCCATTGATATTTAAGCCGTCAAAATCCCAAAACACTGGCATGTGTTTTGCACCTGGGTGTTTATCACTTACAGGAGCAAGACATGGCGGACGAAGACGAGCTGGAGCTCGATACCTCAAAACAAAAATCAGGCGGTAAGGGAAAACTAATAATGATCCTGGTACTGGTAGTTTTACTAACCAGTGGCTCTGTAATTGCGGTCCTGTATTTTACTGGCAATCTGGGTGGAGGCAGTAGTAGCAGCGGTGATGTTGAGGAAGCCAAAGAATCATCAAGCAGTGAGGAACAAGAAGCAAAAGAGCTGGTGGTAAAACCAGCTTTTTATTACGACTTGCAGCCTGCCTTTGTGGTCAACTTCGAAAAACAATCCAGTGCGGCCTACCTGCAAATTGAGATGCAATTGATGAGCTATGACCAAGCGGTCAACGATCAGATCACCAAACACATGCCCGTTATTCGTAACAACATTATCTTGATTCTTAGTGCGCAAAAATATGATGTAGTCAAAACCAGGAAAGGTAAAGAACAACTTCAGGCAGAAGTGCTTGAAGCAGTGAAAGTCATTATCGGGCCAGCAATGAAAGATGCACTACAAAAAGATAGTGATGAAGAAATAAAAGATAAGGATGTTCCCAATGTGGAACAAGTGTATTTCACCAGTTTTATAATGCAGTAGAGAATTATGGCAACCAGCGATTTATTATCACAAGACGAAATTGATGCGCTACTTCATGGCGTAGACAGTGGCGATGTTGAAACCGATGACGAGGTTATGTTTGATGGCGTCGCACGGAATTTTGATTTCGCCAGCCAGGATAGAATTGTTCGCGGGAGGATGCCCACGCTCGAAATGATCAATGAGCGGTTTGCGCGTCATCTACGAATCAGTTTTTTTAACATGCTAAGACGTTCTGCTGAAATATCGGTGGGCGGCGTGCAAATGATTAAGTTTTCAGAATACATGCATAGTCTGTTTGTTCCAACCAGTCTAAATATTGTCAAGATACATCCACTGCGTGGCAAAGCTCTTTGTGTGATTGACCCCAAGTTAGTATTCATTACCGTTGATAATTATTTTGGTGGAACCGGTCGTCACGCAAAAATTGAAGGTCGTGAATTTTCAGCGACCGAGGGTAGAGTTATCGAGATGATTCTGGACCTTGCCTTTAAGGACCTAATTGAGGCATGGAATCCAGTACTAAAAGTCAAGTTCGAATTTATGAGTATGGAAGTGAATCCCCAGTTTGCAAACATTGTTAGTCCAACAGAAGTAGTTGTAGTGAGCAGTTTTCATGTTGAGCTTGATGGTGGCGGCGGAACTTTCTATGTCGTCATGCCTTATTCAATGCTGGAACCTATTAGAGATATTCTGGATGCAGGTGTACAAAGTGATCGTTCTGATACAGATGATCGTTGGACAATTGCACTGAGAGAAGAGGTCAAATGTGCTGAGGTGACCCTTAATTGTGAACTAACTGATGCGCAATTAACCTTGGAAGATGTACTCAATTTACAGGAAGGGGACATCATTCCGATTGAATATCCGGAAAAAATCACAGTGGTAGCCGAAGATGTTCCTGTATTTCGTGGGACCTATGGCGTGCACAAAGGAAGCAAGGCAATAAAAGTTACGGAAATGGTAGAACGTCCGAAAATTAGTGGCGATAACTTCGCACTGGTAGCGGCAGGAGTAGAGAAATGAGTGATACAGACGTAGAAAGTGGCGATCAAGGTGTGATGGACGAGTGGGCTGATGCCCTCTCAGAAGCAGGTACAGATGCTGATGGTGGTGATACAGCACAACCTGCAGGCCTGGAAAATCTTGAGGCAGATAGTAGCGGCTTATCTAACCTGGATGAGGACGTCAACCTCGAAGTTATTTTAGATATTCCCGTCACCATTGCGATGGAAGTCGGTAGTACCAAAATTAATATACGTAACCTGTTACAACTGAATCAGGGTTCTGTTATTGAACTTGATCGAATGGCAGGCGAACCGCTTGATATTAAAGTCAACGGGACTTTAATTGCTCACGGCGAAGTAGTTGTTGTTAATGAAAAGTTTGGTATCCGTTTAACTGACGTGATTAGTCCGGCAGAACGTGTCAAAAAACTAAAATAACAAGGCAGGTAACAGTCATGCGTGCTTGCTTTTTCATATGTCTTCAGTTTTTCGCGTCTGCACTCTATGCGGTGACCGATGAAAAGAAACAAACAACTCCTTCCGTCCCCGATCCCGTAGGGGTTGGTGATTTTGTTCAGGTCTTTCTTGGCCTGGCTGTGGTTGTCGTGGCGATTGTCGCGATGGCCTGGATCATTAAACGCACAGGCTATGTCAATACACGTGCAAATGGTCAATTGAAAGTTGTTGGTGGTCTGACATTGACCCAACGTGAACGCTTACTATTAGTTCAAGTGGGAAAAAAACAACTGCTTATTGGTGTTGCACCAGGGCGGATATCGACCCTACATGAACTAGAAGAGAATATTGATGTTATCGGTAGCGATAAACCCGTCATGGAGAGTTTTGCGCAAAAACTAAATACATTCATGCGTAAAGAAACAATGCCGAGGGATAAATCGTGAAACAAAAGATGTCTTACTACGTTTCTATGTTTTCTTTTGGAGTCTTATTAGTACTTATTCCTGTTTCTGGGTTTGCGATTGAAGGTTTGCCTGCGATCACGGTGACTAAGGAAGCAGGTACGGAAACATACTCATTAAGTATCCAGGTTTTGATCTTAATGACCATGCTGACCCTGTTGCCTGCAGGTGTCATGATGATGACCTCGTTTACAAGAATTATTATTGTGTTGGCGATTCTTCGTCAGGCTATTGGTCTTGTACAGACACCCTCATCACAAACCTTGATTGGTTTAGCTTTGTTCTTAACTTTTTTTGTTATGGCACCCGTGCTGGATAAAATCAATGATGCAGCACTGCAACCCTACATGGCGGAGAAAATTGATTTAGAGACGGCGGTGCAAAAAGCAAGTGAACCTTTGCGAGCGTTCATGATAGGTCAAACACGTCGTAGCGACTTATCCATGTTTGCGGATATTGCGGGCGTTAAAGATGCAAAGGATGTTGATGATATTCCTTTTCGGGTACTGGTGCCCGCATTTGTCACCAGTGAGTTGAAAACGGCATTTCAGATCGGCTTTTTGTTATTTATTCCATTTTTGATTATTGATTTAGTTGTTGCCAGTGTCCTGATGTCAATGGGTATGATGATGTTGTCACCCATGATTATCTCCCTGCCATTTAAGATCATGTTGTTTGTTCTGGTAGATGGCTGGAACATTATCATGGGTACCCTGGCCTCTAGTTTCTTTACATAGCTACTCTAAACCGAGCAAACACATGACCCCTGAAACTGTCATAACTATTTTTCAGAACACGCTACAGGTGATCCTAATCATATTGTTGATCGTGTTGATCCCTGCATTAGTGGTGGGTCTGTTCGTTAGTATGATTCAGGCGGCGACACAAATAAATGAAATGACACTCAGCTTTATTCCGAAACTAATTATCACTGTTTTTACTTTAATGATTGCGGGTCCCTGGCTATTGAATTTGATAATTGAGTATACCCGTAGTCTGATTAAAAACATCCCGTTCTTGATAGGGTAAATAGGATGGTATTTACAAGCAGCGAAATAACAGCCTATGTCGGCACTCTGTTGTGGCCGTTGTTTCGCGTTGCTGGTCTTGTTATGACGGCCCCCATTTTCGCAGCACGTACAGTACCTGTTCGGGTGCGACTTGGTTTGAGTGTGGCGATTACGGTGATGATATTGCCCATCATGCCACCGGCTCCACAAGTAGAGTTGTTTAGTGCAAGTGCATTCTTCCTGGTAGCACAACAATTACTGATAGGCGTATTAATGGGCTTCACATTACAGATTGTACTTGCGGCCATTGTCACCGGCGGGCAAGTAGTTGCTATGCAAATGGGTTTAGGCTTTGCGGCTATGGTTGATCCACAAAATGGTCAGCAGACACCGGTACTTAGTCAATTTTACGTGATCATGGTTGTGCTCATTTATCTCGCAATGAACGGACATCTGGTGTTGATCGAGGTATTAATCGATAGTTTCAAAACAATGCCGGTGTCAATGACCGGTTTAGTGGCGAATGACTTTTATAAAGTCGTTCACTGGGCTGCGATCTTGTTCTCTGGCGCTGTTGGTATCGCAATCCCCGCGATCGCCTCCTTGCTGATTGTTAACTTTACTTTTGGCATCATGACAAGAGCGGCGCCACAAATGAATATCTTTGCGATTGGATTTCCCTTAACCATGTTATTAGGTTACGGCGTGATCTTCGCAACGCTACCGAGTGTTGTTCCACAGTCTTCGAATTTGTTTTCAGGTGCTTATCGCCTGCTACGAAGCATAGTAGGGGGAGGCTAGGCTATGGCTGAAGACTCCGGTCAGGAACGCACCCAGGACGCGACCCCGCGACGCAAACAACAGGCACGCGAAAAAGGACAAGTCGCGCAGTCAAGAGAACTCAACACGATGTTGATGTTATTAGGTGCTGGTTTGGCTGCTGCCATGGTCGGTCCTTATACGGTCAGGAATATTCTCGATATAGCGCGTAAATATTTTTCTGTTGACCGTGAAGCCATTTTTAATACTGCGGCGTTACCCGATCACTTTTCAGATGCAGTTATCGATGCGCTGATGGCAATATCCCCCTTTTTTATTATTTTAACGATTGCTGCAGTGGCTGGCCCAATATTGATGGGTGGTTTTAATCTTAGTGGTAAAGCGATTGCCTTTAAGTTTGAAAAGCTGGATCCATTTAAGGGTATGAAACGTATTTTTGCCTGGCGTGGATTGATTGAGTTACTAAAGGCGTTATTTAAATTTGTATTTATAGGCACGGTCGCAATCATTTTTCTCTACGGCCGTTCCGAAACTTACCTCGGCCTTGGTTACGAGACTTTAGACTCGGCAATTGCCCACACCAGTAATTTATTGATTTGGGGCTTTGTGACTATTTCGGCAACCATGGTGATCATCGCGATGGCCGATGTACCTTTTCAGATATGGGATCATAATCAACAACTGAAAATGACACATCAGGAAGTCAGAGATGATTCTAAGGATACCGAAGGTGATCCTGAATTACGTGGACGCATACGCAGACAACAACGAGAAATTGCGCAACGCAGAATGATGGCTGAAGTGCCTAAGGCCGATGTGGTAATCACCAACCCCGAACACTATTCGGTCGCACTTAAATACGATCAAGAGACCATGAATGCGCCAGTTGTTCTTGCAAAGGGTGTCGATATTATCGCAATGCAGATCAGAAAAATCGCGATAGAACATGAAGTCATGATCGTTGAAGCGCCTCCCTTAGCACGTGCACTACATCATACGACTGAGCTAAATGATGAAGTACCGGCAGGACTATATTTAGCTGTGGCTAAGGTACTAGCGTATGTATTCCAGTTAAAACAACGCCCCGGCGGTAACAAGCAGCAGTCATCTCGATTGGACGATTTGCCAATCCCCGATGATATGAAATACGACGAATAATCAAGTAGAGAGAATATGGCAGAACAAGCAGCATTTATGAGTTCACTCAGAAACGTAAGTCGTTCCGGCTTAGGTGCACCGCTTCTGATGTTATTGATGATCGGTATGATCATCATACCGCTCCAACCGTTTGCCCTGGATGTGATGTTCACATTCAATATCTCACTGGCGTTGATCATTCTACTGGTGACGGTTTACACCAAACGTCCGCTAGATTTCGCATTATTCCCAACCATCTTGCTGGTAACAACGTTGTTGCGTTTAGCTTTGAATGTAGCGTCAACCCGGGTTGTGCTTTTAGAAGGACACACAGGATCCGATGCTGCGGGTCAGGTTATCAAGGCCTTTGGTGAATTCGTAGTCGGTGGTAACTATGCTGTTGGCCTGGTGGTGTTTTTAATCCTGGTGATTATCAACTTCGTTGTAATTACCAAGGGTGCAACCCGCATCTCAGAAGTCAGTGCACGTTTCACATTAGATGCGATGCCCGGCAAACAAATGGCCATCGACGCTGATTTAAATGCGGGGCTTATCGATCAGGACGAAGCGCGTACCCGTCGGACAGAAATAAGTGCAGAGGCAGAGTTTTATGGATCCATGGATGGTGCCAGTAAGTTTGTTCGTGGTGATGCGGTTGCCGGTATTTTAATTCTGTTGATTAATATTATAGGCGGGCTCTCAATCGGTATTGCCCAGCATGATCTGACGTTTGCACAGGCAGCTAAGAACTATACTCTACTAACCATTGGTGATGGTTTGGTAGCACAAATACCCGGTCTGTTACTCTCAACCGCGGCCGGTATCATTATTACCCGTGTCTCCAGCTCGCAGGACATGGGCGAACAAATGTTACGCCAGTTGTTTAATAATCCACGCTCACTGGGTGTCACGGCAGGAATCTTAGGCATTATGGGAGTCATCCCGGGCATGCCGAATTTAATCTTTTTAATTATCTCTGCCTTGTGTGGTTTTGGCGCATACTGGATTAGCCAGCATAATAAACGCCTGGTTGAGCAGGTAGCCGAACCAGAAGAGCAAGCTAAGCCTGTTGAATCAACTGAACTGAGTTGGGATGACGTGCAACCCCTCGACGCGGTCGGACTTGAAGTGGGTTACCGCTTGATCCCAATGGTCGACAAGCAACAAGGTGGTCAGTTAATGCCGCGCATTCGTGGTGTTCGTAAAAAGCTATCACAGGAACTTGGCTTTTTGATCCCCGCGGTGCATATCCGTGACAACCTGGATCTCGCTCCGAGCGCCTACCGCATTACTTTGATGGGCGTGACTGTGGGTGAGTCAGAAATTTATCCTGAGCGTGACCTGGCGATCAATCCGGGTCAGGTGTTTGGTGTCTTGCAGGGGATTGAAACCCGCGATCCCGCCTTTGGTCTCGAAGCTGTCTGGATTGAACCTGCACAACGTGATCAGGCTCAGACCTTCGGCTATACCGTGGTGGATGCAAATACCGTTGTCGCGACGCACTTGAGTCAATTGGTCAAGACCCATGGTCATGAATTATTGGGTCATGAAGAGGTACAGCATATTCTCGATATGCTTTCAAAATCAGCACCCAAGCTGGTTGAGAATCTCACCCCAGAGACCTTGTCATTGGGCACCATCGTCAAGGTCCTGCAAAACCTATTGGAAGAAGGGGTGGCAATCCGGGATATCAGGACGATTGCCGAAACCTTGGCGGAGTATGGCGCCAGGAGTCAAGAGCCTGACATTCTGACGGCGGCAGTGCGTGTCTCGCTTGGACGATCAATTACCCAGCAAATCAATGGGATGGCGGTGGAATTACCCGTTATCACCCTCGATGGTGCATTGGAACAGTTGTTGCATCAGACCATGCAGGCCACAGAAGGCGGGGCCGCCAGCATCGAACCCGGCCTGGCAGAAAGGATTCACAGCTCATTGCAGGAGGCGACCCAGGCGCAAGAGCAAAACGGTGTTCCAGCCATTTTACTGGTCTCCGCATTCTTGCGGCCGATGTTGGCGAAGTTTGTAAGACATACCATACCGGCACTACATGTTTTGTCTTACAACGAAATACCCAACGATAAGCAAATAAAGATTGTGGCAACAGTAGGACAGAATCAGCAAGTTAGTTAGGACGAGTAAGTAACCCAGCGAGAGAACGAAGGTAGAACATGAAAATAAAACGCTTTACAGGTCCCGATATGCGTCAGGCCATTCGCCAGGTACGGGATGCACTGGGAGAAGACGCAGTAATCCTTTCTAATCAGACAACTGCCGCAGGTGTTGAAGTGGTTGCCGCTATCGACTATGACGAAAGTCTGCTGGGTCCGAGTGAGGCCGAATCGAATGCCATTGGATTTGACGATAACGACCAGGAATTACAGCGCGAAGCGATCTGGGATGACGTACGCTATGGCCGAGGTATTCCCGCAACAAATCAGAAGCCTGCACAGAATAATAATTTTGCACAAGCACAAGCTACTGCCGCGAGTGCAGTGCAGCAAGAACCCTTTAAGCTGAATAATGATCAGTCGTTCAAAGAAATGCAATCAGAGATTAAATCATTACGTGGGCTACTGGTGAATCAGCTCTCCGGTCTGGCCTGGGAAAATGAAACACGTTATCACCCTGTTCGCGCACGTATATTACAACGTCTTATTGCCTTAGGACTCAGTCCTACATTATCTAGAAACATCACTGAGCAGTTGCAGGAAAGCGAAGACATTGATCATAACTGGCGAATGGCATTGGGTGTCCTCGCTCACCAGTTACCCGTGATGGACGATTCGATTCTGAATACCAAAAAGAATGTGATTGCAATCGTTGGTGCAACCGGTGTTGGTAAGACGACCACCGTGGCCAAGTTAGCCGCTCGCTATTTGTTGCGACATGGTAAAGGTCGGGTAGGACTAGTTACTACCGATAATTATAGGGTTGCAGCACATGAGCAACTAAGAAGTTATGCAAGGATTATGGGTGCGCCCATGCGTGTTGCCAGTGATGTTGAGAGTTTACAAGATGCGTTAGCTGCTTTTCATGACAAAGAGCTAGTGATTATCGATACCGCAGGAATGAGTCAGCGTGATATGCGACTGAACGAACAGTTTAATCTGTTGAAAGAATGCGGCCATGATATCAAGGTATTTCTCGCGATGGCCGCTAATAACCAACGTGGTGTGATGACCGATGTTGAACGTGCTTTTAAAGCGGTACCGCTGACTGGATGCATTCTTACCAAGGTGGATGAGACAACTAGCCTGGGTGGTGGTTTATCGGTAGCAGTTGAGCATAAGTTGCCTATTGCTTACATCAGTGATGGTCAACAAGTACCTGAAGATTTACATCCTGCACGAGCACATGCACTGGTGAGCCGTGCCGTTGCGATCATGCAGGATGTGGGTATCGGTGCCAAGGATGATCCGATTTCACAAATGATTGGCGGTATGGTGGCGCATGCTCATGGTTGATGCCGTGCCAATTGATCAAGCCTCAGGATTACGTCGAATGGCAAACCCAAAACCAGTAAGAGTGTTGGCAGTCACAGGTGGAAAGGGCGGTGTTGGTAAAACCAATGTTGCTGTTAATCTCGGTGTTGCGTTGGCACATAACGGTAACAAAGTTTTAATTCTGGATGCTGATCTCGGTCTTGCCAATATCGATATTTTGTTAGGTCTGCATGCCTCAGCCAATTTACATCATGTTATTACCGGCGAACGGACACTGGAAGAAATTATGTTAGAAGGACCGGAAGGGATTAAGATCATTCCTGCAGCTTCAGGTATCAAGGATATGGCTGAGCTCTCACCTGAAACTCATGCAGGCGTTATTCAAGCCTTCAGCGAATTGAATCAGGAATTTGATACATTGATTGTCGATACCGCTGCCGGTATTTCCGACTCAGTGACTAGTTTTACTCGCGCAGCACAGGAAGTCGTTGTTGTCGTCTGCGATGAGCCGGCATCGGTGACCGATGCCTACGCTATTATTAAGCTATTAAGTCGTGAGCATGGCATTTTCCGCTTCCGGGTGATGGCTAATATGGCAGATGGAGCGCAACATGGTAGAGAAATCTATAACAAAATCTTGAAAGTAACCGATCGTTTTCTGGATGTTGCGCTAGACTATATGGGATACGTTCCACGAGATGAGTTTTTACAAAAGTCGGTCAAGAAGCAGCGAGCGGTAGTTGAGGCCTTTCCGAGAAGTAAATCGGCACAGGCCTTCATGACGCTGGCGGATAAAGCAGTAAAATGGCCGTTACCCGCATCAGCAAGTGGTCATCTTGAATTTTTCGTAGAACGACTCATACAACCACAGACCACAACAATTGAGGCGGTGTCATGAACGGGGTAGCTATGTATGCATCTGAACAACATCTAACGAGTCACAATGAACTCGTCGAAAAACATGCGTCGTTAGTGAAACGGATCGCTTGTCATTTGATTAATCGTTTACCTGCTAGTGTCCAGCTCGAAGACCTGATTCAGGCGGGTATGATCGGATTGCTTGAAGCCTCACGCAACTACGATGCTACCCAGGGAGCCAGTTTTGAAACCTATGCAGGTATTCGTATCCGAGGCTCGATGCTGGATGAAATCCGTAAGAATGACTGGGCACCTCGTTCAGTCCACCGTAAAGCCCGAATGGTGGCTGAGGCGGTACGTGAAATTGAAAATGAACATGGTCGTGATGCACGTGATACAGAAATTGCAGATACCCTGGATATGCCGATCGAGGATTATTACAAAATTCTGCAAGACAACAGTTATCACAAAGTCCTGAGCGTTGAAGATATGGGCCTGGGTGAAGAGTCTCTGCTCGAGAATATCTCCGACAATACCCCTGGTATTCTTGATGGCTTACAGAAAGAAGATATGCAAAAGATTATCTCTGAGGCTGTGGCAAGTTTACCTGAGCGCGAGCGACTGGTGATGGCGTTGTACTATGATGAAGAGCTTAATCTCCGTGAAATTGGTGCGGTTATGGGGGTCAGTGAATCCCGGGTCAGCCAGATTCATTCACAGGCGGTCATTCGTCTACAAGCACGGATGTCGAATCGTATCAGCGAAAATGCCTGAGTCATCGCAAGGATTTTCTGTACGTTTTCTGAACGAATTATTGCGGCTAATTTCATGAATAGTCGCATTTTTTTCTCAATCTTTAGCCTCCGAAATTAAATCTTTTCCTACCCCGTCCGATACTAATCTTGTGCGGTGTGTGTATCGCAACGCATGTTGATATTGAAGGATGTCTTATTCGATGTTTAGGAATAGTTAGGAAGTCTGGAGGGATTTCGTGGATACAAATATGAAAATTCTCGTCGTCGATGATTTTTCTACGATGCGACGTATCATTAAAAACTTGCTCCGTGATCTGGGGTTTAACAATACCGCAGAAGCAGATGATGGCACAACAGCATTGCCAATATTGCAGGCTGGAGGCATTGATTTTCTTGTTACCGACTGGAACATGCCAGGTATGCAGGGAATCGATTTACTCAAACATGTGCGAGCCGATGAAAAGTTGAAGGACCTTCCGGTACTTATGGTTACGGCCGAACAAAAACGTGAGCAGATTGTTGAAGCTGCACAGGCGGGTGTGAATGGTTATATTGTTAAACCTTTTACTGCCGCAACGCTTAAGGAAAAGCTCGATAAAATCTTTGAGCGTATCGAAGGTTAATGGAAGCAAAATTAATGGATGAAAATGAAATCCTGACGGATGAGAACATCGCACGGGTAAGAGATCTATTGGCAGCGATGGAAAAGGGTGATGCTGTCGGGGCAAGTGAAGTGATAGACGATCTTGCGAAAATTCGTGAAACGGATATCTATAAGGAAATGGGTCGGATAACGCGAGAGTTACATGATGCGATATCTGCGTTTGGCATGGACGAGCAAATCAGCGTACTTGCTCAGTCTGAGATACCCGATGCGCGTCAGCGGTTACGCCACGTCATTGACATGACTGATCAGGCAGCGAACAGAACTTTGAATGAAGTTGAAGATTCGCTACCAATTTGTGAAGAACTGGAAACACGCTCCAACGCATTGCATGAAAAATGGAAACGGTTTAAACAGCGCGACATGGACATTAATGAATTTAAACAACTTGCTAACAGCCTGGATGAATTTTTTGACGCGAATACAGGTGACGCCGGCAAGTTAAGGGGTTCATTGACCAATGTGTTAATGGCCCAGGATTTTCAGGATCTCACCAGCCAGATTATTAAGAAAGTTATTACGCTGGTTGAAGAAGTTGAAAGTAATCTGGTGGAGATTATCAAGCTTACAGGTAGTCTTGATAAAGTTGATGCTAACAAGGTTGCACGAGAAGACAAACTGGCGGGTCCTGTTGTGCCAGGCGTCAATGACAGTGGCAGTACTGTCTCAGGCCAAGATGATGTTGATGATTTGTTATCTAGCCTTGGATTTTAAACGAGTTTAATTAAGAAATTTGTCAGAAGAGCATAAGGATTAGATTGTGGATGACGAGCTTTTACAAGACTTCCTGGTAGAAGCAGGAGAAATCCTGGAACAGCTGAATGAGCAACTGGTCGATCTGGAGCAAAGTCCAGATGATATGGACTTGCTTAACACTGTTTTTCGTGGATTTCATACCATCAAAGGTGGTGCCGGTTTCCTGAATGTTGAACCGATGGTTGTGATTTGCCATCGTTCTGAGGATATTTTTAACCTGTTAAGAAATGGTGAGCGCCAGGTTTCTCCTGAGTTAATGGATGCCATCCTACCTGTACTCGATGTTCTGAACGATCAGTTTGATGCACTCAAGGATGGTGAAGAACCACCTTCTGCCGATCAAAGTCTTATTGCAGCACTTGAACAAATTCTTAGTGGTGAAGAGGCTGCGGCACCTGCCGCTGAAGCAGAAGCGCCGGCAGCAGCAGAACCTGCTGAAACAGTTGCAGCCAGTGATGGTGATATGGATATCACCGATGAAGAGTTCGAATCATTGTTAGATGCATTAGATGGTAAAACACCTGCGGTTGCACCTACAGCGTCAGCCGCTGACCCCGCTAGTGCAGAACCTGCTAGCGATGAAATTTCCGAGGATGAGTTTGAAAACCTGCTCGATGATATACATGGAGCAGGGAAGTTCGGGGGTGTCGAACAAAAAGCTGCACCCGACACTAAAACACCAGAAACGAATAAACCAGAAGAAAAATCCGAAGTTGCTGAGACTCATACAGAAAGTGACGAAATCTCGGAAGATGAGTTTGAAAACCTACTCGATAATATTCATGGCAAAGGAAGTTTCCAAAGCGGAAATATAGATCAAAGTAAGACACCAGCACCTAAAGCTGTGGCTAAAGCCACACCGAAACCAGCAGCAAAAGCCACACCAAAACCAGCGGCTAAACCAGCAGCTAAACCAGCAGCTAAAGAAAAACCAGCGACACAGGAAACATCTGTTCGGGTCGATACTAAGCGCCTTGATGACATCATGAATATGGTTGGTGAATTAGTATTAGTACGTAATCGAATTGACCGCTTAGGCTCAGCTTCTGGAAACGAAGAAATGGTTAAGGCTGTTGCCAACCTGGATTTGGTGACAACTGATCTGCAAATGGCTGTGATGAAGACACGTATGCAGCCAATCAAGAAAGTCTTTGGCCGTTTCCCTCGCGTTGTACGTGATTTAGCAAGAAGCTTGAAGAAAGAAATTCGCCTTGAAATGATTGGCGAAGAAACCGATCTGGATAAAAACCTAGTCGAAGCACTGGCAGATCCTCTTGTTCACCTGGTTCGTAATGCAGTGGATCATGGTATTGAAATGCCAGCTGATCGTGAGGCCTCCGGAAAACAGAAAGAAGGTACAGTGGTATTAACGGCGGCGCAGGAAGGCGATCACATCCTATTGACCATTGAAGACGATGGTAAGGGAATGGACGCAGATGTATTGCGTGGAATCGCAGTTGAAAAAGGACTTATGGATAAGGAAGCGGCTGCACGCCTGGATGACAAAGAAGCTTATGGTCTTATTTTTGCGCCAGGTTTTTCCACCAAGAAAGAGATCTCTGACATATCTGGCCGCGGTGTGGGCATGGATGTGGTGAAAACCCGCATTGCCCAGTTGAATGGATCAGTTGAAATTGATTCCGCGCTCGGTAAGGGTAGTCGTCTTAGTATCAAATTGCCATTGACGTTAGCGATTATGCCAACCCTGATGGTGCAACTGGAAAAACAATTATTTGCCTTGCCACTTGTGAATGTAAATGAAATTTTCCATCTTGATCTAAGTAAAACAAATATTGTCGATGGTCAACTGGTCGTGGTTAACCGCGAGAGAACCTTGCCGCTTTACTATTTACGTCGTTGGTTAGTAAATGGTTATGCCTCAACAGAGCTGCCTTCAGAAGGACATGTGGTTGTGGTTCAGTCAGGTACACAGCGTATCGGTTTCCTTGTTGATGAATTGATCGGTCAGGAAGAAGTTGTGATTAAACCACTGGGTGCATTATTGCATGGCACAGCTGGGTTGGCAGGTGCCACCATCACGGGTGACGGTGGGATTGCAATCATTCTTGATATACCGGGTTTGATGCGACGTTATGGAACGTCGCGATAACACGATGCTGATTTTAATCTCGCTGCAAAATACAAAAGTATATCTAAAGGAGTAAGTGACATGGCAGTACGCGTCTTGGTGGTGGATGACTCAGGATTTTTCCGCCGACGTGTAACTGAGATGTTGGAGGCGGACAGCGATATCAGTGTTATTGGTGACGCCGAAAATGGGAAGGTCGCGATTGAGAAAGTTAAGGAGCTCAAACCTGATGTAGTCACTATGGATATTGAGATGCCAGAGATGGATGGCATCACTGCAACGCGTGAAATAATGCAGTCTACACCGACACGTATTATCATGTTTTCGTCTTTAACCACTGATGGTGCAAAATCAACACTCGATGCACTTGATGCTGGCGCCTTAGATTTTTTACCCAAACGTTTTGAAGAAATTTCCAGTGATCGCGAAGAAGCAAAGAAATTACTTTGCGAACGCGTTAAGCTATTAGTTAAACAACCGATTAATCTTCTTACTCCATCGGTAGCTAAGAAACCATTATCAAAACCTGCAGCGAGGAGAATGCCTTCTACTGCGAAAGCTACTTCGTCGGCACCAGATGCTGCAACCGCACCCAAAACAAACAAACGTGGTGGTATTGAACTGGTTGCCATAGGTACATCAACAGGTGGTCCTGTGGCTTTACAAGAAGTACTTACAAAAATCCCAGCTGATTTTCCTGTGCCAATCATTCTCGTACAGCATATGCCTGGCTCGTTTACGCCAGCCTTCGCGCAACGCCTGAATGATCTATGCGAGATTACAGTGAAAGAAGCAGAAGATGGTGAGCCACTTAATAATGCCTGCGCCTATCTTGCACCCGGCGGCAAACAAATGCTTATTGAAGGACGCGCAGGAAATCCAGTAATAAAAATAACCGAGGCCGATGCAAGTCAAACATATAAACCCTCGGTTGATATCACGTTTTCGTCAATCGCAAAGCTCTACCCCAACAATACACTGGCAATTATTTTGACTGGCATGGGAGCAGATGGGCGTGAAGGTTCTCGAGAGTTAAAAACGTCAGGATCAACTGTTTGGGCACAAGATGAAAGTAGTTGTGTCGTTTATGGAATGCCTTCCGCAGTAACAGAAGCGGGAATAACCGATCAGGAAATGACCCTGGTTGATGTTGGGCCCAACATTGCGCAAAGAGTATGAGATTAGATATTTTAAGTATTGTTGGTCTGCTTATCGGGGTTGCTGCAATCCTGGTCGGACAATACCTTGAAGGTGGCCATATTGGTCAGTTGCTGAATGGTCCTGCGATTCTGATTGTACTAGGCGGCACACTCGGTGCTGTTATGTTGCAATCACCTTTCTCTACATTTGCACGCGGTATGCGTATGTTGTTCTGGACATTCAGTCCACCTAAGGTTGAAAACATCGAGGCTATCGAAAAGATTGTGTCCTGGAGTGATATCGCTCGTAAAGAAGGTTTATTAGGCCTGGAGAATATTGAAGAAACGGAAAAAGATCCGTTTACTCGAAAAGGATTGCAGCTTCTTGTTGATGGTTCAGAACCTGAAAATATAAGAGCCATTCTGGACGTCGAAATTAATACAAAAGAACATTCGGATAATCAAGGCGCAAGAATATTTGAAAGTATGGGTGGCTACAGCCCGACTATCGGTATTATCGGTGCGGTGATTGGACTGATTCAGGTCATGGGTAATCTTTCTGATCCAAGTAAACTCGGTAGCGGCATTGCGGTTGCCTTTGTTGCAACCATCTATGGTGTAGGTGCGGCAAACCTGGTGTTTTTACCCATTGCGACCAAATTAAAAAATATTGTGCACATGCAATCGCAATTTCGCGAAATGATTGTAGAAGGTGTCGTGTCCATAGCGGAAGGAGAAAACCCACGAAACATTGAAACTAAATTGTTCGGGTTTGTAAGATAATGCGTAAGCGAGAGTCAAGTCGTCGCCGTACGGTCGAAGCAAGTGAAAACGTTGACCGTTGGTTAGTGTCGTATGCAGACTTTGTAACATTATTATTTGCATTTTTTGTAGTGATGTATGCGATATCATCGATCAATGAAGGCAAGTATCGGGTGCTTTCCGATACCCTGGTAGCCGCATTTAATACACCGCCTAAATCAAATGAACCCATTCAGATAGGTAAACCAATCGAAGAAGTTGTCGCACCTAAAACAACACCAGGCGTGACAAAACCTATTCGTGTCGAGCCACCTAAGGCAGATAATCAGAGGGCCAAGATGGCTTTGATTGCTCGCCAGGTTGAAAACAGTCTACGACCTTTGATTGATCAAGAATTGATAAAGGTCACTCATAACAAGTTGTGGGTAGAAATTGAGATCAAATCTAGCGTCCTTTATTCGAGTGGTAGTGCCGAGTTAGAGATAGAAGCCTTTACTCCTTTGAAGAAGTTAGCCAAAGTTTTGAAAGCTCTTCCTAATCACATCGATGTGGAGGGCCACACCGATAACTTACCGATTAAAACATCGGTGTTTCCAAGCAACTGGGAGCTTTCAGCATCACGCGCAGCCAGTGTGGTGCATTTATTTACTAAGGAGGGAATTCCGCCAACACGACTGGCAGCGATAGGCTTTGGTGAATTTAGGCCGGTTGCTAGTAATGATACGGTATTGGGGCGACGCCAAAATCGTCGCGTGAAAGTAGTTGTCCTGGCGGATAAGAATTCCCGTCGTGCAGCTGTAATTGAAAATGTAGATGGTGAGCAAACAGAATGAGTTTTAAGAGCAGGAGTTGTTGACGTCTTGGAAGTTTGGGCGATCGCAAATCAAAAGGGTGGTGTGGGTAAAACCACATCCGCTGTGTCCCTTGCCGGTGTACTAAGCCAGCAGGGTAAGTCTGTATTGCTTATCGATCTTGATCCCCATGGATCAATGAGTGCGTACTTTAAGTTAGATCCTGATACACAGGAACCGAGTGTTTATCATTTGTTTCAGACACCTGCGTTAGCCATCGATGATGTAATGATTGAAACGAATATAGAAAATACCAAACTTATACCTGCTTCGACGGCGATTGCCACACTTGATCGGCAGCTCGGTACACAGGAAGGTAAAGGTCTGGTGATAAAGAAAGGATTAGATGCCTGCGCAGCACAGTTCGACTATTGTCTCATTGATTGTCCGCCACTGTTGGGTATTTTGATGGTGAATGCCCTGGCTGCTGCATCGAAGTTGTTAGTGCCCGTGCAGACCGAATTTTTAGCGATCAAAGGACTTGAGCGGATGCTGCATACGTTGAATATGATTTTGCGTGCACGTAAAGATCCTCTGGACTATTTGATTGTGCCTACAATGTTTGATCGTCGTACCCGTGCCGCGATTGAAAGCCTACGTCAGTTGCGTGAAAGTTATGGCGAACATATCTGGGAAGGGGTGATTCCCGTCGATACTAAATTTCGCGAAGCCAGTCGTCGTGGCCTGCCCATTACACACCTCGCAGCATCCAGTCGTGGTGCAAAATCATATTATGCGTTACTAAATAAATTAACCTTACCAGGTAACGTGACCTCGATTACGGCGATGGGGCGTTAAGTCATGGCGGATAACTCAAACAAACTCGTCGATCAATCACAGGCATTAGATTCCTTTTTTGAATCTCTAATGCGTGATGTAGAGGCCTATGACGAGATGGAATCAAACGGCAAAAAGCAAAATGAAAACGGACTTCGAACGGTTGACCTGACAAGCCCGGAACAGACGCAAGTAACAGCAAAGGGCAATGTTAGTGAGACAATTGCACCTGCCCCGGAATTAAAATCAGAACCGGAATCAGAACCAAAACAAGTTGAACCAACAAAAGTAGAATCAGAACAACAAGCTACTGTGGAAACACCTCCCATCGAGACCAGCCCAACTGAGTCGGTTGCACCTGCCGTTGAGCCATCAGTATCTACAGCCACACCACAAGCTAGCCAGGTAAAGGAAGCGCCGCAAGATAACCGTATCTTCGAAGGATTGCCGCCGGTTGCGCCAACCCCTGTTGTAACACCCGCAGCGGAAGAGCCAGTTTTAGAACCTGAAATCGCTGAGCCAGAGGCAGTTAAACCAGAGGCCACTGAACAAGCCGCAGAAGAAACACAACCGGTTCCCGCAGGTAGACCGGAATGGGCAGAATCAGAATTCCAGGCAATGATGTTTAAAGTCGCTGGCTTAGCGCTGGCAGTCCCATTAATTGAATTAAATGGCGTCGTGGAGTGTGACCTGTCTGATGTCACGGCGATGCCAGGGCATGCGGACTTTTACCTGGGATTGATGAATTATTTGGAGAAGTCCGTGCCATTGGTGGATACCGCCCGCTTTGTGCTACCACCGGATAAGCTCAAAATTTTGGCGGGGGATGACCCCAAAGAGCGTATTACTCGTGTGGTCATGATTCAGGACTGCAATTATGGCCTGGCCTGCGATGAGGTCAATGAGGTTATTACACTAAACCCTGATTCAGTCCGTTGGCGCTCTCAGCGTACCCAGCGCCGTTGGTTAGCGGGTACGGTGGTAGAACACATGTGCGCCTTGATTGACGCTAATGCCTTTGCTGAGTTGCTGGCGAGTCGGGCACCGATTCAAGAATTTCGTGAATGAACCGTTAATTAATTGGCACAAGTTATGCAACTTCCATAGGCAAGATGTAGGCGTGACTGAAATTTGGCACCTGGATTTTGTACCATTTTGAACGATTATTTAGCTATAGCTGACAGGAGATAATGGAAATGAACCAAGCTGCAGAAAATGCTGATAGCGCTATTACCCAGTGGGTCACTTTCTACCTAGAGAATGAAAAATATGGCATCAAGGTCATGCAAGTACAAGAAGTGCTGCGAATGACTGAAGTGGCTCCGGTCCCGGGGGCGCCCCACTATGTCATCGGAATTATTAATCTTCGTGGTAACGTCGTGACCGTCATCGATTCACGCAAACGCTTTGGTTTACCTGACAAAGAAGCTGACGATTCTACACGTATTGTTATTATCGAAGCAGGCGACAACGTTGTTGGTATCCTGGTGGATAGTGTCGCAGAAGTTGTCGATCTCCAAACCAATGATATTGAGACTGCGCCAAACGTAGGAACAGATGAGAGTTCTAAATATATTCAGGGTGTCTCAAACCAGACGGATGAATTATTGATCCTGGTCGATGTAGACAAATTATTATCTGATGAGGAGTGGCAAGAGGTGGCATCGTTGTAGGATGTCATCCTGTTGAGGACCAATGGCAGAAATAGGCAACGTAAGACCTACCAACCCTATTAATTGGCCGAAACAGCCAAAAGCTATAACGCCTGCGGATCAGAAAAAAGATCAACACTCAGATCAGCAACAGAAAAACAAGAAACAAAAAAAAGACTACCTAGATGAAGACAACGACGATAATCACTTAGACGAGTACGCATAATGACACAAAACATACTGAATCAATTTATAAGCATCCTGGAATCGGGATCTGTTTTGATTGGATTGTCAGCTATTGTATTGATGATTAGCTTATGGGTGAGTCGTCGCAGCCACTCAAAAATGTCGCAGTTACAACGAGAATTGAAACAGGCAAGGAATGATCTAAAGGCGCTAACGACAGCTTCACTTGGTATGGGTAGCAGGATTCAAGAGTTAGAGCGTCGACAAAGAAAGATAGCAATTAAGGCTGAGAAAAAGGCACCGGTTGTAGAACTATATGAATCATCAAACCAACCATATGATCATGCCAAGCATCTGGCACAGCAAGGTAAGCCAACCGCGGAAATTGTCTCGATGTGTGGGATTAGTCAGAATGAAGCTGAGTTGATTAAAATGATGAATAGACTAGAGGAAGCGAGTTAGTTTTGTTAAAGAATCTATGATTAAGTCATCAAGCGGATGATGGCGCGGCAAAAAGGAACGAGAAAGCGGAGTTTACACGTTAGTAAATGAGCATTTCGAGTTCCTTTTACATCGTACCCCACATGTAAATCTAAATGGAGGGTGAACAAAGCCAGCACCGCTTCAGGGATTAATCAGAGGTTCTTTTTGGTACTTTACCTTTAAGATAATACGCAAACGCAATAATCTCCGCCACCGCTAGATACAATACCTCGGGTATTTGTTCCCCCAGTTCTATTTTTGAAAGTAATTTGACTAGCTCATGATTTTCCTGCAGCGGTACATTATGATGCCGGGCAATTTCATAAATCTTTTGCGCCAGTTCATCCTGTCCCTTAGCGGTTACTCTGGGCGCATTCACTTCATCATAGTTTAGGGCAACCGCCAGGGTGACTGTGCGTTGTTGTTCAAACTCACTCATACTTTTTCATCCAGATTGATATCGGTATACAAGGTCTTTTGTGGTTTTACTTCGTCTTCACCGGAAACTTTTGGGACACCACATTGGCACTGGACTTTGTCTACATCTAGCCCTACATGACTGAGACGATCCTGTAAGGTTGACATATGCTGTTGAAACAAATCGACAGTTTGCTGTTGCTCTGCCCACCAATGCGTTGAAATATGGTCGTTGACTAAACTTATCTGAGCTCTTATTGCGCCTAAACCTTCAAGATTAAAAGCCATCATAATAGTCCAGGGGCGTTCTTGTTCCGCTGTATTTTGTTGCGAACCTTCCTGATCTGGGTGAATACGCATATCAAATACATCGACCTCATTGCCATGTTTAATTGGTAATTCAAAAGCCAGTTGTTGTCGGACATTGTCAGGGTTTAGCATTTGTAATTGATGCGTTAAGGTGCGCTGTAAACTACCTTCGGTTTGCTGGGTTAATAACTCAAGCAACTGATTCGTAGTCATGTTAATTAGCGCCTGAGTTTGGCGCGACGGCGGCGCGGGGATATTTGGATCAACACGTCCAGCTGGCGGCTGATTTTTTGTTTCAACGCCCACTTGAGGATTTAAACTATTATTTCTAGGTTGAGATTGCAGTGGCGATTGGGTTTGTGGCTGCGTCAGTGGTGTTTGTGTGGCTGCACTAGTATCCCTGTTACCGACGTTTATATTTTGTTGTCGGAGCGCTTCGGCGATTCTTAGCAGACTCGTTTTGGTATCCATCGCGGGAAAAAAACGTGTTGAGCCTTGCTCGGCTTTTAACAATTGCGACTCAAGAAACGGACCCGAATATTGAATCGCCTGTCGGAGATTATCAGGTCGCTGCAATTGACTAGCATCGGGTAAGGCGCGCCACAGTGTATCAATATGCTCGGTTACTTGTTTAGGTAACGCACCCAATAACGCATCTGTCGATTTAACTTGAACCAGGCTATTGAGCAATTGTTGTAAGGGTTGTTGTTTAGCCTGTGCCTGGTTTATCAAATCGGCCAAGACCAGGGCAGGGCGCTGGCTGTTCACAACCTGCAGAACAGGTATATTTTGTTTTGTATCTGTAACCTGTACTTGTAGTCTTTGGCCAACTTCAGCAGGTGCTGTGCGAGGTGCTCTGAGTTGAACATTCAAAGGATTGCCATCTGGATCGGTCATCTTATTTTGTAGCATCAGCAGCAAGCTATTTTGCTCGACTTTTGTGACGATGACGTCTAGAACCTGGCCAAGTTTGAATAAATTTGGGCTCAGTTTTAATAAGACCGATTGCGAAGGTGATGGCTGGCTATTACGCGATTGGCGGCTCGCGGTGCTGGGCTCGACCTGCACTGCGTCATTATCCACTGGAATTGACCCTGTAGGACCCTTAATCTCCATGATCGTGACCGATTACCCTCAAGCTATGCCAATTTTTGGCCGAAATATGATACTAATAATATAGATAGCGTCCATGATCTCGATGAGTTGAACCCTAAACACTATGTATTGGTATGTGCGTACCCAAAATAAGATAACGGGCCCCTTTCCCAGTGGCCAGATCCAGCAATCTATATTGTTGGGTCGTGTGGGCCTGGACGATTCTGCCAGCAAGGATAAAGAGGAATGGAAGCTTATTCGCAAATGCCCCGAACTCATCCCCGATGTTCTCAAAGGGGACCCTTCTGATGAAAATCGAAAAGAACGCATAAAGGCGGCCAAGCGTTGGGCCGATGAAAGGCGCGGTGAACGCAGAGAAGACGATGACCCGGAAAGACTGTCAGCGGGACGACGAGAGGAAGAGGCATTTATCACCGCTGAGTATCGCCAGCAACGCGAGGCCACTGCTGCAGAAATTCGGAGTCGGCGTGATAAAAGTATTATTAGCCTGGTGGTCGTAATAGTGCTTATCGTAGGTGGAGTCATCGCGGCCTTTATGTTGCCAGCACCTGTTCAGGAAGAAGCGCAGTGTAATGCTCCTGCCCAACCTAAAATTAACTGGATGCATTGTCAGTTAATCGGGCTTCAAAGTATTAATAGCAATTTAAGTGAAGCACGGCTATCCAGTGCTAATCTGGAATCTGCAAATTTGTTGGGTTCAAATATTCAAAATGCAGATCTTTCCTATGTAAACTTGAAAGACGCAAATGTCACCTTTGTTGAGTTCCAGGGCGCAAGAATGATTGGTGCCGATCTGCGCAATGCAGATTTAAACAACGCAGATTTAAGTAAGGCCGATCTTTCCTATGCGAACCTGAAAGGCGCGAGTATTAGCAACTCAAACTTTTCAGAGACCGTGTTATCTAACGCAATTTGGATTGATGGTAAGAAATGTATTGCACCCTCGATTGGTCAGTGCAACACACAATAGGTTAATTCATTCCAGCAGTATCTGTTTAAAACTCTTCAACCTCATAACGTTCGAAGTGAATGCTATCCGACCAGTGATTTTTTGCGAGCCCGGCTTTTAACTTCAGGTTTTGCAAAAAACTGCCAGGCTCGCTCAAAGATTCCCAAACGCTGGGCAAGAAAGTACTTCGTCTTGTCCCCTCATGAAGCACAAGACCATCAATCCCCGGTCTGAGTTTAGTCAATAAGTCCGCTTCATCTTTCACAGGTAATGGTTCTGGTTCTGTCAATATGGAAATGTGATATTGCAGAGAATCAAACTCGGCTTGGGTGACCGGTGGAAATCTTGGATCTTTGAATGCAGCTGAATACGCATTATCTGCAATATCAATAACCAGCGGCGCATGTGCAGTTAATGTGCCGATGCAACCTCGCAGCTGGCCATTTATTTTCAAGGTTACAAAGGTTGCACGTGTCGGTGACAACTCCGGCGGGAAATCATTAATATCAACACTTAGCGGTTGCCCATGTTCCAAACCATACTGAATCGCATCTTTCGCGACTTGCATTAATATTTGTTGGTGTTGTTCGCTTAGCATAAGTTATCCAATTGATAAGGCCTAGAGACTAAGACCTAGTTAACAAGATAAGAACCATATCCAACCACTCGATCTTTAGAACCAGAGGTGTCGCCAGAATTACGTACATCTAATTGTGTAACTTTGTAGTGATGCATTTTGGCCCAATACAAAAGTCCATTTAGTGGATTGCGACCACACGCATCCTCATAACCAATTTTTTTGTAATCCAGTTCAACGATTGATTTAGAGGTGGCTGTGTCCAATTTTTGTGCAGTAGTGTAGTCATGAAAGTGGCTGAGGTCTGTACTGGTAACACAGATAGTTGAATCATCAGTTAATAATTCTTCCAGCACGGTAGCAACTAATTCAGGTGGAGCCTCGCCTACGACAATAGGGACTAGTTGGAAATCACCCAACACAGTTTGTAAAAAGGGCAGGTGGACTTCTAAGCTGTGTTCATATAAGTGTGCTTGCTCAATCACTTCAATTCCGCGCTGATTGGCCAGCATGCTAACTGCCTGTTGATCGATTGGAATATTGCCTAATGGGGTGGCGAAATAAGTCGCACTGCTTAAAGCGAGTCCATTCACCGCAACCCGGTGTGAAGGGCCTAATAAGACAACGCGTTTAATCTGATCTTTGTATTCGATCAGAGTGTGATATGCCGGTGCAGCGACCGGGCCTGAGTAAATATAGCCGGCGTGGGGTACGATGATGGCCTTCGGCATCGTCGCAGAAGTGGTCTTAGTTTCTGCAAGTAAGTGATTAACCTCGCTTTTTAAAGTATCCATGTCGGCAGGGTAAAATGCTCCGGCGACGGCTGGCTCTCTGGTATATGTATTCATCTGCGTAACCTTAAATACTGTTGTGGTAATACATCATTAATGTGGTCAGGTATTCAAACTACAATGAAATATAATTTCGTATTTAACTTGAAGATCGGTCTACAGGTGCCCTATATATAGAGTAGTTACTATTTTAAAGAATTCAGGCTGAATCGATCAATAAAATTATATCGTTGGAAATATGTCAGATACGTTAATCACAGAAGATAGCGCCAGACCAGTCAAATACTGGCACATGCTAGATGACAAGCGCATACAGTGTGATCTTTGTCCTCGCTACTGCAAGCTGCATGAAGGGCAAAGGGGTTTATGTTTTATCAGAGGCCGCCTGCATGACCAGATGGTATTAACCAGCTATGGACGTTCGAGCGGCTTTTGCATCGACCCGATAGAAAAGAAACCCTTAAACCACTTTTATCCCGGTACGCCGGTCCTGTCTTTTGGGACCGCTGGTTGTAATTTGGCGTGCAAGTTCTGCCAAAACTGGGATATGAGCAAGTCACGTGAGATCGATACCCTCGCCGATGCTGCCAGCCCGGAGCAGTTAGCCGAAGCGGCAGAGAAATATAACTGTAAAAGCATTGCCTTCACCTATAACGACCCGGTGATATTTCATGAGTACGCCATTGATGTGGCTAAGGCCTGTAAGGCAAAAGATATCAAGACGGTTGCCGTTACCGCAGGCTATGTCTGTCCAGAACCGCGTGCAGAATTTTATCAACATATGGACGCTGCGAATGTTGACCTCAAGGCCTTTACCGAAGACTTTTATTATAAACTTACGGGTGGGCATCTCGAGCCTGTACTGGATACTCTCAAGTACATCAAACACGAAACGGATACCTGGCTCGAAGTCACAACCCTGTTGATCCCCGGCCACAACGACTCAGATGAAGAGTTACATCGTTTGACTCAGTGGATGGTTGAGCACCTTGGCCCTGATGTACCCATTCACTTTAGTGCCTTTCATCCTGATTGGAAGATGATGGATACGCCTGCAACTCCACCTGCGACCCTGACACGTGCTCGTCAAATAGCCCTGGAAAATGGTATCTATTACGCGTACACGGGTAATGTGCATGATAAGCAAGGTGAGAGTACTTATTGCCATAAGTGTGGAACCACCTTAATCGGTCGTGACTGGTATATCCTGAGTGACTGGAATCTGACTGATGATGGTCACTGTACAAAATGTGGTACGCTATGCGCCGGTAGATTTGATGGTCCACCTGGTAATTGGGGTTCCAGGCGCCAGCCCGTACATCTAAGTGATACATTCGGTATTACCTAAAACATCGAAACACTAAAACGCTAACTTGCATACGATCAATATGATGGTCAGGTTTTTATATGGTTAGCAAACAGGAAAAAGTATGAGTGAGATTAAAATCGGATTTGTGACGGTATCAGATCGTGCCAGTAAAGGTGAGTATGAGGATCTAGGTGGACCGGCGATGCAAGAGTGGATGACAACTGCAATTACCAGCGAGTGGTCACCTGTTGCACGGATCATAGCTGATGAACAAGCGTTAATTGAAAAGACGTTGATTGAACTCGAAGAGGAGGGGTGTTGCCTGATCGTAACCACAGGTGGTACTGGACCGGCGCAAAGAGATGTGACCCCAGAGGCAACCGAAGCTGTCTGCGACAAAATTCTGGATGGCTTTGGTGAACAAATGCGCGCTGTCTCTTTACAGTTTGTACCCACCGCCATTTTGTCTAGACAGATTGCCGGCACTCGCAATCGTTGTTTAATTGTCAATCTTCCAGGTAAACCCTCGGCAATATCCGATTGCCTGAATGCTGTTTTTCCCGCTATCCCTTATTGCATTGATTTGATTGAAGGTCCTTATATAGAAGCTAATGACGATGTCATCAAAGCATTCCGACCCAAGCATGCAAAGAAGTCAGATTGAAAAATGAATACAGCGCTACAGCCTACAACCATTGAAGATTGGGTGTACTGGGCCGAGAAAAAGTTTTCGGCCGCCGATCTTTTTTATGGGCATGGAACTGATAATGCGATCGATGAAGCAGTATATTTAATTTCCCACGCATTAAATACTGATTATGGTCTAACCGGTTATGATCCGAAAGAAACTCTTAGTCCAAAGAACAATAAATCCATCCAGGATTTACTACAGCAAAGAATTTCAACTAAAAAGCCTGCGGCCTACCTGGTTCATGAGGCCTGGTTTTGTGGTTTGCCCTTTTTTGTCGATGAGCGGGTGTTGGTACCGCGTTCACCAATTGCAGAATTAATCCATGACGAATTCCAGCCCTGGATTGCACGGGATAAAATAAACTCGATTCTTGAAATTGGAACAGGAAGTGGCTGTATTGCGCTAAGCTGTGCACACTATCTCGACAACACAAAGGTGACAGCTGTTGATATCGATGATGGCGCGATTGAGGTTGCAAAAATAAATGTGCAGCGCATGAACCTGCAGGATAGAGTCTCAATTATCAAATCTGATGTTTTTGAGAGTCTGGCAGATGAGAAATATGACATCATTGTGAGCAATCCACCCTACGTTAGCCAGCAGGAATACGACGGATTGCCTTTAGAGTATAAAGAAGAGCCTGTCATTGGTTTAACCTCGGGGGATGACGGCCTGGACTGCGTAACGAAAATTTTAAATCAGGCAGCACAACATCTTAACCCGCATGGTATTTTAATCGTTGAAGTAGGCAATAGCCAGGATGCCTTGCAACGTGCTTTTCCAAAGCTCCCATTTATGTGGTTGGAGTTTGAAAGGGGGGGTGAAGGGGTTTTTCTGTTAGAAAGAAAACACTTAACTAATTTATAGTAGTAAATTAATGATAGCCATCATCAGGGAATGCCCTGGTTTTTTGTTCTAATCGGTAAGGTTTTGCTGTTATATAATTTTTTCGAAAGGAGAGGGTCTTGAAACGTGATTGCCCTGTATGTAATCAATTTGGGTCCCCTGAATAGCATTATAGATAGCTTCATTTTCAACATATTCAGCGACGGTCTCTAAACCCATCACGTGCGCAATTTTAATAATGGCTTCAACAAAACTCATATTAATGGGATCATCGACAATATCACGAACAAAGCTACCATCTATTTTAATAATGTCTACTGGAATATGTTTAAGGTAAGTAAAAGAGCTAAGTCCCTTTCCGAAATCATCCAGCGCGAATTGACAACCCATTCCTTTCAGGATTGAAATAAATTTTCTGGCTGCCGTGATGTTTGATATCGCCATAGACTCCGTTATTTCAAAACAAATCATTTCAGGATCAACGCCACTGGTCTCAAAATTATTTATAATGGTACGAAGTATGTTAGGCGTATTGAGTGATTGACCTGAGAGGTTGATACTGATGTTGTAATTCTGTTTATCCAGTTTTAATTCTGAAATTGTCTGTAACGTCTTTTTTATAACCCATAGATCGATGTCGGCGGTTAGTGCATAACGTTCTGCGGCGGGTAAAAAAGCATGGGGTGTAATCAAGTTTCCGTCTGCGTCATGCAGGCGAACTAGAATTTCCAAACGCCGGATCGCTTGGTTTTTCTTGTCGCGTGGAAAAATTTCCTGGGCATATAATACAAATGAGTCATCGTTTACTGCTTCACTAATGCGCTGTTTCCAGTGCATTTCATTTTTTCGTTTTGTAAGTTCCTGATCGCCATGTTGGTAAACCTGAATCCGGTTTCTACCCAGGTCCTTTGCAGTGTAACAGGCGGTATCAACCGCGCTCATCACTTCATTCATTTTACCGGAGTCTGCAGTGATGGAAATGGCACCAATACTTACTCCAACGGTAAACACCTGGCCTTGCCAGTAAAACTGAAACTCTGAAATGGTTTTACGTATTGTCTCAGCAATCTCAATGGCCTTGGGGAGGGGGCAGCCATCAAGTAGAATTCCAAATTCATCACCGCCCAATCTTGCCAGGGTGTCGCTTTCACGTAGTATATTTTTAACTGACTTGCTAAGTTGTTTTAATAACTCATCGCCAGCATTATGACCGCCCATGTCATTAATGACTTTGAATTGATCAAGATCTAGATAGAGCAATGAATAATTAGAATGTTCGACTTTTGCATTTGATATTGCCTGTGACAGTCGAATTTCAAACTCACGTCGGTTAACGAGTCCAGTTAATTCATCATGGCTAGCATGGTAGGTTAACTGTTTTTCCAGTTCTCTGTTTTCTGTTACGTCACGAAATACTATGACACCACCATAAGTTTGATGATTCTGATCATTAATGGCGCTTGCATTATATTCAATCTCGGATTTTTGGTTGTATCGATCCAGTAAGGCGCTATTAGCGGGAGACGTAACACTCTGTTTTGAACTGATGGCCTCGATAACCGGATTTCTCAAGCTGCGATTGCTCTTACTATCAATTAATTTCATAACAGCCAACAGCGGTTTGTTTTGAGCTTCATCTTGTAACCAACCGGTCAGTTTTTCAGCTTCTTTATTCATTATATGAACCAGGCCAGTACTATCGGTAGTGATTACCGCATCACCAATTGAGCCCAGTGTTACAAGCGCCTGTTCTTTTTCGATATAAGCCTCCCGCGCCATACGAGCTGTATTACGAATTACGTGGATGGCAATCCACACCACTAAAACAAATGCGACAAAACCCAAAAGCAATACGTTTATTTGTGCCTGATCGTAGTCACTATTTAGAATCTGAAGCTGCTCGTTGATGTTGGTTCGAATGTAATATAGATAGTCATCAATAACCGTAAACACATTGTTTTGAAACGGGATACCTTTTGACATTAATATTTGCTTTGCTTGATCGACTTGATACGACTGTACCAGGTCAACGACTTTGTTTTGGGTTGGGATCGCTTTGCCAGAAAGTCTTCCCTGTAATTCAAGGAAACGAATTTCTTCTGGTGATATTGCCAATTCAGTTAACTGTAGGCGGGCTCGTGCAAAGCGAGCGCCCTGTTTATTAAATTCAAGAAACCATACATCGCGTTCAAAAGGATCCTCGAGGCTGACCATATTAAATAAGCACAAGCTACGTTCGCGAGCGGCACTACGCATATCAGTTAATAGGTCAGATTTCCTCGATTCCGTGGTTAGCAGATTATTGATCCGATCATGACTCGCTTTTCGTTGTTGAGCACCGTAGATGATGGTGGTGGCGCCAATAATTAGGCTCGCAAAAAACCAAAAAATCAGGATCCGCTTTCCATAATTAACGCTGGTGGTAGTTTTTGTAGACTGCGATTTAGGCATATTTTCTATAATATTGTGTTTTCCCCTTGTGGGGAAATACTCATCTGGATATGTTCTTTTTCAGTATTTTATTCTTCAAAACGGGACAAGACGCAGCCGCATTAACACAGTACAATATCGGACTATGTCAGGAAATACATTTGGTAAAATTTTCACCATCACCAGCTTCGGCGAGAGCCATGGGCCTGCGCTTGGCTGTATTATTGATGGATGCCCCCCGGGCCTCGAATTGACTGAGGCTGATCTTCAAAACGATCTCGAGCGCCGCAAGCCTGGCAAGACCCGCCATACAACTCAAAGACGCGAAGATGACATGGTTAGAATCCTCTCCGGTGTTTTTGAAGGCAAAACAACGGGCACGCCTATTGGGCTGATGATCGAGAACACAGATCAACGCTCAAAAGATTACTCTAATATATTAGATCGTTTCCGCCCTGGCCACGCAGATTATACCTATCTTCAGAAATATGGTTTACGTGACTATCGCGGTGGTGGTCGTTCATCGGCTCGTGAGACCGCCATGCGAGTAGCCGCAGGTGCTGTTGCTAAAAAATATCTCAAAGATAGATACGGCATTGAAATTCGCGGCTATATGGCTCAACTGGGACCGATTTCAGCTGACAAGTTTGATTGGGATGCGGTTGAAGAAAATCCTTTCTTTTTCCCTGATGCCGATAAAGTAGCCGAACTTGAAAATTATATGGACGCCTTACGTAAGGAAGGTAACTCTGTTGGTGCGAGAATCAACGTAGTTGCAACCGGGATGATGCCTGGACTTGGTGAGCCTATTTTTGATCGACTCGATGCCGATATCGCCCATGCCATGATGAGTATCAATGCGGTCAAAGGAGTGGAGATTGGAGCCGGCTTTGAAAGTGTGACCCAAAAGGGCACTGAACATCGGGACGAAATGACAACCGAGGGATTCTTGTCAAACCATGCGGGTGGTGTACTAGGCGGTATTTCTTCTGGGCAAGATATTCTGGTCAGCATCGCTCTGAAGCCTACCTCGAGTATTCGTTTACCTGGTCAAAGCATCGACCTGGAAGGTAATCCCGTTGAGGTGGTGACAACAGGTCGCCACGACCCTTGTGTAGGGATTCGTGCCACCCCGATTGCTGAAGCAATGTTAGCGATTACATTAATGGACCATGTGCTGCGGCATCGTGCGCAAAATATGGACGTCAAAGTAGACACGCCCGTTATTCCTTCTCAAAAGGACTAGCTGCGGGATGTCACCCGCTTCATCATCCGCGCCGTATTGGCGACTATCCGGGTTTTACTTTTTTTACTTCGCAAGCTTAGGTGCGTTTGTGCCTTATCTTGGTCCGTATTTGAAAACCTTGGACATCACCACGTTTCAGATCGGCGTCATCATTGCGATCACCATGGCGACAAAGATTATCGCACCCAATATCTGGGGCTGGATTGCGGATCACTCTGGCAAACGAATGCTCATCGTCAGGTTAGGTTGTTTCTTTGCGGCGCTTAGTTTTTTAGGTCTGCTAATTAACCAAACTTATTTTATGGTGGTGTTAGTGATGACCGTGTTCAGTTTCTTCTGGAATGCGGCCTTACCGCAATTTGAAGCGACGACCTTTAGCCATCTGAATAACGAAGAAGATCGTTATAGTTCTATCCGTCTTTGGGGTTCAATTGGTTTTATTATTACCGTTGTCGTACTCGGTTATGTGTTTCAGGTATTACCGTACTCAAGCCTGCCTTATTTTGTTTCCATTTTGCTGATTGGTATTTGGTTAGTAAGTTTAACCGTACCAGAGTCTGCGGCAGGGCACTTAGCTTTGGATCATGAACCGTTGCGCAAGACCCTGAGTAAACCTCATGTGCTTGGTTTGCTCGCCGCCTGTTTTTGTATGCAGGCCAGCCATGGCCCGTATTACGCTTTTTATAATTTATATATGCAGAGTTTTGATTACTCCAGTGGAACGGTCGGTTGGTTGTGGGGGATTGGCGTCATTGCCGAGGTGATTCTGTTCTTGTATATGCACAAGCTGTCAGCGCGTTACCTGTTACAAAAACTTTTATTAATTAGTTTTGCCCTGGCCGTGTTGCGCTGGACCTTGATCGTGTTGTTTCCTACTCAGCTGCCGGTCATGCTGTTTGCACAAATCTTACATGCGGCTACATTTGGCTTGCACCATGCCGCTGCGATTCGTTTGATTCATCAACTATTTCGCGGTCGACACCAGGGTAAAGGGCAGGCCCTATATAGCAGTATTAGCTATGGCGCAGGTGGCGCGCTTGGTAGTCTTTATGGTGGTTTTGCCTGGGATTATATCGATCGCTCGTGGGTCTTTGCTGGTTCTATTGGCTTTGGCCTGATTGGGTTTATGCTGGTTTATATTTTTGTCAAACCTGAGGTTACTAACCAGCCTGTTAGTGAAACCTGACAAGAATCAGGGGAATGCCTGTTTATGGCTTAACCAAAAAATTTCAAGGTTAGCTCATCTTAGCTACTACACTTAATGGAATAAGTGAGTGGGCCGATAATTATCCTAAGCAAACAGAATCTGGTAAATAAATGGAAACCAAGCAATATGATGTAGTGATCATTGGTGGTGGCATCTCCGGGACAGCACTGTTGTATTTGCTTTCACGCTACACCGATCTAAACTCCATTGCCCTGGTTGAAAAAGATAAGGGCATTGCCACCTTAAATTCTCACGGCCGCAATAACAGTCAAACCCTTCACTGTGGTGACATCGAGACTAATTATTCGTTAGAAAAAGCAGTCAAGGTAAAAGCCGGCGCGAGCATGGTGGTGAACTATGCATCGCAACTGCCCAGTTGTGAACACATTCTCTATAAGTATTCAAAAATGGTACTGGCCGTAGGTGAGCAGGAGTGTGATGAGTTGCATGAGCGTTATCAGGCGTTCCATCCTCATTACGACAAGATGGAACTCTGGGATGCAGATGGTATTAGTCGAATAGAACCGAATGTGGTTTGGGGACGGAACGAGCGCATCGCCGCGTTGGGTGTTACCGATGATTATAGCGCGGTAAATTTTCAGGCGCTGGCTGATTCCTTTGTTGCGCAATCAAAACGATCGGACACCAATGTTGATGTCTTACTAAACACCAAAATCACAAAAATTATTGAACGGAATAACGACGGTTTCGAACTGTGCACTAAAGAAGGAAAAATTCAGGCGCGCTCTGTGGTGGTCTCAGCAGGTGGCCACAGTTTATTGTTTGCGCAGCGCATGGGCTATGGCAATCAATATGCATGTTTACCAGTGGCCGGAAGTTTTTATTATGCACCTGACGTGTTAAGAGGCAAGGTTTATACGATACAGAATGACAAGTTGCCCTTTGCTGCAATCCATGGTGATCCGGATTTGCTGGTTAGAGGTAAAACCCGGTTTGGCCCAACTGCTCTCGTATTGCCAATGCTAGAAAGACATAACTACAAGACCATCCCTGACTTCATGCGTTTATTCCACCTTGACCCAGGCGTACTGAAAGTCATGTGGGATCTGTTCAAGGTCTCGGATATTCGCAACTACATGATCAAGAATATTCTTTTTGAAGTGCCCTATATTCGACAAAGACTTTTTTTGAAAGACGCGCGCAAGATCGTTCCCACCTTGCAGCTACAAGATCTAACTTTCGCAAAAAGAATTGGCGGTATCAGGCCGGTAATGATCGATAAAGAAAATCGAAAATTACATATGGGCGAGGCCAAAATTAATCCAGGTAATGGCATTATCTTTAACATGACGCCATCGCCCGGTGCGACCAGTTGTTTACAAAACGCGGAACAGGATGTGCAAGCGCTTGCTAATTATCTTGGCTGTGAGTTTAAGCAGGAACAATTAGATAAGGAACTCAAGAATAATTAATAATTTTGGATATAAAAAATACGAAAATATTAAATTAGCTAATCGCGGGCTGTACCTGTTTAGAGTCAGGGTTAATGTTAAAGTTAAAATGCTTGGCCAGATTTGCAATATGTAAGGTTGCTTGAGTTGTGCTCATGCCTGCTGCTGCTAGCACAGCAACTAAATCTTCGATAAGTTTATGTTCAACAAGTTCTTTCGGATTTACCTTGCCAGGGGGAACTTTTTCAAGTTGGGCTTTCAGCTTAACAGGGTCTGTCTCTCCATCGCTCATGTCTTTTAGCCAATTGTCGAAATTCATTAAACCAAGATGGTCTACATGTAAGTACTCATTCTCTTTGGACAGTATAGACCTAAACGTTTCATACTCCTGCTTTGTTATCGCTCCACGCTTTAAAAAATCTTGTTGTTTTTCCAATTCCTCTTGCTGCCATCTATCTAACTTCGGATTCGTCTTGGGCGTTATCTCGGCTATAGTTTTTTTTAGTCGATTATCTGCTTTTTCGGAATCAAAACCTTCAGCCAACACAGAAAGAAAGCGTACGCGCGCAAGACAAAAGTAACCTATATAAGATGGGTTATCACTGGAACAGCTATCCAGGTTGTATTTGTCTTCTTCCAGCGTGTATTGCTTATTTATTTTGTCCAATACTTTCGGCCATGCTTCTTTGGTTAACACCTCGCGCACGGCATCGGCCAACTCGACTGCTGTTGCCAGGGCAGCCTCTGTATCTGGGTGACTTTCTATTTTATGAGGCATAATAAGACATAGAAAAGGCTGAAATAGGGGGTAATGTTTGTATCAAATATAATATCCCTCCATAAAAAATACCATTACCATCTGTATATCATAATTATATATTACAGTTATTGATACGGGTCAATTGGGTTGAACTCGATTGAAATGGATTTAATGACTGCTATTGGTCGTCAGCGGGTGTTTAAAAATTAGCTTCGATTAACATTTCCCTTAAGTTAATAATTTAAACAATTCGATCGCTGCATTGGAGAGAGTACGTTTTGCATGCGTAACCACACCGAGTTTACGTTGCAAGCTTAAGCCGGCGACATTTATAAACTTCAGGTCACGGCTCTTCATTTGTTCCGGTAAGATACTCCAGCCAATTCCTACACTGACCATCATTTTGATAGTTTCAAGATAATTACTGGCCAGGCTGATATCCAGTTCAAGTTTCTTATCTGCAAAGGCATGTTCAATAATTTCACGCGTGAAGGTACCGCGTGCGGGTAAAATAGCTTTGTGGTTGGCGAGCTCAGTCAGGGTGATTTTCTTGGTCTTAGCCAGGGCGTGAGTCATCCCGATTGCGACGCGTAACTTGTCAGTCCATACATGTTGTACTTTGAGCACATCCTGAGGAGACAAAGGCAGTGTAACAATCGCCATCTCAAGCTCGCCATGTTCAACGGCTCGGCAGGCCTCCTCAGAATCCATGAATTGAATATCCAGTTCCACTTCAGGGAACGCCTTGCTGTATTGGCGTAACACCGGTGGCAGCCGGTGCAAACCGATATGGTGGCTGGTTGCAAAGCGCAGGGTACCGCCTACGCTATTAGACAGGTTTTGCACTAGCCGACGGCTGTCTTCGATCTCTAACAGAATTTTTTGCGCACGGGGTAATAGGGCTTGTCCTGCCTCAGTCAATTGAATACGGCGGCCAACCCGATCAAATAGACTCGTGTCCAGTTCTTCTTCCAATACAGCTATGCGTTTGCTTATCGCCGGTTGAGTCAGGTACAGGTGCTCCGAGGCTTCTGAGAAGGAGCCATATTCAGCGATGGCTATAAAGGCTTGCAGGTTTGGGATATCCATTTATTGATTAATCCTAACTATAACTAAAAAGAATGATTATTATGAAAATAATGAATTTGAGTTATAAATGCAAGCCCGTTAAGATCTGGGCACGATTTGATAGAACATGCCCTGAAACCATTAGGGGCTAAAGGAACGGGAAATGGCCGGTAAGACTTTATATGACAAATTGTGGCAGCAGCACGAAGTACGCGATAACGGTGATGGTACGTCATTGATCTATATCGATCGCCAGCTTGTGCACGAAGTGACTTCACCCCAGGCCTTTGAAGGGCTACGTTTAGCTGGCCGCAAGCCATGGCGCGTCGATGCCAACCTGGCTACCCCTGATCATAATGTCCCAACCACCGATCGTGATAAAGGCATTGCTGATCCCGTTTCACGTTTGCAAGTCGAAACACTGGATCAGAATTGTACTGACTTTGGTATTACCGAATTTGCCATGGATGATATCCGTCAGGGTATTGTGCACGTGATTGGTCCAGAACAGGGGGCAACCTTGCCGGGTATGACCGTGGTCTGCGGCGACTCGCATACCTCCACACATGGTGCCTTTGGGGCATTGGCATTTGGTATTGGTACTTCTGAAGTCGAGCATGTGTTAGCGACCCAGTGTTTAATTCAAAAGAAATCCAAATCAATGTTGATTAGCGTCGACGGACAAGTCGGCGAGGGCATCACGGCAAAAGATATCGTGCTGGCAATTATCGGCCGCATCGGTACCGCCGGTGGCACGGGTTACGCAATTGAGTTTGGTGGTGATGCGATTAAGGCATTATCTATAGAAGGCCGTATGACCTTGTGCAATATGGCCATCGAGGCCGGTGCCCGCGCAGGCATGGTTGCCGTTGATGACAAGACCATTGAGTATGTCAAAGGTAGGCCGTATGCACCCAAAGGGGATGAATGGCAACAGGCGGTCTCGGCCTGGCAAGATTTAGTGAGTGATGCCGATGCAGATTTTGATCAGGTTATACATCTTGATGCGACAACGATTCAGCCACAGGTAACCTGGGGAACATCACCAGAGATGGTGGTAGGTATAGACGCTAGAGTACCTAACCCCGCGAGTTTTTCTGATCCCGTAAAACAGGAAGGTGCACAGGCGGCTTTGAAATATATGGGCCTGGAAGCGGATACGCCGATTAACGAAATCAAAGTTGATAAAGTGTTTATAGGTTCGTGCACCAACTCGCGAATTGAAGACTTGCGTGCCGCTGCTGATATTGCAAAGGGACGTAAGGTTGCTGACAACATCAAGATAGCCATGGTGGTACCGGGCTCTGGTCTGGTAAAGCAACAAGCTGAGCAGGAAGGTCTGGATAAAGTTTTTGTTGAAGCGGGCTTTGAATGGCGAGAGCCTGGTTGTTCAATGTGCCTGGCAATGAATGCGGATCGACTGGAAGCAGGTGAGCGCTGTGCCTCGACTTCTAATCGTAACTTTGAAGGTCGACAGGGGCAGGGCGGTAGAACCCATTTAGTGAGTCCTGCGATGGCCGCCGCCGCAGCGGTAACAGGTCATTTTGTGGATGTCCGTGAGTTAAACTGATATGTCTTTAATTACCGAACAGGTTATTTACAGCTTCAAAGATCGGCTTGAGAAACATCCGGTTTATGATGCAGTCAATTCGATAGAGCAGCTCCGCAGCTTTATGGAGCACCATGTGTATTCTGTGTGGGATTTTATGTCGTTAATAAAGTACTTACAGAATGCGGTTGCACCAACGACCTACCCCTGGGTGCCTATAGGCGATCCTGATGTACGTCGCTTTATAAACGAACTTGTACTTGAAGAAGAATCTGACCAGGTCGCGCCAGGCTTGGAAAGTAACTATGCGTTTAGCAGTCACTTTGAAATGTACTGTGGTGCGATGAATGAAATAGGTGCAAATAGCGAAGTTGTACTTGGTTTTGTTAATAAACTGGGAACAACCGATATTCATACAGCACTCAATGATAGTGCCGTGCCTGAGGCGTCTCGCAGATTTACACAACAAACATTTGAGTTCATTGAATCAAACAAACCGCATCGAGTTGCAGCAGCACTCGCGCTAGGCAGGGAACATATTATTCCATGCATGTTCAGATCGTTTCTTAAGAGTCTGGGGGTTGCAGAAAAGGATACGCCGACATTCCATTATTATCTTAATCGGCATATTCATTTAGACGAGGACTTTCATGCACCGCTTTCACTGCGACTATTAAATAGTCTGTGTGAAGGTAATAAACAAAAGCAGGAAGAGGCGATTGAGGCGGCAGAGCAGGCTGTCAATGCAAGAGTGGTTTTTTGGGATGGGGTGCTGGAGACTATCAGCAACAATTGAATAAAACCTCAGAAGTATCTAAATAACTGTTCCTAATTCCTGACCACTTTACGCATTATAAATTGCAGAGCAGATGTATGTAGGCGCGGCCTGTGGTCGCGATTAAACTGTAAATAAGGCCGTTATCGCGGCCACAGGCCGCTCCTACAAATTTAGACCCTCTGTTGATCATAAAGTGTAAGTGGATACCTTTTAGGAACAGTTATTTAGAGAAAAGAGACGAAGAAAATGGAAAAATTTAAAACCTTAAAAGCGATTGTGGCGCCGATGGATCGTGCTAATGTGGATACCGATGCGATCATCCCTAAACAGTTTTTGAAGTCCATCAAACGCTCGGGATTTGGCCCTAATCTCTTTGATGAGTGGCGTTACCTGGATCATGGTGAACCAGGCATGGATAACAGTCAGCGTCCGCTTAATCCTGAGTTTGTTTTAAACAAACAGCGTTTTCAAGGAGCGAAGATTTTAATCGCACGTGAAAACTTTGGTTGTGGTTCATCGCGTGAGCATGCGCCGTGGGCGCTAGAGGATTATGGTTTTCGGGTTATTATTGCTCCAAGCTATGCAGATATCTTTTTTAATAACTGTTTTAAGAACGGTATTTTGCCTATTGTGTTAGATGCGGACACGGTTGACGGCCTGTTTAAAGCTGTAAATGAACAGGAAGGTTATGAGCTAACGGTTGATTTGGAAAAACAAATCATCATCAAGCCCGATGGTTCTGAGATTTCATTTGATGTCGATGAATTTAGAAAGCACTGTCTGATTAATGGTCTGGATGATATTGGATTAACCTTGCAACATGTGGATGACATCAAGGCGTATGAAGAAAAAAGGAAGCAAGTAACTCCATGGTTATTTGGTTAGCACTGAACTACGCAAGGGAAAATTATTACAACCTGACAAGACTGTCTGCGGCATGGACGCCGCAGCCAAGCCTACATGGATGTATTCACGGCGTGTCTTGGCAGGTTCGTAATGATTTTTCCCAGGCGACAGAACATTATATGTAGAGAAATAAACATGACAAAAAAAGTATTAGTACTTCCCGGTGACGGAATTGGTCAGGAGATTGTTGGTGAGGCAGTCAAGCTTATTAAACTCCTGCAAAGCGACTATGGTCTCGATGTTGAAATGGAAGAGGCCCTGGTGGGTGGTACCGCCTATGATGCAACAGGCAAACCCTTGCCTGATGAAACCTTAAAGCTAGCCAAGGAATCGGATGCGGTATTACTCGGTGCGGTAGGGGGTTACAAGTGGGAAGAGCTCGATATATCAGTGCGCCCTGAAAAAGGTTTGTTAGGTCTGCGCGCAGGTATGGATTTGTTCGCCAACCTTCGTCCTGCGATTTTATATCCACAGCTTGCTGACGCATCAACATTAAAACCTGAAGTCGTGTCGGGTCTCGATATTATGATCGTGCGCGAGCTTACCGGCGGAATTTACTTTGGACAACCACGCGGTATTCATGAGCTTGAAAATGGCGAGAAGCAAGGGATTAACACCCTGGTCTATAAAGAATCAGAAATCACTCGTATTGCTAAAGTTGCCTTCGAGATAGCGCGTAAACGTGACAGCCGAGTTTGTTCGGTGGATAAAGCAAATGTCCTGGAGTGTACTGAGCTATGGCGTAACATTGTGATCGATTTTCACAAAGACTATTCAGATATTGAGTTGAGTCATATGTATGTCGACAACGCCGCGATGCAGCTGGTACGTGCGCCCAAGCAATTTGATGTGATGGTCACGACCAATATGTTTGGTGACATACTTTCTGATGCAGCGGCAATGTTGACCGGTTCAATCGGCATGTTGCCATCGGCGTCGCTCAATGATTCAGGTCAGGGTATGTACGAACCGATTCATGGTTCAGCGCCGGACATTGCAGGACAGAATATTGCAAACCCACTAGCAACGATTTTATCAGTCGCAATGATGCTGCGTTACACATTAGATGAAGCAGAAATGGCAGACAAAATAGAAAAGGCTGTAAGCGATGTGCTTGATGATGGTTTGCGCACGGCTGATATTTATAGCGACGGTATGACAAAAGTCAGCACCAACACTATGGGTGCAGCTGTTCTGAGTAAATTGCAGAAATAAGTTAAAAATTAAGTTAGGGGTACAAAAATGAAACGTGTAGGTTTAGTTGGTTGGCGTGGTATGGTCGGCTCGGTGCTCATGCAACGCATGCGTGAAGAAAAAGATTTTGATGTTATTGAGCCGGTATTTTTTACCACTTCACAGGCAGGCCAGGCAGGCCCAGATATTGGCAAAGATGTTCCTGCATTGAAGGATGCAAAAGATGTCGAAGAATTAAAAGCCATGGACATCATCATCACCTGTCAGGGTGGTGATTACACGAAAGAGGTGTACCCAAAGCTTCGCAGTGCTGGTTGGAATGGTTACTGGATTGATGCGGCCTCTAGTCTGCGCATGGTTGATGAGAGCATCATCGTGCTTGATCCCGTCAATTTGAATGTGATCAAAGATGGCATCGCCAACGGAACGAAAACATATGTCGGTGGTAACTGTACGGTTAGCTTAATGTTAATGGCGATTGGTGGTCTGTTCGAAAAAGATCTCATCGAATGGGTAACTCCAATGACATACCAGGCAGCATCCGGCGCCGGTGCGCAAAACATGCGTGAGCTGATTAAACAAATGGGTGCGATTCACGATAATGTGCAAACACTGGTTGATGATCCTGCCAGTGCTATTTTGAACATCGACAAGCAGGTGACTGATTTTCTTCGCAGTGATGAATATCCTACTCAGCATTGGCCTGCACCGCTAGCCGCAAGCCTGTTACCCTGGATTGATGTGCAACTTGAATCGGGTCAGAGTAAAGAAGAATGGAAGGCGCAGGTCGAGACTAACAAGATCCTCGGTCGCAGTGATAATCCTGTTCCCATTGATGGGCTTTGTGTGAGAATTGGTGCCATGCGTTGTCACTCACAAGCACTCACTATCAAGCTCAAGAAAGATATACCGATGGATGAAATTGATGGCATTATCGCCGCCGCTAACGACTGGGTGAAAGTCGTGCCAAATGATAGAGATATCACCACAACGGATCTCACTCCGGCGGCTGTCACAGGGACATTGACTGTACCCGTTGGTCGTATGCGTAAACTGACGATGGGACCGGAATATCTATCGGCCTTCACGGTCGGTGATCAGTTACTTTGGGGTGCAGCAGAGCCTTTGCGCCGAACACTAAGGATTTTGCTTGAACAATAAAATGGAAAAAAAAGTAGATATCGCAGTGATTGGCGCTACCGGGCTGGTCGGTAGTGCCGTGCTCGAACACCTGGTTGAAAGTAATATTTCAGTAGGTCAGATATATCCTTTAGCCAGTGCGGAAAGCGATGCTGAGACAGTTCCCTTTGGCAAAAAGCACTTCACAGTGCATACTCTGGCTGGATTCGATTTTTCACAGGTACAGCTATGTTTTTTCTGTGTCCCGGCTGATGTGACTAATGATTATATTGATAATGCAATCGCTACGGGTTGTTACTGCATTGATTTTTCAGAGGCTTCCAGATTACTCCCCGATGTACCGTTAGTCGTTGCGGGTGTGAATGAAGCAGATCTGGACAATTTAAAGGGTAAGGTCGTGGCAAGTCCAGATAGCAGTATGACCCACCTGGTAATGTTGTTGTCTCCTTTGTTGGAGCTAGCGATAATAGAACGGGTGAATGTGACCCTGATGCGTTCGGTTTCTGAATTTGGTCGGCATGCTATCGATGAGCTTTCGGAACAGAGTATTGCACTATTTAATCTAAAACCGATCAAGAGCAAACACTTTAATAAACAAATTGCGTTTAATGTATTACCCCATGCCTGTCATAGTGAAAAAGGTGGGCAAGGTGAGTTGACTACTAGGTTAGAACAGGAGCTACAAAAGGTTTTACAAGATGATGCTTTATTGATGAACAGCTCATTGGTGCAAGTACCGGTTTTCTTCGGACATTCCATGGCAATTCAATTTGAGTTTGCGAGTGAAATACCTATAAATAAGATTACGGATGTGATCAAAAAATCTTCGCATTTACACTTGGTTGATCAAGAATTAAACAGTCCGACAGCCACCACTGATGCGGTTAATCAGTCGGGTGTATATGTAGGAGCGGTTAGACAGGATCCGACCTGGCCACAGGGAATTAATCTTTGGGCAGTGGCCGACAATGTTCATCAGGGAGCTGCAATTAATGGTGTTCAACTTGCAGAAATTTTGGTAAAAGACTATTTATAAGCTATAGTTACACAACTCTTATAAAGATTTTTCGAGGTTTTATCGCCCAAATCCATGAACTACAAGCAAATTTTGATGTTTTTGGGTTGCGTGTGGGAGACGCAAAAATGCAAGAAAGGCTAAGAATACCGGCAAAAATCGCAGCAGGGTTCCTGTTGGCGTGTTTTATTTCATTTCCAGCTACCGTAAATGCGCTGGGTTTCGGCAACATCAACATGAAATCGGCCCTGAATGAGCCGTTGGTTGCTGAAATCGAGCTACTCTCTGCTACGGCAGATGACGTCAAGGCGCTTACGGTTAAGTTGGCATCACGCGAGGCCTTCTTGAGGGCAGGTGTTGACCGCTCAGTCATCCTGACTCGGATCAGGTTCGACGTGGTCAAACGCGGTGGCAAATACTACATCAACTTGCGTACTCCCGAATCAGTGCGAGAGCCCTTCCTGAATTTCCTGCTGGAGATGAACTGGAAAAACGGCCGCATGCTGCGCGAGTACACCGTTCTATTAGATCCCCCAGAGCGTCGCCAACAGCAGCGCATTGCTCAGGCCCCCGAGACGACACCAGCCGAAACTTTTGTTGAGCCTGCTCCTTCACCCTTGGTTGAAGAGCCTGCTCCGGCCCCAGCACCTGCGGCTGCGGCACCAGAACCAATGCCCGCGCCTGAACCGATCGCAGCGCCTGAAGCACCATTCCTTGATACTCCTGAACCAGAGCCAGCGTCGGGGTCAGATGGTTTGTTCCCGCAGGTAGCATTGGATGGCGAACCACAAGTCCCATCAGAAGGTCCTGATGCCGTTGCAGTGGCAGAACCTGAGCCTGCGCCAGAACTGGTACCTGCTCCAGAACCACTTCCTGGTCCTGACCTAGTCTCAGCGCCAGAGCCGATGCCTGAGCCGATGCCAGAACCAATGCCGGCTCCGGAACCTGCACTAGAAATTATGACACCGCCAGAAGATGCATTGGTGTCTGCACCTGAAGCCACCTTCCAGGAAGAGGAAGATGGACTGTTTCCTCAAGTGCCTATGCAGGCATATAGCGAGGCAGCGCTCGAGGCAGCACCAGGGCCCAGCGAGTTGGGTGTAGTTGAGTCACCAGAAACATACGAGCCTGTTGGCGAGCTTGATTACGGTATTACTCGCAAGGGTGATAGCGCCTGGAAGATTGCACAAAAGCTAAAACCGAGTGAGCAGATTTCTGTTTACCAGGTGATGATGGCACTCCAACAAGGTAATCCTGGGGCGTTTGTCGATGGCAATATTCATCGTCTCAAAGAGGGACAGGTTTTACGTATCGATGATGCAAGCTTGCTGACCGCAATGAGCAAGGAACAAGCTGCAGAACAATATCAGACACAAACAACAGCCTGGGAAGAATATCTGACCAGTATCGGTGCAGACGTACCTCGTCAGGCAATCGTTGCGGGTGAGGAAACAGAATTTGCGGAAACAACTGGTGCACCTAGCGGTGAGCTAACCCTGGCGACACCTTCTGGAGACGATTTGTCTGCAGGTTCAGGTGGAGATGCGACCGGGGCAGGTAGCGAAGATACTGCGCTATTACGCGAGCAGGTTCGTCAGGCCATGTCAGAGGCAAATGCTGAACGCAACAAGAATGCTGAACTTGCTACCCGACTACAGGAACTCGAGGATGAACTTAAACGGCTCGAAAATCTGGTCACTGTCAAAGATTCTGATCTTGCAGCGCTTCAGGCACAGCTGAAAGAACTTGAGCAGGCGCGTGCCTCTGGAGCGACAGATGTCGCCCAACCTGAGCCAATGCCTGAACCCACTCCAGAGCCTATGCCAGAACCTACACCTGAGCCTATGCCGGAGCCAACACCAGAACTAGAACCTGCAGAAATTGCAACGGCTGAGCCTGATCCGATTGAGCCAATAGAGCCAATTGAGCCTTCTGAGCCTTCAGAGCAAGGCCCGCTGACACCTGATGAGCCAGTGGCACCATCACCGCTGGATACTGTGGAAACGCCTGCTGAGCCAGGTATGCCAGAGCCTACTCCTCAGGCTACTGGCGGCGGTATCATGGGAACGATCACAGGCATGTTTGCTGGGTTAGGTGGTTTATTCTCTGGTGGTATGACCATGATTATTGCGGGTGTTGTCGGAGTACTCCTGCTTGTCATTGTTATCATAATGATCATCAAAAAACGTAAAGGCGTGAACTTCCAGGAGAGCATTCTCAACGGTGGTTCAGCCGATTCTGAGATTCCAACTGATGCAACACCTTCACAAGATTCAAGCTTGATGGGCGGTGAGTCGTCATTCCTGAGCGACTTCGCTATCAGTGGTGTGAGCGCTATCCAGGCGGAAGATTCGGAAGTTGATCCACTTACGGAAGCGGATGTCTTTATGGCCTATGGCCGTTACGAAGCGGCAGAGGAACGTCTGCAAGAAGCGATTTCACAAGATCCAGGTCGTGGCGAACTACGCGTCAAATTGCTTGAGTTGTTCAACACCACAAAGAATAAGCAAGGTTTTGAAACTGCGGCGGAAGATTTCTATGCGACCTTAGGCGAAGGTGCTGCAGCTGATCCTCTCTGGCAGAAGGTCGTGGCAATGGGGTCAGAAGTGGCACCAGGCAATCCACTGTTCAGTGGTGAGGGTATGCCAACCTTGAATACTGATGCGGTCTCAACACCTGAGCCAGTCGACCTGGGCAACGAAGAAGTGATGGACATTGGCCTGGATACGGGAGTCTTCAGTAATTCTGAGCTGAGCGGCGCTGGTGGTGATGTGGGTAGCACTGAAGCCGCTGCAGAAGCCTACACGGGTGGTGGCGATCTCGACTTCAGTCTTGATGCTGATACCAGTGACACAGCTGATACAGGTGATGCAATGGACTTCTCACTCGGTAGTGACAGTGATGAGAGCAGTGCTGAAATTGCGATGCCAACCAGTGATGAACTTAATTTCGATTTAAATAGCGGTGATGAAAGCACTCAAACTGCTATGCCTGCAGATGCCACAGCAGCAGATGATGGCGGCCTGGACTTCAGCCTTGATGCAGACTCACCAACCACGGGTGAGCTCGGTGGCGCAGATGATGATCTGGACTTTAATCTTGACCTGGGTGGTGGTGACGAAGAGCCAACAGCGACAGATATAAAATTAGATATGGCAGATAGTGGTGCCAGTGCAGATGCCAGTTCAGATGTCAGTGCCGGTCTCGATTTCGATTTGAATACGGAAGATGATACATCTGGCGACACTGAGCCGGGTATGGATATGAACCTCGATGCGGGTGATGCGCTTGACCTTGAAATGTCAGCGGGCGGCGATGAAGTGGGTACTAAGCTTGATTTGGCGCGCGCTTATATTGATATGGGTGACCCTGATGGTGCGCGTAGTATCCTTGATGAAGTCATTGATGAAGGCGACGACGGTCAGAAGCAGGAAGCTCAGCAGTTGATGTCGCAAATAGGCTAAACGCCTGCTGCATTAACGATCAGCTCGAACCAACAACGGTATCAACACTAGGCACCGGCATCTTTTTAAGTTGTCGGTGCTTTTTCAATTTTGGTCGATATAATTTGGCTGTCTCTCGATTAAGGTTATTCATAAATGCGAATCGCATTGGGAATTGAGTATAACGGTGCAGCTTATTGCGGCTGGCAATATCAGGATCACAGTCCCTCTGTACAGGCCTGTGTGGAAAAAGCACTGGCCCATGTTGCTAATCATGATGTCCGCGTGATCTGCTCTGGTCGCACTGATACTGGCGTACATGCATATAGCCAGGTTGTTCACTTCGATACAGAGGTGACACGTTCCGATCATTCCTGGGCCTTTGGTGCAAATACGAAACTACCTGGGGACATATCCATTCTCTGGGCCAGACAGGTTGATGAGTCGTTTCACGCGAGGTTCAGTGCTCAAAGCCGAGTGTACCGTTATGTGCTATTAAATCGGCAAATACGGCCAGGTCTGTTACGTGATCGAGTAAGCTGGGACTATCGACCTCTCAGTCTCGAGAGGATGCGGGTAGCAGCAACCCATCTAGTCGGCGAACACGATTTTAGTTCGTACCGAGCCGTCGCCTGCCAGGCGAGCAGCCCTGTAAGGACCCTAAAGCGCCTGGAATTACACCAGTCAGATGAACTATTCACCTTCGAGCTTGAGGCGAATGGATTTCTCCATCATATGGTACGTAATATTGCCGGTGTGCTACTGACAATTGGTGCGGGTCAGGCAGAGCCTGACTGGGCAAAAGAAGTATTAGATAAACGAGATCGGACCCAGGGTGGCTTAACCGCACCACCGGATGGTTTGTACTTCGTTGGCGCGCGTTACCCGGAACAATTTGAAATACCATACCTTTTACCAACCGGCGCTGTCTGGTAACCTTCCCGGCCTATTTAGGGAACCATCAGAATGCGGACTCGAGTTAAAATTTGCGGTATTACCCGGAAGCAGGATGCTGAGATTTGTGTAAAAGCAGGTGCAGATGCGATTGGTCTGGTTTTTTATGCATCGAGCCCGCGCGCGGTGGAGCCCAAACAAGCAGCCGAAATAATAGCTGGCTTGCCAGCCTTCGTGACGACAGTGGGCTTATTTGTTGATGCCAGTGAAGATTACATAAATGAGGTATTAAGCAAAGTTAGCCTAGACTGCCTGCAATTTCATGGTAATGAAGATGCTGCTCATTGCGAACAATTTGATCGTCCCTATATAAAAGCTATCAGGATGTCGGAAGGTACCGATGTTGAGGCTTTGGCAAAGCACTATGCCTCAGCGCGTGCCTTATTGCTCGATACTTACATAGCTGATGTCCGGGGTGGTACCGGCCAGACATTTAATTGGGAGCGCGTACCTGATGCATGTAGTAAAGCAATTATATTGGCCGGTGGCTTAACACCTGACAATGTTAGCGAGGCAATAGCAGTCGCCAGGCCCTACGCAGTTGATGTTAGTGGTGGGGTCGAAGAGTCAAAGGGCATTAAAGATGCCACTAAAATAGATAAATTTATACATGAGGTAGAGCATCTTGGCTGAAGTAAAGAAGTCACCAGTAGATAAGGCATACAACCTGCCAGATGAACGAGGACACTTTGGCCCCTATGGCGGCCGTTTTGTTTCTGAGACATTGATGGCACCCATTGATGAGTTAACTCAAGCTTTTGCTGAGGCAATGGCAGATCCTGCGTTTATTGCAGAGCTTGATAGCGAGTTGCAGCACTATGTAGGTCGTCCTTCGCCACTTTATTTTGCGCAACGTTGGAGTGAGCAAATAGGGGGGGCCAAGATTTATCTGAAGCGCGAAGATCTGAATCACACTGGTGCGCACAAAGTGAATAACACCGTTGGCCAGGCGCTGTTAGCAAAACGCATGGGTAAGAAACGTGTGATAGCAGAGACGGGTGCCGGACAGCATGGTGTTGCTTCAGCAACGGTGGCGGCGCGTTTCGGTATGGACTGCGTTGTTTATATGGGTGAAGAAGATATTCAGCGCCAGGCTATTAATGTGTTTCGTATGAAACTACTAGGCGCAGAAGTTGTGCCAGTGACCGCTGGGTCCAAGACGCTTAAAGATGCGCTAAACGAAGCATTGCGTGACTGGGTTACCAATGTTGACGATACGTTTTACATTATCGGTACCGTCGCAGGCCCTCATCCTTACCCAGCGATGGTACGTGATTTTCAAGCCATCATTGGCCGTGAAGCTAAAGCCCAGATAATGGAGCAGGAAGGACGCTTACCTGATGCCTTGGTGGCCTGTGTTGGCGGCGGCTCTAATGCTATCGGTTTGTTCTATCCCTTCATCGATGATGCAGATGTTGCAATGTACGGTGTGGAAGCGGCTGGCAATGGTCTGGAGACAGGCGAGCATGCGGCGCCGCTGTGTGCCGGTCATCCTGGTGTTTTGCATGGTAATCGCACTTATCTGATGGAAGATAAAGATGGCCAGATTGTCCCAACGCATTCGATCTCAGCTGGCCTGGATTATCCTGGGGTTGGTCCAGAACATGCCTGGTTAAAAGATTCGGGACGTGCCAATTATGTCGCGGTGACTGATGATGAAGCCATGCAGGCCTTTCATACCCTGACTCGAATAGAGGGAATTATCCCTGCACTCGAGTCCAGTCATGCCCTGGCCTATGCCGAAAAGCTGGCAGCACAAATGAGCCCGGATCAAATCTTGATCATTAATCTATCGGGGCGCGGCGATAAAGACATCCATACCGTGGCCCAGATTGAAGGAATAGAAGTATGAGTCGTATCGCGCAGCGTTTTGAACAATTGATGCAGTCTGGCCGTAAGGCACTGATTCCATACCTGACAGCCGGTGATCCTGATGCCAGCTTTAGTGTGCCCCTGATGCACGCGATGGTAGAGGCTGGGGCAGATATCCTTGAATTAGGTGTGCCTTTTTCCGATCCCATGGCGGAAGGCCCTGTTATCCAACGTGCTATGGAGCGTGCCCTGGAACACCACATCAGCCTCGACGAGGTGATTGAGATGGTCAGAACTTTTCGAGAGCATGACGCGACTACACCCGTGCTCCTGATGGGCTACCTAAACCCCATTGAAGTAATGGGATATGAGAAATTTGTGAACCATGCCATCGATGCAGGTGTGGATGGTGTGTTATTAGTAGATCTGCCTCCGGAAGAGGCTGATTTACTAAAGAAACATGCTACCGACAGGCACCTTGACACGGTATTCCTGGTTTCTCCTACCACCACGGATGAACGGATTGCGGCTATTGCCGATGCCTCGGGTGGCTTTGTCTACTATGTCTCCCTCAAAGGGGTTACAGGCGCTGGGAATCTGGATATTGAGCAGGTGATTGACCGCGTCAACCAGATTAAACGCCATAGCGATTTACCGGTTGGCGTTGGCTTTGGCATCAAGGATGCGGAATCGGCAGGCAGAATCTCGGCTGTGGCAGATGCGGTTGTCGTGGGTAGTGCCTTGGTAAAATTGATAGAGGCTAACCAGAATTCTCAAGCTGATGCGATTATGGCCGTTAAAAGTTTAATCAGCAGTATGCGTAAGGAAATGGACACAATTTCAGCATCTTCGGCGGCGTAGGTGCATAATTAAACGAACTTAGATACAATTAACGACATGAACTGGTTTACAAAATTATTACCAACACGCATTCGAACCGAGAGTAGCACGGAGCGTAAAAGCGTCCCTGAGGGACTCTGGAGCAAGTGTAACTCCTGTAGTGCGGTGCTTTATCGCGCAGATCTTGAACGCAACCTGGATGTTTGTCCCAAGTGTGATCACCACATGCGAATCGGTGCGCGTCATCGAATTGATTCGTTTTTGGATCCAGAAGATCGTGTTGAAGTGGGTTCAAATTTGAAACCAGTTGATGCGCTAAAATTCCGTGACTTGAAAAAATATAAAGATCGTTTGCTTCAAGCACAAAAAGCTACGGGTGAAGATGATGCCCTGGTTGTAATGAAGGGTAAAGTCAAAGGTGTACCTCTGGTTGTAGCTTCATTTGAATTTAAATTCATGGGCGGCTCGATGGGTTCGGTCGTTGGTGAGCGTTTTGTCAGAGCCGTGAATACCTGTTTAGAAGAAAACATTCCTCTGGTTTGTTTCTCTGCGAGTGGTGGTGCACGTATGCAGGAGGCGTTGTTCTCTTTAATGCAAATGGCCAAGACCAGTGCCGCACTAACCAAGCTAAGCCAGCGTCATCTTCCTTACATTTCTGTTTTGACTGATCCAACCATGGGTGGTGTGTCGGCCAGTTTTGCAATGTTAGGTGATATTCATATTGCTGAACCGAATGCATTAATTGGTTTTGCTGGCCCCCGTGTTATTGAGCAAACCGTACGTGAGACACTTCCTGAAGGTTTTCAGCGTAGTGAGTTTTTACTGGAGCGTGGTGCTATCGATATGGTTGTTGATCGTCGTGACTTACGTGACAAAGTAGCAAACTTGCTCAGCATGATGCAGCATACCACTGCTGCGTAATATCTTTATAAACGCTTCATGCGTTTTACTTCCCTTAATGCATGGCTTCAATGGCAAGAGACACTTCACCCTGAAGAAATAGAATTAGGGCTTGAGCGTGTTGCCAGGGTTTGGCAGGCCATGCAATCGGCTGCACCATCTCCTGGTTTTAACTGTCCCGTCATCAGCGTTGCGGGTACCAATGGCAAAGGCTCCAGCATTGCGATTCTTGAGGCCATCTATTTAGCGGCTGGTTATAGAGTTGGCTGTTATACCTCTCCACATCTATACCGTTATAACGAACGTATTCGTCTCAACGGTGAGGCCGTTGCTGATGAAGCAATTATCGATACTTTCCAGTTAATCGATGAGGCCCGCACCAGTTTTGAATCTGATATTAGTCTGACCTATTTTGAATTTGGTACGCTTGCAGCTTTACAAATTTTTGCAGATGCGGAACTAGATATTGTCTTGCTTGAAGTGGGCTTAGGTGGCCGCCTTGATGCAGTGAATATCATTGATGCTGATGTAGCCTTGATCACCTCTATAGATTTAGATCACCAGGCATGGTTGGGTAATACCCGTGAAGATATCGCGAGAGAAAAAGCCGGTATCTTACGGGCAAAAAAAACCTGTGTGCTAAGTGATCCTGACATCCCCTCCTTAATTGAAGAGCAGGCTAAGGCCTTAGGCTGCATGTGCTATGTCGCCGGTGACGCATTTGAGTACCAGCTTGAACAGGGTCAATGGCGTTGGCAGGCAAATGAAAAAATCAGGGCTGCATTGCCACTGCCAGCACTGAATGGCCAACACCAGCTACAGAATGCAGCCGCAGTGTTGATGGTGGTTGAAATACTACAACAACGCTTAGCGATGACCCAGCAGTCAATTCGCAACGGATTGCTTTCTGCTTCACTGCCTGGACGATTTGAAATTAGGCCAGGGGACGTCACTACTATTCTTGATGTGGCACATAATCCGGCAGCTGCGGTCGCATTGGCTGAATCACTTAAAGCTTACGCCGGTTCGAGGCGAGTGTTGTGCGTATTTTCGATATTAGCTGATAAGGATGTAGCTAATGTACTCAAACCACTGGTCCCACTCGTATCTCACTGGAGTCTGGCACCTATTTCAACCGACCGTGGAATGCCCATAGGAGAAATTGAGCAGGAACTTAGCACCCAGCTGCATGCTCAAAAAGTCAACATCATGCAGCCCGTGCAAGTAGAAAGTCATGCAACGATCCAGCAAGCCTCTGCCGCTGTAAAAGTTCACGCAAAACCAGGCGATATAATTCTGGTCTACGGATCGTTTTATATAGTGGCCGAAGTTGGGGCGGAAGCCGTATAATGCAGCATGAATAAGTTAATTGGCGATAGTGGACATAGGCAGTAGTGGATAGAACTCAGTTTAAGCAGAGGATCGTCGGCGCCATCGTGCTGGTCGCCCTGGGAGTTATCTTCATTCCGATTATTCTTAATCAGGATGGTGAAGATAGTCCCATAAGTGGATCAAACATCCCTGAGAAGCCCGACGTCCTGAAGGAATTAGCCACACAGCAACCCCCTGTACCGCCTGCAGGCCCCGATATTGATACCAGTAAACCCCGACTGGTTGATGAACATACCCCTCCAGTCGAACAGACTGATACGGCCGCTACCGATAAAAAATCTGAAACGCCTAAAAAGACTGAGAGCGCAAAAAAGCCATCAGAGATAAAATCAGAACAGACAACGCCGACGACAACGGATAAAGCTCAAACACCTGCTGCACAAACAAAACCTACCAAACCCACCTCTACCACGGCCGGTAAAACACGTGCCTGGGTCGTACAGGTTGCCAGTTTTTCAGAGCGGAATAAGGCACTCAAGCTCCGTGATCGACTTCGTAAAGCCAAGTATTCTGCTTTTGTTGAGTCAGCGAGTTCAGCAAAAGGTACCCGCTATCGTGTGCGAGTCGGGCCTGTTGTGCAACGTAGCAAAGCCGATGCACTAAAAACGAAGATCAGCAAAGAGTTCAAGATTAAAGATACTCTGGTGATGTCTCACCCATAGCCAATACTGGGAATGAGGCCAAGAATTATATGACTCTGTTTTTGGAAAGTAGTGAGATGATGAGCTGATGACGGGGATCGACTTTGCTATCCTTGGTATTATTCTAGTCTCATGCGCAATTAGCGTAGTAAGAGGCTTTGTGCGTGAGGCCTTATCCCTTGCCAGTTGGGTCGTCTCCTTCATCATTGCATGGCATTTACACGTAACCTTTGCCGGAATGCTGGAATCGGCTATCGAGCACAATGTTTTACGTCTTATCGTGGCCTTCTTTATCTTGTTCATATTGTCGTTAGTGATATTTACCCTAGTGATATTTTTTGCGAACAAAGTAGTAGAACGAACAGGTTTGACTGGTGCGGATAGGGTGATCGGTGTTTTTTTTGGTGCGGCGCGTGGTTTTTTAATCGTGACCGCACTGGTTGCCCTGGCAGGCTATACCCAGTTGCCGAGGGCAGATGTTTGGCGAGAATCATTGCTAATTGTCTATTTTCAGCCCATTGCGGTCTGGTTAATCGATTTTTTCCCCGCAGAGTGGGCAAAGAATTTTATGTTTTGACCGATAACGAATGGTATAGAATACCGTTTCACAGCTTATAGCTGTATAGCTTCATTAAGGCAGAGGGAAATATGTGTGGCATCATTGGTATAGTTTCAAATAGTGCAGTCAATCAGGATCTCTACGATGGTTTGACGGTGCTACAGCACCGCGGACAGGATGCTGCCGGTATCATGACCTGTGATGCTGATCGCATGTACCTGCGTAAGAGCAATGGTTTGGTGCGCGATGTTTTCCACACCCGCCACATGTTGCGGCTTCAAGGCAATATGGGGATAGGGCACACACGTTACCCCACGGCAGGCTGTTTTTCTTCGGCAGAGTCGCAACCGTTTTATGTCAATTCACCCTTTGGTATTGCACTGTCTCACAATGGCAACCTGACCAACGCTGAGCAGTTGAAACGCGAGTTATTTGAAACTGATCAACGTCACATCAATACCAATTCTGATTCAGAAGTCTTGCTAAATATTTTTGCCCACGAGTTACAGACCCGTGTGCAGGGTAAGCAGACTGTAGAACCTCAGGATATTTTTGCCGCAGTTGAAGGTGTACATCGTCGCTGCAGTGGTGCCTATGCGGTTGTTGCCTTGATTGTTGGCAGAGGTATTGTTGCTTTTCGCGATCCACATGGCATTCGTCCTGCCGTTATTGGTAAGAAGATTGCGAATGGTAAAGATTGTTTCATGGTTGCATCAGAAAGTGTTGCCGTAGATGCCTTGGGTTATGAGCTAGTTAGAGACATTGATCCTGGCGAAGCTATTTACATCGACGTCAATGGTCAAATGAATGCTAAGCAATGTGCAGAGAACACTGTGCGTTCACCTTGTATCTTCGAGCATGTTTATTTTGCACGTCCTGATTCGGTGATGGATGGCATCTCTGTTTATAAAGCGCGCTTACGGATGGGAGAGTATCTGGCACGGAAAATCAAGCGCACCTATCCTGATCACGATATCGATGCCGTGCTACCGATCCCTGATACCAGTCGGACCTCTGCGCTATCCCTGGCTTATCACTTAGGGATTCGTTACAGCGAAGGTTTTATTAAAAACCGTTATATCGGTCGTACCTTCATTATGCCAGGCCAGAAACAGCGTAAAAAATCAGTGCGTCAAAAGCTAAACCCAATTGGTCTGGAGTTTAAGGGAAAAAATGTTCTACTCGTGGATGATTCAATTGTTCGTGGAACCACCTCACAAGAAATTATTCAAATGGCCCGCGATGCGGGTGCGAAAAAAGTTTACTTTGCCTCAGCGGCCCCGCCCGTGCGGCATCCAAATGTTTATGGCATTGACATGCCGGCTGCAAGTGAACTGATTGGTCACAACCGAACAGCAGAACAGATTGCAGAATTAATTGGTGCGGATTGGTTAGTCTACCAGGATCTGGATGACTTGCGCGAAGCAGTCAAGAAAAAGTCCAAATCAAATGTTGATCAATTTGATACTTCAGTGTTTGATGGTGAGTATGTTACCGGTGACGTGACACCAGAATATCTCAAAGGCATCGAAGATGCGCGTAACGATTCTGCACGGAGCAAAGATGAGCAGAGTAATGATGGTGAGTTCGTGGAACTGTACAATTCAGCCTGAAGATGTTGACTCTTGGTGAGTGATGACCTAGTCTACAACTCAACATAGTAATACCAGCGCCGATTTGATACAGCTTGCGGGCGCTTTATAAAACCAGCTAAAGAGGAACGACCTGCTTTAGCAACTGCTGAGCGGGTTTTGTCGTTTTTAGAGCCCAATAAACCAGAAACTTGAATCAAGAAATATACAGGACAGAAAAATGAGTGAACAAGATTGGGATATAGAGACACAGGCGGTTCGTATTGGACAGCAGCGCAGCCAAGAAGGCGAACACTCTGATCCGATATTTATGACATCCAGTTATGTTTTCTCAAACGCAGCTGAAGCTGAAGCAACATTTAAAGGCGACAAGGTCGGCAATATCTACTCGCGTTTCACAAACCCAACTGTGCGCACCTTTGAAGAACGTCTGGCTGCACTGGAAGGGGCGGAATCTTGTGTGGCGACGGCCAGTGGTATGTCTGCCATCCTCAGTACCTGTTTAAGCTTGTTACAAGCCGGCGATCACATTGTCTCTTCACGCAGTATTTTTGGCTCGACAGTTGTCCTGTTTAATAAATATTTATCACGCTATGGAATTGAAACCAGTTATGCCTCGCAAACTGATCTGGCTAGTTGGGAAGCCGCAATTAAAGACAATACGAAATTACTTTTTTTAGAGACACCTTCTAATCCTTTGATTGAAGTGGCGGACATAAAGGCAATTGCTGAATTGGCACACAAACATGATTGTTTGCTGGTGGTTGATAATTGTTTCTGCACACCTGCCTTGCAACGTCCATTAGAATTGGGTGCGGATGTCGTGATTCACTCTGCGACCAAATACATAGATGGTCAGGGTCGGGCAATGGGTGGTGCAGTTGTTGGCGATAAAAAAACCGTTGGCGAAGAAGTCTTTGGGTTTTTGCGTACCGCGGGTCCTACCATGAGTGCATTTAATGCCTGGTTGTTTTTAGGTGGACTGGAAACACTATCACTGCGCATGCAGGCACATAGCGCTAAAGCTTTGGAACTAGCCGTTCATTTATTTGATCATCCCAAAGTTAAGCGTGTTCACTATCCTGGTCTACCTCAACATCCGCAGCATTTGCTTGCACGCGAGCAACAAGACGCCTTTGGTGGCGTACTGGCCTTTGAAGTGGATGGCGGCCAGCAATCGGCATGGACAGTGGTTGATAATACAAATCTGTTATCGATTACTGCGAACCTGGGAGACACAAAGTCGACAATCACTCATCCTGCGACGACCACGCATGGTCGGCTGACAGATGATGAGCGTTTACAGACGGGCATTTACCAGGGCTTACTTAGAATTGCGGTGGGTCTTGAATCAGTGAAGGATATTAAAGCAGATCTTGAGACAGGACTAACCCAAATATAATTGATAGTCGCATTTCATTTTCAGAGTTAAGGGAAATTAAATTTTTCCCTAAGTAAATTTTGGGTGATGTTATTTACTTCAAGTGATGAAAATGCTTTCCGGCTTATCCACTCAGCCTTTGCTGCATCATCGTTTGCAGTCGGAACACCTGAAATATACTGTGCCTCGAAATCAATAACGACATAGTGAAAAGGTGTGTCACTTGTAGTACTTGTTTCTATAATTTCAAAAGTATAAACAGGTTCTAGTGCCTGTATCACGACGCTGGTTTCTTCTAATATTTCTCTTTCAACCGCATCTTTTAATGGCTCACCATAATTGACCTTTCCACCTGGAATGGCCCACTGAAATTGGTTGGGGGGATTTTTGCGCTGGACCAACAAAACGGCATCGCCATTAAATACGATAGCGCCGACACCGAGTTGAATATTTTCTTTATTTTGCATAAAAAAACGCCCACGAATTAAACGTGGGCGTTATTAAACCAGAAAACGTAAGATTGAGGTATCAGGTTATGATAATTGTGCGAGATGTTGTTTGATCATACGGTAGTTTCTACGCATGAATAAGATTACGATACCGCCAGCGCAAAGTATGAGACCGCTAAAAAATGATACATAGGATTCCACCATACTCATGGCAGCTATGCCTCCCAGTATGTAAAGTACTGGATAGCTTTCGTACAAGAACTTCGGTAGACGCATGGAGACCTCCAGTTAACTAAAAGATACTCGCAATGGTGATATTCCAATATTGCAGACCATGTTCAAAACGTCAAATGGATCACATTTTCATTGTAAGGCTATTAGCTAAATTTTTACTTTAACACCTACAGATAACTTGATGAATATACAGTCGTTAAAGAAAACCCGAGAGCAATTGTTAACAATCTTTACATTTGGCCTGGATGCGGTGAATGGCGCTAAGTGTGTGAGCCATTATTTGACCCTGAAGCGACTGCCGACTGACAGGATTTGGGTCGCAGCGGTAGGTAAAGCGGCCAGCAGTATGATGGAAGGCGTTATCAACCATTTAAAAGCGACTGGGTCAGAGTCGCGTTTGGCAGAAGGGCTGGTGATCTATAAGCAAGGTTACGATGCGGCTAATAGTGCCCTTGGCGCTAATTCAAATATCACTTTATTTGAATCAGATCACCCTGTTCCAAGTCTGCGCAGTTTGGAAGCGGGTCGACGTCTTGCCGAGTTTGTCAAAAAAATTCCCAACACCGATACCTTTTTGTTTCTAGTCTCCGGTGGCACGTCTTCCTTAGTCGAGGTCTTACCTGACACTGAGATGGATCCTGACAATCAAGTCCAGGAATTGGTCGCTCTCAATAATTTTCTGCTCTCTAACCCATGGCCGATCGATGTGATTAACAAGGTACGCCAGAGTGTCTCTTGCATAAAGAACGGGCAGTTGCTTGATGTTGTGCCGACCCCATATTGTATTCAACTGACGATATCGGATGTCGCGAATAATGACTTGTCGATCATTGGATCGGGTTTGCTTGAGAAGGGAACAGAGGCGCTTGCTGAAATAAATATTGAACTACCTGATTGGGTTAAACAGATGCAGCAGCGCTGTATCGATAACCATAAAAAGCCGACTTCAGGTCAACAACATGTTGAGCATCACATCATAGCTGATAATGCCAAAGCCAGACAGGCAATCGTCGATTATGCTGCCTCAGTTAACCTACCCGTCGTCGTTAATGCAACGATAGAAGGCGAAGTCGCGACAGCAAGTGAGCGGATTACAACAAGTTTAGTAAATGGTGAAGCTGGTCTATATGTATGGGGTGGTGAGACGGTGGTTCAATTACCGGAAAACCCAGGTAAGGGTGGGCGCTGTCAAAGTCTGGCGTTATTGATCGCGGAGAAAATTCAACAGCACGAGAATATTGTAGTGTTGGCGATCGGGACAGATGGCAGTGATGGTCCTGGTGATGCGGCAGGTGCGTTAGTCGATGCTACAACGATTCAAAGAGGGTTACAGTTGTCACTAGATAGCAAGCAGGCGCTACTAGATGCCAATGCAGGACATTATCTTGCTGAAACGGGCGATCTAATTGATACCGGACCCACTGGCTCGAATGTGATGGACCTTGTGATTGCGGTTAAACTCGATCCGCGCTAGCTAACTAGATTTGTTATAATTCGCGGATGAGTGAGGCCAATATAAATCCAGGTAAAATTAATTCGGGCAAGGTTAGTCCTGATACGGGATTTAATAGTAGCAGTGTGTACCAATGTGCACATGAGTGCCTTTTATGTGATGAGCCTGCGGTAAAAGTAGCAAAAACCATGGCCCTATTTGAACAATGGACTGAAGGCAAGCTCAACTGTGACATATCCGTCGAGGAAGCTGAGAATAAGGTAGAACGATTAGTTAATCCTGGGCGTCCGAGCAAACCTATTCTAGTTTCACCACGTGATTTACCAAAGCGCAGTGCTTTTAGTGATGAAGGTAAAGCCGCATTGATTCATTCGCTGGCTCATATTGAATTTAATGCGATCAATCTTGCTTTAGATGCGGTCTATCGGTTTCGTGGGCTACCAGCGGAGTATTACACTGATTGGTTACAGGTTGCTAAAGAAGAGGCCTATCACTTTAGCCTGTTAGCTGAGCATTTAAATGACTTAAATTATTCTTATGGTGATTTTGATGCACACAACGGCTTATGGGAAATGGCTATAGAAACTGATCACGATGTATTGGTTCGAATGGCGCTGGTGCCGCGGGTCATGGAGGCTCGAGGCCTGGATGTGACGCCCGCGATTATGGAAAAGCTTGAGAAGGCTGGTGATCAGAGGATGGTTGAGATCTTAACGATTATTCAGCACGATGAAGTAGGGCATGTTGAGATAGGTACCCGGTGGTATCGACATTTTTGTGAAATTCGTGGATTATCCCCGTTTGAGATGTTTAAATCATTGTTGGAAAAATATCTGAAAGGCGGTGTCCGAGGTCCTTATGATATTGAAATGCGTAAAAAAGCAGGATTCACCGATGATGAATTGTTGTACTTAGAACAGGTTGGAACGAAATGAAAAAAATTGTGTTAGTAGTTATTAGTTTTCTCTTTATGACAGGTCTAGTTGCTTGCCAGCAGAAACCACAGAATCAGCTCATTTTGTTCCAGGAGGTTGAGGAGGGTGTTGATCCTTATCAAACTCGCATCATTGTGACACCAGATTTTATCCGGTTTGATGAAGGTGAAGAGTCGACAACATTTTTGCTAATCAACCGAAAGCAAAAAGTTGCTTACAGTGTGGATCACAATCTAAAGACGATTATGCGCGTCGACAATCAGGCTAATAGCGGTGAGGGTGCTGCACTGACCTCGCCTATCGAGCTAAAATATACAGTAACGGAGCTAGATGATTTTAACGATGCGCCCAAAATCAATAACACCCAACCCCAACATAGGCAATTGTTAACCAATGAACAAGTCTGCCTGGATGTAGTAAGTGTAAAGGGACTGATGCCAGAGGCAGTTACTGCACTAAAAGAATACCAACTTATACTAGCCGCTGACAGCGCAGTGACGTTTAATAACTTGCCGGCCGATATGCATGATCCCTGTGCGATTTCGATGAGCACCTTTGCACCGACTAGACATCTTGAATATGGGTTTCCTATCCAGGAATGGAAAACAGGCTATGCACGCAGTCTTGAAAACTATGAGGATGATTACCAGGTAGATACAGTACTGTTTACATTACCAGAAAATTATTTTAATTACTCGATTCAAGAGTTCCGCGAAGGGCGTGCCGATCTTGAAAATCGTAAGGTACTACCGGCGATCAATATGACGAGTCCACCACTTGCGCCATCAGGGAAGCCAGCGGAAAATAGTTGATACTCAACTTAGCAGGCTAAGTTATTTCATGCATCTCATAGCCGCTCTCGTCAACGGCTAGATAACCACCCTTGTCGTACCAATCAGGAAGAACAACACGCTGAGCCGGTTTATCGTCCAGATCAAACCGGTGAGTAGCAGGACGATGTGTGTGTCCATGAATTAAATGCAGGACCTGATTGTCGCGCATAGTTTGCACGACCGTATCCTGGTTAACATCCATTATCGCATTGTCTTTTTGTGCGGTCTCATTCTTGCTGATTTCACGAAATTTTCTAGCAAGCTCGAGTCGCTCCTGCGGTGTTTTTGCCAGTAATTCATCCTGCCACTGAGGGTTACGTACCATTGCGCGAAACTTTTGGTACTCAACATCATCCGTGCAGAGCGTATCGCCATGTAATAATAATGTTTTGTTGCCATACAGGTCGATCACATAGGGTTCATGAATAAGTTTGGCACCAGTTAACTGCTCAAATTGCTCACGCATGAAGAAGTCACGATTGCCGTACATGACGTAGACGGGCGTGCCTTGTTTGACTGTCACAGCGATCTGTTCCAGCGCAGGTTGATAGTCTGGCAGGATCATGTCATCACCTAGCCAAACTTCAAACAGATCACCAAGTATATAGAGTGCTTCTGCTTGTGGTGCTGTTTGCTGGAGAAAAGTTAGGAACAGCTTATTAATGTTGGGCCGTTCCTGACTTAGGTGAAGGTCAGAAATAAAAAGCGTCGACATAGTTACTCGACTATTTCTGCTTTCTCAATAATTATATCTTCAGCGGGTACATCCTGGTGCCCACCTTTCGATGTGGTAGCAACACCTTTGATTTCATCGACTACATCCATGCCGTTGGTCACTTTTCCAAATACGCAGTAACCCCAACCGTCCATGCTTGGTGAGCGATGGTTAAGAAAGGCATTATCAGAAACATTAATAAAGAATTGCGCAGTCGCTGAATGTGGATCATTGGTTCTTGCCATGGCGATGGTACCACGATCATTGGCTAAACCATTGTCGGCTTCATTTTTAACCGGTGCCTTGGTTTGTTTTTCATTCATGCCTGGTTCCATACCACCGCCTTGAATCATAAAGCCATCAATGACGCGATGAAATATAGTGCCATCGTAAAAGCCATCTTTTACATAGCTGATAAAATTTTCGACTGTCTCAGGTGCTTTTTCAGCATCAAGTTCAATTTCTATAACACCTTTGTTTGTTTGCATACGAATCATAATGTGTTTCCTTCTACTACCGGCGGAGCGGTAACGGGTTTAGGTTTGTTAATATGGGTAATGCCAAGAATGATGGCAGATGATTTTGGAACATTGGCTTGAAATGGGCCGCCTACGCCGGTCGGAATATTACGAATAGTATCGACAACATCCATGCCTTTAGTCACTTTACCAAAAACGCAATATCCCCAGCCACGCGGAGTTTTGTTTTGATGATCAAGTTTATGCGCGTTATCGACAACATTAATATAGAACTGGGCCGTTGCTGAGTGAGGATCAAATGTGCGCGCCATGGCGATGCTGCCGCGAACGTTGCTCAGGCCATTATCCGCTTCGTTAATGACTGGTGGATTGGTTGGCTTACGTTCGAACGTTGTTGTAAAGCCACCGCCTTGAATCATAAAGTCGCTCATAATCCGGTGGAAGATCGTGTTCGTATAGAAATCGTCCTCAACATAGGACAGGAAGTTGGCCACGGTCTTTGGGGCTTTTTCCGGGTACAATTCAAGATAAATGTCACCATGATTAGTCTGAATTTTGACAATGGGATTGTCAGCAGAGTGCGCCGAAATGGCGAACGTAAAAATTAGTATTGAGATGAAAAAGCGAATACTCTGGATGGATCTAAGCATTTTGATATCCTGTTAACTTGATGGCGCTATTTTAACGCGAGTTGATGGGTTTTGTGCAGCGTTGATTTTTGGTTTACCCTATATTGTTCACAATTTTTGAGTAGTCTTTGTTCATGCTAGAGATTTATAACAGCTTAACCCGTAAGCAAGAGGTTTTTCAGCCCCTGGATCCGAAAAATGTACGGATTTATGTCTGCGGAATGACGGTCTATGATTTTTGCCACATTGGTCATGCCCGCGTATTAGTGGTATTTGACGTCGTCTATCGTTATTTGTGCCATATATATGGGGCCGATCACGTCACTTACATCAGGAATATCACTGATATCGACGACAAAATAATTGCGCGGGCGAATGAAAATGGAGAGGGCATTGACTCGTTGACGGGAAGATTTATCGACGAGATGAATGATGATGCGCAGGCCCTAGGCGTGATTACTCCAACTCAAGAGCCTAGAGCTACTCGCCACATGCAGCAGATCATCGACATGATTCAGGCCCTGGTCGATAAGGGACTCGCTTATCGAGCTAGCAATGGTGATGTGTATTACTCCGTCAGTAAATTTGAGGACTATGGAAAATTGTCGGGCCGCCATCTGGAAGATTTACGTGCTGGGGCCAGAGTTGAAGTCGATGAGGCCAAAGCCGATCCGCTGGATTTTGTGCTTTGGAAGTCGGCCAAGCCAGATGAACCGCATTGGGATTCACCCTGGGGTAAGGGGCGACCTGGCTGGCACATTGAGTGCTCAGCGATGTCGACTTATTGCCTGGGTAATCATTTCGATATTCATGGCGGGGGCATGGATCTGAAATTCCCTCACCACGAAAATGAAATTGCACAAAGCTGCGGGGCGACTGATGATGCCTTTGCCAATGTGTGGATGCACAATGGCTTTGTCCAGATCGACAATGAAAAAATGGCGAAGTCGCTGGGTAACTTCTTTACTATTCGTGAGGTACTGGAAAAGTACGACCCGGAAGTGCTGCGTTATTTTATTTTATCCAGCCACTACCGAGGGCCATTGAATTATTCGAATGTTCATCTCGATAATGCCCGTAGCGCACTGACAACTTTATATACCGCGCTGCGCGGCATAAAGGTAGGCGAATCAACAGCCACTTCTGAATATCGAGAACGGTTTACAAAGGCAATGGATGCAGATTTTAATACTGCGGAAGCCCAGGCTGTACTATTCGACCTTGCGCGTGAAATTAACCGTGTGAGGGATAATGAACCTGACAAGGCAGGCTCTTTGGCGACAGAGTTGAAATCATTAGGTGATCTGTTAGGTTTATTACAACGTAATCCAGATGAGTTCATGCAGGCAAGTGTTGGAGCGGGTTTAAGTGCAGGGGATGTAGAGCAAAAAATCGCTGAGCGGAACTCAGCACGTGCGAATAAAGACTTTGCTCTATCCGATAAAATACGAGATGAATTGCTTGAGCAAGGAATTGTCCTGGAAGATGGAGCAGGTGGTACGACCTGGCGCCGTGATTGAGGTTAGTTGAGCTCGGTTGATTAGGCCGGGCTCCGATCTAATATTGAACTTCGCCAGTATAATTATGTCTTTTCCAGCATAATGAGAACAAAAAGAGGGGGAGTCAATGAGTCTAAAAATAAAAAATCTAATTAGTGTTGTTTGCATACTACTTACTTCTGTCGCTGCATTAGCGACTGCTGATACGGTGAAGGCAGATAACAAACATGTCCGTACCTGGAATAAGTTCGCGGATGATATCCTCTTATTGCACAAAAGATTCCAGAAAGAAAAAAAGCTTAAAGAGTTTACTCGTACTGGCGGTTATTTTGGTAATCCAGATTTCTATATAGAAGAAACATATACAGATATGAGTACAGGAGAACTAGTATCGCGTGTTCTATGGGAACGCGAGAATCCAAATAATTTACACTCAATTGAGGTTTTTGTTCTTGATAAACAAGGAAGGGTGGTTCGTGATTATGCGGCTGCGTATTTGCCGACTTATCGCAATGCACCAACTCAGACACTAGTGAGTTTTTATGCTTATAACGGCGATTTAAAAGCTTACCGTACATTTGATGCCACTGGTGACAGAATCGGAGAGCGGTGCACAGGAACATTGCGTGGTAAGGAAGTGAACTTCATCTTGGATGAAGACGAAATCGCTGCTGCACTTGATGGTTTTTCTGATCGTATGGAACAAGCTGATTACAAGTCCTGTTTTAAAGGGTTAAGAGAAAAGCCGGGCAAATATCTCAAGCCTCAATAATTATTGTATTCGCATTTGTTGAATTCGCTGGCTTAGGTCTAATTAATCGAAATACTTATTCAGCTTCATTGAATCTTACTGCAAAGAGAACCTTTCTTGCCAACCACCTTCAGGTAAAAATTCAGCTCTATCAATAATTGCTTCTGCTTCCTTGCGCATTCCGAGCTTTAGCATAACCTCACCTTTTAGCAGTAATGCATTTTTGTCATTCGGCATTAATTCAAGCGATTTATTAATATTGGTAAATGAAGCCTGATAGTCACCCAAAATGTAAAGTGTCATTGCCAGATTATGAAATCCTTTACTGTAGCTGGGGTCGATATCAACAACTTTTTCAAAGTGCTCTTGTGCTGATTTGTAATTTCCTCTTCTGGCATCCATTACCCCGAGGTCATCGTGAGCTTCTGCATTCTTTGGATCAATGGATATGGCCATCTTTAAATCTTCTTCAGCCAGCTTATATCTGCCTGCCCAGATCTGTCTTACTCCCCGTTTTGTATAGGCAATAGAGCTTCGGGGGTTTCGTTTAATGAAAACAGTTAAATCAGCAACACCTTCGTCGAACAAGCGTATTCTGCCATAGGCTAGTCCTCTGCCAAAATAGGCACCATCTAGCGATTCGTCCTGTTTAATAGAATCGCTGAAATCATCGATGGCCTTGTCGAACATGCGTAGCTTCAAGTAGGCCATACCTCTTTCATAATAAAGTTTGGAAGGTTCTTTTTCTGTTTTTATTGCTTTGGTTAATTGTTTGATTTTGTGTTCAATTGAGTCTGGCGTATCAAGCTCATGCATTTCGGCTTGTCTCATTAAATCAGCAGGTAATGCTATGCCATAAAGAGGGTTGATGTAGTCTCCGAGAGTTGCTGAAGTATTTTGAAAGCACGACAGGTACTCCTCACTTTCCATGATTCTTATCGTATCTTTGTCATATGCGGCAAAATCATTATCATCTAATGAAATGGTGAGGGGCTCACCAAAAAAGCTGCCTTCACAGTATTCGTATATTTTCTCACCTGAAGCATCAAACTGTCGGAAACTTTTTAATTCATCATTTTGATAGTGAAAATTGATTAATGTCTGGACCGGTGCATTTCGATGTACGGGCAAAAAAGCGGCAAGATAGTCTCGTTTTAGGTTGCCGTTTGCATCATGCACAAATACTTCAATTTCATGAATTTGCTCAGGGTTATCTATTTCCCATAAAACTCTGCTTAGTAAACGTTCGCTTTTTGTATCATAGTATTTTACTTCCCGATAGAAATCGCCACCACCCATATATCCACCAGTGGATTCTTTCTGGAAAGTTTCATGTTGCGCAGTTTGATGTTGATGCAGGATGTACAGTCGCTGTGCAAATTGATTCCAAGTGTCAACTTGTTCTTTATCAGCGGAGTTAGTTGCTGCCGTATTAGCTGAGTTACCGACAGCTGGAAAGATTAGACATATCCATCCACAGATATTTATGATGTACTTTGTTATCTTCATTGTTACAGCCTCATGTCATTGCAAAATTTGAGACCACCTAAACGGAAACTTGTTCAGTCAATGTATGAACTCTACTTAAGTTTGGGTAATTATATTTAACAAGTATATTTATTTTTTTTATGGTCTGCCTGATCTGGATCAAGCAATAGTATCCTCACCTGAACTATGTTTAATATGCTTTTAGGGGAGTTTTTGCCTCGTAACTGTAGTAGGGTTGGCCATAATGGTTGGAAAAACTAAATTTCAACATCTTGCAATTGGCACGTTTATCGTTACGGGTGTAGGCTTCTATACAACTAAAGCATTCCCAGAAGAAGATATTTTTTCCGTAAGAGAAATTCATGTCATGCCAAAGTGTTATTGGCTCAGCCGGGAAATTCCTGCTGAAGGTCTCTGCGGTGAGAAGATGAGGCCAGATACCAGCGTTCTGATTCAGGAAGCAGAAAAGGGTAATAGTGTTGCCGCCATGCGTCTGGGACAGTTATTTGGAACCGGCAATTGGGGCGTTAATCGAGATTTGCCTGAAGCGATCAAATGGTACACGCATGCGGCCAGTCTTGGTGATCGTTATTCCCAGATTCGTTTGGGTAATGCATATGAATTTGGACGCCTAGGTGTAAAAAAAGATATCCGTTCTTCAGTGAAGTACTACAAGATGGCCACTGAGAATGGAATCTATCCCGACCTTGAAGAAAGAATTGAGAATCTCGAGAGAAAGTTGTCTGGTAGTAAATGATTCTGGTGGAACCTACTTTCGAACGTTAAATTACTTCGCAGCATCAACTGTATTTTGCAATAGAGTAGCAACGGTCATCGGACCGACGCCACCTGGGACTGGGGTAATCCAGCTGGCTTGTTTGCTAGCGACATCGAATTCAACATCGCCAATGAGTCGACCATCGTCCATTCTGTTGATACCTACATCAACAACAATTGCGCCAGGTTTAATCCATTCGCCTTTAACGATGCCAGGTTTACCGACAGCAACGATAACCAGATCGGCTCTTTCTACATGTTTTTTTGTGTCCTTGGTGAATCGATGACAGGTAGTAACCGTTGCGCCTGCCAGTAAAAGCTCAAGCCCCATAGGCCGACCAACATGATTGGAGGCTCCAACAACTACCGCATCCATTCCTTTCACATCACCCACGGTTTTCTCCAGCATTATCATGATACCGCGTGGTGTGCATGATCGTAGCACTGGCATTCGAAGTGCGAGTCGCCCTATATTGTAGGGGTGAAATCCATCAACATCTTTCTTTGGCTTGATCCGTTCCAGTATGACTTCATCATCAAAGTTCTCGGGCAGTGGCAGTTGTACAAGGATGCCGTGCACTTCGTTGTTGTTATTCAGCTCGTCAACCAGATTGATTAATTCCTGCTGTGATGTTGAAGCGGGGAGGTCATAGGCGAACGAGTTAATGCCAACTTCCTCGCACGCTTTTCGCTTGTTCTTAACATATACGGCTGAGGCTGGGTCTTCACCGACCATGATGACCGCAAGCCCTGGAACTGTTTGCCCATTTTGGATCCGATCTGCTACCTGCTGCTTCATGTCCTCACGCAGTGCCGCTGCGATTGCCTTGCCGTCTATTAATTGTGCACTCATATCCGATAAAACTCTTAAATGGGGAAGCGAATGATCGCAGGTAAAGGCTTGTTAGCCAAGTATAAAACCCTAGAAGATTTGACCAAATTAACTGGCAAGCGTATTATCGCCGTCCTTATTAAACGGGGTATAGCGCAGTCTGGTAGCGCGCCTGCTTTGGGAGCAGGATGTCGGGAGTTCGAATCTCTCTACCCCGACCAAATTTATGAGGTGTGAGATCGACTTCACATTTACGCAAAGGTAGGATTTGAAAGTCATACTGCGCCCGTAGCTCATTTGGATAGAGCATCGGCCTTCTAAGCCGAGGGTAGCAGGTTCGAATCCTGCCGGGCGCGCCAATTTAGTTTTGAGCATATGCAGCGAATCTGTGCTCAGAGTGAAAAAGAGCACATTCGAACCTGCTACGAAGTATATTCAGCGAGGTTCGACCAATTGGCGAAGCAAAGCTAGGCAATTGGGACGCACACACAGTGCGCCGCGCAGCGGTGAGCTCCGCAGGAGCGAATCAATCCTGCCGGGCGTGCCAATTTTATTTAATGTTTCTACCTATGGTGGTTGTAGCTCAGTTGGTAGAGCCCCGGATTGTGATTCCGGTCGTCGAGGGTTCAAGTCCCTTCAGCCACCCCAACTTCTTTCCTGCTCGGTGTTTCAGTGCGCCAAATTTGAATCGAGCAGGGACTTTCACCCAAGGGTTGATTCGCCACGTCCTGTGGCTCACCGCTTCGCGGCAGCAAAGCTGTCCCGTTTTGTTGCCTACAAAACGGTGAGCCGCCAAGAACGCGGCCCCGTTTACTTCCAGTAAACGGTCAAGTCCCTTCAGCCACCCCATTTTCTTTCCCAAACCCAGTCATTAGATTTCAGTAAGTGCTTCTAAGGCATGGGTTTGTATTCAGTCTAAATGGGGTATATCGATAGAGCGAACATCGGTATAATCCCCGTCTTTTGCGGATGTGGTGAAATTGGTATACACGCCAGATTTAGGTTCTGGTGCCGCGAGGCGTGAGAGTTCGAGTCTCTCCATCCGCACCATATTTAGTAGTATTCCATTAATAAACAATATGTTACATGAGGATTGGACATGCAAGTTTCCGTAGAGTCGCCCAATGCCATTGAGCGACGTATTACCGTCTCAGTGGAAGAAGATAAAATCAGTGAAGCCGTACAGCAGAAGCTTCAAAGCCTGAGTAAGACGGTAAAACTAAAAGGATTCCGTGCCGGCAAGGTACCTCTTAAAGTGGTCAAACAGCATTTTGGTATGCAGGCCCGTGAAGAAGTCCTAAATGATGTGCTGCAGTCCAGCTTCTATGAGGCAATTGCACAAGAAGAATTAAAGCCAGCCGGTATGCCTGATTTTGAGCCAAAACAGAAGAAGCCAGGTGAAGGCCTGGAATATACCGCTACTTTCGAAGTCTACCCTGAGGTGGTTATTAGCGATTTGAGCGCCGTTAGCATCGAGAAGCCAGTCTGTGAAATTACTGACGAAGACCTCGAGCACATGCTTGAAACCATCCAGAAACAACATATCACGTGGGAGCCAGTCGATAGAGCCGTTAAGCAGGGTGATAAAGCTTATGTCGATTTCGTAGGAACGATTGATGGTGAAGTCTTCGAAGGCGGCTCAGGCACGGATATGGCCGTTGAAATTGGAAAAGGCCAGCTGATTGCCGGTTTTGAAGACGGCCTGGTTGATTTAAAGGTCGGCGACGAAAAGACACTCGAGCTAACCTTCCCTGAAAACTATCATCAAAAAGAACTGGCCGGCAAACCCGTTAAATTTGCGGTGACGTTAAAGAAAGTCGAAGAGCCCGTTCTGCCCCCAGTCGATGCTGAATTAGCAAAGAAAATGGGTATTGAAGGCGGCGATATGGATGCATTCCGGGAAGAGATTCGCAGCAACATGCAGCGTGAACTGGAAAATGCGCTAGAAAGCCAGACTAAAAAGGCGGTTATGGACGCCTTACTCGAGGCGCATGAAGTAGAAATTCCTAAGGCACTGACTCAAAACGAAGCTCAGGCTCTGACAGAGCAAATGATTAACAATATGCGCCAGCAAGGCATGCCGCCGGAGCAGACGAAATTATCTCCAGAGATGTTTGAAGGCGAGGCCAAGCGACGCGTCTCATTGGGCTTGATTATGGCTGAAATAGTTAAGCAACAAGGGCTAAAGGCCGATGAAGCTTCTGTAAAACAAAAGGTTGAGGCCATTGCTGAACCTTATGAACAATCAGAGCAAGTTGTTCAGTACTATTACAGCGACAAGCAACGGTTGGCTGAAGTTGAATCACTCGTGATTGAAGAACAAGTGGTCAATTGGATACTTTCACAGGCGAAATTAACTGATAAGCCCATGACTTTTAATGAGATTATGTATCCAAACAGCCAAAAATAAGCTTGAATTACCCTTATTAATTACCTCTTAAAGGAAGTGAGCACGTGACCGATAGAATTCATAACATGGAATGGCAAGGCAATATAAGTAATCAACTGGTTCCCATCGTCGTCGAGCAGACTGCGCGTGGTGAGCGTTCCTACGATATCTACTCACGTCTCTTAAAAGAGCGTGTCATTTTCATCGTTGGACCGATCGAAGATCACATGGCCAATCTGATTGTCGCCCAATTGTTGTTTCTTGAATCTGAGAATCCGGACAAAGATATACATTTGTACATTAATTCGCCAGGCGGATCGGTCACGGCGGGTATGTCTATTTACGACACGATGCAGTTTATCAAACCAGACGTGAGCACCATGTGTACTGGGCTGGCGGCTAGTATGGGCGCGGTACTGCTGACTGCAGGCGCAAACGGCAAGCGTTTTTGCCTGCCACATTCGCGGACTATGATTCACCAGCCACTGGGGGGTTTCCAGGGCCAGGCATCGGATATCGAGATTCATGCCAAAGAGATTTTGAGTACCAGGGAACGTTTAAACGCGATTCTTGCCAAACACACAGGGCAGCCTTTGGAGACCATCACCAAGGACACCGATCGCGACTTTTTCATGAGTGCGGACGAATCGGTTGAATATGGTCTGGTTGACCAGAAACTGGATAAGAGAGCGCCTGAAGATAGCGAATAAAGAGACCTAATCCACAGGCCAGGTATGGGGATTTGGTGTATGGTTACTGTGAGATTCAGGCAAAAGTCCTTACATATAAGGGCTTGAAAAAACGATGATTTGCATGCATTGTCTATAGTCTGTGTATGAAATCACGATTACAGATATGATGAATAGGGGTAGTAGCAAATGAGTGACGATAAGAACAGTTCGGGCGAAAACGGCAAACTGCTGTACTGTTCCTTCTGTGGCAAGAGTCAGCACGAGGTACGCAAACTAATTGCAGGTCCTTCTGTGTTCATTTGCGATGAATGTGTCGAACTCTGTAACGATATTATCCGTGAAGAAGTTCAAGAACAGGCATCATCTGTTGGTGGTAAAAAGCTACCAACTCCCCATGAGATTGATGAGATCCTGGACGAATATGTAATCGGTCAAGAGCGCGCCAAGAAGGTGTTGTCTGTTGCCGTTTATAACCACTACAAACGACTTGAAACTGGTCAGCGTAAAGATGATGTTGAATTAGCAAAATCCAACATCTTACTCATTGGTCCAACGGGTAGTGGTAAAACCCTGCTGGCTGAGACATTAGCACGCTTGCTGAATGTTCCATTTACTATCGCAGATGCGACAACCCTAACTGAAGCTGGTTATGTGGGTGAGGATGTAGAGAACATCATCCAGAAGCTTCTGCAAAAGTGCGATTACGATGTCGAGAAGGCACAGACCGGTATTGTTTACATCGATGAAATCGACAAGATCTCTCGTAAGTCAGATAACCCATCGATTACTCGTGACGTCTCAGGTGAAGGCGTACAACAGGCATTATTGAAGTTAATCGAAGGCACGGTTGCCTCTGTTCCGCCACAAGGTGGACGTAAACACCCTCAGCAAGAATTCCTGCAAGTCGATACAGGAAATATTCTGTTCATCTGTGGTGGTGCCTTTGCTGGCCTGGATAAAATTATTCGCGATCGTTCAGAGAAGGGTGGCATTGGCTTCTCTGCTGAAGTGAAGAGCAAAGATAACCAGAAGAGTATCAGCGATGTGCTGCATACTGTAGAGCCTGAAGATTTAATCAAATACGGGCTGATCCCTGAATTTGTCGGTCGTTTACCCGTTGTTGCGACATTGAGTGAACTCGACGAACATGCTTTGGTTCAGATTCTCACCGAACCCAAAAATGCGCTGACCAAGCAATATCAGAAACTGTTCGAGATGGAAGGATGTGAGCTGGAATTCCGTGAAGATGCTTTAGCTGCAGTTGCACTAAAGGCAATGGAACGTAAAACCGGTGCACGTGGTCTTCGTTCGATTCTTGAACACGTTTTGCTCGATACTATGTATGATTTACCTTCAATTGAAAACCTGGAGAAGGTTGTGATTGATGATTCTGTAATCAATGCAGAGGGTAAACCCATATTGATCTACGAGGGTTCGGATCAAATTGCTGCCTCTGACGAGCGTTAAGCACAGCGCAATCAACTGGCGATCAGGCATATTCCCTCATAGTCTTAAGGTGAACTAAAAAAGCTCACCACCTGGTATTGAAAATGCATCTATTTGGCTGCATATAGCTAATTAGATACAGAAACCACTAGAGAACCAAATATGTCAAACGTCATTGATGAACAACTCATTACCATTCCCGTCTTACCTTTAAGAGATGTCGTGGTTTATCCACACATGGTCATCCCTTTGTTTGTGGGACGTGATAAATCGATTCAGGCACTTGAGTCGGCAATGGAGAAGGATAAGCAGATATTGCTGGTCGCTCAAAAGAGCGCCGCTGAAGACGATCCTAATCCGGAAGATGTTTATGACATCGGCACGGTTTCTACCATTCTGCAGTTACTCAAACTCCCAGATGGCACCGTTAAAGTTTTAGTTGAAGGTGTTAAACGTGCACGCATTGTTCATTTTGTTGCGAACGATGAATACTTTAATGCACAGACAGTAGCGATTGATGAAGAAGAGACGGATGAGCGCGAAGGCGAAGTACTGGTTCGCTCATTGGTTACACAGTTTGATCAATACGTAAAATTAAACAAGAAAGTTCCTCCCGAGATTCTTACCTCGCTCTCTAGTATCGATGATCCAAGTCGCTTGGTTGATACAATTGCTGCACACATGTCTTTAAAAATCGATGAGAAGCAAAAAATTCTCGAGATCGAAAATTTACGTGAGCGTTTCGAGCACATGATGGCGATGATGGAATCCGAAATCGATCTGCTACAAGTAGAGAAACGAATCCGTGGTCGTGTAAAACGACAAATGGAAAAAAGCCAGCGTGAGTATTATTTGAATGAGCAAATGAAAGCCATTCAAAAAGAACTGGGCGAAATGGACGATGTGCCTAACGAGCTTGAAGAACTCGAAAATAAGATTGAAAAGGCAGGCATGTCTAAAGAGGCGAAGACCAAGGCCAACAGTGAATTACAAAAACTGAAGATGATGTCGCCCATGTCCGCAGAAGCGACGGTTGTGCGTAATTATCTAGACTGGATTGTTGGTGTGCCCTGGAAAAAACGTACCAAGGTGCGTCATGACATTGCTAAGGCCGAAGAAGTTCTGGAAGCCGATCACTATGGTCTGGAAAAAGTGAAAGAACGCATTCTTGAATATCTTGCAGTTCAAACACGCATGAAAAAAATGAAAGGGCCGATCTTATGTTTAGTCGGGCCTCCTGGTGTTGGTAAGACATCGTTAGGACAATCTATTGCGCGCGCAACCAATCGTAAGTTTATGCGTATGGCATTAGGTGGCGTGCGTGATGAAGCAGAAATTCGCGGTCACCGTCGTACCTACATCGGTTCAATGCCTGGTAAAATTATCCAGAACCTGACCAAGGTTGGCACACGCAATCCCTTATTCCTGCTCGATGAAATTGACAAGATGGCGATGGATTTTCGTGGTGACCCAGCATCTGCTTTATTAGAAGTACTTGACCCTGAGCAGAACCACACTTTCAACGATCATTATATGGAAGTGGACTATGACTTATCAGAGGTCATGTTCGTTGCGACATCGAATACTATGAATATCCCGGGTCCGTTGTTGGATCGTATGGAAGTCATTCGTTTATCGGGTTATACCGAAGACGAGAAAGTAAATATTGCCCAAAGATATCTGGTCGATAAACAGAAAAAGAACAATGGCTTGAAGGATGACGAAATCGAGATCAAAGAAGAAGTCATTCGCGACATCATTCGCTATTACACACGCGAAGCCGGTGTCCGTAACCTTGAGCGTGAGATAGCAAAGATCTGCCGCAAGGTGGTCAAGGAAGTTCTGTTGCATCCGAAAGAAGGCACAACGGTTGTCACTTCCGAAGACCTGGAAAAATATCTTGGTGTTAAACGCTTCCGCTTTGGTCTGGCCGATGAAAACGATCAGGTTGGTCAGGTAACAGGCCTGGCCTGGACAGAAGTCGGTGGTGACCTGTTAACAATTGAAACCGCAGTTATGCCGGGTAAAGGCAAACATAGCGTGACCGGTCAGCTTGGCGACGTGATGAAAGAATCAATTCAGGCGGCGATGACCGTGGTACGTAGTCGCTCAGCTGTTCTGGGAATTAACCCAGAGGTGTTTGAGAAGAATGATATCCACGTCCACGTTCCTGAAGGAGCCATTCCAAAAGATGGCCCAAGCGCGGGTGGCGCGATGTGTACCGCTCTGGTATCGGTGCTGACGGGCATTCCTGTACGTGCTGATGTGGCCATGACCGGTGAAATAACCCTACGTGGTGAGGTTCTGCCAATTGGTGGCCTGAAGGAAAAACTGCTTGCCGCCCGCCGTGGAGGCATCAAAACAGTTCTGATACCGGATGAAAACCGCCGTGATTTGGCAGATATGCCCGACAACGTAAAAGAAGACCTCGATATTCGACCTGTAAAATGGATTGATGAAGTTCTCGAGGTTGCCCTGACCAGAATGCCGGAAGCGATTGAGGAATCTGAAAAAGCACCGGTCGTCGAGAAGGAGAGCAAGGAGAAGGATTCTGACCAAGGAACGATACGAACCCATTAGTCAATCTATTTTTTATCTCAAATGCCAACAGACACGCTTGACCTCAATTTAGTCGGTTGGTATAAGTTTAAGCAAATCTAATAAAACAAGCCGCTCCTAAAAAGGGAGCGGCATTTTTTCTCACAATACACATAAAAAAGGGGAGTTCCTCGTGAATAAAGCCGAACTTATAGATGCTGTTGCTGAAGGTGCTGATATTTCAAAAGCTGCTGCGACACGTGCCGTTGATACTTTCATTGATTCCATCACTAACACATTGAAAAATGGTGATCAGGTGACCTTAGTAGGTTTTGGGACATTTCAGGTTCGTCCACGTGCAGCCCGTCAAGGTCGCAACCCTCGTACTGGCGAAACAATCAACATTCCTGCATCAAATAATCCTGCGTTTAAGGCTGGCAAAGCGCTTAAGGATGCCGTAAACTAGCGCGCCTTCGAACTGGGGTGGTTAGCTCAGCTGGGAGAGCATCGCCCTTACAAGGCGAGGGTCGCAGGTTCGATCCCTGCACCACCCACCAATTTCTATGAGTGGTTGGGGTGTTGTGACGCATCCCCAACAGCTATAACTGCTGTTCATAGTATTAGTTGGTTCGAAGTATATCGGATGGACCGGTAGTTCAGCTGGTTAGAATGCCGGCCTGTCACGCCGGAGGTCGCGGGTTCGAGTCCCGTCCGGTCCGCCAATTTTAATTGTGTCAATGAAGAAGGTGCGGCGTAAAAACTGTGCCTTTTTTATTTGCCTGGCAAGAAATTATTAGCCGAATTTAAATATAAATTTAAGTATAATAGCCACATGCTACAAATCATTCGTGACAATGCACAAGGGGTGATCATCTGGATAATCGTCGGTTTCGTTATCCTTGGTCTGTCATCATTTATTCTGAGTTCCTACCTTGGCAGTGGTGTTAAACGCTACGCTGCTAAAGTTAATGACGTCGAAATTACTAATCGACAGTACTCCATTGCATATAACAATCGACAAGCTCAGCTCCAACAACAACTTGGCGAAAACTTTGCACGATTTTTTGATGAAAAACTTTTACGGACCTCCGTCATTAATGGCTTAGTCGAGTCAGAATTAGTAACACAACTTGCACATGAGGCAGGTATTCGTAATAGCGCAGCTCAGGCTCAACGATCCCTGGAGCAGATTCCGGCTTTTCTTGATGATGATGGTAAGTTTTCCAACAAGAAGTTCGCCAATTTAGTTGCACAGTACGGCTATTCTGCAGAAGGCTATGCAATGGAGCAGGCCGTTAGCTTGTCTAATCAGCAGTTCATTACAGGCATTAGTGACTCTGCTTTTGAATTAAAATCATCAGTGGAAGAGTTTCAGCGTTTGACTCGCCAACAACGAGACATGGGCGTACTTACTATCAGCCTGGCTGAAGTCAGTAAAACCATAAACGTCAGTGATGAAGAGGTAAAAGCTTGGTTTGATCAACATGCCTCTGAGTTTATGACTCAGGAACAAGTAAAGCTTGATTACCTGGAGCTAAGCTTTAAGGCACTCGCAGATAGCCAGGTGATTGATGAAGACGAAGCCAATAAATATTACGATGACAACAAGGCAAGTTTTGTTAAAGATGATTTTACAGCCGCAGAGCAAAAAATTAAGGACATCATCAAGCGTCTGAAGAAGGGTGAGTCGTTTGACACGCTAGCAAAAGAATACTCTCAGGATATCAGTACCGCCGCGAATGGTGGTGACTTAGGCTATTTTGGTAAAGGCTTAATGGAAAAGCCATTTGAAGATGCAGTCTATAGTTTGAAAAAAGGCCAGTTGAGCCAACCAATCAAGACATCGTTTGGTTATCATGTCATCAAGCTTGTGGATATCGATGGTGAACAGCGTCAGGCTAGCCATATTCTGATCAAGAAACAAAGTGTGACCAAGCCTTACGCTGAAGCAAAGAATGCAATTATGAATACGCTCAAGACAGCGAAGGCGGAGCGTATTTTCTATGAAGGGCAGACGGAGCTGGAAAACTTAACTTATCAATATCAGGATTCCTTAGAACCAGCAGCAGAAGCATTAGGCATTAGCATCAAGACTAGCCCATTCATAACACGTGCGGGCGCCGGTCAAATTTTTAGAAACTCAGAATTATTGAAAGAGGCTTTCAGTGAAGATGTGCTGGTTGACTCACTTAACAGTAATGTTATTAAACTAAGTGAAGATCATCTGGTCGTGTTAAGAGTGAAAGAACATGTGCCGGCCAAACAGAAAACCTTTGAAGAAGTCAAAGCACAAGCAGAAAGTCGCTTAAAGCAGGAGCGTGCGTTACAACAGGTTACTATTCTGGCTGAGCAACAACTACAGCAGTTGAATGAGGGCAAGGAGCCTTCTGCGATTGCAAACGCTAACAATGCTGTTTCATGGAATGCCCCAGGTTTTGTCGGCAGAGAAGCACGATTTGATGAAAAAACTGCAACTCTCTCTCCTGAAGTTCGAAAAGCACTATTCAGAATGCAAAAACCAGAGTCAGGCAAGGTCTCATTTCATAATATGACCACCACAAACGGTGATGGTGTTGTCATTGTTTTCCGTGCTGTGCGTGATAATCCTGTTCAGGAACAACCGGCAGTATTGGATTCGATGCAATCACAGTTGACGCAGACAGCAGGGCGCACCGATACCGATGCAGTGCTGGAATATATGCGTTCGAAAAGTGATATTGATTTAAACGACCAGCAAACAGACGAAGGCGATTTGTAAATTAAATATTCACTCAGTACGCCTCACTTAAATATAAACATGCATCAGTAGATTTAACGCTGAATAACACAAGGATTTGTCGTCATGCCTAAAATCAAACTTCACTGGCAAATCCTGATTGCTATCGTGCTTGCCGTTTTCATTGGCTATTTAACTAACAAAGAAAGTACCTTCCTCGGCATCCATCTTCTCTCGGCATTTGATTTTCTCGGCAGCATGTTCATGAATGCCCTGAAGATGATCATTGTTCCTCTAATTGTGGCCTCAATTATTACTGGTATTGCCGGCATCGGTGGTACCCAGGGGCTGGGTCGTATGGGAGGAAAGACTATCCTCTATTATATGACCACCAGCTTGTTTGCGATCCTGATTGGTTTAGTTGTGGTCAATACGATCGTACCCGGTGTGGTCGATGGCGAACCGATTGGTGAGGTAATCAAAGTTAGCGAAGAACAGATTGCTGAAGCAAAAAACAAGGTCGCCGGTAAAGAGAGCAGTGGTATTGCAGACATCTTTCTGCGCATGGTGCCAACTAATATTGTAAAAGCAGCATCCGAAGGACAGATGTTAGGACTGATTTTTTTCAGTATCTTATTTGGCTTTTTTATTACCAAAATTCCTGAGGCCTACGCTGAGTCACAATATAACTTCTGGCAAGGTACTTATGAGGTAATGCTCAAAATTACCGAATTTATTATCAAGTTTGCACCGATTGGAATTTTTGGCTTGATAGCCAGTGTGGTGCTTGGGCTGGATAAAGAGTCAGACGATATAGCTAAGATAGTAGAGGCGCTAACGAAATTTACGATCGCTGTTTTGTTAGCGCTGGGTTTCCATCTATTTATTACTATGCCAGTCATGCTCAAATTCTTAGCCCGTGTAAATCCGCTAAGGCATTACAAGGCCATGGCACCCGCATTGCTTACCTCATTTTCAACTGCGTCATCGTCGGCGACTTTACCTCTCACGATTGAGTGCGTAGAAAAAAATGCCGGCGTCTCTAATCGAACGAGTTCATTCGTGTTGCCATTAGGTGCAACTATTAATATGGATGGCACGGCACTGTATGAATGTGTCGTGGCGATCTTTATTTTCCAGGCCTTCGGTTATGACCTGACCTTTACTCAGCAATTTCTAATTGTGTTAACGGCCTTGTTGACCTCGGTTGGGGTTGCGGGTATCCCTGCCGCATCGTTGGTGGCGATCATGATCATCCTACAGGCTGTGGGTATGGACGAAGCAACTGCCAGTGCAGGCCTTGCCATGGTCATTGTTGTCGATCGTGTATTAGATATGTGCCGTACCGCGGTGAATGTATTTAGTGATTCTTGTGGTGCGGTTATTATCGGCAAGAGTGAGGGCGAACAAGGTATTTTGGTGGACGGGGAAGCTAGCCGATAGATTGTGCTTAGTTTTTCTACCTCGTACTTCCCTCCCTGGAAAGGTAGCTAGTTCGATTTTTATACGTCGAGGGGACGCATTCCCACGGTGCTATAACCTGAATCTACGTAAGTGATTTCACCGGTAATGCCCGCAGCGAGATCGGAGCACAGGAAGGCTGCGGTATTGCCGACTTGCTCGATGGTGACGTTTCTTCTGAGCGGTGCGGTATTTTCCACTTCCTCCAACATCCGGCGGAAATTGCTGATGCCAGCCGCTGCCAGGGTCTTGATTGGGCCGGCTGAGATGCCATTTACCCGGATGCCGTCGGGGCCAAGGCTCTGCGCCATATAGCGTACATTGGCTTCCAGTGAGGCCTTGGCAAGGCCCATTACGTTGTAGTTTGGCATGGCTCTAACGGCACCTAAATAACTCAATGTCAGCAGGGCTCCGTCATTACCCTCCATCATATTTCGGCCTGCTTTGGCCAGGGCAGCAAAGCTGTATGAACTGATCTCATGGGCAGTGCGAAAGCCATCTCGGCTTACGTTGTCGAGGTAATCACCCTCCAGCTCACTGCGAGGAGCAAAGGCGACCGAGTGAACAATACTGTCCAGGCCGTCCCAATAGTTGTCCAGATGGTCAAAAACTTTGTCTATTTCTTCATCACTGCTAACGTCACATGGCACGACGATTTCTGAGCCAAGTTCAGCGGCCATTTTCTCAACACGATCCTGCAATTTTTCATTTTGGTAGGTAAACGCTAGGTCGGCACCTTCGCGACGCATGGCCGATGCAATACCCCAGGCAATAGAACGGTGACTGGCAAGTCCAACAATCAATATACGTTTATTTTGCAGAAAACCCATAGTTCGACCTTTTTATTATGTGATTTGTTTTTCAGACGTTTCAGCGTCTAAACTCGAGCTAACGATAACAAAAAAACCACTAGATAAAAACGTTTTAAGTCAAATAACTACGCTTGATTTGGGTGGCTATCTGTGTGTGAAGGGTTGTGAATGAATGACTTGATGCCTTGTGGTAAACAAGCAACAATGACATCTACAAAATCGGCCTTAATCCAACGGTTAGATAACGAAATAAAGAATATGAGCCCGCTTGCAAAGCAAATATTACAGTTAATTAGCCTATGCGCTTATATCTTGTTGGCTTCGGCGAATTGTCATGCTGCCGATGTACTTGCTCCCAACCAGGTACTTCACCGGGGTAACGGTTCCGAGCCACAAAGTCTTGATCCACATAAATCAGAAGGCGTGCCATCCGCAAACATACAAAAAGATTTGTATGAGGGGCTTGTGTGTGAGTCACCCAGTGGTGAACTTGTGCCAGGTGTGGCGTCGAGCTGGTCTGTCGACAAAAAAGGTATGCGTTATCTCTTTACCTTACGCAAGGATGCAAAATGGTCGAATGGTGATCCCGTTACCGCGGATGATTTTGTCTATAGTTGGCGACGAATCGTGGATCCCAAAACCGGTTCTTATTATGCGCAAACTCTGGCGCCGGTTTTAAACGCAGAAGACATTATCAAAGGAACTAAAAAGGTCACGTCGCTCGGTATCCGCGCTATTGGTAAATATCAATTAGAGGTCAAACTTAAAGGACCTACGCCGTATTTCATTGGATTGCTAACTCACTCCTCAACCTATCCAGTTCACAAAGCCAGTGTTGAAAAGCACGGTAATCGATTTGCTCGGGTTGGCAATCTGATTGGAAATGGTGCATTTGTATTGAAAGAGTGGTCTATTCAATCCCACATATTGTTAGAGCGCAACCCACATTACTGGGATAATAAAAATACAAAACTAGATAAAGTTTATTACTATCCTATCGAAGATCAATCGAGCGAACTAAAGCGTTATCGAGCAGGGGAGATAGATATAGTAGAAGGCATCCCCATCAGTCAAATGCCCTGGTTGCGAAAAAACTTAAAACAGGATTTAAGACTCACACCTTATCTTGGTATTTATTACTTTGGTTACAATGTCACGCAACCTCCTTTCAAAGACAATAAAAAATTACGTCAAGCCTTATCGATGGTCATTGATAGAAAAGTACTGACTGAAAAAATTCTACGCACAGGCGAGTTGCCTGCTTATAGCTGGGTGCCTCCAAACGTAGCTAACTATCAACAGGTTGAATACGAATGGAAAGCATGGCCCATGTCCCGGCGTATAAAATATGCAAAAGAGCTTATCAAGCAAGCGGGTTACGGAAAGGGAAAGCCACTCAGTGTAGAGATTCGTTATAACACGAGTGAGAACCATAAAAAAATCGCAATTGTGGTTGCCTCGATGTGGAAAAAGCACCTGGGTGTTAAAACGAAACTTCATAATGAAGAATGGAAGGTGTTTCTGGCTAATCGCAAAACGAAAAAACATACCCAAGTATTTCGATCAGGCTGGATAGCGGACTATAACGATGCCTTTAGTTTTGCCGAGCTATTGCACTCCAATCATGGTGTTAACGACTCAGGCTATAGTAATCCTGAATATGATGCCTTGTTGGCACAATCAGCCAAAGAAGCGGATATTGAGAAACGGCGCAAGCTTTTGCAACAGGCAGAAAAGATACTTCTAAATGATTATCCAGTAATTCCTATCTATTACTATATGAGCAAGCACCTGGTTAAACCCTATGTTGGTGGATATGAGGATAACACCATGGATCATCATTACAGCAAACATCTCTATATTAAGGCGCACTGACCTGACCAATGCTTGAATATTTCTTTCGACGCTTGCTAGGTGCCATCCCAACGATATTTATTATCATTCTTGTTAGCTTCTTTTTAATTCGTCTTGCCCCAGGTGGACCGTTTGATTTTGATAAGACTCTTGCACCAGAGATACAGGCCAATCTAAATACAAAGTTCCATCTTGATGAGCCTGTATATGTGCAGTTTGGCTATTACCTGAAAGATATCCTGCAAGGCGATTTTGGTCCGTCTTTTCAGTATAAAAATTATACGGTGACCGAACTCATTGCGCAGGGTTTTCCTGTCTCGGTGCAGCTCGGGTTGTCGGCCATGGCACTTGCCCTGTTGCTCGGTAGTGCGGCGGGTATCCTTGCCGCTTACCGGCAAAATTCAAAGTTTGATTATGGTGTGATGACCATTTCTATGTTGGGAATATCGGTGCCGAATTTTGTTATGGCGCCAATACTCATCTTAATATTTGCGATAGTATTTTCATTTCTGCCAGCCGGGGGTTGGAATGACGGTGCCTTTCAGAATCGTATATTACCAATTGTGACGCTGGCCTTACCCCAAATTGCCTACATTGCGCGGATCAGTAGGGGCAGCATGATCGAAGTATTACGTAGCCCGTTTATTCGTACTGCGTTTTCCAAAGGCTTACCCACGTTTTATATTCTAACCCGTCATGCACTCAAACCAACCTTGTTACCTGTTATCTCCTACATGGGTCCTGCGATTGCCGGCATTATTACCGGCTCGGTTGTGGTTGAACAAATCTACGGCATACCCGGACTGGGGCGCTACTTTGTGCAAGGAGCGTTGAACCGCGACTACACATTAGTTATGGGTGTGGTGGTTTTTTATGGTGTGTTTATTATCCTGCTGAATCTAATTGTTGATTTGCTCTATGGCTGGCTCGATCCACAAATTCGTTTACAGGCCAGGAAAACGTGAGTATAGGCATGGCTGAAGTAAAATCATTATCACCAGGCAAACAAATATGGATACGCCTAAAGGCAAACCGTGCTGCAGTGACAAGCATGGGCTTAATTGGTTTGTTGATACTGATGGTCCTGTTTGCGCCATGGCTATCGCCCTTTAACGGCGAAGATATTGACTATGAAGCTATTGCAGCAGAACCTTCATTGACCTCTGGGCATCTGTTTGGTACCGACAGTCTTGGTCGCGATCTGTTTGTGCGAACCATGGAGGGTAGTCGTATTTCATTGGCGATTGGTCTGGTTGCAACACTCGTCAGTTTAATTATTGGGATCAATTATGGTGCGATCGCCGGTTATTTTGGTGGTCGAGTTGATGCTGTCATGATGCGTATTGTCGATATTCTTTATGCAATGCCGTTTATGTTCTTTGTCATATTGTTAATGGTGTTTTTCGGTCGAAATATTTTTCTGATATTTTTTGCTATCGGTGCTATCAACTGGCTTGATATTGCCCGAATAGTAAGAGGGCAAACCTTAGCGATCAAGCAACAGTCTTATGTTGAGGCTGCTCGTATTTACGGTGCGAGTCACTGGCATATTATTCAACGCCATATTGTGCCGAACCTGCTTGGGATCGTTGTGGTCTATATAACCTTAACCATACCGCAAGTAATCCTGGTCGAATCATTCCTGAGTTTCCTTGGTTTGGGTATTCAAGAACCAATGACGAGTTTAGGTGCACTGGTGAGTGAAGGTGCGAATGAAATGGAGAGTTATAGTTGGACACTGATTTTTCCGGCGGTATTTCTTTCTATCATTCTTTTTTGCTTTAATTTTATCGGCGATGGTTTGCGTGATGCGCTCGATCCCAAACAGGTAAAATAATGTCTGCATTGTTAGAGGCCAATAATATTTCAATAGACTTCGCAACGGAAAGTGGCGTTGTGCATGCAGTGCGTGATGCAAATATTGAATTATTTGAAGGCGAGGTGTTAGGCGTAGTAGGCGAGTCTGGTAGTGGTAAGACACAACTGATGCTAGGCATGTTAAAACTCCTGCCTGAGAATGCAGTAACGACGGGTGAAGTTATTTATTCCGATAAGGATTTGTTAACACTAAATAAGTTGGATATTAATCGAATCCGCAGTAATGAAATAGCGATGATCTTTCAAGACCCAATGTCATCACTTAACCCCTATTTAAAAGTTTCAAGACAGTTGACTGAAACCCTTATCTTAAATCAGAAAATTGACAAACAAACAGCACTTAAGCAAGCGATTGAGATTCTAGAGAAGGTGCGTATTCCAGATGCGGCAAGACGTGTCCATGATTACCCCTATCAGTTTTCCGGTGGCATGCGACAAAGAATCATGATCGCCATGGCGCTATTGCGCAAACCAAAAGTACTTATCGCCGATGAACCTACCACGGCGTTAGATGTGACTGTACAGGCAGAGATACTCGCATTATTAAAATCACTGCGTGATGAGTTCGCATTGAGTATCATTTTAATCACTCATGATATGAGTATCGTTGCGGGGCAGTGCGACCGGGTTGTCATCATGTACGCAGGGCAACCCGTCGAGATGGCAAGTCTGGATGAACTTTTTTATGCACCTAAACATCCCTATACCCAAGGCCTGCTGGCTGCAGCAAAAAGTCAATCAGGTCTAACTGATAAATTGGTGAGTATTCCCGGTCATCCACCTGTGAATACAGGTATTCAATTGGGGTGTGCCTTTTATCCACGCTGTGAACAACGCCTTGATGTGTGTCAACGTGACATGCCGGTTATGACGGGATCGAATACTCAACAACAGGCGTGCCATTTGTATGAGAGATAATAACCTGGCGATTGAAGTGGATGATGTGTCGGTCTCTTTTCGACATAGTAGTAGTTCACTAATGTCATTTAAAAAAAATACATTCGATGCACTTTCAAATATCTCTATCGCTGTTCAAGCCGGTAGTCGTCTGGGGATTGTGGGCGAATCGGGCTCGGGTAAGACAACACTGGCCAAAACAATACTGGGTCTATATCAACCGGCTACAGGAACGATTGGATTTAATCATGGTGTACAACAAAACAAAGATATTCAGTTTATCTTTCAGGATCCGCTGGCGGCCCTTAACCCCAGGATGACAGTAGAGCAATTGATCACGGAACCACTGGATTATCTTGGAGTAAAACCTGATCACGCGACACGGACAAAAAAACTCAAGACCATTATGGAGCAGGTGGGTCTGGATTATTCGCAACGCCAGCGCTATGCACACGAGTTTTCTGGTGGCCAGTGTCAACGCATCGGTATTGCCCGCGCCATGATTACAGAGCCGAAGATTCTTATATGTGATGAACCTGTTAGTGCGCTTGATGTCTCAGTCAGGGCACAAATTATTAGCCTGCTAAAGGAATTCCAGCAGCGCTTAGATTTGACGCTTATTTTTATCGCCCATGACCTGAGCCTGGTGCGTTATATCAGTGATGAATTGATTGTGTTATATCAGGGAAAGCTAATGGAGATGGGGCCAAGCGAGGAGATATTCAGCCATGCGCGTCATCCTTATACGCAGGCCCTAATAAGTGCAGAGCCCAGACCAGATCCAGATACGGAGCGACAACGTCACTACGCAGAATATGGTGAAATTGAAACAGCGGATACTAAACTCGATGGCTGTGTTTATGCTGGACGCTGCACTTATGCACAGTCACGCTGCCACATAGAGGCACCCAAACTCCAGCAGGTTGGTGAGACGGTACAAGTGGCCTGTTTTTTTCCTTTAGAAGCAGTAACAAGTGTATGATATAAATGACATTCTTATAAGACGTTAGACTGAACAAAGACGGATAAAAAATATGCAAAAGCGTTTTAGCCCGAAAGATTACACACTCTTGAGTATTCTGGCCTTGTTGTTTATTACTCTACTGATAACGATGTACATGATTGATCGTCAGTGGAGTAAGTTGGCTGAAATGGAAAGCGCCCTACAGGAACAGTCGAGGGATATTCGGGAGTTGCGCCAAGGTATTAAATCCGGACGAGTGACAACAGGCAAAGACAGTGTACAAACGCAGGATATACCTCCTTCATTTATTCGTGCGTTTAAAGCATCACAGCAAGCTGATTACGCCGAAGGTGATTGGCTTGTCCAGAGTTTTGCCTCAGGATTAAAAACGATTACTCCCTTTGTCTCAACTGATAGCAGTGCGAGTGATGTGCAGTCACACGTATTAGAAACCCTACTTAAATATGATCCTGAATCACTAGAGCTGGTCGGCCATATAGCAACGTCCTGGACAATATCAGATGACGGTCTCGAAATTGTTTTCAAAATGAGGGATGACGTTAAGTTTTCTGATGGGACACCGATGACAGCTGATGATTTGGTATTTTCATTCAACTTTATAATGGACGATCGGATTGCTGCACCACGTCAGCGAGCCTATTATTCGAAAATCAAAGAAGTAACCGCAATTGATCCTATAACGATAAAATTTAATTTTAAAGAACCCTATTTTAATGCATTGTTATTAGCTGGCACGTTGGAAATTTTGCCAAAGCATTTCTATGAGCCATTTTTGAATAATCCAAATGACTTTAATCAATCAAAGGGACTCTTGCTAGGTTCAGGCCCATACCGATTAAAGGATCCAAAAAACTGGACACCAGACAAAGGTCTAGTCGAATTAGTCCGTAATCCACGTTACTGGGGTCCTGTCAGTCCAAGTTATGATCGTGTAATCTGGAAAATTATTCAAAATGATGCTGCACGACTCAATACGTTTCAAAATGGCGAACTTGATATATATGGGGCGCGTGCAAAAGAATTTAAAAAATTAAAGGAAAATGTGGAGCTTGCAAAACAGGCAAACCATAAAGAATATTATCCTGCGATTAACCCTTACTTCTTTATCGCCTGGAATCAAAGACGTAACGACAAGCCAACAATATTTTCTGACAAACGTGTTCGCCAGGCATTAACTTATTTAACCGACCGGGAAAAAATCATCAAAGAAGTATTCCTTGGTTATGGTGAAGTCGCAGTAAGTCCTTTTAACCCAAGAAGCCCTCAACACAGTGCAACTATTAAACCACGAGAATTTAATATTGAGAAAGCCAGGAAACTTTTAACCGAGGCTGGTTTTTCTGATCGTGATGGCGATGGAGTTATTGAGGATAAAGACGGCAAACGCTTTGAGTTTGAGTTTTTGTTTGTTGGCGATAGTGCAGAGTACAAACGGATTATTTTAATGCTCAAAGACGCCTATGCAAAAGTCGGTATATTATTAAAGCCAAAAGCGATGGAGTGGCCAGTTCTGCTCGAGCTCAATGATAACAAGGACTATGATGCCATGTTTATGGGTTGGACTAGTGTTGTTGAAACTGATCTATATCAGATCTTCCATAGTAGTCAAACTATGGCTAAGGGCGATAATTATGTTAGTTATGTTAATCCGAAAATCGATAAACTAATCGAGCAGGCGCGAGCTACCGTTGATAAAGAAAAACGGATGAATTTATGGCATCAATGCGAAGCGATACTGTTCGAAGATCAACCGTATACATTTTTGCTCAGACGTAAAAGCACGATGTTCTACAATAAAAGAATCAAAAATGTTCAGGTCACTAAATTTGGCAATAACATAAGCATGAAAGATGGTTTCCTAATGGAGACCTATGTCCCTAAGGCAGAGCAAAAGTACATTAAATAAAAAAATAATGCTGAATTATATAGCTCGTCGTCTATTGCTTATGATTCCCACATTGTTGGGGATCACGCTGGTCGTGTTCGTTGTAATGGCATCGGCACCGGGTGGTATCACTGCTCAATCGCTGGTAGATACACAGGATCTTGAACCCGCAACACGTAAGGCCCTCGAGGATTATTACAACAAATTATATGGCCTTGATCAGCCTGCACCAATGCAATACTTACGTTGGTTAAACAATGCCTCACCGGTTGGTTTTACTTTTAATAATGATGGTGAAATGGAAGGATTTTCATTCACAAAAGGCGTTAATCTTGGACGTAGTTTTATTTATGGTCGACCAGTAACCGAATTATTGGTCGAGCGTGTACCGATAACCTTGTTACTTAACATTGTTACCATACCAATTATATATCTGATTGCGATTTCCATCGGCGTGCGTGCTGCTACAAAGCGAGGTGAGTCGTTTGATGTTGGCTCTAGCTTTGTCATGTTGGCATTGTGGTCGGTACCGACGATGCTCGCAGGGGTTATGTTGATGGGTTACTTTGCCAGTGTACAAAACTGGCACTGGTTTCCAACCTCAGGACTGAATTACCGAGAAGCCCATGACATGCCTTTTATGCCTCATTGGTCGAATCCATTCGATGCAGTTAAATTACTGCTATTCAGTATATTTGGCGCCTACTTGTTTAGCACACTAAGTATTAAGCTAGCACAACAATCGCGGGCAATACTGTTTAGCCTCGTTGGTTTGATACTAGGTGTGTTGATGGGCCTGTCAGCGGCAGGCGAGACTTCATATGTACTTACAGTCTTCCTCGCTATGGCATTAACAGGCTTAGGCTATGCGTTGGGTAGGATGGAATATGCGAGTTTTAGGACTATCACACTGGGACAAATTGGGCTTTTTATTGGCGCGGGCATGTCAATTTACATCATGCAAGGCGAATTTGAGCGCGGCTTTCTTATCGATCGAATCTGGCACCTGGTCTTACCGGTCATTTGTTTAACGTATGGTGGTTTTGCCTTTTTATCGAAACTCTCTCGGACCGCAACTTTAGAAAATCTTTTATCTGATTATGCACGAACTGCACGTGCAAAAGGTGTTTCGGAGCATGATGTACTTTGGCGTCATGTGTTTCGTAATAGCTTACTACCCCTGATTACCGTTTCTGCAACGCTATTGCCAAGTTTATTAGGTGGCTCGGTTATTGTTGAAAGTATTTTTAGTATCGATGGTATGGGTAAGTTGGCAGTACAAGCTGTGCAGTCCCGTGATCGTGAGTTGGTATTATCAATTACTCTGATTAGTGGTGTTTTGACGTTGATCAGTTACTTAATTGCAGACCTTTTCTATGCGATAGCAGATCCACGGGTTAGCTATGACTAAAGTTATGTATTGATGGTATGGTTATGACAGATAATTCAAACCTCATAATAGAGAATAATAACAAACGCCAGAGTTATGCTCGAAGAATTGCGCATGATGCATTTTCTAATTTAGGTGCACGCTTAGGACTAGCCTGGATTCTTGTGTTAGTAGTTGTCGCTGTATTTGCTCCTCTGTTAGCAAATAGTCACCCCTACTTGATAAGTATCGAGGGCGCTATATCAAGTCCTTTATATGAGTACCTGACGGCGGCGGATATAATTTTATTATTTTTGTTTATCATGGCTGTACTGCTTTATTTTTTCAAATGGTCAACCAATAAAAAATTCGTAGTGTTCATAGCATCGGGAATCGTGGTATCAACTATTTCCTTTAGTTTTGTTGATACACCGGAATTGGCAATCTATCAAAAATATCGAGATTTAGACCGGGCTAACAAAGTAGAGTGGGTGATTAATGCACCGATTCCTTATTCCCCCAAAGATTATTTGCGTGATGTAGGTGATACCAGTTTAGAAGAACCGCTCACAGCTGGGTTACGTACTCATTGGTTTGGCACAGAAGAAAATGGATCTGATGTTTTAAGTAGAATGATCCATGCCTCACGTATTGCGCTTGGTATTGGTTTTGTAGCAACCGGTATTGCTATGATTATCGGCGTTATTATTGGTGGCCTGATGGGCTATTTTTCTGGCACCGTCGATATGATCGGAATGCGGCTAGTCGAAATATTTGAAGCAATCCCAACCTTGTTCTTACTGCTCACCTTTGTCGCCTTTTTTGGACGTAGTCTTTATTTAATGATGGTGATAATCGGCATCACCACATGGCCCGGATATGCACGTTATGTACGTGCCGAATTTTTCCGGTTGCGTAAAATGGATTTTGTACAGTCTGCTATTGTGGCTGGTCTACCACTGCGTTCAATTCTATTTCGACATATGTTGCCTAACGGTTTTGCGCCAGTGATGGTCGCGGCAAGTTTTGGAGTGGCTTCAGCAATTTTGTATGAAGCGATTTTAAGTTTTCTTGGATTAGGCTTGATTGATAATCCATCCTGGGGAGAGATGTTAAACCAGGCAGTTCAGGCTGCCAGCTTTCATTGGTGGATGGCATTCTTCCCCGGTTTTGCAATTTTCCTTACAGTATTTGCTTACAACCTGATCGGTGAGTCACTGCGTGATGCCGTGGATCCTTACTTAAATAAAAAATAGTCATGTCAGATATTCTTATCAAAGCAAACGATCTACGTACACACCTACAAACTGGTTCTACAATTGTTAAAGCTGTGGAAGATGTATCGTTCGAAATTAGTCGTGGTGAAACATATTGTCTGGTAGGTGAATCCGGTAGTGGAAAATCTATTACTGCGCTATCGATAATGCAATTATTACCTAAAGGTATTGCCAGTCATCCCAGTGGCGAGATCATTTTCCATTCACAATACAGTGCAGATGCTAATGGCTCAGGCCCGGTAAACATACTCGATGTACCTGATGAGGATATGCGTGATATTCGGGGCTCACGTATCGCGATGATTTTTCAGGAACCAATGAACTCTCTCAATCCTGTTTACACCATTGGTGAACAGATCATCGAAGCCTTACAGATCCACTGGCCAGATATGACTGATGAGCAGGCAAAACAAAAGGCTATTAAAGCTTTAGCAGATGTGCAAATACCAAACCCGGAACAACGTATTGATGAATATCCTCATCGACTATCAGGTGGCCAGCGCCAACGCGTGATGATTGCGATGGCAATGGCATGTGAGCCTGAATTACTGATCGCCGACGAACCAACGACTGCCCTGGATGTGACTGTACAGGCAGAAATACTCAAGCTAATGCAGGAATTACAAAACAAAAAGCGCATGAGTATTTTATTTATTACCCACGACTTTGGTGTTGTTGCGCAGATAGGACACAAACTAGGTGTAATGAGACATGGTGAAATAGTTGAGCAGGGCGCAGTACAGGAAGTACTCTCAAATCCACAACATGATTACACCAAGCAATTGCTTGCCGCTTTACCGGAAAACCTTAAACAGAATAATCGTGCAACAATGCTAGCGGCGTTTAGGGAAAAACAAAAGGAGAACAAAGAAGAGGCTGATCTAATAAATATCGAGAATCTGAAAGTATACTTTCCAATCAAAAAAGGCGTGTTTCGGCATACGGTTGATCACATCAAGGCGGTCGATGATGTTTCACTTTCGATACGGCAAGGACAAATACTTGCACTAGTCGGTGAGTCTGGTTGTGGAAAAACAACATTGGGAAGAGCACTGTTGCGTTTAGAAGATCCAACTGCAGGCGAGTTTAGTTATGCGGGTAATATTTTATCATCTTTGAGCCAAAAACAAATCTTACCCTATCGACGTGACATGCAATTTATTTTTCAGGATCCGATGTCATCGCTAAATCCTCGTTTAAATATTGCCACGACCTTGACTGAACCCATGGCTGTGCACGGGATTGGTAAAAGCAAAGACGAAAGAATCGCGCTTGCCCAGGACGTGATGCAACAAGTACAGCTTGATCCAGAGTACATCTGGCGCTACCCACATGAATTCTCTGGTGGCCAGAGACAACGAATCGGTATTGCTCGTTCTCTGGTTTTGAATCCAAAGTTTATCGTCTGTGATGAGGTCACCAGCGCACTTGATGTCTCAGTACAAGCAGAGATATTGGATATTTTATTAAAGCTGCGTGCGGACAGAGAGTTGACGCTTTTGTTTATAACTCACAACATTAGCGTCGTTGAATACATTAGTGACGAGATTGCGGTTATGTATAAAGGTAAGATAGTTGAGCGTGGTGATACCGATCAAGTTACCTCGTCACCGCAGCATGAATATACTCAGAAACTACTTTCAGCAGTGCCCAGATTACACCACTAGGGACGGCATCACTGGAATTGCTTACTCGGAATTATTCGTAAATCGATTAACTCGAGGTACGGGTGACGTCGACATAGAGGACGATGCGTTGACCTGGTTGCAGATAGTTTGATTTTTTAACTTTGCTATTCCAGCGTAACAACTGACCCACCGTGACCCTGAACTTTCTGGCAATCCGCGCCAGTGAATCACCCGTGCGGACACGATAACCGATTCGCTGTGTGACTTGACGGCGGGGAGGAGCACTCACATGACTTGTTGTCGTGGAATCAATGCTTGCGCCTGTATTACGTGACCAGATAACTATCTTTTGGCCAACAGACAAGGTGTCTCGCGGCGCCATACCGTTCCACTTTGCCAGGGAGCGGACGCCAACTTTGTGTCGTGTCGCCAGGTCCCAAAGCGTGTCACCTTGTTGCACGATATGGGTAACCTTAGTTCCTTTGCGTGGGGCGTTTTGTTGTTTACGCTTACGTTGGTTAGCACTTAGTTTATAAGACGATAATTTTTTGCTCGCAATCGGAATGGTTAAGCTTCTGCCAGCGCGCAAACGACTGCTTCTAAGGCGATTGACACGTTTGATGGTGCTGGTACTGACGTTATATTTTGCCGCAATCGTGCTTATTGTCTCGCCTTTTCTGATTTTATGCCGTGTCCATTGTAAACGTTTTTCAGGCGGATATTCGGCAAGCTTTTCTTTAAAGATTTCAGCCTTCGATAGTGGTACTAACAGGTGGTGTGGGCCACTCGGTGACGTAGCCCAACGATTAAAGCCTGGGTTGAGTCGATAAAGTGTGTCTAATTCAATTTCAGCTAATTCAGCAGCAAGCGCCAGATCGATCTGTGAACCCACATCCACTTTTGCCAGATAGGGTTTATTCTCAAGTGTCGCTAGTGTGATGTTATATTTTTCAGGATTGGCAATCAGCTTTTTTAAGGCCAATAGTTTTGGCACGTAATATTTTGTTTCTTTCGGTAACCGTAAGTGAAAAAAGTCAGTCGAACGTCCACGTTTTTTATTGTAACGAATTGCTTTTCTAACATTGCCGCTACCTGAGTTATAAGCAGCAAGGGCCAACATCCAGTCGCCTTTAAATTCTTTGTGCAAGGCTTTTAATAATTTAACTGCAGCATCAGTGGAGGCATAAACATCGCGGCGACCGTCGTACCACCAGTTTTGTTTTAAGCCGTAGCGCTTGCCCGTGGCTGGAATAAATTGCCAAATGCCCGAAGCGCGACCATGTGAATATGCAAAAGGCTTAAATGCACTCTCAACAATGGGTAATAAGGCAATCTCAAGTGGCACATCATTGGCTTCGAGTGTTTCGACAATGTGGTGCATGTAAGGTTGTGCGCGTTCAGCAACGCGGTCCATATATTCCTGGTGACTTGCAAACCACTTCAGTTGTTGAGTAATGCGCTTGTGCTCACGCTCTTCTAGTGCAAAACCACCACGGATGCGATCCCAGATATCAACATCAACACTGGGATAAGTTGTTTCTTCTTCTTCATCGACGAATACATCTTCTACAATGGAAGCGGTCGTGCTTGTGGTGTTTTGATTTTGTTTAGTTACTTCTGATTCGGTTGCAATGACATCGCTCTTATTGGCAACTTGTTTTTGATCCTGTTCGAGTGTGCTAGGTTCTGCTTGCTGTACACTTGTTGTATCTGTATTCGCTTCAGCGTTTATTGCTTCCGGCGTCGCTTGTGTTATTTGTTGTGGCTGTGCGGATTGATTGTGTGCAGCTCGTTCGACTGACTGGCTTTTTGTTGCAGGACCTTCAGACGTAAGGGTGCTAAAAGGATTGGTCAGTGCACAACCCGGTAACAGGCCTGCGAAAAGGATTATTAAACTAAACTGTCTCATTGTTCTTATAAATTGTTGATATACTTTGTAAATCGACTGTAGTGATTATAGCTATCTGTGGACTAGCTGGCCATAGAATACCGGTTTAAGGTGTAAAGAGTAACTATTTGTTCACATAATGAATATTCTTCGAAAAAAGAGAAAATCCCGACCATTTAATCGTTGTGGTGAGATGAGTAAATCTTGGCCAGCTCTGAAACGCTGGTATCAGACACGATTGGGCCAACGTCTGGGCGAGCAAGAGCAATCTCTGGTTGAGGAGACCCTACAAAATTTGTTTGGTTACCATCTTATGCAAGTGGGTCGCCTGAATGAGGAAGACTGGTTGTCGAGTTCAAGGGTATCCCACTGCGAGGTGATGAATTTCCTGCCTGAGCAGGTGACCGGTGGCTGTCTAGGCTTTCAGGGCTTGCCAGAGCAGCTACCCATCCAGACAGACAGCATGGATGTCATTGTTTTACCTCACATTCTCGAGTTCTCCCAGAAGCCCCATGACGTCCTGAGGGAGGTTGAAAGGGTACTTATTCCTGAAGGTCACGTATTGCTACTGGTGTTTAACCCCTTCAGCATCTGGACATTTTGGCGCTGGGCTTTAGGTTGGCGACAGCGTGTTCCCTGGTGTGGTCGATCTTTGAGCACAACACGTATTAAGGACTGGTTAGCCCTACTGGGTTTCGACGTAGTGAGTATTCACGGCTATTTTTACCGCCCACCTTTACAGCAAAAGTCTGTCATGCAACGCTTACGCTTCATGGAATCGGCCGGAGGACGGTTTTGGCCCGTTTTAGGCGCAGGTAATTTGATCCTGGCGAAGAAGCGTATGGTGACGCTGACACCGGTAGGTCCCAAATGGTCCACCCCCAAGGCAAAAATAGTCTCTCCCGGATTAGTCGAGCCCTTCCAGAACAAGCAGGAGCATGATGGATAAAGTAGAAATTTATACCGATGGTGCATGTCGTGGAAATCCTGGGCCCGGAGGTTGGGGAGCTTTGCTTCGATATGGTAATGACGAAAAGGAGCTCTATGGGGGTGAAGCCGAAACAACCAATAACAGAATGGAGCTGATGGCCGCTATTCAGGCACTGGAGAGTTTAAAGCGCAGATGTAGTGTGGAATTGACGACAGACTCTGAATATGTGAAAAATGGCATTACACAGTGGATGGTTAACTGGAAAAAGAGAGGTTGGCGAACTGCCAGCAAGAAGCCGGTTAAGAATGTTGATCTCTGGCAGCGGCTCGATACTGCAGCGAGCCAACACGATGTAAGTTGGCATTGGGTGAGAGGACATACTGGTCATCCGGAAAATGAACGTGCTGATCAGTTGGCTAATCGAGGTATCGATGAGTTATAAACCTGATTAATTACGAGTAGTGTGTTTCTACATGGCAGTGGGATGTCATGTTTTAAATTAAAATTGTTACATCAACGTGGGAGTGATGTATGCGACAAATTGTTCTCGATACCGAGACAACCGGTCTTGATCCAAGAGACGGTCACCGAATTATTGAAGTAGGTTGTGTGGAAGTAATTAATCGTAAGATTACGGATAACCGCTTTCACGTTTATATTAATCCCGAACGCGAGATTGATGATGGTGCAATAGAAGTGCACGGCATCACCAACCAGTTCCTGGAAGACAAACCCTTCTATAAAGATGTTGCGGATGATTTATTGCAGTACCTGAAAGGTGCTGAGCTGATTATTCACAATGCGCCATTCGACGTGGGTTTTTTAAATGCAGAATATAAAAAACTTAATGGTGGTTGGGCAGGGATCGATTCACACTGCACCATAACTGACACCTTGCAAATGGCGCGCAAAATGCACCCCGGACAAAAGAATAGTCTGGATGCTTTATGCAAACGTTACGATGTTGATAACTCACAGCGTGATCTGCACGGTGCGCTACTTGATGCGGAAATCTTAGCGGAAGTTTATCTTGCCATGACCGGTGGTCAAACGGCATTGACACTGGACGCAGGGGCTGAGCAATCAAATAATGATCCCGGACAGCAACACTATGCAATTCGATCAGATCGACCTGCACTTAAAGTGATAAAGGCAAACGAACAGGAAGCAACGGCCCACCTAAGCAGGCTGGAAAACATCAATAAAGAGTCAGGTGGTCAGTGTGTCTGGTTGCAAGAAACAACAGTTTCTGAGCCTGAGCTTGTCGATGCCTGAGTTAGAATACGATATCGAATAACAGGTAAGATCCCAGAATCACCCCAATCCACAACACCATACTACCGGTAGGCCAGGTTTGCGAGAGGATACCGGTCACCCCATGGTGTTTATCGAGGTAGTTAAGCAGTCGCTGCAAGGTCGCCTGTGCTTTGTTTTCTAGCTGAGATCGAGCCCTGCTAGTTTGTGATACAACGGCCACGCCAAGATATTTGAAAACAAAACGGTAGAACCAATCAAAGTCGAGACTGATCGTGAGTGTGCGTTTCATCATTGGCAGCATGACAAAGAAGGCAAGACCGGCAAATAGCAACAACTGAAATTGGGCAACTAAATGTGCCGCGGTATAAGGTTCATACGTTACAGTGAACGGCAGGATCGCATAAAGCGGTTCTGGATACACACCCAGTCCCACGCAAAACACCGCAAACACCACCATGGCCAGTAACATATTTCGCGGTGCCTCAGCTGGACGCATGCCCGAATCTTTTTGAAAGAAAACAAACCAGGGAAACTTGATACCGGCATGCAGAAAGACACCGGCGGAAGCAGCCGCCAAAGCGAACCATACGATCGCCAGATGTTGATCGGCCGCTGACTGGGCAATCATGGACTTTGAAATAAATCCTGACGTAAAAGGAAAAGATGAAATTGCCAGGGCGCCGATGATGCCAAGTAACGCGGTCCAGGGCATGGTCTGGAAAAGACCACCAAGGTCGGTACAACGTCGTTTACCCGTTTGGTACAACACGGCACCGGCTGACATTAACAACAGCGCTTTATAAATAATATGCGCAAAGGCATGTGCGGCAGCGCCATTGAGTGCCATTTCCGTACCCAGCCCGATACCGGTCACCATAAAGCCAACCTGATTAACGATGCTGTAGGCCAGAATGCGTCGCATGTCGTTTTCCAGTAAGGCGTAGATGATGCCGTAGAAAATCATGTAGATCCCGATGGGGATTAACAACCAGGTGCCGGGGAAGGCGATGAGCAAGGTAAACACCGCCGTCTTGGTGGTGAATGCGGAAAGAAACACGCTGCCACTGGGGCTGGCTTCCGGATAGGCATCGGCAATCCAGGCGGACAGTGGTGGCGCGCCTGCATTGATCAGAAAACCGGCCAGGATCAGGTATTGCGAAATTGATTCTAATTCCAGAGCCTCGAAACGGATCGAACCAGTTTCAACCACATGCCCGGCGATACCGATCATGAGTAACAGTCCCCCCAGCAAGTGGACCATCAGGTAACGGATGCTGGCTCGATAGGCAGCATCATGTCGTGCGGCCCAGATTACCAGCGTCGATCCAATCGCCATGATTTCCCAGAAGACAAACAGGGTGATCAAATCCCCCGCCAGTGTGACCCCGATGGCACTACCTGCATAAACAAACGCCGCGGATAGTTCCAGGGCGCTGGCTTGTTTATATGCGAAGATGCCACCGACCAAGGCCATTAAACTAAATACAGTTGCAAACAGGCGGCCGGTAGTGGTTATTTTAATAGGTTCCAGTTCGAAACCCAAAAAGGGAAGTGTCACAACATAATTCGCCGGTGCTGACCAGATTAGTATCATGCACAGCACCGGTAAGATGAAGATCAGGGTATTACGAATTTTTGCTCCAAGCGGCATGAGCAAGCCACCTATCACAAGTAATAAACCGGGTGGGAATAACAACTCAGTCATGATCGACCTCGACCTTATCTGTTCCAGCTCCAGATTCAGAATCGTAGTAATCTTCCGGACGTTTTAGAAACACACCTAGTAACTTCGCAAACACGACCATGCCAACACAGGTGATGAAACCATACCAGGCAAAAAAACCAACACTGTCTTCAATGCCAAAATGATCATGTTGGTGTACAAAAAACCCGGCCACGACGGTCACGGCTAAGATTGCAATAAAGATCATCCACAGCTTGCGAATATTTTCTTTTCGTAGCAACCAGTGTTTGTCTTGATCATTCATTATGGTTGCCCTCCAATTATAGATGTGGCCAGTTGCAATGGAACGTCCGGGAAGAAAAATAATAACAAGGTTAACGAGGCAGTCACCATCAATGCCAAAACGATGGCCCACGGGGCTTCACCATGTGAATCTTCACTACCCTGTGCGGGTTGTTTAAACCATGCAGCATAAATGATCGGAATAAAATATGCCGCATTTAATAAGGTACTGGCGATGATCACCAATACCGCAAATAATTGTTGTTCCTGAAAGGCACCCATCAACATATACCACTTGGAAAGAAAGCCCGCCGTCGGTGGCAGGCCGATCATGGAGATGGCGCCAATGCTAAAAGCCGTCATGGTCCATGGCATACGATAACCAATGCCATTGAGTTGGCTGATGTTGGTTTTATGCGCCGCGGTATAGATCGATCCGGCGGCAAAG
>CAMYMU010000045.1 GCA_947259575.1 uncultured Ectothiorhodospiraceae bacterium | reverse complement strand
GTAATGAATTAGCGCTAAGCGAGTCTTTATGGCCACATGAATGGCCATTGTTAGCGCAAATAGTGTTGATGATTCTTATTGCTGACTTTATTCGCTATTAGTTACAAATTAACGTCGTTGATAGAGGATCACTCTTGTCAACTATGAAATAACGCCGAAACCACAAGGGTTCTTAACCACAGTGTCGAAAGGAGATGACCATGACTGCACCACCCATTTCAACAAGATCCGCCGCCATTCTTTCCATCCTCGCGTTCTGCACGGTTCTTGCCGCGCCGGTGACCGCCGCCGAACGCCACTGCGACGCGCGATATACGTGGGAGACCACGGGCGGCTCGCATAAAGGAACCTTCGCTCGCTTTCAGGGGCGCGGCCTTTGCGGCGATAGTGCCCCCAATCGCTGTCGCAAGCGGGCCCGCGCAGCCATCGAGTCCTGCGCCCGTGTGCACTGGGAAAAGCGGTGGGACCGCACTGTACCAGAGGCCTGCGTGTTCAGGAACACCGACAGTACCGTAAAAAATTACGATCTTACCAAGCGCTGTGCCCGTTATGGCTGGCAGGAGTCTCCAGCCTGCTGGGCGTTCCTCGACAACGGGTCGGAGACCAACGTCGTTACCGACGTGATGGCAACGAAGGGCGACCTAAAGGCGAGCCTGGAGGCGGAGGTCTGCTGCGTTTACAAGAATGGGAATCACAAGTTCGATAACAACCGCAAAGTGCATGTGCGTGCGGGCTGGACCATCACCGGTGACAAGTTCTGTCCCGGCGGTGGCAACTTTAGCAACGACTACGTTATCAACTGCCAGGCGTTCCGTAGCGCCCACTGTGCCCATCAGAACCTCTGGGACTGAGCGCCGGTAGCGCATCCAGCGATAATGGGGTTAGTGCCGAATGGCACTAAGTTAAGCCTCATTTGCATGATATAATAAACAGAATTTCTTAGCAAAAATATGCCATTTATCATGAAGAATCCAACACCTTTATTGCCAGGTTTTCATCTTCCAACGCTTCGAAGAAAACCACGATCTGCTCAACAAAAATTAGCGGACAAATTGGAGCAAATAAAACAAAAAACATTCAGTCAATTGAGTGAGTGTCTCGGTAAATTTATTCCAAACCAACATATTCAGCCAACAGAATCTGGCGCATCAAGTCGTCGTAAAGAAAATACCTTCTGGGCTTTTCTATCTCAAGTGCTGGACGCAGATGGTGGGTGTCAGGAAGTTGTTCGAAAACTCCAAGCCTATGCCGCCCAGAAGTCGCAGCCGCTACCATCTAGCTCTACATCAGCTTACTGCCAAGCGCGACAAAAACTGGATGAATCCAGTCTTGAAGCAATACTTCATCACACGTCTGATAAACTAGAGTTCATACCCGATAAGAATTATTTGAATGGCCGGCGTGTTGTCGTTGTTGATGGAACGGGAGTCAGCATGCCTGACACAAAGGAAAATCAAGAAGTTTGGCCGCAACAAAAACACCAAAAACCTGGCTGCGGTTTTCCACAAGCTTCAATTTGTGCATGCTTTTGTTTACAGACAGGCGGCTTGCTCAGCTATGAAGTGGGTAACAAAAAAAGTCATGAACTACCGTTGTTGCGGAAACAACGGAATACCTTTAAAAGCAACGACATATTGTTGGGAGATAAAGCTTTTTGTAGCTATTTTGACATTCATAGCTTTAAAGAAAGGGAGGTAGACTCCGTCATTACGCTGGCGAGACGTAAGCCTGCTACTCCATCAGAATCGCTAAAAATACTTGGCGAAGATGATCTTCTTATTAAATGGGATAAACCGAAAAGAAACAAAAATTCGAGTTATTCAAAAGAAGATTGGGAGGCCTTGCCAGAGAAACTAACACTGAGGCAAATTAAAGTCACTGTTGACGAGCCTGGTTTTAGAACGAAAGGTTTTTATATTGTTACCACGTTGTTAGATGCTCAACAATACGCTGCCAGTGATATTGCTGATCTTTATTTGCAACGCTGGGATGTAGAGCTGAATTTTCGGGACATCAAGACTACGATGGGCATGGATGTATTGCGCTGCAAAACGCCAGAGATGATAAAAAAAGAAATCTTGATGCATTTCATCGCTTACAATTGTATTCGAAATCTCATTGTTGAAGTAGCGAGGAAAACGTCTGTAGATGTACGGCGAGTTAGTTTTAAAGGGTGTATACAGGCACTACGACAATGGGAGCCGCACTTAAATCAAACTAAAATTAATAAAAAAGAACAGACCCGTTTAATCGATATTCTTCACAACATAATTGCTGATTATATCGTTCGCGAGCGACCAGGAAGAAGTGAACCTAGAGCCGTCAAACGAAGGCCTAAACCCTACCAATTATTAACTTCT
>CAMYMU010000044.1 GCA_947259575.1 uncultured Ectothiorhodospiraceae bacterium | reverse complement strand
AATGGGTATCGTCACAATGACCGCGATGGAGATTGGCATTACCGAACGCCAGTCACATTTGCGAAAAGCATTCGGTAAAAGTTGAATACTCGGAATGATTTCCAACAACACAACCGTCAATACTGCCACAACTGGGCTATACAACAAACTTAATGTCGGCACCAACACCATGCCCACACCAAAGCCGGAAAAACCACGCACTACCCCGGCAAATATGACCGCAACAATGGCAAATAAAAATTCAATACTAATTTCCATACCGACTAAAGCTCAATGTTTATAATACTTATTATAACTTGTTATAATAAGTTATCAAGTTTAATTATTCATTTATTATCAATAAGATAGTGAAATCGGACTGTACCCTCGGCTGTAGCCGTTAAACCAACCCCAATTATATGTATAGGACGTGTTACGACATCAAGTGCAAGGCGTTGATCTAAAATGATAATTTTCTATCATGTGCCTAGAATATGCTAACGGCAATAATGAAAACACCCTATTCCGTTTTTCTGTGGTTAATAGAAGCACTAATCCCCTGAAATGGAGTTTATGAGTACCATTACGTTAATGAATAGTTTACGGTAATAGCCTTGACGAAGGTTGGGTAAGTAAAAAGTGATAATGCCGCTCTGTGGGAGCAGGCACTATCACTTGATGCACTATTCGAATAGTAATCAGAAAGTGTGCTTTACACCGACACTAAACAGATCACGTTCATAGTCTTGTGAATCAATATTCGAGTCATTGTCATAATGATCGTATCGCCCAAATAGTTTTGTCTTGTCAGTATATTTATACTCGACGCCAAATCGTGCACGGAAACGATCATCTTCCCGGGTTATTGTTGTAACACCAGATTCCACCTCGGGGTCCTGGTAACGACTCATACGATAACGTGCCTCGATTTCAGCTTTCCATTTGCTGCTAAAGGGAATACGCGCATTGGCACGTAAAATGTGTCGATTCGGTGAGTCGCTTGAGAACGATGTTCCAGATCTGGAATCGTCGCGATCGTTGGTTTGATAAGTATATGACAGACGGTAACGGGTTTTACCCTGTTTTATTCTTGTCTCAGCACGGACATATTGACGCGTACCATCAAGGTTACTGTAGTTTGCACCTGCATCAATAAATTGATGCTCATAGCGCAGACGTAGCTCTGTCTTCTTTGTCAGACGACGGCGTCCTTCAGCACCCAGTTTTGTAACCCGTTGGTAGGTCTCGCCACTGTAGGTGATATAGTCATAACCTGCATCAAAACGCGCTTTCCAGTTAGAAAAGGTTTTATCGTAACCGACACCCACACCGAGTTGAGAGAAATCAAAATCACCCTCGCTTTCATATTGCCGGGTAAACAAGGTGCCGGAAATTCGCAAGCCATCATTCCTGGCGCCACTCAGATAGCGGCTGGCACTACCCAGTACTTCGAGATAGTTATCATCCAGCCCACTAGCTACCGCCGATGTATTATCTTCCTGCGTGAGGTTATCGTCGTAACCAATTGATGCCGACAAGATGCCTGCCCATTTATGATCATCAGACGCAGCTTGGGCACTGGTACATTGGGCACTGGCACACAAGGAAACGGTTATCAGTGTGATGGCACTGCGATCGTTAAAAACTCTATACATATTCTTCCCCTGTTACTTTTATTTATGTTTGTAACTCATGTTGTGTTGGGTATTCAGCCAGTGACTTATCAATTGAGTTGACTGAAACCGGTCAAGTATTGTTGTGACATCCTGATCGATAATCGACTTTTCAGTTCCAGGAAAAGCAGTTTCCAGTGTTGATATTATGAGTTCCTTCGATGTTGGTTCCGATAACAACTCCCAGATACCAGAGCCAACTTGATTTAGATGGTAAATCGCTTTGCCGTCCGAGCTGGCCAGAAAGTTCTCCCCTTCGATTCGAATCTTTTGCACCCGCTCATCCCGAATAAAACACTCATCAGAGCTCGCTTCTAATACATTGGCTTCTGGTGCATTAGCCCCTGGAACATTTGATAATAAACCAGGACTACCCGATTCGAATTCCAAAATATTGGCTTGAGATGGCCAGCTAGCAAAATGATCGGTTAATAAGCTTACAGCCTCATCGGCGCGATCATAACGAAGTTTGATGCACTGTGCGTTAGACACCGCCTGGGTGAGGGTGGAAAGGATGCGCGAGCCATCGACTTCACGCGCAAAGTTCTGTTTAATCAGTTGCTGAAAAACTGTCGCGACCGGCAATTCCTCTAAGTGGGCCTGTGCACCTTTTTCGCGTTCTAGCAGGACAAAAGCACCCATATCGAGCAGCTCACTGCTATCCACCATCAGTTCCGGCTCTAGCTCCAGATACGCATAGCGTTTCCCTGCCAGGGCGGTATGGCGCTCGATAAACTGCCTTGATGTTTCATCCGTCGTGTCGGGTAACGGCAAGCGTAACCGGGGAGAAACACCTGGAGAGCGGACTTTACAACTATCCAGAGCAAGGGGGACGATGTCATCACCGACATAGCGATGGCCTTTCGCCAGAAGGCAGGCGGTTAGAAAACTTTTACCGGCGCGGTATTGGCTTGGAAAGACAACCACTCGACCATTCATCTCCACGGCCGCAGCATGAAGGTAAAGCGCTTCAAGATCAGTAAACGACCTGGCGACGGCCAGTTTTGCAATGAGATCGCAAAGCACATCGACCTTATCGGTATAGCTAACTGTATTGTCTAACCAGGAGGTGGATAGATGATACTTGCCAGCTTCGAGCTGGATTAAAATAACCGGATCATCGTCATGTTCCCCCTCACGATAATCCCGATAGGGAAAAAGCGTGGGAAAATCATCAGTCAGATCCGCACACCCTGTCAATCGAAGGGGGTGTGACAGGCCATCGAAATACAGGTGCAGAGAATCTTGCATGAGTCAAAAGGACGAACGCAATAGAGATGCTGGTACCATGCCGACGCACGGTACCAGCAACATGTGTTTAATCTTATGTAAGGTCCGGAAAGACCTTAGACAAGATTATGAGTTCGGTGCACTTGGCGCGCTGGGGGCACTAACGCTCGGAGCACTTGGCGCGCTGACACTCGGAGCACTGACACTCGGTGAACTGACGCTCGGTGAACTGACACTAGGGGTGCTGGTGCTTGGGGCGCTGGTGCTTGGGGCGCTGGTGCTAGGAGTACTGGTGCCAGGCGCACTGGGTGTCGTGGGACTTGCGTGCGCAGATTGGCTTAGTGTCATCAACGCAGGCGCGGCATAAACAGCGGTAGCGACCAGGCCAAGGCGGGATAGTGCCTTACGGCGATTCAGATCGATTTTTTCAGTTTTGTCGTGTTTTTTCATGATAACCTCTTGATTTCCTTAATTTTAAACAGTTTTAAAACGCTACGTTGCTCAAAAATTCACATAAAAAGTGGACAGGCCACGCTTTATGTCGTTATTTATTTACACGACATGACAAGGCTAAAGGTTCCATCAAGAGTGTGAACTGATACAAGTTTTAGCGTCATTTTTCCTGCATGACTTGTAACCTTAGTATTCGAGGGTAAACAGATGAGTAGATCACAGAGGGATCCTTTGACATGGAGTATACGGACATCGTTATTCTGTAGTTTATGGAATGACCACTAAGTCCACCTTTACAGTAATCCCCTTCCCTTAACCAGATATTCCTTCTCTATGTGAACGCTTATGCATTGACGCGCAGCTTCTAGTAATCATGTAAAGATGTTTCTAACAATTTTTTATTTATGAATATGCTAAGCGTACTAATAAGATTTTAATTCTTAGAAAAGAAAAAGGGTTGCGATTGCAACCCTCTTTTAGATGGCGGTCGCTCACAAACAGTCGTGCCCCAGGCCAGCCTCTCGACTTCCAGTCTCACCTTCTCAATGACTGTTGACTCATCACATCCCTGTTACTGCCGTGAAAGGGCGTATTAACACTTGAATTCAAATGAATGATTTCCTTTCCTGTGCTTTGGAATAATCAGAATAGTAACCGCATGAATCAGGACTATGCAGTATTAAGTAATCTATTGAAAATTTGTTTAGTAGGAAAACCATCATATAAATTTCGGAACATCTTCAGTTCAATACTCTCAGATTTGGTTAGATTATCCAGGTAACGATAGGAATAACTATACATAACTGGAGAATAACCATGATTGGAAAAAAGAATCTTGTATTCGGGTTTATCTATCTTGCCATAACGGCTGCGGTCGGCGGTGTCATGATCCTGGGGCATTTTGATGATCGGAGCGCCGCAGAAACGAACAAACGTGTGCAGCTTGGGGTTTTACAGCAAATTGTAGTGGATGATTATGAAGTAAACCTGGAACATATCACTCCTCTGGAATTAGCTAAAACAAACTCACAAGCCATTCTTGCGATTTCAAATCGTATTAATGCACAAAAGCCCATTAATACACTTCGTTCAGGGGCACATACGCATGGTACTGCCGATGCCTTGCTCAATATCGCTGCGGGTTTTCTGCTGTTGTTTCTTGCTGCCCCAGCGTGGATAAAACAGACCATCAGCTGGATGTTTATATCGGGCGCTGTTCTACATTCGGGTATGTTGTTTCTTGTTTCTGTGCTCGGGCAGAGCTGGGCTACGCATTTATTAAATGGACCACCCGGCGCTATTGGTCGAGGACTGACTCTGGCAGGCTTAGTATTGGCGGGTATCGCGGCGGCCAAATGGTTTAGCTCAACACCGGTAACGGATGCTGCTGACCACAAAAAAGGAAAACAGCCGGAAGAAAGTTCGTTAAGCCACCAGCCTGGACTTCAACATTAAATCACCAATGTTAACTACCTTCGCCCCAGACTTAATAATGGGGCGAAGATTTTTTATCGATCAGATTACTCGGGTACACCAGCCTGGCGTAGCTCATTGATGAACCGTTTACTGTGTTTATCTTTTTCGAATGCAATCGTTGCCGCGATTTGTTTCAACCTTGTATCTGACGCCTGCACCATCACATTATCAATCTCCCATTCGGCGTCATCAAGTCGCTCCAGCTTGACATAGCACGCTGCAAGAAACAGGCGTGGTAAATGAGCATGTTCGTTCCGTTCAAGCGCGAGTTTTAATGAAATAACGGCTTCCTGGTAGCGTCTCTGGTTGTAATACGCTAACCCCAGATTCCAGGGATAATCAAAGGTATGATGTGGATTGAGCTCAATGGCTTTTTTGATATTTTTTTCCGCCGCTTTACCCTTACCCTGCCAGTTGTTAATAAAGGCTAACAGACCATAGCCATCAGCATAATTCGGTGACAGGGCAATGGCCTGCTCGACTGCTTCAGCCGCCTCGTTATATTCTTTTCGGAATAAATGTATATATCCTGAGGCCCAGTGTACATGTGGCGATGAACGATCGAGTGAGACCGCCTTGCGCACCAGCTCTAACATACGTGCACGCGCTTCCTCATCGGATAACACAGACCAGCCACGACGATACTGATGGGTTAACACGATAGCCCACCCTCCATAAGCACGTGCGTATTTTGGATCCAGCTGGATTGCCTTTTTGTAAGCCTCCACTGCCTGTTCATGCCCCGTCTTTGTTCGCAACCGATAAAGCTGCTGGCCACGTAAAAACATTTCGTATGCCGCAATGTTATTCGTATCGGATTGTTTTAGTCGGTTCTTCTCGGCAATCGATAATTCAATGGCAAGCGCACTGACAATTTTCTCGATAACCGTATCCTGAATTGCAAAGATATCCCGTGCTGGACGATCAAAACGCTCGGCCCAGATGGCCTGCTCAGTATTCGAGTCGATGAGTTTTGCGGTAATACGAACTTGCTGACCTGCTTTTCGCACACTACCTTCAACGATGTAGCGGGTATTCAATGCTTTGGCGACCTCAGCTATGTCAACTTCTCTACCTTTATAAGCGAATGAGGATGTACGTGACAGCACTTTAAGGTTGGAGAGCTTTGATAAGTCGGTGATTAAATCTTCTGTGATCCCATCACTTAAATAGTCCTGCTGCTGATCGGCGTTTAAATTTAAAAATGGGAGTACAACAATGGATGAAACCTGCGTCGTCGAGTGATCTTCCGACGTATTGTTTAGAAATAAAATAGTTCCTGCTATCAGGCCAAGAATAAACAGGAAAAGTAAACCCAGTTGTGTTTTACGATTGATGGGAGAATGCTGTGCAGAGCTTCCAGTTGTGACGTCAACATGACTATCGCTGGTACCAGTATCTTGACTGTCACCGCTCTCCTGGGAAACGTTGGCAACACACCGGTAGCCTTTTTTGGGAATTGTCTCTATGTAGCTTGAATTGCGTGAATCATCGCCTAATGCTTTGCGCAGTTTTATGACGGTGCTTGAAAGCGAATCATAGCTCACCACGACATCTGGCCAGAGTTTATCCAGCAGCTCATCGCGGGATACGACTTCGCCTGCGCGTTCGGCCAAATAGACCAGCACAGACATGACCTTTGGCTCAAGCTTGACCTCTTCGCCATCCCGAGAGATTCGCCCCAGGTCCGGGCTGATAGACCAGTCTGCCAGGTAAAACGGTCGGTTGTGATGATTGCCCTGTGAATCCATTCCTGCCTCAGTTGTAATGCGTAAAGCCCATACATCCAAATGGCTATTCTCTGAAATTCCTCGCGACGATACAACGAAAATCTTCAAATCAAAATAATTAGGTAACTTACTGATATTTAATGATTACTTTGCATAGGTTTTTCATCATTTTATCATCGTACTTTCATCGGTACTTTTCAACGCCATCGTCAGACACTGTTCCTCAACAGCCAAACACTGGCTTACAGACAACACTGAGGAACAATTATGAAAAAGATCATTTTTTACCTTGTATTGATGATTTGCAGTTCACAAGGCTATGCGACAAAGGTTGATACCAACGCCCGCTCCGAACAGACCGCTGTATTGGTCGTTCATTGTGAGTCTAGCAAAAGCAATAATCCAGCACTTTTCAAATTTTTCAAACAGCAGTTTCAACGCAATCGATGGGAAGTCTTTATGCATCCTGTTTCCCGTGTTCAGATGCAATCAGACTACCGTTATTTAGCACTGGACCGAAAAGTTCAATCTCTAGCTAAACAAGGCTTTGAACGCATCATGATCATTGGCTATGACGATACGAATAAACTGATCTCTTACTATCTGTCAGGTATACCGTCGAAGAAGATAAAGGCCTTTGTCGGGATTAATATGACCGGTCAGAGAACCACAAAGGAAGATATCGCCTCAGATAATGCATCCTCATTATTGAATATCAAAATACCGGTACTGGATATATTTGGAAGTCATGCTCATCCTGCAGTGTTGACGTCGACTGATCGTCGCGCCTTTGCCATGACACTTCACCGATCTGACTGTGATTGCCAAAAATCCAGACAAACCGTGATTAAAAATGCTAACGCCACGTTTCATGGTCATGAAATACAGTTAACTACGCGAATCACAAATTGGTTCGACAGTATTTGAGTTGAATTTCATTATTTTAAATCAAAACACTTGTTACATAGGAGTAGAACCATGTTTAAATATATTCTTACGTTTGTATTCACTTTTTCACTATTAACAGGTTCCACTTTCGCGGATATTGACATTACTGAGCCAGTCAAGGCTAGTTACACAACGATCGCGACTGATACTGATAAAACCTTCCGAGCCTATATAGCCGGATCGCACGAGGCAAAACAAGGGTTATTATTATTGCACGGCTGGCGTGGATTAAACCATGAAATGGAACTATGGGCTAACCGGTTTGCGGTTCAGGGGTACCGTGTAATTGCAATCGATTTATATAACAATACGACTACGAATCATCCCGGCACAGCCAGAAAACTCATGAACAACATCAAACAAAAAGAAGCAAATGATAAATTCAGAGCAGCTGTTAAATTACTGGCTCAAGATGGCCGCAAAGTTGCTGTGCTTGGAAGAGGCTTTGGTGCAAACCAGGCAATACATGCCGCATCCAGTAACAAACTTATCTCAGCAGCTGTTTTGTTTTACCCATTTGGTGATGTAAGCGAGTTACTAACATCATCTAACATCCCTATGCTTTGCAACTTTGCCAGCAAGAATTTCTTCTTCGACAATGAACTACAAAAGAAGTTTATTTCTGAGGCTAACCAGAAACAAATCGATCTCACAATTAAAACCTACTCTGCCAGACATGGTTTTAGCAATATTCTTGGTAAGAACTTTGATGCTAATGCAAACAGTTCCTCGCTTAAAAACACCTTAACTTTTCTCGCCAAACATCTTCGTTAAATTTTACGGAAATGACAAAGGCTCGCCTATGCGAGCCTTTGAAATTGGCGTCCCCAAGGGTACCGCTCTCGCACATGGCCCATATTCCGAATAGGCTTGTCACAGCCTTTGAATTTACAGTCTGGCTATTTGTGAATTATAACGATTGCACTTATAGACCTAATGCACTAAGCCCAGGGTGATCAGCTGGCCTGGGGCCCTGCGGCCAATGAAATTGTCTATCCGTTTCAGTAATGCTCACATCATTAATACTGGCGTAGCGTGTTTTCATAAGACCGAATTCATTAAACTCCCAGTTCTCATTGCCATAAGACCGATACCAGTTCGCAGAGTCATC
>CAMYMU010000043.1:15096-60856 GCA_947259575.1 uncultured Ectothiorhodospiraceae bacterium | reverse complement strand
ACTTGGTAAACTAATTATCAATCGGGGCGTAGCGCAGCCTGGTAGCGCACTTCGTTCGGGACGAAGGGGTCGGAGGTTCAAATCCTCTCGCCCCGACCATATGAAAAAATAAAAATGCCGGTTTTTGCCATTGGTGAAACCGGTATTTTTGTTTTTGAAATATGGACTGAGTATTTGGACCCTCAGTAGGAGGTTCACAAAATCGTAGGGAACGATTTTGAACTGCCGAAGGCAGGCCTGAGACCATTAGGTCGAAGGTGAAGTACAGGGATGTACTTCATAAATCCTCTCGCCCCGACCAATTGCGGTAACTATCTTCCAATAACGACCCGCATAGTGACGTTCTGTATTTTCGATGGGTAAAAGACGCATACCTTGTTTCTGGAAAAAGCCTTCCGCACCGGATTGTGCCTTTACCAATAAAGCATCGAAATTATAGTGCAACACCGCCTGCTCAGCCCGCTTCAACAACTGCTGACCTATTCCTTGATGATGATGTGATGGGTCAACATATATGCCATGTAATAACAGGGCTGTTTTACCAACAGGAACATCGTTAGCGTCCGCTTGTTCCCATGCGGCAACCCCAACTATCCCGTGAGTATCATCTTCACTGACGACAATATCCAGATGATCAAAATCAATCGAAGTATAGAGATAGCTCGATAATGATAGTCTTTTAACTCGTTCAGGAAGGTTCCATGTCATTATTGCTGCTTCAATCACGCGATTGATGTTATCGAGGTCTTCGAGTTTAGCGGGACGAATGTTAATTTTCATTGTTGACATTAAAATCCTGTTTATCCATATTGCTTCGGCATATTATAAGGCTGTTATCTTTTCAGCTACCTGCCCTACTGTTTCAGGATAACTCTTATTCATAACTTTGTTGAAAAAAGATGGCTCAAAGATGAGCCACCCAAACATGGATTAGTGGAGCCACTCACAAAGCGGCAGGCGGTGTGATTACTTTTTCTTAGCAGACTTTCTTTTTCGTCTACCCTGCCCGAGTAGTTTCACTGTATTGGGTAGATTGTTGAGGATAACATCGGCAAAGGCCTGTAGGGCTGCGCGTCTTGGATAGCTGTGGCGGAACACCAGGGACACCCGTCGTGATGCATCTGGCATCGCCAGAGGTTGGGCTACGACTCCGCTGCCACTGGTCCAGGAACCTTGCATAGCGAGGGCCGGTACAAGTGTAATGCCATAACCGGCACTAACCAGGGGTATCAGGGTTTCCAGACTGGCGGCGCGTAGATCAGCCATCTCACCTTTTACTTGTCGTTCTTTCATATGACAGACATCCATGGCCTGTTCCGCTAAGCAATGACCTTCCGCCAGTAACAATAGATTTTCCTTATCAAGATCGCGTCGGGTAATCCTGTCTTTTTCATAGAAGGCGTGCTCACGAGGAAAGGCCACCCAGAAAGGCTCATCAAATAACGGCATACTTTCCAGATCCTGCTCGTCTACTGCTGTGGCCAACAGCGCAGCATCAATTTCATGGTTGCGCAGCCTTTGTAGCAGGATATCGGTCAGTTCCTCTGAGAGAACCAGTTGCATCTTTGCATGCTGCTTTTTTAGAGGGGCCAGTATTAAAGGCATCAGGTAGGGACTAAGTGTCGGAATCGCGCCAACACGTAATGGTCCCGCCAATGGATCCTGGTGAGCAAGCGCCAGTTGCTGAATAGCATCGGCCTGTTCCATTATCTGTCTCGCAAGGCGCAGTATTTCCTCGCCCACCGGTGTAATCTCCACCGAGCGGTTGGTACGCTCAAAAACCGCTACCCCTAATTCTTCTTCTAGTTTTTTTATCTGACCGCTCAGGGTCGGTTGGCTAACAAAACATCGTTCCGCTGCCTTGCCAAAGTGATGAGTCTCGGCCACAGCGATGATGTATTGCAGGTCTCGTAAATTCATATGCATGGACTCAAATTGAATCAATTGGTTTTAACGATGATTTCAGTATAAACAAACGACTTTAAATATCAATGAAGAGACACCCGTGTTTAGGACATGAAAACAAAAAATAGAAAAACGAAGCGTAATAAAGATCCTGTTTTTGAATCAGACAGTATCAAAAATCGTATCAGTACCTTTAACAGACATGACACAAATCAATGGCTTTATCGTCAATCAGTACTATAGTGACTATATCTTTTACGAGACAGCATAATCCTGGCTAGTTCATTAATTGGGCTAACCTATCATAATCAAAGAAACAAACGATTTCACAAATCATCAGATCAGGACGACACTTACAGCATACCCACCTACTCTGAGGTTGGTAACCAATGTTGTAATAAATGATAAGGAGACAGAACAATGTCTGAGAGCAAATGCCCGGTTATGCACGGTGGTGCTACCGAGAGTAGCATGTCAAGCATGGAATGGTGGCCGAAGGCCCTGAACCTCGATATTTTGCATCAACACGATAGCAAGACCAATCCGATGGGAGAAGATTTCAACTATCGGGAAGAGGTCAAGAAACTTGACGTGGCCGCGCTCAAGAAAGACCTGCATGCATTGATGACAGATAGCCAGGAATGGTGGCCAGCGGACTGGGGTCACTACGGTGGTTTGATGATCCGGATGTCCTGGCATGCGGCGGGTACCTATCGAATCGCGGACGGCCGCGGGGGTGCCGGTACTGGTAACCAGCGCTTCGCGCCGATCAACTCCTGGCCGGACAACGTGAACCTGGACAAGGCGCGCCGTCTGCTCTGGCCAATCAAGAAAAAATACGGCAACCAACTCAGCTGGGCCGATTTGATCGCCTACGCCGGTACCATTGCCTATGAATCCATGGGTCTGAAGACCTTTGGCTTTGGCTTCGGCCGCGAGGACATCTGGCATCCGGAAAAAGACACCTACTGGGGTTCCGAGAAGGAATGGTTGGCGCCCAGCGGCAGTGAAGGCAGCCGTTACTCCGGTGAGCGGGATCTGGAAAATCCACTAGCCGCCGTAATGATGGGGCTGATCTACGTTAACCCCGAAGGTGTGGACGGCAAACCTGATCCACTCAAAACAGCCCATGATGTGCGCGTGACCTTTGCCCGCATGGCGATGGACGACGAAGAAACCGTCGCCCTCACCGCTGGTGGTCATACCGTTGGCAAAGCTCACGGCAATGGCGATGCAGAGATACTCGGCCCAGAGCCTGAAGGTGCTGAAATCGAGGATCAGGGTTTCGGTTGGCTAAACAAGACCAAGCGCGGTATTGGCCGCGATACCGTATCCAGTGGTATCGAAGGTGCGTGGACGACTCACCCTACCCAGTGGGACAACGGCTACTTCTCCCTTTTACTGAACTACGACTGGGAGCTGAAGAAGAGCCCGGCAGGCGCGTGGCAGTGGGAACCCGTCAACATTGAGGAAGAAGACAAGCCCGTCGATGTGGAAGATTCCTCGATCCGCTATAACCCGATCATGACTGATGCCGACATGGCGATGAAGATGGACCCTGAGTATCGGAAGATATCCGAGCAGTTCTACAAAGATCCCGAATACTTCTCTGAGGTTTTTGCACGGGCCTGGTTCAAACTGACCCACCGCGACATGGGGCCCAAGGCACGCTACATCGGTCCAGATGTGCCGCAAGAAGATCTAATCTGGCAGGCCCCGATTCCCGCAGGCAGTACTGATTACGATGTTCAGGCTGTGAAGGATAAAATCGCTGCTAGCAATCTAAGCATCAGCGAGATGGTCGCAACCGCCTGGGATAGCGCCAGAACCTTCCGTGGTTCAGATATGCGCGGCGGTGCCAACGGCGCGCGTATTCGTCTTGCTCCACAGAAGGACTGGGAAGGTAACGAGCCTGACCGTCTCGCCAAAGTGCTGGCCGTACTTGAAGGCATTGCTGCCGAGAGCGGCGCAAGTGTTGCGGATGTGATCGTACTGGCCGGTAACGTCGGCATCGAGCAGGCCGCCAAGTCCGCGGGCTTTAACATTACCGTTCCCTTCTCACCCGGTCGCGGAGATGCAACAGATGAGATGACTGATGCAGAAGCCTTTGAAGTGCTAGAACCTCTGCATGATGGTTACCGCAACTGGCTAAAAAAGAACTATGTCGTTAGCGCCGAAGAGATGATGCTCGACCGTACACAACTGATGGGCCTGACTGCTCATGAAATGACTGTACTGGTTGGCGGAATGCGTGTCCTTGGCACTAACCACGGCGGCAGCAAGCATGGTGTATTCACCGATAACGTTGGCGCGTTGACGAATGATTTCTTCGTGAACCTGACGGACATGAATTACACGTGGAAGCCAGCTGGTAATAACCTGTATGAAATACACGACCGCAAGACAAACAAGGTCAAGTGGACGGCGACGCGGGTTGATCTTGTCTTTGGATCAAACTCAATCCTTCGTGCCTATGCCGAAGTCTATGCACAGGATGATAGTAAAGAAAAGTTTGTGCAGGATTTTGTCTCAGCATGGACCAAGGTGATGAACACTGACCGCTTCGATCTAAATTGCTAATTGTCTCTGTACTCCAGCCCAGTCGTAATTAATGGGCTGGAGTACAATATCTTGTCAATTATTTATAAGCTCAAGGCTACCTTTCTAACTAGTTCCATCATCCGATTAACATAACCCCATTCATTGTCATACCAGGCATATATTTTGACCTGAGTATTGTCGATAACCATGGTTGATAGCGCATCGAGGAACGTGGATCATTGCGTTAGTCAATCGATACCAATAGACGTTCTTCATAGTCCTGTATATCTTTTAGCTCACCATTTCTTCAGCAAGCTGCGGGGTATTAATATTTATGGCTGCCAACCAAATTCTGCTGCCTTGGCTTTAGCCTGTGCCGGTATATCATTTTCAACAAAATGCTGATGAAGCACTTGTACACCAATCATATGATTAATTACCGCATCCAGTTGTACTTGAGTTGAGACAGGTGTGTCATCAGCCTCATGTAATTCAAACAAGGCTTTTACACCGTCCTTGTCAAGCAGCCCGGCATTATCAATCGCTTCATCAGATAGATACTCATCTGCCAACGCTTTCATGGCAGCCCACTTCTTTGGATCGGTATGGGCAGGTGGTGCCATAAAAGCGAATTTTTCACGCTCATACAATGTTTTAGGTAAAACACCTTTCATCGCTTCACGTAATACATATTTTTCTGTCTTACCTTTAATACGCATTGTCGGCGGAATTTGGGTAGCAAACTCGGCAAGATGATGATCTAAAAACGGTGGGCGCGCTTCCATAGAGTTTGCCATATCTACTCGATCCCCACCCCAGGTTAGTATTTGTCCTTCCAACATGGTTTTGATCCAGACATACTGGGCTTTATCCAACGGATGACGGCCTTCTAACATATTCGCATCCAGGGCATCGGCAATGGCTTTACCCGGTTGATAATCACCTAGCTGTTCTCGTAAACCAGAGCTTAACAAGCCAGGAACATGCTCTGCTGAGGCTAACCAGGGTTGTAAGCAAGAAGGTGTGAAACCGACTACATCATTTAATGCCGAATCACTAACCTCATCTTCAGCGAGCATGGCTCCTTTGAAGAGTTTATTTGCTTCGGCTAGTAATCCTTCCCATTCGGCACGTTCAGCTGGTGACAAGGTATCCATGCCATGCAAAAACATATCACGCCGAAATGCCGGATAACCGGCAAATAATTCATCGGAACCTTCACCGGTAACCACTACTTTATAATTTGCCTTGTTGACATGACGACTCATTAACAACTTTGCCACACCCAGCGTATTGTAAATCGTTCGTTCGGTATGCCAGAGCGTCTCAACAAAATTATCATAGAGGTGATCTGCCTTAAGTAACATTACATCCTGGTCTGCACCCACCGATTCAGCCATCTCGCGCGCAATCGGTGTTTCATCATAATCACTATCATCAAAACCGATGGTAAAGGCTTTAACTGGCGATTGTTGACTCGCTGCGGACATACCTAATATTGAACATGAATCGATACCACCGGATAAATAACAGGCAACCGGTACATCAGCCTCAAGACGTAATTGAACGGCTTCCAGTAATTTTTGTTTTACACCATTGATATAATAAGCTTCATCGTCTTTATCGTTTTTCTGTCTCTCTTCCAGTAATGGAAAATCCATATCCCAGTAACACTGTTCACGAATCGAGAACTTGCCATGATTTCTTTCAATAATAACCATATTGCCAGGCTTAACCTGGTGTATGCCTTCAAACGCGGTAGAACCCGGCACGATAGTTTGCATTAATTGGTGGTAAACACCCTGCGCATTAAATTTACGTTCCACGTCAGGATCAGAAAATATAACTTTTAATTCAGAACCAAATACGATCTTGCCATTGGTTTCGGTCCAGTATAACGGTTTAATACCAAAACGATCTCTAACCAGCATTAAGCGATCATGTTTTTTGTCGAATAAGGAAAAAGCAAACTCACCACGTAAGTATTTAAGCGTATCTTCCAGCCCATGACGCGGATAAAGATGCAGTATGAGTTCTGAATCACTCTTGGTTGAAAAGCGCGCGCCATCTAGTGTCAAATTAGCTCGCAGCCTTTTATAATCGTAAAACTCTCCATTATGCGCAAGTAACAGATTATTATCTTCAGAGACAAATGGTTGTCTGGCTCGGTTTTCATCCAGATCAATAATTGACAGACGCGCGTGACTAAACCCGACGCCCTCATCGTTAAGTATTTTATAACCAAAACCATCAGGACCTCGATGATATTGGATCGCAGCCATATTAACTAAAAGCTGTGGATCGATTTTGCTATTGGGATTGCTGTGAAAAATACCTGCTATACCACACATAAAATACTATAAACCTCTAGAATAATGAATATACAATTTCAGAACGAAATGAGCGCCGCTGAGAGAAGGCAAGAATGAACGAAAAAACGGAGTTTATATTAGAGTTCATTTTAACCTAGTATCAGCAAGCACTATAGTTCTGAAAATTAGAAACGGACCAGGCTAGACATCAATGCCATACGCGCAAACACAGCGCCTCGGGCCTGGGCAAAGTACCAATTATGTTCGGTGTTATCCAGATCAGTTGATAACTCTTCACCTCGTGCCAGAGGGTGAAGAATAATAGAACCTTTTTTCAATGGAGAGGATTTACTAAGCTTGTATTCTATACCATGTTCCTCGTAGGTATTGCCAACCCAGGCAATCGCATTGATGTATGTGATATCAAAGCTAGGTAATTCAGATTCCAGATCATGGGTGACACGTAATTTTAGTCCTTCAGCTTCCAGTTCTTCACGCTGTCCTGGGCTGAATGATTCAGTTGAATTGCTTATGATGACGACTTCATTAATTCCCTGGCTAATACGTGATAAAAATAGCAATAAACTACGCACAGTACGCATTCGGCTTGGATTGCCGATAATACCGATGGTAATTTTTTGATCCTCACTAACTTCATCCATCATCAACTCAGGCCGCCATTTAATAATCGCGTACAGATCTGCTAATGCCTGGGTCGGATGTTCATCCGTACCATTACCAGCATTAATAATCGGTATACGCAAAACGTCGAGCATTTCATAAATAGCTTTTTCATTGGAGTCACGTAACACAACCATGTCACCATAGTGGTTCATCATTTCGGCCACGTCTTTCAGTGATTCGCCCTTCGCAATACCGGTGGTTGAAGGGTCGGTTATCGAAATAATATCGCCGCCGAGACGATGCCAGACACTTTCAAATGACAAGCGTGTGCGGGTGCTGGGTTCATAAAAGGCGCTAATGAGTATCTTACCTGTCAAAGGAAACTGTCCAAAACTTTGTTGTGTTTCGAACTTTGCAGCTAAACGACAAAGTTGGATCAGTTGTTGTCGACTAAATTGCCTGGCCGAAACTACCGAGTGATTGGCAATTTCTGCTGTTGAAGCAATATCCTCATCAATCTGATCCAATAATGCCAGGGGCTGTTCAATTCCCTCTGTCCAGTTTTCCGCCTCTACCGGCTCTTCCAGTTTCGGGTGTACTTTTTTTACCATAACTGACCTTTTATCCAATCCTTAATCCATAAAATAATTAAAACAATGGGTGCGATAATCGTTACCGTTAATGCCATCATTACCATAATGCTGAGAAAACCCGATGACACAATCATGATGATTTCTCCCCAGTTAGTTGCTCAGGTTGTTCGTTTAGCTTCGACCATTCAAAGTTATCCGGTCTTAGCCACATACTTATTAATACGATAGACATGGAAACCACGGCTGAAACGAGCGCAGCCACATAAAAACCAATACTGAAAAACGCCCAGATCCCGCTTAAGGTACCGAGTAACATGGCAAGAAAAGCCCCTGTGGCATTGGCTTTTTTCAGATACAAACCGGCTGCGATAGGCCAGATCGTACTGGCAACAAATGCACCAAGGTATTGTAATAAACTACCTAAAGTCGCAATGCGCGGTAAACAAATAAGCCAGGTGACAATACCGAGTAACACGATAATTATTTTCGCAATACGTCGTAGCTGTTCATCACTGGCCTTGGGATTAATATGACCTCGATATATATCCTGAAGTATCAGGTCACTTGTTGCTGCAAGTAATGAATCAAGACTGGATGCCAGAGAAGAAAAAACAACCACAAAAACAATCACCGCACCGGTAAAACCAAGCAGCTTGGCCGCCACCATGGGGCCGACCATGTCCGCAGCTGGGACATTAAGGTCAAGGGACGAAACCGACAAGGCGATAAAACCAGCCACGATGGGTATCGGTGCCCAGATAATCCCTGCAAATAAATAGGCCTTGCTCCCTACACCTTCACGGAATGCGAAGGCGCGTGACCACCAAACGTTTGAATGAAATATTTCACCAATGCCAAACAACAAGTTATTAAATAGGAACATGATGGCAGCCGGCATTAACAGGTTAAGCAGCTCAGGGCTCTCGGTAAGCACATCCTCATGCATTTTCTCAAAACCAATTTCACTGATAGTCAGAACAGCGAGAATAATAATACCAATAAGAATAAGTATGGTTTGTATAAAATCCGTACCGATAACCGCACGTAGGCCACCAAGCAGTGTATAGGTTACACATATAATAAGTATAACGGTCATACCGTACTGGTAATCAATTCCGGTTAAAGCATGAATCAAAACACCGCCGGCCATCCCCATACTGATCAACCAGCCAATGGCATAACACATGGAAATCAACAGGAATAAACGCCAGGTCCAGACACCATAACGTAGTCGAATAAAATCACCACTGGTATAACCATGGGGTACCAGGCTGCGGATTCTTTTTACCAGGGGCGCAAATAAAATTAAGCCAACTGCTCCCAACGAGTATCCCAGCATTCCCCAGATGCCTAGCTGTAATGCAAACTGCGGTGCCACAAGTGTGGTGTTACTAGTTACCCAGGTCGCCATGGCCGTTGCGGTACCGAGCGCCATACCCACATTACGACCAGCAAGCATGAAATCATCCAGTTTTTTTGCTTTGCGACCCCAGAACCAACCGAGAAAAATCCAGATGACACTAAAGATTGCCAGGATGATCCAGCCTGTGCTTGCATCAAGTACGGCGGAGTGCACATTATTCATGTTGCTGCTAGCTCCTTGATTTCTTTAACCGCGTTTTCCGTCGTCATAACCCGCGCATAGCGATCCTTTATGGTTTCTATAGTCGCATTATGGAGTTGAGGGGTCACGGTAGCACAGGCATCGTTGATCATAGTGGTATAAAAACCGCGATCACAGGCATCACGCACGGTGGTAGAAACACATTCATTCGTATAGACGCCACAAACAAACAAACCATTTATCCCCATGTTTCTTAAGAGATATTCAAGGTTAGTGGCATTAAACACACCACTGGCTGTTTTATTAATAACAAGTTCGTCACCTTTAGGCGCGACCTCTACTAGAAACTCGGATTCTTTAGAACCCGGTGGAGCATGTAGATTGAGTCGTTTATGTCCTGCACTTCGTTCCCTGCCGTCTTTGGTTATGGACATGATACGGGTATGTATCACTTCCATTTTTAGATCACGAAAATTGTCCTGTAATCTACGTACATTGGGTAACACCACATGATCAAGGCGTTTAAAATAATATTCCTGTGCTTCTTTCGGTACACCAGATTTTTCAGCATCGGCAAAAACGCCCATACCCGGTGCCGCATCGAGATACTGAAGATCAATTACCAATAAGGCTGTCTTGTGTTTTTCAATGGATTCAATAATACCGGGGGCTTCGACAATGGATTCCCGGTAGCTTTCTTCCAGTGGATCAACATGCAAGTAATCTTCATTCTCTATCTCAAGGTCAGTCTTATTCAAATCACTCATAACTGACCTCCAGCTATTCGATACATCGTGTTCAGTGCTACATTCGCGCCTTTTTCAATATCATCCATATCCGTCCATTCCGCGATAGAATGACTACGACCATCTTTACTAGGTACAAAGATCATGCCTGCGCGGGTAATTTTGGCCAGCATCTGAGCATCATGCGCTGCGCCACTGGCCATCTGTAAGAATGGTACCCTCAATGATTTACAAACATTCTCGATGGACTCGACAATACCTGGGTCACTTTTTACAGGGGTAATTTCGCTGAGCACGCGGAACTCGAACATCAGTTCATGTTTACGGGCTATCGCAGACAACGACTTGCGAAAGGCATTGGCAAGATCATCAAGCACAGAGGGATCGGTATCACGAGCTTCCAGTGAGAACTCAACTTTGCCCGGAATCACATTTGCTGCACCGGGGCTGATTTCCACACGCCCAATGGTTGCAACACTGCGTGGGCTACCATTTTCATCGAGTATGCGTTGCAACTGGGAAGCAAACTCACTCAACCCCATGAAAGCATCTTTACGCATATCCATAGGTGTGGTTCCGGCATGATTCGGTGTACCGGTTAAAGTCACATCCCATTTAAACAAACCGGCGATGGCATCAACGTTTCCAATACTAATCTCCATGTCATCCAACATGGGGCCTTGCTCAATGTGCAGCTCCAGATATGCATGAATAGATTCCGGGTTACGCCTGGCATGTAAGGCATCCATGGCATCGAGGCCAACATTTTTCATCGCGTCAATAAGGCTGACACCATTAAGATCTGATGCTTTAATAATTTTCTCGGGCGATAACATTCCTGTGATTGCTTGTGAGCCGAGCATACCGCCAAAACGACCTTCTTCATCACTAAAGGCGACTGCTTCTAAGGGGTAATCAATATTAAGATTTGATTCTTTAATGCAGCGCAAACATTCCAGTGCCACAATCACACCCAAGGCACCATCCAGGTGTCCTGCCGCCGGCACCGTATCTATATGCGATCCCATCATCACCGATGGACGTTTGTCGTCCCATTGATAGCGCGCATGAAGATTGGCCGCCCCATCCTGGTAGAAATCAAGGCCCACTTCCTCCGCCTTGTTTTTAAACCAGGCACGTCCCTGCATGTCAGCTTCACTGAAGGCCATGCGATAGATACCATAATCTTCAGAGCGGCCGATTTCAGCCAGGGCTTCGATATCTGACTGTAGGCGCTGTCTGTTAACACTGAGTTTTTCCATGATTTGTATCAACTTTCGAGTCGTCTTCCTTTAAAAATCAGGTATAAGATTGCAAGAAACACAATTGCGCCGGCAACAAAAAACATCGCTGCATTTTCTAAAGGATGATGACTAACGGTCACTTTTACCGTATTGCTCACTTGTGAAGTATTTCCTTCGTTGCTCAGTAGACGATAATAATAATCACCATCTGACTTGCCGCTTATGACACGGGCCAGGTCCTTACCTTCGTAGATAATCTTGAATGAGTTGAAATCGGATGTTGTCGATTCCTGCAACTGGAAAGACTCGACTTTACCAAGCCAGGACAACTGATAATAACCGGCGGTTGCAACAGGAGTATCACTGCTTAATTGCAGAGCATATGAATGTGGCGTTATAGAAAAAAATAATAAGCCGATACTAACCAGTAGTTTTGTAGGGGGATTTCGAACAGACAAGTGCGAGCGGCTGCACCCATTAAGAGAAAGGAACAGAAGCCTGCCCCAACGGGCAATCCGGCTTGTTACCTTTATAATCATCTAGACCTAATGTACCGATAACTCCACTAAACACATGGCATAAACTATCAACAAAGAAATTTACATTAGAGGAGTACTATTCACTTATATATAGTATGCCACAACAAATATGTAAATTACACCGTACCGGCCTGTGGAATTTATCCGGATTCACTTCGAAACCCCTATGTTTCGGGTCAATTTGAAGTATTTATCGTGTGATTGAATTGCATTAAAAAGGTGCGGGAAAGTGATGTATGTTCCGAGACTTAAATACCAGGCCAAACAAAAACCCCGCGAAATATCGCGGGGTTTCGGTAAAGCGTAAACTCGAGGTTATTTAGACCTGTATGTTTGCTGCCTGTGGGCCTTTAGGACCAGACTCTACGTCGTAAGTCACTTGCTGACCTTCAGCTAGTGAACGAAAACCTTCACTTTTGATAGCAGAAAAGTGAGCAAACACGTCAGCGCTACCATCTTCTGGAGTGATAAAGCCGAAGCCTTTAGAGTCGTTAAACCATTTAACGGTTCCTGTTGCCATAATAATTACCTCTTTGAATAATATAATAATAATGTGTTACAAATCTTACGAGGTAATTAACAGGAGAAAACTAAAGAGAACTACTGACAAGAACCAGGATAGAATGTATCGGCGTGTGAAATAACCGGTTTTAACTAGATACATCACACATATAAGTAGTATAAGACCGCAAACCAGTAATACAAGGCATAATAGTGTTTATTTGGGTTAATAGTGCAAATAAAGTACTAAATTGTCCCTATTTGGCCCCCTGAATACAGAATTCTCCCACCAACTAAATAGGCTGATGCCAGCCATCAAAATCTCGATGCATCTTATTCTGAATGTAATCCAGCCCCTTATAGATTACCTCAGTTTGAGAGTTGATGATTTTCGTAGCCATAACAAAAACATCCTGGTTTTCCATCTCAATGTTGTTTTTTCTGAGAACGAATTTTTCTATAAACTGAACAAGTTGCACGATACGCACATCTTGCATTTGTAGTTCAATCAGTGCAGGAAAATCTCGTAGTACATATTTTTGTAAAGATTTTGATAATTCCCTGAAATATTCTTTTTTCTGATTAAGTTCCCTGAGTAAATATTCAATCCAGGTATAATGGTCTTCATCGCATGTACCTATTACTAATGCATGCGTTGATAACCCTCGTATTCTTGCAATGAGTTCAATTAGTTCGGGCGTCTCATTCAAGATCAATCGAATAAGTAAGGAATCAGTATTGCGATGGGATCCTGTTTGATTGTTGCCTGAATACCCGTCATCGATGTCCCCTACGAAAAAACTGTTAGATTTTTCGACTAAAAGCCACATCAGTTTCATTTGTTGTTCGATAAAATGGCTGTGTAAGTTGAAATTCTCCAGAAGTGGACCTTCTGACCAATCCTTTACTGTTTGCCATTCTTGCAAAAGTTGCTCAATATCCCATACTGGTACGGGTTCGGAAAGCTCTCGATTTAGTAGTTTCAACGTCGAGAGCCGATGATCCATTTCCGCTTCAAGGTCGGAAAGCTTTTTCTGATATAAGCTATCACCTTCCAGAAAAGCTAGCTGAGATCCACGGTGTTGCTGGCTTGCAATTATCACGGGTATGATATGGCGTATAATTGTGATGGTCCGTAAATGATAAAGATAACGGGCAACAGACTTTGTCGCATTCACATCGCATGTATCACTGATTATTTCTTGTTTATTTTCCGCTTTTAACATTCTTCGCTCAAATGATTAAAAAAGGGCCATCCTTGGCGTTCACACATATCAACTCTGTTACTAGAACTACGCTGCTTTGTCTTCTTTTTTGACCTTCTTGACACTTGTATTGACAGGTTCAATCTTACGCTGACGCTCATACAAGAATTTAAGTACTTCTGCACGATATTCGTTATAGCGCTTATCCCCGGCAAGTTTTACGCGATCACGAGGGCGTGGAAGATCTATAGAAAGAACTTCGCCAACAGTTGCTGACGGGCCATTAGTCATCATTACAATTCGATCGGATAGCAATACGGCTTCATCAACATCATGCGTAATCATAATTACTGTATTATTCAGGCGTGCCTGAATTTCAATTAATGAATCCTGCATATGTGCACGCGTCAAGGCATCCAGTGCACCGAATGGCTCATCCATTAAAAGTACTTTTGGTTCCATTGCCAACGCCCTGGCGATACCAACTCGTTGTTTCATACCACCCGAGATCTCGCTAGGTCGCTTATCCATCGCGTGGGTCATGTGCACCAACTCAAGATTATGTTTGATCCAGTCTTTTATCTCAGACTTTGACTTCTTGCCACTAAAAACCTGTTTTACCGCTAACTCAACATTTTCATAAGCAGTTAGCCAGGGCAACAAAGAGTGATTTTGAAATACTACGGCTCTATCTGGACCGGGCTCATTGACTTCTTTACCATCAAGAATGACACCACCGCCCGTTGCCTGATATAGACCTGCTACAATATTCAATACTGTCGACTTACCGCACCCTGAGTGACCGATTAGAGATACAAACTCACCTTCACTAATCGTCAAATCAACGTCTTTCAGTGCTGAAAAAGGTCCTGTAGGCGTTTCGAATTCCATTGATACCTGAGAAATTTCTAAATGCTTCATCTTAATTCTCCTCTTCTCCACTTAACGAATGACGGCTGACTTGTCCCAGCTGACATATTTCTGAAAAAGTAACATTAACCGATCAAGTGCAAAGCCAATCAGGCCAATCGCAATAACGGCAACCATGATACGCGCCAGTGAGTTAGAGCTACCATTTTGGAACTCATCCCAAACAAATTTTCCTAAACCTGGATTCTGCGCTAACATTTCCGCTGCAATCAGTACCATCCAGCCAATACCTAAAGAAACACGCAAGCCTGCAAACATCATTGGTATCGATGACGGCAACACAATCTTGAAGATATTGGTGAACCAACCAAGGCGTAATACCCGACTGACATTGACTAAATCTTTATCTATAGTTGAAACACCAACCGTCGTGTTAATTATCGTCGGCCACATGCAACATAAGGTAACTGTAATGGCCGAGGTCAAGAATGATTTCTCGAATAGAGGATCATCTGATATATACACTGCACTGACAATGATAGTGACAATGGGTAACCATGCTAAAGGTGATACCGGTTTAAACGTCTGTATCAGTGGATTTAGTGCTGTATATAACGTCGTACTCAGCCCACAAACTATACCGATGGGGATTGCAATTAGGCTAGCGATAAAAAAACCAGTCAACACAGTAATGATACTGGTAAATATTTGGTCAAAAAATGTTGGCTTACCTGTGTAAGGACGAATTTTTACTTTTGCATCAGGATTTTGTTCGAGTTTCTTAGCATTACGTTTTTCCTGGCGCTGGTAAAACTTCTCTTCCTTTTCCCTTTCCTCAACATGTTCATCATAGAGCGTTACAGATTGTTGCCAAACCTGTGTTGGTCCGGGTACTTGTCCAAGCGATGTTTTAATTTGAGAGGCAACACCACCCCAAACAGCGAGAAAGATAGCTATAGACAGTAGCGGAATGCCCAGGGTTTTAAAAACTTTAGATGGGTCTTTCGCCCATTCAAGAAATTTACTTGTATGACCTGGTATATTCATACTTTCAAATAATTTGATAACTTGCGTATTCATGTGTGTGTCCTCATAAGGACCTCCCGGTACAATCCCGTACCAGGAGGTAGCACCGTTAAATCTTGTCCTTACCTTTTAGGCCAATTTTGAACTTGGTTAGATACTCATTTGGTTTGCTACCATCGTAGGTAATGCCATCAATAAAGTGAGTCTGTGGCTTTCGAAACCCTGTTTCGGTTGCAAACTCAGGGAAGTCTGAAGCCTTTAACTTGCCTTCCTTGATGAGTTCCTTCGCTGCTTTTGCATAGATATCCGGACGATAAACTTTCTTAGCAATATCCTTGTACCAGCTATCACTCTTCTTCTCAGAGATTTGTCCCCAACGACGCATTTGTGTCAGGTACCAGATTGCATCACTGTAGTAAGGATAGGTTGCGTTATAACGAAAGAAGACGTTGAAATCTGGTACATCACGTTTGTCACCTTTTTCATATTCAAAGGTACCCGTCATGCTATTGGCAATTACATCGTAATCGGCACCAACGTACTGACTCTTGGCAAGAATCTTCACTGCTTCAGGACGATTCTTGTTGTTGTCTTCGTCTAACCAAAGTGCAGCTCGAATCAGTGCTTTGACGACACGAATATGTGTGTTTGGATATTTCTCTGCCCAGGCTTTGCTTACACCAAATACTTTTTCTGGGTTGTCTTTCCAGATTTCGTAATCAGTAATGACGGGGACACCAATCCCTTTGAATACTGCCTGTTGATTCCAGGGCTCACCTACGCAATAACCATAGATGGTACCTGCTTCCATTGTGGAGGGCATTTGTGGTGGGGGCGTAACCGATAATAAGGCATCCGCCTTTAAGTTACCGCTCGTGTCGCCTTTGTGAGGAGCATAAAATCCAGGATGAATACCACCTGCTGCCAACCAGTAGCGCAATTCATAGTTATGTGTCGACACGGGAAATACCATGCCCATTTTGAAAGGTTTACCTTCTTTCTTAAATTGATCGACGACGGGCTTTAGATAATCGGCTTTAATTGGATGAACAGGTTTACCGTCTTTGTGCGGAACGTGTTTTTTCATCTCCTTCCAGATATCGTTGGAAACAGTAATAGCATTTCCGTTCAGGTCCATACTAAACGCGGTTATCACATCGGCCTTTGTACCAAAGCCAATTGTTGCCCCTAATGGTTGACCCGCTAACATGTGCGCCCCATCTAATTGGCCATCAATGACACGATCCAGTAATACTTTCCAGTTAGCTTGCGCTTCCAAAGTAACGTACAGGCCCTCATCTTCAAAGTATCCCTTTTCATAGGCGATGGCTAACGGTGCCATGTCAGTTAACTTGATAAAGCCAAACTTCAATTCCTCTTTTTCAGGTTCACCAACGGCATATGCACTACTACTAATGCTGGCGGTAACAACACTTGCTGCCATCGCAAGTGTCATCATACTTTTCTTTAAAAAATGTCTTCTTCCAAAAATAAATTTCATACCTATTATCTCAACCTCTCTAAAATTCCTATTTAAAATATCTGGGCCGTAAAAAAAGCGTCTATGAATGCAAGTCGAATTGACGTGGGTTCATGGGCGCCTTTGCCTAATTTATTGCCTGACCCGCCATTAGATCAGGGATACTTATAGTTCTATAGAGCAAGCACTGTGCCAGAAATATTAGAGAATACTTAAATACCTGTTTTCTAATAGTTTTTCCGCGAAAATCTTACTATAAAAGCCATACCACCATCAAAAAACGCTCTATTCTGGTGCTATTTTTCGTATTTCAGATGAATTAGGTTTAAAAATGGGGCAGATGGATTTTGGGATTGCCTTGAGATGGTGCAAAAATGTAAAACGCACATAAAAAACCCTGTGCCGAGGCACAGGGTTATCTCCACAAGGAACGTGGGTTATGCTGCTACAGTAGCCGCGGCATTTTTCATTGTTGTTGAAAGTACGACATAAGTCTCCGTCCATGCAGATTTAACGTCCTCGGTAAAGGCATCACCAAGGCCTGCACCTAAAGTCCATAACAGCGCCTCACCAACAACATCATAGTCTTCATCTTTAACACCATAACCAACATGGCGCTTACCCATTTCTTCAACAGCAGGTACAACCGCTTCGAGATTGTTTAAACTATTAACTGCGGTATTGATCATGGCCATTAATTTTCGTCCTTGCTCAGTCATATCCTCAGGGAATAGAGCCTTATAACCAGGATTTAACTCAAATAGTTTTCCATAAAACAACTCCGCAGCCTTTTCAGATATGGGCTTTACTTGCTCCCAGCTACTTTGTACTAATTTGATTTGTTCAGGGGTCATCATAATTCTCCTATAGTCTTTTGTTTAAATCGGGATGCGAATCACAACACCACCCATTACTTCACCAAGTTTGAAGTCAGTACGTGGGCTATCTTTGTGCTTGTTGTGACAGGAAACACAGGCTGGTGCGACACCGACGTCGGGGTAAACAGCTGTGAAATACTTAACTCCACCTAGCTCTTCTTCTGAATAGAAGTTTTTACCAGGATTCTCAGCAATGTAGTTCAAACCTTTAATTTCAACTTCTGTCTTAGGTTTGTTTTGCTTGTTCACTGGCCATAGCGAAAGCAGGGAATAACTGAAGGGTGCACCTTTTTCTGCTACACGTTCTGCGCCATAACGAAACATCTGTGCTGGCAAAACCAGTGCCTTCTCATCTTTCCAGTGCTCAGAAGCTTTAATGACTTTCTCATCTTTAGCAAGACGACCAATAATAAGCTTGGTATAAACCGTCCTGTCTGCTTCCATCACGCTAAACAGTGAGTCAGTCATCATCTGAGGGTCAATGCCCGTTGTCTTTTGTTCGCCACATGCAGACAACAAAAACGCCGAGCCAATAATACTACTGAATAAAACTAATATCTTTGATTTCATGATTACTCTCCAAGTGTTAATAAATTTACATACCATCTACATCTTTCTTCAAACCCAGACGCTTCTTTACCATGTCCAGGCTTTCAATGTGGACGTCAGGTTTTTCAGAAAAATTCTTTTCGACAAGCTCACGATCTGCAAGAGCATCTATTGAGAAGCCCAGACCATGACATTGCATACATACGCTGCGGAGCATTTTTTCATTTGGTCGCAAATTGTCATTTTGATTGTGCTCAGCAATAATTATTTTCATACCGTCGTGTTTAACTTCTTTACGAGGCATATGGCAGGTAGCGCAAGATACGCCGGTATTTTCAGCCGCCTGCCCTCTTATTTCTTTGTGCCATAGATTAAAATGCTTTGAGTCTTTATATGAGTTGCTATGTTGGTCATCATGGCAACTCAAACAGGCTTCTACTGCCGCGTCTTTAGTATTAAACCGGTGAGAGCTATGGCAAGACACACACGACAGTTCATCACCATGTGCCGTGCGTTTCATGTCCAGGCGTGCCTTACCCGGTGTCATAGGAGTTAAATTCTGTTCTAGACGCATTCCATGTTTTCCTGATAAAAACCCTTTAGTCTGATCGGTATGACATGTTGAACAAACCTTGTGGCTTGGTTTATCAACCCATACTGGTTCATCTAAACCTTCCGTTTTTTGTTCATGACATGCGCTGCAGTTAACACCTGATTGGCTATGTGCTGTGTCCATCCAGTCCTGTACGATTTTAGGGTCTTTGCGAACAGAAATAGGTTGATCCGCCTCGTTTGACTTAAGAGGCTTGATTGGAAACTGCTCAATTGGGTAGCTTGAAATTGTCTGATAGACCTCAACTGACGACAAAGGAACGACTTCTGCCATTGCATGTACATCAGGCTCGCCCAGATGTTTAGACAAAAAATCTTCATAGAGGGCCCGGTTATCGTGAAAATTGTGACAGCCCGCGGTTGCACAGGTTGGAAACTCCAGGCCTTCATGACTCGGGCGATTTTCTGCAACATCCTGATGACATTTAAAGCAAACATCGTCGGGTTGTGTAACGCCCATCGCAAGCGTGATTTCTTCTTTATGTTCGGTGTGGCAGGTTACGCATTTTCGTGCATCCAACTTCGCTACTCGATCTGCGTTACGAGGATTTGTGAATTTTGACTTTGGATGTGAGTCATCAGCGACTTCCAGCTCACTACCATGACAATTCATACACGCTTCCTGCAATACTTCTCCGCCGCCAAGTGGATCGCTATGACAAGCAGCACAAGCCATTTCGATCTGATAATGACCGTGGCTTGTTTTGCCAGGCAGATATACCGTTTTATCTTCACCAAGTAATTGCATAGTTAAATACACAGCTATCCCTACAGTAATAAGTAGCCAGTAAATCCAGTAAATATGTTTGCGTGCGCTCATTAATCTTCACTTAGAAGTAGTAGGTCTTTAAAACATGAAACGAGAGCAAAACCGGTACAGGCCAGAAAAGTAACAGGTGTGTCCAGTTTAGGTAGCCGCGAACTCTATTTACAAAGACTCCATCCAGTTTGTGTTGGAGTGACATGAATAATCCATATATCCCTCCCACAAGAATTAATCCTGAAAACAAAACCATTAGCATTCCATTCAAATTATTTCCTAAACGAAAACCCGTATGAGAAAACAACGCTATTACGATAAATACTCCGATGAGCACATGTAGGTAACGCCATACAGAGAACTGAAAAAAAGAAAATTTCTTCCAGCGCTTAGCTAGAGAGATAAGTAGTCCGAATAGAGTCATTCCCAGAATGCTATAACCTGTCACTTGTTTAATTAATCCATTGCGCCACAATTGATCCCATTGGAAATTGACTTCTGCTGAGGGGTTATACATAAGGCCTGGTAAAAACAGTGCAGCTAACATCGCTATACTGGTCAGCAATGAGTAAAACATAAAAGATTTTACTGCCTTAATTTTTTCAGCCTTAACCACACCACCAAGCAATTCGGAAATCAGTGGGCGGCAACCCCCACAAACAGTTGAGGCAGACGTAGACTGCATAATTTCTTCTACACTGGAGCAACCCGTACTAATTGCTTTGCTACACTGCCCTCGTGAAACATTCATACAATTGCAGACGATAGCACTAGCTGGCCACTGACTAACCTTTTTACTCTGCTCTAGCGACCATAGGTCACCCATCTTGCTAAATCGTTTTAGCTGCCATGGCCATATATATCTATTCTTAGTAATACTCTCTTGTACACGGTGTAGTGTGTCCCAATTTCCTACTGAAATTGCACCAACAACACGATTTCGAAAAATAATAATTTTACGATACAGACCCTTTTCTGGCTTACTGTAGATGTATTGAACAAAAATACTTTTACTCTCGCCCTCTCCTGTTCGGCCCATGCTAAAAACAGGCATACCCACAACTTTAAGTTGTGTGGCCATAATTGAACCGGTGTAATTCGTTTTTTTCCCGAAAATATCCGCAACTGCTACTTTTGCCTGCTCAAAGCCAGGAGCGACCAGGCCATAAACAATATTTCTATGTTCAGCACACTCGCCAACGGCATAAATATCTGGGTCACTAGTCAGCATTGTGTCAGAGACACGCACACCTTTACCGATTGATATTTTTGCATCTCTTGCCAGTTCGATATTAGGTTTTATTCCGGTAGAGAAAATGACTGTATCGCAATCTATTTTTTTACCATTGAGCAGCTCAATTCCTGTAACTTTATTTTCTCCTAATACTTTTTTTATGCCAGAACCTAGACTTAAGCGAATACCGAGTGAATATATATGCTCTTTTACTAACTCACTGGCATCTTCATCGAGCTGGTTTGACATCAGCCTCATCGCATGATCGACCACAACGACGTTTGTGTTGTTTTTGAGCATGGCCTTCCCGGCTTCTAGACCCAATACACCACCGCCAACGATAACAGTCGTCCTACTTTTAGTTTGACGAGCCAAAAGACGGTTTGTGTCTGTCATATCGCGGAAGGTATAAACTCCATCAAGCTCAACACCTTCAATACCAGGGATATGTGGTCGCGAACCTAGCGCCAGGATTAACTTCTCATACTTCTGCTCTCGACCTAGTTCGTCTATAACAACTTTTTTATCCTTATCTATCTTTGTGATTTTACAATTCTGATGTTGAACCAGATTTTTTATCTCTGGAATTTTTTGAGAATCTGTGAGATCAGCCCAATCAATTTCACCAGCCAAAAATGATGATAACTTCACACGGTTATAGGGCTCCCACGGCTCATCGCCATACACAATTATATTTTTGTCTGGTGACTCCGCTAACAGCGTTGTTAGTGTTTTTATGCCAACAGGTCCAGTCCCAACAATAACGATGGGATGTTCTAGCGACATATCTTCAACTTCATCTTCTACTAAATGAACGGCTATGTTCATTCTTTTGCTCCAAAAAAAAGACACCAACCCTGCCGGATAACAGCATGGATGACATCTTTGTCTATTTTGAGACCCACGTTGGTCTCGATTTAAATTAAGCCAACTAAGGCTGCTTACATTAATAACTCAGAAACTGAAACCACATCTTCGGCAACTTCAATAAGCTTCTGATTTTTATTCATCGCTAATTTACGTAAAGCCTTATAAGCCTCATCTTCACCGAGACCACGGCTTTTCATAATAATCCCTTTAGCACGTTCGATAGTTTTCCTTTCTTCAAGTTGTGACTTTGCTTTGGTAAGTTCACTACGTAGTGACTGTTCTTTTTCAAAACGAAATTTTGCAACTTCTAGAACGGGTTTCACTCTCTCTGCCGACAATCCATCAACAACATATGCGCTCACTCCAGCCGTAATCGCACCTTCAATCAGTCCACTCTCACTTTTGTCAGTAAAGATCACAATAGGCTTAGGGCTCTCCTGATTCAGGTTATACAACTGATTCATGAGATAGCGACTCGTTTCCTCAGTCTTCACTACCACAATATCTGGCTGACAGCGGTCAACTTCCTCAACCACATCTTCAGCCACAGTAATATGCGACTTAATCTGGTAGCCCGACTCTTTTAGAGTGACTTGTAATGCATCTGTAGTGTCTGACGTTTCACTAATTATCAGAACACCTGGTAACGCGCTCATATCAATTTACTTGAATTCTTTAAGGGTCTAACAGGGTCTAGAGCAAATATGGTGCCAATAGAAATAGTACTAGTCTTTTCAGAGGGTTACACATTATCAGGCATGAGACCATTTTTGACATGCACTAAATAATTACATTTTTAAAAATTTATGCACTACAAACTCACATTATTTTTAGACTACGCACGATGAGTGATCATTTTTCCATTACATTAAAATTCGTAGTTCAAAGTCAGTAAATAGTGATTTAAACCTCCTTTAGCTCATCCTTGAGTTCTGGTTACAGGCTTATTTGTCGCATAGAGTCATCATTCAATATATTTCTAAAGACCTGAATAAAACGTCTATCTGGTTTTTCGCACTCACCCATAAAGCAAAGTTGTATTCTATTCTGCTTTATTAAATACTGACTTTTATATGACAATGCATAACCTTTTTCGTGCAAGCAATTTCCAATTACTTCAGAGTTATACTGTGGTGGAATCTGTATGGTTAATACATGATTTGCATAATTGTCCTGCGCAATAACTTTTAGGCCTATACCTTCTAGTTCAGTAACTAATTCACTTCTCCATGTAGCATATTCCGCATATTTATATTCATATTTATTAGCGGTTAGTGACTCTTTCAGTGCATATACCGCATTAGTCGATATTGTAAAAGGAACACCCTGCATATTTTCATAAAGTAACAAATCAAAATAACGAGGTATTTTGTCTTTAGGCCGAAGCAAATCATTTTGATAAAAAACCATTGCTATACCAGGCAATGAACCAATACCTTTGCCACTCACTGCTGTTGCCATATAAACTCCTGACAAATCCATCGGCAAACTACCGATTGCACTAATTCCATCAATACAAAGCCGTATTCCGTGATACTTAGATATTTTCGATAGCATTTCTAGATCACTAATAACTCCTGTAGATGTCTCGCAAGCAACTGACCATAACCATTTTGTTTCAGGGTTTACTTCTAGGTATTTCTCCAGCCGTGCTAAATCCGGAGCACAGCCGTCTTTTTCCTCTAAAATATCGAAATCCAGGCCCATCGATGAAGCATGTAGTGCCAAGCGTTGACTAAATTCACCATTGACAAGTAGTAGTCCTCTCCCACCAATAGCGCCAATGTAGGTTGCTACAACATCATTAGCCAGGGTTCCAGAACCTGATAATAATTGAACATTCTGGGCCTTAACTTTTTTACAAAGAAGTTGTTTAAGGCTATTTACTTCTTGAATAAAATGTTGGGATCGATGTGAAGTTGGTTTTTTAGAATACTCGAATGACACTTTATCTGATACATCGACTGGTCCAGGCATATAATTTTTTATTGAAGACCGGCTAGTATTTTTTAGATCTTTATGATCTTTAAATATCATCGATCTTTCGATTAGTTTTCTTGCCTTATAAATATCTATGTACATTGGCTGATACAGCGCACCTTCTTTCCCTACTACTTTCCCAAAAGCTATAAATCCCAGGTGTTTATATAACCTTAGTTGTCGAGTCGTTGCTGAGATAATGGATAGATCATAATCTCTTTCTAAACAAATCTGCATAGATAGCTTTATAAGCCCAGAGAAAACTAGAGAGTTTCTGAACTCTTTGTGAACCGAAAGCAATCGTATTTCACATGCAGATTGATGTTGAGGTAAATGTTCAAATAGTTTCTGAACTTTACTTTCCAAAGAAAATGGTCGTTGGTCACAAATAGCCAGCATCCCCACCACTTTAGATCGCCTTAAACAAATTACATAGGTATTATAATCGTGAAACTTATCTACTAGTTTTTCGGTAATGTTTTCTTCATGTTGTGGGATTTCCCGGACAAAGGTCTGATAATTTAGCTTATGTATTTGCTCGTATTCCCAGTCCTCAGTAGCTATCTTGAACTCTATAAGTTTGTTTTCTTCCATACCGCTTCCCCCTTATATTTCTAAAACAGTTCTAAAATCTGCCTTATCAGCTTAATAAGGTCTTCCTGTTAAGAGTGTGGTAAATAGGTGAGATATATACAACCAAGACATGTATAGTCGCGGTATTCAGACTTTTAGTATCATTTATTGATACTTTTATAAGGGTTAGTCTTTTGTGCCTGCTTATTCGAGGGGGTATTTATGTCAATTTGGCAAACTAAGAGAATAGACGTTGATAATCACATGCTAACCGAGCAACAAAGTGTATGACCCATAATGGGATTAAAAAAGCGCAGCGTCATCATCATTTTCAGCATTGCCAACTAGGGATTCTGACTATGCATCTACTTGAGCTTTCCCAGTTTTTTCATCTTTATTGCGTAAATTATTGGACGTATAAGGCAACCCACATGTAACCATTGTTTTTTGGCGGTTTTTAGCAGATATTTATCTATATAGGTAGAATCAATTTCTTAGTATTATTTCGCTTCAACACTGACGCAGATCAAGCCACAATAGATTCAAACACTTAGTATGCTCAAATTATTGACGTGAAAGTCCCATGAAGCCGCATAAACTCTTAAATTCTATCTTGCTACTGACCTGGTTAAGCATGGCTGCATATGCGAGCAGTGAGCCCGCGCTAGATCCTGCAGTAAATGACGAACGTCTGACAGAAGCCCTTAGTCTACCGGATTGGTTCAAGGTCAGTTTTCTGGATATCCAGGAAGATATTAATGAAGCAAACAGTGGACGTCGTGGCCTTATCATTTACTTCGGACAGTCATACTGCCCTTATTGCAAAGCACATTTAAAAAACAACTGGGAACGACGCGATATTGTCTCCTATACACGCGCCAACTTTGATGTCATTGCCATAAATACGCGCGGTAATAGCCAGGTGACAGACATAGATGGTAAGCAATATAGTGAAAAAATGTTTGCTGCTCGATATAAAGCTAACTTTACACCCACAACACTCTTTTTTGATGACTCAGGCAAACCCGCCCTAAAACTAACTGGATACCGCAAACCTTATCAATTTCGCGCAGCACTTGAGTTTGTGTCTGATAAACATCACCGTAAGGAATCGTTTCGGGACTATCTTTCACGTGCCGAAGGAGCAGATAGTTTTGGCCAAGACACGCTAAATGAAAGTGTCATCTTCAAACCAGCACCATACAATCTATTTGAGTTGAAAAAAGCGGGTCCTCTGGCTGTGTTTTTTGAAGAACGCAACTGTCATTCCTGTGATATTTTACATGCAGGCCCACTAAACCGCGTGGACATTCTCAAACATCTCAACCGATTGAATTCAGTGCAGCTAGATATGTGGTCATCGACATACATAGTCAAACCTAACGGTAAAAAGACGACCGCGAAGAAATGGGCTGATGAGCTAGCACTTGATTATGCCCCCACACTTATTTTTTATGATGAATCAGGTGCCGAGATCATACGCGTGGATTCAGTAGTTGGTTTCTATCGATTAAACAATGTACTTCGATATATAAACAGCCGAGCATATCGCAAACAACCTAGCTTCCAACTTTGGCGTTCAGAAGAGTTACAGAAGAAAATAGCCCAGTAGCACTATAAATGCCTATTCAGAATATCGATTCATATATTGCTAGCTTAATACAAAAACACTTTAAACCAGCTAAAATGGCTTTATAAATGTTACGACCTTTATGCTGGATTTCCTGAATTAATTATATTTTCTAATATCATTGTATATTAAATTTAGTCTATATTTAAAGACTATGGGAATTACTATATGGAATTAGAATGCTGAGCTTTATTCTTCGTACGTTGTGGTTGATCTGGAGCTGGTTGGAGCTTGCAGCATTTACTGTTTTTCTTTATTTACTCGCCTGGCTGCCACAGGCACTCATCCGAAACTTCTACCACCATTTATTCCACATCTGGTGTGCCTCGTTTGTGCGAGCTTTAGGTGTCGATTTACACCTACATGAAAAAAATGTACGCCCTTTACCGGAACAATATATCCTTATCGCCAACCATCCCTCTGCATTTGAGGATGTTGGAATTCCTTCATTGTTTAACGCTTACCCACTTGCCAAAGCAGGTGTCCGCGATTGGTTCATTGTAGGTAAGATTAATCAAGCAGCAGGAACCATGTTTGTTAAGCGTGACAACAAAGACTCACGCAATGCGGCCTATGAAAGTCTGCTGCAAACGCTAAAAAATGGCAAAAACGTGGTTATCTTTCCGGAGGGAGGCTGTAAGGGGCGTCGCATCCACTCTCGTTTTGAATATGGTGCTTTTGATCTTTCGTTGACTACTGGAATACCGATATTACCTGTATTTCTTCATTATGAAGCACAGGAAACCTTCGAATGGCGTGCACCACACACACTATTGCACAAAATGTGGCATTTTATGACTAGCCAAAATGATCAGGCCAATTATTACCTGTATGATGCTATCTATCCGGCAGGCTTTGAAGATAAACAAGTCTATACGGAACATGTCCACAACCTGTATGTACAATGGCAATCACGCTACTTAGAATAAGATTGCTGAAAATTAGATTGAATGGCTTTATTAAAATATAACACTTACACGTTAACTGGCTTACTCATTCTTGCTACTGGACTTTTGATAGCGGGTCTGGTTATGCCCATGATGACGATTACTAAACTAGTATTCTTTACTAATTCATTTTCTGTGCTCATGGGTGTTAACGAACTGCTCGAAAATGGACATTATCTCCTTTTTATCCTTGTGACAGGATTTAGCATTGTCCTACCTGTTGTAAAAATTGGTTTATTATTCTGGCTGCTCAATTTTCGCCATCCTGACTCGGAAAAAATGAACAAGGTATTACACTTGATGCATGAGTATGGTCGCTGGGCTATGCTCGATGTGCTGGTGGTTGCTGTGCTACTTGTCACCGTCAAGCTAGGTGCAATTGCAAGTATCGAGGTTCATTCCGGCCTGTATGTTTTTGGCATCGCGGTTTTGTTAATTATGTTCATCACAAGCCGTGTCGTGAAACTCATAGAAACACCTGTTAATTAGTAAACCTGTTTGCTAGTCTAACTTATTATAGGTTAAGCAGTTTTCGAGTAAATATGTATAGCTTGTGGAAAGAAGCTTGATCAATTCATTTGAAGAGCTAACCGGCGTTAATGCATCTCCAATGGCCACGTCACAGTTAAAAGGTACAAAAAGTGCCTCTCCTCTCGGTAAGGCTCTACCGAGTCCATGGGTCACCACAGGAATGATTTGAACATCACTCCGGTCTTTTACTAAATAATAGATGCCTTTCTTTAGTCGACTAGTTTGTTCTGGCTCACCACGTGTACCTTCTGGGAATAGGATAAGAATATCTCCTTGATCCAGGGCTTGGTGGCAATCAGTAAAAATATCCTCTTTGTTGGTTGTACCCGTTCTTGAGATCGGAATGATGCCAATCACGTTTAGTGAGAACCAGGCTAAAAAACGATTGGACAGAAAATAATCTGCTGCCGCTACCGGGCGCAGCTTGTGAACCCTGGATAATGGATACAGGCTAAATAGCACCATGGTATCAAGATGACTATTATGATTAGCGGCAATGATCGCTGGTCCTTTTAATGGCAGCTTAGTACGATCACGAATATTCAAGCCAAGCAGAACTAGCACCAACGGTCTAACTATCACTAAGACAAAAACAACTTTCAGGATTCGATTCATAGTTTAAAAATGTAGATAGTAGATATAGTGGAAGAACAAAGGGGATGTATAAATTAAACTATCCATGCGATCCAGAATCCCACCATGCCCTGGCAGCAGATTGCCACTATCTTTGATATGAAGATCCCGCTTTACAGACGAAATCACAACATCTCCAAAAAAACCACTGATGCTTATCAAAATACCGGCGATCAACCCTTGAAACTGGGTAAGCGGTGTAAGGTAAGGCGCAACAAACCCAGCAACCAGTGTTATCGTAAGCAAACCGCCCAGGAACCCTTCCCAGGTTTTATTCGGGCTAACTTTTGGAATTATTTTATGTTTACCAAACAGTTTCCCCCATACATACTGGCTGACATCATTAAACTGAGTCATAAATAATAAAAACAGAACTAATCCAACCCCACCGGCCAGTTCATTATTAACTGGTAACACCAATAAATACGCGACATGACTCACCGAAAAGACTGTCAGCATTACAGACCAGTGCAGAATTCCCGCCGCTTTTATAAAACCTTCTGTCTCTCCTTTTAGAACCATTCTCATAGGGAAAAGTAAAAACATATATACCGGAATGAAAATTATAAACATACCGTACCAACCGATTGCCACCCAATAATACTGGAAAGGAATGGATAGATATGCCCAAAACACTACATTTCGGTCTGCCTGCCGAGTTGGAACGATTGAGATAAATTCTTTTAGTGCAAGAAAACTAATAAATGCAAAAAAGACAATAGCCGCAGTCCCACCGACAGCGAGGAAGACAAATAGCAAACCAATAATCCACCACCAGGAGGTGATACGTTGTCTAAGCTCACTATAATCCTTATCTGGGTTTTTTAGAGGTAACAAAAACTGGATTATCGTCGATACTACCAATACGCCAATCACGCCGCCCATGGCATAAAATGAATATTCAGGAACATTTGCGATCATATAAAGTATACCTGTCTAAGAGTTCATCCACAGTACGAAAGCGGCGCTAATAACCATGACTAATTGGACAGCACATACGGATGTTTGACGTTTAAACAGCCCAACACACGCCGTCAGTCTTTGTTGCAAGTTTCGATCAGCCTTATCAGCGGGTACTAGTTTGTTAAAAATTAGTCCATCATCTAATTTTTTCAAAATCAATTCTTCAGCCACATTGGATGTGCCAACCTGCCTAAGCAATTTCTCATCAAAGCCAACGCGAATGGCAAAAATCATCTCTATAAAACCCGCAACAATAATGCCCAGCATGAGTAAAAATGAAATCAGTGTCAGCGATCCCATTAGCGCCATCATAAGCATAATCACACATGCGGCCAGTGTCAGCGAAATTGAAAAGTAATGTACATAACTATGTTGCGCGAGCAGATTTGCACATGTGGTGATGCGATTCTGAGTAACCTCCTTATCCATTAGCATACTTTTGAGTCTAAGCTTATATTATTTTACTTAATTTATTTTTTTCTAGTTTTACTTTTATTTAGCTTTTCAGGTTTAATAAGACCTGTCGATCTTCGTCATTTAAAACTATCTTTGGACGCTTAGCTTTCACCATCTCAACAGCACTGTCGATGTCTTTTGCACGATCAGTAATAAGCAACCAGGCTATCACAGCCAGGGCACTTCTTGAATAGCCCAGGGCACATGATACGAGTAGCGCCCCTTTTCCTCTTGACTCTTCTATTAATGCTGCAGCATGGGCTAGTGTTGTTTCTGAAGGTGTGATTAAATCAAGGCTAGGTAGGCTGTGCCATTTTAAACCAGTTTTATCTTCAATCCTCGGGGCAAAAAACTCAGCAGTTAGATCGACAATCGTTCTGAAATTATTATCTTTGATGACCTGTGTGCTCGGAAAGCGTCCCAGCCAGACATCATCATGAATATGATCCGCGCTTTCATCTTTTTTTGTCCATAAACGCGAATTGATCCTTGCCCCAAGTAAATAAGGGTATAACAACCACTTGATCGCTAGGTTCATTTTTCCATCCGGTGATTTCTGGAACCCGTCACTGCCTAGTAGTGTGTAAAAAATAGAAACTAATAATAGTGACAGCGCAGGCCAAAGCAGCCATAAACCCAGTCCACCCCAAATGAGACCTGTTACAAATAACACTGCGGAACCACAAAAATAGAACATGGCAAGACGTAAGCGACGCTGCACATGAGGCAAAGATTTCATTTTGAACACTCTATGTTCGCTATCTGGCCATAACCACAAACACAGTAAACCTAGGGCAGCACCTGTAGGTATATCAATAAAATGATGTTGGAACGTGGTTAATACAGAGATAGCGATCAAGGTGCACCAGATGTGCAGTGGCCAGCGCAGCCAACCCGGTACATGCTTAGCAAACAATGCCCATAGGATCACGAGCAACGCAATATGTAGTGAGGGAGCCTGATTATAGGGTTGGTCAAATTCATACAGTGCGGTGAACATGCCACCAAACAACCCAGATGCTTCTGGGCGTTCAAAACTGAAGCCTAATGGAAACAGGATGAAACAGGTTACTGCAACGACCTGCGCTGTCAATAAACGCTTTGCATGGTTATTGAGTTCTACCTTTGATGTGCGGATAAATAATGATAGTCCATAGAGCAGATCGATCGACCAATAGGGAACAATTGTCCAGGGAATAAACGGAATCGATTGCTCCCAGTCATAGACGATACTACCTATGTCAGTTTGGGAAGCCGCCAACGAATTTGCAAAACCATAACTCAGGAAGAAAAATGGTCCGAGAAACATTAACCATAATATCGCGTGTTTCCATAGCCCTTTTTCTAGCCCTTGCTCTGCTACAGTCAAAGTCATATCAGGCATTGTTGATTTACCCATCCTGGCTTATTTCTTTTTGGCTAGTGATACTGTAAAAATACCAAACTCATCGATACGTTGATCGATCTTTTCAAATCCTGCCGCTTCAACCAGTTGATCCATTTCTTCCTGAGTGCGTCGGCGCATGACCCAGGCCTGTCCCTGTCGGTGACTGGTTAACGCGCGGGCAATCATCTCAAGCTGAGGATGCCACGGCTGTCCTGTATAGATAAGATACCCGCCTGACTCAATAGCAGATGAAAACCCTTCCAGCGAGCGACGAATAAGCGCGTTATCAGGAAATAACTCATAAAGCCCTGAAACCACTCCAAGAGTTGTGCTAACCGCATCTCGCTGATAATTTTCAGGATCAAAGGCATCGGCTTTAACAAAACTGGCAATTTCAGAAAGACCTTTTTCCGAAATCAAGGCACTGCCCTGTTCAACATTGAGATCACTATAATCACGTAACAAGATAGAATCTGGCTTTGACTCTGCCTTGCTTATTGCTTCTAGAATGTAACGACCATGGCCTGATGCCACATCTACTATATGCACCGGTTTACCCTGCTCAGACAATAGCGATGAAGCCTTGGCGACCATTTCCTCGATATTTACTTTACGCTGACGAATACCACGCCAGCCGATTGAATTTAAATATGAGGTATCAATTAATTTACCGACGGGAGTGATCCCTTCTGGCTTATTCTTGTAGACATAATCGAGCGTGCTGCCTGAATCAAAGCCGGTTTGATGACCGAGTTTGACGCCTTCAGACAAGGCGCCACCTAGCTTTAGGGATAAGCGCGTCATATTCCAGTACAGACCACGTAGTGAAAGAGCAGGCAACGGGCTAGACAGTTGATCCGACTCTAACCGGGTGAAACCTGATAAATCTGCATTTTTTAAATCAGGCCTGGATACAGGTTCTGAAAATCGCTGTTGAATAAAGTTATTTACTTTATCAAGTGCTAGCTTACGGTCTTTCTCTCCGAGAGTATCGTGATAAAAGCCGTCAAGAATATGCCTTTCCTTTATGGTGCTGCCCAGCTGTTCATAAAAATGATGCTGCGGTTGATGATGTACAACCCAGTCGGCTCCAGATACCAACAACTGTGTAGGAATAGTTATCGCAGCAGCATCTTCGACAATACGCTCAGCTGTTTGATAAAGCGAAAGTAAAATATTCGACGAGATAGGTCGGGTGATAAGAGGGTCTGCCTCGAAGGATGCAATACGTTCTGGATCATGGGTCAGATACTTTGCCTTAACATAACTATTTACAAAAAAGTTACCACGCACGGCCTGCATTATTTTTATTCCTGTGCGCGCGAAAGGCACATACAGTTTTACTTTAAACGCCGGTGAGGCAAGCACCATGCAACGTATCTTGGGGGCATAGTCATGAGCCCAGGCAGCGACGAGCACCGCGCCCACACTCTGTGCAATCACTGCTATATCCTGTTCAGCTACATCGTGCTCGGTTTTAATATAATCGATAAATGTTTTTACATCACGCACTGACGTCGCCAGGCTAGGACTAAAACCTCTCTCCCCCGGTGAACGTCCATGGCCCCGTGCATCCCAGGCAAAAAATGCATAGTCATTCATCTCCAGCTCATCAACAATATGCATTAACCTGCCTGAGTGTTCATGACCTCGGTGGAATAGCGCAATCGCCCCTTTCGGCTTTTCTGATGTGGCAGGCCAATAGCGATAGAAGAGCTCAACACCATCATGCGTAATAAATGTCTTTTCTTCACATAGTCTTGCTGTATTTATATGATTCATCGGTTCCATCCTCTACTTTGCTTCGGCAAGGGCACGCCTTACACGGTTTACAATTGTTATTCCAATTAACACAGCTAAAATCGGCATCAACCAAAACATTATGGCGGGCATTACACCACCAACGCCGATCCACAAACCCAGTGCACCAAACACAAAGGCACGATCACTCTTGCCCATTGGGCCGTCATAGCGACGCGATGCTCCAACCGTAAGTCCAAGTACACCCGCAAACTCACTTAGCATGGCCAGGAAGACGACTAATACCAGCGTATAAGTTGTAAACGGGGCTACCAGGGCAAAGGGTAAAAATAACGCTGCATCAGAGACAACATCACTCAGTTCATTTAGGTAGGCGCCGAGCTTACTTTGTTGATTAAATTCACGGGCCAGCATGCCATCGATTGCATTTAAGGCCATACGTAAAAACATCCAGATCGGTACTAACAGGAAAATAGCTGCACTACTGTAAAAATTAGCCAGCAGTCCACCTACTGCGAGCGAGCCGATTGCCGCCGCAATTGTTACCTGGTTTGCGGTAACTCCCATGTCAGCAAGGCGTTTAACGAGCGGCCTGAGCAAGGCCTGGAAACGTGGTTTTATATTGTAAAGTGTCATCGATCTCCCCCCTTTTTTATATCTGCCTTCAGTGGCATTTTTGCTCGTAACCCTTGCCACACATGTAATCTGATGACTTCAAGTGTGGGCAGTAGTATCTTTTATTGCAACTAGATTGGCTATTGTTGCAAAATACTCCCTCCCTGGTATTATTATTTAGTACTTTTGGAGGCGCTATGGCACAAACAAATCCCATCGTAACAACCCTTAAGTCCATATTAAAGAGCCAGGGCTTAACCTATCGCGATGTTGCTCAGGCACTTGAGTTAAGTGAGGCCAGCGTTAAACGCTTATTTGCCGAACAAAACTTGTCGCTGCGGCGGCTGGATCAAATTTGTCAATTACTGGAAATCGAGATCAGTGATGTCGTAAAACAAATGGAGCTAAACCAGCAACAGCTCAGTGAGCTAACCCTCGAACAGGAACAAGAGTTGGTTACTGATATAAAGCTATTATTGTTGGCACATGTAGTCATCAATGGCTGGCAATTCGAAGACATTGTTAGCCTCTACCAGCTGACCGAAGCAGAAACCATCCGCTATTTGGCTAAGCTAGATCGTCTTAAACTGATCGAGTTACTGCCGAAAAATAGAATTAAATTAAAGATTTCATCCAAATTTGCCTGGCGTTCGGGTGGCCCTATTCAAAAGTTTTTTACCCAATATTTACTAGATGATTTCTTAAAAAGTAAGTTTGAAAGAAAAGATGAAAGCTTTATGTTTCCCTCAGGCATGCTATCGGCAAGTTCGCGTGAACAATTCAACCGCCGCATTAAGCAACTGGTACAGGATTTTCATAGCCTGAATGAGCAGGACCGCGCACTACCTATTGAGGAGCGCTTCAGTTGCAGCCTGTTTCTAGCCTTCCGTGCCTGGCGGCCAGATGTGTTTGAAAAAATGCTGCGTTAATATCGAGCTAAAAATACCAACTAACCTCCCTTCAGCTAGTTAGCAGACTAATATCACTTTAGTTTATGTCTGACGATGAGTGGTGACGCTCAAACCAAAAAACCCATAAAAAAAACCGGCATGGTGAGTACCATACCGGTTTTTATGCGTTAGTTTAATGCCTGTCAGGCAACAATAACTTTTGTATCTGCAATCAAGTCGTGCAGACAACGTCGATCACCGCGGAAGATGAACAATGGATTTGCGATACTAATGATCGGACCAATAAGTGGAATGTTACCCAATAGGCCGATCACAAAATTTCTCAGGAATATAATGCGTGCCAGACCACAGCGTTCTCCATCGGTACGCACAATCTTAATACCCAGGATACGTTTTGCGATAGTTTGCCCATTCTGATAAAGGAATTTGAGGTTAAATCCAATTAAGACAATTGCAGCAATCGCTGTAATGCTGACTGCTATTGTTATGGCAGTATCATCATTGCTTTCAATTATGAAAAATATTGGAACCATTACGAGTATAAAAAACAAACTATCCAGTATCGCTGCCCCAAGGCGTGTGCCACGCTCAGCCAATACCTGCTCTGCATTTACGCTCTCGCTACCTTCAATCTCCGATTGCGGCGCCTGATACGGATTCACAGCATTGTTACTATCTTGACCTTCCGTCATATTTTCCCCTCCTTAATTAAGTATGTTCGAGTATAAAAGTGACTTTTCATAAAATCTAGCTAAGGAAAACCTTTTCTATTAAATATAGTTAACGGCACTAACTGCTCATATTTGAGCATTTACTTGTCCGAGACTTCTGATTGCCGCTACCGAGCCACTACAGACCTAATACCTAAGTCTATGTGGCTCCATTAGAAACGGCATATTTTAACAAACAAAATCAAGCTGTTATGAAAACTTGCCCAGAAACAAAACAATCAGGATTTTTTTGCCCAAATCCACTAATATAGCGGCCGATTTTGAGGTGGACACAATTTTGAGCGATCACAACTTTATTCCCGGCCAGCGCTGGATCAGCAATACCGAACTGCAAATGGGCCTGGGCACTGTTTTAACGGTGGATCAGCGCAGTGTACAAATTCTGTTCCTGGCAACCGGCGAAACTCGCACCTATGCCAGGCAAACGGCGCCCCTAACCCGCTTGAAATTTTCCGTCGGCGATTCGGTCCGTAGTCATGACGGCTGGATGCTACATATAAATAGTATAGAAGAGGCCGAGGGGCTGCTTACCTATATTGGTACTGATGAGCAAGGACAGGAACAACGGCTTGAAGAAGGACAGCTCGATAATTTCATGCAACTCAGTCGCCCTGGCGACCGCTTATTAAATGGCCAGATCGACAAACCCAAGTGGTTTGAACTGCGCCACCAAACCCGTCAATATCAAAATCGCCTGTCCCAATCCAGACTGCACGGTCTAATTGGCGGCCGCACTAGTTTTCTGCCACACCAATTGTATATCGCCAATGAAGTTGCTCAGCGCTACGCACCACGCGTGCTGCTTGCCGATGAGGTTGGTCTGGGTAAAACCATTGAAGCCGGTTTGGTATTGCATCATCAGCTCCTTAACGAACGTGCACGCCGCGTGCTTATCGTGGTACCAGAGACACTGGTACATCAATGGCTGGTTGAGATGGTTCGTCGCTTCAATCTATATTTTAGCCTCTTTGACGAACAGCGCTGCGCTGCCATTCAGGAAGGTGATGACACTATCAACCCATTCCAGACCGAACAGCTGGTGATATGTTCACTTGGTTTGTTAACGCAGCACGAACAATATTTTGATCATGCCACCAATGGTGAGTGGGATTTACTGGTGGTTGACGAGGCACATCATCTTGAATGGTCGCCAGAGCACGCAAGTCACGAGTACACCTGCATCGAAGAACTCGCACAAGCTACCAAAGGGGTTCTGTTGCTCACCGCCACTCCTGAACAATTAGGAAAAGATGGCCACTTTGCGCGCCTGCGTTTGCTTGACCCGGACCGCTTTCCTGACTTTGAGCAATTCATTGAAGAGGAAAAACACTACGCACCGGTAACCGAGGCTATTGAGAACTTACTCAGTGATGAAGAGTTAGAACAAAAGAATTATCAAGTGCTACAGGACACCATTGCCGAGGGTGATAACCAGGTATTACTGGATACGATTAAAGATGGGGCCAATAGCGAAAAAGACAGAGAGCATGCAAAAAACGAGCTTATCCAGCACCTGCTTGATCGACATGGCACCGGGCGCGTGCTGTTCAGAAATACACGTGCAGCAGTAAAAGGATTCCCAGAGCGTAAGCTAAACTCCTATGCCCTGCCCCTGCCCGATGAATATGCTGAATGCCTTAAGTTGTTTCAGGAAGCCGCCATTAGTGAAGCGCAATTGTTGCTGAGCCCTGAGTTATTATATGACACCGTCAGGCAGGACAACCAGCCTGAGTGGATAGAGATTGATCCACGTATTAACTGGTTAACCGAAAAGTTAAAAGAGCTAAGACCTGAAAAGGTGTTGGTCATTACTGCCAGCGCTCAATCTGCTATGGATATTGCTCAGGTCTTACAAACAAAACATGGCGTACATGCGGCCGTGTTCCATGAGGGACTTAGCATCGTAGAACGAGATCGGGCGGCGGCTTTTTTTGCCGACCAGGAAGAAGGCACCCAGGTTCTGATTTGCTCAGAAATTGGTAGTGAAGGTCGTAACTTTCAATTTTCGCATCATCTCATTTTATTTGACTTACCTCTCAATCCTGATTTGCTGGAACAGCGAATTGGTCGTTTAGACAGGATTGGTCAGACACAAACGATACAGATACATGTCCCCTACCTGGATAATAGCGCCCAGGCGATCATGAAACACTGGTATCACGAAGGCATGAATGCCTTTGAGCTCACCTGTACTGCCGCTCAACATGTGTTTTCAAAACTTGAAACGAATCTTGTCGAAGCACTACATCAGATCGATGAAGGGCTGGAAGATTTGCCGTCATTGCTGGAAACAACTCAATCGCTCTACAAAGAGTTTAGTTCTGCTCTGCAACAAGGCCGCGATCGATTACTGGAACTCAGCTCCTTTAAGGAAGACAAGGCGAATAAGCTCGTTGATACCGCTTTCCGGCAGTCACATGAATCAGAATTAAATCACTTCCTCGATCGTGTATTTGATAACTATGGTATCGAAACGGAAGTACATGGACAGCACAGTTATGTTATCCACCCCGGCGATCATGTACGTATCAGCCTGCCAGGCTTAAGTGAAGATGGCATGACCATTACCTACCACCGTGAAACTGCGCTCTCTAATGAAGACATGCAGTTTATTACCTGGGAACATCCTATCGCGACGACAGCGATAGATAATATTCTTAGCAATGAGCTTGGTAATACCGCGATGGTGACCATAAAACACAAAGCCATTCCAGCCGGCACCCTGTTTATCGAATGTTTTTACTTGTTAGAGTCTTCTTCCAGTAGCTCGGTCAATACCAACCGTTATTTACCCTCCAACAATATACGCATCGTCATTGATCAAAATGGCAAACAATATCAAGACGCTCTGACACATTCGCTGATCAATCAGTACCAGGGCCGCTTAAACCTTGAAACAGCCATGCAAGTTATCAAAGCTCACGGTGATATACTCAAAAAGATGGTTAGCATCACGGATAAACTTGCTGAAGAAGCCAGCCCGGCAATATTGAGTGAAGCGAAACAGCATGCCAGCAGCTTACTCACCCATGAAATTGAACGACTGGTAGCGTTAAAAGAGATAAACCCGAATGTACGTGATGATGAAATCCAGCATTTTGAAAAATTGAATATCGAATTACAGGACAGACTCGATTCAACCGTCGCCCAACTCGATGCGGTGCGGGTGATTATTGCGACTTGATCGCCTTCTATATTAACCCTTACTAATTGTTAACTTTTGTCACCAACAACCTGTATTTCAAGGGCTTGCGTGATCTTTAGACAAAACCGTGTAAAAGTTTGAACACGTTCACAGTTCTTGTGTGAGGCCTGCCCGACGAAAAATATCTCGATTCATATAATGAGTTGCAAGACGAGACAGGAGCATAATCCCATGCGTAAACAACTCATACTCATAACAACAATCAGCCTATTTTCTGCTCATGCTATTGCCGATGATGACGAGAAAACCAATTGGTCGCGCTATAGCATTTTTTCAAAAATAACTGAGGCTAAAGCTGCGATTGAAACTAATGCGTCAGAGATTGACGATCTAGACTCACGCGTTCAAACCAATACCAATGGTATTCAATCGTTACAGACGCAAATTGATAACCTCCCCAGCGGTGGTGGTACTGGCACAAACACGCCTGACCCTCAGACCCAGGTGAATACCACTGCAATTGGTGAACTGGATACACGTGTACAAAGCAACACGAATGGCCTGGGCGCATTAACGACACAGGTTCAGTCAAATACGACTGCCATTGGTAACAACAGCACACTGATTCAAGGTAACACTACAGCACGTGCCGCGCTGGCCAGCCAAATCCAGGCCAATAGCGATAGCATTGTCGGTTTAACCACTGACCTGCAAACGCTGCAAGGTACCGTTACCGGCCAGGGGACACAAATTGGAACGGTTGAGACCGATCTCAATAACTTATCCACTCAAGTACAGACCAATGCTAATGGCATTAGCGCCAACAGCGCACGCTTAGATACCCTCGAAGCAGCAGGCTCCGGTGGTGGTACGCCAACACCGACTTTTATTGACTTCAATCTTTATATACCGACTGTTGCGACTAAAGATTTCCAGATCATCAACGGTGGATCCTGCACCATTTCGCAACAACAGATCGCACGTACTGACACTGCAACCGGTGCAGATATCAATATAACCGAGACACTGACGAGTGGAACTCGTGATTGTACGGTCTATTCATACGATTACGTGCTGACCGCTGATGCCTTGTCACAGACCTCATATGCAAATATCACACTCGGACAAAGCTATGTGTTTGATCAAGCAGGTGAGATTCTAACAAGTACGATGCAACCTGGAAGTTCATTTGGATTTGCTGCAATTGCCACAAGCAATCTGACACTGGCAATCATCCAGAAAAATACTCTTTTAGGTATTGAATCTGTTAGCGTTCCTTTTGGAAACTATGACAACTGCTTGAAGATGCACACCCAGATTACTTCGGTCATGATGAACGATATCGAGCAAGTTTCATGGATTTGTCAAGGCGTCGGTGAAGTCAAAAAAATAGTCATGGACAAAGGTATCAACCAGACACGTACTTACCGCCTAACCAACGCATTATAAATAAGTATCTATATAAATATAAAAAGGCCGCGTTTGCGGCCTTTTTTTCCCCAGGAGTATTCACGTTACCAGGCCTGCCCTGGTTTAAAAATCACGGGCCCATGTAACTTCTTCTTCTCATGATACTTTGAAGTTATCGAAGAGACCGAGAAAATCAACGTGGTTCCATTTTGAATCGGCCCCAATGAACCCGAAGCGGGTGCAGTAACAGACTTCTCTGCATTCCTGAGTGCGACACCACCGGAAGTGAGTGAAGATGAGATATGTGTGCCGGCGATATCTAATTCAGATCTTTTAAATTCGATTGCCGGTGAACCGCTGATGGTACAACCATTAATCTGCACATCTGAGCCTTCGACTAAAAACGTCTTACCCGGACTTTTAATTAGACAATTGCTCAATACCACCTGGCTATTACGGACAGTCAGAGTCTGAATACGAGCACTCTCTATATTTACGTTTCTGCAGTTATCGATAGTAATCAGTCGATAGTCACCACGGAAGATTTTGCCTGAGCTATTTTTACAACTCGCTATCCGTTGACTTGTATTCTGGACATTATGATCAAGACGATAGCGCGTTTGTTTTAACATGGTCTGGAATGTTTGTTCATCACTCGACACAAAACGCCGCAACAAATTTGAAAATATCAGCGGTTTATCATCCATTGGTACATGACCGGTATTGCTCAAAACGACCAGACCAGCATTCTGTAGATTAGTGGCTAACACCTTGCCGGTACGCAGTGGAATAACAATATCATTCTCACCCCACAGGATAAAAGTTGGCACTTTCATCGAAGACAGGAGACTGGAATAATCTTCCATGATCATCGCATAAGCAGCAATCACCGATGGATTACCTGCAAAAACTTTCTGACGCAGCAGTGGATCATTCAGGATCATTTTCTCACCCGCCTCAAGCAGGTTATGTTGGCGTGCGAGTTCACCCAGGACTAAACCAGCAATCGAGCGAACATCATTGTTCTGTTGAGGGTAAAACTCAGGAATCAGTTGAATTCCAAAATGGGTAAAGAAAGTGCCATAAGTGAGTCGATGTAAAACACCCGCAGCATCAATCAGCATTAAGCGTTTTACTTTATTGGGATAAATAGAAGCATAGCGAAGCGCAATATTGCCACCCATGGAATGCCCGACCAACATGAAGTCTTCATGACCAGACTGTCTTACCACATAGTTGATAAACGCCACGTAATTTTCGGGCGAATACAACTTGTTTGATTTTGATGAACGTCCAAAGCCTGGCAGATCAAACGTTAAGACATGGTAGTTTTCTGCAAGTTGCGGAATAAACGCAGTCCAGGTATCTGAGGCAACATCACCAAGCCCATGCACCAGTACAACCAATTCCTTGTTATTACGCCCCGCTTCAACAATATAACTCTGTCCACCAAAAACAGGGTCATCGATATAGTACGATTTTTTCTCGTAAGCAACGGCATCAGCACTGGAAAACACTACGAGCGCTAGTATCAGGATACTGACGAAGTATAGCGCCAGATTGGGACGGCTCATTATAGACATATGCTCACTATACACTATGATAATTTTTCACCAAAATACGCACTTCACGATTTGCTAATAACTATTTTTTTCAGATATTTAACCATTGGACCGGTATAATACGGGGTAGTTCGAATAAAAAATAATGATCAGGAGTGAGCAATGAAACTAGGCACCCCATTATCGGCAACAGCAACAAAGGTGATGCTGCTAGGCAGCGGTGAATTGGGTAAAGAGGTCATCATTTCATTACAACGGCTAGGCATTGAAGTCATCGCGGTTGACCGTTATGAGAATGCGCCAGGCCATCAAGTCGCGCATCGCGCCCACGTGATTAATATGGCCGACCCAGCTGCACTGCGAGAACTGGTCTTACAGGAAAAGCCACATATCATTGTTCCGGAGATCGAAGCCATTGCCACCGACGAACTGGTCAAGATCGAGAGCGAAGGCATCGCAGAAGTTATTCCGACCGCACGCGCCACACAGCTGACCATGAATCGGGAAGGGATTCGACGCCTCACCGCAGAAGAACTAAGCATCGCGACATCAAACTATGAATTTGCCGATGATATCGACCAGTTTAAACAGGCGGTTAACAATATCGGCATTCCATGCATCGTCAAACCCGTCATGTCTTCGTCGGGTAAGGGCCAGTCAGCCATTAATAGTGAAGCAGATATCGACAAGGCCTGGGACTATGCCATGAGTGGCGGTCGCATCAGTAAAAACCGCGTCATCGTCGAGCAAAAAATTGAATTTGAATATGAGATTACCTTATTAACCGTGCGTGCCTTAAACGCCAACGGTGAGATTGAAACCAGCTACTGCCAACCCATAGGTCATGTCCAACAACAGGGTGATTATGTTGAAAGCTGGCAACCTCAGCCCATGAGCGACACAGCGCTACAACGCTCACAGGAAATTGCAAGCAAAGTCACTGCGGCGTTAGGCGGTCGCGGGATCTTTGGGGTTGAGCTTTTCATCAAAGGCGACGATGTCTGGTTCAGCGAAGTCAGCCCCCGCCCCCACGATACCGGTATGGTCACCATGATCAGTCAGATGCAAAATGAATTTGAGTTGCATGCCCGTGCGATATTAGGCCTGCCTGTTTCAACCAGTTTACAATCCCCCGGCGCCAGTGCCGTCATCTATGGTGGCATGGACAAACAAGGCATTGCCTTTAATGATGTCGACAAGGCACTGCAAGTCCCAAACAGTGACATTAGACTATTCGGCAAACCAGAAGCCTTTGAGCGCAGACGCATGGGAGTAGCACTGGCCTATGCCGATGATGTTAGCACAGCGCGTGACAATGCTAAAAAAGTCGCTGGCATGGTTATCACCGAATAGAATAGTACAGGCTAAGAGCAACTAAAACAGAGATTTACAAGAATGATTTATAACTGAGCAATACAACTGCAAGACCTATATGTTATTGTTTTAAATCAACAAAAAAAGCAGGCGTGCTATGTAGCAGTACGGTAACCTATATATAGTTATGAGTTTAAAAAGGAAAATAAGTGAGTAACCAAAAGAAAGATAATTCCTTCTATGATAGAGCTGATGAAATCATTGCTCTCGTCAATGAGCAGGCTGACTCAACGACGAATAGTAAGGTTAGTGCTTCTCTTATGTTTGCAGCAGCTCGTTTCAATGCTTTTATCGCAGCATCTATGTCTAAAGATTTCGATGATTTTAAAGAACATAGAGAGGACGCAATCGAATATTTCACAGATCAATATGAAATAAATTTTATTGATAATATTGATGATTATATTAAAAACTATGAAAAATATATCGTTGAGCCAAGAGGCTCATAACTCATACGTTAAAACACAATAAAGTTAGCTATATAATAAGTCAATGAAAAAGATTAATCACTGGCATAGCAAAACATCTGATCAAACGTTATCTGAATTAGAGACAACGCACTTGGGTTTAAGTGAGGCTGACGTAATCCAAAGACTAGCTACCTTTGGTCCCAATAAACTACCAGAGCCATCTCGTCCGAATGTACTATTAAGATTTCTTCATCACTTTCATAATATTCTTATCTATGTTCTTTTGGGCGCGGCTGTTATTACAGCACTACTTGGCCATGTGGTTGATACTTTTGTCATCATCACGGTGGTCATCATCAATGCTGTTATTGGTTTTTTGCAGGAAGGTAAGGCAGAAAAAGCAATGGAGGCAATCCGGCATATGCTTGCATTACGTGCCTCTGTCATCCGCAAAGGTGAGCGCCAGACTGTTAGGGGCGAACAACTGGTGCCCGGTGACATTGTGTTACTTGAGTCAGGTGACAAGCTGCCGGCTGATTTGCGTTTGTTAAAAACCCATGGTTTGCAGATCCAGGAATCAATACTGACCGGTGAGTCGATGGCCGTTGATAAACATTCAAAACCGGTCGCCACTGATGCACCAACTGGCGATCGATTTTGTATGGGATATAGCGGCACCACCGTCACCAGTGGTCAGGGTATTGGCGTGGTGGTTGCTACAGGTTCACAGACAGAAATCGGACGTATAAGCGGTTTGCTCACAGAAGTGCAAACACTGAATACGCCACTAGTAGCGCAAATGTCAATTTTTGCCAGATGGCTTACTTTGTTCATTCTTGCCATTTCGGCGCTGATCTTACTTTTTGGTTATTTTGTACTACACCACGATTTTTCAGAATTGTTTATGGCAGTCGTCGGGATCGCGGTCGCTGCCATACCTGAAGGATTGCCTGCAGTATTGACCATCACATTGGCAGTGGGTGTACAGGTTATGGCACGACGTAATGCTATCGTTCGACGACTACCTGCTATTGAAACATTGGGCTCAGTTTCAGTGATCTGTTCTGACAAGACGGGCACTCTCACCCGAAATGAAATGATAGTCGACACGATTGTGACAAGCCATGGACATTTTAATATCCATGGGACTGGTTACGAACCCTTGGGGGATATAAAAATTAATGACCAGGTAGTCTCTGTGAAAGAATATTCGGAGCTACATGAATTAGGGCAAGTGGCTGCTCTATGCAATGATTCGGAACTAATTAGAAAAGAAGAGGTGTGGAATGGGCACGGCGATCCTATGGAGATCGCCTTGTTGGCTTTTTCCAACAAAACCGGATTGGATGCTACCGAGGCACGTAACCAATGGACACGTACTGATGTTATCCCATTCGATACCAAGCACAAATACATGGCGACACTTAACCATGACCATGAAAACCATGCATTCATTTTCATAAAGGGCGCCCCAGAAGTCCTGCTTGCTATGTGCCATGAACAACGTATTGGTAGTAATGAAACAAGACCACTAGATACAGCTTACTGGAATGAACAAGCCAATCAAATTGCAGCTCAAGGTCAGCGTATCCTTGCCTTCGCCGCCAAAGCGGTGAATCCTGAACATACCGTGCTTGAACAAATTGATATTCAAGATTCACTGATATTCCTCGGTCTGGCTGGTTTTATCGACCCGCCACGCCAGGAAGCGATTGAAGCTATCGCCAGATGTCATCAGGCGGGTATTGATGTGAAAATGATCACCGGCGATCACGCTGTCACTGCGGTTGCTATTGGCAAACAACTTGGATTGCAAAATAGTGACAATGTATTAACCGGTACTGAACTGGATAAACTCGATGATACCGATCTCGAATCTATTGTACGTGATATCGGGATCTTTGCCCGCACCAGCCCGGAACATAAATTACGTCTCGTCATGGCATTGCAGGCGAATGGAATGACGGTGGCAATGACTGGTGATGGTGTTAATGATGCCCCTGCGCTTAAGCGTGCCGGTGTTGGGATTGCCATGGGGAAAAACGGAAGCGAAGCAGCGAAAGAGGCATCTGAAATAGTATTGGCTGACGATAATTTTGCTTCAATTGTTGCTGCTGTGCGCGAGGGTCGAACAGTATACGACAACATAAAAAAAGTGATCAGTTGGACACTACCAACCAATGCCGGTGAGGCTATGACTATTATCCTCGCGTTAATTCTTGGATTAAGCCTACCAATCACGCCAATCCAAATCTTGTGGATCAACATGATAACGGCGGTGACACTGGGTATCGCGCTGGCGTTTGAACCGACAGAAGAAAACACCATGCAACGGCCACCCAGACCCCGTAAAGACGCACTGCTAAGCGGTGGTCTTATGTGGCATATTGTTCTGGTAGCAGGCCTGTTTCTGGCCGGTGTATTTAGTATTTATGAATATGCCATTTTACAGGGGTACTCAGAAAATCTGGCGCGTACCATGGCCTTGAATACGCTTGTTGTACTGGAAATATTTCATCTTTTCTTTATCCGCAATATGTATGGGACATCGTTAACTTGGAAAGCAGTATGTGGAACTCGTATTATATGGATCTCAGTCATTGCTGTTACTATAGGGCAGTTCGCTATTACTTATGTGCCATGGCTTCAAAGTGTGTTTGAAACAGAAGCGATTGGTTTACTAGATGG